>CANKUU010000013.1 GCA_947486785.1 uncultured Flavobacteriaceae bacterium | reverse complement strand
TTCCTACCATCAGTAAGCGCATCGCTCATAAAATCCATACTCCAGCATTCATTGAGTGCCGTAGGAACTTCTAAGGGTTGCTTTATACGTTTAACCAAACGCTATTTGTGTTTACGTCTCAAACTAAGTTTCATCTCACGATAAACACGTAAGACTCGTTTTCTGTTCCATTTTAGACCTTCGCGACGAATCTTATAATAATATTCATCAAAACCACGAGTGGGATAGGCTTCTGCTAGTTTACTGAGCTTATCAATAACTTTGCTGTCATCCCTTTTACTCTGGTAGTACCACATTGACCTTGTGAGTCCAACAACTTTACAGGCTCGTACAATAGGTACTAGATATTCTTTGATGAGATACTTTACGCGAACTCTCTTGTCGGAAGGTCTTAAAACTTTTTTGACAGTATATCCTTTAGCATCTTATTATCAAGACTAACATCTGCATACATCTGTTTGAGCCTAAGATTCTCTGCTTCTAAATCTTTAAGACGTTTAAGCTCTTGTTTTTCCATACCACCGTATTTCTTACGCCAGTAATAAAACGTGCTCTTATCAATACCTAATTCTCTGGATAAATCTCCTACAGACCTTCCTTGTTCATTTTCTTTGAGAGCCTTGATAATCTGACTCTCGCTAAACTTGCTGCTTTTCATAATGACAGTTTGAATTTAAAGTTAGTAAATTCGAATTTTATAATGTCCTATTTTTAGCGAAGCCTACATTTTTAGGGAAGCCTACAAAAAGGGGAAGCCTACAATGGCTCTATACAGACTTTTAATTGAAAGATATTTTTATCTTGAATATTTACATAAAACTAATTCTTATCAAACATTTAAAGATTGGTCTTTTATTAAAACATTTGAGTCGAGGAATAAAATGAGAAGTAACACGGAATTTAACAGTCCAAAAACTAAAGAATATTTAGTTGATAGTAAAGAACAAGTAAAAAAATATCAAGCTCTGAAAAAGAAAAAAACCAATGGATTGAGCCTAAAATAGAGAACTTCGCAAAGGAAATTGACTTTTCTTTTCTATACAGTTTAGGCTATGATTTAGGTTCATCTTTCGTTCATCCAAAAGCTGATGAAGGATATTGGGACGCTTTAAGAATAGTGAAAAACGAAAGAATGGTTGAATTCAAAAAGAATAATATTCTTCCGAACTCAATATTATTAGCAAATGGAATGTTAATCAACGTAGCTAATCGCTCTGATTTTGAGTTGGAAAATATTTAAATTTTTACTGTAACTCAATCTTTGAGTATTTAGTTGAGGACAAAGAATTACCAAACTTAAAAGATATAGAAAAAATATTCTTTGCGAATATGATTGAGAAAATGGGAAAAACTACTGGCAACAATTTATAACCGCAATTCCGAGTGGATTCGGACGTAGTCGAATCCACTCGGAATTGTTTAAGCCTGTGCCAAACCGAAAATAATCGCTAATTTAACCCGGAACGGAAGGCTATAGGAGACCATTGCCAAACATAGAGGACAAAAAAATAAAAAAATTAACATTTCATTTGATATATCAATTATATTTGCATCAAATAAAAAAATCTATGCAACTCAAAAATCCATCAGAAACAATCTTCTACCAAATAGAAAAAGCAATAAAGCAATACCGAGTAATGGCACAAGGAAACTTAAACAAACTCGGATACAAAATAACGATAAACCAAATCCTACTAATGATACAAATCAAAAAGAGCCCTGAAATAAGTCAAGTCGAATTAGCGGAATTATTGTTTAAAGACGTTGCATCAATCACAAGAATGACAGAACTATTAGTTAAAGAAAATTTCATTGAAAGAGGAGAAAACAAAAATGACCGAAGAAAAAAAGACTTAAAAATCACCTCAAAAGGAAAAAAGTTATTGGATTTAGCAATTCCTGTGATTACTAAAAATAGAGAAATCGCCCAAAAAGGTATGACCGAAAAAGAAACACACACACTTTTTAACCACTTAAATAAGATAATAATAAATACATCAAAATGAAACAATTAGTGGTATTATGGATAGTTTTTTCAACTATTAGTAGTTGCAATACTAAAAACAATCAGAACAGCAAAGAAGACAAAGGCTTAATAGAAATCAGTAAAATTGATAACTTTTTAGAAAACTTATCTCATAAAGACAGTTTACATGGTGCAGTTCTTATAGCTGACGGAGATAACGTTTTATTGAAAAAAGCATACGGTTTTAAAGATTTAAATCATTCAGAAAAGCATACAGTTGATAGTGAGATAGGTTTAGCATCTATGCCAAAAATGTTCACGGCTATTTCTATTATGATGCTCAAATCTCAAGATAAAGTTCATTTAAATGCTTCAGTGGGAGATTACTTACCACAAATTGAAAACCAGTTTTTAAAAGATAGTGTAACAGTAAGACAATTATTAAGTCATACAGGTGGACTCGGAAATTATTGGGACTATACTACTGAATCAGACCAAAATAATTTAGATACACTTTATCATTTAATAATACAAAATGATTCTTTGGAAAGTCATGGTAATTTTAGATATAGTAATTCAGGCTTTATCATATTGGGCAAAATTATTGAATCTGTTAGTGGAATGGCGTATAACAAATATGTTAAAACTAAAATTTTAGAGCCCTTAAATATGATTAATACACAGTCTGCTTTACCTGATGGGGGAACCAACTCAACGCTCGATGATTTATTTAAATTTTCGCAAGCTTTAAGAAAAAATAAGCTTGTCAAACAAACAGACATTGAAGAAATGAAAACTAAACAATCAAAAGCAAACTATGGACTTGGGTTTCAACTGAATTTTATAGAAGATAGTAAAATTTATGGGCATCCAGGTGGCTATTTTGAGGAGAATTTACCCCTTGGAGTTGCTTCTACTTTAGATATAATTGATGATAAATATACAGTTATAGTCTTAACAAATAGAAACCCCACCATGGGTGGTGTCAAAGCACGTAATTTTATCTTCAATTTTATTGCAAAGAAAAAATAAAACTAAGTTTGGCAACAAAGTGTATAAGCAATAGCGGTTCGAGTTTGCACTCAAACCGCTATTGCATTTATTTAATTATATTGCCTACCGAAAAGTAGTAGCTATAAATCCGCTACTGTTCATACACAAGACCTTCAGCAACAATTATTACCCGTCTTGAAATATTTAATTTACAAACACATTAATATAAAATAACTATAACATAAAAACTAAATGACAAACATAATTCCATTACAAAGAAATTACCTTTTTTTACTAGTTTGCCTAAGTCTATTATCTTGTAGACAAGAAGAATACACCTACGTTAAGCAAAATTCGCAAAACAACGATTTAGCTTCTTATCAGATTCAAGACTCAGATGCAAATTTGGAATATACGGTCTATTTTGACGAAAAAAATGAAAAGGTTGCTTTAGAAGCGATTCCACATTTAAATACAATTTATCGTGAAGTTCTCAAATTTCATATCACTGATGGAGAAAAAATGAATTGGGCAGATGTCGCTATTGTCTCAGACACTTCATATTTAGCTCCAGTTAGTAATACAACAAGGTGGGTAATATTTAATCAATCGGAAAAATTATCTCAACAAGCTGAACAACGACTTTATGATCTTATAGCTCATGAACAAGTTCACGCTTGGCAAAAACAATTTTCAACCTGTAATGATACACCAAGGTGGTTTATTGAAGGACAAGCAGTTTGGTCAGAATCTAAAGTAACAAAAAAATTAAAACCAAACATTTTTGAACAAGTAGTTAATAAGCGTAAAAAAGAATATGACAAAGTGATAAAGGAAAATGGTAGTTTGAGTTTAAAGACTTGGGGAGGAGTTATTGTGTTACCAGAAACAATTAGAAAACAACTAACACCAGAAGGACAAAAATATTTTGATGAAACTGGAAAGACTCCACCTGGAGCCACTTTTAATATTACCCCTGCAGATATGACCGAAGATAATGTGAATCAACCGGCAAGATATTATGGGTCTTATTTGTTATTTAAAAAACTAGAAGATAAAATGGGTCTTGATAATCTTAAAAAGTGGATTTACGAGACTGTTAAAAATACACCTTGTGACGAAAAAGCTTTATTAACAGCATTGGAAAAACAATATAATATAGATATATCAAAGGAATTGAATTAATTGATTTTCTAAATCATTAAAATATAAACTCTTGCCAATACCACATATAATTTATTGCTAGTTTCTTGCTTACTTGCGAAAGTCCTCGTGGACTTTCATGGTCGGTAATTATTTACTAAAATAGATAGTTGAAACACGCAAAAACCATATACATAAACGTTGTGGCACATTTTGATTCGTCCTGAATAAAGGCTACATAATTTTAACCGAACTTAAATTCAAAAAGATGAACCGCTTTATAACAAATAAAAACTTGACAATTGTGAATTTTAGGATTGTATCTTATTTTGTCCTGATTTGGCTGATTAACTTTTATAAAATAGATTTTGTATTAATTGGAGTTTTTAGTCAAATATTGATAATACCATTTCTTATTGCACAAATTGTATTTTTAGTCATCGGAATAAATTATTTAATAAAAAATCAAAGTAATTTATTGACAATAATTAGTGTTTTATTTTTAACTAGTTGTGCGATTATTACAATAGGAAGTTTCTTTTAAAATCGGATTTCACCAAGATTATAAAAAACCGAATTTTACGCTGAATTTCACACTTAATCCGAATTGAAAAATTTTATTGAACAAACTGCAGACCAAATTTATTCAAAATCTGAATTAAGAAAGATTATGAAAATGAGGAAAATCAGAATGGTAGAATTCCCACTAAAATTCTGAATTTCAATAAAATAGAAATCTGAAGAAAAACAACGAAATGGTAACAACGCGCATCATTAATAAATTGTTTTGACCCCTATCAAACAGTTATAAAAATCATCGCGGATTTTTCATTCGGTTTTTATTTGCTAAATTTCGTGTCAACCCACGTAACATATCAAACACAAAACAGTTAGAAATAAGTTATGAAAAGAATTTTAGTATTGATATTAATCACAATCTTTGTTTCATGTAAGCAAGAGAAAAGAATATTTGAAAAAATAGATTTTCAATCCGAATACTTATTTGATTCAGAAATCGAAAACAAAATTTTATCAGATACAACTGAAAACTCGCATTTTGGAAGCGGATTTAAGTATCAAATCGGAGCTGCTGATTATGCTACAAAAGGGAATTACAAAAAAGCCTTAGCTACTTGGGATTTGGCGATGGGCACTTCTGAAAAAAATTACACCCAATCTCAAATTGATTCAATAAATGGACTTTACAAAAAGGTAAACGCTAACGATTACATTATTGAAGAAGCTAAACAAAGTCAAGTTCTGATAATAAATGAAGCACATCATAGTTCTAGACATCGTGTTTTTACAAAGTCGTTGCTTCAAAAACTTTACGATAATGGATATAAAAATATCGGCTTTGAAGCCTTGACAAATGGAAAAGATAAAGACTCGTTATTAAATAGACGAAAATATCCAATTCAAAAAACAGGGCATTACATTAAAGACCCGCAATTTGGGGATTTAGTTAGAACGGCTTTGGAAATTGGTTATGAAGTTTTTTCATATGAAGATACTACCGAATCCAACGGTACCGAACGAGAAATTCAACAGGCCCAAAATATTCAACGAATAATAGAGCAAAAGCCAAATGAAAAATTCCTAATCCATTGTGGGTTTGCTCATGCCATGGAAGGCAACTATCCCGCATGGGGCAAAGCTATGGCTGGTAGATTAACCGATTTTACAGGCATTGACCCTTTGACCATTTATCAAGCTTACTATTCTGAAAAGAGCAAGCCTGAATTTAATCATCCTTTGTTGAAAGCACTTAACTTAAAAGAATCGACAGTTTTGATAGATGACAATGGTAATCCTATGAAATATAAATATGCAGAAAGCTTTTCTGATGTAGCAGTTTTACAACCAAACACCACTTATGAAAATGGCAGACCAAGTTGGCTATTTTCAAATGAAAACAAAGCCATAAAATTACAATTAAATGATATTGACATTTCATTTCCAGTTATGGTACTGGCATATAAAAAAGGAGAGGACATATCAAGGGCAGTTCCAATGGACATCGTTGAAATTGAAAATAAATCGGATTCGACTAACCTTGCACTTAGAACCGGAGAATATGAAATTGTTGCAATAAATCTAGATGGTAACGCACGTAAATTTCAACTGTACGTAGAATAACTATTGCCAACAATGGCTATAATTAATACGGTTTTCAGGCTCTAAACCAAGGTCTTAGTATATTTATAGTGACCGCCAAATCTTTTAGATTTGGCTTTTAAAATAGAAAAAAAACAAAAAGATTAAGCTAATTGCTTTAACGGAAATAAAAGCGCACTTTTATTTCCTTATTAATCATAGCGCAACCATTGTGGGTTATGCAAAAAAAACGTGCTGAAATTTAAAATATGAACTTAAACCAAATAACAGTTTCTTCATTGAACTTGGAAAAATCAATTCCATTTTATGAAAAATTAGGCTTAAAGTTAATAGTAAAATCATTGCCAAATTATGCAACATTTGAATGTCCAAACGGAAATTCTACATTTTCGATACATCAAACTGAATCTTTACCAAAAGGTGACGGAATTTATGTTTACTTCGAGTGTAAAAATCTTGATTAATATGTTAATAAACCGAAGAAATGCGGAATTAAATTTGACCAAGAACCAATTGACCAAAATTGGTTATGGAGAGAAGCTAGATTAAAAGATTTGGACGGAAATCAACTAATTTATTTTATGGCGGCGAAAATAGATTAAATCCACCGTGGAGAATTGAAACCAAATAATGAAAAAATCTAAAGTTAATAAATGGAAAGTTTTAATTTGAACTGAAATAAAAATTATTATAAAGTGGAAAATCAATACGAATACCGAAAATCAGTACACACAACAAGGTATATAATCCATTACTAGGCAAGCCTACCTATAAAAATCCTTTTAGATTTTATGCGTGATGTTTATTTGCTAAATTAGTTTCTTAAACACGCCACTAATCACACAAAAACGTTTTATACCATTACATAAAATGAGAACTATTATTTATCAATTCAAAGTAAAAGAAAAGCGTAATGAAGAATTCATTGAAGCTTGGAAAGAAATGACCGAGCTAATATATAAATATGAAAACAGCTTGGGTTCAAGACTTCATATGAAAGACAATCAAACCTATATCGCCTATGCTCAATGGCCAGATAAATACACATTTGAAAACTCTGGACAAAACTTACCTGAAAAGGCCAATCAAGTAAGACAAAAAATGAGAGATTCGTGCAAAAGCGTTGAAAAATTATTTGAATTAGACATGATTGAAGATTTATTAAAAAATATTTAACGGACTTTTTGAAACACATCGTTAAATTGAGAATCTTAAAAGAGCTATCAATTTTTACTCTAAAACTATAGAAACTGAAATGATGGGAAACAAAACGATTTTACAATTAAAAACCGACTTATAACGACCTTGCAATAATTCAACGAAAGATTATTTGAATGAACTTTTTAATTACTGGAACTAATGAAAAAATCAATATTATTATTAATTATTGTAGCAAAATTATATAACTGTACTAGAGAAAGCTATTTATCAAACTAAAGACATTAAACAAATTATTCATCATTCAGTTGGAGGAATCCGGTATTCTAACAATCAATACACACAAACATTAAAAATAAAAAATAGATATTCGTAGGACTGAGAAAAATCATTGTTATTATTCTACAATTAATTTATACAACAAAACAAGATTACATTTATCTTTAGACTATCATACACCCAATATGGTATATAAAGTATCAACGTAAAATCAATTTTTAAACTGTAGCCATATTTCAAGACTAGACATATTTAAAATATGAACATAAAACTCATCTTCAATACTTACGTTTTTTTAATATTTATACTCATCTCATGTAATAGATCAAAATCTGAGGCAGTAACAAATTTACCGGACAGTACACAAGAAGTTATTAAGGGTAAGCCTAATTTATTAAGAGATATAATACCACTCTTTGAAGACGGTGATGTTAATGCAGTAATTGAGATACCATCAGGAACAATAGAGAAATGGGAGTTAAACAAATCAACTGGACAAGTACAATGGGAATTGGTTGATAATACACCAAGAATTGTAAATTATTTAGGTTATCCCGGTAACTATGGAATGATTCCACAAACGTTACTTTCCAAAGAAAAAGGTGGAGATGGAGACCCATTAGATATACTTGTTCTTGGACCTCCTGCAACAAGAGGCGGTATAGTTAAATGTAAAATAATCGGGGTTCTATATTTAATGGACCGAGGAGAACAGGATGACAAATTAATCGCTGTTTCAGATAATTCTCCATTATATCATGTTAATGACATGACTGAGTTAAATAAAAATTACAAAGGCATTTCAGAAATTATAAAATTGTGGTTTACAAATTATAAGGGACCAGATAAAATGGAATCGAAAGGATTTGGAGATAAGAATACTGCTTTAGAAATACTTAGAGATGCTATCAATGAATTTAATTTAAATCATACTAAGCACAACCAAAAATAAAAGCCATTAAAACGAGCACTTATTTAGGTTGTTGCCAAACAGTTAAAGAAAAGCAACTTTCCTGAAATAGGTTGACTACAAATTAAACCATTAATTATAGTCACTTATGAAAACACAAAAAGGCCTTTGGCGAAAAATAGATCGTCAAAAACTCATTACAATGGTCAAAAACTATCGTAAAAAAGTAGTCTCTAAAACCGGCGAAATTAAAATGTATAGAGAGCTAAAACAAGACTTTATTAATGCTAATATTAAAATAGGTAGAAACAAATTCTACCGCTTTTTAAGACTCAATATATTATTAGTACCTAAATCTAAAAACTATATTAAAACAACAAACTCTAAGCATATGTTTAACTTATTCGATTAACAAGTTCTACTCGACCTGAGTAACTTTGGGTAAGTGATATTACACATATCAAAACTGAAAACGGACATAACTACCTTGCACTAGTAACAAACGCCTATTCTAAGCAAATAATGGGATACAAATTAGATAATCATGAAAACATCGCTTTGAGGGGATGCGCTCACTATGGTTGTTAAAAACAGAAAATACCCAAAACAAAAACTCATCCATCATTCTGATTAAGGTTTTTAAAATTGTAATCCTAAATACAACAAGTTTGCAGAACACAATGGAGTAACAATGAGCATTACAGAATAATAAGACCCCTATGAAATCGTAAACGCCAAAACTAATTAACAGAACTCTTTAAAACGCATATGCCCTAAAACAAACCATTAAAAACACAGATATTGCTTAAAAATGACCCATGAAGCTGTGAACATTTACAACAATCTAAAAAGGCATTTTAGCTTAGATTTAAGAAAACCTGTAGATGTACAATTAAATACAAATATCAAATAAAAAATATTTTAAACGTTTCTAATTACAACAAAAAAAGGGCAGCCTTTTTCAGTATCATACATTCTTTAAATCACTGTAGGTTTAGCTACTTTTTAAAAGTAGTTCAGCTGTATGTTTTTCAATTTTTTTGGCAAATTTGGACCAACTATTTTCTTCAAAAAATTGAACTAATTCTTGGTCATTTATCGGTATATCAGTAGTACTATTCTGGTAAATTCTTATAATTTCTTCATAAGTATCGAACACATGCACGCTTGGCAGGTAACTTAAGTCTTTAAAAGCGCCATGATTAGGGCCTATAATTTGTGTATTCATTCGAAGTGAATCCATAAGTGCACCCGAGCTTAAAACAGAGTCAGCACCATAGGTAAATAAAATAAATTTTGATTGTGCAGCAAATTCGGCTATCTCTTTCATTTCATAAAATTTATCTTCAAAAATCATATTGGCACTTAAGCTCTCATATAATAATTGTTTATACCTTTCGTCAAAACAACGCCCAATAATCAAAATCTTTGGGTCTTTAATACTATCGTGGGTTTTAATAAATTCTAAAAATTTGACAATATCTTTGTAGGGATGAATACTTCCCCAAAATAAGAAATCATACTTTTTTGATGCATTTTTACTCGCTATTATTGATTTAACAGGATGAATCTCATATTTAATTTTATGAGCATATTTTGAATATTTTTGTTTACCAAGTTCAACTCCTTCTTTAGAATGTGTAAGAATCAAATCGGCATTTTTAAACATGGTTTTAAACATGAAATCGGTCCACCTATTTCTTGATAGATTATGCGAATACTTGTTATGCAAAACCCAAATGATCTTTTTATTTTGCATTTTAAGCAATGTCAGAAATAGCATAAAAAAAAATACTTGAAGTTTTCCTTTTTTGCGCCTAGGTATATCCTCTATCCAATTAAACAGATAAATATCAGTTTTAGCTATATAGCTAAAAAAATCAAGCACCCCTTTTGTATTCGCCTCTTTATTAATTACAATATGATGCAAACCAATAGCTTCTTCAAAATCTGTTATATATGAATTTTTAACATCGCTTGGTTTTAATATAATTTTAGGATAAAAGTAAATCTTAATCATACAATTTGTTGCTTATATATAACAAAGAGTTACGCTAAACCAGCTTTGATATCGCTGAATTAAGTACCTCATCAAACTGGGCAGCTACGCTTTCTGAATCATGATTTTTCTCCGCTATACGAACTGCATTTTGTGCAATTTCTTTTCTTTCTAATTCATCATTTAACAATTCTTTAAGTACGCTAACCAATTCATCAATAGAATTCTCTTGCACAACCTTTGCCCAGTTAAATCTTTTCGCGTACTTAACTATAGCCGTATCTTCTGGTGCAAAAATAATAATTGGTGTTCCGCTTGCCATGTATTCTGGTGCTTTGGTAGGCATAGAATACTTTATAAAACTTATTGACTCTATGCTAAAATCGTAGGGTAAAATTAAAAGATCTGCCGCAGCAAAAACATGTGGCAACTCCTCATATTCTACAAAATGATTATGAACTACACATGAAAAATCAGCTGCCCAATCGGGTCTTTCTTTTACTTGTAATGAAAATTTAACATCACTACCGAGTTCGTCATTAATATGTTTAATTGCCATTGCAATATTTTTTAATGACTCATCAATACCTAAACCAACCCTGCCCGCATAAAGAATTCTTGGGCTATCTGAAAGTTGATATTTTTTTCGCTGTTTTTTTCTCCAAAAATCAATATTAATCGAATTATGAAAAGTTAAAAACTCTTTACCGTATCTAACTTTATAAGCTTCTGCCATATAGTCGCTAATGCTTAATGCGACTTCTGTGAGCGAAAATAATTGCCGAAACTCGTTATTAATTTTATTTTCCCAATAAGTGCGACAAAAACCTTTAATACCCACCATAGTAGGCCAATCATCCATCATATGAAAAACCATAGGTATATTAAAACGTTTTTTAAATGCGATACAAAAAAGAAGTTCTTCTCGAGTGGTCGCTTGAGCGTAAACAACTTTTGGGTTAAATTCTGTTACCCAATTACAAAACTCTTGTGAAAGTTTAGACTTGGTAAAAAAGTGAGAAAATCCAAAATAATCGAGAATCGGAATTAAATAATTAATAATTAATTTGACTCTGAGTTTCGATTTTATGACAACAATATTTTCTTTGGAGCTTTTGTCAAGTTCTACAGGCCCAGAGTAGTAGGTTCTAGCTACAAGATTAAATGGAAACACCCATTGTCGCTCTTTAGAACCTAACTGATAATAATTATCGCATCGAGAGGCATCCGTTTCTGAAGTTAACAAATATCCTGAACATGCTACTGCTAAGTCCTCTTTTTTCGAATTAGCGAAAAGATTGGATAAGGTAATACCCCCTCCAGTATTATTATCAAAGGGCTGATTAAGTATTAATATTTTTTGTGATGACATTCTTATAGCTTAGTAAATTAGTTAATTATTAAGGTGCGCCTGTCGATTGCCATTTAAAAAATAATCTTTAAGCACCTCATCTGGAAAATTGCGTATTTTGTTTGAGTAGCAGATGCCAACCGACAACCATACCAATAAATAATTCATTGAAAAACCAAAAACATTTGCCGGATAAAGGCAAATTATCCAAAACAATATCCAACAACCTGCTGCTTTTGATAATATATTTTGTGACTGAAATACACCCTTAAAAACAGCCGGAATTAATACCATTAGCAGCAATACTAAATAGATGGTACCATTTTTAAGAATAATCATTAAATAGTCCGTTTCAATCATTAACCTATACCCAACTACCTCATAGTTTTCATCCACATTTGGACAAAAATAACGCCCATCAAAACCTCGTCCTATAATCCAATCAGTAAACGTTAAGTCGTTTATCAAACATTCTTCTACCCCAGACCTAGAATCTTGAGTTATTCGAGATTGAAGGTTCGAAAACATTCCTCCTTTATCACTTTGATAAGCTTCTATGCTAAAAAAGGTAACTCCTACACTCAAAAAAACAAAGCCTACAATGGCTAACAGTCTATATCGCGACCTAGCAATATAAATGACAATTGCCATCAGAGATGGAACTAATGACATAAATATTAGTGCTCTTCTGGCTCTAAAAATAGCAACTAACAACATTGCAACTACAACAGCAACGGCAAATAGTTTAATCTTTTTAGAATGGTAAGAAAATGTTAATATTAAAAAGCCACTACATACACTTAACCATTTGGCGCAATATTCAAAAACATACCTCTCACTTGTTACCGAATTACCATAAAACTTAAATATATTGTCTTTAAAAAGCACAAGAAACAAAAAATAAAACATGCCTAAAACCACTACTGCGGTCATCGATTTCTTTAAAAATTGTAATTTATCTGGTATTAAGACTACCAACGGAACAAAATATGACATTAACGAAGATTCTCCGCCAAACAGCATCCGCTTAAAAAAATCGAATTCGACCTTCATACTTCTTACTGCTACTATATAAAACCAAATTAGGAGTAAGGCTACTATAATCTTCACAAAAGGATTTGCCGTATTTTTAGAACGAATGGTAAATAGTAAAGAAAAAGTAACCATAATTGCGCCTAAAAAACAAAGGAATTCATTGCCAATAATAAATAGGTATGATGGACTTGTTCGGTTAAAAACAAAGGCGAAACTATACAAAACGTAGCCCACCAAAAAAATATTAATATTTTTTGCCTGAACATATGTAAACTTGTCTGTCATAGACTACCCTGTTTTAAAAAATTCTTACTTTTAAAACTACTTATTCCAAATTCCAGTAGCTTGTTTATTCACCAAAATATTAACTTGATACGCATAAATTACTCCTGTAACTAAAAAAAAGAAAGTACTTATACCAGTAATACCAACTAAGCCCCATAGCTTACCAAAAAATATTACTAACGGGATGTATAAAATACTAGCAACGATAGACACATATAACTGTACTCTAATTTTACCCATACCATTTAAAACAAACGTGTAAATATTAAGCCAAATATATCCTATTACATAGGTGCTCATTGCTACAGATAGTTCAAAAGGAACCTTTACTAAATCTCCTAACCATACTTTATAAAACCACGGAGAAATACACAAAACAACAAGTGTTAAGCCCGATAGGGCCAGCCAAATCTTTCGAGTCATTTTTAGACTTTTTCTAATCCAATCATAATCACCTTTTGTATATGCGTCGGTATAGGCGCTCCATAATGGGGTAATAATGAGCATATAAATCATTGAAATTCCTGTAAATAATTTATACGCCGCTGTAAAAACAGTTACTTGATCGGGGCCCAAAATCTGAGTAATTACAATATTATCGGTACTTAACATGAGCAGCACCGAAATATTTATCACAAAAAACTGCCCCCCTAAATTCATCAGTTGTTTCACATATTTTAATCTAAAAAAGCGAATTGAAGGAGCAAATTTTTTATACGTGCCTTTATAAAACCATAGGTTAGCAACAAGCATTACTAAAAGCGGTGTTAACCCGAGCGCTACTCCTAAATACAACAAATTACCTGACGTAGTTTTTGTTAGAATACAAATTATAACTAAAGAAATTAAACTGCCTAAAAGATGTAATAAAGAAGCTTTTGCAGGCTGATGGTTCGCTGTTAATACCGTAGTAATTAATTGAAATACAAATTGCAGACAAAAAAAAACGAATATCATTAGCGCCAGAGTGCTTAACTCTGCCTGCATCGATTGTGGACTGTTTAAGATAGTACTCCAATTCAAAAAAGGATTTATAGCAAAAAAAACAAGTATAATTACAGCCAGTATAGCGGCTAATGAAAAGTATGTTGTGCTCACATAAATTTTAGCCTCTTGATCATTTCCTTTAGCTAAGGCTTCGGTAAATTTATTTCGCAATCCATGGCCAAAACCAATATCAAAATAACTTAACCACGCAACAATGCTACTTAAAGTTAGCCAAATACCATATCGTGTTGAATTAATATAATCTATGGTTAAAGGAACCAAAAAAAAACCAATTGCAATACTACCTCCTTTTAATAGTAAAAGTCCAAGTATATTTTTTTTTGCTTTAATACTTCTTTCATGCCCCTCACTAAAAAAATTGTTCCAAAGATGTTTAACTGCTTTTAGGTATCTACTCATTGATTTACCAATTTCATTACTTTTACTACTTATATAAATTCATATTTTAAATACAATTTAGTAGTAACAGGTTTATGTATACTTCTAAGTTATTTAATAACTGTTTGTTTAACTATAACCATAGCCATGCGTACTATTTTTTTTTGAAAAACCTCTTTTCTTTATACCATTAAAAACGATACTCATGTGCTCTAAAAGTTCAGTTTGCTCATTCTGTTCGAAGCGCTGTATTATTTTCTTAGGGGTATAGCCGTGTCGTATTACTAGTAGTTTTATATCACTAAACTCTGCAAGCAGGTTTACATCAGACACTAAACCAATTGGAGCAGAATCTATTACAACCATGTCAAAGTTACTAGACAACTGCTCAAAAAGCTTTTCAATCGCTCCATTTAAAAGAGTTTTTGTATAATCACCTCCTATAGCTCCTGCAGGGATTACATGAAAATTTTCCTCAAATTTAAATTGATTTTGAATATTCTTAAAAGAACAATTACCTTCTAAATAATCAATAACACCATCGCTACCCGTTAGCTTAAAAAGCCTAGTAAGCTGAGGGTTTCTAAAATCTAAATCAATAAGTGCTACACGTTTTCCGCTCTGAGCAATACTAATTGCAAGGTTTCTACTAACATAACTTTTACCTTCACCTGCTATATTTGAAGTTATAAGAATTATCTTTTTAGTAAACTTTCTATTATACAACCCTAGTCTTGCACTTAAGTTACGTAACTGCTCGGTTAAAACAATATCCTTAGGGGTCACCATTCTATTTTTAGAGGTGATTTTTGAAAAAGATAGTTCGCCTAAGATAGGAAGATTAGTAAGATCTTCAATTTCTGATCTAAAAAGCACATTTTTATTTAGCATTTCAGTAATCACAATAGCTGAAATCCAAATACCTACTGCAATAAAAAATGCAATTCCATAGGTTTTCAAAGCTTTTGGATTGCTAGGTGTTATGCTAGCTGAGGCTTTTTCAATCACTTTTGTATCTCCTTCATTTGGGGCATGGGCCAAAGCAGTTTCTTCTCTTTTTTGAAGTAAAAATGAAAACAATTCTTTCTTTATAGATTCACTTCGCTTTATTTCTAATAAGGCTCTTTCTTTTTGGGGTATTCCCTTTAATACGGAGTCAAACTTGCCCGAATAAGTATTAAAATTGCGTAAACTTGCTCGCAGATTAGATTTTTGATTTTTAATATTCTCCAAAATACTAGGTCGAATACGGGCTATCTCATCTGCAAGAGATAAAAGAATAGGATTGTTCTGGGCTGTAGTTTTTTGTAGTCTAGCGTATTCTATTTCCTTGTCATACAGTTTTTGAAGTAGGTCTGTAAGAACAGGGTTATCTATACCCGCTATTGACGGAACAATGCCACCTTGATTATTTTTTGATAAAACATAAGATTCTACCCGCCTCAACAAAGTTATTTGTAAATTTAGATCGGCAATTTTTCGATTATTATCACCTGCATCTTGCAAATACAAACGACCTTGTTCGCTTAAATTAATGGCACCTTCTTCTGAGGTATATTTTTCAATCTCATCTTCTAATCTGTTAAGTTCTTTTTCAACTTGTATAATACGATCCTCAATAAAAACCAAAGTGTTTTTTGCAAGTTTCTCTCGATCTTCAAACCCTATATCTATATAACTTTGTATAATGGCATTAAGAATATCTTCACCCCTAGTACGCAGCTCATCAACATAACCTAAGATAACCACAGTAGATAGCTTATCTGTTGGCACTACGATTAAATTTTTAGAAATATAACTTGTAATTATATCAGGATGAATCAATTCAAAATAAAGCTGATCTTTACTTTCTGCAACCTGATTTTCATTTTTAATAAAGGTTAAACTTCCAAAGTCAAAATTATGCCGAATGTTTAACGCGTATAATTTATTATCCATAAGAACCGAATTGGTTTCCTTTTGGTATGAAAAATAATATTTGGCATGTTCTTTTGTTGGTAGAGAAATACGCTCAGGGTTTTCAATTTTTATGTTAATGGGTGATGTATTGTATGCCGAGATAGGCTTAAATGATCTATCTTCATAAAAAGAGGCATAAAGCATCAAACTGTCTACGGCACGTCTAATTATTTCTTTAGATTGAATGACTTGTATTTCATTTTCTACAATTTTTTTTGAATCAAAAGGATTCATAGACTCAATAATCTTTGAGCCATCTACCCCTTTGCCCTCATCCTTGATGATTAATTTAGCACTTACTTCATAACTTGGAGTAGCCACTTTTAAATAACCCCAAGCTAATGCTCCACAAAAGAGAAATAGCATAATTAAATAAGGCCAAAAAGGCATAAATTTCTCTAATAATAAGCCAAAAAGGTTTTCTGGCGCATGTGATTTTTGTCGGTTATTGCTCACAGTATAATATTTTTAGTAGCTATTTATTTACTGTTGATTACAACGATAACAAGAGATAAGGCACTAATAATTACAGGCAACCATTGTATAGCTCTGCCCGAACTCGCAACCTTTGATTTATTTGGCTGAACGTAAATAACATCGTTAGATTTTAAGTAATAATAAGGTGAAGAAAATATTTCACCACTTGTTAAGTCAATACGCCGTGTTTTTTTTACCCCATCTTCTGTTCTAATTAAGAGTACATTATCTCGCTTAGCATAAATAGTTAAATCACCCGCAAGGCCAAGCGCCTCTAAAATAGTAACCTTTTCATTTGGAATGGTTAACACAGAAGGGTTTTTAACCTCACCCAAAACTGATACTCGATAATTTAAATACCTAATATCTACAACAGGATCAAGTAGTAATTTTTTACGTTTTAACTGTTCTGTTATTTTTTCACGAAGTTCCTTTTTTGTGATCTCTGCAGCCTTAATTTCGCCTAACATTGGAAATCTTATAACACCTTCTTTGTCGATAAGGTACCCAGACGCCTGAGTAGTAGTACCCGATGAAGACGATGTTTGTGTTGCTATAAGGTTCGTAGAATTAAAAATCTTAGCAGCCTCGGGGTTAAGGCTGCTTACCGAAATACTAAGAATATCATTTTTTTGCAAAACAGGTTCTCCACTTTTAAAAATTTCAGGAAAACTAACATCTCCAACATTATTAAAATAAGTGGCCTTTCGCGTATTGACACAAGATATAAATTGCATTGCCAAAAGTAAAATGGCAATGGTTTTAATAAAACGAGAGTAAAATTTATATTTTGTCTTCATCGCTATTCAGAATTAAAGTGCCATTTATTTTTGAGCACCAAATTAAAATTAATTTCTTCTGATAAGTATAATCGCTGAATACCGAAGAGATAAATCAAATAGAACTAAATTTGATTATCGCTTATTAAAAGGGACAAAATATTTAAACCCAAATGAAGTGTTTATAAGCCTTAAATATAAATTTTATCGTCATAAAACGACATAAACCGTCTTGCTACAACAACTAAGACAATTGTTTAAGGCTATTTATTTTTAAAAACCATTGACAACTTAAAAAAGTAATTTTCAAAAATAAGATGAAAGAAATAGACATTTAACTACCTTTATATTAATTGTAGGGTACTACTATGAAAAAAAAAATATTTAGAATATTTCTTGCCATTTTACTTGCCCCGCTGATTTTAATTTTAGTCTGTAATTTTACTGTAAATTGGGCGGCAGAAGGAAAAACTTTTTCAACATTAGAGGATGTTCCTAAAAATGAAGTAGGTCTAATTTTAGGAACAGCTAAAAAACTAGTTGGCGGCCAACCCAATGTTTATTATTCTTTTCGTATTAACGCTACTCTAAAACTATTCAAAGCAAAAAAAATTAGCTATGTTTTAGTGAGTGGCGATAATGCAACGAAATACTACAATGAACCTAAAACTATTAAGGCCGATTTGATAGCAGGAGGAATTCCGAAAGATAAAATATTTTTAGACTTTGCAGGGTTCAGAACCCTAGATTCTATGGTTCGAGCCAAAGAAGTTTTTGGATTAAGTAAAGTAACTATTATTTCTCAAAAATTTCATAATCAAAGGGCTATTTACCTTGCAAATAAAAAAGGGTTAGACGCAATAGGTTTTAATGCAAAAGATGTAAAGGGTAATTTTGGCCTCAAAATACATGCCCGCGAGTATCTAGCTCGTGTAAAAGTTTTTATCGACCTACTCTTTAAAACGAAGCCTAAATTTTATGGTGAACGTATTATTATAAAGTAAGTACTTTAAAAATATACTTTAGTTAGTAATATTAATATTATGACAATATTTAAAAATCTAATTAAAAATTTAGGACCCGGATTGTTATTTGCAAGCATGGCAATTGGCACTTCCCATTTGGTCTTATCAACAAAAGCAGGTGCCCAATTCGGTTGGCTGATGGTTATACCTATAATTCTGGCAAACGTATTTAAATATCCTTTTTTTGAGTTTGGAGTTCGATACACTAACGTAACCAACAAAACACTTATTGAAGGCTATCTAAATAGAGGTAGAACTTGGCTCTGGTTCTATGCATTAATTACACTAGTTAGCACATTCACTATTTTAGCTGCGTTGTATACCGTAACTGCGGGTCTTTTTATTAACCTTTTTAAACTAGAATTAGCACTAGCGCCAGTTGCTTTGGGACTTTTTTTTGTAATAAGCACCCTATTAATTATCGGGCATTATCGTTTTCTTGAAAAATCATTAAAATTTATTATTTCTATACTATTTTTTGCCTTACTAATTACAACCGCATTAGTACTTTTTAAAGGTCAGGTTGCCCCAGTACCAAACTTTACTCCACCTCCGATATTTAACGAGATGGGCATATTATTTCTTATAAGTTTAATGGGATGGATGCCTACCACGGTTGAAGCATCAAGCTGGGTAAGTTTATGGAGCATTGAAAAATGGAAAAATCAAAAAACAAAACCCACTTTAAAAGAATCACTTCAAGAATTTAACCTTGGTTATTTTATGACCGCTATACTTGCAATATTTTTTTTAATTATCGGCGCTATGACCCTTTATGGTACCGGTATTGAACTTAGTGGAAAAGGTGTTGTATTTGCAGACCAAGTTGTTCAATTATTTACTACACACATTGGGTCTTGGGCCTATATATTTATAGCCATAGCTGCATTCTCTACCATGTTTAGCACCTGCATGTCTGCACATGATGCCATAGCACGTGTAAGTCTTGATACTATAACTTTACTAATGCCAAAAATTAAGATTCGAACAAAAAAAGAGGTTTTCGGCTTATTCATAATACTGCTAGCATTAATCAATTTTATGGTTATCTCTTTATTTTCCGCTAATATGGGGCAGTTAGTATCTTTTGCTACGTTTGTATCTTTTGTGGTTGCACCAATTATTGGATTTATGAACCTTAAAAATGTGATGAGTGAAGATTTACCAGAAAAATACAGACCAAAAAAATGGCTGCAGTACCTCACTTATGCGGGAATCGCTTTTTTAAGCTTTTTCTCAATATATTATTTATATCTTGAAATTTTATCTACTTAAAAACGGTTGAAAAATAGAAAATTATTTATAATTTTTTTAGGCGAAGTACTTTAATTTCATAACATTAAAGCAACTTTTTAGCATTTAAAACGTTAGCAATTTGTTGTACAAACCGCTACTAAAATGAAAACAAAATTTCTAATCGTTGTTTTATTACAAACATTCGTGGTAACTCTTTTCTTAAATTGTAATAGTGATACCAACGACTTACCAAATGAAATTGAAGATGGCGCTGAGCCAGATATTGAAGATGGTTCTTCTACTGGTGATACAGAAGGTGAAATTATTGAATTAATAGCCAACGACCTAAGTGCGCATCCAATGCAAAATCTTGAAAAACCAGAATATTTAAACACCGTTACAGACCCATCTTTTGGTACAACTATTCGTCGAATAACTGATGCAGGTGACGGTAACGTAATTAAACCGATGTACAGCACCATTCAGGCATGGAATGCAGATGAGACCTATCTTATCCTTTATAACCAATCAGATGGAATACACCAGCTTTTAAATGGAATGGACTATACCTTTATTAGAAATTTAGACGACATTAGACCCGATGATATAGAGCAAATCTATTGGGATTTTGATGATCCAGATATTTTTTTCTATGTTGACGCTATTAGTAGTGATTTCATTAAATATGAGCTTAGTACTAAAACAAAAAGCGCAATTGTTAATTTACGAACTATAGCCGCCTGCAATGGTGATATTAGCTCTGGCAATGACGTACAAATGATGTCTTGGAATTCTGATACTATCGGCTTTAGATGTGATAATAACAAAGCTTTTTCATACAATATCTCAACAAAATCATTAGTAGAATTTGAACTTGATGACGTAAATTTTCTAGCCCCAATGCCAAGTGCTAGTGGCGACTTTTTTTATCACAACAAAAATGTATATAACTCGAATGGTACTTTCTCTGTTGCACTTAATGAGAAAAAAACTGAGCACTCTTGTTTAGGTAAACTAGCGGGTGGACAAGATGCTTATTTTACGGTTGCTTTTGATGCAGGGCCACAAGGCGGATGTGCAGGAAACATAATAGCCCATGAGCTAGAAACAGGTGCATGTTTTCCCATAATTAGCGAACAACTTGGATATGACTATGCTAAAAGTGGAACCCATATTTCAGCAGTAGCGCATAAAAATCCGGGATGGATAGCAGCTTCATTTGTAGGCTTTGAAAAAGATGGACAAAAATTACTAGATCAAGAACTTATAGTTGCTAGAGTTCAAAAAGGAGATATAAAAATATATCGAATTGGTCATCACCGGGCAGACGTAGATGAATTTGGGTATTGGGGTGAGCCTCATGCGGTTATAAGCCCCTCAGGCACCAGAGTTTTGTTTGGTTCGGACTGGAGCGGAACTGAAGATGGCAAATCTGTGGATTCTTACGTGGTAGAACTACCGAATTTCGAAAGGTAAAATATTTACTAATATTTCTTCTATTTTCCTCTATTTAACCGTACTCAACTGTTTATAATTTTGAATAACAAACAACGTTCTTTCATTTTGTTTGTGTAAAAAATCTAAACAATAAACGCCATTCTTACATTTGTTCTTAATTTTCTCCTCTCCATAACCAATGGCCCCAGTTATATTTGATCTAGGCACTCCTTTTTGCACTAAATAATCTCGCATTGCATTTGCTCTTTTTTGAGAAATAGCTTTGTTTGTTCTAGTGGATCCGCGGCTGTTAGTATGCGTTTCAATTTGAAATTGCAATTGAGAAAAATTTTGTACCACTTCCACAATTTTATCTAACTCACTACAAATACTTGGGGTAAGGTTACTCTTACCTCTTGCAAAAAAGAATTTGTCTACGGCAATTACTTGCTTTCCTTCCTTTTCAGCTACCACGTCATCAAAAGATAACAATTGTACACTAAGCGGTTCTTTTTTTAACTCTTTTAGGCTTTCGCCCTCAAAAGATTTATGGAATGATGAATACCCTCTTTTTTCTATCTTAATAGTTAGGTCTTCTCTCCACATAATTTCAACTCTAAAGGTACCATCGCTCTTGGTAGCAATTTCTTTTATTATTTTGCCACTAGTGTCAAGAACTTTAACTATTGCATCTGGTATGCCCTGTTGATATTTAGGCTCGTGTACTTCTCCCTTAACAATTAAAGTTTTAGGTCCTATTAATCCGCTGGTCGTAAAGCCATAAATATCATCTTTACCTTTACCTCGGCTTCTGTTAGAGGCGAAATACCCTGTATAAGTGCCGTCCTTTGCTTGCTTTAGTATAAATCCAAATTCATCTTTCGACGTGTTTATACCTGACCCTAAGTTTACAGGTATACTAAAGGTGGTATCGTCTCCTAAAGTAGATTTATAAATATCCATTCCTCCCAGTCCGTAAAAGACATCCGAAGAAAAATAAAATTCATTTCCCAAAAAATAAGGAGCAATTTCATTACCTGGCGTATTAATCATTGGGCCTAAATTTATAGGCTCAGAAGTAATTTGCCCGTTATTAATAGAAACATAGTACAAATCAGTACCGCCATAACCATCTTTAAAATTGGCAGCAAAGTACAAACGATTCTTTGCATCGTCAAAGTAAGGATAATAAAATGATGTGCTTAAGTCTCGTAATAAAAAAGAAAAAGAGCCATTTTTGTCAACCAAACCCATCGCAAGTGCATTTTTACCTTTATCATCAAAAGAAAGCTCACCATCTTCTGTATTTGATAAAACGTAGAAAATTTCACCAGACTCTTCTGAGTAGTAAGGGGTAGTCTTGTGATACTTAGAATTTGGCATACCCTTAAAAATATTCGGGTTTAACACATCACCATTAGCAGTAATTCGCCCAATAAAAATATCGTAATAAGCCTCTCCGGAAGCAGCAGAAGTCTTTTTACTTTTAGATCCTCGCCCACTACTAAAAAGTAACTTTTCTTTATAAAAGGCAGGCGAAAAATCGGACTGTGGACTATTACTTTTTAAATTGAAAATTTTAAATTTATTAGCCGTATCACCCTCTAATTCATAAAGTTGATAATTAAAATTTGCATGCTCTAAAAGCTCGCTAGGCAATTCATTCTTTCTTGAATTTAGAAATCCTTTCACCCGATTAATCTCTGTAGATTTCGCTAAGCTTTGAAGCATCTTATTAAAGCGGTGATTACTTAGAATAGTGTCTTTATTATTAATATCTACATATATTTTTGAAGCCTTTTCAAAGTTACCTAGGCTAAAATATGAATCGGCTAAATTTAAGAGCTGATGATTTGAAATTAACTCACCTTTTGCCATATCTTTTTTGTATTCAGAAATGGCCTGTTCGTAATTGTAACTATAAAAGTATTTGTCAGCTTTAGATTTTATATCTTGAGAAAACGAGATAAATGGTAAAGAAAATAAAAGTAATATTATAGTATTTGTTCGCATATGGATATACTCTCTTTAAAAAAACCGTGGTGTATCTATCTGTTTTGGTTTGCCCTTCAGCTTTTTGTTCTTGGATTTTTTTGAAATACTTCCGGTTCGACCTAAATAAAACTTCAGAACAACTTCATGCGATCCAAAAGTAAAATTACTAAGAGGGTTCGTATTATAATCATAGGAGTAACCTGCGAAGGTGCTGTTTGTAATTTGAAAACCTGCCAAACCGCTAATTGCATTTCCAACTCTATATGAAGCGCCTAAGGTAAGTCGATCATTCACTAAAAAATTTGCAGATAAATTTGCCGTTACTGGCGCGCCATCAATAGCATTAATTAAAAAGGCTGGTTTAAATTTCAAAGTTTCATTTATATCAAATACATAACCACCAATTAAATTAACTTGCATATCTCCTTCTATAATTTTAGCTACATCATCATTGTACACACTATCCCCTAAAAAATTTGGTATAGAAGCTCCAAAGTACCATTTATTATCACCATATAAAAAGAGACCTGCTCCAATACTAAAATAGAAATTTTTAATATTAGCCCTATCAAATGATTCTCCGGGGTTTTCAAAATTTCCTTTTGAAAAATCAACATTTAAAAAAGAACCACCAACATCTACCCCAAAAGAAAGCTTGGTGTTTTCAGAAACCTTAAATTGATAAGAATAGGCTAAATCAATGAAGGTCTGTGTAGTAGGCCCTAGTTGATTATTTACGATATTTAAACCAGCACCCATTTTTTCATTTGAAAAAGGAAAATTGGCACCCAATCGTATATTTCTTGGTGCACCTTCTAAATCTATCCATTGGGCTCTATACGCTCCTATTATTTCCGGCGTTTCTGTAGTACCTACATAGGCTGGGTTAAAGCTACCTATATTATACATATATTGGGTGTACTGCGGTTCATTTTGCGCATTTAAAAAATAAAAAGAAAAGAGCATTGTTATAAAAAGATAGGTAAAACGAATGCTCGTTAACTTATGTATTCGATCAATCATTGTCATTTCTATCGTATTAACTGAATCCAGCCTTTTTGAGTTCTAACTCCTTCCTCCCCATCAATCTGAAGATTCATGTTATAATAGTAAGTGCCGTCAGGTGCATCTTTTCCGTTCCAAGAACCATTCCAAATATTTTGTGAACTTTGAGCTTTAGCATCAAAAATTAGATGCCCGTATCTATTAAAAATCTGAATATCATACAATACAGTTACGTACTCTTCGGTACCGTCTGCATTGACTCTTATTAAATTGAGTTTTAAAATATCATTAAGACCATCGTTATTTGGCGAAAACTGATTGTATAAAATACCAACATCTACTATATTTCTAGACGTAATAACTACCTCTGCCATAGACTTGCTATCTTCATCTTGCTCAATCTCAAGGCTTTCTCTTGGCGATGAACTTACTATGGTTGCCGTATTGGTAACTGTACCCACACCCATAAATGCAATACGAAATGAAAGCTCAATTTCATCATCTACATTTAAGGGTTCTGTAATGGTCCAAGTACCTGTTTCTGAATTAAAACTACTCCCGCTGGGTACTTCTGCGTCTACCAATTCGTAATCTACTCCGTCAACATTACTAAATACATCTTGCACCTGAATATTGGAAACTTCATTTTGCTGCGATTTATTAATCACCTTTAAATAGTAAATAACATCTAGTCGGTTTGAAATAGAATTTATAAGCCCTGTAACAGACTTTAATTTTTGTTTTTGTACACCTAAACTCACTTTTTTCTCTAAAACCAAGTTAATATTCTCAGGGCGTTCAAAAGTAAATTCAACTGTTTCGCTATTATTCTCTTCTGTGGTATCAACTGGAAAAGAGCTTATTAGTCTTGCTGTATTAGTATACGAGCTTTCACCTTCGACAATAGTCGCCTTAATCATCAAAGTAGCTGAACTGGTGGGTTCGATTTCAAAAATATTCCATTCTCCTGTAGTAAGATCGTAATTACCTAATGATGCTTCATGCTCAACATATGCAAAACCACTTTGTAACAATTCTTCAATCACAATTCGCTTTGCTTTGTTATTTGAGAGGTTATTTAAGGTAATTGTAAAGTTTACCTCATCTCCAAAATCAGGATTAATGTTATCAACTTCTTTTTTTACTTCTAAATCGATAGGTGTTGGGTTTACGCAAGCTTCGGCTTCTATACTTGGACTACAAGGGTCCATAGGGTCGCTTCCATTAGCAATTTCATTACCATCAGAAATATTGTCTCCATCGGTATCACAAAGACCAATAGTGTTATCAGGTATACAAGGATTTTCATTACCGGGGTCTAACTCATCTACAACACCATCCATATCGGTATCGATAATATTAGACTCACGTGCATCAATGATGCCATCACCATCTGTATCAATAGGGTTCTCTATATCTGGGCCTACCTCTTCTCCGTCATTTACACCATCACCATCTGTATCGGGGTTGTTTGGTAACGTGCCTAAACTTGCTTCTGTACCATCAAAAAGACCATCTAAATCGCTGTCGACATCACAGTCATTTATAGATATTGTAATTTCTGTAGAAACATCCATACAGGGTGCCTGTGCCCCTGATGTGGTAAATTTAAAGTTATATTCACCGTCTGGACGATTTTCAAAGTCGATAATACTATTTGCAGGAATATTCAAACTTGGTAGAGGTCCACTAATAAACTCCCATGTACCAGCATCTTCACCTGTAATTAAATCATCAAGATCTATAATAGTAGGACCGTTGTTTTTTACACTACAAGCCGAGGCCATTCCATTATTTTGAGCTACTCCGGCTGATGGCTGCTGCCTTATGGATGCAATTACTTCTACTCGTTCACTTTCACAATCATTTGAGAAGGCTACAACCCAAAATGATCTTGTTGCTGTTAACCTTGGAGTTGTAAAACTAGAACCTGTGCCAATAATAGTAGTGCTTGATTCAGTATCGTACCATCTAATTGTGGGGTTATCACCTGTACCACCGCTCGCCGTTGCCGTTAAATTAACTGTTCCTGGGCCGCAGCGCAATGCACCTGCCGAACTATCTAATCTAGGTGATTCATTAAGTACAAGGTCTATTCTTAGTGCAGGACTTGCACATTCATTTACTGCGTCGTAAAAAAAGCCATAATAAGATCCGGCTAAAGTAGGTATCTGATTTGCTTGTTGAGGTGTTAAATGTGCATTTATGTTTGAAAGGTCTGAATCAGTACTCCAGGTCAATTCAGTACCTGCTGGAGCTGTACTATTGGTATACTGATTAAAAGTAAATTCAAATGCATCACAAGCAGTTGTAGCCCTTCCGGCAGCCAACAACGGCGCATTAGTGCCAGCAGGGCACGGTGGAGGCCTACAGTCCGCTACTGTAATAGTAAATTCAGCTACATCACTAGGACATGGTCCTGTAGGACTTGTCGTATAACTAAAAATATAATTACCCGCTTGTACTCCTTGAAAATTTACTACGTTATTTGGATCTTGACTCAAGATCTGTGGACCCGATTTAAAACCCCAGTTTCCGGGGCTAACATTATTCATTAACAAATCATCTAAATCTATACTAGTAACATCAGTAGGATCCTCACTTTGGCTGCAAGCTGTTGTACTAGAACCATTACCTGCCGTGGCTGGCGTGTCTACAGTAATCGTTAATGAATTAGAAACTGGGCTAAAACAGTTACTCGCCTCATCAAAAAAGAAAGCAAAATAAGTACCTGCTTCATTTATTTGACTATTGCCTGTTTTAGGAATCCAATCGTCAACTTCAGCTGGATTAGAATTTGTGCTCCAGCGAAGTTCGGAACCGGCAGGCACTTGGGTATCCGTATAATCATCTAAACTAACGTTAACCGTACCACAGAACTCTGTTTCATCATTGTTTAAAGCTGGCTTTGTACTGCCTGCATTACAAGGAGGGTCTTGTATGGTTACGGTAGCTACATTATTTGTAGCACTTATTTTATACAAGGGGTTACTGGTGCTTAATAACCTTAAGGTTATAGTTTCATTGCCCTCAGTTCTGGTATCAGCATATGCCATTACATTGGCATGTCGAAAAGAGACTTCATTTGGGTATAAAAAGTTTGAGCCCCCATCCCACACATCATTATTTTGTAAATTAAAATCATTAGTTCCATCGTCAGTACCTGGCCCTGTTGCTGTACTTGTTGAAACTACCTCAAAGCTAATCTCGACTGTTTCGCCAAGAGCATTTTCAACTATATTACCAGCTGCATCTTTGGAAACCAATCTAAACACACCATCATTGGTACCTTCAGTAACCTTATCTACAAACAATGGTGAACCCAAATCGAAAGATACAAATGCTTGGTCATTGTCTTCAATAGTTAAAGTTACCTCATTCATATTTGTGCTTATTGTACCAGCACCAGAAACATTAGTAAGTGTTACAATAATAGTCTCATCACCTTCTACTAAATTATCGTCAATAAAGTTATTAATAGTAATGGTGGTCTTCTGTACAGATGACGATAAAATAACAGAACCTGTTGCTGACGGCGCCATATAATCAGTATCTCGTTTTGCCGTACCTGAAATTTTATAAAAAACTTCGCTATTGTTAGCCAGCTGATTGGTGCGCTTTATTGTAAATTGTAATGTGTTTGATGCTTGCGAGCTTCCTTCAACTGCGCTTTGACCATCTGAATCGATAGAAATTTCAGGACCTTGACCCTGTGCAAAAATAATAGTACTCGACAACAGAACCCCTGCCATCAAAAGGAGTTTTATAAAACTGCTGATTTTTAAAAAAAATATGTTGTTCTCAACTACTATTTTCATATGTAACTCGTTGCATTAAAACGAACTTGTAATAGGTAAAATGGGCTATTCTAACCAAAAACAAGGAAGCCAATATTACAAAAAAAACAATCATTCGTCTGAAATAGACAATTAATTATAATTTTTAAAGACGAATGACAAAATTTATCGTTTAACGTATTTACGGAAGAATAGCTGAGGTGGTTTTCGAATCTTTATTTATTTTTCTTACCAGGCCTTGCAAAACCTTTCCTGGACCCACTTCTGTAAACAGTGTTGCACCATCTTGAACCATATGCTGCACACTTTGTGTCCATTTCACAGGTGCTGTCAATTGAACGCGTAAGTTTTCTTTAATTTGATTAGGATTAGTGACTGCTGTAGTAGCTACATTTTGATAAATAGGACAATTTGGGATAGAAAACACCGTATTTTCAATGGCTATTGCTAGTTCTTCACGAGCAGGCTCCATTAGCGGAGAGTGAAATGCACCACCTACCGGAAGCACTAACGCCCTTCTTGCCCCAGCTTCTTTCATTTTTATACAAGCCTTCTCAATGGCTTCTACATCACCAGAAATAACTAACTGACCCGGACAGTTATAGTTCGCTGCTACCACTATGCCTTCAGTCTCATCACAAATTTGCTCTACTACCTCATCTGACAAACCTAAAACAGCTGCCATAGTACTTGGTTTTAATTCGCAGGCTTTTTGCATGGCCAAAGCACGCTTAGAAACCAATATTAATCCGTCTCTAAAATTTAGAACTCCATTCGCTACCAAAGCTGAGAACTCACCAAGCGAATGCCCTGCAACCATGTCTGGTTTGAATGCGTCACCCATAACCTTGCTCAATATTACAGAATGTAAAAAAATTGCAGGCTGCGTAACCTTAGTTTGTTTTAGTTCTTCGGGGGTGCCCTCGAACATGATATCAGTTATACGAAAGCCCAAAATAGTATTAGCCTCTTCAAATAATTCTTGCGCCACTTTATGATTTTCATAAAGTTCTAAGCCCATACCAACAAATTGAGCTCCTTGTCCAGGAAATATATATGCGTTCATTCTTTTTATTTTAAGCAACAAAAATAAGGATATAAAATTCAAGTGCAAGATGAGCCACCAGCAAACACTAAAATGAGTTCGGAACTTTTATTTAAACCAACTAGCGTATTTAATATAATTATCTGCAATACGATCTATTTCTCCTGAACTTAAATCAATACTTATATCTTTTAATTTTTTGGCTGGCATACCTGCAAAAACAGTTCCCTCAGAAACATGAGTGCCTTTGGTTACCACGGCCCCAGCTGCAATGATACTATTACTCTCAATAATGCAATCGTCCATTACAATACTACCCATACCAATTAACACATTATCTTTGATAGTGCAACCATGAACGATGGCATTATGCCCTATAGAAACATTGTTGCCAATGGTTGTTGGAGATTTCAAATAGGTGCAATGCACTACGGCACCATCTTGTATATTCACCTTATTTCCAAGTTTTATGTAATGAACATCGCCCCGCAGTACGGCATTAAACCAAATACTACACTGACTGCCCATTTCAACATCACCCACTATTGTAGCATTTTCAGCAATAAAGCAATCAGCACCAATTTTCGGAGATTTACCGTTTACGGTTTTTATTATCATAATTACGCAGTTAAAAAAGTTATAAGTTTAGTCAAAAGCTAAGAATTAAAAAATAAGCCAGCAAATCTTTTTCTTAAAGACTAAAACCATAACTTCTTTTGAGAAAAGACTTCGCCTCTTAATTCAGCTTTTCTTAATACAATGTAAGAAGACCCGCTGATGCCTCTTTATTTTAAGTTTTATCTGCAACTAAATTGGTGCTGAAACTACTAGCTTTCAAAATTATGCTAAGTGCCTAGATGTTGCTTTTATAAAACCTGCCAGAAATAAGTTTCTTTTTTTTGTACACATTTAAACTTTAAACTAAAGAATGTAAAGAAGTATACCTTTTAACTATAACTCTAGCTCCTAATTAAAAATTAATTTTTAATTATTTAGCGAATTTACACTTGCACGTGCGGCCTTAGCTCTTAAAACCTAAACACCAAAAACAGGCGTTTGATTCTCTTTAAACTGAGTAGCACTTAAAATTTATTGATGATCCAAATTAATCTCATCAGTAATTGCTTACTCTTTTTCTTGACCTAGTTTAAAAATTATTGTGAAGAAATTTTTAAATAGCAAAGATGCAAAACCAAATAAAAGTTGCTGATTGAATTTTGAAAAAATAGGAACTGCCCAAAAATTAGATGTAAATTTAGCTATTCAGTAAATCCTAAAGAAAAAATTAAAATTTAGCCCCTACAAGAATACTAAGTTTATAGATGACAATGAGGCTTTACTTTATTGATATCTTACTGTGATGCAGGGCAATAGCAATCATACTTTCTTTCTGCTTGACCAAAATTATACCCTAAAGTAATTTGATGAAAACCGCCATCAGCAAAACGTATATCACCTGTTTGATATGAGTAGTTGTAGGAGACCAAGAAGTTCTTAAAATTGGCACCTATGATAGGTGTAATTAACTGTAATTTTTGCTCACCAAAACCGTTAGCGGTTTGAAACTGTGCTCCTTCAAAACTTCTACGGTACGATATTCCCCCCCAAATTCTTCCAAAAGGAACATCTTTATACACTTTAATATTGAAATCTAATGTTTTTTCGGCGTTAGAAACTGCATCAGCATCTCTAACCCTTTGGTACTTAAATTGCGATAATTGAAAAAGCATTGAAGGTTCTATCTGCCAATCGTTTCTACCAAAAATATAACCCGTAGACACCAAAAATTTTCTAGCATCATCAATAACCGGAAGATTATCAGGATCAGACCTTCCAAAACGGTACAAATTTCGGTCAGAGCCAAGCACATTCAAAATAGCGGCATGTGCATAAAACTCCATCTTGCTATAAGAAAACCCAATATCTAAATTAAAATATCCCTCACTAATTTTACTTCCTACAAGGGCTGGGTCAAAATTGACAGAACGAAAATCACTCTCATCTAAGCTACTTTGCAAGTAGCTTGGACTTAAACCGAAAGAAAATTGGTTTAAATAGCGCGCATCACCACCTATTTTTATATGATGCGCATAGGTGAGTTTTACCCCAGAAAGGGCATGATAGCCATTTGCATCATTAAATACTATTGCACCAACTCCACTATTAGAATCGCCTATTCTAAAATTTACATTTAAGGTTTGAAGACTTGGTGCCTCGTCAACACTAAACCATTGTTGGCGCGCAGTACCTCGAATTTTACCTCCTTGTGAAATACCCGCCATAGATGGATATACCAAATAATAATTATCTGCTAAATAATCAAAATAAACCGGTATTCCTTCTTGGGCTACCGATTGAAATGTGAACACAAAAAATGAAAATACCAATAGAATAAGCTGCTTCATTATAGAGACTTCGACTTCAAGGTTATGCGACTAATATAGGATAAACGTATTAAATTAAACAATAGTATTTATTGCTAAGCTGTACATCAAAAACGAATATTGATTGTAAAAAGCTTTTAATTTTAGCTAAGATCTGGGTTTTGGCTTTATATTTTTGATGCGTAAACCAAAAATATTTATCGAATAGCTTACTAGCACTATAATTTAAAAGCTAGCTTAGAAATTTACTTTGTATTTTTGTCTAAAATTAATTACAATGAAGGAGTACTCAATTACTGTTGTTGAAACAACTAACCCCACTATACTTAAATTTGAAACGAACCATTTTATAACAACAGGTGCGAATTATGAATTCAAAAATATTGACGAAGCTAAAAACTCTCCTTTAGCGCAACAATTATTCTATCTGCCATTTATTAAAACTGTATATATCTCTGGAAATTTTATTGGTTTAGAGCGATTTGATATTGTTGAATGGAATGACGTAAAAGATGAAGTAGCTCAACAATTGGTAGAGTACTTAAATGCAGGGGAGCCTATTGTAATTGAAGAAAAATCTAAAAAAGTTGCGGTTACGGTTTATGCCGAAGTAACACCAAATCCGTCAACAATGAAATTTGTAGCTAGTAGAAAGATTGTACCAGCTACCTTTGAATTTAAAAATATAGATGAAGCTAAAGATTCTGATTTAGCTAAAGCCCTATTTCAATTTCCTTTTGTAAAGCAAGTATTTTTTGATCAAAATTATGTATCAATCACCAAATATGACGTTGCAGAATGGGACGACATAACGATGGAATTGCGTGAGCTTATTAGAAATTTCATAACAGATGGCAACGATGTGGTTTCTATAGATATAGACCCTCAAAACAAGCCAGAAGCTCCGCAGCAAGAAGAGCAACCAAAAGTATCGCTCGATGATACTTCGCTTCAAATTATAGATATTTTAGAGGAGTACGTTAAACCTGCCGTAGCAAGTGATGGTGGCAATATTCTTTTTAAATCGTACGAAGCAAAAAGCAAAACTGTTAATGTTATTTTGCAGGGAGCCTGTAGCGGATGTCCTTCGTCAACATTCACCTTAAAAAATGGTATCGAAACTATGCTTAAAAATATGATGGGCGATAAAATAAATGAGGTAGTTGCGCTAAACGGTTAGCCCCACCTTACTTAAACCCTTATATTAACTAAAGAAAAACAAACCATATTTAGGTTAGCCTGATGGCTATTTTCAAATTAAAATAAATATTGCAACATTAGTTTCAAAGCTTCTCGTTTAAGCGAGAAGCTTTTTTATGCTACAAATTCTCTTTACATTAACCTTGCCCCGTTTGTAAAGCCATTTCTTAAGTTCTTTTTCTACTTTCATTAAAATATTGCTTAAAAACCAGATCCAATGTCACAAACTTTTACGAATACACTTATAAAAGAAACTAGCCCTTATCTATTACAACATGCACATAACCCAGTGCATTGGCAAGCATGGAGTGATGCCCTATTGCTAAGGGCTAAACAAGAAAACAAACCTTTACTTATTAGTATTGGCTATGCGGCTTGTCATTGGTGCCATGTAATGGAACACGAATGCTTCGAAGATGAAGAAGTAGCAGCAGTAATGAATGCTAATTTTATTTGCATTAAAGTTGATAGAGAAGAACGACCAGACATAGATCATATTTATATGGATGCTTTACAAATGATGTCTGGCAGCGGCGGATGGCCACTAAATATAGTTGCTCTACCTGATGGCAAACCTTTCTGGGGAGCAACATACGTAAAAAAGCAGCAATGGATTCAGGTTTTAGAACAGTTGTCTAATCTCTACATAAAAGAGCCATCAAAACCAGAAGGTTATGCTCAAAATCTAGCGAATGGTATTAAGTCGATCAACCTTGTTGAAAATAAGCGAGATTTTAACGTACTTACTTCAGATCAACTAAAGTTGTCGGTTAAAGAATGGTCGCGCTACTTTGACACTTTTTTAGGAGGCTACAAAAGAGCTCCTAAATTTATGATGCCCGTAAATCTTAGTTTTTTACTTCATTACAGTACCGCTAAAAATGATACAGAAATTTATGAGTACGTAAATACCACGCTCACCAAAATGGCTTGGGGTGGAATTTTTGATCAAGTTGGAGGTGGGTTTTCTAGATATTCAGTAGATACCAAATGGCACGTGCCTCATTTCGAAAAAATGCTTTATGACAATGGGCAACTGGTAAGTCTCTATGCACAAGCATATGCAGCAACACAAAATGAACTTTACAAAACTACGGTTGAACAAACCATTACTTTTATAGAAACTGAGCTAATGAATAACTCTTATGGTTTTTACGCTTCTATAGATGCCGACAGTTTTAATAAAGACGGGGTTTTAGAGGAGGGTGCATTTTATGTTTGGCAAGCAGAAGAATTAAAAACTATTTTAGAAGATATTTATCCCATTTTTAAAGACTATTATAACATTAACAGCTATGGTAGTTGGGAAAATGGTAATTATGTTCTAATACGAGATGCTTCAGATGACACTATTGCCAAAAAACATGCAATTACCACAGCAGAATTAAAGGTAGTTATTGAAAAAGCAAAATACCTTTTAGCTAAAGAACGAAGCAAAAGAAAACGACCACGATTAGATGACAAGATACTCACAGGGTGGAACGGACTTATGTTAAAAGGTTTAATTGATGCGTATCGCTATTTAGATAACCCGGCATACTTAGAACTTGCCTTAAAAAATGCAGATTTCATTTTAAAAAATTTAAGTAAACCTGATGGTGGACTTTTTCATAACCATAAAAATGGAACAAGCACTATAAATGGATTTTTGGAGGATTACGCCTCGGTTATTGAAGCCTTTATCGCCCTTTATGAAGTTACATTTAATGAGCAATGGCTTTCTAAAGCTCTTAGCTTAACCATATATTGCCAAAATCATTATTATGATACCAATAGCAGCATGTTCTTTTTCACATCAAATAAAGATCCTTTTATTATAAGAAGAACTATTGAAACTGCAGACAATGTAGTACCCGCATCAAACTCTATTATGGCTAAAAACTTATTTAAACTTTCAAAGTACTTTCCTAAATCGAACTACAAAGAAATAGCATTGCAAATGTTAAAAAATGTGCAAGAAAACTTCGAAAAAAATGGGCAAAATTATGCAAATTGGCTAGAGTTAAACTTGTTTGCTACGGAGGATTTTTACGAAATTGCAATTATTGGAGACCAGTATCAGAAAAAAGCAAAGCGCATAAGATCAAGATATTTACCTAACACAGTTTTAGCTGGCACATCAAAAAAAAGTAGCTTAGAACTTCTTAAAAACAAATATCAACCCAAAAAAACGCTAATATATGTCTGCAAATTCGGGTCTTGCAATTTGCCTAAAAACGAGACCGATACAATCAATAGCTTACTGCACCACCAACAGTAATTGCAGTATTAAAATTTACCTTGTTTTCTTTTTTTTAGTCTGAATCATAAAATCTTTTAAATAATATGGTTCAAAATAAGCTAGATCTTGAAAATCACTTGACAGATATTTCTCAAAAGAAATTTTTGACATCTGACTCGCTGAAGGAACGACATCAAGGTTATAGCTGAGATTTTCATGGGTGAGAAGCTCTTTACATTTTGCCGCACCACTACCCATTAAAAGCACCTTGCCACTATTTGTATATTTTTCAAACGACTGCACATCTATAATTTCGGCTCTAGTTTCTCTAACCTCCTTCAACCTTGCATCAAACACTCTCGAATATACCTCCATACGGCGTGCATCTAAGAGCGGAATTATATAACGTGCAGTACTTAAATCTGCCTGTGCTGCCATGCTTCTTAAGGTTGAGATAGAAATTAACGGTATATCTAAAGAAAAACATAGTCCTTTTGCTGCAGAAACACCAATTCGTAAACCCGTATAAGACCCCGGCCCCTTACTAACAGCTACAGCATCTATTTCAGTAAGCGAAATAGCAGCTTCTGCTAACACCGTTTCAATAAAAACGTGTAATTGTTCTGAATGTGAATAATTAGGCGTGTCATGCTCTTTAATTGCCAATGTTTTACCATCTTTTGCAATACTTACAGAACAATTAGTGGTTGCGGTTTCTAAATTTAATATCAAAGCCATAATAGAAACAAATATAATTCTAAAATCTAGCATAAAAACAAAGACCCTAAAGCAATTTTCACAGCCTTAGGGTCTTTGTTTAGTTAAATCCTTTTTAATTCAATTTTATTGGTATTCCGAAATAGAATTCTAAAATCTTTAATCTAAAAATGTAGTTATATTTTGCTCGAATCATATCCGCCTCTGCGTTATCTACACGAGCTTGTGCTTGACTAAAATCAAAAGCATTCATTAACCCAACCTCAAAACGATCTTTTGAATATTGATAGGCTAATCTTCTTGCTTCGAGTGTTTTTAAGGCTGCCTCATACGTTTTCCTAAAAACAGAAACATCTACATAAGCTTGTTGTATGCTAGACTCTAGATCTAGCTTATCTTGTTCAAATTGAAGCTTTGCTTTTTCAGCGTTTATTCTAGAGCGTTTAATACTATTTTTAGTACTCCACCCATTAAAAATAGGTATATTTAACTGAGCTCCATAAGAGATTCCATCAAAAATCCAAAGTTGATCCGTAAAACTTGGTTTAAAAAACATGTTGTTTTGATCAGGAATTTGATTTCTGTCTGAATAGCCAAGATTGTAATTTAAAAAGCCAGATAGTGTGGGCAATATTGCGCCCTTACTAATTTTTAAATCTTGCTCTGCAAGCGCTACCTGAGCTTTTGAAAATTGAATATCATTGCGAAAACTTAAGGCCTTTTCAAAAATATCTTTAGCCGAATTATTTAAAATATCTGAAGGCGGAATTTCGAAGGCCTCATCTACAATATCAAAATTTTCATAGTCTGTAATTTGTAATAACTGAGCAAGCCCAATTCTTGATAATAAAACCAAACCTTCGCCATTTACAATTTGTTGCTCTTGACCTGCAGCTGTTGATTCTATTTCAAGTAAATCTCCCTTAGCCACAACACCCGATTCTACAAGCTCTTTGGTTCGCTTTAAGTCTTGTCTGATAACCTCATATTGTGCTCTAATTACTTTTAAAGATTCTTTATTAGAAAGCACTTGCAGGTAAGCATTTGCAACACTTAGTCGAATATCGTCTTTTAAATCATCTAACCTATATTGACTAGCGATAGCATTTAATTTTGCTCTGTTAAATCGATGAATATTTCTTAACCCATCAAACAAAGTAATATTACTACTAAGGCCGCCATTTAACCTAAAGGTTGCCTCTGTAGTAGGAGCATTTGTACCTGGCACAATTGAAAAACCAATATTATTAGAGGCAGTAGCTTGTGCATTTAAATTTGGTAAAAAATTACCCAAAGCATCAGACTTTTCTATCTTAACATTTTGAAGATCAAGTTCAAATTGCGCTACACTAATGTTATTCTCTACCGCATATTCAACACATTCGGCTAAAGACCATTTTTTTTGCTGGGCTGAAAGTAGGCCCATAACCATTACGCATAAGAGCCCTGTTAGTTTAAATTTCATTTGATTTCTTTTTGTTATTTATTGATTGATGATTTACTCGTTATCCTCTTCGCCTTTTTTGTTCTCATCACCTTCTCCTTTTTTAATTGGCTCTGTTTTGTTCCATTCTTTAACAGCATCATTCTCTGTCAAACCAGATACTATCTCTATGTTTACGCCATCCGATATTCCTACCTCTATTTCTCTGCGTTCCCATTTTTGATCACCTGCCGATACCTCTACATAAGGTTTCTCTGTATTTTCATCAAATTGTAAGAGCGCCTCAGGAATTACCAAAATATCCTCTTTACGTTCTAGTACTACAGAAGCATTTGCACTATAGCCTGCTCGTATAAATAGATCTTCTTTAACTTCTACATCGCCCTCTATCTTAAATTGTACTGCCCCAGTATCTTCTGTTGCTTTTGGCGCTATAAATTTTAATTTTGCATCTAACTCGGCACCTTCTAAAGCACCTAAACTAATTTTTAATGGTGTACCTACTTTTAGCTTACTAACTTCACCTTCATCAACTTTTCCTTCAAAAATCATCTTACTTAAATCGGCAATAGCAGCAATAGTAGTACCCGCATTAAAATTATTAGTTTCTACTACTTGATCGCCCTCCTCTACCGGAATTTCTAAAATAGTACCCGATATAGTGGCTCTAATATTTGTATTTGCAGAAGACGAGCCCCCTGCAGATCCTTTTCTAATTATTTGATAATCTGCTCTTGCATTAGAAAGTTCTTGTTGTGCCTGATCATACCTCAATTGTAATGCATTAAAATCTTGACTAGAAATAACACCTTTACTAAAGAGTTTCTTATTTCTTTCGTACTCTGTTTTTATATTACTCAATGAAATTTCGGCAGATTTAACGCGCCCCCTTGAAGAATTTAGGGCTTGCTCATTAGGTACAATTTTAATGGTTGCAATTAAATCTCCCGCCTTTACTTTGACACCTTCCTCTAAATAAATTTTATCGATAATACCTGAAATTTGGGGTTTTATCTCCACCTCATCTTCTGGCACTACCTTACCAGTAGCTACTGATTTCTTCTCAATATTAGCTATAAAAGGATTTTGAGTTTCATACGTAATTGATGATTTGCTGTTAGAGTTTATAAAAAACCATGCAGCCCAAAAGGCACCTATTACCAAAATTGCAATTAATGCATATTTTAAAATTTTGTTCATCTTTACTTTAATTTGAGTTTTGTATTCGTTTTTTGTTTGTTATTCTTCACGTAAAGCATCAATAGGTTTTATACTAACTGCCCGCTGTGCTGGTATGAGACCAATTAAAATACCTAAGCCTACCATTAAAAAAAGAGACATGAGCACGTATGGTATGGGCACGGTTGGGTTTGTATAAGGCAATTCTACATTTGCAGTTAAAATATCAATTAATTTTAGAGTGGCTGCCCCAAAAATAATACCTATTAGCCCTGCCAATAAAGTAAGCACCAATGCTTCAATTATAATTTGATTTCTTATTTCAGTTGGGGTTGCCCCTAAAGCTCTGCGCACACCAAGCTCTTTGGTTCTTTCTTTGACTGAAATCAATAAAATATTACCGATACCAATTACTCCGGCAAGAATGGTTGCAACGCCGACTATAAGAGAGAGAAAAGTCAATCCGTTTGAAAAACCAAATATTTTTTTAAAAACCTCTCCTAAATTAAATGCTCCAATCGCTTTTTCATCTGTTGGATCAACTTTGTGTATACGTCTTAAAACTGCTTTAATATTTTTTTCTACTTTTATAACATCTGCATCATCATAGGCTGCAATAGTAAACCAAGCGACATTATCACCGGTGTTATAAAGTTTTTTAAATGTTGTAAAAGGAATAAAAATATCGCTATCATTATCAAAAGGCCCTCCTCCAGCAAATTTATGAACTCCTACCACCTGAAAACTGACATCTTCAATTTCAATAAAACCTCCTATCGGTTCTTCATCTTCATTAAAAAGTTCTTTTTGCGTTCGCTCTCCAATCACACATACTTTACGTTCCTTTTCTATATCTGCAGTATTTATGAATCTACCACCATCATAAATTTTCTTTGGAGCTATCTTTGTAAACTCTGGATAATCACCAAATACCGAATAATTACCCGATTTAATGCCGCGTTTTACAACCCCTGGCTCTGTTCCGAAAATACCTTTTACATTTCTAGGCGCTATTGCCATTATTTCAGGAACCTGTTGCCTTAAAAACTTTACGTCTTGTAACTTTAATTGAATTTTTCTACCCGTTTTAAAACCTGCATATGGCTTACTTGTACTTGAAGAAAAAACGAACATACTATTTCTGGCAATGGTTTCAAATTCTTTTTCAAAACCATTATCTAAACCTTTGGAAGCGCCAGAAAGCACAATGTAAATATAGATACCTATAAACACACCAAGCATTGTTAAAAACGTACGAAGCTTATTCTTTTTTATAGACTGAAAAATTTCGCGCCAAGTATCTCTATCAAATAATTGTCTCATACTATTCGTCTCTTAGTGCTACAATGGGTTTAATTTTTGCTGCTTTTTTCGCTGGAATATATGCCGCCAATGCACCACATAAAATAAGTAGAATAGTTACAAAAACTGCCGTTCCAGAATTTATCGCTGGATTGGTAATAAAGTAATCTTCTTCTAAAATTTTACCTTCTATGATATTTAGAATAATAATTCCACAAATCATACCTACAAATCCAAAAACAGCAGTAATAAAAATTGATTCTAACAAAATAGTTTTTGTAATAATCTTGGGAGTGGCACCCATAGCTTTTCGAATGCCTATTTCTTTTGTACGCTCTTTTACGATAAAAACCATAATATTACTGATTCCTATAATTCCTGAAATAATAACTGCAAAAGCAATACCTGAAATAATAATTTTTAGAACATTTGCGAACTGCTGGTTTCTTTTTAAATTATCGGCAACGTTTTGAATAAAAATGCCTCTTGGGTCATTTGGGTTTACTTGCTTTTTTTTTCGAATATAGCTAGCTAATTGCTTTTCAAACTTCATAGCCCCACTATAGCCAATGGCTTCGTTAAACGCGAGGGTTATTTCACCAATTTTATCATTTGCTCCTTCAAGCAGTTGCCTTGTTGTAAAAGGAATAAAAATGTTTCGTTCTTCATTATCTCCGCCATCATCTTGAAAAACACCGATAACTTTAAAAACGCTTCCTGAAATATCAATAAATTTACCTAATGCATCTTCTCCTTTAAACAGATCTTTTTCAACCATTCTGCCAATTACTGCATGTTTGTTTTTTTGACGTACATCTAAGGCGTTAATGTATCGACCTTTCATTAAAATAGACTTTTCGGCTTTTTGCATTCCTGGTCCTACCCCATAATTACCGTAGCTATCAGATTCGTCTCTGTAACTCACCTTGCCCGATCGCTGTATACGTGGTGAAACATAATCTATTAAAGGACCAAATTCTTCAATAATGTCATCTATATCACCATTATCCAACTCGATCCGACGTTTTGCCTTATAGCCGGCATATGGCAAAGTTGTAGTTGACGGATAGATTCTAAAAATATTGGTTGCATCATCCCCAAAAAACTTTAAAAATGTATTGTTTAAGCCATTACCCATACCAAAAAGGGTGACAAAAATAAATATGCCTAAAGCCACGGTAAAACCCGTAAGAAAGGTTCTGAGTTTGTTTTTTTGAATCGCCTCAAAAATTTCTTTCCAAATGTCAATATCAAACATATTGCGAGGCTCTTACTTGGTTTACTTTTTTATCTTCTAAAATAATACCATCTTTTAAATGCACAATACGTTTACACATATCGGCAATATCTGGCTCATGGGTTACAATTAAAATAGTATTACCCTCATCATTAATTTTCTGAATCAGATCCATCACCTCGTAAGAGGTTTTACTATCTAAGGCTCCAGTAGGCTCATCGGCCAAAAGCACCTTAGGTTCTGCTGCAAGGGCTCTTGCGATAGCTACTCTTTGTTTTTGCCCTCCAGAAAGTTCACTTGGCAAATGACCTGCCCATTCTTTAAGGCCTACCTGTTCTAAATACTTCAGGGCTTTCTCTTGTCGCTCTTTTCTTGAAACTTTTTGATAGTATAAAGGCAGTGCAACATTCTCCATTGCACTTTTGTAATTAATTAGGTTGAAAGACTGAAAAATAAAACCCAAAAACTTATTGCGATAATTTGCGGCTTTTGTTTCGTTAAGATTCTTTATTGGAACGCCATCTAAATCATAGGAACCCTCATCAAGCTCATCTAACATGCCCAAGATATTTAGTAAAGTTGACTTACCCGACCCCGAAGAACCCATAATTGCCACCAACTCACCCTCTTCTACCGAGAAATTGATTCCCTTTAAAACATGAAGCGAGTTACTTCCCATTTTATAGGATTTGTGAAGGTCTTTAATTTCGATCATAGTGGTTGAATTTTAATTACTTGGCTAACTCAAATGTTAGATATTAAATTAGACCTTTAAGTTGCAAAATTGTTACAAGAAAATGCCGTTTTTATCAAAAATATTTTCAATTAATTTTCTTCCTCATCTTCAAGCCGGTTCCATACCTTAATTTCGTCTTCCTCACTCAAGCCCGATTGTATTTCTACAAAAATACCGTCGCTAACACCAAGTTTAATAGCTCTACGCTCAAACTTTTGATCACCCACTTCAATTTCTACGAAGGGTTCTTTTGTTTTTTTGTCAAATTGTACTAAAGCTTCATTAATGGCTAACACACTATCTGCTTTCGCTAAAATTATAGATGCGTTTGCACTTAACCCTGCCCGAATAAAAACTGAGTCTTGCTTTTTAAGTGTTCCTTTAATTTCGAATTGTATGGCTCCATTCTCTTCTTTACCTTTCGGTGCAATATAATCTAATACCGCATCAAACTTCTTATTTTCTATTGCGCCAACTGTAATTTCGAGAGGTAAATTCTCCTTTATTTTACCAACTTCAGACTCGTCAACTTTACCCTCAAAAATCATTTTTTCTACATCGGCAATTGCTGCAATAGTAGTACCCTCATTAAAATTATTGCTTTCTATAACTTGGTTACCAACTTCCACAGGAACTTCTAATACCATTCCGCTAACCGTAGCTCGTATTTGTGTATTGGCAGCGTTACCAAAGCCTTTTGTAGTACCTGTCTTAATAATGTCGTAACGCTTGTTTGCCGCATTGTAAGCTTGCTTAGACTGGTCGTAAGCGACTTGTACTCTTTGCATATCTGCCTCAGAAATAACCCCTTTTGAAAAAAGTTTTTTCTGGCGATCTAAAGTTCTCAGCTGATCTTCAAGAGCTATTTTAGCCTCGTCAATTCTATTTTTTGCGTCATTTAGGGCACTTAAATTAGGCACTACTTTTATACGGCATAGTAAATCACCAGATTTTACATAATCGCCACCTTCGACGAAAACCTCTTCAATAACACCAGAAATATTGGGCTTTATTAGTACTTCTTCTAAGGGTAATATACTACCTGTTGCAACAGTTTTTTTTACAATGTTCTGTTTAGAGACTTTCTCGGTTTCATAAACAATAGGGTCTTCTGCATTTTTTTGATAGAGATAATACATAGCCCCTACAAAGAGAACTAGGATAAATACTAAAATAATTCGAGTTACTGACTTTTTCATTTTTGATTGATTATATATTCATGATGAACCATATTTACTCTGTTCGTAAGGCTTCAATAGGTCTTACTTTTATTGCTTTATTGGCTGGTATAAAACCTGCCAATAAGCCCGATATAATAAGTATGGCTAAGGCGCTCAACACAACCCCTAAACTCACACTTGGATTTAAAAACATATCTACTGGACCAACAACATCTAAAAGGGTATTTACCCCAAAAATAACAAGTGCTCCAAAAATAATACCTACCATACCAGAGATAATAGTTAAGAAAATTGACTCCATTAATATCTGTAACTTTATTGACCAAGGGTCTTCTCCTAAAGCACGTCGTATTCCTATTTCTTTTGTGCGCTCTTTAATAACGATGAGCATAATGTTACTTACACCAATTATACCCGATAACAAAACCAAAATACCAACAAAATACGCCACAAACCTTAAAGCCCCAAAAAGACTTTCAACTCTATTATACTCTTCAAACAAATCAAAATAGCCAATGGCTCTTTTATCGTTGGGGTGAATTTTTCTACTTTGTTTTACCGTATTAATTATCGCTTCTGTTAGCGTGCTTATTGATGTTCCGTCTTCTGCTGTTAATGCCATCCAACCTACGTTATCAGCACGATTATATGCCTGAGAAAAAGAAGTAAAGGGCATATAAATTTCACGTTCGCTATTTTCACCTCCCCCGTTGCTAGTCTTTTCTTTATAAGTACCTATCACCATAAAATTGACACCACTAACCACAATGTAAGATCCTAAAACCGCTTCATCGGCTCTAAACAAATCTTTTCGAATTCCATCTCCAATAACTACTACCTTTCTTCTCTCACTAATGTCGTTATGATTAAAAAAACGCCCCTTTGAAACATAAATTGGACGTTGTTCTATAATCTCTGGATAATCTCCAAAAACTCTATAGTTACCACTTTCGGTTCCTCTTATAACGTTATCTCCAACCGAATTTCGCAAACTATTTCGAGGTGAAATAATTCGTAACTCAGGAATATTTTGTCGCAATAAATCAACATCTTCTAACTTATAATTAAAGCGTCTATTTTCGGGCAGACCTTCAAAAGCGAGCGTTGTAGGTTGAGTCCACAAAAACATAGTATTGGTAGCTACCCCATTAAAATTAAGACGAATACCATTTTCTAAACCCTTACCAGCTGCCAACAGAATAATTAAAATAAAGATACCCCAGCCTACCCCAAACGCTGTTGCTAGGGTGCGTAGGGTGTTACTCGAGAGTACTTCTAAAATTTCTTTCCAACGATCTCTACTAAACATATATTATCTTATAATATGCAATCATTATGTTTCGCCCGTCGCAACTACTCATCGCGAAGAGCCTCAATTACATGTACCTTTACTGCTTTCCATGCCGGAAAAAAGCCTGCTATTGCCCCTGCAATAATGAGCACGATAACGGTTGCAAAAGCTACATTAAAATCTACCGAGGGGTTTACAATATAGTCTACATTAACCGCAGGACCCACCAATTCAAGTAGACCTAAACTAAAAATAAGCCCTGCAAAACCCGCAATGGCGGTAACAAAAATGGCTTCATGCATTATCATGCCAATAATAGACCATGGTTTAGCCCCTAATGCTTTTCTAATTCCAATCTCACGGGTGCGCTCTTTTACTACAATCAACATAATATTGCTAACACTTACAACCCCTGCTATTATAGTAAACAAACCTACAGCCCAAAAGAAAATTTCTATACCCTTACTTAAAGAATAATATCTTTTTACTTCTTGAATAGGATTCCAAATACGAATAGCACGCTCGTCTTCGGGCGCTACATTGTGATACTGTTTCAAATATGAATTAAGTGCTGTGGTAAATTCTTGGTTCTTAGCTAAAGTAGCTTCAAAAGTTTCCATTTCTGGAAGCATAAAATTGATATTATTTAACTTATCTGCACCATTAAAAGAAAGTTGCGCTGTGGATATTGGTATAAATATTCGTTCTTCTTCGTCTTTATTTTGACCATACTCGCCAAACACCCCAACAATTTTAAAACCCATCCCTGAAATAGTAATATATTCCCCTATTGGGCTGTCTACATTTGCAAAAGCCTCTTCACGTATTTTGCGCCCAATTACCGCTACTTTGGCATTATGCAGCACATCTGTTTCATTAATAAAACGACCTTCATAAATGACCTCATTTTCTATTTCTTGCAAATCCCCATTTGTGCCCGTAATATCATATGCCAATGGATCATTTTTGTAAAGTACCTGAAGATTTTGCGGAAAATACAACATAGATGCCTTTTCAAAACCACTACCAAGTGATTTTGAAATAACTTCAAAATTTTCGTTTCGAAGTTGAACTTTTCTACCGGGGTTTAGACCTTTATACTCAACAGTTGTTCTTCTTGGCCAAACCCATATACTTGTAGCAGCATCTTCTTTAAACTCTTCTGCAATTCCATTCTGCATGCCTTGCCCGAGTCCTAATAAAATAACTAATATGAATATACCAGATGCAACAGATAAACCTGTAAGGAAAGTACGCAGTTTATTTTTGCGAATAGTATCAAATATTTCTTGCCATCTTTCGATGTCGAACATATGATTGTTTTTTTGATTGATGAGCACAACATTGGGGAACCCATTGTACTCTCGTGAGACGTATAGAAAACAAAATTGTTACAAAAAATTTATTTAAAGTTAAAATATAATTTTAACTACGCATTTTTCTGTAAACAAAATAGAACAAAACACCTACCAAAACATAGGGTATAGCCATTAAATACACAATACCGTTATTTATACCTTCGGCAACCGCAACATTATCTTCACTCTCTAACACAGCCCTGCACATAGCGCACTGTGCGTTTACCGTTTTAGAGTAAAACAGGGCAACCACAAGCAACATAGAACAAATAAATTTTTTCATAAAATTTGTTTTAGTGTCTAGTAAAACAGTACTACCTTAAGTAAGATAATAGGGCGAAATCATTATATAAACCACTACACCAGAAACAGCTACATATAACCACACAGGAAAGGTAATTTTAGCTAATTTTCTGTGCTCTTCAAAATTACCCAAATATCCTCGTAAATAGGTTTTTAAAACTAAAGGTATTACTGCAATTGACAAAAAAATGTGACTAATAAGTATAAAATAATACACATATTTTAAAAAACCATCTCCTCCGTAAGAAGTTGAATCGGCGGTCATATGATAAATTACGTACAACACTAAAAATAGTAAAGACAAAAGCACACATATGGATACTAATTTCTGATGTAAATTACTATTGCCATTCTTAATTGCTATAACAGCAGCTATAAGCAAAACTGCTGTAAGACCGTTAATTGCGGCATAGATCGGAGGTAAAAACCCTAGACGATCTACCCCAGGAATTTTAACCATAAAAAGTAAAGCTACTACTATGGGAATTACTACGGACACCAATGAAATTAACCGATTCAATTTACTACTGTTAGTTGCTATTTTTTTCATCTACTCCTTTAAAAGTTTCTTTATATCTTCTATTAATACTGTAATCTGTTCTTTTTCTCCATGGCTATTCTCGCCTTGCTCGGGGCTTATAGCGCCCCTATAATATACGATAGGATTGCCATAATCGTCTACCCTTGAGCGTATATACCCGTTTTTATCAACCAAAGCAAACAAACCAGAATGTTCAAATCCACCAGGAGAATCTGGCATTTCTGCTGCAAATATATTAAAACCGCTGTTTGCTAACTCATAAATTTTTTCTTTATCTCCTGTCATTAAATGCCAATCTAAATCAACAATACCGTAGCGCTCCGCGTACTCTTTTAAAACAAGTGGAGTATCGAAATTCGGAGTAATTGAAAACGAGGCGATACCAAAATTATCCTCGGTAAGAAACTCATTTTGTACAGCCACTAAATTTTTTGACATTATTGGACAAATAGAAGGACAACTCGTAAAAAAGAACTCTACTACAAAGACCTTTCCTTCATAATCTTTATTACTTACTACTAAGCTGTCTTGATTTATGAATTCAAAGTTTGGCACTCTTCTTTTTTTACCGTCAAGCAATACAAAGGCCAAGCCCGCGCTATTATCTTTTACATTTATTCTATCATTTTGTACTACTGTACCAGTTGTTAAGCGATTAATGATTTTAGGAATAAACAGAATACCAAAGACTAAAATAACCAACGATACCCAAACATATGTATATTTATTTTTCATCAGAACTTGTAATTATAGTGCCTTTATGTTACTAATTTGATAACGCTTACCTATTTCTTGCGACTCGCGGAATTTTTTTTAAGAGCAAACCTATATTCTGCTAATATAATTTTTACATCATCTTCCATTTTATTGTTTAATTCAGCCACGGAGGTGGTATTAAAACCGTACTTGGTGCCTTCATCATCATCGTTAGTTCTTCCTCTTAGGTTAAGCTCTTTATCTATTATAAAGACATAAGGTGTAGCAAAATGTTCATCTAGCACCAAGTCTGTTTTTAAACTATTAAAAAAAATGTTCGTTTGACTTTCAGACAGATAAACAAACTTCCATTTTACAGTATCTGCTAAAGTCGCAAGTTCTGATTTTAGTTGCGCAACTTGAGCTTCAGAACCTTGCTTAACCAACATTACAAATTGAAAATCTTTGAATTCATAAAAACGCTTATAAATCTTCTGATTAAGATTAAATACATTTCCTTTTTTATTGGAAACATCATCGCCTAAAAAACCTACAATTGAAATCTTATCCTTTAGTGTTATACTCGTATCAAAATCTGACACATCACTTACCCCCTTGGTAAGGCTAGGTAACTTTCCAAAATTATTTACACCTGAAGCAAAGAAGAGGTAAGCAACAATGGGCAGAATAAAAAGAACTACTAAAACAAACGTTTTTTTCATCGCTAAAACCTATATAAAAGTAAAAAAGACGGCTCATATGCCGTCTTTAAAATCTGTTAAAAAATTATCAAAAATTCCATGTTACAAAACCATTCGTAAATACGTCATTTATGTAATTTGCTTCTACAAGTAATATAAAAACCAAATAAACCACTAAAAATATAGGTGTCCAAACGATGGATCGACGTAAGGAAGTTTTTTCGTCGCGAAGGTGCATAAAATCCCAAGAGATATAATAGGCTTTAACTAGAGTCAGAATTATAAATATCCAATTCAACAACTTCATCCCTAGAAAAGAATTATGCATTAAAGATGCTGGCTTAATAATACCCAATACTACTTCTACGATAGTCACTAGTGTTAAGAATATAAGTACACCCCAAATTTTTTGAGTATTAGACTTAAATTTAACTAGACCTCTAAAAATTTCTAATTTATGATCGTGTGCCATGACAAATAGTTATTCTTATTTTTAATTTTTTTTATATACCTCTTTCTCTAAATATGGTAATTACACCAGATAAAAGAAAGTAAAAACAAATACCCAAACCAAATCTACAAAGTGCCAATAAAGACCTACTTTTTCCACCATTTCATAATGCCCTCTTTTTTCATAAGTACCTAAGATTACATTAAAGAAAATAATTAGGTTAATAACCACCCCTGAGGTTACGTGAAAACCGTGGAAGCCCGTAATGAAGAAAAAGAAGTCGGCAAACAAACGGCTTCCATATTCGTTATGAATTAAATTTGCACCCTCAACTACCTGCGATGCGTTGTTTAATTTTTTTAAGGCTTCGGCTCTAGACAAAATAACTTTCTCACCTTGACCTTCTCCTTTTTGAATAATTTGTTCTGTACGAATCGCTATATTTGGATTTGCCTTAAAACCTTCAACAACCTCGTTTACTGAATATGAAGGAAGTTCTTTGCCTTTATAAAACCAAACCCCATTCTTACTTTCATGATTTACACGCTCACTTGCTATAGTTTTGGCAAAATCTGCGATGCCCACTCTTTCTCCAGTATCTGAATTTACGAACTGTAAAATACGACCTCCTTTAGTCTCAATTGCCCCATAATCTCCTTTGATAAAGGTAGCCCATTCCCAACCTTGCGAACCTACGAAAATAGCTCCTCCAATGATGGTTAAAAACATATACCAAATAACCGCATTCTTTTTCATTTTATGACCTGCGTCTACAGCTAACACCATAGTTACCGATGACATAATTAGAATAAAGGTCATGAATGCAACATAGTACATTGGAAAATTACCGTGAAAAAACGGAACGTGCGTAAAAACTTGATCAGCTATTGGCCAAGTTTCATAAAACTTAAATCTTGAAAAACCGTAGGCTGCTAATAAACCTGAAAAAGTTAAAGCATCAGAAACGAGGAAAAACCACATCATTAGTTTGCCATAACTTGCTCCTAAAGGCTTATTACCACCTCCCCAAACGTTCTCTTCCGAACCTGTTGTTACCGTAGAATCCATATATAAACTATCGTATAATTATATTTTAAGCAAATTTACATTTTTTTTAACTTTTAAAAAGCAGTTTAGAAATCAAAACCGAATTTATTGCTATTTATTTCACAAAAGACATAAACAAAATCAAATACACCCATAAAAGACCCAAAAAATGCCAAAAAGTTTCACCCAATGAAATACCTAAATACTCCTTTGAAGAATATTTCCCCTTTATTTGCTGATAAAACACCACCAATAAAGAGATAAGACCCGCTATAACATGTATAACATGCACGCCCGCAATCACATAAATGAAAGATGCCTTTGGACTGCTAACAGCTCCAGTAAGATATATTCCTTTAGATGTCATCTGAAAAAATGCTTCGGTTTGAAAATAAATAAAAGAAACGCCCAAAAGCAATGTAACCCCTAAAAGCATACTACTTAAGTTTTTTTTATTTTCTTTTGAGGCTTTTGTAGCCAACCAATATGAAAGACTACTAATTATAATAATTGCAGTACTCACATAAAATAATGAGGGTAACTCTAAAGATTGATCCCAATCTTTTCGAGAACGACTTACGATATATGCACTCGTCCAACCGGCAAACCCCATAATTAGACTAGCAATACCAAACCACAGCATCATCTTTTTAGACCTGTCTATTTTCTGTTTATGTGAGCCTTTGGTTAAATCCATTTTATGCTATTAATTTATCTATTACGTACACAATTTGCATCAAGGTGATGTAACTAACACTTGCTAACATTAAGCTTCTTGCCGAAATATTATCTCTGTTTGCATATAAACGCAGCGCAAAAAACAACATTATCAAACCTATAAGAAATACTATGACTGCTGCGGGAATTGATAAAGATAAGGCTCCTGTGATTCCAAACACGGGAATAATTGAAATTACAATCATCCATATCGTATACATTATTATTTGAACTACCGTACCGGTATCCTTTTTTCCCGTAGGAAGCATTTTAAACCCTCCTTTTTTATAATCCTCATCAAGCATCCAACCAAGTGCCCAAAAGTGAGGAAACTGCCAAAAAAATTGAATCATAAATAAGGTGCCTGGCTCTATTCCAAATTCGTTTGTAGCAGCAACCCAACCTAGCATGAATGGAATTGCACCCGGAAAAGCTCCAACAAAAACAGCTAAGGGCGTTATCGTTTTTAACGGCGTATATACACTTGTGTATAAAAAAATTGAAATTGCCCCAAACATGGCTGTTTTGGCATTAAGAAAATACAGAGAAACAATACCCAAAATCGTTAACAAAATAGCAATAAAAAGTGCTTTATTAACAGACATGCGACCTGAAGGAATGGGTCGATGTTTTGTACGACTCATTAAAGCATCTAAATCTCTTTCGATAATCTGATTAAAGGCATTTGAAGCCCCTACCATACAATACCCCCCAAATGCCAAAAGCAAAAGTGATACGATATTAAATTCCGATGGCGCTAACAAATAGCCCGCCAAGGAAGAAAAAACAACACTCACCGCAAGCCTAGCCTTTGTTATCTCCTTAAAATCGGAAAAAACTAAAGCCCAAGATCTCTCTTCTACAGCACTAACGGCGGTCTTCATAGCTATTTAAACTAATATGCAAAGATAACGCCCAACCGTCTTTTTCGCAACCTATTCTTTCTTAAATCTTGATGTAAAATAGATAAATAATGAGAATTATATGCGCAAGGTTCGTTAAATTGTATCCTTAAAACTCATCCTACCTTTGGATTGAACCTTAAAAAGCATGCTACTATGAGTATCAAAACAGTACTACCCACCCTATTTTTAGGTGTCATTTTTAATTGTTATGCCCAAAACAACGAAGTTCAAATAAGGGTAGATTCACTTTCTCCACAGGTATATATGTTAACTGGCAAAGGCGGTAATATTGGCATCTACATTGGCGAAACAAAAGTTTTTATGATTGATGATCAATTTGATCACCTTAGCGCTAAAATTAAAAAGAGCATCGCTTCTTTAACAGATAAACCAATAAGCACTTTATTTAACACGCACATGCACGGCGATCATTCTGGGGGCAACGCCAACTTTAATACTAAAAAGGTAACATTAGTTGCACATGACAATGTGCGTAAACGCATTAAAAAAAACCAGAAAGAAAAGCTTGACAAACAAGAAATACCAAAAGAAAAATATGATAAAATGTTACCTGAAGTTACCTTCTCAGATAATATCACCTTTTTTGATGGTGATGAAACCATAATGGCGTTTCATGTACACAATGCACATACTGATGGCGATTCGATGGTTTATTTTCTAAAAAATAATGTACTACATATGGGTGATACTTATTTTTCTGGCAGATATCCTTTCATTGATTTAAAAAGCGGTGGCAGTATACATGGCTACATAAATGCAATTAAAAAAGCATTACTCCTTATTAATGACAACACAAAAATAATACCTGGTCATGGGCGACCATCTAATAAAGCAGAACTACAAAACTACGTGCTACTACTTGAGGATATTTTAAAAAAAATACAATACGCCATTAATTCGGGCTCATCGCTTGAAGAGGTAAAAGCAAATACCTCATTAACGCAAACTTACGATGCACGCTATGGAAATGGCTTTATCTCGCCCGAGAAAATTAGAGAAACGTATTATAAAAGCTTAACACAACTTAAAAAGTAGTTTCACAAACCATAAACACGCTTTCAACAAAAATTTAAATAGTACTATGAGAATGCATATGCCGCGTTAATCGTGATAATTGAGCAAAAAAAATCCTCAACAAATGTTGAGGATTTTTAATTTATATTTCCTATTCTTTACTGTAATTTAAAATTAATCGGAATACTAAAAGGAACACGTACAGCTCTACCTCTCTGCATACCTGGTGTCATTTTTGGCAATTTGCCAATAATTCGGGCTGCCTCTTTTTCTAAGTTCTTGTCTGGTCCACGCATTCTAACATTACCAATACTACCATCTTTCTGAATGGTAAACATAACACTTACTCTACCCTGTACACCCATTTCTTGAGCAATTTCTGGATAGCGGAAGTTTTTAGTGATATGTTTTTGCATCATTTTGTTAAAACAAGCTCTTTTGTTACTCTCACTTTCACAACCCGGAAAAACTGGCACGTTTTCAATAACAGCAAATGGCACATCAACATCTTCAACTTCTTCAGCAACCTCTACGTCTTCAACCTCCATTACTTCTTCTTCCTCATTACTCTCTGTTGACTCTATTACAGTTTCTTCAACTTCTTCTTCATCATCTACAACCTCAATAACCTCTGGAGCAGCTGGTGGTGGAGGTGGTGGAGGTGTTTTTATTTGTTCTGTCATCGGAACTTCCTCATCTAAATCTTCATCGATATTTTGCGCAAAATCATATTCTAGACTTTCTTCATAGCTCTTGTACTCTAAAGCAATTAGGGTTAACCCCATTACTATAAATAACCCTATAACGAAATAAAGTCCACTATTTTTTCCGATATCTGCTTTCGGATTCTTCTTAGGTTCCATATAATGTGTTTTTAATGTTCGCTAATTTAAAAAATTAAATGATACAAAAACAAATATTTTTATTTTAACTGTCTTTTATTTAAAAACAAGTATTTCTGCACAGCTGCACCAAATATACTACCCAGGGTATTTGCCAATACATCAAAAACATCTCCAGTTCTATTCTCAGTTAAAGTATGCTGTATTATTTCAATACAAATACCAAAAATAACGGTAGCTACTATCATTATTAAAAGTGCATTTTCAAGAGGTATATTAGCCCTAAATTGTTCTCGAAGAAAAAAAACGCCCAATATACAGGCTCCAAAATAAAAAATAAAGTGCACTATCTTATCGGTATGCGGAAAACTAAATTGAGGGGAACCGACCCCCTCAAAAGAGTATAAGCTGAAAAATGTTACCAACATCATCCAGCTTATAAAACTTATTGTAAAAAAATATTGTTTAAGCACCAATCAAAGCCTTGTAATCAGCATCGCTTAGAAGTCCTTCTACCTGCGACGGATCATTTATTTTTATTTTCACCATCCAACCGTCACCATAGGGGTCGGTATTTACTTTTTCTGGCTCATCTTCTAAAGACTCATTAAAAGCGATAATTTCGCCACTCAAAGGCTGAAAAAGATCTGAAACCGTCTTTACTGCTTCTACCGTTCCAAAGACCTCTTCTTGGTCAAGGGTTTCGTCGAGCGTTTCAACCTCAACATAAACGATATCGCCTAACTCACCTTGAGCAAAATCAGTAATACCTACTGTTGCGATATCTCCTTCAATACGAATCCATTCATGATCTTTGGTGTACTTTAATTCTGATGGTATATTCATTTTCTTTTTTTTATTTGTTTGACAAATGTAACGGATTACTTAGAGATTCAAAAAAAAAGAAATTAAAGCATGGCAAATTTAAAAATCATTAGACATAACTTATAACAGAAGATTTACTGCACGATATTTCTCTAGCAAACTCTATTGCAATAAACCTGTTAATTTCCAAAATTATACCTTAATGTAAACCCTGTGTTTATACTAGTTTGCGGAAAAGCCGTAGAAACAGCAAACTGCGAAAAAGAATGATCATAAAAAAACAGGATATTCATGTTTTTGCTTAGCGCGTAGTCTGCTTGAAATTTAATAGACATTAAATTTTGCCCTGATGCTATTTGATTATTATCTAAATCGAGGTTTCTTATAATGGTTAAATTATCTCTTAACTTAACATCTGCCTTAAGGTTTAAATCGCCTTTAAGTCGTGTCTTTTCGCCACCTATTTTGGTAACAAATGTTAAATCTTTAATACGATATCCCAATCCAATTGAGTATTCTTGTCCGTTATTTTCAGTTAACAAGTTATTATCTAAGCTTAGAGAGAGCATACGATCAGACCGTACTTCTGCAGAAACACTTATCGAATTTTTCATCTCAAAATCTACTTTTACCAAAGGATTAAAAGCATCTGTAAGCACCACATTATTGTAGATAAACTCTGGCAGAAAATCTTGGTTGGTAACTGGCGTTACCCCTGTGTTTGGATCTGGCCTATCGGAACGTACTGTTGTATTTATTCGCTCAAGGTTTTTTTGAAAAGAATTTATACTATAAGCAGCCCGATAACCATGACTTAAAGAGAATCTCTTGAATCTTTTTTTAAACCATTTCTTTTTCATTAGACCTGTATACTTAATACTCCAGCTTGGAATTGGAATATCTCTAAAAGCACTTAAGTTTACCCTTTTTGCATCTTGCCCTGTATAGGCTGCAAAAAATGCAGGAAGCAAAACATCTTGCTGAGATTTACTGTAGCGAGTTGGAAAACCATCTGCATCTACATCTCCGCCTGATGGGTTACCACGATCACGCTCTATCCTATTTGCAACAGTAGCTCTATTTTCTTTAAACTTTTCAAAGTTATCTGAATTAAATTCATCACTCTTACCAAAAGCTGTACCAATCATCATGGTAGAAATACTAAAATCGCCAAAACTATTTGTTAAGCCTGGGATATCATTTTGCCAATCATTAAACTCGTAGCTCTCTTGGGTGCTATTTGAAAATTTACGATCTGCAACCAAATCAATAGTTAAGTCTTTAATAGGGTTTGCCGTAGCAGTAATATTTAACTGCTTTTGAGTACGCCTTTTATATTGCTCATTAAACCCTTCAAAATCAGTTAACCATCCTCTTTTAGCCGCTTCAAAACGCACATCTGCCTGACTACCAAAAACAAAGCCTAATGTTGGTTTTGATGTACCTATAAAACCAATAGACTCTGTATAGCCTGGCAAAACGGTTCCACTATTTTCGTTATAATTAATATTTAAACGCTTTACCATAGTTACTACATCTACTATAGTATTAAACAGCTTACTGGTTTTGCGCGGTCCTTTGTCTTCTTTACTAGACTTACCTTCTTTTTCTTTAGTTTTAATTTTTGCCTTAGGTTTTGCTTTGGTTTTACCATTTTTTTTCTTCAACCCTACTAAATCATACAATTTTTGCATTGTTAAATTTGCTGTAAGATTATGCGTATTGGCATTCTGAATGGTATTTATAGAGGTTGTACTTAAAGGATTCTCTCGAGTCGGATTAGGATTAACTGCTAACGCAACCGCTTCATTAAGAGCATCTCCACCACGTTGCCAATCAAAATTACTGGTATAACTATACTGTGCACTAATAAAATCTAGTGCGGGTATTTTACTAAATGGCAGTTCATAATTCAACTGCATTTCTTGTGTATGCCGATTGGGCTCGCCTAAATCAAAGAAACCATCCCAAAGTACGAGGTCGGATTTTATGCTAGGTCTACCTCTTTCGTCATAGTCCTCATCAAAATAATTACGAACAATATTATTATTTGAGCCTGTAAAGTTTAAACGCAACGATTTGGTTAAGCTATAATTTACCGCATATTGCCAATTAAATTGATAATTTCGCTGCTGCAAAACCGGCAAATCTAAAACAGTAACTCCTTCTTCTTTAACATCTCTAAAACGTTGTTGATTAAACTGCCTGTCAATATTTGAATTCAATGAAAAAGTAGCGGGTAAAAGATTCACATTAAGTTCTTTTAACCATTGCCAATATTTACCATTAAACAGCGAGTCTTTTTTAGCAAAAGGAGCTATCTCTAGTGGCTTAAAAGCATGGTTATAAACAAAGCCTGTGTTTACAGATTGATCTCTTAAACTTGCAATTTCAAAATCGCGATGCTCTGTTTCGTTGTACGAATAGTTAAAGGTAAAATTCTCAATATCGTAAAAATTAGCATCAGCCTTTTCGCTACGCTCTTTTCGCAAACCAATAAGGTTAATACTCGTTCGCTTGGTATAATCTTGTGCCTGTTCTAAAACATCACTTTTTGTTGGAGTAGTTTCATTCTCTGACGTTTCTGGCGCAGCATCAATTAAATCTTGCAGTTTTAAATCATCATAAACCGGATCAAATTCAGGGGTTATAATTTCTTCAGAAATACCATAGTTAAACGGAATTTGAATACCCCACTTTTTTGGAAACAATTGCCCCACATTTACATTTGTTACTACATCATATGATACGGCATCTTCTCTAGATCGTTCATTTGGCATTTGTTCAAGCCCTCCAAAACCAGAAGTACTTTTGGCGCCTGTTGCGGTAATGTTTGCAAAATCGGCAATATTAGCGTCTATAGCGGCAATAGCTGCCCAACCTCCATTATTATCTAAGCCAGCCAAACGCAACTCATTAAACCAAACTTCTCCTCGTACACGCTGATCGCTTATATTTTTTATACCCACCATCATATTTCTAATACTTCCTAAAGATGGGTTTCCTTTAATGCCTATACGATAATTACCTAAGGTTCTTGGTGCAAACTCATCTACCGAGATCACTTCACCATTTTCAATTTCAAAATAACGCGCTTTAGACAAATCGCCACTCGCAATCCAAGCCGATTTTATTTTGTTAAGGTCGGCTAGTAAGACATCCATATTGTTTACTTCTGGCCAGATATCCGTTGCGGCGGTTGATCCGTGGGGTGTAAATTGAAGTGGCACCTCTATTTGATAGTAATTTTCTGAAAAATCGGTTCCTATTCTTAAGAAACCCACTAATGCAATTTCATCATCTACAAAATCATTCTCATTAATTTCTTCAGCATGCAAAAACATTTTCATTTTTTTATACTGTCTAATATCGATGTCGAGGTTTTTAAATACGCCCCGAGAATCTTGAGGCTCTAAATCGTTTACTACAAATGATAACGACTGTTCGTTTTGGCGAATTACGGTATTATTATTATTCAGCCTTTCACGCTCAATACCTGGAGGTAAAACATAGTTGATTGGAATACGGTTTTCATTTTCTTCAATATTTACTGCATTCACATCAGTAGTAGTACCATCGTCGCTTGGGTCATTATCAACCCTATCGTCTTGCAAGTTTCTAGTATAAGTTCTCCAATCGCCTCGAACTAAGTCTAAAGTTGCAAAACGTAAAACCGCAGGACTATTAAAACCAGTTAAATACAATCGCATAAAACTGATTGATCTAAAATCGGTAATACCGCCGATAGCATCAGTAAAATCGCTAAGTGGAATTTTATACTGTATCCACCGTCTGTTTAAGGTACTGCCATCGGGTATTTCCGAAGAAGGCACTTGCTGGGTCTCTAAAACATCTGAAACGTATTTATCATCAGTTGTAGAATTTGGTTTTATTGGAATTCGGTATTCATAGTAACTATTCACCGTATTCATGGTTAAATCTCTGTCGATATCCTCTACATCGGGCAAGGTATTTGAACCTCTATTGGTGTCACTAACTTCAACCGGAGAATTACCATCTGGATTATTAAAATCTTTGTAACGTTCAATAATAGTTCCTGATCTGTTTAAGTAATATTGATAATTATCTAAAGCCGGATCGTCACCCTCATTTGAATAAATCGTAGCTTCTTGGGTATCATCTAAGCCATCAAAACCAATATCTTGTAAACCTCTATTATTTTCATTTGCATCAAACGCATATACCAAAGCTTGGGTTTGTGGTACTCTACCCCACGAAGTTGGTCGTGTTAAATCATTACTATCAATACCTGGCAACCCATTTTCATATTGTTTTCTACCATCTTTTAAAATATCTTCAGAAATGTTACCAAAATTTAAAACCAACTCACCTGGCGATTTTGTTACTCCGTCAACATAAGGGTCTAAAATCCAAAATTGCACAAACTCTACATTTGATTGTTCAAAATTGGTACTACTCAAAGGTCGCATGATACCCGCCCATTTATCTTCGGGTCGTTCTCCTTGAAAATTAGGATTGTTATTGTAAGGGCCTTTTTCACCCGGAAAATAATTAATATTTAAGGTGTTTTGTACTTGAGTCTGCCCTTGTGCGACATCTTGCTCAAATAAGCGATTGATAAAAATACGTCTAGTTTCATTTTTAGACATCTCACTATCGCTAATATCTGATGGTCTTTGTCTTGTGTAAAATATGGGATCGATGGTATACCAAGACATTTTAGCTCGATTATACCCCGTTTCAATATCATTCGCCAAATTGGCCGAATTTAAATCGAAGCCTTGTTTTGTAAATTGTACCGGTGGGCTAGCTAATGTCCACCCCAAAGAAGAACGAATATCAATTAGGGCTTGAGAACCCTCAAAATCGTCTAAATAAGTGGTAGTTTCTCCTTGAAAATCAGCGTTTGAAGGTGACCCAGGCTTAAGCCAAGCAACTTCGCCCCTTACCGATAAATTTGAAGGAACGTCTGTATCTATATTCGGCAGTTTATTTACCAAACGGGTTAAAAAGGGAACTTCTGTTGAAAAATTAGCATTTAAACCATAAATAGTATTATTCACTGGCTCTACTCCAAAGTTAGATTTTTGGGTTAAAGGCCTTTCATTTAAATTTAATAGTGTTCCCCCAAAAAGGAAATTTTCACTAAACTGATGTTCAATATTAACCCCAGTAAACCGTCTTGTTTGCTGACCAAACACAGCATTATTTTCTACGGAAATGTTAATGGGCGTATTTGAAGCCTCTAAACTAGGGTCTAAAATTTGTACTGTACCAGCTTGATAATTTACCGTATAATCGATACCTTCTTGCAGCTGGCGCCCACCCGAAGTAACCCGTACAGAGCCCCTAGGCACATTAAATGCCCCAATAGGTATACCATTACCTCCTTCAGATTTATAGCGCCCTTTTAAAAGGAATTTATTCTTTTCTGGTTTTTGTAACGATGCTGATTTTGTTAACTCGTACAAATCTCGAAAGACATACTTCTTTTGGTTTTCATTATAGCTATCTACATCATCATACCTACTATTGTTATTTAAAATATCAAATAAATATTCACCAAAAGGCTCAGTTTTAGTAAAAATAATGAGCCCGTTTTGTGTATTAACGGTTAAACCAGGCACAAAATCAAAGAAACCATCACCTCCTGGCTGTATATCATTGTATGAGTTAAGTCGGTCTAAATTGAATACGTCCAATAATATTCGATCTTGCAAGCCTTCTGGCCAACCACTACCCATGCCCTCTTCAACTGGCGTAATGTAATTTCTGGGTGTAGGGTCTGAATACAGAATATTTAACTTAAAATCGTCTTGACTTAAACGAAATGCCCCAGTAGCATAGATATTTTTCATCATTAAATCCCATATAGGATCTGTGATATTTGTAACATTACTCTTTAACAACTTTAAAACTAAAGTATTGTTATCAACTATTGGCGCGGCGGTACCTACCTCAGAAACTCTGGTCGCTTCAACGCCTCCGTTTGCAAATTCACCTACTTGAAAAACCTCTCCGTTAAATGTGTATTGATACGCAACACCTAAAACTTCATCATTGCTTAGTTTTTGATTTAACGAGATATACCCTAATTGCGTATTAAAATCATAGTCGCGGCCTGATTCTAATTTTCTAGCATTTTCTAATATAGCATAATCAAAACCTTGGTTTATTTGAAAACCTGGCACATTAAAACCATTCTCCACGGTAGCAATGTCACGAATATTTTCATTTAAAGCTCCAGCACCACCTATTTGAGAAGGATCAAATCGGTTAGCATCATTACTTGGTAGCTGATTGGTTACGTTTTTAAAAAAATTAGCTGGTGCACCTGCCTGGCCAATGCGAGTATTTTCTACACGAGGCTCACCTAAATCTTGTATCGCAACAACGTTTCGAACATTTACCGTTTGCTGACTTCTATTAGTTACCCAAACTTCAATACGGGTAATTTGTACTTGGCTGTTTATGTAAGGGTAGTTTTGCAGCGCTTGATCGTAATTGTCTCGAAAATAATGCCCCAAAAAGAAATGTCTATCCGCATCATAGTCTAAAGCAGTAATTGAAAATTCGCTTAACGTACCGCCCCCTTGTGCGACTACCGTATTATTTTGTGATTTTTGTTCAGAAAATACTGCAGTTACCTTTGTTTTACCAAATTGCAGTTGCGTTTTAATACCAAATAAGCTTTGGGCTCCTTTTATTAATGAACTATTTAAAGGCATACTAACGTTACCTGCTTCAATGTTTTGAAGTATATCATCTTCAGTTGGCGTGTAATCTAACTTAAAAATATTCTGAAAATCAAAAGTTGATTCGGTATCGTAGTTAAAATTAACCTTTAATCGTTCGCCTACATTACCCAATAAACTTAAACTAATTCGTTGATCAAAATCGAAAGAAAGGTTAGTTCGGTTTCTAGGAGATAAAGACGGATTATCATTTTTTTGCCAAATAACACCCAAATCCATCGCAACAGAGCCTTGAGGTATTACCTCTATACCCCCTTCTCCAAAAATAGACTGAAAAAATTTATTGTTCTTGTAAAAAATCGGCAACAGGTTCTTTTTACCCTCTTCACTACCTTCTTTTTTACCGGAAACAGCATCCGTTTTTTCTTTAAAATAGGATTTTATAGATTCTTTTCGAACCAAATCATAATACTGTTCGGGAGTAAGAATAATAGGATAACCGATATTAAAATCGCCTAGTTTTTCATTATAAATGTAGCGATCCATGTTGGTATCATAAATATATTTAGATACAATACTCTCTGGATTTTCTAAAATCAACTTGCCTAAGGCAAATCCTGTTTTTACAGAATCTATCTTTTCCTCGTTACCTTCCATTGCATCCGATTCTTGCGCATGGGAAAATTCCGACACTACAAAAATCAACATGAATAAGAAAGATAACCTAAATAAACATTTAAGTATTTCTTTTGCCCCTTTTTTCAAACTAATTACAAATTTTTAAGCGAGAGTTTTAAGATTTCCTCAACGCTTTGTGTGTGGTCTTGAAGTAGCACTTTATCGACAACTTTTTCTGCTTGTCGACGTGGGAACCCAAGTACCTCTAAAGCAGATAACGCTTCATCTTTCTTTGTATTGCTTGAACCAATAGAAACTTCATCAATATCATAAACTTTTAAGACCTTATCTCTTAGATCTAGTATTACTCTTTGAGCAGTTTTTACACCTATTCCTTTAACACTCTGTATAGTAGCAACATCACCACCCGCAATAGCATCTCTTATCTGGGCAGGAGATAATGAGGATAACATTGTTCTTGCTGTACTTGAACCAATACCAGAAACTGATATCAATAATCGGAATATTTCTCGTTCTGATTTTTGAGAAAAACCAAAAATGGTATGTGAATCTTCTTTAACTTGTAGATGCGTGTATAAATTTATGTTTTCGGCATCTGTTAAGTTTGAAAACGTATGTAGCGATATGTTTACAAAATAGCCTACACCTCCGCATTCTATTATTAGGTACGTTGGGTTTTTCTCTACAAGTTTACCTTTTAAGTGATGAATCATATGCGTTACTGAGGACTTAACTGAAGTTTTATACTTATTTAAACGTCTTTATAATTGTTATTTTTTTTCTATTTTTTCTTTTTTACGTCTTCCCCGTTCTTGAGCATCAATTGCAGCAACGGCTGTCATATTTACAATTTCATCTACACTTGCGCCTAACTGAATAATATGAACCGATTTTTTTAGCCCTACCATTATTGGGCCAATAGAATCTGCCCCGTTAAGCTCTTTTAAAAGTTTGTAGGTAATATTAGCCGACTCTAAATTTGGAAAGATAAGTGTGTTTACTTTTTTACCTGCTAATTTAGAAAACGGAAATTGACTTTGTAAAAGCTCTTTATTTAAAGCAAAATCGGTTTGAATTTCCCCGTCAACCACTAAATTAGGATTAGTTTCATGTAAAATTTGAACCGCATCTTTAACTTTTCTTGAATTCGGATGCGAAGAAGATCCAAAATTAGCATAAGACAGTAAGGCCATTACTGGATTAAAACCAAAAGTAGTAGCCACATTTGCCGTATTTATTGCAATTTCTGCTAGTTGTTCGGCGCTTGGGTCAATATTTATAGAAGTATCTGCTAAAAATAAAGGTCCTTTTTCGGTAATCATTAAATGCACCGTTGCCACTTTTGTTACATTAGTGGCTCTACCAATTACTTCAAAAACAGGTTTTACCACTCTTGGATAAGCTCTTGAATAGCCCGATATCATTCCATCAGCGTCACCTTCTAAAACCATCATAGAACCAAAATAGTTTCGTTCTCGCATTTTAGACTTTGAATTATAAAGGGTTGATCCTTTTCTTTTTCTAGCCTTCCAAAACTTTTCTGCATATTGGTTTCTCTTCGCAAGAGAGTTTGGCTCGCTTGGGTCTATAATTTCGATGTCTGCATCAAACCCTAACTCTACCATTAGTTCTGTAATTATCTCTTTGTTACCTAATAAAATAGGAATAGCAATTTTTTCCTCGTGAACAATTTGAGCTGCTTTTAACACATCTAAATGATCTGCCTCGGCATAAACAATTCTTTTTAAATCTATTTTTGCTCGATTATGTAGTAAGCGAACTACTTTATTATCCTCACCTGATCGCTGACGCAATTCTTCTTTATACTTTTCCCAGTCTTTTATGGGTTCTTTGGCTACACCAGTATCCATAGCGGCTTTAGCAATAGCTGGCGGAATTTCAGAAATTAAACGAGGATCAAAAGGTTTTGGAATTATATATTCTTTTCCGAAAGTTAATCGTGTTTCACCATAAGCTATATTTACCTGCTCTGGTACGGGTTCGCGAGTAAGTTTTGCCAAAGCTTTTACCGCAGCCATTTTCATGGCCTCATTGATGACAGTAGCTCGCACATCTAAAGCGCCTCTAAATATGAATGGAAACCCTAAAACATTATTCACCTGATTCGGATGATCTGACCGGCCAGTTGCCATCACAATATCTTTTCGAGTTTTTATTGCTAAATCATATTTAATCTCAGGATCAGGATTCGCCATTGCAAAAACAATAGGATCTTTCGCCATGGAAAGCAACATAGCAGGAGTTACGATATCTTTAATAGATAGCCCTATAAAAACATCTGCGCCTTTTAGAGCTTCTTCAAGCGTATCTATTTTTTGATCTGAGGCAAATTCTAGCTTTTCTTGAGAGAGGTTCTTACGATCTTTTCTAATTACCCCCTTACTATCGAGCATAACAATATTCTCATTTTTTGCTCCGAAAGCTTTATATAGTCTAGTACAAGAAACCGCAGCCGCACCAGCGCCACTTACTACAATTTTCACTTGTTCTATCTTTTTTCCTGTGAGCTCTAAGGCATTCAGCAAGGCAGCAGAAGAAATAATTGCAGTACCGTGTTGATCGTCGTGCATTACAGGTATATCTAACTCTTCTTTCAACCGTCGTTCAATCTCAAACGCTTCTGGTGCCTTTATATCCTCTAAATTGATTCCTCCAAAAGTAGGTGCTATCATCTTTACCGTCTCAATAAACTTTTCTACATCTTCGGTATCTACTTCGATATCTATACCATCAATATCAGCAAAAATTTTAAAGAGTAAACCCTTTCCTTCCATAACAGGCTTAGACGCTTCTGGACCAATATTACCTAATCCTAAAACAGCTGTACCGTTAGATATAATGGCTACTAAATTTCCTTTAGAGGTATATTTATAGGCGTTATCCTTATCCTTTGCTATTTCTAAACAAGGCTCAGCAACACCAGGAGAATATGCCAAGGCCAAATCGCGTTGGGTAGCATATGGCTTAGTGGGTACAATTTTAATTTTACCTGGCTGAGGCTTAGCATGGTAGACTAATGCATCACGTTTAATTTTTTCATCACTCATCTTCTGTAAAATTTGAATAGCAAAGATAATTGGATTCTTCTTTGATTTCACAATAAAAATAGACTACGCACAATAATTTTAAGACTTACGCTATCTACTATGCCGTTAAAAACATCAAAACTTTCAAGGATAAAGCGACAAAAAACCAAAATTTGAACCAAAAAATTAATCTTTTAAAAGAAATGCGAATTAATCTTTTCTTTTAAACAATACCTAAAGCTCTTGATTTTCAGAAGCTTTCTCTTTTGGTTCTTGTAGATTTATAGCCAGAAAACCTGCAATTACAAAAAATACCCCTCCAAACAAAATGGCATTAACAGCACTACCTTTTAAAGCAAATTCGATGATAGGACCAAATGATACTGTTTGGATGAGCATTGGAATTACAATCATCATATTTACAATACCCATATAAACCCCACGCCTATCTGCAGGAATAACTTTGGAAACCATTGCATAAGGTATACCCATCATTGCCGCCCAACCGATACCTAGTAAAACCATTGGAGCTAAAAGCATATATTGGTTTGAAATATAAGGCATAGAAAGCATGGCTATACCAGTTAAAAACAAACTTATCACATACACCCATTTAGAGCTATATTTAGCAGCAATTGGCACAAGCGCTAAGGCAACAATCATCGTTACAAAATTATAGGTACCGTTCATTAGGCCTACTTGAGCAAGTGCTTCATCTGGTGATATACCCGGAATAGTAACCTTAATCATTGGAGAAATAAACTGCCAGTATATAAAAAGGGCATACCATTGAAAAAAATAAACCGCAGATAGCTTCCACATAAAACTTGGCATGTCTTTAATTGCTTCTGAGGTTTCTATTAAGGGCATAAGCAAATCACCGAATTTCTTTATCGATTTGTTTTTAGGATTATTTTTTATAATTCTATAAAGAATAAATAACCAAATAAATGCAATAACCAGCATGAGAATAACCAGCAGGTTGTATTTTTCATATAGATACGGAAAAACCTCTGCTACGCCAAAGCCTAGTAATAATGGTACTGACAGCACCGCTAATAAAGCGCCAACAACTTGAATTAAAGGATGAGGCTTACCTTCATTAAATTTTTTAATCTCAATTAGCTCCTTCGCCGAAGGTGGTATCTCTGGTGTTTTAACCACCGACCAAGCAACTGTTGCTATCGAAGCAAAAGCCCCTAAAAAAAAGGAATAGTACACCCAGCTAGGGACTGTATTTACAACTTCTGAAATAGTATTTGCAGAACTAAACCAATCTTGAAAAAGGAACAACGAAAAGTTTGCTATGGTAATACCTGCCCCAACAAAAAGACTTTGCATTTGATAACCATAGGTTAACTGTGCATCTGGCAATTTATCTCCAATAAAAGCTCGATAAGGCTCCATTGCAGTATTGTTCGCCGCATCCAATATCCATAGTAAGCCTACCGCAAACCATAATGAAGAACTATAAGGAAATATAAACAAGCCTAAACTTGCTATGATTGCTCCAATTAAAAAGAATGGTTTTCGCCTACCATATTTGGGTGACCACGTTTTATCTGATATTGCACCTATAATGGGCTGAATTAGCAAACCTGTAACAGGTCCTGCCAAGTTTAACAAAGGTAAGTCTTGATGGTGTGCCCCTAAATATTCGAATATAGGATTAACAGCACTTTGCTGAAGACCAAAACTAAATTGAATTCCGAAAAACCCAACGTTCATATTCCATATCTGCCAAAAACTTAATGCGGGTTTCTGTAATTTCATAGTCTTACTTATTTGATCGATAAAGTAGTGATAAAGAATAAAAATACCAACAATAAAATAATGCTAAAAAAGTCTGATAAGCAATCTCTAAAAGATTTTTTTAGTACACTCTAGCTAAAAAAGTGATGTAATTTCACCACTCGTTTTGGTATAAGAAATAGCTAAACTCATATCATTTAAATTTAATCGCAACAAGGCCCAGTCAGATTTATTCTCCCATTTTATTTGTAATTCAGTTGCTGGGGTTTTTATTAATTTAAACTCACCGTTGAAAGCACTATGCGAATTTCTAAAAACCATTAATTTTTGCAGTTTTTTAAAAAATACTGTATCAATATATTCTTCTATTTCTTGCTTTTGGTAATAGTGCCGATTTATATCTCTACCCACATTTGTTTCTTCAAGTAATTTCAAGTCGTTTACACCAGCCATTAAGCCAACATAATATACCTGCGGCACACCTGGAACAAAAAATTGAATTGCCCGAGCCATTAAATAAGCCTGCTCATCTTGACCTAAAGCATCAAAATAGGTGCAATTAACCTGATATAAATCCAGATTATTTGCAGCCGAACCTGTAGCTTTTTTACTTGTACCTTTACTATTGGTGTGTATGGTTTCTACAATTTGATCTAAAATTTCGTCCGCAATTAAACCTGGTTCTCCATTAGCACCAGCCACATCTACGATACCAATACCATCATGTGTATCTAGAACGGTAACTACATTTCTTGGGGCTATAGCTAACCACTTTTCTAAATTGTTGGTATTTTTATTAAAAAGACAATCGAGAACCAAAACTGGCAAAGCAAAATCATAAACATAATCTACTCGCTTGGCTATTTCAATTTGAGTTTTATAAAAAGAATGTATTTCTACCAAAACTTTAATTCCACGTAATTTAGATCTTTGAGTCAGCTTGCTTATAAAATCATATGTTTCATCAATCATAAAACAAGAAGTACCTGCTTTTTTAATGGCATAACCAGCAGCATCTAAACGTATCATGGTAATATTAGCTTTTTGAAAAGTATCTAAAATACCCTCTAAGTAAGCCATACCCAATGATGATTTTACATCAATATCAATTTGATTTGAGGTAAAGGTGGTCCAAACAACCACTTCAGAGCCATCTTTCAATTTAAAATTGGTAAAAGGTTTACCAGGCCTTGGTCGATATATCTTTGCTATTTCCTTTGAAGAGGCATCAACAGGAAATACCTTTTCTTTTGTCAAAATTAGCGATGAATACACCGAACAATCGCCTTTTTCAATATAGTCTAAAAACTCAATCGATTTTGCAGATATATGATTCACAATCAAATCTGACATTATGTCTACTTCGGCAGATAATTGCCTAAGATCATTCCAATCTCCCAAACGAGCATCAATCTGTTTATGATTTATAGGGTCAAAACCAGCATCTTCTCCATCTATTGGATAAAAAAACGGTAATATATGCACCCCTCCAAAAAGACCTTTTAACTCGTTTGATAATAACCGACGTAAATCAGAAATCGTACCTTTTCCAAATCTATCTACGTAGGTGATTAGCTGAATTTTATTTTTCATAGCACGAATAAAATATTGGTTTTAAATGTACTTTAATTAACTTGATTACCAAAATTTTAAAAGAGAACACCACTATAGCATTGAAGTAAAATTTGCATTATTTTAAAAAGTTGATATTGCGTTGTAAGCCTGAAAATTTTGTTCGTTTAACCGCAGATTTTTGAAATACCTTTTTAAAAACGTCTTCCGTTATCTCTTCCCAGTCTTTTTTTGACATCGACAATAACTCAGGATGCGGGTTAAAAAGTGGCTCTTTATGAGGTTTAGAAAACCGGTTCCATGGGCAAACGTCTTGGCAAACATCGCAACCAAAAGCCCAATCATCAAATTTGCCTTGAAATTCATTAGGGATCTCATTCTTTAACTCTATGGTAAAATAAGAAATACATTTGCTACCGTCAACTACATAAGGAGCAACAATTGCTTCAGTTGGGCAAGCATCAATACATGCCGTACAAGTGCCGCAATGATCTGTTACAGGGGCGTCATAAATTAGCTCTAAGTCGATAATTAATTCTGCAATAAAATAAAAAGATCCTACTTTTTGGGTAAGAAGGTTGCTATGCTTCCCAATCCACCCTAAACCACTTTTAGCTGCCCAAGCTTTATCTAAAACAGGGGCTGAATCAACAAAAGCTCGCCCCCCTACTTCACCGATTTCTTGAGAAATAAATTCTTGTAATTTTCTAAGTTTAGACTTTATTACATGATGGTAGTCTTGCCCAAAGGCATATTTAGAAATTTTATATGTGTTTTCTTGCTGGTTTTCTTTTGGGTAATAATTTAATAACAACGAAACAACAGACTTAGCACCATCAACCAGTAATCGTGGATCTAGCCGTTTATCAAAATGATTTTCCATGTACTGCATCTCACCATTTCTATTTTGGTTTAACCAACTCTCTAGTCGGGGAGCTTCCTCTTCAAGAAAATCTGCCTTTGAGATACCGCAAGACATAAAGCCTAGGCGTTTTGCTTCTGCTTTTATTTGTGCTGTATATGTTTGTTTGTCTTGTTCTTTTGTCATCACTAGTTGCAAAGCAAAAATACGACTCTCAAAAAGATATAAACCCTACTTAGTATAATCGATTTACTTTCCATAAATTTAGCGAAGTTGTTTTTTTTTGAATAAAAGACACTAAAGTGTAACAAATTATATTTTTTTCAACTAATAAGACATAGTTAAAATACTAAGCTAATGATAAAATTAGACAAGCTAACAAAATCTTTCACCACCAAAACAGGCAAAGGTTTTAAAAAAGAAACAGTTTTAGTAAATGCCGTTAACGAAGTGTCATTTGAATGCAAGCCTGGCCGTATTTTTTCACTACTAGGCCCAAACGGAGCAGGAAAAACAACTACGCTGCGAATGATAGCTGGTATTATCAACCCCAGCTCTGGTACAGCTATCGTAGATGGTATTGATATCTCAAAAGGTAATGATGAAGTTAAGAAACGTATCGGTTTTTTAACAGGGTCTACCGGTTTATACGAAAGGCTAAACCCAGATGAAACCCTCGAATTTTTTGGAAAATTATACAAGCTTCCTAAACAAGAACTCAATGATCGAAAAGAATATCTTTTTGAAAAACTAGGTATTAACGAATTTCGCAAAAAACGACTTGGCCAAATGAGCACAGGTATGAAACAAAAAGTTTCTATTGCGCGCACCTTATTACATGACCCTGAAGTGCTCATATTTGACGAACCTACCTCGGGTCTTGATGTGATTACGGCAGATAGCATTATTGATTTAATTAGAGAATCAAAACAAAACAACAAAACTGTTATCTTCTCGTCGCATATTATGAGTGAAGTTGATTTGTTGTGTGATGATCTTGCCATAATTAATAAGGGATCAATTATTTATAATGATACTTTTGAAAATTTCAAACAAGAGATGAAAGCAGAAAACCTAACCCAAGAATTCATTAACCGAGTTAAACAAGCTTAAGATGAACGAATTATTTATAATTATAAAAAAAGAGCTTACCGAACTTCTTAGAGACAAAAAGACTATTATTAATTCGATTGTGATGCCCACTCTTTTAGTTCCAATACTAATTTTTGGAATGATAAAGGTTACCGAAATGATTAGTAAAAGTGAGCAAGAAAAAGCAATTAAAATTGGATTAGTAAATGCCCCACAAGAGTTCACTTACTTGGTAAAACAAGATAGTTTAAACAAAATTACTACCTACGATGAATCTATAGACTTTAAGTCTTTAATAAACAATGAAACCATACAAACTGCAATTGTTTTTCCTCATAATTGGAAAACACAGATGGATAGCTTAAACTCTGCAATTGTGCAAGTTTTTAAAAATGGCACCAAAGACAATGTTAATAATAGAGTAGCAAAATTGTTAGATACCTATGCATCAAGCATCAAAGAAAAAAGGATGGCGAAACTGCAAATATCTACCGAAAAACTCACTCCTTTTATTCAAAAAGATCAAGAAGTTAGCGAACAAAAAGAACTTATTGGCAAACGTATAGGCGGCTTTATACCCTATCTCTTTATTATAGCTTTATGGGGTGGCTGTTTATTGGCCGCTATTGATTTAGTTACTGGAGAAAAAGAAAGAAAAACTATTGAGACTACTCTTTCGCTACCTGTCTCAAAATTTAAAGTTTTACTGGGTAAAACTATTGTTGCTTCTATATTAGGGTTTATTCCGGCACTATTAAATCTCGTTGGTTTAATTATTGGGCTTAAGGTTATTGATGGTATCCCTGATACTTTTAAATTAGCAGTTGATGAAATGCTTAATTTTCAATCGATAACAATGATAATGCTGTTATTGATACCTTTTGCTATTTTTCTCGCAGGTTTAATTATAGCTTTAATTGCAAGCGCGAGTTCTTTTAAAGAAGCACAAAGCAAAGCAACACCTATTCTTATGGTAATTATTCTACCCCTAGTGTTGGCTATGATGCCAGGTATAGATTTTACATGGAAGACTGTTTTTATACCCGTTTTAAATATTGGCCTCGGGGTAAAAGAAATAATGGCAGGCACTATTGATATAACCATGTATATTGCCATGCTTGCATCGCTAATTACTTTTGCAGTTGCTGCAATATATTTTAGCTACAAAAAATTTGCTGATGAAAATGCCATCTTAAAATAATGGTAGTTTTTTATAAAAAAATGGCTAGTCAATATGTTCTCTAGCCATTTTTTTATCTTGAAATACATTGCAATTTCGCCTCTAATTTCTTTTTATGAAAGGGTAGCTGAATCATCTTTAGATGAATCCGACAAAATTCGCCATTAGTAGTGAGTACACCAGAACCAATATATTTACCAATATTTTTGGTTTGAATAGGTGACTTGTGACAGTACTTATGATTTTTTTTGAAGAATATACTTTGTGTAAGAAGGGTCTCTAGTACATATCCATTTACTCCCTTTTCCTAAATCAATTTTAAATGCATCACCATATTTCACAAAAATCCATCAATAAAAAGGTAGGGGTTCTCCAAAATTCGTTTTATATCCAGCAAAATGGCAAAACGAGAAATTGTCTCTAAACCTTTCATCTAAAATAAGCCTGGCTGAGATCCTCCTTTAATTTTACCTAAATGCTTATAAGCTTGTTCGGTAACTTCACGACCTCTTGGTGTTCGCATCAAAAAACCTTGCTGTATTAAAAATGGCTCATAAACTTCTTCAATCGTTTCAGCACTTTCACTTACTGCAGTTGCAATAGTTGTAATTCCAACAGGCCCACCCTTAAATTTATCGATTATAGTTGAAAGAATTTTATTATCCATTTCATCTAAACCATGGGCATCTACATTTAGGGCTTTAAGGCTAAATTTAGAAATTTCAATATCAATACTACCGTTTCCTTTTATTTGAGCAAAATCACGAACGCGACGTAATAGCGAATTACATATTCTTGGGGTTCCTCTGCTTCTACCTGCGATTTCGATAGCTGCTTCTTGAGAAATGGGTACATTTAAAATTTCAGCACTACGTACCACAATGGTAGACAGTAATTCTGTGGAATAATATTGTAGGCGACTTTGAATACCAAATCTCGCTCGCATTGGGGCTGTAAGCAAGCCAGATCGCGTAGTAGCCCCTATAAGGGTAAATGGACTTAAATTTATTTGAACCGAACGTGCATTAGGCCCCGTTTCAATCATAATATCAATTCGATAATCTTCCATAGCGGAATACAAATACTCCTCTACTATAGGACTTAAACGGTGAATTTCATCAATAAACAACACATCTCGTTCATCAAGGTTTGTAAGCAAACCCGCCAAATCACCTGGTTTATCTAAAACAGGACCTGAGGTTATTTTAATACCTACCCCGAGCTCATTCGCAAGAATATTTGCCAAGGTAGTTTTACCTAGGCCTGGAGGGCCATGAAATAAAGTATGATCTAAGGCTTCACCTCGTAAGTTGGCTGCCTCAACAAAAACCTTTAGGTTTTCTAAAACCTGTTCTTGACCTGTAAAATCATTAAAACTTATGGGTCTTAACGCTCTCTCTATATCGAATTCTTCATTCGAAAGATTTTCAGCAGAAGGGTCTAAAAATTCATTCATCTCTACAAAGATAGTAGAAAAAGAATGAAGGTAACCATGATAAACACCAAAGTATATAGACAAACTGAAGCAAATAAAATTCGTAAATTTAAACCATGACAAAAAATATTTATCACGCTGCCCTTTTGCAATACATACCCTTCTTTTATGTAATTTGGTCAGACGATTTGGTTACTGCTTCTGAACTAAATGTTGTTGAAAATGCTATAAAAACTGACAAAAACTTATCTTTAAAAGAGAAAAAAGAGCTGCTATTGTGGTTAAACCCAAAACAGCCTCCTGCAAATATGCTTCTAAAAAAATGGAAGACAATTGTTTCAAATTCTGGCGTTAAATTGATAGAAGCAGAAACATATCCGTTAAGTTCTTTTAGTCAAAAAGTCGTTTGCTCCTATTATAAAACATGTCCCATTAATGAAAGTCTAAAGCATATTGAACTAAATTTGGGTATTCAACCCAATCACTACAACCACCTTTTCGATGTTGACGTGGTTCATGAAATAAGTTCTAATTACTATAATGCAAATGAGATCGACACAATTTTAAAAGGTAAGGATGCAGCAGTAATTGACGCTTTTAGAGAAACAATAAAAGACCCTATTTTTAAATGGCAAATTACTAGAGACAAAAAAGCATTTAGAGCAATTGTCTTAAACCAAACGCAACATTTAGCTCGTAAAGGCTTTGGGTCACTTGCATATCCTAAAGTTTATGGTGGGGCTGAAGATATGGAGGGTTATGCGAAAATGTTCGAAAATATGATGTTCGTTGACGGTAGTCTTGCCATAAAATTTGGAGTACAGGTAGGACTTTTCGGCGGAAGTATTCAAAAGCTAGGAACCAAAAAACATCATGACTTATACCTGAGAGCTGCAGGTAACGCAAGCTTATTAGGTTGCTTTGCCATGACCGAAACTGGACATGGCTCTAATGTAAGAGGGATAAAAACCACCGCAACCTACCATAAAGAAACCGATAGCATTGTACTACATACCCCAGGAAAAAATGACAACAAAGAATATATTGGAAATGCCCTTCATTCTAAAATGGCCTCTGTATTCGCACAATTAATTGTCAACGGAAAAAATGAAGGTGTTCATGCTATATTGGTTACACTAAGAGATTCGAACCATAAGCTTTTAGCAGGTATTAAAGTCGAAGATAATGGCTACAAACTTGGCCTCAACGGAGTAGATAATGGCAAAATTTGGTTTAATCAGGTTTCTGTTCCTAGAGCAAACCTTCTTGACAAATATGGCACTATAAAAGATGACGGTTCTTATCACTCCAACATCAAAAATCCAAGCAAAAGATTTTTTACCATGCTTAGCACCTTAGTCGGCGGTAGAATTTGCGTTGCAAGAGCAGGGTTAGGGGGTGCCAAAATGGCTTTAACAGTAGCCATCAAACATGCACTCAAGAGAAGACAATTTAATGATAGCATAAAAATACAAGAAGATCTTTTGATGGATTATCCGAGCCACCAATTACGGCTAACCCCTCTAGTGGCAAGTGCTTATGTGTATCATATTACCCTCGATAAAATGATGGAGAACTACTGTGATGAAACACAACCAGACAAACGGATAATAGAAACCCAAGTAGCAGGTTTAAAATCTATAATCACCTGGTACGCTAACGACACTATACAAGAGTGTAGAGAGGCTTGCGGAGGAAAGGGTTATTTAATAGAAAATAGAATTGCTGACCTTAAAGGTGATGTAGATATTTTTACAACATTTGAAGGAGATAATACCGTTTTACTACTTCTAGCGGCAAAAGGTGTTCTTTCTGATTTTAAATCTGAATTTAATAGTACAGGTTTTTCTGCAGTACTAAAATTACTCGGCTCACAGATCAATGATAAGTTGACGACTATTAATCCGATATATACCAACAACGTAGATATTTCACACTTATATCATATGAACTTTCACCAGCATGCTTTTGCCTATAGAACACGAAGGCTTACCTATACACTAGCGATGCGAATACGAGGGTTTATTAAACAAGGCATGCCTTCTTATCAAGCGTTTATGAAAGTTCAGACACACCTAATTGCTTTAGGTAAAGCTTATGCCACAGAATTAGCTTATAAAACATTTTCAGATTATGTAACTAAAATGCCTGAAGGTAAAAACAAAATTTTATTTAAAAAAATAGGAACCTTACATGCCCTATATACCATTAGGAAAGATGCGCAGTGGTATTTAGAGCAAGGATACATATCAGGAGCTAAATCTAAAGCCATACGGCAAAGAGTAGAGCGTTTATGTACAGAGATGAGACCTCATATAGAGGTACTAGTAGCTGGTTTTGGAATTCCTGAGCACTGTATGAGTGCCCCTATTGCAAATTCTTAAACATGTTCTTAGTGTAAATACTTAATCCTCTTTGTGTAATTCAGAAACATCGGTAAACTTTAAAATTTCAATTTTAGCATCGCCGCTAAGATAGGTTTTAGAAGACCCCTCAGCGCTTAGCTGAAAGTTTTTGCTAGCATATACCTTTGCACTTGTCGAACCGGAGGCAATCACTTCAACATTCTCAACTTGTAACTTTTGTGCCTTTACACTAGATTTATCAAAGAGGCGTGCGCTAAGCGCTACCGCTGTACCTTCACCCTTTAACGAAGAAGTTGAATACAATGTTGCCAATGTTTGTTTGCTAATCGAATAAACACTCGCATCAACTCTATCCTTTAAAATGACACTTAAGGTATCACTTCTAACATTAAAATCACCAGAACTGTTACCTTCCATAATGATTTTGGTAAAATCTGCCTCTGATTGCAAATCGACCTTCGCAGAACCAAAAGTTTCAATAATTAACTCCTCTGATTGAATAGGGCGGTCCATTTTCAGTTTACCATCTCGAACCACTAATTTGGAAAGATTAGAATAATTTATGATAATATCTAGCTTTTTTTTAGAGGTAATCTTATAAAAAGAGCTCACCGTTAAAACACTATCTTCTACTTTAAATTTTAAAATATCTACAAGATTATCATCGCTATTAAGCACATAACCTTCTTTACTAGCGTGATTTAAAGAAACTTCAAGATCATCAATTAAATGTATCGTATGAAATGCAGGTAAATCTTTAGTAACTTCAATTACATTTCTATTCCCCTTGATCTTAGGCTTGCGCTGAGAAACTACCTGAAAGCAAACGAACATCGACAGTAAAAAAATACTATTTTTCATAAACAAATATGTTATTAAGATCCTGCTCTAAATATAATACTTAAACCGGGAATATTGGTTAGTAAATTTTAATAAGCACCCTACAAAACCAGGAAAAATTCTATATAAATCACTTAATACCTATTTAGTAATTGTATAGAATGGACCTATTTTACTGATCCTAAATGATTTTCTGATAAAGCCAATATTAAACGATAAGACGAATAAGTACTATATCATAAGCATAGTAAGCAAAAAAAATGCCCAACTATAAAAGATGGGCATTTTTTATTTGAAAATTTTATCACTAATGGTTCATTTCTTCCTCGTCCTTTTGAAGTGGTACTGTTTGCGGAACAAAATCTTGACCTGGAATAATATACTCACCGTTTTCATCAACTTTACTGTAATCATAAGCCCATCGATGAACCTCAGGTATTGGTCCATCCCAATTGCCGTGTATATGTTTTACATCTGTAGTCCATTCAAGTGTATTCGAATTCCATGGATTCTTTGGACCCACTTTCTTTGAAAACATACTTGAAATAAAATTATAGACAAATATCAATTGAGCTGCACCTGCAATTAGAGCAAATACTGTCATTAAGATTTGAACATCTGTTAATTCATCAAACATAGGAAACGCGGTATTTTGATAATAACGTCTCGGCACACCGGCCATACCTACAAAATGCATAGGAAAGAAAATACCATAAGCACAAACCGCAGTAATCCAAAAATGAGCATAACCTAAATTTTTATTCATCAACCTACCCTCAAACATCTTAGGGAACCAATGATAAACTCCTGCAAACAGACCATATAAAGCAGATATACCCATTACTAAATGAAAGTGAGCCACCACAAAATAAGTATCATGAACGTTAATATCTAGCGTACTATCGCCCAATATAATTCCTGTTAAACCTCCTGTAATAAAAGTAGACACCAAACCAATTGAAAATAACATGGCAGGATTGAGCTGAAGGTTACCTTTCCATAACGTAGTAATGTAATTGAATGCTTTTACTGCAGATGGTATAGCAATTAACAATGTAGTAAAGGTAAATACTGATCCTAAGAAAGGGTTCATTCCTGAGATAAACATATGATGTCCCCAAACGATAGTTGACAAAAAGGCAATTGCCATAATGGAGGCAATCATAGCCCGATATCCGAAAATGGGCTTTCTTGCATTGGTTGACATTACTTCGGAGGTAATACCTAATGCAGGCAGTAATACGATATACACCTCTGGGTGACCTAGAAACCAAAAGAGGTGTTCAAACAATACTGGTGAACCACCTTGGTAATGAAGTGCTTCTCCTTGAATAAAAATATCGGATAAAAAGAATGATGTACCAAAACTTCTATCCATAATCAATAGAAGTGCAGCAGAGAGTAATACCGGAAACGAAATAACACCTATGATGGCAGTTACAAAAAACGCCCATATAGTTAAAGGTAATCTCGTCATTGACATACCCTTAGTTCGCAAATTAATTACTGTTACTATATAGTTCAAAGAACCCAAAAGCGATGAAGCAATGAAAATAGCCATTGATACTAACCACAAGGTCATTCCCATACCAGACCCGGGCTGTGCCATAGGTAAAGCACTTAAAGGTGGGTAGATTGTCCATCCTGCTGATGCTGGTCCGGCTTCTACAAACAATGATAATACCATTATTACACAAGAAAGGAAAAACAGCCAAAAAGATAGCATATTAAGGAAGCCAGACGCCATATCCCTAGCACCAATTTGAAGCGGAATTAATAAATTACTAAAGGTACCACTTAGACCCGCGGTTAACACGAAGAACACCATTATGGTACCGTGCATGGTAACCAGTGATAAATAAATATCTGCATCCATAACACCTTCAGGAGCCCACTTCCCTAGAAGTGACTCAAAAATCATAAATGATTCTGCAGGCCAAGCCAATTGCATTCTAAACATTAAGGACATTGCAATTCCTATAAAACCCATTACCAACACCCCTGTAATAAGGTATTGCTTGGCAATCATTTTATGATCTTGACTAAAAATATATTTAGTAACAAAGGTCTCTTTGTGGTGATGATGCCCTACATCATGGCTATGATCATCTCCTTGTATGTGTCCTGTTGCTGACATATTCGATTGTTATTTTTTTATTAATCTAATTTTTTGAATCTAAATTATTGTACTGCTGCCATTGTCTGGCTAAAAGTTTGTTGTTCTTTAATCCAAGCATCGTATTCCTCTTGGGTTTCTACAATAATCTTCATTTGCATATTATAATGCGATTTACCACAAATTTTATTACACAACAAAATATAATCAAACTCCCATGGCTCCTTGTTTTCCTCACCCGCTGCCGCTTTTTCAGCACGAATTTTATTTGTTCGATTTACTTTATCAATGACCTCCGGGTTCTTTCTCATGTCCGCAGTTGTAGTAATTGGAGTAAAAGAAAACTCAGTAATCATACCAGGAACACAATTCATTTGCGCTCTAAAGTGGGGCATATAAGCAGAATGTAAAACGTCTTGAGATCTAAAATAAAAATTAACTTTACGACCCACAGGTAAATGCAGCTCTTTAACAATAATATCATCGTTAGCATACGTATCTGCCTCATCAAGCCCTAAAACATTTGCTTTATCAATATCAATTAAACGAACATTAGCACCTCCAAGGACATTATCCGTACCGGCATATCTAGCCGTCCAATTAAATTGCTGAGCGTATAATTCTACCACTAATGGATCATCTTCATCATTTACATCCATGATATTAGTCCAAGTAAATAAACCCCATAAAATTAGGCCTGCCAAAACAATCACCGGTATGATTGTCCAAATAAACTCCAAACGATCATTGTCTGCATAAAACAGGGCTTTCTTTCCTTTTTTACCACGATACTTAAACCCAAAATAATGTAATAAGAATTGTGTTATGAACTGAACCGTAAAAATGATGGCAAAAGACACCAACATCAAGCTATCGTAATCTTTACCATGTTCAGAGGCTGAATCGGGCAACAAAAATTTTCCGTAGTTCCAAAATGAAAATATGGTAATTAAGTATGTAAATACCATAAAAGCGAATAACATATAACCGTTATTCTTATTATCTGAATCGTTCGCAATTTGAGATTGTTCAGACTTGAGCTGCGATAACTCAAATATCTTCGTCATTTGCAAAATTGCAATGAACACCAACCCCAAAACAATAAATATCAATAATGTCGTCATCGTATGTTTTACTGTTATACGTTAAATCTTAATTAGTAATGAAAATGCTTACTTTCCTCTATAAACGGGTTCCGTTTTGGCTGCAACGGTGCAGCTGCAATCGCTCTAAATACCCAAAAAATGAAGAGCCCTGCAAAAAATAAAACTGCGCTAATCTCAGGAATACCTATAGACCATTGATCTCCAACCGTAGCTGGCATAATAGCATTATAAATATCCATATAATGTCCCGCTAATATGACAACCCCTGCCATAACAACAAACCAATTTAATCGTTTATAATCACTATTCATTAATAGCAATACCGGAAATAAAAAGTTCATCACAATCATTCCAAAGAATGGTAAATTATAATCCTGAATTCTTGTTACATAATAAGTAACCTCTTCAGGTATATTCGCATACCAAATGAGCATAAACTGTGAGAACCATAAATATGTCCAGAATACGCTTATACCAAACATAAATTTAGCCAAATCATGAATATGACTATCATTAACATCAGACAATAAGCCTTTTGACTTTAAATATATGGTTACCATTGCAATTACTGTAATACCCGAAACGAACATACTAGCAAATATGTACCAACCAAATAAGGTACTAAACCAATGTGGATCTACACTCATTATCCAATCCCATGACATCATAGACTCTGATATTAGATAAAAAACTAGGAAGCCTGCTGAAATTCTAAAATTTAGTTTAAAATTAGAATTATCATCAGCGTTATCCTGTGCTAAAGACAGCTTTCTGGAATATTCTCTATATGCGATCCAACCTCCTAAGAATATAGCCGCACGAATTAAGAAAAAGGTAGGATTTAAAAATCCTTTCTTCCCTTGCAACAAGGCGTCATGTGCTACAACTTCAGGATCCATCCAAACGAACAAATGGTTCATATGCAATACTGATAGAACCAGAATAACAAAAATAATAATACCTCCAGGCACCAAATATGCTGTAATACCCTCCATTACTCTAAAAAGTAATGGTGACCATCCTGCTTGGGCTGCTCTTTGAATCGCATAAAATGCTAACACCCCTAAGGCAATCATAAAAAAGAAAAATGCCGCAACATATAATGCCGACCAAGGCTTATTACTCAGTTGATGATAAACATGCGCGTCATGATCACTCGAAGACATCGCATGCCCTTCTTTTTTATCTGTATTTGCACTATGACCATCTGTGGTATGCAAATCACTTTTACCATGATCTTCTCCATGCCCCTCGTCATGACTGGCAACCATTGCTTTTGCCTCTTCTATCGAAGATGGAGCCGATAAAAAACCATAGGTAATACCTACTAGTCCAACTATCATTAATATGATAGCACCCATTCTTAATCTGTTCGAAACTGTGTACATATTTAGTATCTATGTATTATTTAGTTAAGTCTTGTTTCAACTGCATGACATACTCGGAAACTTGCCACATTTCCTCTGTATTCATTTGTGATGCATAAGAACCCATAGAGTTCAAACCGTACTGTATTGTATGAAAAGTTGTCCCCACAGTAATATTACGAGCGACATCATCATAACTTGGCACACCAAGAATTTTTTCCCGTTTTACTAAGGTACCTTGTCCTTTTCCTTTTGACCCATGACATATAGCACAATAAATACCATATAACTCCGCACCCTTAGTCAAATTAGCCTCCCTTTTAAGCGAATCCAATGGGCTAGACATTAACCGCGCTAATTCTTTACCCTCTATGGAGTTTTCGTTAGCATATGGCAACCAACCTCTTGGTACCGTATGATCGGGTGGAAGTTGAGCCTCTATCCCATCCGGCAAAAACGCAACTTCTTGGTAAGTTTCGTAACTTACAGGTTCGTACATATTTGGCATATATTGATAATTAGGCTTACTCTTATCGTGACAAGAAGCCAAAACACCAAGTAATCCGCATATCACGCCTAATTTCTTAAAACTATTCATATTAATGAAGGTCTTTTTCTGATATATTAATCTCTACCGCGCCAGTATTTGACAACAAATTTAACAGTTCTGGCTCATTATCGTGAACCTCTATTTCCATCACAAAGTGATCGTCTGTGGTTCGTGTATCTGGATTTTCTGCTTTTTTAAAAGGCCACAACCTACTTCTCATGTAAAAGGTAATTACCATTAAGTGAGCGGCAAAAAATACCGTTAGCTCAAACATGATAGGAACAAAAGCCGGCATATTCTCTAGGTAACTGAAACTTGGTTTACCTCCAATATCTTGAGGCCAATCTTCAATCATAATAAAATTCATCATTACGGTTGCAACTGATAGACCAATACAACCATAGATAAATGCGGTAATTGCAATTCGAGTAGGCTCTAGACCCATTGCTTTGTCTAAGCCATGTACTGGAAAAGGACAATACACCTCTTCGATGTGATGCTTAGCCGCTTTTACTTTTTTGACAGCGAGCATAAGCACGTCATCATCATTGTAAAACGCCTGAATAACTTTAGATGCCATATTTTAAGTTAAGTTATAGAACAAAATATAAGTTTTACTAACCTAAGTCTTATCCTGTATTTTAATTCCTATATCTAATTGTGATTTTTGCGTGCGATCATAAAAATAAAAATTCATCGCATTGCAGCTATCACTAGTTTTTACTATTGTTTAATTTCATTGCCTGACCAGCCCAATCGTCTCGTTGAGCCCTTCCTGGGAAAGCCCCGGTAATAGAATCTAGTAGGTCATACTCTTTAGACGTCATTCGACTAACCTGTGCAAAAGTATAAATACCGATTTGATTCAATGTAACCTCCATTTTTGGACCAATACCTTTCACTAACTTTAAATCGTCTGCAGAATCTGTTTCTGCATCAAATTTTCCGATAGTAGCCAATAAACTCATAGCCTCTTTTTCTAATTCCAATTTTGGCTCACTTACTACATTAGCTTCATCAGCTTCAGAAGCGTCAAGAGTACTATTTTTCCGATTACCATTAGTTAGGTCAATTATCTTTGGTGCAGCAGTACTAACTTGGTACAATGGCTGACCCGAATCTCTAAGTTTCTTGTATTTAGAGCCAGATGATTTTAAAATTGACTTCACCTCTGCCTGGGCTATTACTGGGAAGGTTCTAGCATATAACAAAAACAAGACAAAAAAGAAGCCTATTGTGCCAATGAATATACCTATATCCACAAAAGTAGGCGAGAACATTGTCCAAGATGATGGAAGATAATCACGATGTAATGATGTAACAATAATCACAAATCGCTCAAACCACATACCTATATTAACTACAATAGAGATAGCAAAAGAGAACATGATACTAGTTCTTAATTTTTTCGACCACATAAATTGAGGTGAAAAAACATTACAACTCATCATAGCCCAGTATGCCCACCAGTAAGGCCCTGTTGCTCTGTTTAAGAATGCATATTGTTCGTATTCTACACCCGAATACCAAGCCATAAATAGCTCTGTAATATAAGCACATCCTACTATCGAACCAGTAAGCATAATTACAATATTCATCAATTCGATATGCTGTACCGTAATATAATCTTCGAGACTACAAACCTTTCGCATAATAATCAATAGCGTGTTAACCATGGCAAATCCAGAAAAAATTGCTCCTGCCACAAAGTATGGAGGAAAAATGGTAGTATGCCAACCAGGAATTACAGAAGTAGCGAAATCAAAAGATACAATCGTGTGAACAGAAAGAACCAATGGTGTAGCCAAACCAGCTAAAACTAATGAGACTTCTTCAAAACGTTGCCAATCCTTTGCGCGTCCACTCCATCCAAAGCTAAGAAGACCGTATATTTTCTTTTGAAATGGTAGTACCGCCCGATCTCTTAGCATTGCAAAATCTGGCAACAATCCCGTCCACCAAAAAACCAAAGAAACCGATAAATAGGTTGATATCGCAAATACATCCCAAAGCAGTGGTGAGTTAAAATTCACCCATAAAGAACCAAATTGGTTTGGTATAGGTAGTACCCAATAAGCTAACCAAGGTCTACCCATGTGGATAATTGGAAATAAACCTGCCTGTATAACTGAAAATATAGTCATCGCCTCTGCAGAACGGTTAATAGCCATCCTCCACTTTTGACGAAACAACAAGAGAACTGCTGATATTAAAGTACCAGCATGACCGATACCTACCCACCATACAAAGTTGGTAATATCCCAAGCCCAGTTTACGGTTTTATTGAGACCCCAAGTACCAATTCCTGTTGAAACAGTATATATTATACACCCAACTCCCCAAAGAAAAGCAGCTAAAGCAATAGTAAAAACTATCCACCAATGCTTGTTAGCGCGACCTTCAACCGGAGCGGCAATATCGACAGTTACGTCATGATAGCCTTTGTCTCCAATTACTAAGGGCTTTCGTATAGGTGCTTCGTAATGCGACGCCATAGATTTCTGTTATAGTTACTTCTTATTCTATTAATTATGCTTCTGTTGTATTTCTAACCTTTACTTGGTAAAATACATTTGGTTTTGTTCCCACATGCTCTAGTAAATGATACATACGATCATCTTCCTTTAACTTGACAATTTCACTATCGCTGTCGTTAATGTCTCCAAAAACAATAGCCCCATTGTTACACGCAGATGAACAAGCTGTTTGAAACTCTCCGTCCTTAATAACACGACCATCTCGCTTTGCATCTAAAATAGTCTTCTGTGTTTTCTGAATACACATTGAGCATTTTTCGATAACCCCACGAGAACGAACATTTACATCTGGATTCACCACCATTTTACCAAGATCGTTATTCATATGAAAATCGAACTCATCGTTATTATTGTATAAGAACCAATTGAAGCGACGTACTTTATATGGACAGTTATTTGCACAATATCTGGTTCCAACACAACGGTTATAAGCCATTTGATTTTGACCCTGACGACCGTGAGAAGTTGCAGCTACTGGACAAACCGTTTCACATGGTGCATGGTTGCAATGCTGACACATTACAGGTTGAAATGCAACTTGTGGATTAGCAGCAGGGTCTTCCAATTCACCAAAACCTCCTAAAGAACCATTATCACCAGATAATCCTTCAAAGTTATTTTTCTTACTATTATCCGCTTCAAAACTATCTTCTGACGAGTAATATCTATCGATACGCAACCAGTGCATATCTCTTGATTTTCTTACCTCTTCTTTACCAACTACAGGTACATTATTTTCGGCATGACATGCAATTACACATGCACCACAACCAGTACAGGCATTTAAATCGATTGACATATTAAAATGATGTCCGATAGAGCGATCAAAATCATCCCACAGACTAACTGATGTTGCTGGAACTTCTTGATGATCTAAAGACACTTGAGGAACATGATTCCATTCCGCATGGTTCTTAGTATTGAATATCTCTAAAGTTGTTTCTTTGATGATATCCCCTCTACCCATCATAGTTTTATGAAGCTGAACACAGGCAAATTCGTACTCCCCGTTCATTTTCTCAACTTTGACGTCTTGAATATTATTAAAACCATCATACAACCTAAAGGCATTCACCCCAGTTTGCATTTCTGACTTAATTCCTTCTTTTTTACCATAACCAAAAGACAAACCAATTGAGCCTTTTGCTTGACCAGGCTGAACAATTACAGGAACATTTTCAACAACTGTTCCATTAACTGTTAACCTAGCAACACTTCCATTCATACCCCCATTTGCCACGTTCCAATTTTCAAAACCCAAGCTTTCCGCATCTGCTTTTGAAACCGTAACATAATTTCCCCAAGAAACTCGAGTAATAGGATCAGGAAATTCTTGCAACCATGGATTATTAGCCTGCTGACCATCACCCATACCCACTTTAGAATACAAGACCAACTCCATTCCACTTTCGCTTCTCGACGAAGCCAAATTGCGCACCGCTGTAGATACTAACAACTCAGAAGCAGCCTCCTTACTTTCAACAACTGCATCATCAGAATCATTTTCTTCAACAGTAGTTGGCATAGCAGTAACAGAATCAGCACTCTCATCTGCATTAAGAAGCATCTCTTTGCCATCAGACACGAAAACACCATCTTGTATAGCCTTATTAAAATCACTTCCATTTAAAATGGAAGTATTCCATGTCTCCTTAATGTATTCATAGTAGCTCAAACTACTACTCATCCATTTCAAAATAGAAGTCTGAATTTGTCGAGTATCAAACAGCTCTCTTATCGTTGGCTGCATCAAACTGTAATGCCCTTTTTTAATTTGCACATCACCCCATGACTCCAAATAATGATTAGCAGCTACAGTATAATTTGCTAGCGCCGCAGTCTCATTCCAATTTGTTGTAGAAACAACAGACAAACCAACTTTATCTATACCTTCCTTAAAATCATCAGCATTTGGCAATGAATACATAGGGTCAACACCATCTATAACAAGCGCATCGACCTTACCCGATTTCATATCCGAAATAAGTTGCCGAAGCTCTTCAATATTACCTTGCCTTGAGTATCTAGGAGCTTTTGAATCAAAAGCTTTACTATTTAACATTTCATTGATTGCCAAAACAACCGTCTGAACTTCTAAATTATCAATACCAGAAACAACTACAGTCCCCTCTTTATTATTCCTAATTTGACCAACTAAACCATCTAATACGGTTTTGGCATTGGATGGAATCTCTCCGACAGAAGAACCTCCACTTAGCTTTGCATACAAATATGCTAAAGCAATCTTTTGAAATTGAGGAGTCAAAGGAACGCGCTTATCCGCATTAGCACCAGTTAACGACATATTAGATTCAAACTGAACATGCCTCGACATTTTACCGTTTTTAGGCACACGTCCTTTAGAGTAACCACTATCATATCCTCCACCTTGCCAATCCCCTAAGAAATCTGCACCAAAAGAAACAATTATCTCCGCATTTTCAAAATTATAATCTGCAAGAGCACGCTCTCCATATCTATTCTCAAAAGCAGATAATGCCGCCTCTTCAGAAATTGGATCATAAACCACATGGCTTACGTTTGGATACATCGTTTTTAAATCCTTCATCATTCTAGATGTTGAAGGACTAGCATATGTCTGTGTTAAAAACACAACCTTCTTTCCTGAACCAAGCTTAGCTTTAACAGCGTTATCAATAACACTCCACTCCACAGGCTCATTATTAGCCATGGGGCCTTGCAACCTAGTGCTATCATACAAAGACAAAACTGAAGCCTGAACCCGAGCATTTGCTCCGCCAGCAACCTTCGCCTCTTTATTATTTTCTACTTTTATTGGTCTACCCTCGCGGGTTTTTATCAAAATACTAGCAAAATCAAACCCATTAGCAATTGTAGTAGCATAATAGTTAGCTACACCAGGAACAATGTTCTCCGGAGCCACCACATAAGGAATCGATTTAACCACCGGACCCTCACAAGCTGCTAAAGATGCTGCCGCCGTACTAAAACCAACGTACTTTAAAAAGTCACGCCTATTAGTGCTTGAAGACTCTAAAACCTCTTTATCACCCAAAAACTCATCAACAGGAATATCCTCAATGAATTCATTCTGTTTTAGCGCCTCAACAATGGAATCGTTAGGATTTAACTCCGCCTCGCTTTTCCAATATTTTTTGTTTGATGCCATACGTATATCTGTAATTAGCTACTTATCGTTTGTATTAATAGTGACATTTTCCACATTCCAAACCACCCATTTGAGCAGCCGTCAATGACTCTACACCATATTTCTTTGAAAGCTCCTCATGTATTTTTGTGTAATACGCGTTACCCTCTGTTTTAACTTTTGTTTCCCTATGACAATTAACACACCAACCCATTGTTAGCGGTGAATATTGATACATTATCTCCATCTCCTCAACAGGCCCGTGACAAGTTTGACATTCAATTTGACCAACTTCAACATGTTGTGAATGATTAAAATATGCAAAATCAGGCAAATTATGTATCCTAATCCATTTTACAGGCTCTGACTCGCCTGTATATTTCTGCTCTTCTTCATCCCAACCTACAGCTGCATAAAGCTTGTCGATTTCCTCATTATAATCTATACCATATTGCTTACCTTCCGCCAAAGTACTTGGAGCAACCTCATAGATTGATTTATGACAATTCATACATACATTTAGTGAAGGTATACCCGAGTGTTTGGATTTACGAGCAGATGAGTGACAGTACTTACATTCAATTTTATTATCTCCAGCATGTATTCTATGCGAATAGTGAATTGGCTGAATTGGCTCATAACCCTGATCAACACCGACCTGCATCATCCACCCGTAGGCAAAATAGGCACTTCCTAAAAGCAATAAAATCACAGTCACCAAAACCAGAAACTGATTTTTGGCAAAAGCCTTCCAAACTGGCAATCCAGCAGGATACTCACTTTCTATATCAACGCTGTTCGCCACTAAAACCCTTCTTAATGTCTTTTTAACAGACACTAACATGAAAACTAACAAAGCAAAGATTAAAGCCAACGCACCAAGAACAATTTCATTTGAAACACCCGAAGACTTGGAATCATCAGCGACACCGGAAACAGCAGCAACCTCTGCAACAACAGGAGCTGGTGCAGCAGCAGTATACGCTAAGATATTATCAATATCTTCATTAGAAAGCGTTGGAAAAGCCGTCATTGCAGCCTGATTATACTCTGCATAAATCTTATTCGCATAAGAATCACCAGACTTAATCATCCCAGGACTATTCTTAATCCACTTATACAACCACTCGCGATCTAATCCTTCATTTTCGCTCAACCTTGTCTCAACATTTGCCAATGCAGGACCAGTCATTTTACGCCCTAAAGCGTGACAAGCTGCGCAATTTTGATTAAAAAGAGCCTTTCCCTTTCCCGCGTCGCCCTGAGCAACAAGAGAAAAAGAAGACAATAGCAAAATTGCTAGACTAAAAACTAAAACTTTAGAAATGTGATAGCGGTATGTAACCTTTTTCATATACAGAATATTTCAATCTGAATCTTGGCATGATTATTTATATTATAATCTCATATAAAATATCAACCTTATGATGTCGGATGCAAAAATACGACATTGACTTTATTTGGAAAATGTTAACGTATTTATAATTTATAATTTATACCTATTCTAAATAACTAAACACCATATAGTAATGATTGATAATAAATTACTTTTGTTACTCGCATTTTTAAGTACATAAAAATTAACTTATGAAAACCTATTTATATCTTATTGCAACCGTTTGTTTTGCCAATTTAACATTCGCTCAACAAGGGCAAGTATCCATTAAACAAGATCTTAAGTTGGATAAACTTTTAACCGTTTATAAAGATGCAATATCTAAAAATGAACACTACACCATTCAAGTTGGATACGTTAGCTCTAACTCCAAAGCAAATCAACTAAAATCTCTAGTTCATATTGATTTTCCAAACTTGCCTGCAAAAGTTGATTTTGAATCTCCTACTTATCGGGTAAAAGTTGGCAGATTTGACACCAAAATCGAAGTCGAAAGAAAATTTAGAGAAGTGCGTAAAAAATACCCCAAAGCGATGATATTAGAACCAAAAAAATAGAGCTAAAAGCTCTATTTTTTTTATTCAAATCTTAATAAATAACAAGATATTTTTAAACTCTATTTAGATTTAAGTTTCTTTTTAACCGCTACTTCTTGAAAAGCTTCCACAATATCAAGCTCCTTAATATCATTATAGTTTTTTACCTGCAGTCCACAATCGTATCCTTTTGAAACTTCTTTAGCATCATCTTTAAAACGCTTAAGAGATGCTAGTTCACCTGTAAACACAACAACACCATCACGAATTAAGCGTATACTAGAGTTTCTCATTATTTTCCCTGTGGTTACCATACAACCTGCAATGGTACCTATTTTAGATATTTTGAAAGTTTCTCGAATTTCAGCAGTACCCGTGATCTCCTCTTTCATTTCAGGTGAAAGCATACCTTCCATGGCATCTTTAAGATCATTAATAGCATCATAAATAATAGAGTACATACGGATATCGATTTCCTCTTTATCAGCAACCTGTCTTGCATTACCCATTGGCCTAACATTAAAGCCAATTATAACGGCATCCGAAGCAGAGGCTAATAGTACATCAGACTCAGTAATAGGACCAACCGCCTTGTGAATAATATTCACTTGAATTTCATCAGTAGAAAGCTTTTGAAAAGAATCAGTCAAAGCTTCTACAGAACCATCTACATCACCTTTTAAGATAATATTAAGTTCTTTAAAATCACCTAAAGCTATCCTTCTTCCAATTTCATCTAATGTAATATGACGCTGCGTTCGAACAGACTGCTCACGCTGTAATTGCGAACGTCTTGTAGCTATCTGCTTTGCCTCTCTTTCGTCTTCGAGTACATTAAATTTATCACCTGCTTGTGGCGCACCATCTAAACCTAGTATAGATATCGGCCTTGACGGACCTACCTCTTTCACAATATTACCTCGTTCATCTTGCATGGCTTTAATTTTACCACTAGTGGTGCCAGCCAAAACATAATCTCCAATTTTAAGCGTACCTGCTTGCACCAAAATTGTTGAGACATATCCTTTCCCTTTATCTAAAAAGGCTTCTACTACCGTACCTGAAGCAAGTTTATTTGGATTTGCTTTTAGCTCGAGAAGTTCTGCTTCTAGCAACACTTTTTCTAACAACTCAGCAACGCCTTCTCCTGTTTTAGCTGATATATCGTGCGACTGTATTTTTCCACCCCAATCTTCAACCAAAAGATTCATTTGAGAAAGGCCATCTTTAATTTTATCAGGATTCGCAGTAGGTCTATCTATTTTGTTTATTGCAAACACAATAGGAACACCAGCTGCCTGCGCATGACTTATTGCCTCCTTTGTTTGAGGCATAATATCATCATCGGCAGCAATTACAATAATTGCAATATCCGTTACTTGCGCACCACGAGCACGCATTGCCGTAAAGGCCTCATGCCCTGGAGTATCTAGAAAAGAAATCTTTTGACCATCTTTCAAGGTAACACCATAAGCACCAATGTGCTGCGTAATACCTCCACTTTCACCAGCTATTACATTCTCTTCTCTTATATAATCGAGTAATGAAGTTTTACCGTGATCCACATGCCCCATTACAGTAACAATTGGTGCTCTAGGCTCTAAATCTTCTGGAGCATCCTCTTCATCAACGATACTATCATCAATATCGGCTGTAACAAATTCTACCTCGTACCCAAATTCCTCGGCAACAATAGATAATGTCTCCGCATCTAAACGCTGATTCATGGTAACCATAATACCCAAAGACATACAAGCAGAAATAATTTCTGTAGTAGAAACATCCATCATTGTTGCAACTTCATTTGCCGTAACAAATTCAGTTACTTGAAGTGTTTTACTTTCAATTTCTTGTATCTCTAAATCGGCTTCGGTTTGCATTCTATGCTGATCTCGCTTATCTCTACGATATTTAGCACCTTTACCCTTTTTAGATTTGCCTTGTAATTTCTCAAGTGTTTCACGCACTTGTCTTTGAACATCTGCCTCTGTAGGCTCAACTTTTGGAGCACCAAAACGCTGTCCACCTTTTCGAGACGCATTAGAATTAGCCCCTCTAGGACCAGTTCCTCTTTGACCAGATGGCCTACTTGAAGTTGTACCCGTCTTTTTGGTGACTATTCGTTTACGCTTACGTCGCGAATCTGAATTACCCGTTGACTTAGCACCTTCTTTGTTCTTCTTAGGCCTTTGAAATTTTGACAAATCAATTTTGTCACCCATTATCTTGGGGCCTGAAAGCTTTTTATACTGTGTCTCTATTTTTTCTTCTCCAGGAACAGCAGTAGTGCCTGCAGCAGAAGTAGAATCTGAAGACTGATCAGTATTAGGTTCAGATTTAGTTTCCTCAGGTTGTTCTACCTTTGAATCAGCCACATCTTCAACTTTTTCAACTTCTTTAGGCTTCTCAACAACAACCTCTTTCTTAGGTGCATCCTCTTTTAAAACAGAATCAGTAGCTTTTACTTCTACAACCTTCTCCTCCTTTTTAACTATCTTTTCTTCAGGAGCTTTCTCCGCTTTATTTTTCTTTGGATTGAGATCTATCTTCCCAACGGTCTTTGGCCCACTAAGTGTGGTTCGAGCTTTAATTATTTCAGAAGAAGCTGCTCTTCGTTCTCTTGCCAAACGTCTTTCATCTTGCTCTTTTTCTAATTGGACACGAATGGCCTCTTTTTCTTTCCGCTTCTCCTCTCCCACCTCTTGAGACGCAACTTTTTTACTCATATCGGTTTGAAACTCGTCGAGAAGTACTTGATGTACCTCTTCTGAGATTTTGGTAGTAGGCCGCGCTTCTATTTCATGACCTTTAGATGTTAAAAAATCTACCGCCCGATCTAATGAAATATTAAGTTCTCTAAGAACTTTATTAAGCCTTATTGTTGCATTTTCTGCCATAAATACGTATTCCTAATCTTTAAAAAACACTCTTTAATACCGCTAATATATAGCTATTCTTCTAATTCTGCCTTTAGTATTCGAACAACTTCAGTTATTGTCTCCTCTTCAAGATCAGTTCTTCTTACGAGTTCAGCAACCTCTTGCTCCAAAACACTTCTTGCAGTATCCATTCCAATTTTCTTGAATTCTTCAATAATCCAAGCATCTATTTCATCTGAAAATTCAGTCAATTCAACATCTTCCTCAACACCTTCTCTAAAGACATCAATTTCGTATCCAGTAAGCTGACCTGCCAACCTTATATTGTGACCTCCTCGACCAATAGCCTTTGACACTTCTTCAGGTTTCAAATAAACTTGCGCGGTCATCTTCTCATCATTCAATTTAACAGAGGATACTCTTGCAGGGCTCAATGCTCTTGTTACCAGAAGTTGAGGGTTAGCCGTCCAATTAATTACGTCAATATTTTCATTACCTAACTCTCTTACAATACCATGTATTCTAGACCCCTTCATACCTACGCAAGCACCTACTGGATCAATGCGATCATCATAGGAATCTACAGCTACCTTTGCTTTCTCACCCGGAATTCTGACAACCTTTTTAACGGTAATTAAACCATCGAAAACCTCAGGAATTTCTTGAAAAAACAACTGTTCTAAAAACTTAGGTGAGGTTCGAGACATGATAATTGAAGGCTTACTCCCTTTCAATTCTACGCCTTCTATGATACCTCTAACATTATCTCCCTTTCTAAAAAAATCAGAAGGAATTTGCCTGTCTTTAGGCAAAATAATTTCATTACCCTCATCATCTAACAAAATAATAGCTTTATGTCGAATATGATGTACTTCGGCAGTATAAATCTCTCCCTCTAAATCTTTAAACTGCTTATAAATTGTAGTATTGTCATGTTCGTGAATTTTAGAGATCAAATTCTGGCGTAAGGCCAAGATTGCTCTCCTACCTAAATCCATCAATTTGACTTCCTCAGAGACATCTTCGCCAACTTCGAAATCTGGTTCAATTTTTCGAGCCTCAGATAGCGAAATTTCTTCATTTGGTTCTTCAACCTCACCATCTTCTACGACGATACGATTTCTCCATATTTCTAAATCTCCTTTATCAGGGTTAATAATAATGTCAAAGTTATCATCAGACCCAAACTTCTTTTTTAAGGCATTTCTAAAAACATCTTCTAAAATCGCCATTAAGGTAACCCTATCAATGAACTTATCGTCTTTAAACTCTGAGAAAGATTCAATTAGCGCAATATTTTCCATTACTCTATTACAATTAAAATTTTAATATAACTTTTGCTTCTATAATGTCAGAAAAATTAATCTCCTTTTTTTTCTGAACAGTAACTTTCCCTTTTCCTATGGGTTTGGGTTCCCTTGCTTTCCATTCTAAAACAATGAAATTTTCTGAAACGGAAGTTAAATTTCCTTCATAAACTTCACGCTCTGTTTTCACCGACACACGTCTACCTACATTTTTTTGATATTGACGCGGCAATATCATCGGCGCCGAAGCACCAGCAGAGGCAACTTCTAATGAAAAATCTTCCTCTTCACGATCTAAATTGTGCTCAATTGCTCGACTAATTTTCATGCAATCTTGCACAGTCACACCCGAATCGCCATCGATAACAACCTTAATTTTGTTATCCGTCGTAATTGCACAATCAATTAAAAAAAGACCCTCATCTTCCTCCAAGGCATCGCTTAAAAGCGTTTCAACTTTTTTCTTAAACATCATATCAAGAAATAAAAAAGAGGACTAAATGTCCCCTCATGAATACAATTTTTATCCTTTCAGTCGAACAAATATACATATTATTTTCATTTGAACAAGGCAATACCATATCGGAAAACAAAAAGTTAACGAAAACAAAAATAAATTACAGCAAGAGGCTAAACTAGATTTTTAATCTCACGAACTACAATTTGAAGTTTTAGTCCTATTTTTAGAAATTATTAAGTCTTTAATACCAAACATTAACTCTGTTACTCATGGAAATCATATCATCTAACAATCTTATTATCGGTGCATCGGTAATTGTAATTCTATCTTTTTGGTTTAACGGAATTTCAAAAAAAACAAGCATACCATCTGTTCTAATGCTTATTGTTCTTGGCATCATCTTACAATATGCGTATCGTTTTTTCACAGGAGGAGAAGTTGATTTTGCAGGAATATTAGCAACACCTTTAGCGGTACTTGGTACTGTAGGGCTCATCATGATCGTACTCGAAGCAGCACTAGAACTTGAACTTAAACGCGAAAAGCTAATTCCCATATTAAAATCGATGGCTATAGCTCTTATTGGTTTAGTGGCCTCTGCATGGGTGGCTGCCCTTATTCTATACCAATTTATACCTGATATGAGCATGCAATCTGCTTGGCTATACGCAACACCCCTTTCTATTCTCTCTAGTGCCATTATCATCCCTAGTGTTTCTGGCCTAAAAGAAGAAAAAAAGGAATTTCATATTTACGAGAGTACGTTCTCTGATATTATGGGCATTATGATGTTTTATTTTTTGGCAGGTCAAATTAACCCTGCCGAAAGTGGCGGTGTTGCCAGTTTTGCAGGTAACTTTATTTTAACCTTAATCATAGCTATTATTGCTAGTTATGCGATTCTTCTGATTTTTCAACAAATAAAAAGCCAAGCAAAATTATTCTTGTTAATTGCTGTATTATTGCTACTATATGCGGTAGGTAAAGCTTTTCACCTATCTGCTTTGATTATTATTTTAATCTTTGGTCTGGTAATAGCCAATGTGAAATTATTTTTTCCAGGAAAAATGAAAATTTTTTTAGAAGAAAAAAAAATGGCTCAAATTTACCACGAGTTACATATCATTACTCTTGAAACTGCTTTTGTTGTTCGCACATTTTTCTTTGTTATATTTGGGCTTACCATTATCATAAGCTCTTTATTTAATTGGAACGTAGCGCTTGTTAGTATTTTAATTATTGTATCTATCTACATTATTCGTTTTGCCACACTGCGCCTATTTATTGGAAAAGACATACTTCCACAACTTTTTATCGCCCCAAGAGGATTAATTACGGTATTACTTTTTTATGCAATTCCTAAAGAAGTAGAAGTTGCTACATTCGAATCAGGCATATTACTTTTTGTAATTATTGGCACTAGCTTAATTATGACTTTCGCAATGATTCGAGACAAAAGGCAAACCAATACAATTCTCGACAACAACGAAGATGAAGTCCTAACATCCAATGAAGCAACAGATGAATTTCACGAAAAAGAACCTCAAGAAACTTTTACCGAGCGCGATGCAGAGCAACCAATCAACAAATTAAAACAATCAGAAATAAGCGAAGAACCAACTCATAACAAAGAAGACATAGAACCACAAGATGACTAAAAACAAAAAAATCCAACATCGCTAGATGTTGGATTCAACCATTAATTTAGTTGGCCCACAAGGACTCGAACCTTGAATGTCGGTACCAAAAACCGGTGTGTTACCAATTACACCATGGGCCATTACTTATTAAGAGCGTGCAAATTTAAAACAAAGTTTCGTTTGTACAAACATTTTTGTTAACAATAATAAAAAAAATGAATTTGCATATCTGTTAAAGGTTTATCAAAAATATATTCTCAAATGTATATTTATTCATAAATTCGCTTTCTAAGGTTAATTTATTGATTCATGTTTTCAAAAAACTTCGAAAAATGGGATCACCTAATTGGGTGGTCGACTTTCTTCATTGCTTTTATAGTTTATTTTATAACCGTAGAACCCACCAGTAGCTTTTGGGACGCTGGTGAATATATTTCTACTTCTGCTAAATTACAAGTTGGTCACCCACCAGGTGCACCGCTTATGCAAATGATTGGCGCTTTTTTTGCCATGTTTGCTTTTGGGAATGATGAGTTAGTCGCGCGCATGGTAAACTTTGTTTCTGGTGCCTCAAGCGCCTTTACCATTTTATTTATGTTTTGGACAATTACCAACTTACTTCGTAAGTTGATTGACAAAAACACCAAAACCTTAACAAACAACCAGGCAATTGCCATACTAGGTAGCGGATTTGTTGGCAGTTTAGCTTTTACTTTTTCAGACAGTTTTTGGTTTAACGCAGCAGAGACCGAAGTTTACGCTATGGCTAGTTTAATAATGGCATTATTACTTTGGCTAGGTCTTAAATGGATAGATGATATTGATCACCCACGAGGCAATAAATGGCTGGTCTTAATTTCTTTTGTTGTCGGTCTTACTTTCGGTATTCAATTTATGGGCTTTTTAGCGATACCTTCAATAGGCTTACTCTACTATTTTAAAAAGTACAAAACAACAACCGTCAAAAATTTTTTAATTGCCAATATTACTGTGGTTGCCATTTTAATGCTGGTTTACAAATTCTCGCTTACCTACGTGTTAAAACTTTTTGGCTGGGGTGAAGTATTCTTCGTTAACAATATCGGATTACCTTTTAACTCAGGCTCTTTTATTATTGGCCTTTTGTTTATTATTGCATTCTACTTTGGCTTAAATTACACACGCAAAAATGGCTACAAAACTGCAAATACTATTGTACTGTGCTTAATGTTTTTGTTCTTAGGTTTTTCTTCTTGGATTATGTTGCCTATTAGAGCCAATGCTAATGTTGTGATCAATGAAAATGATCCTTCTGATGCGCGATCACTTCTGGCATATTACAACAGAGAACAATACCCTGGTGTTGACAGCCCAATTTATGGAGCATACTATTCCTCGGCATTTGCTCCTAGTGGTGATAATATTGATGGTGCTCCAAAGTATGAACGCGACGAAAAACTAGGTAAGTATGTAATTGTCAATTACTGGGAAAAATCAATACCTGGAGACAATCCAGACCACGTTGGTATTTTGCCTAGAATGTGGAGCACACAACACGCCGAAAACTACATGAAATATTTCGGCCCGCTTGATTTTAAAATGAAAAAATCAAACGAAGAACTGCGTAAAGCTGTAAGACAAGTAAAAGAAGGTTACGCCAATGGCGAAATTGACACCAACCAATATATAAGCTTTATCAAAAGGTTTGATGAGTATTTAGAAGTGCAACCCCCTACTATTTGGCAGAATATAAAATATATGCTCGAATTTCAGTTTGGTTACATGTACTGGCGCTACTTTATGTGGAACTTTACAGGAAAACAAAACGACGTTCAGGGCCGCTATAACGACAATGGCAACTGGCTCAGTGGAATTGATTTTATTGATGGTATGCGTCCTAATTTAGGCAGTCAAGAAAACCTACCCAGCGATGTTACAAATAACAAAGGCAGAAACACCTACTATTTTTTTCCCTTATTATTAGGTATTATTGGCCTTGTATTTCAACTTTCCAAAAATCCAAAACAATTTTGGGTACTTCTTGTATTTTTCTTATTCACCGGTCTTGCCATCCAATTTTATACCAACCCTTATATTTTTCAACCACGTGAGCGCGATTATTCTTTAGTAGGTTCGTTTTATATTTTCGCTATTTGGATAGGCTTGGGTGTTTATGGACTATTTGATGAAGTTCGAAGATTTTTAAAACCCAAAATTGCAGCACCAGCCATTACGCTTCTTTGTCTTTTAGCAGTTCCTATGTTGATGGCTTTTCAAAATTGGGACGATCACGACAGATCTAACAGATATACTGCAAAATCTACTGCAAAATCATATTTAGATTCTTGTCAAGAAGATGCCGGAGCAATGATATTTACTATTGGTGACAATGACACCTTTCCGCTTTGGTATGTTCAAGAAATTGAGGGCTACAGAACAGATGTTCGGGTTATTTGTACCAGTCTCTTCGAAACCGACTGGTATGTAGATCAAATGAAAAGAAAAGCCTACGAAAGTGATCCTATTCCGTCGCAGATCTCACATGAAAAATATAGAACAGGAAATAGAGATGTACTTTATCATCAAGATGCAAATGCTATCTTCAATAAAGAAGTAACCGAAAGTAGATGGAGCGTACAAGCGTTAATTGATTGGATTGATGGCGACAGACCAGAAACCAAATTTAGATATTGGCTAGAACAACAAGGTGCAGACACCTCGCAATACCCAGAAGATGTTTTAAACTTGGTGTACTATCCAACGCGTAAAATACGCATTCCAGTTAATAAAAAAAATGTGCTAGAAACCAAACTTGTAAAAGCTAAAGATTCTGCACAAATAGTAGACTATATAGATATCGAAATACCGCAAATCATCACTAAAAAGAGTATGATGATGCTTGATATTTTAGCGAATAACGATTGGAAAAGACCTATTTATTTTTCAGGTGGTAGTTTTGATGATTCTGAATTTATTTGGATGAAAGACTACTTACAATTAGATGGTCTTGCCTACAAGTTAGTACCTATAAAAACTGAGCGACCTAACGGCTTTGAAATGGGCCGAATTGATACTGATCTTATGTATGACATTGTTAAAAAATGGGACTGGGGTAATTCTGGAGATCCCAACATTTATCATGACACGCAAACTCGAATTCAAGGCGTTACTTTTAGGGGTAACCTTGCACGCTTAATGGAAGCCTTAATTAACGAGAAAAAAATTGACAGAGCAAAAGAAATAATCGATATTTCTTTGCGCAACATGCCTATAGACCAATTTGGCTATTATACCCTAATAGAACCTTTTATAGATGGATATTATAAAGTTGGTGAAACCACAAAGGCTCGTGAGTTATTTGAAAAACTTAAAAACAAATACATTGAAAAATTAGACTATTACTACGGCGTACCTATAGAACAAAAAGTAAATCACGGAGAACAAATTTTAGATGATATGACTTCGTATAGAAGGCTTGTAGATATACTTGTAGTAAACAACGACCGAGAAAAAGGAGAAAAAGAAACGTTACTTTTTAATGAATATTTCGATAAGTTTTATGCAAATCATTTCAAAGAAGAAGAGGAACGTCTAAAATCTATTGACCCAGATCTAAAAGCTCCTGTACTAGATAGCACATTAAATGATAGTGTTTCTGGGAACCCTTCGACTGATACCCTTAGGACTGACACTAGCCTAACAAATTAGTTATTAAAATAAAGCACAAAAAAGATGGCTTAAGCTGAATTCTAGCTTATATATCGGTTACATATAATTATAGAAACTAAGGAGGCAGTGCAAAAAATTAAACGTATTCCTTTAAAATACCTATTAGAGTGTTAGCATCTTGCTCTCCACTTTGGCGCCATACCATTTCTCCTTTTTTATAAATCATTAGCGTAGGTAAACCTTTTACTCTAAGTGCTCTTGAAAGCTCTTTATTTTTATCTACATCTATTTTTATAACCTTACTTTTATCACCTAAGGCAGCAGCAACATCACGAAGAACGGGATGCATCGCTGCGGATTGATCGTTCCAATCCGCGTAAAAGTCTAACAGAACAGGAACTTTTAAATCTATAAGTTCACCAAATTTCGACATACCTAAATCGTTATTTTAATCAAATGTAGTAAAAATTGTTAATTACTTGAATTTACGTAGTGATTTGTAGGGTTTGAAACGAGTTAAAATCATGTTAATGACTTTTTCTTCAGCGTAATTACAGTGATTTCTGGCCAAATTCCGAAACGGCCAGGATATCCTAAAAAACCAAATCCTCTATTTACGTTTATATATTGACCAAACTCCTCATATATACCGGCCCAATATTTATATCGTAACTGCACAGGACTAATTTTGAACCAACCTGGCACTTCTAAACCAAATTGCATTCCGTGGGTGTGCCCACTTAAGGTTAGATGATAGTGATACTCATCATGAATTACCACTTTCTCCCAATGGCTTGGATCGTGACTCATTAATATTTTAAAATCACTATTTACTATAGAGGAGGCGGCCTTTTTTAAATCGCCAACCGTCTTAAAACCTTCACCCCAATTTTCAACACCTAACAAAGCAATTTTATCAGCTCCTTTTTCTAAATATCTACTTTCATTTAAGAGTAAACAAAAACCCATTTCTTTATGAATCCTTTTAAGCTCTTCTAAATTTGCCGCTTTTGCTGCTTCAGTTTCCCACGAAACATAATCTCCATAATCGTGATTACCCAAAACAGAAAACTTACCATCTTTAGCCTTTAAGGTTGAAAATAAATCTTTCCACGGATACATTTCTTCTGCTTTGTTATTTACCAAATCTCCTGTAAAAAGCAGCAGATCACTTTGTTGCTCATTTATCAGATCAATAGCATAAGATACTTTTGTGCGGTTATCAAAACTACCGCTGTGTATATCCGAAATTTGAGTAATCTTATAACCATCAAAAGCATCAGGCAAATCATCATATTCTAAAGTATATTTTAACACTTTAAAGTTATACTTACCCTTTACCATACCAAAAAGCAAGGCTCCGAAGGGTAACGATGCAATACCTAAGGCTATGCTACTTATAAATTTTCTGCGCGACCGAACAATTGAAGTAGCACCATTTAGTTTATCATACCCCAAGGCAAAGCCTCTAAAAACATCTTCAAAAAGCATAAAAACACTTAAAACTAAACCTAAAATTAAAAATGAAAAAAAGATTCCCCCTGCTATAGCCGTATCAGGCTGTAGCGCCGAGCCGGGTTTAAAATTCAATAATTTGAACAAAAAATAAAGCAAAACCATGCTAAAAATGGCAATATATATTGTAGTCGCAATAGAACCCCTGAAAACTGTCTTGAAGGCTTGAAAACCATAAATAGCAAAAAACAAATAAAAAAAAGAAAGAAAAACCGCAACACGAAGCATAAACAACTATATTTTACAACGGTGCCCTGTTAACGAAGCACCCCTTAATTTTTAAATTAGATTTTAACCGTTTCTACAATTTGACGAATAACTTCTAAATTAGAAATAGGTACTGCATCATCAGATAGCATACTAGCAGAATTCATTGGTACTTTTGGCCTTTGCGCTAACTTCTGATTCATTTGTACCGCAGATAAATGTATTGCATGAAAACCAATTTCTTTAAATGATTGAATGGTTTCTAAGTTTACCCCTGAGCCGGGCATAATTGTTAGTTGCTTTGCTGTTTGATGTAGTTTAGAAAGCAAATTAACACCATTTATAGCCTTATTCTCTTGTCCTGAACTTAGTATCGTATCAAACCCTAAATTTTCAATTATTGGCATAGCTTCTTCTGGCTTAGATACCCAATCAAAAGCTCTATGAAAAGTCATATTAAGCCTAGGATCTATAGCTCTCAATACTGAAAGTCGAGATTCATCTAGTGAAAAATCTGGAAGCAATAATCCTAAAACCACCCCTTCAAAACCTATTTCTGCACACAACTCGATATCTCTCTTCATAATTTCAAACTCTGCATCAGAATAACTAAAATCACCACTCCTTGGTCGAATAAGTACGCGAACTGGTATAGAAATCTCTTCACTCACCATTTTCAATAGTCCATAAGACGGCGTAATACCACCAACGGCGAGTTCAGAACATAATTCTATTCGACTTGCACCCGCTTTTTCCGCATTTATCGCAGATTCCAATGAATTTGCACATACTTCTACTATCATTATGCTTATATTTAAATTTCTAAAATAAGATGATTTCGTACTCTAATTATCCTTTTTTATTTTCAAGGAAAGGTACTATTTTCGATGTTAAATATACCAAATACGCCAAGCGTTTTTTTTACAAAAAAAAGCTACCTAATTAAAAAATACTGATATGAAAAGAAGAAACTTTTTAAAAAACTCAAGTGCCGCAACAGCGGGTCTTATATCTGCGCCATTAATTGCATCTTGTAAAAATGATGTGGAAAAAAAAGCAGCAAACCCTGAAAAAATTAAGCTTACAAGACCTATCGCCATTTGCACATGGAATTTTAAAAATGCCACCGCAAAAGCTTGGGAGGTTTTAAAAGATGGCGGCAGCTCTTTAGATGCGGTACAAAAAGGTGCCATGGTTGAAGAAGCAGATGTTAACAACCAAACCGTAGGTGTTGGCGGCAGACCCGATCGCGATGGCAATGTAACTTTAGACGCCTGCATTATGGATAAAGATGGAAATTGCGGCGCTGTTCTTTGTATGCAAAATATTGCTAGCCCAATTTCTGTTGCCCGAAAAGTAATGGAGGAAACTCCTCACGTAATGCTAGCTGGCAAAGGAGCTGAAAAATTCGCCTATGAACAAGGGTTTGAAAAAGTCAATTTATTAACAGAAAAATCAAAACAAGAATGGCTAGAATGGAAGAAAACTTCCGAATACAAACCAATTATAAATATTGAAAATCACGACACTATTGGCATTCTTGCTATCGACAAAAATGGTGATATTTCTGGCGCTTGCACTACCAGTGGCATGGGATATAAATATGCAGGTCGGGTTGGCGACTCTCCTATTATAGGTGCTGGACTTTTCGTTGATAACGAAATTGGCGCAGCAACAGCAACCGGTGTTGGCGAAGAAGTCGTACGAACGGTTGGCAGCTTTTTAATTGTTGAACTCATGCGGCAAGGTAAATCGCCCCAAGAAGCTTGTGAAGAAGGGGTAAAGCGTATTATGTCAAAAAACGCTGGTCGAAACGATTTTCAAATTGGCTTTATTGCTATTAACAAAAAAGGCGAAACTGGCGGGTATTGCATTCAACCTGGATTTACGTATCGTACCTATTCTGAGGAGGGGCATGTGAACAATCCAACGGAGAGTTTTATAAAAGCATAATTCCAAAATTTCATGGAAAACATTCAAGAATCAACCACAAGAAGCTGGCTTCAAATACTAAAAGAAGAAAGTTGGGAAGCTGAACTGCTAGTTTCGGCGGTAGCTATTTTTGCAATTTTAAGATCATTTACAGCTTTAGATTGGTTAATTTTTATGTTCATTGATAACCTTAACCCAAATCAATATGACATAGGATATATGATTCTGGTTTCTGGATATCTTGCAATAGGTATTTTGGGCGCAATGTTTGTTATTCATTTTGCTTTTAGAGCCTATTGGATAGGGCTTGTAGGACTTAATTCTGTTTTTCCTGATTACGGACTAGAAGATAGTGCTTACTCTCCTATTTACACCAAAAAAATCTTACATGTTTTACCAAAAATCAATGATAGTATTGCTAAAATAGATGAACTCTGTAGTGTTATTTTTTCAGCAGCTTTTGCCTTTATGATGATCTACTTGTATATCACCATAACAGCCAGTCTTTATCTTATAATTTTTAACATTCTGAGCGATTATATAACAACTTGGATACTTCTTGCCCCATTGGCTCTGTTAGCCCTATGCTTTGTGTTTGGTTTATTAATATCTATTATAGCCAACATGAAAAAATATCATGACAACGAGAGAATTCAACATCTCTATTTTCTTTATACTCGTTGGTCAGCGGTACCACTTTATGGTCCATTTTACAAAAGTATAATGCAAATTATAATGCTTTTTGGCTCTAATTTTAAAAAGAAAAAAGGATTGATCAAAATGGTCCTTTTGATGTTGTTAGTTGGCATACTATTTGGCAGTTCAAAATTAATTGGTTCAAATTACAGGTACCTAATTAATAAAGATATTGAACCCGATGAGAGTAGAGTGTATGCCAATTATTATAGTACCAATAATAGTGATTTTAATTTTTTACTAGCTCCTGAAATACAAACCGAAATTATATCTGATAACACACTTAAACTATTTGTTCCTATACTTGAACATGAAACCAGAATTATGGGTAAGGCATGTGAACTCGAAGGGAGGAAATTAAACACAGACAATTCTGAAAGACAAAATAGATGGAAAAAGAATCTAGATTGCTATGCTGCCGGTGTATCCTTAGAATTGGATGCAAAGCCCATTCAAATAGGCTTTTTAAAAACAGATCATTATAGTACTAAACAGTTTGGCCTTTTGGGCTTTGTGCCATTAGAAGAACTAGCCGCTGGCGCACACCAATTAAAAATTGTCAAAAAAATATCATCAGATATGGAAAAAAGCTGGACGATACCTTTTTATTATTCTCCGCAATAAAAGACACTTCTAAAGTCTACTAAATAGAATGATACTTTTCAACAAACTTCGTACTTTTAAAAACTTTTGATATTTTAAAAAACACATCTAATTTCTTATTTCTAACTTCCAATAATGGCAGATCAAAAAAGACTTTTTTTACTCGATGCATATGCACTAATATTTAGAGGATATTACGCACTTATAAAAAACCCAAGAATAAACTCTAAAGGCATGGATACTTCTGCGATCATGGGTTTTATGAATTCTCTTTTTGATGTTATCAAACGTGAAAAACCAGATCACTTAGCTGTTTGTTTTGATAAAGGTGGAAGTGTAGAACGGAAAGAGCTATTCCCAGAATACAAAGCAAATCGGAGTGAAACACCTGACGCTATTAAAATTGCGGTACCCTACATTCAAGATATTCTTAGAGCAATGAAAATACCTGTAGTGGTAAAAGAAGGCTGGGAGGCAGATGACATTATTGGAACACTCGCCAAACAAGCAGAAAAAGAAGATTACAAAGTTTTTATGGTGACTCCTGATAAAGATTTTGGACAATTGGTTTCTGATAACATATTTATGTATAAACCGGCCCGCATGGGCAACGGAATTGAGATATGGGGAATACCAGAGATTCAAAAACGTTTCGGAGTTGAGCGACCTGAACAAGTGATTGACTATTTAGGTATGATGGGAGACGCAAGTGATAATATTCCTGGATTACCTGGTGTAGGAGATAAAACTGCTCGAAAATTCATAGCAGATTTCGGATCAATGGAAGGGCTTTTAGCTAATACAGATAAGCTCAAAGGCAAAATGAAAGAAAAAGTAGAAACTAATGGTGAATTAGGGTTACTTTCAAAACAATTGGCTACTATAAACCTAAATGTTGACGTAGCTTTTGATGCTAAGGATTACCAAATGAGTAATCCTGACAATGAAAAAGTACAGTTTATCTTTGAAGAACTTGAATTTAGAAGATTAAAAGATCAGTTTATCAAAATATTTTCAAACGAAGAAGAAACAACTCCAGATCAAATTAATAAAACAGCAGCAAAAAAACTGCAAGAGGCAGGCAGTGGACAATTTTCTTTATTTGGCGGCAATCCGGCAGAAGCTGCAGGTACTTTAGCTGACCACAATAGCAGAAAAACAATTGCAAATGTTCCACATGTCTACCAAAACGTGACGACTGGAATGGCCATAAAATTATTTCTTCAAAATTTAATGCAACAGACTTCCGTATGTTTTGATACCGAAACTACCGGACTAAATCCTTTAACTGCACAATTAGTAGGAATCGCTTTTTCCTGGGAGGCCTCCAAAGGCTATTACATTCCTTTTCCCGAAGATCAAAATGAAGCTCAAAAATTAATAGAACTATTGCGCCCTTTTTTCGAATCGGAATCGATTGAAAAAATAGGACAGAATTTAAAATATGACATCAAAGTATTGCATAAATACAATATTAAAGTAAAGGGTAAGTATTTTGATACCATGTTAGCACATTACTTAATCAACCCAGATATGCGCCATAATATGAATGTTTTGGCAGAAACATACCTAAACTACACCCCTGTGTCTATAACGGAGCTGATTGGCAAAAAAGGAAAAAATCAGTTAAGCATGCGAAATGTTCCTTTAGAAAAACAAACTGAGTATGCTGTTGAAGATGCAGATATCACCTTTCAACTGGCGCAGCATTTTAGAAAAGAACTAAAGGAAGCCAAAACAGAAGATCTCTTTAATGATATCGAAATTCCTCTATTAAAAGTACTTGCTGACATGGAATTAGAAGGTATCAACCTTGATGAAGATTATTTAAACTCCCTTTCAGACGATTTAAATAACGATATAGCTTTCTTAGAAAAGAAAATCTTTGAAGAAGCCGGACAAGAATTTAATATTGGCTCACCTAAACAATTAGGAGAGGTGTTATTTGATAAAATGAAATTAGTAGACAAACCTAAAAAAACAAAAACTGGGCAGTATTCAACTGCCGAAGATGTTTTATCATATTTAGCAAAAGACCACGAAATTATTAAACATGTACTGGCATATAGAGGATTAGCAAAACTTAAAAGTACTTACGTTGATGCTCTGCCATTACAGATAGAAGAAAGCACCAAAAGAGTACATACCGACTATATGCAAACTGTTGCAGCAACAGGAAGACTTAGTAGCAACAATCCTAATTTGCAAAACATACCTATTAGAACAGAACGAGGGCAACAGGTGCGGAAAGCATTTATTCCGAGAAATGAAGAATACACCTTGTTAGCTGCAGATTATTCTCAAATAGAGTTAAGAATTATAGCAGCCCTTAGCGAAGAAACAACTATGATTGAAGCTTTTAAAAACGGAGAAGATATTCATGCCTCAACCGCAGCAAGAGTATTCAATGTTCCGTTAAACGAGGTAACCAGAGCGCAAAGAAGTAATGCAAAAACAGTAAATTTTGGAATTATTTATGGCGTATCTGCATTTGGTTTAAGTAATCAAACCGAGCTATCTCGATCAGAAGCTAAAGAGTTAATAGAGACCTATTACGCTAACTACCCAAAGCTTAAAACCTATATGAATGAACAAATTAATTTCGCAAGAGATAATGGCTATGTACAAACAGTTTTAGGAAGACGCAGATACTTAAAAAATATCAATGGCAATAATGCTATAGTAAGAGGTGCTGCAGAAAGAAATGCCGTAAATGCACCCATCCAAGGTAGTGCAGCCGACATTATTAAAATTGCTATGATTAACATTCATAAAAAACTAGTTGCAGAAAACTACAAATCTAAAATGCTGCTGCAAGTACATGACGAATTAGTATTTGATGCCCATAAGCTAGAAATAGATCGTTTAAAAGAGATGGTGCAATCTGAAATGGAAAATGCTTACAAACTCTCGGTTCCTTTAGATGTAGAGTTAGGAACTGGAGCAAATTGGCTAGAAGCCCACTAATAATTTTAAAAATATTTTTAAAACAAAGGCTCTAACCAATTAGTAAAGAAAATGGGCATTACATCGAAAAAAAATCATTTAATAAAATTTAAAGTTTTATCGTTCGTTATAAAATTTTAATCAAAAAATTACACGAAAATACTACTCAAAATTAACCGTATTTTCTTATATATATTTTATTAATCCACTAAAAACAATACAAAATCTACATTTAATTTGGAAGTTTATACAAAGCCTGAACTAGGAGAAGAAGAACTATTACAGAGAAAACAACTACCTACACTCACAGACTAAACTAGCTTGCCACTAAGATTTTTAATCAAAAAAATCAAGATAATTTTATTCAATGAAAATTTCTAGAAACACCATTACTTAAATCATATCGAATAAAAATTTATAAATAAATGAAAATAGCTATACGAGCCTTTTTAGTATTACTCTTACTAAGTTCTTGCAAAGACAATACAGAAGAACTATTAAATGAGGTGCTTAATGAAGCTAGCCTTGGTAATTTCAACTTAATATCTCCAGAACATAATATGGTATGTGCTGACGGAACCGATATGGAAAATAATGAAATTTCAATCGACTTCATGTGGATGCCTTCAAAAAATGCAACCGCCTATACTGTTGAAATTACAAACTTAGAGAATAATAGCATCATAAACGCTTCTTCTACAACAACTACCGCAAAGGTAACGGTACCAAAAAAATCAAGATTTTCATGGAAAGTTACCGCCACTTACGAAGACCAAACTATAGAAAGCCCCCTTTTTAATTTTTACTCTGAGGGCATTACAGAAGCTAATCATGCCCCGTTTCCTGCTGAAATAACAACAAAAAATAAGGCCAATGGAATTTTAGAAATAAATTGGCAAAGTGAAGACCTAGATGATGACATTAAAACTTATGAGATCTACTTTGGATCGGAAAAAGATAATCTCAACCTGGTTTTAATCGCGTCAAGTAATGAAACTGTCACAAATCAACCTATTTCACTAGGAACCAATTACTTTATTAAGATAATCACAATTGACAGTCGAGGAAACATTTCAATAGCTAAAAAAACAATTAGCTATTAAATTATAACAAACATTTAAGATTCTTAATAAACTAGGGTGTTGCAATTTGCGTTTAAAGAGAGACGCCAACGTTTACTTATGAAAAAATTAGTCTTAACCCTATTTTGTGTGTCACTATCATTTTTGGTTAACGCACAAACTTTTGATCCAATAAATAGCGACTCAAAAGAACAAAAAATAGACGTGGAAAAGGTAAAAATATTTCCAAACCCAGCAACAAGCGTTGTAAATATTGCCGGAATATTTAATTGCCAACGCGCGGCTATATATATATTCGATTCGTACGGAAATCAGGTTAATCAGTATTTTTGGGAAATAAAAAATCATGCTTTAAGCATACCGGTACCAAGACTCGCCAAAGGTATTTACACGGTACAAATCGTATCTGAAAATAAATCTATTTCGGCCAAATTTTATAAAAAGTAGACCATAATCCTATTAAAGCACGCCGACACCAGAAGGCCTTGCCTGCCCTTTAGCGTTGTATATTATTTTACGGATTTGACTTTCGATAAACCATAAACCCCTTGGCTACACATAGCATTTCACATCATATTCAATAGTAAAACAAGTTAAGCCCCTAAGTCCTTTTTACAACACCGAAAAGAAAACATGGTTTAAGAATGTAATTTCATCAAAAAAAAAATTAGCATTTTAAACTATAGGGCTATTATTAAAAAAAATCTTAATTTAGGCTGTGTTCAAGTGCTTCTTAAAAACAAAAACTCTAACTAAATTGGGTGTAGCAGCAATACCTACAGCCCAAAAATATGAGGCGAAATAAAAATTTCAAAATAAACCAAAACAAGCATTTGCATATCAAGCAAATAATTGTACATTTGCACCCCGTTTATTGGGATTGAAGTATTTAATCGTTAAATTAAAGAATAGTGGATACATTAAGTTATAAAACTGTTTCAGCCAATAGAAAGACTGTTGATAAGCAATGGTTATTGGTAGATGCAGAGGGACAAACACTAGGTCGTCTTGCTTCTAAGGTAGCAAAACTACTAAGAGGAAAACACAAACCAAACTTTACACCGCATGTAGATTGTGGAGATAATGTTGTGATCATAAATGCTGAGAAAATTACTCTTTCTGGTAATAAATGGAACGATAAAACCTATTCGCGTTATACTGGTTACCCTGGTGGTCAACGATTTACTTCAGCAAAAGAATTGTTAGAGAAAAACCCTGGTCGCATTGTTGAAAAAGCGGTTAAAGGAATGCTTCCAAAAAACAGATTAGGAGCAGATCTTTTTAGAAACCTGAAAGTTTATGTAGGCGGTAATCACGATCAAGAGGCTCAGAAACCAACTTTAATCAACTTAAACGACCTTAAGTAATGGAAATTATTCACAAAATAGGAAGAAGAAAAACAGCAGTTGCTCGTGTTTATCTTTCTGACGGAAAAGGAAAAATAACAGTAAACAATAGAGATTTAAACGATTATTTTCCAACTGCGACATTGCAATACAAAGTAAAGCAGCCTTTTACATTAACAAGTACAGAAGACCTATTCGATGTTAAAGTAAATGTATACGGCGGTGGTATTACAGGTCAAGCAGAAGCTATTCGCTTAGCATTATCTAGAGCAATGTGCGAGATTGATGCGGAACATAGATTAGTTCTAAAGCCAGAGGGCTTAATGACGAGAGATCCAAGAATGGTTGAACGAAAAAAGTTTGGTCAGAAAAAAGCGAGAAAGAAATTCCAATTCTCGAAACGTTAATATTAAAATTTTCAGGTGCTCTTTTTTTAAGAGCACCTTTATTATATTTTTAACTTGTTCATTGAAAGTCTTCTTAGAAAGACAATTAAAAATCCTGATAACAGATCTAGTTCTCAGGTAAATTAGTTTAGCATCTAAATGCTAGAGGCTTCTTAACTAGACTTAAGATACCACTCTTGCATTGCTAATTCATAAGAACGTAAACTAAATTAAAAATGGCGAAAGTCGAAGTAAAACAATTATTAGAAGCAGGTGTACACTTTGGTCACCTTACAAGAAAATGGAATCCAAACATGGCGCCCTACATCTACATGGAGCGCAACGGAATTCATGTCATCAACCTTTACAAAACCGTCGCAAAGTTAGATGAAGCAAAAGAAGCTTTAACTAAAATTGCTGCTTCAGGAAGAAAAATTCTTTTTGTAGCCACTAAAAAACAAGCAAAAGACATCGTTGCAGAAAAAGTTGCTAGCGTAAACATGCCATACATTACTGAAAGATGGCCAGGCGGAATGTTAACCAACTTTGTAACTATCCGAAAAGCGGTTAAAAAGATGGCTATGATCGATAGAATGAAAAAAGACGGTACTTTTTTAACACTATCTAAAAAAGAAAGACTTCAAGTAGATCGTTTAAGAGCAAAATTAGAAAAAAACCTTGGTTCTATTTCTGAAATGACACGATTACCAGGCGCACTATTTGTAGTTGATACCATGCGTGAGCACATTGCAGTAAAAGAAGCTCAAAAATTAAACATCCCAATATTTGCAATGGTGGATACCAATTCAGATCCTAGAGATGTTGATTATTTAATTCCTTCGAATGATGACGCCTCTAAATCGATTGACATTATAATGTCTCAAGTAACTGAAGCCGTTGCGGAAGGTCTTCAAGAGCGTAAGTCTGAAAAACAAAGTGAAAAGGAAGGTAAATCTAGTGCAAAAGCTGAAGTGACGAAAGCGAAGATCGAAAAAACAGAGGAACCTAAAAAGGAATCAGCTGTAAAGACTGATGATTTAACTAAAATAGAAGGAGTTGGCCCAAAAGCGGCTGAAGCTTTAGCTGCTGCAGGTCTTAACACCTTTGCGCAAATTGCAGATGCTGACGCTGATAAAATGAAAACTATCTTAACAGAAGCTAGCTCTAGACTATCACACTTAGACACCAATTCTTGGCCTAAACAAGCTAAAATGGCAGCTGAAGGCAAATGGGATGAGCTTAAAGTATGGCAAGACAATGTTAAAGGAGGAGTTGAGTAATCAAATCTTTTAAATATATTCTAAATAAATTTTTCTCGTTTCAACGAGAGTCACAAAATAAGATTACGTTATGGCAAAAATTACAGCCGGAGAAGTAAATAAATTAAGAAAAGCTACCGGAGCAGGAATGATGGATTGCAAAAAAGCTTTGGTAGAAGCAGAAGGAGATTTCGACAAAGCAATTGAAGTTCTCCGCAAAAAAGGACAAAAAGTTGCTGCTAAAAGAGCAGATAGAGACTCTTCAGAAGGTGCTGCAATTGCTAAAATAAATGCAGCAGAAAATACTGGAGTAGCTATCGTTTTAGGTTGTGAAACTGATTTTGTTGGAAAAAATGAAAATTTTGTTGCTCTAGCAAACCAACTAGCAGAACTGGCTTTAAACTATGATTCTAAAGAGGAATTTTTAGCCGCAGATTTCGGTGGTATGTCAGTAGCAGATAAACTAATTGAACAAACAGGTGTAATTGGTGAAAAACTAGAAATAACTGCTTTTGAAAAATTAGAAGCGCCTTACGTTGGTTCGTATGTACACATTAATAAAATTGCTGCTCTTGTTGGGCTATCGGCCAAGGTAGACAATGCAGATGTTTTAGCTAAAGATGTTTCTATGCAAATTGCTTCAATGGGAGCTACTACTTTATCATATAAAGACTTTGACCCTGCTTTTGTTGCTGCAGAGACCGAAGCTAGGATAGCTGTAATTGAAAAAGAGAATGAAGAATTAGGACGTTTAGGAAAAACACTTAAAAATGTTCCTCAATACATCTCAATGGCTCAGTTAACGGAAGAAGTTTTAGCAAAAGCTGAGGAAGACGCAAAAGCACAACTGAAAGCAGAAGGTAAACCAGAACAGATTTGGGATAAAATACTTCCTGGAAAAATGGAAAGGTTTATCTCTGATAACACTACACTTGATCAAGAACAATGTCTTTTAGACCAAAACTTTATCAAGGACGAAAAGATCAATGTTGCAAAATATGTTTCCTCTTATGGCGATGTTAGTGTAACCGATTTTAAACGTGCAACCGTAGGGTAATAAGCTTAAAACTAACTAACTCAAAAATAAACCGCCGATATACTATCGAGCGGTTTGTTTTTTTTAGACCATTTAAAAAGTAGTTTAATTTATTAATTTTAAGATAAACAAAACCCCAAAAATGAGTCAATGTCTCTAAAAGGAAGGTATTATTTATTAAATGTATGTCTTAGCTACGAAGCTTCAATAATTCACAAGATAGATTTTCTTTCACATTACAAACAAAAGATTTCAACGTTTTTTAATCGATTTTTAGAAGTTGATTTGGCCAAAACTTACGCGACCATACCATGTAATGATTTCGTATCGTGTAGCAAAATGCGCAATAAGACAAAAACCTGCTTGGCAGGTGCAGATGGCATATACGCTACTAACAAGAACAGAAGGTACTCCTGCAAATACAATGGTAAGGACAGATTTCAAACCAAAGCGTATAAGGTAGTTTTGGTAAGAGAAAAGCGCATAATTCTCTCAAAAAGATAAAGGTCAGAACCAAGCAAACAGAAACCATAAAGACATTCTTAGGAATACATACTGCAAATGCTCTCGAGATTGGAAAGAGAATGACAAGGAATCTACAACAGGCAGCCTAAACAAAAATTAAAAATAGCGACAAGGCATAACTGTTTCAAAGCCTCGCTTGAATCAAGTTTCAATCCCATGGCATTGAAAAAAGGTCTTGCATAAACCTAAGAAATGCCTATAATATAAAGGAATTTTTAAAAATTGGCGTACACCTTAAAGTGCCTTATTCAAAGTAATAACAAAAGAACATTTTTAGCCTTATAAAATTGGATCGATAAAACTAAAAAATACACGTTCTTTTTTAAATGAAATTGCTTTTGATTTAGCCTTTAATAAACCCTATTATTTTAGCAATACTTTTTGCTCCAAAAGCTACACAATATAGATACCTGTGATCTTTAAAAAAATAATGAGCTTACAAATAACAACGTATATTACCCTTCTAAAACTCTAATATTTCCAATATCTAAAGATAGGCTTACACATAAATATTTTTGATTTCATACCAATACGAATTAGTTTAAGTGGAGTACCTTAAAAAGGTTTAAAGTGCTTTTTTGTTAGCAAAAAATACCCGCATATACCAAACACAAGAGACAAAAAAGAAAATAATTACGGTACCTACTTGTATGAAATCTTAACTTATTTTAAAGCACATTAAAAATACATGCCTTACATCCCTACATTTTCTTTAAAAATGTTTTTTACCAAAATAAACTGACCTACTTTAGAAGTAAAGTAAAACAAAAAGTCGTCTATTAATTGATACATTTAGTCGTCTTAAAAAACAAGAAAAACAAAATATTATATACCTTTACCTCATAAAAAATTTTGGATTAGTAAGATTATCATGTTTTAAAATTGGTGTTTTTTTTTACTGAAAATTTCTATAAAAATTTTTAAGAAAAAGAGAATGAAAAAATTATTACTAATTACCATTGTAGCGCTATTTGTTTCTCTTAGTGTAACTGCACAATCAATAAGAATTAACGAAGTAGTTTCTTCAAACTCGCAACATGTAGATGAGGATGGCGACACCCCAGATTGGCTAGAGCTACATAATTTTGGAACCGAAGCTATATCAATCGAAAACTGGGCATTAACCGATGATGAAGCAGACCTAAGGCAGTGGGTTTTTCCAAATATTACCTTAGCACCAAATCAATACTTGCTCATATGGGCTTCAAAAAAAAACCGATCAGCGGTAGATGGTGAACTTCATACAAATTTTAAAATATCATCAAGCTCAGAAACACTAATCTTATCAAATGCTCAAGGCACAATTATTGACCAACTTACTGCTGAAAACCTAAGATCAGATACATCTATTGGGGTATCTATAAATACATCTAATCTAGTATTTTATTCAGAGACAACACCTGGCAGTCAAAATTCTAATACCGAATACCAAGGTAGCATTGATAGTGATATTGTTTTCTCTCACCAAGGCGGTCTTATTAATGGCGCTATAACTTTAAACTTATCTGGTGCTACGGCTGGGCAAGAAATACGATATACAATTGATAACGAATTACCTTCAGAAAACTCAATCTTGTATACTGGCCCTATTCCAATTAATGAGAGTACAACTGTGCGTGCCCAAATATTTGCAGAGAACTACATACCTTCTGTAGTATTTACAAAAACTTATATTTTAAACGCAAATCATGACATAGATGTTATTTTATTAACTGCGGAACCAGCCGACTTTTTTGATGAAGAAACTGGTATTTATGTTTTTGGCACAGATAATCCTGGCCGCTACCCGTATCGACAAGCCAATTTTTGGAAAGACTGGGAACGCCCAATTCATTTTGCATTTTATGAAAAAGGAAAAAACACCGCTGTGGAGTTTAATGCAGGTGTAAAAATATTTGGAGGATGGAGCAGGGCTCATGCTCAAAAATCTTTAGCCTTATATGCGAGATCAAAATATGGTGATTCTGAATTTAAACATTCCTTTTTTGATGAACTTAGCTACAATACGTTTCAATCGCTAGTACTAAGAAACTCCGGAAATGATTGGGCACAATCTTCTATGAGAGACATTATGTGCACTAGTTTAATGAGAGGGTCTGGTTTAGATTTTCAAGAATACAGACCTGTAGCAACCTACCTTAATGGAGAATATTGGGGCAAATATAATCTACGTGAAAAAGTTAACGAACACATGTTAGCCTCAAAACATAATGTAGATGCAGATGATATTACCTTACTTGAAGCAAATGCACAAGTGGTAGAGGGCAGTAATACAGAATATAATCAATTAATAGATTACATAAGTACAACTGACTTATCAGTAGATTCAAATTTTGAACGTGTAGAACAAGAAATCGACTTAAAAGAATATGCGCTTTACCAAGTAGCACAGATCTATATTAATAATACTGACTGGCCAGGTAATAATATTAAATTTTGGAAGCATCCCGAAGGAAAATGGCGTTGGATCATGTACGATACTGATTTTGGTTTTCGAGGCGATTGGGACAATAACACACTAGAATATGCACTTTCAGAAGTTGAAACAGGTAAAAATGCTCCATGGTCTACATTACTTTTTCGAAAGCTAACTACAAATATTGGTTTTAGAAATATGTTTATCAATAGATACGCCGATGAACTAAATACCCGCTTTACCCCTACTAAAGTGGTTGCCCATATCGAAAATATCTATAATTCGCTTAAATCAGAAATAACCCGAAGTTTTGAACGATGGGAAAATGATACTTCTCAACCTTTAAGGTATGTGAACGTTATGAAAACATTTGCAAATAAGAGACCTGCGGTTGTTAAAGAACATATTAAATCGCAATTTAACTTGCCTGCATATCACCCACTAACCATTTCTAATCCTGAAATTTCAAAAGGCTTAGTAGAAGTAAATTCTAATCTTAAGATTCAAGAGAATTCTTGGGTGGGTGACTATTTTGAAACCGTTCCTGTTCAACTAAAGGCTATACCACTTGACGGTTTTGAATTTTCACATTGGAGCGGAGATATTAATTCTACTGACGAAACAATACATATTACTTTATCTGGTGGTTTAGTAGTAACTCCAAATTTTGCACCAATAAACTCTAATCACCCAATTGTAATCAATGAAATTAATTACAAATCAAATGATAGTTTTGATGCTAATGACTGGATTGAATTGTACAACCCAAACGATGCTCCTATAAATGTATCAAACTGGCAATTAAAAGATGACAACGATGAAAATAGCTTTACTTTTCCAGAGGAGACCTCAATTGCAGCCAAGGGCTATTTAGTAATCGTTAAAAATACTTCAGATTTCTCTGCTGTTTTTCCTAATATCACAAACTTTATTGGAGATATCGATTTTGGATTTGGAGCATCAGATGCCGTTCGTTTGTTTAATGCCAACGGATCGCTTCAAGATCAAGTCAGTTATCAATCACAGGCACCATGGCCCGAATGTGCTAATAGCACCGGAAAAACACTAGAACTAACTGATCCAAATTTAGACAATTCTTTACCCGATAGTTGGAATTGTATTAACACACACGGAAGCCCTAATGCTGAAAATAGTCAGGCCAATCAACTGCCCATAGCAAATGCAGGTGATGATCAAGAGATAACATTACCAACAAATAGTATTACTTTAAATGGATCTGGTAACGACCCTGATGGTGGTGAAGTCTCCTTTCAATGGTCTAAAGTTAGCGGAAATACAGCTAGCCTATCTAACACCAATACTCAAAACTTAACCGTAGCTGATTTAACAGAGGGTAGTTATGTATTTCAATTAATGGTAACTGATAATGAAGGTGAAAATGCTACCGATACTGTAACCGTCATAGTTAAACCAGAAGAGACAAATCCTCAACTCAGTAGCGAAAAAGAAATTACTGATTTTAGATTTAATGCAGTAAGTCCGCCAGCTATTGGTAGCATAAACCAAAACCAAATAACAGTTGAATTGCCGGGCAACATTGACAGAAGTAATTTAATAGCGACTTTTACCTACTCGGCTAATGCCAACGTCACAGTGGATGGCACTACTCAACAAAGTGGCATTTCTGTTAATGATTTTACCAATGACATTACCTACACCGTAACTGCAGAAGATGGATCCACCCAAAACTACACGGTAGTTATTAATACTACGAATGATCTTGATGATGATGATAATGATGGGGTTATAAATACGGAAGATCAATGCCCAAATACACCACCAAATACCGAGGTTGATGCCCAAGGTTGTGAAATATTTTCTTTACCTGCTGATAACTTCACAGTTATGGTAACAGCAGAATCTTGTATAAATAGCAAAAATGGCGTTATTCAAATACAAGCAAATGCAAATCATAATTATTCAATAAGAGTTACTGGTAATGGTACAAGCGTTTTAGAAACTTTTACTAATGAAGGTATTGTTATTGATAATTTAGAAGGAGGCACATATTCTGTATGTATAAGAGTGCAAGATAAAGCAAATTACGAAACTTGCTTTGATGTAGAGGTTGGTCAACCTGAAGCACTTTCTGTATCTTCTAGAACGAATTATAATACCCGTACAATCACTCTAAACTTATCAGGTGCTGATACATATATCATAAAACTTAATGATAAAACCTATACAACTTCTGATGCTGTAATTACACTTCCGCTAGAATCAAATTCTACAAAAATTACGGTTAATACAGATAAAAATTGTCAAGAAATTTATGAAAAAACTATTTATGTGGGTAAGCAGTTTAGCATTTATCCAAACCCAATAAGCACCGGCGATATTACAGTACAAATAAGACGGGTAGCTCAAGAAGAAATTACTATACAATTAAACAATTTCTCGGGTAAAATTTTAAAACACAAAGTAGTAGCCCCTAATCAAAAAACGATTAAGTTAAATGTAGATGATTTACCGATGGGTATTTACCTATTGTATGTAATTCAAAATAAAGAAATTCAAACTCAAAAATTTATAAAGCTGTAATTTGATTTTTTATGAAGTTGTTGGTGTCTATATTTTTTTTAAAGGACAACGCTGACCATAAATTTAAATTAGAAAAAACAGTTACCCTTAGCCCAACATCATGTAGAGGAAAAATACCAAGCGTACCTATGTTCTAAATAGAAAAATTTAAAAATTTAAAAATTTAAATAGTAAAATTTAATTTAAAAAAATAAACCAACACGAGGCGAGGGCCAGAAAAAAAATTAAAAGGACACTATCCCGCTAAGTGTGTAAGTTACAAATAACGAGGGTTTGACTTTTATCTAAAGTCGGACCCTTTTTTCATAGATTGTTAGGAACTGATTTAATATTATTCCCCAATTCCTTACGGGCATCGACCACTTTTTAGTGGCCTCCCTTGTGGCCAAATATACTGATTTCATCACGGCATCATCTGTCGGGAAGGACAGTTTGTTCTTGGTGTACTTCCTAATCTTGCCGT
>CANKUU010000012.1 GCA_947486785.1 uncultured Flavobacteriaceae bacterium | reverse complement strand
AAGTCATTACTTTAATATACTAAATATTCTACTTTTTCTATGTTAAAAAAACAAATTTCTTAAGTCGAACTCAGGTTTCTAGGTTCCGTAATATGCCAAGGAGTAAATTTAAGATCTAATCATGGTTGAGCAGTTTCAATTATTTAGGTTCTTTGAGCAGATTATAGGATGTTTACATAATTTATATAATTATATTGGAGATGCAATACAAAAAACTACATTTGTAGGTGTTCTCAATATTATAAATTTTACAATGAGCAGTGTAAGTGTAATAGTAAGTACGTACGAAAAACCAGATTGGTTAGAAAAAGTGCTTTGGGGTTTTGATTGTCAAACCTTTAAAGATTTTGAGCTAATAGTGGCAGATGATGGATCTACCATTGAAACTAAAAATCTAATCGAAAGTATGAAGAAGCAGGTGTCGTATCCTCTAATTCATGTTTGGCAAGAAGATGATGGTTTTCAAAAATGCAGAATTTTAAATAAGGCCATTAAAGTCTGTAGTACAGAGTATATTATTATGACTGATGGTGACTGCATACCGAGAGAAGATTTTGTACAAGTGCACTATTTAAACAAAATGCCAGGACATTTTATATCTGGGGGGTATTATATGCTTCCAATGAATATTTCTATTGCCATAACCAAAGAGGATATTAAAAATCAAGATTGTTTTGATATCAATTGGCTAAAAGAAAAAGGTATTCCAAATACTTTTAAAAATAACAAGCTACGGTCAAGAGGTTTTATTTCTAAGCTATTTAATCTGATTACACCTACTAATGCAAGTTGGAACGGTCATAACTCATCTGCTTGGAAAATGGATATTTTAAACGTCAATGGCTTTGATGAGCGAATGCAATACGGAGGTGAAGATCGTGAACTTGGTGAGCGACTTTTCAATTTTGGAATAAAATCTAAACAACTAAGATATAGTGCAGTCTGTATACATTTAGATCACCAACGTAGTTATAGAACTCCAGAAGCAATTGCAAAAAATATGGTGATTAGAAAAGAGGTGAGGCAAAACAAGAGTGTATGGACGTATTATGGCATTGTTAAAAGGTAAGCTAGTTCATTTTTAGCTTCAAGTGTTCTTAACATCCGATAACGTTCTAAATCTGATAGTGCGTTTAAGTAACAGATGATTATTCCTTTTTTGCCATCCAAAAAGCCTAGTCGTATAAAATAATGGTTTAGAAATTTCCAAAGTGGCTTAAAAATCAAAGCCATATGATTATATTTGGTTTCTTTAAAAAAGTCTTCTTTTGCTTTCAATTTACCGTAATTAATCATTTTAGCCTTGTAGCTGGCGTAATTTTTATAACAGTAATGGGTTAATTTTGAGGTAAAGATGCCAGAAGCTCCATCAATATCAAGCGTTTCATGAACTATTTTACGGTCTGAAAATTTGACTTTGCTTTTTTTGAAAAGTCTGTAGTTTTTATCTGTTTGCCAACCGCTAAATTTAAGTTCATTATTTTTAAACATAAACTTTCTATAAAACCAATACGCAACAATATTTGAGTCAATTTGAACCGTAGAAATTATTTCGTTTCTGAGCGTTTCAGTAACCACTTCGTCGGCATCTAAAAAGAGAACCCAATCATTATTTGCTTGTTCTAGAGCAAAAGATTTTTGAGCAGTAAAATTATCAAAGGGTCGTTGAATGACCTTAACTTTTTCTTGATTTTTTAAATATTCGTAAGTTCCATCAGTACTGAATGAATCTACTACTATAATTTCATCGGCAAATTTAATAGAATTTATGCATCTTTCAATATAACCGATTTCGTTATACGTAATTACCAATGCCGAAATTCGTTTTTTGGAGATATTCATAAATAGCTTTCGATTTTTAAATCTTTACAACAAAGCTATAATTTATATGATTAGATAAAAAATAAATACAGCAGTTTGTTAAAAGTTTACTATCTAGCTTCTTGTTTGACCTATAGTTTTTATGGTCGTTGTGGTGAGTTCTTGTTGCTCAAGTCGTCTAAGCTCAAGATATCTTTCCCAATCGCATAGGGCATTTAAGTAACATATAATTACACCTTTTCTTCCATCTAAAATTCCTAGGCGAAAAATATAATTGAAAATAAAATTATATAGAGGCTTTAAAACTAACAAAATTAGATTAAATCGATTTCCTTTTTGTAACGCTTCTTTAGCTTTTAATTTCCCGTATAGGAGCATTTTACGTTTGTAATCTGAAAATTCTCGGTAACAATAATGTGTTAATTTTGAATTTAATATACCAGAAGTTCCATTCACCTCTAAAGTCTCGTGAACAATACGTTTGTGCGAAAAAGCAGCTTTACTTTTTCTAAATAACCTATAATTCTTGTCTGTCTGCCAACCGCTATATTTTAATTGTTCTTGCTGAAACATAAATTTTCTTCTAAACCAGAAGGCTACGTGTGTGTTTGCTTCATTGTTTATTGTAGCTAAAATTTCACTCTTTAAGCTCGGTGTTACTACTTCGTCAGCATCTATAAAAATAACCCAATCGTTAGATGCTTGTTCTAAGGTGAACGCTTTTTGGGAGGTATAATTTTTAAACGGATGTTGAATAACCTTAACCTTCGGGTGCTTAAGCAGATACTCGTAGGTGCCATCTGTGCTGTAAGAATCTACTACTATAATTTCATCTGCAAATCCGATAGATTGTAGGCAATTTTCGATGTAATCAATTTCATTGTAAGTAATTACAAGAGCAGAAATTTTATTTCGATTAAGATCTTTTGCCATCCTTAAAAAGGGTATTATTTCCTATGGGTTTGGTACAAGAACTAAAAAAAAATAAAAATAGTATACAGATGGGTTATAAAATTCCTACAAATTTAGACCGCTACATCATATTCTCTTAAGGCGTCATTTAAAGAAGTCTTTTTATTTGTGCTTTCTTTTCTTGTGCCAATAATAAGTGCGCAAGGTACTTGAAAATCTCCTGCAGAGAATTTTTTTGTGTAACTGCCAGGTATAACTACTGAGCGCGCTGGCACTCTGCCTTTTGTTTCAATTGGTTCATTTCCAGTAACGTCTATTATTTTTGTTGAAGCGGTAAGTACAACATTTGCTCCTAAAACGGCTTCTTTTTCTACATGAACACCTTCAACTACGATACACCTAGATCCTATAAACGCATTGTCTTCAACGATAACTGGTGACGCTTGTAAGGGTTCTAGTACACCTCCAATACCAACACCTCCGCTTAAGTGAACATTTTTACCAATTTGTGCACAGCTACCTACAGTAGCCCAAGTATCAACCATTGTGCCTTCATCAACATATGCACCAATATTTACATAACTCGGCATTAGTATGGTACCTTTTGAAATATAAGCTCCATGTCTGGCAACGGCGTGTGGAACAACACGAATTCCTTTATCTGCATAACCACGCTTTAAAGGAATTTTATCATGATATTCAAAAATACCAACCTCTAAGGTTTTCATCTTTTGAATGGGAAAATACATTACCACCCCTTTTTTAACCCATTCATTTATTTGCCAACGGTTCGCTGTAGGTTCTGCACAGCGTAGTTCGCCAATATCTAATAATCGAATAACTTCTCTAATGGCTTTTTGAGTTTCGTTCTCTTTTAGCAGTTCACGGTTTTCCCATGCACTTTCAATAATAGCTTTTAATTTGTTCATAATCTCGGTGAAAATTTTGACAAAGGTAAGCCCTTGTCTTTGAAATAATCAAGCAATTTTAAACCTATCACAAATTGTTTAATTTTTTTTAATAAAATATCATTTTCTCTTTTGCTAACAAGTATGTTTTTTAATGCATTATTCGAGATTATATTTTATTTTTGCACAAAATCCAACTTGAGTAGAATTATCGCATTAGATTTTGGAAGAAAGAGAACTGGTATTGCTGTAACTGATTCTTTGCAAATAATTGCATCAGGTCTTACTACTGTATCAACACATCACTTGCTCGATTTTTTAAAAAACTATATAGCAGAAGAAGAGGTTGAGCTTATTGTAGTGGGTGAGCCAAAACAGATGAATAATACCCCGTCGGAGGTAGAAAGTTTAATTGGCCCTTTTTTAAAACGGTTAAGAAAAACTTTTCCGGATATACCTGTTAAAAGAGAAGATGAACGATTCACTTCAAAATTAGCGTTTCGTTCGATGATCGATAGTGGTTTAAATAAAAAACAAAGAAGAAATAAAGCATTGGTTGACGAGATAAGTGCAACCATTATATTACAAGCCTATTTAAACAGAAATTAAATGAAATTACCAATTGTTGCGTACGGCGATCCTGTTTTGAGAAAAATAGGGGTTGAAATTGCTCCCGATTACCCGAAGTTAGAAAGTTTGATTGATAATATGTGGGAGACCATGTACAATGCTAACGGCGTTGGTTTAGCCGCTCCTCAGATAGGTCTTCCAATTAGATTGTTTTTAGTGGATACATCACCTTTTTCTGATGACGAAGATTTATCAAAAGAAGAGCAAAACCAGCTCAAGGGTTTTAGAAAGGCATTTTTAAATGCTAAAATAATTGAAGAAAAAGGTGAAGAGTGGCCATTTAACGAAGGGTGTTTAAGCATACCTGATGTTAGAGAAGATGTGAAACGTAAACCAACAATAACGATCACATACCAAGACAAAGAATTTAAAACCTATACAGAGACGTTTGACGGACTTTTAGCAAGAGTCATTCAGCATGAATACGACCATATTGAGGGTATTTTGTTTACAGATAAATTATCGCCCTTAAAGCGAAGAATGATAAAGGGTAGGCTCTCCAATATTTCAAAAGGTAAAATTAATGTTGACTACCGAATGAGATTTCCAGTATTAAAAAAAGGACGTTAAAATAGGGCTAATTAAAGTAAATGTTTCATATTTGCGCCCTGAATAATTAGAAATAGAACACTCTTAGATATGAGCTTAGATAAAATTTTGTCGATTGGTGGAAAACCCGGTCTTTTTAAATTAGTAGCCCAAACACGTTCAGGTTTTGTGGCAGAATCTTTAATTGATGGTAAAAAAATTACTGGAGGAATGCAGAGTAATTTAAGTGTATTATCTGAAATTGCTATCTATACCTTAGAAGAAGAACTACCGTTGAAAGAGGTTTTTTTTAAAATACAGACCAAAGAGAAAGGTGCAAAAACCAGAATATCTCACAAGTCACCAAAGATTGAATTAGAAGAATATTTTTTCGAAGTTTTACCCAACTATGATGAGGACAGGGTATATGCCAGCGATATTAAAAAAGTAATACAGTGGTATAATTTGCTTCATGATAACGGAATCACCAACTTTTCCGATGAAGAGAAAGAGACACCCTCCGAAGAGGAGTAAATTATTAAGGTATTAAGTAAACGAGCCTCAACAACCAGTTGTGGTTTTTTTTTTTTTGGGGGTTATAGTTAGCTAAATAATAACTAAAACTGGACGGATGCCAAATTTAAAATTAGGTTGACTTTTTATATCGATTACCCTATTTGCCACCTTTTCAACGTCATCACAAGAAACTGAAAACCAAGAAAAAACTATTTCTGATAAACCACCTTTAACCCCAGAACCTAAAGTTTCTTTCACAACAAAATCACGAACTTGTATTTTATTAGATGTTAGTCCAGATGGTAAAACTTTTGTTTTCGACTTGATGGGCGATATTTACATCTTACTAATAACAGGTAATAAGGCATGTCGAAAAGGGAGGTTTGGCGGGTATAGGAAGTCGGGCACCTACAAGTTTTAGGCTATCATTGGGAACCGTGGTCTGTTGCAAGTGGAGGAATGACCAACCATGAAGCACTATAATTTTGGGGTAAAGGCGATTGGTCTTGATAACGACTTAGGAAGTCTTAAGGCTGGTAAACTGGCAGATATTATTATAATGAGTAAAAACCCTTTAGAAGATTTAAGAAATTTGAGTACAATAATCCATGTAAAATAAAAATGGAAAAGTTTATGATGCAAGTACTTTAAATGAAGTTTGGCCTCAAGAAAAGAAAGCTTAAAAATTTAATGGGCAAACTAAAAAACCTAGCGACTTGCTTGGTATAAGCAATTAAGACTAAATAAATGTATTCTTTTATTTAGGTATAATTAGTCTTATTTTTTTGCGAAAGTTAAACGTAGATGAATAGATTTTAAAAAAAGAGAACCGTTCGCGGTTCTCTTTTTTGCATTTAATAGACAGAATTATACTTTCCAACCATCTCTATAAGAGGTTCTACCTACGAATTGATTAGCCTCTTCAAGGTTAGTAATTCTTGTATTTTCACCGTCCCACAAAAGTTTTTTTCGGGCAAAGAATTCCATTTGTCCTTTTTCATTTTCTCTTTGAAGCATATAACTTCGAATAGCTAAATTACCCATTAAAACAGTCTCTGTCATAGGTCCGGCATAATCAAAAGATGAGGTTAGCGCCAAGTGTTCTTCACTACCAAAACCAGCTTTACAGGCATCAACCCATTTGCGTTGGTGTCCATATTCTGGTTCTATCATTTCTTCTGTTTCAGGGCCAAATTCTGTAGTGCCATCGTTCAGATATAGTTTAGGAGTTAGTGGTGAGCTATCATTAATGTTGGTAGAAATAATACCTTTTTCACCAATAATAAGTACACCGTTTTGGCTTCCTGGCCCGCCGATATCATCGTTTGCAGGAATTATTTCTGGATGTGCAGGACGAATACCACCGTCGCTCCAAGTCATCTCAATAGGAGACCTACTTTTGTCTGTTGCAGCAAAATGTAAGGTTATAAATGAAGATGCAGGGCAACCTTCTGGATGATAATCTGCATTCCACATTTGAGAATAAACAGAGCCAACGCTACATTCGGCATCTGTTGGGTATTTTAGACCCAAGGTTCTGAAAGGAATATCTATTAAATGACATCCAACGTCTCCTAAAGCACCTGTACCGTAATCCCACCATCCTCTCCAATTAAAGGGGTGTAAATTTGGCGTAAAAGGCTTTTCTTCTGCTGGTCCTAGCCATAAATTCCAATATAAATCCTTTGGTTTTAAACTTGCGTTGGGTTCTGGCATTTTTCCACCTTGTGGCCAAACTGGTCTATTTGTCCATATTTTAACTTTTGATACTGCACCAATGGCATCAGAATCTATCCATTTTTGAACGGTGCCTAGTAGGGGGTTAGAACCACCTTGGTTTCCCATTTGGGTAACAATCTTATTTTCACGTGCCATTTCGGTAAGCGTTCGTGCTTCACGAATATTATGGGTCATAGGTTTTTGTACATATACATGAATACCTCTTTCCATGGCATAAGCAGCCGCAGGACCATGCACATGATCGGGTGTAGAAATGGTAACCGCATCTAATTTTTCTTTATCAAGCATTTTGCGGTAATCGTTATATAATTTCGCCTTAGGAAATTTTTTAACAGCGTTTTTAGCGCTACCTGCGAAATCTACATCACATAGGGCTCTAACTTTTTCACGCCCCTCTACCGAAGCGTTTGAAATGTCACTAAAACCTTTTCCTCCAGAACCTATAGCTGCTAGGTTTAATCTATCGCTAGGTGCTAGGTAACCAACACCCCCTAAAACATGTCTTGGCACTATAAAAATGGACGAAGCTATAGCCCCTTTTTTAATGAAAGATCTTCGAGAACTTAGGCTTGCTGATTTCTTTTTTTGCTTCATATTGGTCTTCTTTTTTGTTAACTGATACAATAAAACTACAAAAAAAGTAAACTTAACTGGTCTTACTTTTAAGAATAATATGATTCATAGTTTTGATTTATAATTTAAATTTTTTAAAATATTTTTTCTTCAAAGGTGAACCGAATGCAACTATTTTACTGCCAAAATTTTTAAACGGAGATTTAAACAAATAACATAAAAATTAGGTTTGTAAATATTTTACTGTTTTTTGTAACGGTAAATAAACGTATCCCCTTTTTTTATTTCGATATCTACAATTTCATCTTTATAAACTAATTTAAATTTGTGGTCCATGTCGGCTGTTATACGCACGTTTTGAACAAGGTTATTCTTCCATAAAATGTCTACGGTTAGTCCACCTCTAGCTCTTAGTCCTTCAATATTTCCATTTTTCCAAAGTTTTGGTAAAGCTGGTAAAATACGAACGGTATTTTTTTCATAAGACTGTATTAGCATTTCTGCAACACCTGCGGTATAACCAAAATTACCATCTATTTGAAATGGAGGGTGTAGGTTAAATAGGTTCTCGTTAATAGAATTTTTTAATAGCAATTGTATATGTTTCTGAGCCATTTCACCGTCGCGTAAACGTGCGCTACAGTTAATCAACCAAGCTCTGCTCCATCCTGGGCCGGCTCCTCCATTTTCTAATCTGTAGTCTAGGGTTTTTTTTACGGCATTAAAAATTTTTGGATTACCTTCTTTAGTCACTTGGTTTCCTGGGTGAAAACCGTATAAGTGTGACATGTGCCTATGGCCAGGCTCAGGCTCATCATATGTTCTATCCCATTCTAAAATTCTACCCTCATCACCAACAACAAATCCTGGGCGTAACTGTGTTTTTTGGAACTTAATTTTTTCTACAAGAGTATTCGAAACCTTTAATATTTTACAGGCCTCAATATAATTTGTAAACACTTCATAAATGACTTGCTGATCCATAGCAGAACCCAAGCACGTTGCAACTTTGTTTCCATTTTTATCAAAGAATCGATTTTCTGGAGAAGTAGAAGGCGCAGAAATTAAAGTGCCATCTCTCGGGTCTTCGATAAGCCAATCACTATAAAAAAGTGCAACTTCATGTAAGGCAGGAAAAGCTCTTTCTTTTAAAAATTTAAGATCTTGGTTGTACTCATATTGCTGCCAGTAATGCTGCATAATCCAACCGCCAGCACCAACAGAGCATCCCCAGTAAGCTGTTGGCGCTCGTAACCATGTAGCTGCCCATAAATCTGTCGCATGCGGAATAAAAGCACCCCGACAGCCAAAATTTTTAGAGGCAGTTAATTTTCCATTTTTTACTAATTTATCGACATAATCGAATAGCGGATTATTAAGTTCTCCTAGGTTGGTGACATTTGTTAGCCAGTAATTCATTTGTAAATTAATATTTAAATGGTAGTCAGCATTCCATGGCGCTTCAATCTTATTATTCCATAACCCTTGAAGATTAGCAGGGTTTGTACCTTCTCTCGAAGAGCTTATAAGTAGATACCTGCCGAACTTAAAAAGAAGAACCTCTAAGCCAAGATCTACTTTGCCATCTTTTACGCGATTAAGTCGAGTATCAGTAGGTAACTCATTTAAACTTAAATCTGAAGTCTTTAATTCAAAGTTTAATCTATTATATAGCTTTTGATGGTCTTCAATATGTTCCTTTTTTAATATTTCAAAACTTTTTGAGGCAATAGCTTTTAAATCTATTTGATTCTGATTTCCATAATCAGAAAAATAATACGATGAATTAGAAACCAAATGTATTGTTGCTTTTTTTACATGTTTTAATTCTAAATAGTCTTCACCTCTTTCTACACTTCCTTCGGTATGCTTTACTTTTAATGTTGTTTCAAATTTAACACCTTGAGTAATAGGCATTGGTTTTGAATCAAATTTTCCTTCGCGTTGTGTAACTTCACCTCGCATAACAAGAAGGTTATCTTCTGTGGTTTTAGTATTGGCGGTATTTATACCTTTATCTTTTGGTCTGCTTAACCTAAGCTTTGCATTTAATCCTTCAGGATCTTCTGTATAAAGTTCTATTATTACAGCCTTGTGTGGATGAGAAACAAAGATTTTTTCTGTAACCTTGAAGCCATTTGATCGATAGGAAATGGTGCTGGTAGCATTACTTATGTTTAATTCTCTTTTATAATCACTTATGTTTTTATGGTTAAAGTCAATAAATAAATCTCCTAAAGTTTGGTGCGATCGAACGATACTTTTTCTTGAGAATTTTGCTACAAAAAGTTTGTCAGCCTCTTCATTTTTGCCAAGAAAAAGTAATTCTCTAAGGGTTTCAAGATCATTTTTATTACCATCTGGCTCATTCCAGCTATCGTATGCAGCCGGCCACATAGAGTCGTCGTTTAATTGAATACGCTCAGATGTTGTATTACCAAAAACCATTACGCCTAGCTTTCCATTACCTAACGGCATGGCATTGTCCCAAATTAAAGCTGGTTGTTTATACCATAACAGATCTTCTTTCGGTTTTTCTTTTGTTGAGCAAGTTAAAAGTAAAAGACCTACAAAGGGCACCAAATATTTAAGATATAATTTGCGTTTTTTAGTCATTGATTTTGATTTAAATTGATTCCACTTTGTACTACTAAGGGTATTAATTTTTTGTTTTATCTAAATTTAGTTTTTCATAATTACCAATTAAATAATTCTTTTACGAAATTTAGGTGATTTTTTTTAAAAATAATGGTTTAAACCATTATTGAAATACCTCTCCTCATCTACTTATAGAAATGGGACTCTTTTTTTATCTTCGGGAAGTTTATCCGTATACCATCGCGGATATATTTTAACTTCAAATTTTTAAAGGATTTATGGTAGTTATTAAAAATACTATTATTTTTATTTACAATTTATAAAACCTGTAAGTATAAAGTTTCTAAATATTTAGAATTTTGATACTTGTATAGAAAGTTGCGTTATTTTAAATCATAGGATAACAATGAAAAGATTAACAGTATTTACATTGATTTTATTTGTTTTTGTCGGTTGTAAAGATGCTAATAATAGAGCAGCCCATGATAACATTAAAACAGAAGTTGAACCGAAAGGGGCAGATAATATGGCCTATAAATGGGGTAAAATGGCATTGATTGCAACTGCTAATGATACTGAAAAATTTAAACCTCGGCCTACAATAACCTCAAGATATTTAGGACTAATTTTTGTTGCTATTTTTGATGCTTGGTCTAGGTACGATGATAAAGCAATACCTGTGTACCTTACTGAAGGTCATCGAAGACCAATAGATGAGCGCAGCCTAAAAAATAAAGAAATAGCGATTAGCTACGCTGCTTTTAGAGCAATGAACGAATATTATTATTCTGATAAAGATTTATTTGCAGACTTTATGAAGGAATTAGGCTTAGACCCCAATAACCAGTCTTTAGACCCAAGCACTCCTGAAGGTATTGGAAATTTAGCGGCAAAAGCAGTCATTGCAGCGAGAAGGGGTGATGGTGCTAATCAGTACGGCGAAGAAGAGGGTTCTAATGGTAAACCTTATTTTAACTATGTGGGTTATGAACCTATTAATTCAGCCGATAAGAATGTAGATCCTAACCGTTGGCAACCTAAATATTTTTCTGATGGTAGGGGTGGAAAATATGCTCCAGGTTGTTTAACTCCATTTTGGGACAAGGTAAAACCGATCGCTTTAAAATCAGGTAGCCAATTTCGCCCTGGTCCTCCACCGTTGATAGGATCAGAACAGCTTAAAAACGAGGTACAAGAGGTTGTTGAAATGCAAGCTAATTTAACTGATTATGAAATAGCTTTGGTAGAGTTTATGAGAGATGGTCCTCAATCTGTTCAGCAAGCCGGACACTGGTTGAAATTTGCACAAGATGTTTCCATAAGAGATAACCATACACTTGATGAAGATGTAAAAATGTACTTTTATAACCAAGTAGTTGCGATGGACGCTTTTATTGCTTCGTGGGATTCTAAAATGTATTATGATTATGCACGGCCGTATGCTCTAGTTCATGAATATTATCAAGGCAAAAAAATAATGGCATGGGGTGGAGAAGGAAAAGGTATAGTGGAAATTGATGGAAAACAATGGAGACCTTATTCACCAGAAACATTTTTATGTCCTCCTTTTCCAAGTTACGTTTCTGGGCATAGTACTATTAGTGGTGGTTGTGCTGAGGCCTTAAAGCTTTGGACGGGTAGTGATGTTTTTGGTTCAGAAGCTACTTTGGTTGCTCGCGCAATGACCGAACCAAATAATTTAGGAGATACAATTAAGCTAAAATTTCCAACTTTTACCGAAACCTCAGAAATGGCCGGTATTTCAAGAGTATTAGGGGGGTACCATATTCAAGCAGATAATGTTGCTGGATTAGAGTTGGGTAGAAATGTTGCTAAAGAGGTGCTTAAGTTTTATAAAAATCATACCCAAGAATAGCTTGCGTAAGGGCAGTAGTTACAAAGAGGGTTTTTAAAGTAATAATGCTTTTTCTCAATAGAACAAGTGTCTTTAGGCTAAATAGCTTTTCAAGGATGAGAAGGTTACCTGTTTGTTAAGTCCTATTAAAATTAGCTATCATAAATATTGACTTTATGAGCTAGTAATTATTCCCCGTTATAATTATATCTAAATCTCATGGCTGTGTGTCTTTGGCTTATTTTTGTTGGTTGTTACTTAAGTTTTTGTAGTTGTTTTAGCGAAATGTGAGATGCTACTGGACTGAAAACAAATTAATCTTTATAAAATCAATTAGTTTTTCTAAAGATGATTTTCTTCATCCGTTGCAAGGCAGATAATTTATGTAGCCTCACATTAAATCTACTAATCTATTTTAATTAGATCGAATAAGACAAAGTGAAATTGCCAAGTTCTACGAATGAAGTCTTATAAGTGAGTTTAGCTGATTAGTTTTATGAGTTGGTAATTCAACCATTTTATAAAAACTTAAATTAAAATTTAGAATAGATAAAGGTTTAGCATCGATTTATACCCTTCTCTTTGTTTTTAAAAAGAAAGCACAAATTTTAGCCCCATTTAACCCAAAAATTTCCTCATAACTTGGTATTTTAAAAATCGCTTAAAAAACAAATTTAGGTTCTTAAGGTATAAATAAATCGAGGGTATTTTTGGTAGTTCCGCATTACTTTAAATTGCAGATTAAACCAAAGGGCGTTTTAATTCATAAAATATTAAGTGGGGCTAGTTATTACTTTTCCAATCAATTAGGGGCGATGGGTAATATTTAACATTCATACGATTTAGAAATGCAATTTGATTTGCCAAACGAATTTTGTAATTTTTCCAATCGCGATTTTCTTTGGTAGACCATCCAAGTTCAGCATAACCAATAGCTCGTGGAAATGCTAAATATTCTAACTCGTCAATATTGCTTATGGTCTCGGACCACAAGGGCGCTTCAATACCCAAAATATTTTCTGAGGGTATACCCTCATATTCTTCTGGTGTCCACACATAAGCTGTATCTGTTGGTATGTAAGCTGCCCAATGTAGACCGTGTTTTGAAAGGCTGTCATATTGCATATCTAGATATGCTTTTTTTGCAGGTGATAAAATAATCTTCATACCCTTATCTACGGCTAACTTTGCATTTTCTCCGCTGCTCCAATATTGCGAAATGGCATTAGAATCGACATCAGCACTTGCAATTTCATCCCATCCGATAACTCGTTTATTATTTTTTTGAACAATTTTTTCTACTTTATTTATAAAATAGATATAATCTTTTTTGTTGGTGACATGGCTTTCGTCACCTCCAATATGAAAGTAAGGACCAGGTGTAATGGCCGCTATTTCTCCTATAACATCGTCTAAAAAAGTATAAACACTATCTTTTCGCGTATCAAAGGTGCTAAAACCTACTTCTATGCCTTCATAAAGTTCTGCTTTTTTTCCATTTCCATTTAAAAATGGATAAGACGCTGAAGCCGAATTAGTATGCCCTGGCATATCAATTTCTGGTACAATGGTGATATGATGGTCTGCAGCGTATGCCACAATTTCTTTATATTCTTTTTGCGTAAAAAAACCGCCTGATTCGCCACCAACCTCTGTTTTTCCACCTATTTGTGTTAGTAAGGGCCAAGATTTAATTTCAATACGCCAACCTTGATCATCAGATAAGTGTAAATGTAGCATATTGTACTTGTAGTAGGCTAAAACATCAATATATTTTTTAACGTCTTCTACACTAAAAAAATGTCGAGCAACATCTAACATTGCACCGCGGTAGGCATATTGCGGACTATCTATAATTTTTCCACTAGGAATAATCCATATTTTATTCTTTATTATGTTGGTACTTGTTTCAGGAATAATTTGTCTTAGCGTTTGAACACCTCTAAACGCACCTTCTGCTGTACCTGCGTTTAAAATAATGGAATCTTGGGTTATCTGTAACTGGTATGCTTCATGACCCTCTAATTTGGTGCTGTCTACTTTTTTTATATAAATGATACTTTCTAAATTTGGTATGTCGGTCACATTTACCGGAATATCCAAATCAGTTTTTGTTTTTATTTTTTTTGCTAAAAACCTGCCAACATGATCGAAATCTGCGGCATTTGCTGAGGTGTAAATTGCTGTAAACTGATCAAGTGCAAAGCCACTATTTGTAGGGATAATTTTTAGAGGTTTCGGAATCATATTTGCTTCCGCTAAATTAGTCTCCGGAAAATTAATAACTCGTTTCTCTCGTTGATTATTACATGCGATAAAACAAATAAGCGCTATAAAAATTATGCTACTTCGAATGAGGTTGTTTTTTATCATTAGTCCGAAAATTTTAATGGTTTTTAAAATATATTTTAACTAGTCTATTTTTTATTTTCCACAAATACTTTTAAAACGTCATACCATATAGCGTAACCTTTGGCATTCATATGTAGACCGTCACTTAAAAAAATATCATGATTTGGCTTTTTATTTGTTAGCATAGGATGCCAAACATCAGCAAACTGCATTCTAGTATCATTTTCGCATATTTTTTTTAACCTTCGGTTGAGTTGTTTGTACTTGCGTTTTAAATTCCATCTTGCAATACATGGTTTTGCTGAAATAAGAATGATTTGTGTGAATGAATTTTGAGATTTAATAGTATTAATAAGGCTTATTAAATTATTTGTGATCTCTTTTAGTTTTATTCGATCAGCAATATCATTATCTCCTTCATAGATAAAAACTTTTTTTGGTTTATATTTTAATATCAATTCGTCGGCATAAGCGAGTAAATCAGATGTCTTTGATCCCCCAAACCCCGAATTTACAATTTGATATTTTGAAAATCTATTTTGTAAATCTTTCCAAATGCGCACGCTAGAACTGCCTGTAAATACTATAGTCTCTTTTGAGGCATTCCAAAGGGTGTCGTACTTTTTTTGAATACTAGCGACCTCTTCATCAAAACGCTTGTGTTCCTGTGCTTGTACTAAACTGATGTAGCAAAAAAAAGCAAACAAAAAACCCTTCATTTGTATGAAATTTATTGTTAAAGATACTTTTATTTTATCGAAAGACTTTCTAAACATGATTACATTTTTTTAACCACTTTTAAATTGATTTCGTAAAAAAAAGTTCAATTTTATCAATATATACTTATCACCATGTATACTAAAGCTGCTAAGACCGCTCCTGCTATAGGAGCTAAAACAGGTATCCAAGCGTACCACCAAGCGCTGCTACCCTTGTTAGAAATAGGTAAAAGAGCATGCATAATACGTGGGCCCAAATCACGAGCTGGGTTAATAGCATAACCAGTAGGTCCACCTAAACTAATACCTATAGCTAGTACTAAAAGTGCAACAGGTAGTGCATCTAACGAACCCAAAGAAATCTTTCCATCTACATTATTACCCTTTGCCAAAAAAAAGATAGCTAAAACAAAAGCAAAAGAGGCGATGAACTCGGTAATAAAATTCCACAAAAAATCTTTTTTGGAAGGCGTAGTAGCAAAACTGCCTAAAATAGCTTCTTTATCTTCGGTACTATCATATTGTTGTTTATAGCATAACCAAACTAATGTAGTACCCGTCATTGCACCTAAAAACTGAGCGGCTATGTAGCCAGGTGCCAAGCTCCAACCAAATTTTCCTGCTGTAGCTAAACCAATTGTTACTGCAGGGTTTAGATGTGCGCCACTAACATCAGCAGCTACAAAAACGCCTACAAAAACAGCCATAGCCCACCCAATAGTTATACCTACCCAGCCGGCGTCACCACCATAGGTGTTTTTAAGGCTTACATTGGCAACAATTCCATTGCCGAGCAAAATAAGAAACATGGTACCTATAAATTCAAATAAATAAATATTCATACGTGTAGATTGAAGTGTTGGTAAGTTTATTTTTTACAAGATATAATTTTCAATTATTTCATAGAAATGCTAGTAATAAGATCTACAAAAAATAAAAGTAGTTAAATTACTTCTTGTTATTAGAAGCAGTTTTACAAAATGCTTGCTATAAACGAATGGCTAACATTAGCGTTGCAATTTAGTAGACCATATGCTGGGTAAAAAAACCCATCAATATAGGCTGATAAAAATTCGCACTAATACATTTAGCGTTCAATTACTACCATGATGTTTTATTTTTTGTAATACATAAAAAGAGTTATTCGTTGATTACTATATTTAATTAAAGTTCTCTTAAATAGTTCATATTATGATTCATGCTTGCTTCAGCATTGATGGCATATTCTTCTTGCTCAATAAATATGTGTTTTACACCAGAAGCGTTTTGGTTGGCTAGCATGGTTTTAATATCTAAACTGCCTTTTCCGAATTCGGTACTTTCATTTTTTAACAAATTCATGTCTTTTAAATGCCAAAGTGGAAATCTGCCGGGGTATTTTTTAAAATAATCTAAAGGGTCTTTTTTAGCAACAATAACCCAGCCCAAATCAAGTTCCATATGAACTAAATCAGCTTCTGTCTCATCCATTAGAACATCATATAAAATTTTACCATTTTCAGATTCAAATTCGTACTCATGATTGTGATATCCAAATTTTAAACCTAATTTTTTACAGGCTTCACCTGCCTTGTTAAATTGATCAGCTACCTTCTTGTAATTCGATATATTTTGACCTTCACTTGGTAAAGAAGAACAAATTAAATATTCTTGACCAGATTCCACCGCTTCTTGCATTGTTTGGTTAAAATTTTCATCTAAAGCACAATGACCGCTTATAAGTTTCATCCCTAAAGCATCACAAGTGTCTTTCATTTCTTTGGGTGAAAGTCCGTAATAATGACCAGATTTGCTTCGGGCCGATTCTATTTTTTTAAATCCTAAAGCTGCAATTTTCTCTAAAGTACCTTTTACGTTCTTGGCCATTTCATTTCTAAAAGAATACAACTGTACACCTAACCCAGTATGGTGCTCTTGTGCAAAAGTGTGTATAGGTACTATTAGCGCCGCTGAGGTAAATATTGTAGACTTTTTTATAAACGTTCTTCTAGTTGTCATAAATGTTTTGTTTAAAGGCTTCTTAATTTAATTTCATATTTCAACCTAAATCTTAACTGCTTTGTAATTGATTAATTTTGAATGGCGTTAGGTTATTGTCTTAAAAAAACTATTCAAAACAAGATCAGAAATAAGAAATATTTTTGTGCGATTTTTGGTTTTTTAAAGCTCGTTAAACTAAGTGAAGCTTTGTAAAGCCAACTAATTTTAAAGTAGCTACAATTTATTTGATAGATTAAACTTGCTTTGTTTGTTGATTTAAGGTGAAGGTAAAAGCTCTTCTTAAAAGTATACGTTTTAAATTAAAACTTTTTCCAATCATTTTTTATGAAATTTTGACGAAATATAATTAAAAATACCGTGCCTATTGCGAATGAAAGAATAATTGCGATTTGTACTTTTGTTTAAACCTTTTTTGATGAATACTAGAGACACACAATTAAAAGCTTTTGATCGTTTATTAACTATTATGGATGAGTTGCGTGAGCAATGCCCATGGGATAAAAAACAGACCATGCAAACGCTTCGTCATTTAACTATTGAAGAAACCTATGAGCTTGGTGATGCTATCTTAGATGATGATTTGGAAGAAGTTAAAAAGGAATTGGGTGATGTTCTATTGCACATTGTTTTTTATTCGAAAATTGGTAGCGAGACAGAAAATTTTGATATCGCTGACGTTTGTAACGGTATTTGTGACAAATTAATTCATCGACATCCGCATATATATGGTGATGTAGTGGTTAAAGATGAAGAAGAAGTGAAGCGTAACTGGGAAAGCATAAAACTTAAAGAAGGCAAAACGAGCGTGCTTGAAGGGGTGCCAAATGGTTTACCTGCCCTAGTAAAAGCAAGCCGAATACAAGAAAAGGTAGTAGGCGTTGGCTTTGATTGGGAAAAAACAGAACAAGTTTGGGAAAAAGTGGAGGAAGAATTAGCAGAGTTTAAATTAGAAGTTAAGGCTGAAAATATCGAGAATATGGAGGCTGAATTTGGGGATGTACTTTTTTCGCTTGTAAATTATGCACGATTTTTAAATATTAACCCTGAAAATGCTTTAGAAAGAACCAATAAGAAGTTTATGAAGCGTTTTTTATATCTAGAAAAAAAGTCAAAACAAATTGGGAAGCCTTTGGATAAAATGACCTTAGAAGAAATGAATGTATTTTGGGAGGAAGCTAAACAAATCTAAACCTCAAGAATTACAAATATCATATTTAAAAAATAGTATCAATAGTGTTTAAAAAGTACACCCAAGAATTTAGTTATAATATTAAACTTTCTGTGCCCGTTATTATGGGCATGCTCGGTCATACTTTTGTGCAGTTGGCAGATAATATTATGGTGGGTCAATTAGGTACAGCAGAACTAGCAGCTGTTTCTTTAGGAAATAGTTTCGTGTTTATCGCTATGTCGCTTGGTATTGGTTTTTCTACAGCTATTACGCCTTTGGTGGCAGAAGCTGATGGTGCTGGTAACAAGGCTAGTGCTAAAGGTGCCCTTAAACATGGCCTTGTGCTTTGTACTTTTTTAGGTCTTTCTCTTTTTGCACTAATTCTATTAGCAAAACCTTTGATGAGCTTAATGAGCCAGCCGCCAGAGGTAGTTGCGTTAGCCTTGCCTTATTTAGATTTAGTTGCTTTATCGCTCATACCCATGATAATTTTTCAAGCTTTTAAACAATTTTCAGAGGGACTATCACAAACTCGGTACCCAATGTATGCGACGGTGATTGCGAATGTTATCAATATAATTTTGAATTATCTTCTTATTTTTGGCACTTTCGGATTTCCAAAAATGGGTATTGTTGGCGCAGCTATTGGTACTTTGGCAGCACGCATTTTAATGGTAGTTTATATTTGGTATCTCTTAAAGAGTACATCTAAATTTCACGATTATGTAACAGGCTTCAATTTTAAGAAATTGGAAAAAAAAGTGCTCAATAAAATTATTGATTTAGGTTTTCCATCAGCTTTGCAAATGCTTTTTGAAGTAGCTATTTTTACAGCTGCCATTTGGTTAAGTGGTGTTTTAGGTAAAAATGCGCAAGCAGCCAACCAAATCGCATTAAATTTGAGTAGTATGACCTTTATGTTTGGAATGGGATTAGGTGTTACTGCTATGATTCGGGTTGGAAATCAAAAAGGATTGAAAAATTTTATAGATTTACGACGTATCTCTTTCTCTATCTTTCTATTAACTTTTTTTATTGAAATTATTTTTGCGGCACTTTTTCTATTAGGTAGAAATTGGTTTCCAACGCTTTATTTAGATTTAAACGATACCCTAAATTTAGCAGATAATACAGAGGTGATTTTTATTGCGGGACAGCTCTTACTGGTTGCTGCTTTTTTTCAAATTTCAGACGGAGTACAAGTAGTCGTTTTGGGCGCTTTAAGAGGTTTGCAAGATGTGAAAATACCCACTATAATTACTTTTATTGCCTATTGGTTGATAGGTTTCCCGATAAGCTATTATTTAGGTTTGTATACTAGTTTAAAAAGCATAGGTATTTGGCTAGGTTTGTTAACAGGACTTACTGCCTCGGCCATTATGTTGTATATTCGATTTAATTATTTAACAAAACAACTGATAAAATAAGTAGTTACACCTCCTTGAGGATATACTACATAAGCTAATTTATTAATTTTAATTGTTGATATGGAGTTTCCTAAATTTTTGCTTGGTGATAATACCGATTATCCTTCCGCTGTTTTTATTGTACATACACAATACCCTAGATTTATAATTAATTTAGAGAATGATGAAGTTGAATGGTTAGAAGATTTTACAGCCGAAGACCAAAAAGAATTAGAGACCGAAGCAGAAACGCTAATTGCAGAAGCTACAGCCTTCTATGACCGAGAGGTAGCTCGTTATGAAGATTAACCTATGCTAGAAGAATTACTGAATTTTGATAAAGAGTTGTTTTTATTACTCAATAATTTGGGTACCAGCACGTGGGACGGGTTTTGGTTGTTTGTCACCAACAAGTTCAGTTCTATACCTATTTACCTAGTACTACTTGCAGTTTCATTTCAACAACTAGGTTTAAAAAAAACGATAATTTTAGTTTTAGCAGCTGTACTCATGATTATAGTCACCAATGGTTTAACCGATTTTTTTAAATATGGCATTGGTCGTCTGCGACCCTGTCATGACACTAGTGTAAATCAATTAATGCGATTAGTAAAATCGTATTGCGGTGGGCAATTTGGATATTTTTCTGGTCACGCATCAAATACAATGGCAGTTGCCGTTTTCTTTTCTATACTTTTAAATCAGAGGTATAAATTTATACCAATTATATTACTTAGTTGGGCATTTTTTGTTGGCTATAGTAGAATATATATTGGAGTTCATTTTCCGCTAGATGTATTCTCTGGTATGCTTGTTGGTCTCTTTTTTGGCTGGCTTTTTGCAAAATTATACACAATAAAGCTTATCAAGTATACCCTATGATCTCAAATGCTAGATATTGGTTTTTAATTGTTTTGATCGTTCTAGTTTATATCACTGGAATGTTCGTAACCTTATTTGAAAATGATTCTGCTCAATTTGCGGTAATGGCTATGCGCATGGTTCAAGAGAATGATTTTCTTAGTCTTTTTAAGGGACCTGAAGAATATCTTGATAAGCCTCATATGCATTATTGGTTGGCGGCGCTGTCTTTTAAGCTCTTCGGAATTCATGATTGGGCATATCGTATACCTGGTTTATTAGCTATATTACTAGGTGCTTTTAGTTGTTTTGGTTTGGGTAAAGTGCTGTACAATAAAGAAGTTGGTAAGTTGGCGGCGCTCATATTTATGACTACCCAGACTATTGTACTATCTGTAATTGATGTTCGTACAGATGCGGTATTAACGGGCTTTACCATTTTTGCGATATGGCAACTTACGGCCTATATAGAAACAAAAAAGTTACTACATATTGTGCTAGGTGCTTTTGGTGCTGGTATCGCATTTTCAACAAAGGGGCAAATTGCATTGGTTGTAATGGGCTTTCCATTATTATGCCATTTAGCATATACCCGTAAATGGCAACGATTTATAAGCTGGAAAGTGATTGTGGCTTTGCTTGTATTTGGTCTTGCAATATGCCCTATGCTTTATGCATATTATCACCAGTTTGATTTGCATCCAGAGAAAATTATTCGCGGAAAAAGCGGTCGAAGTGGTATTTTCTTTATTTTTTGGGAACAAAGCTTTGAGCGACTAAGTGGAGAAGGAATAGGTAAAAATAGTAGTGATTATTTGTTCTTTTTTCACACATTTTTATGGGTTTTTATTCCATGGACGGCACTTGGCATAATGGCCTTTAAAACTAGAATAAAAGCTTTTTATAAACTTAAATTTAAACAAATTTTAGGTCAAGAGTTTCTTACTTTAGGAGGTATAATCTTTATTTTCTTGTTGATAAGTTTTGCGCAGTTTAAGCTTCCTCATTATCTAAACATTACAATGCCTTTGTTTGCTGTTTTAACTGCTTCTTATTTGTATAGTTTACATGAAAGTAAAAATGTACAAACTACAAGGGTGCTTTTAGTGGTGCAGTATTTTGTCCTAATTTTAGTTTTTATTACCTCGGTATTGATATGCTTTTTTGTTTTTAAGATAAATAGTATTTATGCAATAATTTTATTTGCAGGCGTATTAGGTGTCGTTGTTTATTACTATTTAAAGCCAGAGTCTAGTTGTTTAAGAATTATCACATTATCAGTATGTAGCGCCATACTATTAAATGTAGTTTTAAATCTGCATTTTTACCCTGAACTTTTAAAGTATCAGGCAGGGTCGTCAATGGCGCATACCATAGCGCGAGAGCAAATTTCAGTAGATCATATTTATAAAATATCTAACAGGTATACATGGGCTTTAGATTTTTACAACCAAAGACCTGTGAAGATCACTACTTTAAATAAGCTTAAAAATAAAAATGATATTTGGATATATGCAAACGATTTAGAGTTGCAACAACTTAAAAATGCTGGTTTCGATTGGGATATGAAGTATAGCGAAAACCAATTTAGAATTACAAGGTTACAGGCTAAATTTCTTGTTTCTTCCTCAAGAAAAAAAGTACTAAATAAGATGCACCTCGTACATATTTATTAGATTTTTGGTATAACTTTTAATTCTATTTTTTTAAAGTGATACACAATACCGGTTAACGAGATGATAGCGGTCATTAGAAAAAACAGTAAACTGACTGCGACCGAAGAATTTGCATTAAGTTCAAGCAATGTTGCACCGTATAGAAATGTAATTTCTCGACTACCAATACCGCCAATGGTTAAAGGTACTACCGATACAATAGATGAAATTAAAAAAATAAACAAATAAGCAATTATGTTGCCGGTAATGCCAAGTGCCATTAGAAGAAAAAAGATACTAATTAATTGAACTAATTGTACGAGTGAAGAGTAGCCAACGGATCGCCACAAAACGGGTAATACAGGTCTAAAAAACTTTGTGTTTATAAACCAAAAAAATATAAATCCACAGGGTATGGCTAAGCCAAATAAAACTTTATAATCAGCAAAAAAACTGTTTTGTATAAATAAGGCTAATATACAAGTGTAAACCGATATTAAAAGTAAGCCGCTTAAACGGTCAAGTACTAAAACGGCTACTATTTGTTTAGTGCTTACTTCAAACTTTTTTTTTATCAGGTATCCTTTATAGGTATCACCGCCAATACCACCAGGTAGAAATAGGTTGTAAAACATGCCCAGTAAATATAGTTTTAGATTGCTTTTTTGCGTTAAAAAGACATGTAGTTGATGAAAATATAAATTAAGCCGAAATGAAGCTATTAATTTTGAAATAACTATTAATAACAGCGCTATTAGCAAATACAACCAATCGGCATCCTTTAAAATATTTAGTATCTCAACACTATTTAGCTTTGTAAAGATAAAATAGATTAGTAACGCACTAACAACTATTTTTAATAACGTGATTCCTTTCTTACGAAGATTTGCCACCTATTGTAATTTTTTTAATTCTAAAGGGGCGTTTGTTTTGAGATTCATAGTAAGTGCGAATCAATAGTTCCATTAGAATACCAATGGTAAATAATTGAATACCCGCTAAAATGAACATTAAACCAAATATTAAAAGTGGTCTAGTGCCAATATCTTGTCCAAATCCAAATTTCATTAGCAGTAAATAGCAATTTATTAAACTCCCTAGGATGATAAGTAACACTCCAAAAATACCGAATAAGTGAATAGGCCTCTGAAAATATTTTCGAATAAAAAGTAACAACATCATATCTGCAATTACTTTAAAAACACGTTCAAGACCATACTTTGAAACACCTGCATGTCTGGCATGATGTTTCACAGGTACTTGCTTTATTTGAGCACCTTCTAAATGGGCTAGTAGTGTAATAAAACGGTGCATTTCACCATATAAATTTAGTTCTTTTGCGATATCTTTTGTAAACACTTTTAAGGCGCAACCGTTATCTTTTATATCTAATTTGGTTACCCGCCTAACTAAAAAATTAGCAATTTTTGAAGGTATTTTCTTAACTAAAGAATCTTTTCTTTTTTGTCTAATGCCAGTTACCACATCATATTCTTCTTTAATAGCATAGCTCAACATTTCAGGAATATCACTAGGGTCATTTTGTAAATCACCATCCATAGTAATTATATATTCTCCTTTTGCATAATCTAAACCAGCTGCAAGTGCTAAACTTTGACCGTAATTTTTTTTAAGTTCTATTAGGTGAACTTTTTCATCATTCATAGCTTTAACCACTTTACGAGTATTATCTGTAGAAAAATCATCTACATAAATAATTTCGTAAGAATAGCCCGTTAAACTTTCATGAATTTTTTCAGTTAACAAAACAGCATTGTCTTGTTCGTTGTAAAATGGTACTACAATAGAAATAAAAGAGTCGGTAATTATGCGCATTGATTGAGTTTGTTGATTCGCAAATTTAGCATATTTATTTATGATGCATAAGCATCAATTTTTCAGCAGCTCGAAAAGGTGAAATTTTATTATTTTGTACTTGTTGAATATATTTTTCTAGTTCCTTTGAAACTTGAGAATCATGATAAAATTTAAGTTTTAATTCGTCATCGATGGTTTGTAACAACCAATTTTTATTTTGTTTTTTTCTCTTTAGGTAGAAATTTTCAGACTTTGTACTTAGTGCTATGTAAGTCTTTATAACTTGCCATATTTCGTCTAAACCTTGCTTTTTTAATGCAGAGCAGCTTAATACTTTTGGCACCCATCCGTTTTCTTTTGGTGGATATAGATGTAGGGCTCTCGTAAAGTCAATAGAGGCAGCTCTGGCAAGTTTCATATTATCACCATCAGCCTTGTTGATAATGATAGCGTCTGCCATTTCAATAATACCTCTTTTTATTCCCTGAAGTTCATCCCCTGCGCCAGGTAATTTTAAGAGTAAAAAAAAATCGACCATACTATGTACTGCAGTTTCACTTTGACCAACACCAACCGTTTCTACCAAAATAATATCGTAACCCGCTGCCTCGCATAATATTATTGTTTCACGGGTTTTGCGTGCTACACCCCCTAGTGAAACTCCTGAAGGAGATGGGCGTATAAAAGCATTTGTATCGCGAACTAATTCTTGCATGCGAGTTTTATCTCCTAGAATACTTCCTCTTGTTTGCGTACTTGATGGATCAACTGCCAAAACAGCTACTTTTTTACCTAAACGGGTAAGTCTTTTTCCAAAGGCTTCAATAAATGTGCTTTTGCCTACGCCTGGTACTCCAGTAATTCCTATTCGAATCGTCTTAGTAGTAATTTTAAGACATTCTTCAATTATTGCATTTGCTTGTTCGTGATGTTCTTTTTTTGTGCTTTCTACTAAGGTTATCGCACGAGACAAAGCTGTACTGTTTCCTTGAATAACACCCAAAGTTAAGTCTTTAGTGCTAAGCTGCTGTTTTCGTTTATTTTGAATTTCAAAAACGCGATCTTTTCTTGTGTTTTTTGCTGTACTCAAGGTTATTTGTTAATTGGTACTTGTATTTCGGTGCTATCCCATGCTAAAGACAAATATAATTGTGTGGTGACTTTAAAAGATATATCTAAACTTTCTATTGGTTTTTTAAGTGATATTGAAGGAACGGTAACTTCAATGGCGTCATATTCGGGGTCTCTAGCAGTTTCTGTTGCTCCGCTCAAAAGTGTAACACCCCATTCGGGCACTTCTTTGTTTAGTATTACTCTCCAGCTGTTTTTCCCTGGTATTGTCCATAAAGAGTAGGTGCCTGCTGGTAGCTTTTTATCTCTAATTTTAATTGCATTTATTGTTGTAAAAGTAGTAGGCTCGTTAGCACCTGTACGCCATACTTTATCAAATGGTACTAATTCGCCGAAAATTACTCTGCCTTTTTTATAAGGACTAGAATAAGAAATAGCTAAATCGAAACCGTCTTCATTATATGTTGTAATTTTTTGAGGGCTAATTTGTTTGGTTTTTTCTTTCAACATAGGCCATCCAACAAACCTGAAAAGGATGAATAGTACTCCTAAAACAACTATGAGGCTTTTTAGCCATATTTTTAATTTCATATGTATTTTTAACTTACTTGTCTCTAAAGTAATAAAGTAATTTCTGTTTTCGGTTACTTTTTAGTGTTTTAGAACCTATAAGAGATCAAAAATAAATGTAGACTCATTTTTATAATGCTCACCAGGCCGTAATATGCTACTCGGAAAATTAGCTTGATTAGGTGCGTCAGGAAAGTTTTGAGTCTCAAAACATATTGCAGGAAAAGTAGCAGGGGTGTATACCACCATGGCAGGTTGGTCGGTAAATACTTCTAAAGAAATTCCTGATTTATCAGAGGATATTCTAGCTGCAACTTCAGATGATGATTCCACTTTGAAGGGTGTATTAAGACGAGTACTACCAAGCTCTTTTTCTGTTAAAAAGTCAAACGATGTATTCGAGGTGGCTACAAGTTTACCCGTAGGTAACATATTTGGAAACGTTTCTGCCATTTGTGAAGCATTTAGCTTTAAACGCCAGTTATTTATGGTGGGTGCGTGGTCTACTTTAAAATAACTATGATTTGTTAAATTTACTACTGTAGCTCTATCGGTTGAGGCTTGGTGGGTAATAATTAATGCATTGTTTATTAGTTTATAGGTTACTGCAGCCGTTAAATTACCTGGGTAGCCTTCCTCTAAATGTTTACTCTCATAAGTTAAAGTTACGAACGGTTGTCTGCCATGATGTACTTCTTTAATCTGCCATTCTTTTCTTCCAAACCCTACTTGACCACCATGTAAATGAATACCTTTTTGTTCAAATAAATGATAGAATTGACGATCAATATAGAAACCGCCATTTGATATACGACCAGCAAAGCGACCAACACATGCGCCTAAAAAGATATTATCTTTTATATAGTTATTAGGAAAATCAAAACCTACAACGGCATTAAATGAATTACCCTCTTTATCTTTAATTAGTAGTTTTTGAATAATAGCGCCATAATTAAGAACTATAAGGGTAATAAATGGTGTGCTTATGGTAACTTGTTTCATAAATAAGAATGTCTTCTGCTAATTCACAATTTATACAGTAAAAATCTGGATAGGTCTATTAATTTTGGGCGACGCTCATATTTGCCTGCATTTTTTGCTTAAAAAAAATAATACTTGATAAAGAATGTAAAAATAAGGGATAGCTACCTTTTAAAAAAGGTTGTTTTTGTTAAGGATGACAAAATATTTTTTGAATAATTTTACTTTGAGATATGATTTATTAAATATAGGTAACTAAACATAGTAATGAACTTTTTCAGCATAAACAGATGTATGATCAGATCAAATTTTTATTAAGTTTAATCTTTTAAAGTTCTAAGTCTATGTTTTTAAGTAGGTATACTTATCGAACAAGTTAAAAACTATGACTTGAGAAGCGCTTTAAAGCTGGATTACGAAATTTAGAACGCTTTGTTTGATAAAAAATTAAATACTATATTTTAAAGCCGTTTTTATTGAAAAGATAGTATGTTTTTTAACAATAAATTATCCTAAGGTTCTTGTTTAAAGTAGTCTCTTTCTTAAAATGAATGAACGATCTTCACTTTTTTAAAAATGGTTTAATGCGTTTCCTTTTTTAAAAAATCTCCAAAATTCTTTTTAAACCTATTTAATCTGGGTATTGAGACATTGGTAATATAGGAGTTATTTGGATGATTTTTTTCATAGTCTTGGTGATAATCTTCAGCAGGCCAAAATTTTGTTAACGGCTTAACCTCTGTGGTAATCGGATCTCCGTTATACACATTTTGATCTTCTAATGCCCCTATATATGCCTCTATAATTTCTTTTTCATTTTCATTTTTGTAAAAGGCTATAGATCGATATTGTGTTCCTCGGTCTGGTCCTTGACGATTAAGCGTAGTAGGATCATGCGATCCAAAAAATACTTGAACAAGTTGAGTAAATGTAATTACTTTAGGATCGTAATAAACTTCAACAGCTTCTGCGTGGCTAGTCATTCCACCACCCACTTGCTGGTAGGTTGGGTTCTCCTCGGTGCCACCTGCATAGCCAGAAATAACCTCTTTAACTCCTTTAACACTTTCAAAAATAGCTTCAACACACCAGAAACATCCACTTGCGAAATATGCCGTCTCAAAAGCTTCAAGTTCTTCCTGTGAAAGTTTAGTAACTTCTTGTGCTGGTTCTTGGTTTTCTGTTTTAGATTTTTTTTTCTGGGTCGATTGACAACTTGATGAAAAAAGAAAAAAAATAGATAATAAACTTAATTTTATAAAAGACATAAATGTATTTTTCTTTATTAGTAAAACAAAGTTACTACTCCTTACACCTTAGAATGTGAAAAATATGTTAACTAAATATTTTTTGCTGAAGTTTTCTTAACCTTAAGGCTTAAGCAAAAAAAACCTTGCTATTAAGCAAGGTTTTTTAAACGTTTTCGGTTTGTAACCGACACTAAAACTCTTCTTTGTTTAAACTGAAATAAAATACAGGTTTGAACTATTTCTAGTTCTCAATTATTCTTGAAGCAAAAAAAAGTTAAACTTTAGTTTACTTAAATAGCTTATAATGAGTCATAAATGCTCTAGTAAGTTTCATTCCAGCTATTCGACTATGGCACCTTCTCCAAAAATTTCTATTGCAGAAATTTTTGGTCGATCTACTGTTGCGGTGAAAACAATGTTTAAAACTCCATCAACTACTTCAACATTATACATTTTAGTGATTGCCTTTGCAGCACCCCCTGTAGCTTCAAAGACATCCATTCTGGTTAAGATAGATCTTCCTTCAATGTCTACATCAAAAATACGACTTCCTACACCACCTTCGGTGCCTTCGAAGCCTACTTTACGTACGCCCCAGTATATTTCGGCAAAGTGCATTTTTACAGTATAAGTACCGTTTTCAACTGGAATATCATAAGAAAAAGGCCCTTCATTTTGATCGTTTGGGGTAATTGTTTCAGTTAAATAAATTTCATCTAGTTCTGTATTTTCAATTTCAGTAATACTCTGATGAGCCGTATAAGTAGCGTTAGCGCCCCCTTTATATTGGTCTGCTATAAAAGTTTCATCTCCTATAGTAACTTCTTCACCGCCACAATTAATTTTTATTAAAACCGGGCCCGCTGTTGTTGTAGATTCAGTAGCGTTTTCTGGGCAGCCGTTTAGCTCGGCAACTCCAGCCTCATTTGGGCAGGTGTCGTCTGCATCAGCAACCCCATCACCATCACGGTCAGGAGCCGGTGCAGGTGAAACCATTGGTTCAGAGTCATCGCTACCACATGAAACGGTAAAAGTTAATAACGTGAAAATTAGAAAAATTAGTGATGATTTAAATAATAGTGCTCTTTTCATTGTTCTAAATGTTAGTGATAAGTTACTTTTCTCTTCAAGAATCTACTCTTGTCGAATTAAAATAATCAATGTTAAAGCAATAAGAAATTCTTTTTAGAGTAATTATCGGCAGTAACAATGTTGTTTTTAATGTGTAATTTTCGATTCAAATTTACTCTTTATTTTATTTGTAGGTTAAATCCGTCATATACTTTAACATTTTATTTGATCAAAAGTTAATCTTTAAACAACAGTTACTAATCTATATTATGTCTTTGCTATTTAATCAAATGGATTGCTTTTCTAATGGACCTTATTTGGTATTGGACCACAAAATCAGACTAGAAGAATATTGTCTTTTAGATCTTAGTGTAACGAACGGGGATTTAATAGGTATAGATTTAGGAAATCCAAATAAATGCCAAAACTATATTAATTCTGTTTTAAGCTTAAACCAATCTAAGGTGGCTTGGGGAGGTTATTTAGAAAAAAGAAACTTATATAGTGATTATTGTAATTTTTCTAAGGTTCAAGAAAAAAGAGATATCCATTTAGGAATTGATTTTTGGGCAAAGGAAGGATCACAGGTAATAACACCGATAGCTGGTACAGTGCATAGTTATGCGAATAATAGTAATAAAGGTGATTATGGACCAACTATAGTTTTACAACATAAATTGAATGGACAGGTTTTTCATAGCCTCTTTGGTCACCTATCTCTGGCATCAATACAAAATTTAGAAATCGGCCAAAAGTTTAAGGCAGGTGAAGTAATAGCAACTCTGGGTACTACAGATATTAACGTGAACTATGCGCCTCATCTTCATTATCAAATTATTGTTGATATGGAAGGGAAAAAAGGTGATTATCCGGGGGTATGTTCTATCAATAACCTCAATTTTTATTTAAAAAATTGCCCAAATCCTAATCTCCTACTTCAGATTCCGGTTTAAATTTCCGTTAAAAAACCTATTCAATAGACCAACTGAAAAACGCTCAATAACATTTCGTCGGTAATTTTTTACCCTTTAACATAAGCTGTGTTACTTACCGAAAATAGGGGCGAGTTAGACGAATTGCATCCTGAAAAATACACTTACGGTGGTTATAGTAATAACAAATCGTAAGACATGAAAACCATAATCACTTTAGTATTAGTTCTTTTTATCGGAGTAGCAGTTCAAGCTCAAAACAATACAAATGAAGCTAAGGTAGCAACAATAGAAATGTCTGTAGTAACGATAAATGCAGATAAAGAATTTAGCTTAGAAAAGGTAGCTACCGAGAATAAAGTTGAGGTTGCACGTTTATATAAATTTAAAAATTCAAGAATTAAGAAAGCTTTAGCTTTTACAACTAAAAGAAATAAAGCTAAAATGGCTTAATTCATATTTAATATACTAAAATAGGTTTTGATTTTGGTTATGAGAATGTGGGTTACATTACTACTTAATTTTGGATAGGTTTGGCTGATGACTAGATCTAAAAATTTAAGATTAGCCAAAGAACTGATTTTGTTTATCCTCAAAAAATATATTGTTTAGAAAATTATTTTAGTTCAATAATTGAAATTTGTACTAACCTCTGAGGCATTTGATAATTAGGTGAGTTAAGAGTTTGTACTAAATTGCTATTGCTAGGTCTACGAAAAATGAATTTTAATTTTATAAGTCATTAAAATTTAAATAGATTTTATTTAAAACATTGTTCAAAGTTTAATCTCTTGCTTCAGATTCTGGTTTAAATTTCCGTTAAAAAACCTATTCAATAGACCAACTGAAAAACGCTCAACAACATTTCGTCGGCAATTTTTTACCCTTTAACATAAGCTGTGTTACTTACCGAAAATAGGGGCGAGTTAGACGAATTGCATCCTGAAAAATACACTTACGGTGGTTATAGTAATAACAAATCGTAAGACATGAAAACCATAATCACTTTAGTATTAGTTCTTTTTATCGGAGTAGCAGTTCAAGCTCAAAACAATACAAATGAAGCTAAGGTAGCAACAATAGAAATGTCTATAGTAACGATAAATGCGGATAAAGAATTTAGTTTAGAAAAGGTAGCCACCGAGAATAAAGTTGAGGTTGCACGTTTATATAAATTTAAAAATTCAAGAATTAAGAAAGCTTTAGCTTTTACAACTAAAAGAAATAAAGCTAAAATGGCTTAATGTGTTTTATTTTTCTAATATGCCCTTTAAAACAGACCAAACATTTTCTTTAACTATTTGCTGACCTATTGCGTTGGGGTGAATGCCATCAGGTAAATTTAAATTAGGATGACCAGCCACACCATCTAATAAAAACGGAATTAGTAGCAACTGATTTTTTTTAGCAAGGTTGGGGAAAATATTTCTAAACTCTTTGGTGTAATCAGGCCCCATATTCGGGGGTATTTGCATACCTGCCAAAATAATCTTTGTCTCTGGATTTTTATCTAAAACTTTATCGATAATTATTTGAAGATTGGCTCTTGTTTCGCTTAAAGGTATGCCCCGTAACCCATCGTTTGCCCCAAGTTCTAAAACAAAAATGTCTACTTGCTGTTTTAAAACCCAATTTAATCTGTTTTTTCCACCTGAAGTGGTTTCACCACTTAAACCCGCATTAACTACTTTATAATTATAGTTTAACGAATCTATCACCTTTTGTATAAGACTAGGAAATGACTCTTCAGTATCTAAACCATAGCCGGCCGTTAAACTATTACCAAAAAATAGTATTGTTTTTACATCTGTTTGCGCTGCAGTTTTTTCAGAGCTTTCCGTTTCATTTTCAAAACTAGTATTACTTTTTTTTATCTTTTCTTCTGCAGCGTTTTTACAAGAAAGTAGTCCTAAAAAAAAAATAAAATAACGAAACTTTAATAGAATACTCATGCGGCTTAGATGCGTTTATTAGAATCAATTCCCTATTTTGCATTCATATGCGAAAAGGAAGCTTATGGCAAAGATATTAAACGTTCACCAGCTTAGAAAGACCTATTCTAGCGGTTTAAATCAATTAACAGTTTTAGAAGATGTAACATTTACTGTCGACGCAGGGGCAACCTTCTCAATAGTCGGGCCCTCAGGAAGTGGTAAAACTACTTTACTTGGTCTTTGTGCTGGTCTTGATGATGCAAATGGAGGTAAAGTAGAACTCTGTGGCGCCGATTTAGCTCTTTTAAGTGAAGATGAGCGTGCCGTTTTAAGAAATAAAAACATAGGGTTTATATTTCAAGACTTTCAATTACTACCCACTTTATCCGCTATAGAAAATGTGAGTGTTCCTTTAGAACTACAAGGAGTAAAAAATGCAGCCTCCCAAGCAAGACAACTTTTGCAAAAAGTGGGATTAGAAAAGCGTTTAAATCATTACCCTTCTCAGCTATCTGGAGGTGAGCAGCAGCGTGTTGCCCTCGCTAGAGCATTTTCTAATAAGCCCAGGCTTCTTTTTGCAGATGAACCTACAGGTAATTTAGATGAAGAAACCGGTGAAAAAGTAATTCAACTACTTTTTGAACTTAACAAAGAATCGGGCACTACTTTGGTAATAGTTACGCATGATTTGGACTTAGCAAAACGAACGCAACAAATTTTGAGGTTAAAAGGAGGAAAGGTTTTAACCAATCAAAAAACAGATGTATTGTGAATAACGATCTAAGATCTTTAAAACCTGGCTTTTATTGGTTGGTGAAAATGGCATGGAGAGATGGTAAAGCTAGTTTGAAGCGATTGATGCTCTTTATGAGTTCTATTATTTTGGGAATTGCAGCTCTGGTTGCCATTCAATCTTTCAGCAAAAATTTAGAAGAAAATATAGCGCTCCAATCAAAGAATTTAATGGGAGCCGATTATACGATACACAGTAAGCATTTGCCTACAGAAACGGCTCAAAAAATTATTGATTCATTAGGGTTAAGTGGGTTCGAAGTAAATTTTGCCTCGATGGCAGCTTTTTCTAAAAGTGGAAAATCAAAACTAGTACAAGTACGTGGTATTGGAGAAGAATTTCCGCTTTATGGTACTATAGTTACCAAACCTAAATCAGCAGCAAAAAGATATTCAAGTGAAAAAGGCGCATTGGTGGATGCCACATTAATGCTACAATACCAATTAAAGCCCGGAGATAGTGTTAAGATAGGGGCAGTTTCTTTTCCAATTTTAGGTGCAGTTATATCAGCGCCAGGTACGAGTGCAATTTCTGCCACGGTTGCTCCACCCGTAATAATTCCTTATCGTTTTGTGCAAAAGACCGGTTTACTTCAAACGGGAAGTAGAATAAAATACAATTATTATTTTAAACAGGCAGTTGGTTATGATATAGAGGCGCTTGAGAAAGCTGTAGATCCAATTTTAGCTGCTGAAAATGCAGTTTTTGACTCACACATTTCTGTTAGTCGACGACTAGGAAAAAGATATAATAATTTTGGACGGTTCTTAAGTTTAGTTGCTTTTATTGCCCTTTTATTGGGTTGCGTGGGTATTGCAAGTTCAGTACATATCTACATTAAAGAAAAGCTTCGAGCTATTGCAGTTTTAAAATGTTTGGGGGCAACAAGAAAGCAGACTTTTTCAATTTTTTTAATTCAGATTACGGCTCTAGGTTTAATTGGAGGTATATTGGGTACGTCTTTAGGAATCTTTTTACAGCAAATTTTCCCTTTATTTTTACAAGATTTTTTGCCCTTTTCCGTCGATATAGCAATAACGCCACAGCCTATAATAATGGGTTTGCTTTTAGGTGTTTTTATGTCTGTATTATTTGCGTTATTTCCATTATTGTCTACCTGGTATGTTTCGCCGTTAGAAGTACTTCGTGTACAAGAGCATAGCCGACCTAAATTTAAAAAAGCAGGTGTTTTTTTAATTCTGGTTATTTTAGCTTTCCTATTTTTCTGCTCAATAAGCTTGTTAAAAGATTGGAGATATGCTACAGCTTTTGTTTTAACCATTTTATTGATTTTTGCAATACTTGCAGGTATTTCCTTGTTATTTATGAAAGGGATAAAACAGTTTTTTCCAGCTAGTTGGAGCTTCACAACCCGTCAAAGTTTGTTAAATTTGTATAGGCCTAATAATCAGACGATGGTATTAATTTTAGCTATTGGCTTGGGGTCTTTTCTGATTAGCACTTTGTATTTTACTAAAGATATTCTGCTTGCTAAAACTACAATAGACGGAAACAAAAAAAATCCGAATATTATTTTATTAGATATTCAAACAAATCAAAAAGAAGAAGTAGCAAAGAGCATCAAACCATTTGGTTTGCCAGTATTAGCGAATATTCCAATTGTAACGATGCGAATAGAGCGTATCAAAGGTAAAACAGTAAACCATCTTAGACTTGATACCACGGCAACAGTAAAAAAGTGGATATTAAACCATGAGTTTAGGGCTACTTTCAGAGCTGATATGATAGGTTCAGAAAAACTTGCTTCAGGGGTATGGAAAAATGAGATTCCTGAAGATGGAGCTATTCCCATCTCTTTATCAGACAATGTGGCCCGTGACGCAGATGTAGTAGTGGGTGATACTTTACTATTTAATGTTCAAAGCGTTTTAATGAAAACGTATGTAGCGAGTATTAGAAATGTTGATTGGGGACGAATGCAATTGAATTTTTCTGTGGTGTTTCCTGAAGGTGTTCTAGAAAACGCGCCTCAAATGCATGTGATTACAACGAATGCCCCTAACGAGGAAACTTCAGCACAATTACAACAAGAGTTGGTAGCTAAGTTTCCGAATGTTTCTGTTATTGATTTGCGTCAAATACTATCGTTAGTTCAGGGTATTCTTGATAAAATAACCTGGGTGATTAATTTTATGGTTTTTTTTAGCATTCTTACGGGGCTTATTGTTTTAATGGGTTCTATAAGAACAAGCAAATATCAACGGGTTAAAGAAAGTGTTCTGCTTAGAACTTTAGGTGCCAAAAGTAGCCAGATATTAAAAATTACTGCTTTAGAATATTTTTACTTGGGCGTTTTAGGTGGTTGTATCGGAATATTTTTATCACTTTTAAGTAGCCAACTGTTGGCATGGCTTGTTTTCGATACTCCATTTGTTCCTTCATGGGTTCCTTTTTTGGTACTATTACCTTCCATAATATTTATTGTTTTAGCGATTGGTTTATTAAACAGCAGAACGGTTTTAAATAGTTCTCCATTACAGGTATTAAGAAGCGAGCTTTAGCACAAAGAATGTAATTATTTTGTATACATTAGCAGTACAACGAAAACACTATAAACAATAAATTTAAGCGAAAATGAAAAAAGCTATCTGTGCATGCATTGCAATTATGTCTCTTACCCTATCTGAAGCTCAAAACCAATCTATTGGTGAAGGTGATGCTTTACCAGGTATTGTTTTAGAGAATATGAAACCCGAAATAAGTCCTAAAGATGATTTTTACACTTTTGTGAATGGTACTTGGATGGATCAAACAGAAATTCCCGCTGATAGATCGAGTTGGGGAGGTTTTTCAGTTCTTCGAAAATCTACCGATAATGATATGCTAGAAATTTTAGCGAAGGCTAAGGCAAGTGGAAAATATGGTGTTAAGACTGACCAGGCAAAAGCTTTAGCACTTTTTGATACAAAATTAGATACGGTAGCAAGAAATGCAGCGGGTATTGCACCTATATTGCCGGCTTTGGAAGCTATTTCAAAAGTGAGAAATTTAGCAGAGCTGCAAACTCTTTGGTCAAAAAACTCTTTTGTCTCAACACCTTTTGTTGGTTTTGGTGTTTTTGGAGATTTAAATAATAGTGCAATGAATGCAGTATACCTGGGTCCAAACGGGCTCGGTCTTCCTGATCGTGATTTTTATATACAGCAAGACGATAAATCTAAAGAGATACGTGAAGAGTATAAAATATATATATCAAAAATGTTACAAGCCATTGGTGATAAGGAAGCAGATGCTAAGGCAGCCGCTGAGAAGATTTTAGCCATGGAAACAATTTTAGCAACACCAAGATTGGATAAAGTAGAACGTCGTGATGTTAGAAATATGAATAACCCACGAACACTAGAGGAGGCCGATGCAATGCTAAGCAGTATTGATTTGGCTAAAATGATCAAAGATTTAGGAATAACTAAAAAAATTGACACTTTAATGGTAACCCAATTGAAGTATACAGAGGCTTTAAATACATTCTTACAAGAAACTTCAATAGAGGATCTTAAGACTCTAGTGCGTTGGGATACTTTCAATAATTCAGCAACTAGCTTAACTACAGAAATTGAAAAGGCTAGTTGGAGTTTTTATAGTAACTATTTAAGAGGGTCAGAGAAACAAAGACCAGCGGATGAGCGAGCGTTAGCAACCGTAAATGGGACTTTAGGAGAGGCTTTAGGTCAATTGTATGTAGATGCAAAATTTCCGCCAGAAGCGAAAGCTAAGGCTGAAAATATGATAGCAAATGTTATTGAAGCTTTTAAAGAACGCATTCAAAAATTAGATTGGATGGGGGCAGAGACCAAGGCTAAAGCGATAGAGAAATTGAACAAGTTTACAGTGAAAATTGCCTATCCAGATAAATGGGAAGATTATTCTAAAATGCAAGTTGCAGCAAATAAGTCTTACTTTGAAAATAGGGCAGCGGCAGATAAATGGAGTAAGCTAAAAAGTTATTCAAAAATAGGTGAGCCTGTTGATAAGTCAAAATGGGGTATGTCTCCTCAAACGGTAAACGCATACTTTAATCCCTTAAACAACGAAATTGTTTTTCCAGCAGCAATTTTACAGCCTCCATTTTATAATTATCAAGCGGATGAAGCTGTAAATTATGGGGGTATAGGTGCAGTTATTGGTCATGAAATATCACATGCTTTCGATGATAGTGGTGCTCGCTTTGATGCAGATGGAAATGTTAAAAATTGGTGGACAGAAGAGGATTTGGCTGCATTTACAAAACGAGGTGATGCTTTAGCCGCTCAGTATGACGCGGTTCAGGTATTAGATAGTGTTTATGTAAACGGAAAATTTACATTAGGAGAGAATATTGGAGATTTAGGCGGTCTTTTAGGAGCATACGACGGACTTCAGAAATATTATAAGGAAAATGGAAGACCAAAGGATATAGATGGTTTTACGGCGGAGCAGCGATTTTTTATGTCGTGGGCTACCGTATGGAGAACAAAAAGTAGAGATGAGGCCTTAAGAACACAGATTAAAACAGATCCTCACTCGCCAGGAAGAGTTAGGGCTATTCAACCATTATTAAATATTCAAGCTTTTTACGATGCATTTGATATTAAAGAGGGTGATGCAATGTATTTAGCACCTGAAAAACGAGTTCATATTTGGTAATCATAATTTATACGATAAAACCCGATTTCTTTACTTAGGAAATCGGGTTTTCTTTTTGGTGCAAAAGTGGTTTTTGTGTATTAATATTTTCTAAAGTGCCTCGTACATATTTACCTAATTACTTCTACATTTTTAGTATCGAGAATTGCGTTTTTATCAAATCACTTTTTCTTAAACTATTTTGAGTTATTTTTTTAACTGAACTGATACTCATGCAGTACTCTATTATTTATGCTACGAGCTAGATACCAATTTCAGTTTAAACAAATAGGAGTATAGCTGGTTAAATCATGTGCAAAAACTTTTTTGACCAGTATAAATTTCATCTTTATTGATTACTAAAATTTAGTTGAGAAGTAATTTGTCGTTTTTCGCCTTCAGCTTTTGAAACTTGAATATAATTATCATCATTCACTTCTATAATTTGACACCTGAGAACACGAGTGGGTACTTTTCCTTTTTTAGATTTCGACAAATCTTCTACAGGCATTAAGGTATAGGTACACTCATCTATCCAATCGATTTTAAGCTTTAATTTATACCCTAAAGATTTATTTTCTTCAATTTGGTAGTTCTTGTTTCTTGTAATTTTAGTAATACCATTTCGGGCACTTTCAATTTCAAAATTACCGGTTTGCACCTTAGAACAGTTGCCACATCTTAGATTAAAATCTGTTAAATATTCTTTTGTTATCGGTTGTCCACCCAGTTCACGGGTTTCTTTAAGGTATTTTTTTGCATTTTCACAGTCTTTATCATAGAGGTAAATAATAGATAGTTTATAAGTGGTGTTTATATATTTTGAATCAAAGGAATAGGCCTCTAAAAGTTTCTTTCTTGCTTTTGAAAGGTGTGCCTTTGCTAATTTATAATCTGATCTAATTGTTGCGTAATAGTCTCCTAAATGAGTAGTGCCGTAATCAGTTAAAATTGGAGTGCTTGTAGGGTTTATTACGAGTCCTTTATCGTATTCCGCTCTTGCCAAGTCATATGCGCCTAGAGTTTTGTATACTGCACCATACCCCCAATAAATTTGAGAATTTTTAGGGTGTAGGAGATACGCTTGATTAAACCTTAACATTGCAGTTTTTAAGTCTCCTTTGTACAAATAGTCGAAGCCTATTCTTATCATTTCACTTGCCCCTTCAGATTTCGACTTTCCTGATTCTACTATATTATTTACGAAGATGTTATCAGCTTTAATTTCTTCAGTATTTTTTTTTAGATTACCATATTCAGGTTGCATTTCTTTGTTTTTACGCGCTTCATTTTGCCATGATTTTAACGAATATTCTTGAGCTAAAGAAGATAAAGAACTGCATAGAAGTATAAAGATAAATAGGTGACGCATAGTTTCAATTTAATTAGATTATAACGTATTTCTATCAGTTTTGTTGCTACTATTATTTGATATTTTGAGAATAAATCTTATCAAAATACTAAACAACTATTTTAGTACTTAGCTTTAAAAAATATTATTTGTTTTAATAATTGAAAGCTTTTTTAGAAACAATTTATAAAGTGTTTGAATCTAAAGAATCTTTAAATTACCGCACAACAAGATTTAATTAAATTTTTACTAAAAGGATGAAGCAAAGTAACACAGAGTTATGTGCATTTTATAATATAACCTGAGTAGTTAATACAAACAATAAGGGTATAGGTAGCATAAAAAATGAAATTTGATGTAGTTTCATAGTAGTTAGTATTTCTAGCATTTTTTCACGTTGATTAACATTATTTTACGGCAAGTTGTTTTCGGTTTAAAGGTATTTAATCTAATATTTTGTTCAATATATCTTCTTTAATGCTTTCGGCCTATGAAAGCTGTTTTTCAACGATTTAGAATCCTTGTATATACTTTATGAGACTATCTTCATACCAAACAAGGCATTGTTATGAAAGCTATATTTACTATTCTATTTATCCTTTTCTGGAGTGTTATTACATTGGCAAATGCTGAAGAAAATGAGTTGGAGTTTAACCATAAAATAGAACGACAGCATGTAAATAATCAAATCATAATAAAGCCTTATTCGGTTGTTGGCATCATTATTGATCTAATAAAATTAGAAGATTTAAAGTCCTATACAGAAGAGGTGAAAATCACCCGTTTGTTTAAGTCAAAAAAATCGAGAGTTAAAAAAGCATTATCCTTTTCAATAAATGGAAACGAAGCCAGAATGGCTTAGTAAGGAGATTTAAACCAAACAAAATGATTATAAATACTGTTTTAATTGCTATTACCCTTTTAAGTATTGCCATTTTTGTCGATACCCCGAAAAAATCAAAACTAAGGGTAGAAAAGGTACGGGTAAAGAATAATAAGAAGTAAGTTTACACTTATATTTTAGGTTTCAATACAGATAGTAATTAATTTATTTTTTCTTTGAAATTTTAAAAACACCTATTAATTGGTTTGAATAGGTGTTTTTAGTAGCGTTAACGAATTTTCGAAATTCTTATTTTTGTGATACGTGCTAATCTTTAATTCCGGGTTGTAAAAGCTTAAAGTTAGTTTTAACTTTTTCTGCTTTTACCATTTCTTCGACCTCTTTTAACAATGCTTTCGCGTCGTAAATAATTCCGTCTTTTATGGTATATTTTACACCACCTTCACGAATAACTTCATTGTTTTCGGTTAGTTTTACGGCCCCTGTTCCATATAATACTTTGATGTTTTTGATTGGGTTTGCATCTACGATAACCAAATCTGCTAATTTTCCAATACTAACAGTACCAATTTTATCATCCATACCCAATGCTTCCGCTCCGTTTAAGGTAGCCGATCTAATCACCTCTAGCGGATGAAAGCCAGCCTCTCGTAATAGTTCTAGCTCTCGTATATAGGCAAAACCATAGAGTTGAAATATGAAACCTGAGTCAGACCCTGCTGTTACACGCCCGCCTCTATTTTTGTACTCATTAACAAAGGTCATCCAAAGATTATAATTTTGTTTCCAGGCTACTTCTTGTTCAGTACCCCAATCGTGCCAATAGCTACCATGTGATATTTTACTTGGTTGAAAAAATTTCCACAAACTAGGCAGGGTATACTTTTCGTGCCATTCGGCTCTTCTTGCTCGTTGCAAATCTCTACTGGCTTCGTATATGTTAAAGGTAGGATCTAGAGTAAAATCAAGTTCTAGTAATTCGGCCATTACCTTTTCCCAGTGTTCAGAATACGGTTTGGCCGCTTGCGCCCAAAGTCTGCCAGCATTTTCAAAACGATGTTGTTCGTTCTGGTAATTATAATCTAAAGGATAATCTTGCACGGTTCTATCATCAAATAAAGCTTCTGGTAATCCGTACCAATGCTCCATTGAAGTTAAGCCTGCTTTTGCAGAGTGAAGCACATTCCACCGGGCTACGCTTAATTGGGCATGATGACAAGCAGAACCTAATCCAAGTTTTTTATTCTCATCTAATGCTGCAGCCATTATTTTGGGCTCTGCCCCAAAGAATTTTATGCCATCGGCACCTTGCTTAGCATTTGCCCTAACCCATTCTCTAGCCTGTTCAGTCGTTGATATAGGAATGTCGTTTAACGGATTAAAATTTTTACTAGTTTGTCCAAAACCTGTATAAGTAAAAAGCCTTGGCGCTATGATGTCATTTTTTTCGCTTTTACGTTTTAAATCCATAGACCAATCTACACTTCTACCGCCTACTTCACGAGCGGTAGTAACTCCATGAGCCATCCATAGTTTAAAAACATAATCAGGTTCTGCACCTTGTGCAACACCCCCGATATGAGCATGCATATCAATAAATCCAGGTAGTAAATACATACCTGTACAGTCTAACTCTTTACCACCCGCTTTTAATTTTGGACGTTTAGCCTCATCAACTTTAACTCCGGGATAGCCAACTACTTGAATTTTTTTAATGATATTATTTTCTATTACAATATCAATAGGGCCCTGTGGTGGTGCTCCATTTCCATTTATAAGCGTTACGCCTCTTATTATAAGTTGCACATGTGGGCCGTCGCCTGCTGCAGATTGCGCATTTGTTTTAAGAACGGTAATAAAGAGGAGCATAAATACTAAAAGAGCGTTTGTTTTTTTCATATGTCTAGTTATTTATAAGGTAGTTTTTATTAAAGTTTCGGTTTTTAATGCTAGTGGTTCATTGGGTTTGTTTTAAAAGTAGGTGTTATTCTATGTTGTGTTCCTTGTTCGTAGCTGTACGCAATTTCCAATAGTATATTCTCTGTCCAAGGACGTCCAAAAATTGATACGCCAACAGGTAAACCATCAATTTGACCCATTGGAACTGAGATATTTGGGTAGCCTGCGATAGCAGCAGGGGAGCTGCTAAAAATGCCTAAATTATCTCCGTTGGTTAAATCAGTTTTCCAAGCAGGCCCTCCTGTGGGGGCTATGATAGCGTCTAGTTGATGTTCATCCATAACTTTATCGATACCCTCTTTTCTACTATTTTTTCTTGCTTTGTTTAAAGCTTTTAGGTATTCTTTAGAATTAAGATCTCCTTTAGATTGAGCTAGTTTTAATAGCTCATGATCATGGTATTTCATTTCAATGCTATCATTGAATGTTTTTTTAATAAGCTCTTCGAGATTGCTTACTTGGGCCTTAGTGCCCATGTTTAATAAATATGAATTTAATCCGCTTTTAAATTCATAAAGTAAAACTAAAAACGAATCATGTTGAATTGAGCTATTTGTTATTTCATTTAGTTCTATTATTGTCGCGCCTTGCGCTTTGAAATAAGCAACCGTATTTTCCATTAATACTGTCATGCGCTTATGACTTCCTAGTGGTTTCTTATAATATCCTATTCGTTTGCCTTTTAATTTATTAACTTTTAAAAACTGTGTATAATCTGTGTATGCTATTCTGCCAGAAGCTAATGTTGCGTTATCTTCGGCGTCTATTTCTGTTAAAGTTCCTAAGCAAATGGCTGCATCACGAACAGTTCTAGCCATTGGTCCGCCGGTATCTTGAGAAGAAGATATGGGAATTATACCTCGACGACTAATTAAACCTACGGTAGGTTTAATACCAACAATACCATTATTGTTGGCAGGGCATACAATAGATCCGTTTGTTTCTGTACCAATGGCTAATACGCTTAAATTTGCAGAAACTGCTATTGCCGAGCCCGAACTCGAACCACACGGATTTCGACTTAATTCGTACGGGTTTTTTGCTTGCCCACCCACTGCACTCCATCCGCTAGAAGAATGATTTGAGTGAAAATTTGCCCATTCACTCATATTAGCTTTTCCAAGAATGATAGCACCAGCTTTTCTTAATTGTTCGGCTAATGGACTGTCTTGATCTGGAAAAGAATTTTTCATAACCATAGAACCTGCGGTACAGGGCATTTTATCTTTGGTGTCAATATTATCTTTTAAAAGAATAGGTATTCCGTGCAGTATCCCTAGAGCCTTTCCATTTTTCATGTCCTTGTCTAGTTGATTTGCAATTTTCATAGCATCTGGGTTTACTGTTATAACCGCATTTAGTTGAGGTCCATTAAAGCTTAAAGAATCAATTCGGTTTAAATAATATTGGGTGAGTTCTGAAATGGTATAAATCCCATCTTTGTAGGATTGCTGTATTTCTGAAATGGTGATTTCGGGTTGAATATTTATTTTTTTATTAGAAGTCTTATTTGGTGTATCGAAAGGAGTTATGGAGATAAGAAAAAAAGAAAAAATAATAATTTGAAAAAGGTACTTTTTGTTAACGGTCATATCGTATTTCTTGTGGGTTAGTACTTAACTTTAAAGGTACACACCAAACTGAAAATTTCAGTGAAATTTTCATAAGTAGGCGAGAATAAGCAATTACTTATGGAAGTATTTAGTTTATGTTTGTTTTTGTTCTGAAATCAGAATTTTTTCCACTTGTTTTTACTTTGGTTATGAACTCTTGCATCTCCTTCGTTAATGTCAATATTTCGTGATTCTTCCAATATTCTTGATTGTATTCTCCTTTAAGGTCAAATATATCCTTGTTTAAATTGGTATTATTTTTCACTTCTGTTACATCGTCTATTGGAATAGCATAATATATATAGTTCCAATCAAAATTATAATTTTCACCTTCTTCATAAACTTCTGTTTTACCATTTAAAGTAGCTTTGTTTAATTGAAGTTTTTTTGTTTGTGAATTCCTTTCAAAATTTGATTTCCAATTGCTAAAAACAGTTCTATATTTAGATTTTCCAATTTTTTTAAATTCAGCATTTTTGTTGTCATAAGCCACTTCAGCCTCTTTAAAGGTATTGTCGTCATTTAGTATATAAAACCCTTGCATTTTTATTTTTTCTTTATCCTTTGGCTCAAGAGTTATTCTTTTAGAATCCTTATTTGTGGTTGATTCATATGTTATATTAAATTCATCTTTATTAAAAGCAATTTTGATGACATTAGTTAGGAATTCTTTAAAACTAAATAGCCTAAAATCAATATCTCTATCTTCAATTCCTACTTTTCTGATATTCTCAATTTTCACTTTGTAATTTTTCTTAGGCATTGGTTTTGACCTTGTATCAAACAATGATTGCTTTTCAATAAGCCCTGAAAAATCCACAATTTTATATAGTTCATTGTTCTTTCTTATAACAGCTCTCAGAAAAAATTTCTCTTTATGAGTTTCAAGTGCATAGTCTGTCATTACAGTTTTTAGCATTTGAGTATAAAGTCCATCTTTACTTATTACGACTTCGTCTAATTCATAAGTTAGTGGTTGCATAAAAATGGTGTCATTTGCTTTTAAAAACTCATAGTTAATTTCTAAATTTTCATAAACAACACTTTGGATTGTAATTGTACTATCAGTTTTTTGAAATTCAAATACACCATCTTCATTACTAATTGCATAATTTTTACCCCCCTTTATTGTTGCGTAAGATATAGGTATATTGTTTACCTTGTCCCGAAGGATATTAATAGACAGCTCTTGTCCAAATATAAAATGAGAACTAAATAGGAATAGTAGTAAATAAGGTCTAATTATTTTCAATTTTTGATTCATTCCGTATTGCTTTTCTCACATGGCTGCCAACTAAAACATATAGGTACAACGATCAAATTACACGTTTTTTTCTCCTCTTAAAACTAACTAATTTTTATTCACAAATAATCTTAATATTTAATAATTTTAAATATAAAAACCGCTGTTATTTTAATTTGAATAACAGCGGTAACATAATTTTTAAAACCGAAATAAAAACCTTTTTAATTAGCGCTGTTTTTTAATCATTTGATGAAGGGATGCTAATTTTATCTCCTAAAAATAATGCATTTAAAAATAGCCGATTTGTACCATACCAACTGCCCCTAAAGTTGGGGTTGTCGGCAAATAGTATAACTCGTCCTGAACCAATTTTACTTACAATTAGCGAAGCAGAGGGTTTTAAATATTCTTCAGTATTTTTTGTTGTGATAAAACCGTCAATATGCGGCTTTTTTGAATACTTAGCTACCGTGGCATATTCATTTTTGCTAGGCATTAACCAAACCGTATTGTTTTTATAAACAGGTATACTTTTGTCGTGATAACCAAAGGCTAGGGGATGAGTGATATCTAAATCGACCTTTACTATTATTCCACCAACACTCTCTTTGCCTATATTTTCTGAGGCATCCACATAAGGTTTGCGATTTACCGTTTTTAGAGAATCTTTTTGGGTAGATTTTTTAATTTTGTTAGTTAATCTTTCGCTGACTATTTTTTTATCAATTGCCCATTCTGAGGCTGTTCCAATTGTTATTAAGGTATTTCCTTTACTTACCCAAGCTTTAATTTTGTCTTGTTGTTTTTTAGACAAATTATATTGACCAGATACCATTACAAGGGTGGTGTACTTGTCAAAATTAGTTCGGTTGAAGTTGCGCAAAGGAATTTTACTAATAGGCATATTCATTCTTGTATCTAGTAAATGCCAAACTTCACCTGCTTCATAAGATCGAACACCCGTACCAATAAGCATAGCGGCTTTTATGTTTTTAATTGGGCGCACAGAACCGCTACCTAAATCAATCCCTTTAGTACTGTAACCTGAGTGCAGAGCAAACATGGGTACATCATAAATCTGCTGAGCTTTTTTAAGTAATTTATACACTTCTTTTGGCTCTTTCTTTTGCAGCGATACCGGCACTACTAAGCTGCCGTAACTAAAAGATTTTGAACCAGTACCCAAACGAGCGGTAAAAGGTTTAAATGCACTAGAGATCACTAACCCTTGTTGCTGAAGAAAATATAATGCTGCTGGTGCATTGTAGTCATCCCAATCAATAACGTAGGCGTAATTTGAATGCTCTACTGGTTCAAGAGTTATTAAGTTTTCAATATTTTCCACTTTGTCGCCTAATTTTATTGAAGAAACTGGCTTGTATTTCATATTGTAAAAATTAGCAACCGACCAAGCTGAAGCATCATAATAGACACTATCTCTATATTTCGAGTAGGTTTCAAACATGGTCTGTACCATTCTGTATTGCGGTTGTTTTGTAGGTACAATAAATTTGTCTCCAGACTTATAAACATCAATTTTATGAGTTAAAAGCTTATCGATAAAAGCCTTGATTCGGTTTTTATCGTGAGGGTCGCCAAAAGAATAACCACGTATTTTACTTTTATTAGCGTTTGAAATGGCACTTTTAAAGAAGTCTTGCTGATATTTTCGAAGATATGCCTTCTTCGCAACTGCGGTTTTAACGGTAGTAATACTAGAAGTGTATTGATTGCGAATTGTGAAAGGAAATGTGATTTTGCCAAATGCAGTTGTTTGCTCATGTCCTCTTGAACTAGCTTGCTCAAATAATAAAGCTAAGCCCCCTTGTAAATCAGGATATGAGGAACCATACCCAGGATAGGTGCCATCAAAAACCTCTTTGGTAAAATAAAAGGAACCAATACTATCCAAAGCTTTGGCAAATTCACTCCCAAACATATTATTTAAATCCTCGTAATTTTCTTTGGGCATAATTGGGTTTAATGAGGCATTTGTTTTCATAGGTTCAAAGAAGTAGCTACTTTGGGTTCCCATTTCATGAAAATCTGTAACCACATTTGGGTACCAGTCGTGAAACCATTTTAGTTTGCCTCTACTTTCAGGATTTATAGCAAGCAACCAATCTCTATTCAAGTCAAACCAATAATGATTTGTTCTGCCGCCAGGCCAATATTCGTTATGTTCTGCGTCTTGTGGGTCTGCAACATTTGGCTTTGCTTGATAGGCGTTTGCCCATTGCGTATGTCTATCACGTCCGTCAGGATTAATCGTAGGGTCAATCATTATAACCGCATTATCTAAATATTTGAGTATCTCAGGGTTGTTAGAAGCAGCAAAGGTATAGGCCGTTAATAAAGCTGCTTCAGAGCTTGATGGTTCATTACCATGTACATTATATGCAAGATTGATGAAAATTGGAATTTCATCATAATTTGAAACACTTTTAGCGGGGTCGGTAAATGCAAAGTGTTGTTTTTTTAACGTATCTAAATTTGATAGGTTTTTTGATGAGCTAATCGTTAATATGATAAGTTTACGACCTTCATGGGTTTTGCCGTATTCATAAATGGATGCACGATCAGAGCTTTCTGCTAATTTGGTTAAATAAGCGACTATCAAATCATGACGGGTATGATGTTCTCCGATACTATAACCAAGGAATTCTTTTGGACTTGGAATAGTTTCATTGAAAGGGTGAAATTTTTTTAAAAAGTAATCTTGCGCCTGCAGGTTAGTACTAAAACAGAGTAGTATAAGCAGTAGTGTTTTAAACATGATATTTGTAGTTTTAAGTGTACTATAAATATACTGATAAAATCAAAATATTGTTTGAGTTAAAAATTGTTAGGTTTAGAAGTTGTTACCTAAACTCGGTCTAAAATAAATTTACTTCTTATTTATATTTATACAGGAATTATGATAAAATCCGAACAAGCAGAATTCTAGAGAAAATGTATTTGACCGGTTTTATGTCTTTCAAGAACTTTTTAGGCTAGGACGGCGCAATTACTCCTATGCTTAGAAAGGTAATATAGAAAGTTCCTGAGGTGAAGATGGAAGGGCAGCTAGGCGAATTGGAGCGTAGTGCTCTTTGCAACAAGCGCAACGGCAAAGGCAAAAATACCATCAAGAGTGATTTTTGTACTTTCGATATCGAAACTCCTCATGACAGGCAAAGCAGGGTTGAACCTGAATTGGTAAAATAGTGACAAACTATTTTAGTTGATCATCTTTTGGACAAAGTCATAGCCTTTTATGGTCTTGGTATGAGTTAGCGTGATTTCTCTTCACATTTCTATGAGATGTACAATACCGATCTCATATAGGGTGCTTAGTCATATCACCGATAAAGTCATTCCTTATGTAAGAGCATTGCAAATTATTGAATCTAGCGGTGTAGTCGGGTAACAGGTACCCCCTTTGTCATAGCGATTTGGTAGGGCAATTTGGAGTAGTTATCGTAGTATTTCAAGTATACCCAACCCGTCAGAAAGATCATCTATACCATTAACGCCGTGGAGGGATTTCATCGCCAAATACGTCAAGTGATCAAGACCAAAGGAGCATTCACCAATGACATGGCCTTTTTAAAACTTGTATGCTTGGCTAAAAGAACATGGAGAAAAACTGGACGAGCCCCTTGCAAAATAATAGCTTTACGGTTCAACAGCTTTATATTAAATTGGGGGAGAAGATTCCCTTAGCATTAAATACCAATTCTTTTGGGAGCTAGCTCCCAAGGAATTTAATCAACGGCGAGAGTTTAATTTACAGGCCCTAGGCTTTTTCTAGGAACAGCACAAATGGTTCTTAGGATATCGAAAATTTTAAAGATATAATGCTTCAATTTCTTTATTCAATTATTCTAAAGTCGGTAACTTTGGTTTAATCTCTTTAAATTTAATGATGTAATGAGTGCCTTGGCTTGAGTTGTCTTTAAAAACCGAACCTTGTAATTGTCTGGCAAGGTTATGAATGAGCTTAAGTCCTAATGATTTACTTGTTTTGTAATTTATATCGTCCGTGTAGCCTTTACCAGTATCCTTGATGTCTAAAATGTATTTATCCTCTTTCTCTTTTGTAAGTAAAACGGAGATAGTTCCTTTACTTTCATCTTGAATTCCATATTTTAATGAATTGGTAACTATCTCATTTATGAGTATGCCTAAGGGTATTGCTGTATCAATATTTAATTTTATTTCTTTAATTTGAACATTTAAGGTGATGTTTTTGCTGGTTCCTTTAATTGTTCGAACTAAATACTCACAAAGCTCTTGAACGTAAGACTCATAATCAATTTTTGAAATATCTTCGCGCATGTATAGCATTTCATGAACCATAGCCATTGATATAACTCTATTTTGACTACTTTTTAGCAATACTTTTGTTTCTTTATTTCCAGAGTTTCTAGCTTGCATACTCAATAAGCTTGAAACAGTTTGTAAGTTGTTTTTTACCCGATGATGAACTTCTCGTAATAGATTTTCTGTCTCCTTTACTTTTTGCTGGAGTGAATTTTTGGCTTTATAAACCTTGTGATGTGCTTGTAGTAAATTTTTACCGAAAATTCCACAGGAAATATAAACAAAGAATAGTATACTTAACAGCGCAAATACATCTTTAGAATGTTCAGGAATAACATTTTTTGTAAAGCTATATGCGGGTATGCTTTGCGTGTAAATGAAGATAATAACGAGATAGTTTATAATTAAAAGCATCCAACCATAGGCATTTGTATCTATATAACACGCAACAACTATAAGTGCAAGCGAAAAGATAAATGGACTGTTAATTCCACCGCTATAAAGTATAATGATTAAGGCAGTAGCTGAGGTTAATATAGTAGCTATATAATAGGTTTTTACTAAGTCCTTATGGTAAGAAAAAGACCAAATATTAATTGTGTTTAAAATGCCAAAGGCCAAAAGAACTATTGGAATTACTTGAGTTATATCTAATAATAATATGCATATTGGGCAAAGGCCGAGTGCAAAGAATGAGGTAAAGAAGTTTGTTTTAAGTATAAGATGACCGTTACTGGCCATTCTTTCAGATATGTTTTCATTTTCGTTCATCTCTCGATTATTATCAGTTAGCCCGTGTTCTAAACGGCAAACTGTAAGTGAGCGGCAAACGTACATACGAAAGGTTAAGGCTACAAAATAGATAGATTTACACTGCATTTATCAGTTGTACTGCACTATTTTGTTATTTTCTTGCCTTTAAGATCTTAAATTAACAATTTATATTTTTTAAAGGGCTTAATTTTTAAAAGTGTTAAATGGTTGTAAGAAGAAATTTAAAAAAAAAGGTGACTTTTTCAAGTCGCCTTTATACTAGATATTTAAAATAATATTAATCCTCAGTCAATACCCATTCTCCTTTATGTATCAAGGGCTCTGCTTGCTTATATTTAACTACTTTACTCTCACCAGACATAATATTCTTAATAGTAACGCGATCATTTCTACCAATCTTTTTAGTTTCACGAACTATGGTTTCGGTGACAGCTGGCCTACCTCCTTGGTTTTGGCCAACAGCTCTACTTTGCGCAGCACGTTCATCACTATTGGGTATTGTTTCTTTAGTAGTTTTTAAATTTTCTTTAGGTTTACGAACTGCTCTAGCCTCTTGAATTTCATCGGGGTTACTGCTAGGTAATTCTCCTTTGAATAAAAAGGAAACAACCTCTTTGTTAACTTTTTCAATCATACTTTTAAAGAGCTCAAAAGCTTCAAACTTATAAATAAGTAAGGGGTCTTTTTGCTCATGAACGGCTAATTGAACAGATTGTTTTAACTCATCCATTTTACGTAAATGAGTTTTCCAAGAGTCATCTATAATAGCTAGAGTAATATTTTTTTCAAAATCGTTTACTAATTGCGCTCCGTTACTTTCGTAAGCATCTTTAAGATTTGTTACTACATTTAATGTCTTTATACCATCGGTAAATGGTACTACAATACGTTCAAATTTATTGGAGTTATCTTCATATACCTTTTTGATTACAGGAAAAGCTATTTCGGCATTACGTTCTATTTTATCTTGATAAAAATCAAACGAAACTTTATATAACTTGGTTGCTATTTCTTGAACTCCTAATTTCGAAAATTCTTCTTCAGAAATAGGAGAGGTAATTGAGAAATATTTAATTAATTCAAATTCAAAATTTTTAAAATCACCTGCCGCTTTATTTTGCTCTGCAATAACCTCACAGGTGTCGTAGACCATGTTGGCAATGTCAACTTTTAGGCGTTCTCCTTGTAAAGCATGACGTCTTCTTTTGTAGACAACTTCACGTTGTGCATTCATTACATCATCGTACTCTAACAGACGCTTACGAACACCAAAATTATTTTCTTCAACTTTCTTCTGTGCCCGCTCAATAGATTTTGTCATCATAGAGTGTTGAATAACTTCACCGTCTTCTAGACCCATTTTATCCATCATTTTGGCTACCCGATCTGAACCAAACAAACGCATCAAATTATCTTCTAGAGATACGTAAAACTGCGAGCTACCAGGGTCACCTTGACGGCCAGATCTACCTCTTAATTGCCTGTCTACTCGTCGAGAATCATGGCGTTCGGTACCTACAATTGCCAAACCACCTGCTTTTTTTACCTCGTCAGAAAGTTTAATATCGGTACCTCTACCTGCCATATTGGTAGCTATAGTTACGATACCCGCATTACCAGCTTCGGCAACAACATCAGCTTCTTTTTTATGTAGTTTAGCGTTTAAGACATTGTGTGGTACTTTCCGTACACTTAGTAGTTTTGATAGTAATTCTGATATCTCAACAGAGGTGGTACCAATTAATACAGGTCTGCCTGATTGTGATAACTTAGTTACTTCATCTATAATGGCATTATATTTTTCTCTTTTTGTTTTATAAATTAAATCGTTTTTATCATCACGTGCAATAGGTCTGTTTGTAGGTATTTCTACAACATCTAATTTATAAATCTCCCAAAATTCACCAGCTTCAGTAATTGCTGTACCTGTCATACCAGACAACTTACTGTACATTCTAAAATAGTTTTGTAATGTAACGGTTGCAAAAGTTTGTGTTAATGCTTCAATTTTTACATTTTCTTTAGCTTCAATAGCTTGATGTAAACCATCTGAGTAACGTCGGCCGTCCATAATTCTGCCAGTTTGCTCATCAACAATCATTACTTTATTATCCATCACAACATACTCCACGTCTTTTTCAAATAGCGTGTAGGCTTTTAATAATTGGCTTAAGGTATGTATGCGCTCACTTTTTACCGTAAAATCTTTAAAAAGTTCTTCTTTTAGTTCAGCTTCTTTCTCTATATCAAGATTTTGATTCTCAATTCGCGCAATTTCTCCCCCAATGTCTGGCATTACAAAGAAATCTTTATCATCTTCTCCAGAAATGTATTCTACTCCTTTATCTGTAAGTTCAATTTGATTGTTTTTTTCATCAATTACAAAAAGTAAGCCTTCATCAACCTTTGGCATTTCTCGGTTGTTATCTTGCATGTAGAAGTTCTCTGTTTTTTGAAGCAACTGTTTTACACCTTCTTCACTCAAAAATTTTATCAACGCTTTGTTCTTAGGTAATCCCCTGTGAACGCGTAGTAAAAGAAAACCTCCATCTTTTGTATTTCCTTCAGCAATCAGTTTTTTTGCTTCTGCTAAAACACTTGTTAGTTGTTGTCGTTGTTTTTGAACAATTTCATTCACCTTAGGCTTTAGTTCATTAAACTCGTGTCGATCTCCTTCGGGTACAGGCCCTGAGATAATTAGAGGTGTTCGAGCATCGTCGACCAAAACAGAATCAACTTCATCGACAATAGCATAATTGTGTGGACGTTGAACCAAATCTTTAGGCGTATGCGCCATATTGTCTCTTAGGTAGTCAAAACCAAATTCATTATTGGTGCCATAGGTAATATCTGCATTGTAAGCTGCTCGTCGACCGTCTGAATTTGGCCGGTGATAATCTATACAATCAATAGAAAGACCATGAAATTGAAAAATTGGTGCCATCCAGGCACTATCTCGTTTTGCTAAGTAATCATTAACGGTTACCAAATGCGCTCCGTTACCAGTAAGTGCGTTTAGATATAAGGGTAAGGTAGCAACTAGAGTTTTACCTTCACCAGTTTGCATTTCTGCAATTTTACCTTGATGAAGTGCAATACCTCCAATAAGTTGCACATCATAGTGAATCATATCCCAAGTAATCGCTTTTCCAGCAGCATCCCAAGAATTACTCCAAATAGCAGCATCACCTTCTAAGGTTACATAATCTTTGCTTCCAGAAAGCTCACGATCATATTCTGAGGCGGTTACTTTTAAGGTTGTATTGTTCGTAAATCGTTTGGCAGTTTCTTTTACTACAGCAAAAGCTTCTGGTAAAATTTCGTTTAGGGTTGCTTCAGATATTTTGTATCCTTCCTCTTTTAAACTATCTATTTTTGCATAAAGATCTTCATTTTTGTCAATGTCTTTTGATGCTTTTACCTCGTTAGAGATCTCTTCTATTTGATCATCTATTGCTTTTCGATTTTCTTTAATTTTCGCTTTAAAAAATGCTGTTTTAGCTCTTAATTCATCATGACTTAAGCTTTCTAAATTTGCTTCAAAAGATTTAATTTGCTCAACAATTGGTTGTATTTGTTTTACATCTTTTTGTGATTTGTCTCCAACAAATGCTTTTAATATTGAATTGATAAAACTCATATGATAATTTTATATAAATAACCGTAAGTGCGACTGCAAAAACAATTTATTTTTAGTGTTATAAGTATGGCACATTTTAAAACAAAAGGTATTCCAGATTCTATTTAAAAAGAAAAATTGTTCCTTATATGACAAACTTACCGAAAGCTAATTAAAGTGCATAAAAAAAAGCCTCTAAAGAGACTTTTTTTTATTTTTATAATAGGTTTAGTACTCATCTTCATTCCAAAGATAGTCTTCTTCAGTTGGGTAGTCTGGCCAAATTTCTTCGATAGATTCGTAAATTTCCCCACCTTCTTCTTCCATCGATTGCAGATTTTCTACAACCTCTAATGGAGCCCCTGTACGTATGGAGTAATCTATTAATTCGTCTTTTGTGGCTGGCCAAGGCGCATCGCTTAAGTAAGATGCTAGTTCTAATGTCCAATACATGGTAGTTGTTCGATTTAAATTTTTTGCAAAAATAATTTTTTAATGCTAACAGCCAAGTTTTTTGACCTTTTTATTTCTTAAATAATTGTATAGATAATTCATTAACGAAGAAAAATTGTTTTTATTAGTTCTTTTTATCAGGAATCCATTTTATTTCTTCTACTTGCAAATCAGAAGACAATTTTCTTGCCAAAACAAAAAGGTAGTCCGACAGTCTATTCATAAATTTTAAAACAAAAGGGTCAGTCGTTTCAGTAATGTTTAAATGAGTGATTAAGCGCTCTGCCCGTCTGCAGACAGTTCTTGCAATATGACAGTATGACACGATGCTGTGGCCGCCAGGCAAAATAAAATGTGTCATTGCAGGCAGTTTTGAATTCATCTGGTCTATTTCTGTCTCTAAAAATGTGATATCTTCAGTTGTAATACTAGAAATAGTTAAACGCTTTTTTCCATTTTTTAAAATGAATTTTTCAGGGTCAGTTGCTAATATTGCTCCAACAGTAAAGAGTTTTTCTTGAATTTTAGTAAGCTTAACTGAACTTTGATGATCAATTTTTTGATCACGTATAAGCCCTAGCCAAGAGTTTAGCTCATCAACGGTGCCATAACTCTCAATTCTAATATGGTGTTTGGCTACGCGCGTTCCGCCAAATAGTGCCGTGGTACCATTATCGCCAGTTTTTGTATAAATTTTCATAATAGAAATAATGATGATAGATGTTCGTGCTCCTAAAAAGAATATAAGTGAGTAAAATTGCTTTTAAGTCTTAGAATCATCTTTTTTGTATTTGTTCATGAATTTTCTTTCTTTTCTTGCCTTAGACTTATTTCGCGTTCGTAAAGAAATAACCAGGTAGAGCATAAACACGCCCCCTAAAACCATATAAATTGTATTGTTTTGCATAATTTAAAATACTTAAAATTACAAGATTAAATTCGAATTCTAAAATGCTCTTTAACTTGCTCTTTTCTAAAAAAGAGTACACCGCAAAAATACATATCTATAGAGGCGGTAATCCTTTTGTTTGTCACAGTTTTTTTCCAAATATTAGAACTATTTTGATTTAAATGAATATGTTTTACCACTAGCACACTATTATTATGAAGGTGACGCTCGTACTTAGGTAGTAAATTTTCTGAGATCTGTTCTTCATAAATTAGGTCGAAAGGCGGGGTGTTTTCTGTTTTTAAATGAAATTCTTGCGAAATAATATTCTTAATATTAGAATTTGAAGAAATTATGTTCAACTTTTCTGAATTGAAGTACAAAATACTGTTTAAGAGTACTTTATCGCTTTTTGAACCTTTGTATTTCACCTTTTGATAAACACATTTAGTAATAAAATCATAAACAAAAGGGGAGTGCACGCCATGCTGATTGGTAGCGGTAAACAGGTGTTTTATGTATGTTATTATTTTGTGCAACTTTTTAAATTACGAATAGGAATATTTTTTAACACTTACTCCATCAGCGCAGAAAGCTCAAACCAACGTTCTGTTTTTGTTTCTATTTTATCATTAATTTCTTTTAAGGTTTTTGAAAGATCAGCAATATCTTCTGATGAAAGCTCATCTGATATAAATTGCTGTTCTATTTCTCCTTTTTTTTGTTCAAGTTTTTGAATTTCTTTTTCTAAGGTTTTAAATTCTTTTTGTTCAGCATATGATAATTTTGTTTTGACAACTTCTTTTTTCCAGGTATTTTTGGCAGTATTACCCTCTTTTTTTTTGTCTTTTTCTTTTTCCGCTCTTATTTCTAAAGCGCTGCTATCTTCATAAGCACGATAATCGGAGTAATTTCCTGGAAAATCTTCAATTACGGCATCGCCTCGAAATACGAAAAGGTGATCCACAATTTTATCCATGAAATAACGGTCATGTGTTACTACAATTAAGCATCCTGGAAAATCTAACAAAAAACTTTCTAGCACATTTAAGGTAACAATATCTAGGTCATTGGTAGGTTCGTCTAAGATTAAAAAATTTGGATTTTGTATTAATACAGTACATAAATAAAGTCGTTTTCGTTCTCCTCCACTTAATTTTTCTACAAAATCATATTGTTTTTTTCGATCAAAAAGAAAGCGTTCAAGCAATTGTTGAGCAGAAATTTGACGTCCTTTCATCAAGGGTATGTAATCTCCAAATTCACGTATAACATCAATTACTTTTTGACCTGATTTTATTTCTATTCCTTTTTGGGTGTAGTAGCCAAATTTTATCGTTTCTCCAACCACAACTTTACCAGAATCGGGTTGGTCGCTACCCGTTAAAATATTTAAAAATGTAGATTTTCCTGTGCCATTCTTACCAATAATTCCAATACGTTCTCCCTTTAAAAAAGTGTATTCAAATTTATCAAGAATAGGTTTATCAGGGTATGCTTTTGAAATTTTATGCAATTCTAGAATTTTGCTCCCTACCCGTTGCATGTTTATTTCAAGCTGAATATTATGTTCTTTTCTACGTTGACTTGCTTTTTCTTTGATGGTGGCAAAATCATCAATACGAGATTTTGATTTTGTTGTACGAGCTTTTGGCTGGCGACGCATCCATGTTAACTCTTTTTTAAAGAGAATTTTGGTTTTATGATGCTCAACCGCCTCTTGCTCAATGCGAGCCTCTTTTTTTTCTAAATAGTACGAGTAATTACCTTTATAAGAATATAATTTGCCATTATCTAGCTCTATAATTTCGCTGCAAACCCGCTCCAAAAAAAAGCGGTCGTGGGTCACCATAAACAAGGTCATGTTTTCTTTTGTAAAATATTGCTCTAACCACTCAATCATTTCTAAATCGAGGTGGTTGGTTGGCTCATCTAAAATAAGTAGTTCGGGCTTATTAATAAGCGCGTTTGCTAAGGCCAAGCGTTTCTTTTGGCCACCAGAGAGCAAACCTACTTTTACTTGTAAGTTTTCTAGTTTTAATTTGTAAAGAATTTGTTTGTATTGAGTTTCAAAATCCCAAGCTTGATGATGCTCCATTCCTTCAAAAGCTTGTTGATAGGCATCTTGATCCTCAGGGTTTGCCAAAGCGCGTTCGTAGCTGGCAATGACTTTTAAAACCTCATTATCCGAAGCAAAAATAGTTTCTTCGACTGTTAATTCAGGATTTAGATCTGGCTCTTGTTCTAAAAACGAAACGCGAATGCCTTTTCGGTAAGTTACTTGCCCAGTATCAGGGCTGTCACTACCAGATAACATTTTTAATATAGATGTTTTTCCGGTACCATTTTTTGCGATTAGCGCAATTTTTTGATCTTTATTTACACCAAATGATAGGTTTTTAAAGAGCACGCGTTCTCCAAATGATTTAGAGATATTTTCTACAGTAAGTAGGTTCATAATTATGAGCTTGTATGTTTATCTAGTTATAGATTTGGTATGATTTAAACCAATGAATTAAAAAGAGATATCTAATACACAAAGCTACAAGAATGAAAATTAGCAGCGGTGAGAAAATTTGAATTTTAAAACACCAAAATATAACGGTCAAAAAGATAAAGAAGAGTAGTACCCAAAGGTATTTTGAAATCCAATGGGGTGGTTGCTTTTTAAAAATATAAAAGGCAACTAAAAGATTTGGTGCCATGGCCCAAAAAAGATTAAAATTGGCCTTTGTTGATGAATGATCTGTTGCAAACCAAAGAAAAGCAATAATAACGCCTGCTATACCTGTTAAAGCAAAAAGACCTATGTCTATGCCCCTAGATCGTTTCTTGTTGATATGATCAAGATAGGTTTGTACGACCACTAAAATTAATATGATAATGCCCCAAAAAAGAGGAGAAAGCACAAAGATTGTTTTCTTTAAAAGAGGTTTTTTTTTAACTATTTGCTCAGATTTTGATACTAGTGGGTGACCATCATTAAAAGTATTCTCAAATTGGCGCTGAACATAAAAAGGTAAAAATTGATGTTGCCATGCCGATGCTTTTTTATCTATTACAGCACCCAGCGCTAGATCAATTCCGAAAGTGGCCCAAGAATTAGTATCTAAAGTTTCATGAATTAGTTGTCTGAAGGTAGAATGCTTCTTAATATGAGTAGAATCAAAATTTATACTTTTCTTATAAATTGAATTAAATACTTCGGGTATTTTAGTTGCACAATTATCGAACAAGAAATCATATTTATAATATCTGTTCTCTTCTAGATAGTTGTTCTTAAGAAATTTAAATAATTTGTTTTTTTGCGCTAAACTTAAATTTAAATGTTGTTCTTGTACTGATCTGTTTTCATTTCTGTAAGATGCTATAAAACTATTGTACGGGTGAGCCGTCATACTATAGTCAAGTTTTCCGGTGGTAAATTTGTAATAGAATAGGGGGTCTCTAAAATTGAAGCCTCCGTAACCAAAAACCACATCTATACCAACAGCTGGGTCTTTTAGTCTTATGGCGGTATGACCAAATTTTGAGCTTAAATCATCTGCATTACCTATGGTTAATAAACTTACTTTAGCTAAAGAAGAAAGTTCGGCTACCTGCGCAAAACTTTTCGCGGCAAAAGTGAAAATTAGAATAAAAAATAGTTTTTTAACACCCATTAAGCACAAGCTAAATTCTATTAGACAAATATCATAATAAAAATGGACTAAACCATTCTTTAAAATTGTATTATTTTTACTCAAATAGACAAAATAATGAAAAGACATATACCTAACGTAATTACCTTACTTAATGTCTTCTGCGGATGTATAGCTACCGTCTTTGCGGTTTTAAATCAATTAGAGTTAGCAGCGTTCTTTGTTTGTATCGGTATATTGTTTGATTTTTTTGATGGCTTTGCTGCACGTATACTAAACGTCAAAAGTGAACTGGGTTTGCAGCTTGATTCGCTTGCAGATGTAATTACAAGTGGTTTGGTACCTGGTATTGTGATGTTTCAACTTTTAATACTTTCAATTAATGGGGGTTGGAATGTTGATTTTTCGCCCGAATTATCTGGTGTTATGATCTGGAATGCTTTTAAAGTATCACTATTCCCCTTTATGGGTTTTTTAATAACAATTGGATCTGCGTACAGGCTTGCAAAATTTAATATTGACGAAAACCAAACCTCTTCTTTTATTGGTTTGCCTACACCCGCAAATGCGCTACTAATTTTATCGTTTCCGCTAATTTTAAGGTATCAAAACAATGAATTTTTACATGGTTTAATTCTGAATCAGTGGTTTTTAATTGCCTTAACCATTCTTAGTACTTTTCTTTTGAATTCAAAAATAATTTTGTTTTCCTTGAAATTTAAAAACTGGTCTTTTCAAGATAATGGCTTACGTTACATTTTTATTTTTGTGAGTTTGGTGCTTTTAATTACCATGAAATTTTTAGCGATACCTCTTATTATTGGGTTTTATGTTTTTAGTTCTATTTTTAGTACAACAAGGGCTTAATAAATGATATAGTAGGCGCGGTCATGGAAATGTATGTGTAGCGTATTACTTTCGTTAATACAGCTCGGTTCTTAACGGTATGTAAAGTGTACCATATTTGATACAAACCATCAATATGCTTTTGGTGTTATATTAATGCCAATTGCCGCCCTTTGCAATTAAAAGATATATTGGTTTGTATGATTTAATATATCAGCTTTGACCGCATTTATATAGCTTTAAATTTTTTTAAAGTAGTTTTTACAGGTGAAGTGTTTAAAGCATGAAAAAAGCAATCCCTTGAGCAGAATATTTAACAACCATTACTGCAAGGATCTTTACTACCATAATAAATATCTTTAAAAATTATACCTTAAGAAAATCAAAAAGATGTTATTGAATATAAATAAAGCTTTAGATTTAAAAGATGATTAAAGTAGAAAATATATAAAACTTTATTCGTCTGTTTTCAGAGAGATATTCTTGAGTTTAGTTATTAAAAAGAAATGTTTTTAGGGCCATTAGCTGAAGAATATTTGAAAAATAAAGTAACTAATTTATTTTGAGGCAGGTTGGCATCGTTAGTATTTTGGGAAGTTAACTTCATAAATATCCATAACACGAGAACTAAAATAGCATTCTAGGCTATTAGATATTTCTAAACTAGCGTAAAATATTAGTTAAAAGTCGAGTTTCTTTTTACGTAGTTCAAAGTTTTGCCCTAGGTACACTTTGCGAACCATTTCATCTGCTGCTAAAACTTCTGGATGGCCAGATTTTAAGATACCACCTTCAAACATTAAATAAGATCTTTCGGTAATTGCCAAGGTTTCTTGAACATTATGATCGGTAATAAGTATACCTATATTTTTGTTTTTTAGTTGTGCAACAATACGCTGAATATCTTCAACCGCTACAGGATCTACACCGGCAAAAGGTTCATCTAATAAAATAAATTTTGGGTCTGTTGCTAAGGCACGTGCAATTTCGGTTCGGCGGCGTTCACCCCCCGACAAAAGATCTCCACGGTTTTTGCGAATATGACCTAAGCTAAACTCTTCAATAAGCGATTCCATTTTTATTAATTGCTCTTTTTTACTAAGTTTTGTAAGTTGAAGAACACTCAATATATTTTGCTCAATACTCAACTTTCTAAAAACGGAAGCCTCTTGAGCAAGGTAACCAATTCCGTTTTGAGCTCTTCGGTACATGGGAAAATTGGTGATTTCCATGTCATCTAAATAGATGTTTCCTCCATTTGGTTTTACAAGGCCAACAATCATATAAAATGAGGTGGTTTTACCCGCTCCATTAGGTCCTAGGAGACCTACAATTTCTCCTTGATTTACTTCAAGCGAAATTCCTTTGACTACCTTTCGGCCTCTATAGGCCTTCATAATGTTATCTGCTCGTAGCTTCATAATTTCAAATCTAAAACATAATGTTGGCCTTTGCACTTAAAGTGCATATTTTTAACTTTTTTTAGCACGCTGTGCAGCTAATTTAGCTTCTTTTTTTGCTTGCCTCTTTAAAACTCGTTTAGATATAAAAATACTAATCTGATATAAAACAAGAATCGGTAGGGCAACTACAACTTGACTTGCAATATCTGGTGGAGTAATAACAGCAGCTAGTATTAAAACGACAACTAACGATATTTTTCTATACTTTCTTAATATTTCAGGGGTTACTAGGCCTACTTTAGTTAAGAAATATACAATAATTGGTAATTCGAAAATTAATCCGCAAGCGATAACAGAGGTTCTTACAGTAGAAACATAAGATGCTAAATCAAATTCATTTGTAACTTCTTGACTAACTTTAAAACTTCCTAAAAAATTAATAGACAAGGGGGCTACCACGTAATATCCAAATAAAGCACCCAAGAAAAATAGTAATGACGCGGTTAATATAAAACCTTTTGAATGTTTTCTTTCATCGTCATGAAGACCTGGACTTATAAATTTCCACATTTCATAGAGGATGTATGGAAAGCCAAGTATAAATCCTACCCAAATTGAGGTCCATAGATATGCAGAAAACTGTCCTGACATCAAGCGACTTTGAATTGTAAACGGCAACTCATCTGCACAGAAATCCGAGTCTATACCTAAAAAAGTTCCTATTTTACAAAAGAATCTATAAGTAGGGAAATCCATGTTTTTTGGGCCAAAAAGAATTGTGTCAAAAATAAATTCCTTCATTAAAAGCGCAATACATGCAATAATGATTACGGCTAATGTGGACCGAATTAAATGCCATCTTAATTCTTCAAGGTGGTCTAAAAAAGACATTTCATCAGGAGACTGCGGAGCTGTTTTTGCCATTCGTGTTTAGCTAGATTGTTTATTTAAACTAAAAACCTTTGAGATTTGACTAAGAACGGTAACGCTCTACATCGCTTCTAATTAAGACAAAAATACAGTGTTAAATTTGAATTTTGAAGGTTTGTAAATAAGAACTAATGGTTAAAATTAAATAATTCCTTCGTTGATAAGGTTATGTAAATGAACAATACCTCTGTATTTTGTCCCTTCTACGGCAACCAATTGCGAAATGCTTTTTTCTTGCATAGTTTCTAATGCTTTAACAGCAAGTACATCAACATCTATCGTTTTAGGCTTCTTACTCATAATATCTCTTGCGGTTAGCCCATTGATAGAATCATAACTATTTAGCATTCTTCGAATATCACCGTCAGTTACTACGCCAACAACGTTTTCGTTTTCTACTACCACGGTTACGCCTAACATTTTTTCAGAGATTTCTACGATAACCTTTTTAATATCACTATTGGCATCAACTTGCGGTTTTTTATTGTTTAAAACAATATCACTTACGCGTAAGTAAAGACGTTTGCCAAGCGTACCTCCCGGGTGGTATTTTGCAAAGTCTTTACTGCTGAAACCTTTCATGTCTAAAAGGCATATAGCTAGGGCATCGCCCATCACTAATTGCGCAGTTGTACTTGTTGTAGGAGCTAAATTATTTGGGCAAGCTTCTTTTTTTACAAAAGTATTTAGAACAAAATCAGCGTTTTTCGCTAATGATGATGCTATATTACCTGTAATTGCAATGAGTTTGTTAGATCCTCTTTTAATTAACGGAACAATCATTTTTATCTCAGGAGTATTACCGCTTTTTGAGATACAGATAACCACATCGTCTTTTAGAATGGTACCTAAATCACCATGAATTGCATCTGCTGCATGCATAAAAATAGCAGGGGTTCCGGTAGAGTTTAACGTTGCGACAATTTTAGAAGCAATAAGTGCACTTTTGCCTATACCCGTTATGATAACCCTTCCTTTAGATGCTAAAATACAACAAACGGCATCTGCAAAGTCTTGGTTTAAATTAGCGTTTAAATGACGAATTGCATCACTCTCTGTTGCTATTGTTTTCTTGGCTAAATCAAGAATATTGTTATTCTTACTCAAAATTGATCAAAAATTTAAGGTTATTTGTAAGGACGTAAATTTTTATAGACTACAAATTTACATAAAGTTAAGTTGATTGTAATTATTAACTTAAAACAGCCGTTTATCAACTTAATTTGAATTTATAAGTTTTTAAATTTGTATCTTATCGGGCATAATTATCACAATTAATGTGATGCAATTTATAATTAATGAAAAAACAGGGTTTGGTTTTGAGTGAACTCGACGTGCATGCTGCTTTAAAAAAATATTTTGGATTTTCAAAATTCAAAGGTCTTCAAGAAGAGGTGGTGAAAACGATTTTAAGAGGAGAAAATACATTTGTAATTATGCCAACAGGTGGGGGTAAATCGCTCTGTTTTCAGCTGCCAGCGCTAATGCAAGAGGGTACAGCTATTGTTGTTTCTCCACTTATCGCTTTAATGAAAAATCAGGTAGATGCAATTCGTGGTATTTCTTCAGAATATGGTATTGCTCATGTGTTAAATTCATCTTTAACAAAAACAGAGATAAAACGTGTAAAAGAAGACATCGCAAGTGGTGTAACAAAACTTTTGTACGTAGCACCAGAGTCGCTTACAAAAGATGAATACGTTGATTTTTTACAAGAACAAAATATTTCTTTTCTTGCCGTTGACGAGGCACATTGTATTTCTGAGTGGGGGCATGATTTTAGGCCGGAGTATAGAAATTTAAGGGCTATTGTAAATCGTTTAGGCGATCATATTCCTATTATAGGTCTAACTGCTACAGCGACTCCAAAAGTTCAAGAAGATATTATCAAGAATTTAGGTATTACCGATGCAAAACTATTTAAGGCTTCTTTTAATAGGCCAAATTTGTTTTATGAGGTACGTACCAAAACAGACCATGTAGATGCCGATATCATAAAATTTGTAAAGCAAAATGCTGGTAAATCAGGTATTATTTACTGCCTTAGTCGAAAGCGGGTGCAAGAATTGGCTCAAGTCTTACAAGTAAATGGTATAAGTGCTGTGCCTTACCATGCTGGTTTTGATGCCAAAACAAGATCAAAATATCAAGATATGTTCTTGATGCAAGATGTAGATGTTGTTGTAGCAACTATTGCCTTTGGTATGGGTATAGATAAGCCTGACGTGCGTTTTGTTATACACCACGATATTCCTAAGAGTATTGAGAGTTATTACCAAGAAACTGGCCGTGCAGGAAGAGACGATGGCGAAGGGCATTGTTTAGCCTTTTATTCCTATAAGGATATAGAGAAATTAGAGAAATTTATGTCAGGTAAGCCTGTTGCCGAGCAAGAGATTGGCAACGCATTACTGCAAGAAGTAGTAGCTTATGCCGAGACTTCTATGTCGCGTCGAAAATTTATGCTTCATTATTTCGGAGAAGAATTTGATGAGGTAAATGGCCTTGGTGCTGACATGGATGACAACGCAAGAAATCCTAAAGAAAAGCAAGAAGCAAAACATAATTTAAAGAAGTTAATTGAGGTAGTTAAAGGAACTGCTGAAAAGTTTAAGTCAAAAGAAGTGGTACATACACTTCAAGGTAAAACTAATGCGCTTATAGCTTCTCATAAAACAAATGAAAAGTCATTTTTTGGAATAGGGTCTAGCCATGAGAAAGAGTATTGGATGGCCTTAATTAGGCAAGCTTTGGTTGCGGGATATTTGAAAAAAGAAATTGAGCAGTACGGTGTGCTGCATGTGACGGAAAAGGGTCATGCATTCTTAAAAGAGCCATGTTCCTTTATGATGACTATAGATCATGTGTATAATAAGGAAAGTAGTGATGCTATAATAAGTGCAGCAAAGGGTGGTGTTGCAGATGAGAAGTTGTTACAGCAATTAAAAAAATTAAGAAAAGAGCAAGCTAACAAATTAGGAGTGCCCCCATTTGTAATATTTCAAGATCCTTCTCTTGAAGATATGGCCCTAAAATATCCCATTTCAAATGGCGAACTACCAAATATATATGGTGTTGGAGAAGGTAAGGCGAAGAAATATGGAGCTCCTTTTATTGAATTGATTAAAGCGTATGTAGACGAGTATGATATCATCAGACCTGATGATATGGTGGTAAAAAGTACCGGTGCTAATTCAGGCTTAAAATTATATATTATTCAAAATATTGACCGAAAACTTCCATTAAATGATATTGCTTCCGCAAAAGGATTAGAGATTCCGGAATTACTTAAAGAGATGGAGCAAATCGTGTATAGTGGAACTAAGTTAAATATTGATTACTGGATTGATGATGTTTTAGATGAAGATCAGCAAGAAGAAATTAATGATTATTTTTTAGAGGCTGAAACAGACGATTTAGAGGCGGCTATGGAAGATTTTGAAGGTGATTATGAAGAAGAAGAGCTACGATTATATCGGTTAAAATTTATTAGTGAAGTCGCAAATTAATCAAGAGTTAATTTGAATTTTATTACCACAAATATCATTGTTCAAAGGCTTTATGTTTAATGTTAAGTACTTGATATTATATGATTGATACCGCTAAATTTTAATTATTTATTTGCTTGAGTTTTGTGCTATAAAAATATTAAAATACGTCCATAGGTAGCTTATATTCTTGCGTCCAAGGATAAATTTTAAAAAGAGGTTTTTTATGATTTTTAGTAGAAAAAACTTAAGTTAGATTTTTTTATTTACCAGAGCTAGACGTAAACTTTACACACGCTGAAGCATAATCATAATTTTTTTAAGGTTTTAAACTTGTGGCATCAAAATTGGTACTTGTCTAAAATAAAAAAATATTTTAATTTTTAAATTTACTTTATTTCTTATGAAAAATATTATTTGGGCCATTTCATTTTTAGTTATTTTAAGTTCTTGTAATCAGAAAACACTTAAAAATACAATTGATAAAAAGACCGAAGCTAAGACGGTTGCAAAAGATAGTGGAAATGAGGCTAAAGAATCAAATATGATCAATGAGTTCACCACTAGGCACGTTTTTATTGCAGAATTAGAAAAGACCGAATACGCTACATGTATGGGGATGACGTCGATGTGCCCAAAAGAGTGTGGTAATTCGGGTGAGTTTGTACATTTTAAAACGGTAAAATACATAGCGCATTTAGGCAAAGGGCAAGCTCGTCAAGAAAAAATGGATCACTACCGAATTCAAAGGTCAGACTATTACAAAAAACCACTTACAGCTCCTCATTTAAATGTTCTAAAAGATTTAAAAGCAGGAGATCAGGTAAAAATTACTGTAGAATATGTTTATGATACTACAAAGTCTGTAGTGCGTACAGTAGAACATATAATTAGTATTGAAAAGGTTTAAAAGCCCAATCATTAGCTATAAAAATAAACTGTTTTTAATTAGCACTAAAAATTATACCAATTAAAGTTTATCATTACAAACCATCAAAGAATTGGTAGTTTGCTAATGGTATATTTATCTTGCGGCACCACTATTTTTAGTAGCTCGTCGTAACTGACGCTTAATTTTATTAATAGCCGATTCAATTGACCTTTCGGGTTCAATAATATTGTATTCACCCCAAAAATCCGGGTCGCTAAAGCCCAATGCCTCATCATTAAGAATTATTGATGTTTTCATTCTATTTTTATACTTAGGCACCTTGTTGGTGGTATTTTTTTTCCAATCTGTTATGGCCATTTCACATGCCATACTATACACAGAATTGAAGAGTTTTTTAGACCAATTTACTTTAAATTCTAAAATAACGTTACTGTATCCGTAATACCATTTTCCATTTTTTTCGCGATAATCAACCCGGTAGGCTACCTGTGTGGGCCAAATTTTTGCGTTTTTTGGTTTGCGCCTTACAAATAATTTTGATGCAGCTTCTTTATTTGACACATTTAACGAATAAATAGCACTAGTTAAAATTTTGTTTTCAGCATCGATATACAATTTTCCGTAATAAAGCGGGTAATCAATATTTCGCTTTTGATCAAAATTAACGATGTAAATTAGCTTGTCATCAACTCTAGTAGACCGCTCAAAACTAAAATTATAGGCTTCAATTGTCTCAGCATCAAAAATATATTCAGGATATTTTATCATATCAACAAAAAGCGCGTTAAAAGGGCCTCCTTGTAGTTTTAGAGCTACCGTGTCTAGTTTACTGTAATCGGTGCTTTTTCTTGCTTTAAAAAGTTCTACAGCATCTTTCCGTTCAGAATTGTAAGCTGTTTTGTAAATTTTAACGACCGCTTCTGATAAAGAAACATTGCGCCGTCGTTTTTTTATGGTTTCTCTATAAAAGCCGGTCATTAGTGTGGGACTATTAAAATAGTTTTCACCTTTTTTTTCGAGAGTTTCTAAAACCAATTTCTTGGCGTCTTTTGGCACACTCAATTTAACTTCGGCAAGCTCAGTTACCGAAACGTTTAGGCCTATTTTGTTGCCATTTTTTGTAAATTCTGATAAGGCAAGCGATTTGCTTTGGTATCCTAGAAATGAAATATTAACCTTTGCAGAGTTGATGTCATCTGGTACCTTTAGTGCAAATTGCCCATCACTATTGGTAATTGTACTGATATTTGTACCTGAAATAGTAAGGCTTGCGAATACTAAAGGTTTTTTACTGTCATTGTCGAATACCTCGCCTTTAAATTCAACAAACGTTTTTATTTGTTCATTTGTTTGCTGTTGATACGATGCGGTTAATTTTTGAATTCCGATCAAGTATAAAAATAGCGTACATAAAAGCACTAAGTTTAATTTTAAATCAACGCAGAAAAATTTTATTTTTTTAGGTATCATAAGCATCTTTTCTGTTAAAAATGTAAAACTGATTTGCATGTAAAATACAAATTTTTAACTAATTATAGTGCTGAATTTAAGGTTAATTTAGAGTTAAAGACCTCCATAAATAGCAATGAGAATATTCTTAGAGCAGTTTTTTTTAAAAATATCACGAAATAAAAATTCTATTTTTTTAATGTTCGTGAAAATTGATTAAAAAGCGGTATCTAAATCACATGATTTGTTTAATTCAAGAGAATATTTTTAGAACTATTCGGTAAATAGAAAATTGTTATTGTGTTTTTGATGAGTCAGATACCAGTCTGTTAATTTCATTTAATTCATTATCGGTGAGGTTTCGCCATTTACCTAAGGGCATGTCTAATTTTATATTCATTATTCGCACACGTTTTAGTTTTTTTACTTTGTAATCAAAGTGTTCGCACATACGCCGAATTTGTCGATTTAAGCCTTGCGTTAAGATGATCTTAAATTGATAGGTGCTAATTTCTTCAACTTCACATGCGCGGGTTATGGTATCTAGAATAGGTACTCCGTTTCGCATTTGTTCTAGAAAATAGGGGGTAAGTGGCTTATTTACAGTAACTATATATTCCTTTTCGTGATGATTTCGGGCTCGTAGAATTTTGTTGACAATATCTCCATCATTGGTTAAAAAAATGAGTCCCTCACTTGGTTTGTCAAGCCTTCCAATTGGGAAAATACGTTTTGGGTGATTTATGAAATCTACAATATTATCCTTCTCAACTCGACGGTCTGTAGTACAAACAATACCGATGGGCTTATTAAAAGCAATATATACGTGCTTTTCGTTTGACCCAGAAATTAATTTGCCATCGACATGAACCGTATCTTTATCTGATATTTTGGTTCCCATTTCAGGCACTTTTCCATTTATAGTTACACGGCCTTGATCTATGAGTTTGTCAGCTGCACGTCTTGAGCAGTAGCCTACCTCACTAAGATATTTATTTATTCTGGTAGTTTTTGGTTTATTCATATGATCTATTATTGCCTATTTAAATCGTGTTTATTTCTTCTAAAAAAAATGTAAGTAATAAGCATTTGCATTCGCGATTACAATATTAAAAACAATTGTTTTAGTTAAGATTAAATATTTAGTTTATTAAAGTTTAGATAGATTAAAAAAAAAGAGGACCATAAACTTTTATCGATTATCAAAGTATTTTTAAGATTTCGCTATTTGTTTAAAAAAGAGATTTTTTAAAGAGAGTAAAGGTTGGTGCGTTTTAAGTTTTATTTCAGTACTATGCTTTAGGTTTGTAATGCAACTTGCCAAAACTATTTTTGCGCAAACTAAATTAGTTGTCTTTTCTCTTTCCTGTAAGTTCTATCGCGTAAATTTCGCGACCTAGTTCTGCTAAAAACGGAATTCCAATTTCTTCATATTCGTAATTGTTGTCATTAAAAAGGTCGTTTTTATTTACTAAAATTGTTGCATTAAGTAAAAATTCAATCTTGTTTTTCGAATCTACCACATAAGCACAGTCTGTAAGCGTACCATAAGCATCTCCAACTTTGTTATAAATTTTTATGTTTTCAGGTATGTTTTCTTTGGTGTCTCCAAACAAAAAAAACTTACAATAACCGTCGTAATACATGCTTGCATCATAGCCAATATTTCTGGGTAAGGTATGCATGGCCTTGTGTACAAAAGCCAACTGCTTCTTGCTAAGATTCAGTTTTTCGTTAGGTTTATACTGGTTAGCAAAGATCACTTTTTTTAAAAATTCATGTTGAGTTTCAATAGGGTAGTAGTTTTTTTTGCTAAAATCAAAGCCATCATAAATTAAAGAATCTTCTTCATAATAACCTTTACCTTTTTTTGTAGCCTTTAACCGATGCAAGGGTTTTGCAGATGTGTTTATAATAGCGGGTAATTGGGTTGTTGTTGAATCATTTAAGTATATGATAATTGGTTTTGTAGTTATTTCGTCAGCTTCATCAGTAGATAACCGGTGAGAAATTCTTATTGGGCCTTGAAGAATGTTGTTAAGTTCTTTATTAATATAATCTTGACCTAAAAACTCGAAAAGACGATTAAAAGCCATATTGTCGCTAACGGCAAAAATTTTTTCAATTTCTCTCTTTATGGTAGTCACCACGGTATCGCCTTCGATATAAAATGGTGTAAATCGATCAAAATTTGGCAAACTATTTAGTTTAGACAGCGCAAGTAAAGCTACAGGAAATTTGACGGTACTCGCAGGATAAAAGTAGTTGGTAGAATCAACTTGAAAATCATAGTCTGTAAATATTATTGAATCTCCTTCTCGCTTAATTTTCGAGTATTTTATCTGTAAATTAAATGGTGCGCTACTGTCCATAACCTTTTTAATAGCGGCTTTTTTAGAATCAAGGGCAAGTACTAAAGGATTGGTAACCTCGATAGTGAGCTGCTTGGTATTGTTGCAGGTAGAGAATAACAAAAACATCCCACAAAAGATTGAAAAAATAAATATTTGCCTAAGCATTACTTTTAAAGTTTAGATGATAATCTCGCAATGTATTTCACTTTTAAGGGTAGTTAAGATTGGTTTTCTGCAGGGGCAACATAAACCTCTGCACGGTGAGGCTTTAATTCGTCTCGTAAAGTAATCATCATAGGTTCTTCAAGAACCATAAATGCAAAACTATGCATATCATTTAGGGTCTTGTACCCTGTAATATTCAGTTCTATTTTTTTAATTGCAATATATTCTTTTAGGTGTTTTTCGTGATGTGCTGCGGTTTTGGCTGCAGTTGGGCCTCTAAAATCCCAGATAAATTTTATTTTTCGATGCATAGCTAAAGGGTGATATTTTTAAATTACCATTAGCTTACTAAAGTAGCAAATTCTTAAAGAGGTAGCCAAAAAACTGTTAATCATTGTTACAACCGCTTGTCTGCAATTTGATAATTGTTATTTTTGCGACATGTTATTGAAAAATAAAGATCGAGTACTTTTTTTGGCCTTACACACTTTAATTGTTATGTTTTTGGTCTCTTGTGATAGGTATGTGAAAGACGATAATGAAGACGCTAAAGTGGCTCGAGTTGGTGAAAAGTTTTTGTACAAGAAAGATATTGCCCCATTTCTTTTTGTTGGCGCCTCCAAACAAGATAGTGCTACGATTGTAATGAATTACGTAAACAATTGGGCCTCAAAGCAACTGTTGCTTGAAAAAGCAAAAATTAATTTGCCAGAGAATAAATTAAGAGAGTTTAATGACTTAGTTGCAGATTATAAAACTGATTTATATACTCGAGCTTATAAAGAAGCCTTGGTAGAGCAGACTAGTGATACATTGGTTACCAAAGCGCAAATGAGTCAATTTTATGAGACTGAAAAGGAAAATTTTCGGTTAAAAGAGCGCCTGGTTAAAATACGTTTTGCCCATCTTCCGAAGCAATTTTTAGACAAAAAGGAAGTAATTAAAAGAATGAAACGCTTTAATGAAGATGATTTAAAGTTTTTAGATTCAATAGGTGTTCAATTTAAGAAGCTCAATTTTAATGATTCAATTTGGGTGTCGGCCCAAAGGGTAATTGATGAAATTCCACCCTTAACTATTAAAAATAATAAGAAATACTTAAAAAAATCCCAATTTTTCGAATTGAAAGATGCATTAGGGGTATATTTGGGCAAGGTGGTCGATGTACGAAAGATAAACGAAGTTGCACCTTTATCGTTTATTAAGCCGACGATAAAACAAGTATTGCTAAATAGACGTAAATTAGAATACCTAAGGCGTTTAGAAACTGAAATTATTGATGAAGCAATTAAGGAAAATAAATTTGAAGTATTTACACAGAATGAATAGATGTTTTTTAGCCCTAGTAGCCCTAAGTACAAGTAGTTTGGTATTTGCCCAGCAAACAGATTCAATTGCATTGCCAGAGACCGATAAAGAATTACCAGAAATGATGGTGCAAAATACCGCATCAAAAAAAGATTCAACCAAAAGTTTCAAAAGAATTAAACTGGATGGAATTGCAGCTGTAATAGGTGATTATGTAATTTTAGATTCTGATGTAGACAAAACTTTGATTGATCTTAAAAGTCAGGGGGCGTCTACCGAAGATATTACACGTTGTGGTCTTTTAGGTAAACTTATGGAAGATCGTTTGTATGCCCATCAAGCGGTTCAAGACAGTATTCTTGTTTCTGACGATGAAGTTAACCTTACAAGTGACCGTCAAATACAAACTTTAGTACAGCAAATTGGTTCAATGGAAAAGGTTCTTAAATACTACAAAAAAGAAAGTGAAGTAGATTTTCGAGAAGAACTTTATAAAATAAACAAACTTCGAATGCTTTCTGAAAGAATGCAGCAAAAAATTGTTTCTGACATAGAAATTACTCCAGAAGAAGTGCGTCAGTTTTTTAGTAAAATCCCAAAAGACGAGCGTCCAGTAGTAGGGGCGGAAATGGAAATTTCTCAAATAGTAAAAGAGCCTAAACCAGCTAAAAAAGAAATTCAGAAAGTAATCGATAAGCTAAATGCAATTAAGGCAGATGTAGAAGATAACGATGCCAGTTTTAATGTAAAAGCTATTTTGTATTCACAAGGTCCGTCTAAATCTTCTGGTGGATCTATACCAAGTGTTACCAAAGAATCAGGTTACGTTAGCGAATTTAAAGATGTTGCTTTTAGTCTCAAAGAAGGTGAAATATCTGAGCCTTTTGAAACGCAATTTGGATGGCATATAATGTTGGTAGAAAAAATACGGGGTCAAGAAAGAGACGTTAGGCATATTCTTTTGCAACCTGAAATTACGCAAGAAGCTTTAAACGAGCTAAAAATAGAACTTGACACCATAAGACAACAGATTATTAATGGTAAGTACACCTTTGCAGAGGCTGCTTTAAATTTTTCTGACGAAAAAGAAACAAAATTTGACGGCGGTAAACTTAGAAATCCTGAAGATTATGGTCCTAGGTTTGAGCTAACTAAAATGGATCCTGCACTTTACAAGCAAGTAAGTAATTTAAAAGATGATGAAATTTCACATCCGTTGTTAGAGGTAGATCCTCGAGGAGGTGCTCCAAAATACAAAATTATGCAGGTAACTAATAGATATGATGAGCACGTTGCTGATTTTTCTCAAGATTATTTAAAAATTCAACAACTTGCTAAAACTGAAAAGCAATATAAGGCTATCAAAGATTGGATGGCAGAGCATATTGATGATACCTACATTACGGTAAGCAAGGGAAATAGAGATTGCGATTTTGCAAATAACTGGGTTAAAGAGTAAACTAAAGCCATGTCAGATGTAAGCGCGATTAAAGACCTTGTTACCAAACACCAAAATTTAAAAAAAGAAATTTCAAAAGTTATTGTTGGTCAACATGAGGTTATAGACCAAATTTTACTTTCGATTTATTCAGGTGGGCATTCCTTGCTAATAGGAGTGCCAGGTCTTGCTAAAACGCTTATGGTAAATACCATCGCACAAACTTTAGGTTTAAATTTTAAGCGCATTCAGTTTACGCCAGATTTAATGCCAAGTGATATTTTAGGTAGTGAAGTATTAGATCAAAATAGAAACTTTAAATTTTTTAAGGGCCCTATTTTTTCAAATATTATTTTGGCAGATGAAATTAACCGAACGCCACCTAAAACACAAGCAGCGCTATTAGAAGCAATGCAAGAACGATCGGTAACTATTGCTGGTAAGCAATATAAATTAGAGCTTCCTTATTTTGTTCTGGCCACTCAAAACCCTATCGAGCAAGAAGGTACTTATCCTTTGCCCGAGGCGCAATTAGATCGTTTTATGTTTGCAATTGAATTAAAATACCCAACTATAGAAGAAGAGATTTTAATTACAAAAGCGACCACAAATGATGAATCTTCACAAGTAAACACCTTGTTTAGTGCAGAAGAAATTTTACAAGTTCAACATTTAGTACGCCGTATACCTGTGCCAGATAACGTTGTAGAATATGCTGTAAAATTAGTAAACAGTACAAGAAGAAATTTGCCAACCGCTTCAGATTATGTAAAGCAATATATAGATTGGGGTGCTGGCCCAAGAGCTTCTCAAAATTTGGTTTTAGGAGCAAAGGCACATGCCGCAATTAGCGGAAAGTTTTCGCCTGATATTGAAGATGTTAAATCGGTAGCAATGGGTATTTTAAGACATCGTATTATAAAGAATTATAAAGCCGAGGCAGAAGGTATCTCAAAAGAAGATATTATTAACACGCTATTGTAGGTTAATTTCTTTCAAATACCATCTTTGGACTCAGAAAATAGGTGCGTTAGCTCGAAAAAAAAGCTTGGAAGCACAACAATTATATAAAATATGGGGTTATGGATTGGTAAAATTTTATTTGCATCTAGTATTTCCTTAATTTTGAAAAATTGCTTAATAACACAAAAACAGATATAGAATGGCATTCGATATTGATATGATTAAAGGAGTTTACGCCAAAATGGCAATGAAGGTTGATAAGGCTCGAGAAATTGTAGGTAAACCACTAACGCTTTCTGAAAAGATTTTATACTCACACTTATGGGATGGAACTCCTTCAAAAGCCTTCGTCAGAGGTAAAGACTATGTTGATTTTGCTCCGGATCGTATCGCTTGTCAAGATGCTACCGCTCAAATGGCTTTATTACAATTTATGCAAGCAGGTAAGCCAAAAGTGTCGGTGCCAACAACAGTACATTGTGATCATCTTATTCAAGCTAAAAATGGTGCCTCTGTAGATTTGAAATCTGCAAATGTTACTAGTGCAGAGGTATTTAATTTTTTAGAGTCGGTATCAAATAAATATGGTATTGGTTTTTGGAAACCAGGTGCTGGTATAATACATCAAGTAGTTTTAGAGAACTATGCTTTTCCAGGAGGCATGATGATAGGTACTGATTCTCATACCGTAAATGCTGGCGGTTTAGGAATGGTAGCCATTGGTGTTGGAGGTGCTGATGCAGTTGATGTTATGGCAGGAATGGCATGGGAATTAAAATTCCCCAAATTAATTGGTGTAAAGTTAACAGGAACAATTTCTGGTTGGACAGCCCCAAAAGATGTTATTTTAAAAGTTGCTGAAATTGTGACTGCAAAAGGTGGAACAGGAGCCATAGTTGAGTATTTTGGGTCGGGTGCCAAAGCCTTATCATGCACAGGTAAAGGTACGATCTGTAATATGGGAGCTGAAATAGGAGCCACCACATCAACTTTTGGTTACGATGAATCAATGGAACGCTATTTAAGGGCAACCGATAGGGCTGATGTTGCAGATGCAGCTAATGATGTTAAGGAGTATTTAACAGCGGATCCGCAAGTTTATGAAAACCCAGAGCAGTATTTTGACCAAGTTATTGAAATTGATCTCACTAGCTTAAACCCGTTGTTGAACGGACCGTTTACGCCAGATTTATCAACACCAGTTGGTGCTGAAATGAAAGAGAAAGCAAACAAGAATGATTGGCCGCTTAAAGTGGAATGGGGACTAATAGGTTCTTGTACTAACTCTTCATATGAAGATTTATCGCGCGCATCGTCAATAGCGCAACAAGCACTTGATAAAGGAGTAAAGATGAAAGCAGAATTGGGTATCAACCCAGGCTCTGAGCAAGTGCGATTTACTGCAAAAAGAGATGGTATTTTAGATGTGTTTGAAGAATTAAACGCTAAAATTTTCACGAATGCATGTGGCCCATGTATTGGGCAATGGGCTCGATACAGCGATCCTAAGAATGCGCCAAAGAACAGTATTGTACATTCTTTCAATAGAAATTTTGCGAAACGTGCGGATGGAAACCCAAATACTCATGCTTTTGTAGCTTCACCCGAGATTACAGCAGCCATTGCAATTGCTGGTAGATTAGATTTTAATCCGATGACAGATACCTTAATAAGCGAATCTGGACAAGAAGTAAAATTTGATGAGCCAACAGGTTGGGAATTACCACCAAAAGGTTTTGAGGTAGAAGATGCAGGTTTCTTAGCGCCCGACGAAGACGGTTCGGCAGTTGAAGTTAAAGTTGCTGCTGATTCTGAGCGTTTACAACTATTAGAGCCATTTGTTCCCATTAAAGATAGTGAGTTACAAGGTGCAAAGTTGTTAATAAAGGCTTTTGGAAAATGTACAACCGATCATATTTCTATGGCAGGCCCTTGGTTGCGTTTTAGAGGGCATTTAGATAATATTTCAAACAACTGCTTAATAGGGGCGGTAAATGCCTTCGGTAAGAAAACCAATTTCATTAAAAACCAATTGACTGGCGAGTACGGAGGGGTACCTGATACGGCTAGAGCTTATAAAGCAGCCGGTATAAGAACAGTTGTTGTAGGTGATCACAATTATGGTGAAGGGTCTTCAAGAGAGCACGCTGCTATGGAGCCTCGCCATCTTGGTGTGGCTGCGGTAATCGTAAAATCTTTTGCTCGTATTCACGAAACCAATTTAAAAAAACAAGGTATGCTTGGTTTAACGTTTTCAAATGAGAGTGATTACGATTTAATTCAAGAAGACGATACGTTTAACTTTATTGATATTTCAGAATTCACTCCCGGTAAACCGTTAACAATAGAGGTAGTGCATGCAGATGGTAGTACAGATGTAATCTTAGCTAATCATACCTATAATAGCGCGCAAATAGGATGGTACAGAGAAGGCTCTGCACTTAACGTAATAAAGCGTGAAAACGCATCGTAGTATCCAGGTTATATATAACAAAAACTCTCGATATAATTCGAGAGTTTTTAGTTTTGAGAAGGCTCAAAATTTAAATGAAGCTTATGAAAAAACAAACAGTTTATACCCTTTTAATAATTGCTTTAGTACTCTCCTTTTTTATAACTCCTTTAGGTTATCATTCTAAAGTATGGTTAAATTCGCTGTTTTCATTTAGCCCTGTAGAGGTTGTTGCTGCCGAAAGAGAGACCCTCTCTAATTATGAATGGAAGTTAAAGGATGCAAATTGGAACTTTTTTAATTTTAATCGCTCAAGAGGAAAGGTTGTTTTTATCAATTTTTGGGCTTCGTGGCATTTGCCGTGTGCTGCCGAATTAGCAGACATTCAACAGCTGTACAATACCTATGGTGATCAAGTAGATTTTTATATTATTACTAATGAAGAGCGAGCCCCTGTTGAAAAGTTTATGGCAGAAAATAAGTTTACATTTCCAGTAACCTATTTGATAATTGGCTCCCCAGCTCCAATAGAAACAGAATTAATGCCATCTTCATACTTGATAGATAAGAAAGGTATGGTAGTCGTTAGAACAGATGAAATTAAAGATTGGAATAATAAGAAAGTGCATAGCTTAATTGATCGTCTTATTGCAGAATAATTAACCAAGGTACCATACAAAATACGAAAAGTAGCTTTTGCTGTTATACACCTCTTATTATTCCTCTATATTTTATATTTCTACTGTTAGTTCTTGATTAGTTGCGAAGCTAGATTAAAAAGTAGTTTCTATTTTTTTTAGTTGTTGTAACCACATTCCATATATTTTTTTCTTTACTAAAGCACAAGTTAAACTCGATTAGTTTTATCCTATAAGTGGTAATCGTAATACCTTACTAACTTGCCATATGTATAAGATCTTTAATAAGGAGGCCTTAACTAAACGTATTTTATTTTTGGATAGGAAGAGTATCGTGGGTGTCCACAAGAATTACTTGCGCCTAATTGCCCTCGGAAAAGAGATTTAGCCCTTTGAATTCGGTCCCAAGGTGAATCAATGCCAGATAGACAGTGTCAGCTTCTTAGAACATGGATGTTTGAAGGTTTTCCGTGAGAGCAATCGTTTTCGAGATGCCCTATTCAAAGCACAAAGACTCACTAGGGCAAATTCCAGATTGGAAGGCGCAGATGGCATATATAATACCCATAAGAGTAGAAGGTTTCAATATCAGGACTGATTTCAAATCAAAGTGAAGGGCTGGCAAGCACGAAAAGCAACGAAATTAAATGTCCGATATCATTAATAAAGATAGAGTCTCACGCTTCTAGGGTTGTTTTAGCTATAAAAAAGAGCATTACCCTCTCAAAAAATGATAATGGCTAGCGCCAAGCAAACGGAAATACTATGTGTATTTTTCTCGGTGCCGCTTCCTGCAAATGTCCTCCAAATTGGAAGGAGACTAGAAAGAGAGCTATAACAGGTTGCCTAAACAAAAATTAAAAACAACACAAAGGGCTGACTGGCTAAAAACCTTACTCGAATCAAGTTTCAAATCTATAGCTTTGAAAAAAGGACTTGTAAAAACATAAAAAAAATGCCCCAAAAATAAATTCAAAAGAATTTTTAATCAATCCTATTTTAAAAAATTGGCTTACTGCTGAAAGTGCCTAAATAGATAGATGTAATGAATAGTAAGGATATCAAATTTTTTAAAAACAGACTCAAAATACGCTAAAAGAGGTCTATGTGGCCCTATTTTCTGAAATACTTAAAAGGAACAAAAAGCATTCCAAAGCACTCACCATCTTCTTTTCCTAAATGTTTATGATGAATTTTATGCGCGCGCCTAACTCCTTTCGCATACCAATGGTTTGCATTTCTAAAAAGCTTAAACCTTTGATGTATAAATATATCATGAACTAGGAAGTAAGCAATTCCGTAAGCTAAAATTCCAAAGCCCAAAGCCCACCCAGGCCACCATCCGTTTGCGCCAGAATAAAACAACGAAATACTAACAACTGCATAAAATATAAAAAATGCGTCGTTTCTTTCAAACCAAGAGTTATGGTCTTTATGGTGATGATCTTTATGTAGAACCCATAAAAAACCATGCATGACGTATTTATGCGTAAACCAAGCCATAAATTCCATTAGCGAGAATGTACCAAAAAATATAAGCAACCAAAGAATAATTTTCATTTTAAACTAAATGTAATTTGTAGTTAACGTATGATTTTGCTAGAAGACCAAATTTTTGATAGTTTGGCACTCTAATTCTAGTATTTTTTATTTCGATAGAAGGAGTATTCTGTAATTTTTGCAATAGTTTATAATAGTATCTATAAGCGGTATAAACACCAAATTTAGCCTCGTTGGGTAATTTTAAAATTCCTTCATAGGCGGCTTTAAAATCATCTTCTATTTCGGTAATTATTTGCTGTTTCGAGTGCTCGTTAAGATCGTTTAAATCAGCATGCGGAAAATAGGCTCTATTTAAATCTTCGAAATCAGCCTTTAAATCACGTAAAAAATTTACCTTTTGAAAAGCCGAACCTAAAGCCATTGCCGAAGCTTTTAAAGAGTCATATTTGGTCACATTTCCATTGACAAAAACTTTAAGGCACATAAGGCCAACAACGTCAGCAGATCCATAGATATACTCTTTGTATTCTTCTTGGCTTCGGTAGTTGTTTTTTACAAGATCCATTCGCATACTCTTCATAAAAGATTGCACCAGATGAAAGGGTATTTGATATTTGTGAAAGGTATACTGAAACGAATTTAAAATAGGATTTAAACTAATTTTAAATTCAAGTGCATCTTTTAGGTCTGCCTCAAACTTGTTAAATAATGCTGTTTTATCGTACTCATGAAAAGTGTCAACTATCTCGTCTGCAAAACGTACAAAGCCATAGATATTGTAAATATCGGGTCTAATTTTAGCGCTTAGCATTTTAGTAGCTAAAGAAAACGATGTGCTGTAAGATTGGGTTACAATTTTACTGCAATCATAGGAGACTTGATCAAAGATACTTTTCATTTATTTGCTTTAATAATTAGTTCAGAAACTAATTTTCCTGAAATTAAGGAGGGGGGCACTCCTGGCCCAGGAACGGTCAATTGCCCTGTGAAATATAAGTTTTTTACTTTACTACTTTTTAATTTTGGACGTAAAAATGCAGTTTGTGAAAGCGTATTTGCCATACCGTAGGCATTTCCTTTATATGAATTGTATTCTTCTTGAAAATCGCTAACGCAAAAAGATTCTTTAAACAAAATATGATCTTTAACAGTTTGTTTTGTTTTTTGTTCAAATCGCTTCATCATAAGGTTGAAATATTGTTCTCTTAATTCTGGTGTATCTTCTAAGTCCGGCGCTATGGGTATTAAAAAGAAACCAGTTTCGCAACCTGTTGGGGACATACTTTCATCAGTTACTGAAGGAAAATTTGCGTAAAACATTGGATCTGTTGGCCATTTTGGCTCATCATATATTTCCTCAGCATGTTGTTCGAAGTCAGTATCGAAAAACAGGTTGTGATGCTCTATATTACGAAGTTTTTTATTAAAACCAATATAAAATAGTAATGACGATGGTGCAAATGTCTTTTTTGACCAGTATTTCTCTGAATATTGGCGATATTCTTTAGAAAGTAAAGTCTCAGAGTGGTGGTAATCTGCACCGCTTAAAACGTAATCTGAGAAAATAGTTTTACCCTTTATAGTAACCCCATTTGCACATCGGTTTTCTATATTTATTTTTTCTACTGCCGAATTTGTGTGTATGGTTACACCTAATTCTTCTGCTAGTGATAACATCGCTTTAATAATCTCGTACATGCCTCCCTTAGGGTGCCATGTACCTAAACCAAAGTCAGCAAAATTCATAAAATTATAGAAAGACGGTGTTTTATTAGGTTTAGCCCCTAAAAAAAGTACTGGAAATTCAAGCGTTGAGATAAGTTTTTTGTTTTTAAAGTTCTTTCGAACCTCACTACTTATAGTTTTAAAGAATTGATCTACCTTAAGAATAGTCTCTTTAGTTACCAGTTCAAAAGGGCTAATACCGGGTCTTAGTACCACTTTGTCAATCGCAATACTATAATTTTCTTTTGCTTTTAAAATGAATTTTTTCAATGGTTTAGAACTACCAGGCTCTATGCGCTCAAATTCTTCACTAATTTTTTCTAAGCTATCACCTATGGTAATAATATCGTCTGAAAAAAATATTTTGTAGGCCGGACTTAGTTGATCTAATGAATAATAATCAGCTGTTTTTTTATTAAAGTCTGCAAAAAACTTATCAAATATATCGGGCATCCAATACCAACTAGGTCCCATATCAAAGGTAAAGCCATCTCGTTTTAGTTGTCTTGCTCTACCACCAGGCTTTATGTTTTTCTCAAAAACAGTAATTTCATATCCCGCTTTTGCAAGATAACAGGCGGCTGATAATGATGAAAAACCTGATCCAATGATGCTTATTTTTTTTGGCATTTTTACAATTCTTTAATTACTTGATCAATAGAATTAAATGTTGAAATGTAGTTAGGCAATTTAGAATTGTCTAAATGTCGGGTTTGATACCCTAAAACCCATAATTTATTACTGCTGTAACCACTAACCAAGTCAGAAAAATCTTCGATATATTTTTCAAGTTTATCTTTCGAAGGGGCAACTGTAAAATAAGTAATGAAATGTATATTATCAAAGTATTGCATAACATCTTTTAAAGTTTCTAAAGGTACGGTTTGCCCAAGGTATATTGATTTGTATCCATGAAGAACTATTTCATGATTTAGATATAGAAGTCCAATCTCGTGAATTTCATTCTCAGGTAAAAAGGGAACAAATACCTTGTCGGTCTTTGTTGTTTGCAACTCTAATCTTTCTGTGCTTACTATTAATTTTTGCTTAATTAAACCGGTTATAAAGTGTTCATGAGCAGGGCTAATACTGTTGGTTTGCCAAAGCAATCCTAATTCATTAAGAAAAGGAATAAAAACATCTTTAAATACTTCTCTAAAAGTACGATTAACCATGATGCTATTAAAAGTGCTAACAAAAAGTGACTGATCAAAATTGATCATTGCTAGTTTAAAAGCACTAATTGCGTGATTTTTAACGCTATTTTTAGCAACAATTTCTCGCACGATAAGTGGTATATTCTCTTCCGGAATTTTGGCTATTTTAGAAATTTTGTGTCCGTGATTATAAAGTAGGGTAATATTCAACAGCTTTTGAAGACTAACTAAACTGTAGGTTCTAATATTTGTAGACGTACGTTCTGGTATTAGTAATCCATAGCGTTTTTCCCATATACGTATAGTATGAGCTTTTATTCCGGATAGGTTCTCTAAATCACGAATACTAAATTGTTTTTTCACATTGTTCATCCTATTCTTTTAAAAACATGGTAATGCAAACCTAGAATCTATCGAAGTAAGTAACAAATTTTTTAATTATTCTTAAATAAAAGTATTTTGTCAATTTGTATTTTTAAAAAATAAAACCTTGGCGTAACTAATAAGCCAAGGTTTTGGTGCACACGAGAAGACTCGAACTTCCACGACCTAATGGCCACCAGCCCCTCAAGCTGGCGCGTCTACCAATTCCGCCACGTGTGCTTGCAATACAGCTAAATTAAGTAAAATTAGTTTGATACATAGCACCATTTGGTGCAAGTTTTCTTGAATGAGCTATTTTTTTTAATCCAGTATAGAAATACATAGACTTCTGTTTTTTGTTAAAAAAATAGAACAAACCTTAGTGATATACTTTTTTTTAATAAAAGACATGTGTTAAAACCCTTTGAGTTATACCTAAGTCACTTTTTTAGAAGTTGTAATTATTTCTCTTAATTAGAGACAGGTGCCAAAGTATACTTCATAGCTTCGAAAAACGTTATGATTATAAGTTAATTTTATCCCAGCAAAAATAAATTTCAAGACTATCGAGAGCGAAAATTTGGGTAAATATTTAGTGTTTTTTAGATGTTCATGTGTTGTTATATCGTAGTTTTTTTAGCTAGTTACCACTCTATACCCATAAAAAAAAAAGGCTTGGTTTAGCGTATTCTTTTATTAGACAACATGATGAGACTCTTTGGCAACAAAATTTTGTCAAAGAGCTTTTCATACTATTTTTTTGCATTTGGACGATTTATATCCAAAAGTAAAATAAAGTTAAGCATGATTAGAAAAATACTATTTTGTTGCTTCGTATTTGGAGTTGTTGTATCCGTAAAAGCACAATTAAGTGATCTGCATTATTTACCGCCATTGAAACAAGGTATAAATAATGCAGGTATTAGTGAGCAAGCGGTCTATTTATCCACTCCAGAACCCACATTATTTGAGGTAAATGTATATCGGGGAACAAGTAACACTCCTGTTGCAACATTTAACATATCAAATACAGCTCCAGGTGTTTACAACATGTCAAACGGAGATAACAATATTATTTTAGTAAATAATAGTAATACAGGTAAAGTTTTAAAAAATAGTGGACTTCGGTTTGAATCACCCAGCGGTAACAAGTTTTATGTAAACTACCGGGGTAGTAGTGCATCGCAATCTGCTTCTTTGACTTCTAAGGGTCGACAAGCTTTTGGTAAGAAATTTAAATGGGGAGGCGTACCCAACTTAGGGTCTCATGTTTCAAAGTCGAATACCCTGGGTATTATGGCTACCGAAGATAATACAACGATTAACTTGTTTGGATACGACCCCGATTGTCAGTTTAGGGTTGGAAATAATATAGCAGGTATTACAGCCAATATCCATCAAATTACATTAAATGCTAATGAGTCGTTTGTATATGAAACTTATATTGGAAATAACCCTACAAAGGCGCATGAAGACGGGTGGATTGGTGCTTCGATAGTTGCAGATAAAAATATTGTAATTAGCAATGGGTCTATTAACTTTGGTCGACAAGCGGGTTCAGGTAATCGAGATGCTGGTATCGATCAACCCGTACCAGAAAATAAATTGGGTAAAGAATATGTTTTTGTTCGAGGAAATGGACACGCTAATGGTTGGACAGAGTTTCCCTTAATAATTGCAATCACAGATAACACTCAAATTTTTGTAAACGGATCAACAACGCCAATTGCCACTTTAAATAATGGCGAATATTTTGAAGTTCCAAGTAGTTTTTATTCCTCAAATACTGCGGGGGCTAATATGCTTGTTCAAACATCAAAAGATGCGTACGCGTATCAATGTGTGGGTGGGTCACATCTTGCTTATACCCAAGGTTTAAATTTTGTAGCACCCTTAAATTGTTTACTTCCAGATGTTATGGATAACATTCCTGACATTTCAAATATGGCTGGTACCCAAGTTTCAGGAGGCTTAACTATTATTGCAGCGAAAAACACAGCAGATGCGAACATACATGTGACGGATGGTAATGGCTCAGTAACCTTACCTGCATCTAATCCAGTAGCCGGATCAACGGATTGGAAAACCTATTTTATTCCTAATTTAAATGGCAACGTTAGTATTCAATCAACCGGCCCCATGGCCATTGGTTTTTTTGGTTACAATGGTGCAAGAGGTGTAGCAGGTTATTTTTCAGGTTTTGATACCGTACCCGAGGTTACCCTCGAAATTAGAGGTGCATCTGGCTGCTTTGTGGGCTCAGAGATTTTTGAAGCAACGAGTAATTTTGATGCATATCAATGGTTTGAAGATGGAGTTGCTATTCCAGGGGCAAACTCACCAAGTTATGCACCCCAAGGGGCTGGTGAATTTTTTGTGCGTGGAACTAAAGGGCCATGCACTTATGATAGTAATGCCATTCAAGCGCTATACTGCGACCCTGATGTAATTGTGAATAAAACAATTGACAAAGCAGAGATACTAGAAGGTGAAACAGCCACTTTTACCATTCGCGTTCGAAATTTAGGGGTAGGCCCTGTAACCCATTTACAAATTACCGATAATATTCCAACAGGTCTTTCTTTAGTCTCAGCCTTTACCGTCTCGGGAAGTTGGAGCGGCAATACATGGAATATAGGTACCTTAGATGGTGGTGATACGGCTATATTGAAATTGAAAGTTAAGGCCGATGAAATTGATACACTTCCGTTACTAAGCTTAACCAATACAGCCTATAATACACAAGATCAAACCGATTCGAATACAACTCCAGATCATCCATCGGCACACATAGTCGTACATAATGATTATGACAATGATGGTGTAAATGATACCACCGATTTAGATGATGATAACGATGGTGTATATGACCTACAAGAATGTCCCAATTTAGCTTTTAATCTGTCGAAAGGAGATACCTATGTCACTAATTTGAATGGCGTTAAAAAATATCTAATATTTGATATATTTACTATCGACAATTCATTCAACTTTAAAATAAACGGAAATGATATTGCTGGTGAAATTCAATTTCACAACGATAGCGAAGGAAATCTTGCTAGATTTTTAGATGGGTTTAGTTACGGAGAAAATAGTATTCCTCAAGTTTGGAAAATAACTGGATCACCTGGAAGCCCTGTGATTAGGGTTGTTGTCGATGAAACTGGAAAATTTCAATTATTTGGCGCCCAATCTTCTAATGGACCTTTAGAACCTATGGTTTTAACAACTCCAGCGAATACCTTTAGTTGGAATTTGTCAGGAAATAATACCGTTAGTATTCAACAAAAAGTAGCGGGTCCAACCCATATGAGAGGTATTTCGTACACTACCAATTGTGATACTGATTTAGATGGAATACCAGACCATTTAGATTTAGATAGTGATGGCGATGGTTGTTCTGATGCCAACGAATTTTATAAAGACGAAACTGCCGATGGTGGTGATGGCGGTGAATATGGTACTGGAGTTCCTGTAGTCGAGTCAAGTAATGGCAAAGTAAATTCTGCATCATATGTGAGGGTTGTTGCACCTGAAATTTTATTAGGAAATACTTCGGAAGACCTTGGGGGAAATAACATTAATGGTCAGGCATTAAGTTTAGGTCAAACTTTTGAATATGTTTTAAGATTTCAAAATACCGGTGATGATCGCGCTACTAATTATACCATTAGAGATATTTTACCCAAAAATATTTCATTAGATAAAGTTGATATTACCAACGCTCCGGGAACAACACATACATATGACATCAATACCAATACCATAAGTTTCTCTATTCCTAATAATTTGGTTGAAGTAGGAGATCCTAAATATAGTATTCGTATTCGTGTAACACTTGCATCAAATTGTTCTGATTTTGTTGATGCCTGTTCTTCTCAATTGGTTAATAAGGCATATTCAACCTATAAAGGTGTTACAAATACCAATACATTTACAGATGAAATGGGATCCAATTCTATTACAGGTTGTCCAAGAACTCCTGAAACTGCGGATAATTCTATTCGAAATGATCTTTCTAGTTGTAACGAAGCTAAAAAAGTACAACTCTGCGGAGAAAACGTCATACTATCAGCCGGTAAGGGTTTTACTAGTTATAAATGGGTTTTAGACACCAATGGAAATAAACAAATTGATGCTGGTGATACCGTTATAAATGATGGTGATCCAGACTCAAATCCAAGGACTTTACTAGTTACCACGCCGGGTATTTATATTGTAGAAAAAAAATCTGAAGGGTCATGTCCTAAGCTTATTGAAATTATGAACGTTCAACGATTTGGTACTACACAAACAAATCCCATTATAGACTATTTTAATAAAGTAAATAGTGACCTAAATTCAGAAAATGATTTAAAAGGAGAAATTGCTACTTGTTCAGTTGATGGTGATGCTTTGCAAAAAATATTTTTATGTGGTGCCAATGATGAAGCTACTATACAATTAGGTATCTCAGATGCTCAAAGTATTGAATGGCAAAAACTAGAAGAAGGAAGTTGTTCGGCCGCTTCTGCAGATTGTGCAAACAAAAATGCGACTTGTAATTGGTCCAACATTGCAACATCAGCTAATTATACTATTTCCGATGAAGGAGACTATCGTATTGTTATTAACTATCAAAATGGATGTTTTAATCGGTTTTATTTTAAAGTTTTTAAAAATAATCTTGATATAGCGCATACTTCCAAAGACATTCTTTGTGCTACACCAGGTAATATTAGAATTACCAATGTTAAAGGTGGTTACGGTTTTCAGCTCATAAATGCGGTTGATAACAGTATTATTGTTCCTTTTTCAGCAAGCAATGGTCCTAATTTTGATATTTCATCGAGCGGTACGTACAAGGTTCAAATTACAGCTTTAAATCCTTCCAATAATGCACCAATCGAGGGTAGCTGTATTTTTGAAACGGAAGATATAGGTATTAAAGAAATAAATTTTAGTACTACACTAACAATGACCCCTGCAGATTGTAATACTTTAGGTAAAATTTCGATATCTGCATTAAACGCACTTCCAAACTATAGTTACGAGCTTAGGTTAGATGATGGTAGTAATGGTGGGCTAGGTACACTAGTAAGCAATGAGCTCGCTATAAAGGATAATACCTTTACCTTCTTAAATGTAAACCCTGAAGACTATATTGTAATAATACGCACGCAAGACGGTTGTGTTGATTCAAAGAAAATTACGGTAACTCAAATTCCAGAGCTCACTCTTTCAGCTACAACTTCTGAAAATATCTCTTGTTATCCTGGTATTGTAAATTTAACTCCAGCAGGTGGCTTGCCAAGTCCTAATTATGAAATGGCGATATGGAGTAAAGATGGAACTCAGCTTTACAGTAATGAAAATTCAGTTCCTGACGATAAATTTCAAACGAATGCTAGTTTCTTATTTGGTAATGACGGCAACCCTAACAGAGAAGGCGATTACCAATTTATCTTAAGGGATGGAAATGGATGTTTTGCAATTTCAAATGAAGTACGTGTAGAAGATTTAGGAATTTTAGCTATATCAGCAACCGATTCTGGAATTAACTGTGCAGATGCATCAACAGCAACTATGACTATTACCGTAACTGGTGGAACAGCTCCATACCAATATAGTTTAGATGGTGGAGCTACATATCAAAACACAAAAACGTTTGCTAATTTGTCTGCTGGTTTTTATACCATTACGGTTAAAGATGCCAGCGGTATTAATGGCATTGGTTGTGTTGAAAGTTTTGACTATGAAATTTCACAACCATATAGGTTAACAGCTTCAGCAGCAATCATCGAGGATGCCTCATGTAATTCTTCTGGAGCCTTAGTGAAAATTCTAAATGGAAGCGGAGGTCAAGCTCCGTACGAATATAGTTTCGATGGCGGCACTACTTTTAGTTCTAATGCTAGCCAAAACTTATTGGCAGGTACCTATCAACTTTCAATTAAAGATAATTTAGGCTGTACATTTGATATGGAATTCACAGTTCCGAATAGCCCTATAGATCCGAGCTTTACGAGTAATGTGATCTATGATTGTGACGGATTAGGAACCATTACCATACAGCCATCAAACACAACAGATTTCATCTATGAATATGCACTTAATGCAAATGATAATACTCCTGCTAGTAAAAATGTCTTTGATGCTGTTTCGAATGGAACACATACGGTAAGCGTTAGCTTTGCTAGTGCCGTAGCTCCAAACCAAAGTACTCTATTTTTAGAAACCTTTGGAGCAGGGCCAACAACCATGATCGCAGAGATAGGGCCAGACTATTGCTTTGAGCCCCAAGATGGTTCAACCGTAGCTTGTAACCGAGGTCCTTCGGGTATTTTGGTGAATGGTGAGTACACAGTTACAAAATTTGTTACGAATCCAATTTCTGTCCTTACAAGTCCAAAAGACCATACCGGGTTGGTTGATGGTAGATTTTTAGCAATTGATATCAGTACTTTTTCTGATACTGGCGTTGAGCGACTAAATACAGTTTTATGGAAAAAACAAAATGTTCAAGTTTTACCCAATAGAGAAATTTTAATAAATTTTTGGGCATATAACTTAATGAATGTTACTGGGTCTGGTAATAATCCAGAAGTTCTTGTCGAGATATACGATAATTCTGGTTCTCTAATATTTAGCAAGGAAACTTCAGAAATTCCGAAAAATACAACGGATACAGATTGGCATCAGCGAATGATTACATTTAATCCAGGCGCCAATACAAACATAGATATTGTCTTTAAATCAAACGTTAATAGTAACGATGGCAATGATTTAATTTTAGATGATATTCAAGCTTCTCAAATACCAGATATTTGTGAAAAAACTCAGGACATTACGGTTGTAGTGGAAGACAATCAAGAGTTTGTTGCGGACGAATTGGGTAAAAATAATCCTAATTGTAATGGTGCTTCAGACGGATCTATCCGATTTGAAGTATCTAATTTTGACACGGCCACAGGCTTTGAGTATTCTATTGATGGTGGGGCTAATTGGAACACTTCTTTAGTTTCTCCTGTAACTACAGCAGCTACTTTAGCGGATGGAACTTATACGGTTCAAATAAGAAGATTAAATGATACTTCGTGTACCACTAGTTTTACGTCAACTTTAACCCAGCCATCTAAAATTGTACCGTTATTGGCGCAAACTGGCGAATATACCTGTTTTAATACAGGTGCAACTTTAAAAGCCTCTGCATCAGGCGGATCACCGGGATATGAGTACCAATTAGAAAACACCTCAAATACGGTTATAGCTACCTATCAAACTGATGCAACATTTACTAATATTCCTGAGGGTGATTATGTAGTTCGCGTTAAAGATAAAAAAGGATGTGAGATTGTATCAACAAATTCAATTACGGTAGATGCACCTGAAAAAATTGATTTTAATTTAAGTGCAACAGCATGCTACGATGGTCAAAATAACGCGAGTGTAACCGTGGATGTAACTAAGGGTAATGGAAATTATAAATTTAAAATTAATGACAATACGTGGCAAACTCCCATACCTTCTACAGCCACTACGTATACCTTTTCTGGTTTGTCAAATGGGAGCTATAATATTCAAGTTACCGATGATTTTGGGTGCGTATCTGCTCTTAAAACAATTAGTATTAAGCCAACGTTAACGGCTGAAATTGATGTAGTAGATGTTAGCTCATGTGCAAATGGAAGTATAACTATTAATGCATCTGGAGGTGATGGAAATTATTCTTATGCATTTTTAACATCGGGTACAACAGTACAAGATTCTGATTTTAAGGCAGCAAATGTGTTTGCGATTACGAGTCTTACCGTTGGTGATTATGATGTATATGCTAGAGATCATAATGGTACTAAACCGTTTTGTCAATTTATGCAAAAGGTTACCCTCAAAAATATACCTCCTTTAGCATTTACTGCAGAAGCAACTAACCCTACCTGTTTTGGTGAAAAGGGTAGTATTAAGGTACTTATTACAGAAGGTAGTGCTCCATATACCTACAAGTTAGTCGATGTCGATCATGCGATGGCAAATCAAACTCAGAGTTCAGTTGTAAATACAACCAAAACATACTTTAATTTGATTCCAGGTAATTATTCGGTGACTATTACAGATGCTACTGGTTGTTCTAAAACCGTTTCTAACGTTGTTGTAACGCAACCCGATGAACTTACGACTGATATTACAGGAATAACACCAGCCTCATGTACCGGTGACGTTAATGATTTTGGCTTTGCGTTTAATAACTATCCCACCACATTAGGTACCATTGAGTTTAGTGACGATGGAGGTGCTACCTGGATAAAGGATAATACTAACCCTGGGGTTTCTGATCGTTTAACAGGTTATGTGTCTGGCAGTACAGTATACCCTTCTATGAGAACCATAGATACGTCTGGTAATACCGTTTGCCAAGTAGATTTGGATCCGTTTATTATTCCATATCCTTTAGACGATCTAGATATCAGTATTTCTGCTGTGGTTGTTGAGTGCAATGAATTGCAAGTAACCGTTCAGGGAGGTGAAGGTGTTGCGCCATATAGTTATGCCTATTCTGATGATCCTGGTAATTTTAACCCCCTAACCGCATCATGGCAAGCAGGTGGATCTCAAGATAATTTAGGCAATACAGTTCCAGCTGGTGCTGGTATGTATGTATGGGAAAATTTAATACCTGGTAAAACTTATGTTTTTTATGTTAAAGATTTTAATAATTGTACGCGTCAAAGTACGGTTAATGTTAATGACATTACTACAAACCCCATGGAAATTACAGCTTCATATGAACCTTCATGTAATGGAGCTAGCGATGGAGAAATAAACTATACTATTGTAGATTCAGACGGTATTACAGAACCTATGATGAACTGGACGCTTTATGATATCAACGATAATATAATTAAAAGTAGTCCAGGAAACATTCCTTATAGCAATACAATAAGTATAACTAATTTAGCTGAAGGAGAGTACTATATCGTAGTTCAGCAGGTAGATTCAAGTGGTCTTTCTAAATGTATTAGTGGCAGTGAAAACTTGATTATAGAGGAGCTAGATTTGATCACAGCAACCTTGAAAGTAGTACAAGATATTAGCTGTGAAGCCCCAGGTATAATCTCTATTGAAAATATTCAAGGAGGAGGAGGTGTTTTTACCTATAACATAAGTGGACCACCTTCCTTTACAACGATTACAGGTATTACAGATAATCCAGTTGAAATAGCAGCTAATTCCCCAGCGGGAAGCTATATGGTTAGCATAGCGGATCAATTTGGATGTTCAGCGTTATTAGGAAGTGTCAATTTAAAACTTGCTCCGAATCCAAAGATTACTAATTTGAATGTTGATAATTGTGGGTCATCTGCAACGGTTACCATACAAGCAACGAGTGCTTCTCCTGCAAAAATACTATTCTCTATTGATGCCGGTAGTACTTATTTTGATAATGATGGTATTTTTAAAAATATTCCTGTAGGCAGCTATACCGCTTTAATAAAAGATGGTAATGGTTGTACAGCGGCAAAAAACTTTAAGGTTCACTCAAGTTTACAGGCATCGGTTAACCTGGATAAAGCCTTAGGTTGCGGAGTAGACTCTGAAGCAAAAATAAAAATTGAAGTTGCAGCAGGATCTGGCAATTACGAATATGATATCGTAAATACCTCGGGTACTTTTGTAGCTAGGCAAACTTTAGCCAGTAATCCGCTAACTGCCTTGGTGAGTACTGCGGATACGTATACGGTAAATATATATGACACGAAGAATTCTCCTGAATGTAAGCGGACTTTTACTGTTAATATTCCTACAGCGATAGTTCCTGACTTTACTGCTGAATCTAAGGCCATTAGCTGCTTTGGTGCTAATGATGGCGCTATAGTATTGACGCAAATAAATAATGGAAATAATCCATTGGTATATAGCTTAGTTCCAAATAATGGAACCTTTAATGCAGCTAAAGCTACCTATGAAAATCTCCCTCCAGGGAATTATAAAGTTACCGCTAAAGGGCCGAATGGGTGTACCACGGTGAAAAGTAATATACTTGTAAACGAGCCGAATGCAATCACGTTTGACGCACCAACCGTTACACCCTTCAAATGTACAAGTGAGAACACCCCAAACAATGCTCGCATTGCTATAAATACATCGAGTATTTCCGGAGGATCAAATACTTTTGTTCGATACGAATTTGTTGATAATGCAAGTGGGAATACCTTGCAAAATGGAACTGAATCGGATTATATTTTTACCGACTTTGCAGGTGGCGATATAAGCGTAATTGTATATGATAGCAATGGATGTAGCGGACAAAATAGTATTACAATACCAGCTTTTGATGCCTTAGGTACTGCTACAATTAGTGTAGACAATGCAATTAGCTGTAGTACATTTGTAGAAGATATAAGCATTTCTATTTCAAGTAGTATTACCAATAATGGATCGAACCCAACCAATTATAAGTTTAGGCAGTTGCCTTCTGGCGTAAGTCAAGATTCAAATCAGTTTACTAATTTGTCACCAGGAAATTATACTTTCGCTATTCGTAATGTAAGTACTGGTTGTGAAGTAACCATCGATCATACTGTAGCAAACCCGAACACGTTTAATGTTTCTGTTGAAAAACTAGCAGACGTGGTGTGCTTTGGAGACAACGGAAGTGTTAAATTGTTAATGTCAGACACAACGTATACTGGTGGTTTTAATTGGAATGTTTACAATACAAATGGTACTCTAGATGATCGCTCAGATGATGGAGCGGCTGTAATATCAGGTATGTTGCCAGATTTTGGTCCTACTTTACCAATTAGTCTTCCTGCCGGAAATTATTTGGTAGAAGTTACTCAAGATGCCTTTCCAAATTGTAGTCAAGTTCGATCTTTTAGTATAACATCTCCAAGTGCAGCTATAGGCTTAGACCCTGTTGAAATTAGCGATGTAGGCTGTAGTAATAATCAAGGTACTGCCTTGATATCGCCTAGTGGAGGAGAAGCACCTTACAATATAGTATTAACGAATACGACAACCGGAACAGCAACGAATGTTACTCAAGTAAATAAGAACTTATTTCAAAACTTAGGTGCAGGACAGTATAGTGTTTCGGTAACGGATGCTTTAAGTTGTACAAATAACTTTACAAATGTTTTTGAACTGGTAGTGCCTGATGCTATTTCGGGCACTATTTCAGCCACAACTTTAACCTGTGATGGCGATGCTGATGCGATTATTACTTTTAGTATTAACCCGAGGAATGTTACTACAAACTACAGGTATGTTTTAAATACTTTTAACGATTTGACTGGTAGTACATTGTTGCGAAGCACAGCGCCACAAACATCCTCAAATTTCATAAATCAAGGGGCAGGTTTTTATAGCATTTCTGTTGTAGATGATATGGGATGTTCATTTGAATCGAACAGAATTGAAATAGTAAACCCGACAGAGACGCATGGAATGTTAGTAACCTTGGCAAGCCTAAGTTGTAAATCGAATGCCGAATTGCAATTGACTGCTACTGGCGGCGAAGCACCATATATGTGGAGTGCTGATGGCATTACATTTGATGTTATGAACGGAATAAATGGGCCAAACACCCATGTATTTCAAAATATTACTGCAGGCACCTATCAATTTTATATTAGAGATAGTTTTAATTGTATATCTACTTTTTCTAATGAAATTAAAATTAGTGCATTAAAACCTTTAACATTAGATGTAGATACTACAGCGGCGATTATTAACTGTAATGGAGAAAGTACTGCGATAATAGAGGCAAATGCTGACGGTGCTAAAGGAAACTATCAATATGGTTTATTCTCCGATGCGGCACTTACTAATGTAATTAGACCTTATCAAAATTCAGGAACATTTGTTGACCTTTCTTCTCAAAATTATTATGTAAGTGTTACAAGTGAAGATTGTGAACTTACCTCAGATGAGGTTGTAATTACAGAACCAGATCTTTTGGTTGTAAATACAACCATCACCGAGGTGAGCTGTAATGGAGGTAGTGATGGCGCAATTGTAATCGAAGCAACTGGCGGATCGGGTGATTATCAATATGCTATTTCACCTAATTTGAATCAATTTGATAACAAAAATACATTTGAAGATTTATCGATTGGCGATTATACTGTTATCGTGCAAGATGGCAAAGGATGTTTCGAGCTAGTTGAATTTTCGATAAATGAACCGGAAGCTTTAGAAATAACCTTAAATGCCACCCACGAAATTTGTTCGGGCGATAGTGCGGGTACTATTATGGTAAATATAACCGGAGGAACTGCACCATATAGCACTAGATTGAGTACTGAGACTAGCTTTGTTCAAGATCGAGTGTTGTTTACCAATTTGCAGGCAGGGGCATATATTATCTTTGTTCGCGATGCAAATGGTTGTGATGCGAATAGTGCTATTTCGGTTGAAGTAGGGGCGAATTTAAATGCAACAGCAGAAGTCACTTATGAATGTAGTGGTACTACGCCAAATAATCGCTTGAGTCTAGTTTTTGAAGATGATTCAATTGCTTCAGACCTGCTATACGCCTTAGACTCAACAAACTCTTCAGACTTAGTCTTAGAGCCAAATTTTGAAAACCTTAGCCCTGGTAATCACTATATAACAATTGTTCATGCTTATGGTTGTATGAATACCATAGATTTTGAAGTAGAAGATTATGAGCCGTTAGTGTTGACTTTAGAGCAATTAGGTTTAAATGAAATAACCGCCAATGCCGAAGGAGGAAGAGAAGGTTACACCTACTATTTCAACGATAAAGATAATGGCGAGGATAACACTTTTTATATAAAAAGAACCGGTACATATACAGTGCGAGTTGTAGATGAAAATGGTTGTGAGTCAATTGAGACGATAGACATGGAGTTTATAGATATTGAAATTCCAAATTACTTCACCCCAAATGGTGATGGTAATAATGACAAATGGATGCCAAAAAACATTGAGCAGTTTCCTAATATTTTTATTAGCATATTTGATCGATACGGCCGTAAGGTGTATCAAATTATAGATAATGAAGATGGTTGGAATGGTTTATATGAAGATGCAGATCTACCAACAGGAGATTATTGGTACAAAATTAAACTAAATGGTGAGGATGATAAGAGAGAATTTATAGGTCATTTTACATTATATCGATAAGTTTATTTTAAAATAAATAAAAGAGGCTGTCTAAAAAGACAGCTTTTTTTATAAAAAAAATTAAAAGCATTTTAACGTGGATTAGGAGTCGAAAAGTTGTTTAGTAGACAAATAGTCAAGAGCCATAAATTCTTCGCTCATCAGGTTATGATTTTAGCTTCAAGAAATCATCCTTTAGGATAGTTAATACGATTTTAGATTGATAGATTTAAGTATTTTAGAAAAGCAATCTTAATGAGGGCTAAGCTCTAGCGATTATCCTAAACTATTTACTTTAGCTCGTAAGGCTAGGCTATACCATTAAATGATAGGCAACTTTCGTTCAAGAAAATTTTTAAGCAAGTAGCAACAATTTATGTATGAAGCATTATACCCTTGCTTATAACACAGCAGACATCACTACACTAGTTTAATTTGTTACATTAATTTATAGAAAGCTTTCATCAAGGCCTAGAGCAACTAACCTCAGGTAAAGGTTATGCTAACTACTAAAACCTGCAAATTAAATAAGCTAAACGTACACAGGAGCTACATAAATCAGGAGTGTTTGATATTGGAGATACACGAAAATAACTTATCGCTAGAAGCAGCTATTTATTCTATAAAGCACCATCTAACTGAACTGAAAACCAAGAAGCCTAAACCTATTTTCAGAATACCCAGACATTAAACCTGCTTATAACCTAACCCAAGGCCTAAGCACTATTTTCAACTCAGCTAAATCAATTCAAATGGATTTCCCTAAACTAGCGCATTAGTGTAAAGAGGTTTAGAAATCTGGATTTAAAGCATTCCATACGATTGCTAATACGATACAAATTTCCTACCGCACTATTTTAAACTACTTTAGCAACAAAAGTAAAAATGCATCAGCCGAATCGTTTAACGCTAAAATAAAAGCTTTTGGAGTTCAATTTAGAGGGGTTAAAACCTTTTCAGATTAACCATAATTTATGACTAAACACAACTAGTTTGCCTGATCCGTTATTTAAATCAAAAACAACTTAATAAGCAAAATCAAAAAAGACCGTCTAATATTTTTAGACGGTCTTTTTTGTTATAATTAAAGTGACCTGGCTGGGGCTCGAACCCAGGACCCTCTCCTTAAAAGGGAGATGCTCTACCAACTGAGCTACCAGGTCAAAATTTTATTGCTTTAGTTTTAAACCTTAGCGGCTGCAAATATAAGAGCAATAATTTATTTCACAAGTCAATTTTAAAGAAATTTAAATTTCTTTTTGAAAACACCTATAATTAGTTCAATTTTACAAAAACAAGTTCATGAAAATTATTTTGTTGGGGTATATGGGTTGTGGAAAATCTACCATTGGGCGTATTTTGGCTAAAGAGCTAGGAATCTGCTTTTTAGACTTAGATAGTTGTATCGAAAAAGCTGAGAAAACCACCGTTTCTGAACTCTTTAAGGAAAAAGGTGAAATATATTTTAGAAAAAAAGAGGCAGCGCATTTAAGAGATATTTTATTACACAACAAAGATTTTGTTCTCGCGGTAGGAGGTGGAACTCCGTGTTATGCTCAAAATATGAAAGCCATATCAGAAATAACATCGAATACTATTTATTTAAAATTGCCACTAGAAGAGCTTGTTCTAAGACTTCGGAAAGAAAAAAGTCATCGCCCGTTGATTAAAAGTATACCAAATGAAGATCTTAAAGATTTTATTGGGAAACATTTATTTGAGCGTAGTTTTTTTTATGAGCAAGCCGCTAAAACCTTAAAATGTGAAACCAAAAGCCCACAAAAATTGGTGTCTGAAATAAAAACTCTTTTAAGTTAAATAAACAGCATCATTTTTAGCTTTAAATTCAACAAGTACATGTTCTTTAAGCGATGTGGAAAGTGATATTCCTTTAAAATCTGCTTTAACTGGAAACTTTTTATGATTTCTATTTACTAATACCGCAGTTTTTATTTGTTTTAAAGGTGTTTTTAAAAAATGAAGTACGCCATAGATAAGTGTAGATCCAGAATTTAAAACATCGTCAACCAACACTATAGACTTATTTTCATAAGTTTCTTCTTTAATTGAAGTCTGAACGCCGCTTGCTAAAGGGTCTTTTTTATTCATACTAACTTTACAGAGTATAATTTCCGCTTCGGTAATAGTCGTAAGTACTTTTTTAATTTTCTTTGCAAAATTTAATCCTCCACCATCGATGCCCGCAAGTATTATTTGCTTTTCGGTCACATTTGCTTCATAAATTTGATAAGCAATGCGATTTACTTTATGCTGTATTTGTATATGCGATAAAATTCTGTTAGACATAGTGCTGTAATTTTCATTTCAAAGATAAAGAAACGCAGTTAGATAATGATTAATTCTCTATTCTTCTGGCCCATCTTCATTGATTTTAGAAGCTTTATAGCTTCTATCGCTGGGCGAATCCTCTAAATAACCATCAATTTCTCGTCTATCTTTTTTGGTTGGTCTGCCGGCCCCCTTCTTACGGTAATAATCGCGAGAATATTGCAAAAGCTCATCATGTTGAAAAGCTTCTTTTGGTGTGTTATCTTTTCTATATAAATCTACCAATTTTGCTCCTACGCGGCTTTTAGGAATATCTAAAACAGTGAGTTCGTAATTGATTTGGTTTTTTCGAACACTAATTTTATCTAAAGAAAATACTTCTCTGGAAGGTTTTACCACGAGACCGTTAACCTTTACATGGCCTTTTTTACAAGCAGTAGTGCCTAAATTTCGTGTTTTAAAATACCGAATACTCCATAAATATTTATCGATGCGCATATTGAATTAAAAATCTTTGTTAAGGTCTGATACAAAAATAAGGGAAAATTGTATCTTGCCGCACTTAATAATGAATAGACAATTATGAGTCGAATAGTATCGTGTTTTTTGCTAATTATAGTTCTTTGGTCATGTAAAAATGATGATGACGGTCCTGAATCAGTACCTCCAAGACTACTTAGCGAAGTTGAACCTGAGAACAACACAGAAATCAGAACTTATTTACAAACACATTTTTATAATTATGAGGAGTTTAATTCACCTCCTACAGATTTTGATTTTAAGGTAAGATTTGACACCATATCAGGTGAAAATGCCAACAAAATCCCTTTGATATCACAGATAGAGAATCCTCAAAAAATTAAGGTTTTTTCTTCTACGTTTGGTAGAACAGATGGCGAAGAAATTGAGCATACCCTGTATTACTTAGTTATTCGAGAAGGAATAGGTGAAAGCCCTACGATTGGTGATAACGCTGTACTTCGTTATCAAGGGAGCTTACTAGATGGAACTTTATTTGACGCCTCTGATGTGCCTATTAGGCAATATTTATCCAGTTTTGTAAGAGGTTTTTCAAACGGAGTGATAAAATTAAAAACTGGTTCTGAACCAATGGAGAATGGAGATGGATCGGTAAATTTTCAAGATTATGGCATTGGGGTTGTGTTTATACCCTCTGGTTTAGCATATTTTAGTAGTCCTCCTTCTGGTTCTGCTATTCCGAGTTATTCACCTATCCTTTTTCAAATAGATTTGTTTTCATTTGAAAAAGATACCGATTTTGATCAAGACGGTATCCCATCTATTCTAGAAGACTTAAATGGTAACGGTAATCTAAATGATGATAATACTGATGAAGATTCAGAGAATGTTTTTGTGCCTAACCATAGAGATGCTGACGACGATAATGATGGTATACCGACAATAGATGAAATTTCTGATGATAACGGTAATATAATTACGCCGTACCCAGATACAGATGCAGATGGCATACCAGATTATTTAGATAGTGATAGTTGATAACGTATCAAAAACCTAAAAAAAATCCTTTAAAAAATATTTTTTAAAGGATTTTTTTTTTTTTTTTTTTGAATTCAAACTCTTGTCAGAGTTTAACAGAAAGACTCAATATTATTTGCTCTGCTCTGGCATCAATGCGGCTTTCGTTTAAAGAACTATTAGCGCTTAGGAAGCGAACTTCATTTTCGTTTAATCCTCTTTCATAACGAAGGTCTAATCCTAATTTTCCTAAATTAACACCAAACCCAAACTGTGCGCCGATCGAAAAATTGTTTTCAATTTTATCAATTGAGATATTATCAAACTCTGAATTTAGAATATATTGAAAAGAGGGGCCTGCAAAAATATGCACCGGTCCTATAATTTTTAACCCTAAAAGAATGGGAGCATCTAACTTACTTAAATTTAAAGAGCTTTCGTTATAATTAGACGTTGTTCTAGTATACACGAGCTCAGGACGAATATAGAAAGGGCTAAGTTGAATTTTTCCAAAGAAACCCGCATGAAATCCTATCGATTTTTCTGGGGAACTAGCAGCATTATTGCTAGATTCAATAAAATCTCCATTGCTATTGTAGTTGATACCGGCTTTAAGACCAAAACCAGAATCTGATTGGGCATAAATGCCTAAATTAAAAACTAAAAAAGTTGCATAAAAAAGTATCTTTTTCATATTTTGCGTTCTAAAATTTTTATCTTTTTGAGGGTCAAAAATAATGCCATTTTATTTTCTTTTCAATACTTTTAAGGCTGATTGCTCAATTGCCTTACTGTTAAGGCCATACTTTTCCATCAATTGTGTAGGAGTGCCACTTTCTCCAAAAGTATCATTAGTTGCAATAAACTCTTGTGGTGTAGGATGTTGTTTTGCTAACATCCCGGCTATACTTTCTCCTAATCCGCCTAAATAATTGTGTTCTTCAGCGCTTACAATACAACCTGTTTTTTTGACTGATTTTAGTATTGCTTCATCATCTAATGGTTTAATAGTGTGTATGTTGATGACCTCTGCTGAAACACCTTGTTTCTCTAGAGACTCTGCAGCAATTAAAGCCTCCCATACCAAATGACCAGTAGCAACTATAGTAACATCAGTACCCTCATTTAACATTATCGCTTTTCCGATTTCAAATTTTTGATTTACGGGAGTAAAATTAGCAACTTTTGGTCTTCCAAATCTCAAATATACTGGCCCTTTGTAGTCTGCGATTGCAATTGTTGCTGCTTTAGTTTGGTTATAGTCACAGGGATTAATTACTACCATGCCTGGTAACATTTTCATTAAACCAATATCTTCTAAAATTTGATGCGTGGCGCCGTCTTCGCCCAAGGTAATACCTGCATGAGAAGCACAGATTTTAACATTTTTACCCGAGTATGCAATCGACTGGCGTATTTGATCGTAAACTCTTCCGGTAGAAAAATTAGCGAAAGTACCAGTAAAAGGTATTTTACCACCAATCGTTAGCCCAGCTGCAATACCCATCATGTTGGCTTCAGCGATTCCTATTTGAAAAAAACGATCTGGGTTTTCATCGATAAAAGTTTGAATTTTTAGTGAGCCAATAAGATCTGCACAAAGTGCCACAACATTAGGGTTAGTTCGTCCTAGTTCGGTCATTCCGGCGCCAAAACCGCTTCTTGTGTCATTTTTTCCTTGATCAATATACTTTGTCATTATGTTTTTTTTAACTTCTTGTAAAACAAGAATTTTAAATTAGTTGTTTTTTAATTTAATGGCTAATAATCTCCTAAGGTTTCCGCATTCTGGGCTAAAGCATTTGCTAGTTGCTCATCATTTGGTGCTTTCCCGTGCCAGGCATGGGTATGCATCATAAAATCAACACCGTTACCCATTACGGTATGAAGTAAAACACAAACAGGTTTACCTTTGCCCGTTCTGTTTTTTGCATCTTGCATTCCTTTTAAAATTAGCTCTAAATTATTACCCTCTTTAATTTCTATAACATCCCAATCAAAAGCTTCAAATTTTGCTTTTAAATCACCCATCGGTAAAACATCATCAGTAGCACCATCAATTTGCTTTCCATTTAAATCTATGGTAGCAATTAAATTGTCAACTTTTTTTCCAGAGGCATACATGATAGCTTCCCAATTTTGACCCTCTTGCAATTCGCCATCACCATGAAGACTATAAATCAATTTTGTATCGCCATTAAGTTTTTTTGCTTGAGCTGCACCTATGGCAACAGACATCCCCTGTCCTAAAGAACCCGAAGCAATTCTTATGCCTGGTAAACCTTCATGCGTTGTGGGATGACCTTGTAACCTAGAGTTTATTAAACGAAAGGTACTTAATTCATCGGTCGAAAAATATCCTTTTCTAGCTAAAACACTATAATAAACAGGAGAAATATGACCGTTAGATAGAAAGAATAAATCTTCATCTAGGCCATCCATCTCAAAACCTTCATTGAGGTCCATAACTTCGTGGTAAAGTGCGACTAAAAACTCAGTACATCCTAAAGAGCCTCCTGGGTGACCAGAATTTACTTTGTGAACCATCTGTAAAATATCTCTACGGGTTTGAGTAACGATTTCTTGTAACTTTTCTGTTTTTGGCATTTTTAAATATCTAAATTTTGTAAAAATCAAAAGTAATCGCATTCTTTTGGGTAAACAAGAGCGATTTGTTATATTTTTTCATCTACCAAATATTGAAGTATTATTTTTAATGCCCTCAGAATTTAAATTCCGCGTAAACCATCTTGCAAAATCAAGCTAAATGAAAATTTCATTACTTGTTTTAAGGTTTAAATGATTGCATGAACTTTATAATGGCCTTAGGTAAATTTTGCAATGTAGTTAACTATATTTGTCTTTATTAAAAGCCAATGAAGTTTACATTAGAACATAAAGATCCGCAAAGTAAAGCCCGGGCGGCAACAATGCACACCGATCATGGTGCAATAGAAACACCAATTTTTATGCCGGTAGGCACCGTAGCATCGGTGAAAGGTGTGCATCAGCGCGAATTAAAAGAAGATATAAATCCGGATATTATTTTAGGAAATACTTACCATTTATTTCTTCGACCAAAGATTGATATCTTAAAGAAAGCAGGAGGTTTGCATAAATTTATGGGTTGGGATAGAAATATTCTTACCGATAGTGGGGGCTATCAAGTTTACTCATTATCAGCAAATAGAAAAATTAAAGAAGAGGGGGTTAAGTTTAAGTCTCATATTGATGGATCAACGCATTGGTTTACGCCTGAAAATGTGATGGAAATTCAGCGGGTTATCGGTGCAGATATAATAATGGCTTTTGATGAATGTACCCCTTACCCTTGTGATTATGGCTATGCGAAAAGATCTATGCATATGACGCATCGTTGGTTAGATCGATGCATTGCGCATTTAGAAAAAACACCTTTTGAGTATGATTATGCTCAAACTTTTTTTCCTATCGTGCAAGGCTCTACCTATAAAGATTTACGTCGGCAATCTGCCGAGTATATTGCCAATGCAGGGGCCGAGGGTAATGCTATAGGGGGCTTATCTGTAGGGGAGCCAGCAGAAGAAATGTATGCAATGACCGAGGTGGTAACAGAAATTTTACCCGAAGATAAACCTAGGTATCTTATGGGGGTTGGTACGCCTATTAATATACTAGAAAACATTGCCTTAGGTATAGATATGTTTGATTGCGTTATGCCAACGCGTAATGCTAGAAACGGAATGCTTTTTACTGCACATGGAACCATCAACATCAAGAATAAAAAATGGGAGGACGATTTTTCGCCTCTAGATGAAATGTCAATTACCTTTGTAGATAGAGAATATTCAAAAGCCTATTTAAGACATTTGTTTGCCGCAAATGAATATTTAGGTAAGCAAATTGCCACGATACATAACTTAGGGTTTTATCTTTGGTTGACTAGAGAGGCTCGAAAACATATTATTGCGGGCGATTTTGTAACCTGGAAAAATATGATGGTAAAACAAATGGATAAACGCCTGTAAAGTGACCATTTTAGATAAATACATACTAAAAAGATACTTAATCACATTTTCGGTGATGTTGCTCTTGTTCATTCCTATTGGAATAATGGCACATCTTGCGGAACAAATTAGTAAGATACAAGATAACGAAGCTCCCTTGAATGAAGTTTTGGCCTATTTAGCACATTTTAGTGTCTATATTGGTAATTTTTTGTTTCCAATTTTTCTATTCCTGTCGGTAATTTTTTTTACTTCAAAGCTTGCTAGTAATACAGAAATTGTAGCGATACTCAGTTCGGGTATATCTTTTAACCGTTTTCTAAGACCCTACTTAATAGGAGCAACCATAGTTGCTGTTATAATGCTATTAATGGGCATGTTTGTCGTACCAGAAGCCAGCAAGGGTTTTAATGAGTTTAAGTACAAATATCTAAAAAAAGGAAGACAAGATAGAATAACAACTAATATTTACAATCAACTCAACGAGAATGATTTCATTTTTGTAAGCAGTTTTGACCCTGCAAGAAAAAATGGCACAAACTTTACTTTTGAGCGATTTAAAGACAATAATGTTTTAGATTTTAAAATAGCTGCAAGTAGCATAAGATGGATAGATAAAGACAGCTTATATCGATTAACCTCATACAACAAGAGAAAAATAAGAGGAGATACTGCTATTATAGAGACCAAACGAAGGTTAGATACTTTGTTTGCTTTTAAAATTGATGATTTAACACCAGTATCTTATGTTGCGGAGACAAAGAATTTGATTGAATTAAATCAATTTATTGCTGATCAGCGTAAAAAAGGGGCTTCAAATATTAACGCATATATACTTGTGAAGTATAAAAGATGGGCATTGCCGTTAAGTGTTTTTATTTTAACCATTATTGCGGTAGGTGTTGCATCTGTAAAACGTCGTGGAGGGATGGGTTTAAACCTTTTGATTGGTATTGTTGTCGCATTTGTTTTTATCTTTTTTGATAGAATTTTTAGCACCCTAGCAGAACAAGCAGGTCTTGCGCCATTAACGGCAGTTATTTTGCCTAATTTATTTTTTGGTGTGTTAGCATTATATCTTTTACAACAAGCAAAACGGTAGTAATAGTTATTTTTAAAGTATATGCAGCCTAAGCTAAAAAACTATGCACACCTTCACCTGATTGTATTTATTTGGGGCTTTACTGCTGTTTTAGGTAAACTTATCACAATAAATGCCTTGCCTTTAGTTTGGTATCGTATGCTAATTGCTTCTGTGTTAATTTTAGGCTATATCGGTTTAAAAAAAATGTCACTTAGGGTAGCGCCAAAGATCTTTTTAATTTTAGCAGCAGCGGGTATAGTTATTGCCCTTCATTGGGTTACGTTTTTTATGGCTATAAAGGTTTCTAACGTTTCTATAGCTCTAGCAACAATGTCAACCGGAGCATTTTTTACTGCTATTTTAGAGCCAATTTTATACAAACGTAAGATAATATGGTATGAAGTATTATTTGGATTATTGGTTATTTTAGGTCTACTTGTTATTTTTAATGTAGAAACGCAATATGGTTTAGGTATTTTAATAGCCCTTATGTCTTCTTTTTTGGCAGCTATTTTTTCTTTAATTAACGGAAAATTGATTCAAACAGAAAAACCTACAATTATTTCATTTTACGAGCTTTCATCGGGGGTGCTATTTTTATCTATTTTTTTAATGTTTCAAAAAGGTTTTACAAAAGAATTCTTTGAGCTCTCTATACACGATTGGACGTACATTTTTATTTTGGCCTCTGTTTGCACAGCCTATGCCTTTATTGCTTCTGTAAAGGTTATGAGGTACATTAGTCCGTATACCGTTATGCTAACCATAAATCTTGAACCTGTTTACGGTATTGCTTTGGCCTACCTTTTTATAGGTGATTCTGAACGCATGAAACCGTTCTTTTATATAGGCGCTTTAATAATTATTGCAACAGTAGTTGCTAATGGCTTAATTAAAAACAGAGCTAAGTTTAAAAAATCGAGTAGAGAGTAAGGATTATATTTTATATTTGTCAAGTTTAACGAACGATACCAAACCTGCTAACAAATGGAATATTTAGATTTTGAACTGCCTATTAAAGAACTAGAAGACCAGCTAGATAAGTGTTTAATTATAGGTGAAGAGAGTGATGTTGATGTCACAGAAACGTGTAAGCAAATTGAAAAAAAGCTTCTTGAAACTCGTAAAGATATTTACAAAAACCTCACGGCTTGGCAACGTGTACAGCTATCAAGGCACCCTAACAGACCCTACACTTTAGATTATATTAATGCTATTTGTGGAGATACCTTCTTGGAGCTACACGGTGATAGAAATGTAAAGGATGACAAGGCCATGATAGGTGGTTTAGGTAAAATTGGGGATCAGACCTATATGTTTGTAGGTCAGCAAAAGGGTTACAATACAAAAACCCGTCAGTACAGAAATTTCGGTATGGCAAACCCAGAGGGCTATCGAAAAGCACTACGATTAATGAAATCGGCAGAGAAATTTGGTATACCTGTAATTTGTTTAATTGATACTCCAGGTGCTTACCCTGGTATTGAAGCAGAAGAAAGGGGCCAAGGCGAGGCGATAGCTCGTAATATTCTTGAAATGACACGTCTTAAAGTACCTATTATTTGTGTAATTATTGGAGAAGGTGCGTCTGGTGGTGCTCTAGGAATTGGTGTAGGCGATCGTGTTCTAATGCTTGAAAATACATGGTATTCTGTAATTTCACCAGAATCTTGTTCCTCTATTTTATGGAGAAGTTGGGAATATAAGGAGATAGCCGCTGAAGCTTTAAAGCTAACCGCTACAGACATGAAAAAATTGAAACTTATCGATGAAATAATTCGGGAACCCGCAGGCGGTGCCCACAGTAATCGACCGAAAACTTTTGAAACGGTAAAGAACAAAATTGCTTCACACTATGCAGATTTAGAAAAGTTATCCCCAAAAGAACTGGTAAAACAGCGTATGGAAAAATATGCTCAAATGGGCGTTTTTAACGGTTAAGGCGATTTTTTTTCAAAAATTAGTTAAATCTGGTGATTAATTGCTAAATATATTTTGTTATTAACACAAAAATCTAATTTATAAACATCTTTTGTTTGTCAATTGTGAATATCGTAAAAGTCGAAATTTACGCTATCTTAGGTTTAAATATTTACTTTCGTACCTATGGAAAAAACCAACCCAGTTATTGGTCGTAAAATTGATAAGTCCACTATTATCAACTTAGAAAGAGGTAAAATACCTCCTCAAGCAGTTGATTTAGAAGAGGTTGTTCTTGGAGCGATGATGATTGATAAAAAGGGGGTAGATGAGGTTATAGATATTTTACACCCAGATGTTTTCTATAAAGATGCGCACAGATATGTTTATGAAGCAATTTTTAAATTATTTGAAACTTCTGAACCTATCGACTTATTAACCGTTTCCTCACAACTGAAGAAAGATGGACGTTTAGAGTTGGTAGGAGGTGACTTTTATCTTATTAAACTTACTCAAAAAGTAGCTTCATCGGCTCATATCGAATTTCATGCGCGAATCATTTTACAGAAATATATTCAGCGTAGTTTAATTAAAATATCGAATGAAATCATTGAGGAGGCATATGATGATGGTACCGATGTATTTGATCTATTAGATACTGCAGAATCAAAATTATATGATGTTACACAGGGTAATTTAAAGCGTTCTGCAGAAACAGCTTTAGATTTAGTAATTCAGGCAAAAAAGCGTATTGAAGAAATTGCCAACAAAGAAGGAATGAGCGGTATAGCTACCGGTTTTGATAAGCTAGACAAATTAACTTCAGGTTGGCAGCCAAGTGATTTAATAATTGTAGCGGCCAGACCAGGTATGGGTAAAACCGCTTTAACCCTTTCTATGGCAAGAAATATTGCCGTAGACGGTGGACAAGCCGTTGCATTTTTTTCTTGTGAGATGTCTTCTGTGCAACTGATAACAAGACTTATTTCATCAGAAACAGGTCTCTCCTCTGAAAAGTTAAGAACGGGTAAATTAGAAAAACACGAGTGGGAACAGTTAAATGTTAAAGTAAAAGCCTTAGAAAAAGCTCCTTTATTTATAGATGACACCCCTTCATTATCAATATTTGATTTAAGAGCAAAAGCACGTCGGTTAGCATCACAACACGACATTAAAATAATTATTATTGATTATTTGCAGCTAATGACGGCGGGTGGAACAGGTAAAGGAGGTAATAGAGAACAAGAGATTTCTACAATTTCTCGAAATTTAAAAGCTTTAGCTAAAGAATTAAATATACCAGTAATTGCATTATCACAATTATCTAGAGCAGTAGAAACACGTGGAGGAAGTAAACGACCAATACTTTCCGATTTACGTGAATCTGGGGCAATTGAACAAGACGCAGATATTGTATCTTTTATATTTCGTCCAGAATACTATAAAATTGATGAATGGGATGATGAAGAACGATCTCCAACTCAAGGACAGGCGGAATTTATCGTGGCAAAACATAGAAACGGTGGCTTAGAAAATATTAGACTTAAGTTTATTGGTAATTTGGGTAAATTTGATAATCTGGACGATTTTGATTCTCCTTTCGAATTTCAATCTAAAATGAATGAAAATGATGATAATCCATTTGCTACAAATGGGTTGCCCACAGCAAATGAAGCTTTTGGCAGTTCTATGAACAATAATCCCGATCTTGAAGAGGATAATGAGGTGCCTTTTTAATTGATGTTTTAAAGATAAGTTATCCCTAGAAAGAAGTTTTTTTGTAGGTTACTTTAAAGAGCTTTCGCTGCTACAACTTCTTTATCGTAAGGTTAAAAGGCCTAGTTTTTTAAATCTTACTACGCTATTTTTCGTTTACCTTTGAGAAAGTCATAATCAAATATCATTTATGCGAAGTAGTTTATTTTTTAGTTTCTTTTTTTTGTTTTCTCTTGGAGTTTCGGCATCATCAATTTTAATTCCAATGGATGCCGATAATCAAAAAAATCATTTAAAAGCATACGGAATTACATATTGGGTACTAAGTAAACAACAAAAAGTTCAATGGTTGTTGAATTATAGAGGAGGCTCTTTTTTACTTCCAGATGGTGAGGTGATTCGTAAAGAATGCCAAATAAGAGGAGTTTCTTTTGAGGTTTTATCTGACGCTCAAGCACAAAATATATTAGATGACGTTAGTAGTCCTTCACAAAACCAAGAAGCAGTAATTTTAGAAAAAGCACCTAAGGTTGCTGTATATTCTCCAAAAGGAAATCAACCTTGGGATGACGCAGTTACGATGGTATTAACCTATGCCGAGATCCCCTATGAAACCGTATATGACGAAGAGGTTTTAGAAGATAAACTGGCACTTTTTGATTGGTTGCACTTACATCATGAAGATTTTACAGGTCAATATGGTAAATTTTACGGGGCTTATCGTGCAGCTCCATGGTATATCCAACAAAAACAAGATGCCGAAGCACTAGCGTCTAAATTAGGCTTTTCAAAGGTTTCAGAAGCCAAGAGAGCGGTAGCGCTTAAAATTAGGAAATTCGTTATTGGAGGAGGTTTTATGTTTGCTATGTGTTCTGCAACAGATAGCTTTGATATCGCATTAGCGGCATCTGATAATGTTGATATTTGCGAACCTATGTTTGACGGAGATCCATCAGATGCAAATTATCAAAGTAAACTTAATTTTAAGAAAACTTTTGCCTTTAAGAATTTCACTTTAGAGAGAAACCCTCTTAAATATGAGTTTTCTTCAATTGATATGACTACTAAAAGAGCTAACGTTCGTAAAGAATCTGATTATTTTTCATTGATGGATTTTTCGGCGAAATGGGATCCTGTACCTACCATGCTTTGTCAAAATCACACCGCATTAGTGAAAGGTTTTATGGGGCAAACAACCGCCTTTGAGCGCAGTCAAATTAAACCTACGGTTTTGGTTCTCGGAGAGAATAAATTGAACGGTGAAGCACGGTATATTCACGGGGTAAATGGGAAAGGTTTTTTTACCTTTTATGGAGGGCATGACCCTGAAGATTATCAACATAGGGTAGGTGACCCCAAAACCGAATTAGAATTGCACCCCACATCACCCGGTTATCGTTTAATTTTGAATAACGTTTTGTTTCCTGCTGCTCAGAAAAAGAAGCAGAAAACCTAGCACCCATAGAACGGTAATTAAAGGTTTAAACCAAAGCGCTAGATGCTATGTCCACCACACGTTCCTGCTAGACTGGTGTGGCTCTGATTTGAAAACTGGGGGTTGCGGGTGCAGCGATTACACAAGTGGAATTCAATTTAAAATTGAGGCTTGTTTGGTTCATATGGTATGAGAAGTTTGCAACTTTGCACCGGCAACAGTAAGCCATGCTAGTAAGAAATAAAACAGAACTATAGCAGTATTTGTTGTATTTTTAGAGCTAATTATTAAGGCTGCAAAGTTGCAAGCTTCTCAGCGCAGGTAGGCTAGATAAAAAATTGATAGTCAGTATATAGGGTGTCTACCATCCCTTATATTGTAAAGCTTTATAATCGCAGTATAAAAGTTTAAAATTGGTTAGTGTTTATATTTTAATAAATCTTCAACTGAGAAAAATTACCGTACTACTATTGTTGTCTGTATTTTGGGCAAATGCTCAGAAAAGTGCAGATTTAAAAATTGATTTGTCAGAAAAAATCAATCAAATTCATTTAAACCAAGCTACTGGTATTACTGTCGCTATTAGTAGTAAAACCATTTATGGTATTAATACCAATGACAGTAACCCATTATGGACTATAAATTTAGATGATATATTTATCACAGGAACTTTAGATAAAATTGGTAAAGTTATGGCTTCGGCAAGCCCAGAAGAACTTTTAAATAGTGGGTTGTCCAAAGGAATCTTACCTATTAATGATATTATAAATGAGTTTGTTGAGGTACAGCGTGGTAGTTCATACGCTATAATTGATGTGCAAAAAGGAGCTGTTTTAATGAGTTCCAAACAAAGCGAAGCTTTTGTTTTTAGTCATTTTTATATACCAGAAATCCAAAGCGTGATTATGCCGCTATACGCTAATAAAGAAGGTACTGTTCAAGAAAAATCAGTAGCTATGGGCTTGTTTAGTCTAAAAGATAGAAATTTCACTTGGAAGACAGAACTTAGTGATGGGGGTAAATTTATTAAAATATTTAACGCGTTTGATTTTGGAAACTACGAAAAAGTATCGCCAAGAATAGACGCTAATGGTGATGTTTACTTGTATTTAACTGGATATTTAATGAAACTTGATCATGCTTCAGGTAAATTAGTTTGGGGTAGAGATAGCTCAAAATATGGTGTTAATGATTTTTTTGTAAGTGATAATGGTAAGTATTTAATACAATTAACCAAAGCAAAAGGATTAGGAGGTTTAGCGGGTTTGAAAGTTAATATAATGGTGGCAGATGCCAAAACAGGAGTTAATCTATGGAAAGAGCCTATTAAAATTAAAACACCAAACTTTTTTGAAGATTGGGGTGATGCGTTTCTATTGGCAAGTTACAATGGTTTTAATGTTCATAATTATGTCGATTTTGAAAAGAAATGGAAAAAGGGTCCTAAGGGACAAACAAAACGAGTTATTAAAACTGATGGCAGATATATCTTTATTGAAGATACAGACATGCATTTTATTTTAGAAAATGGTGAAAAGAAATGGAAAAAAAAGGCAGAGATATCTGATAACAAAGAAGACCTTATTTTTGCCTTAGATGAGTACGATAGTAAAATTGTTTTTGTAACAAGTACTTATGCAAACATAGTAGATAGAAATACTGGCAAATTGATTTGGAAAAAGAATTTGAAGTTTAATGAGAAAAGACCCGTAATACCATTTTATGATGAAGCCTCTGGTAATTATTATATTTATAATGATGAAGAACTTTTTAAATTTAACATTAGGTCCACCGAAAGACCTGATGAATTTAGTACAGTGAAAATTAAAAAAGAAAAGGAAATTAATAATTTTAAATTAAGATCAAACGGAGATTTTGTAATATCAGGCGAAAGAGAAATTGCTATAATTGGTAGCGATGGTGTTCCAAAACTTCAAAAATACTACCCAGAAGCAGGTAATAGAAGATTGTTTAAATCAATGATGGTAGCTGGATCTATAGTTTCAGGTATTGGCGGAGCTACTTATTCTATGACAGATGGTAGTGGTAATGTAGTTTCGCAAGGGGGGGCTTTTTACATCAAGTGCCAATGCAAAAAAATTACAAGGAGCTTCAACAGGTATCTCTGCTGTACTAGGTTCGGGAATGCTAGATAGAAAAAATCACTCTAAAAATGCTAAAAACACTTTGTTTTTCTTCACTGATGAAGGAGGCGACACAAAAAAGGTTATGATTGCTGTTAATAAAGATAACGGATCTGAAATAGCCAAATTTCAGTTTAGCAACAACAATCCCGAGTATGAAATAGACACTTTTGATAAAAAAGTAATTTATATCAATGGATCTGTTTTAGAAATATTCTCTTATTAAAAGGTAGTTATTTAAAATACTAGCTCTTAAGAAGTGGTTTATGCAACAGGCATTTTTCTTTTTTAATAAAGAAAAATGCCTTTTTTTTGCGCTCCGGTTTGGGGGCTAGCTTAAAAGTGTTAAATATACTTAATTTCATTACCTTGTCTAAGGAAACTAATCTAACGTTCGGTTGCAACTTCGCACCATGAACGATATGCCATGTGAGTAAGAGATGTTAGTGAGAGATGTTTAAAAGAGTAAGCAAGCTAGTAATTGGATAGCTAATTACCGATCGATTCAACTTAAACAAAGCGATCTGCTTTCATTGAAAAAACATTTATTATATTAGAACCTTAGGCAGCCGTTTTTTAGAAATTCACCCTTCAACTTAACCATAATTTTTTCGTTTGAAGTATCAAAACCACAAATTAACCCTATTACTGCTTGTGTTGTGTACAGCAATTTTGTTGTCCACTGTGCAAGCGCAAAGTCCTATTATTCCTAAACCATTACAAGCACTTGAAGGCGAAGGCTCATTTTTGTTAAACCAGTATACCACGGTAATAACACCTTCTGAAGAATTAGTTGATGTAGCTTCTTATTTTCGCACAAAATTGCTTCGCCATACACTTATTGCGTTACCTTTTGCTCCAGCTAAACAAGTACAGAATAAAACCATTTTTCTTGAATTGGTAAAAACAGGAGCTACGGTTGAAGGGGAATATGAGTTAGAGGTTAGTTCAAAAAGTATTCATATTAAGGCCGCGTCGGTCTCTGGAGTGCTATACGGAACTATGAGTTTATTGCAGTTAATTCAGAATCAAGTACCTAAAAAAGGAACCATAAAAATTGCAGCTTGTCACATAGAAGATGCCCCTTATTATAAATGGCGCGGGCTTATGCTTGATGTTTCTAGATATTTTATACCAAAAGAAAAAATTTTGTCGATTTTAGACTGGATGGCTTTTTACAAATTAAATGTTTTGCATTGGCATTTAACAGATAGCCCAGGTTGGCGAGTAGAAATATTGAAATATCCTAAACTGGCTTCAATCGGAGGTATCGGCGATCAGTTTAATGAAAATAAACCTGCACAATTTTATAGTCAAAGCGATATAGCCGAGGTGGTTGCTTATGCTTCAAAATTAGAAATTACAGTAGTGCCGGAAATTGATATGCCTGGGCATGCTACTGCAGCCAATAAGGCATATCCAGAGTTTGATGGTGGAGGTAGTGAAAAGTATCCCTATTTTACTTTTAATCCGGGTAAAGAGGATACCTACGAATATTTAACCAATATTTTAAGGGAAGTAGCTGTATTGTTTCCCTCTCAAATGGTACACTTAGGTGGCGATGAGGTGAGTTTTGGAAATCAGCAATGGGCATCAGATAACGCAGTCGTAGAGCTAATGAAAAAGCATGATTTAGAAGATTTAAAAGCTGTTGAGTATCATTTTATGAAACGAATGGCAGATTCACTTAGTAAGTTAAATACTCGTGTTTTGGTTTGGGATGAGTTGGCAGAAAGTAATTTACCCAAAGATAAAACTACTATTTTTTGGTGGAGACACGATAAGCCACAGCAACTTACAAAAGCATTAAAAAGTGGTTTTTCAGTAGTTCTTTGTCCACGTATTCCATATTATTTCGATTTTGTTCAAGATGAAAACCATACTGAAGGCCGAAAATGGGCAGGTGCCTTTAGTTCGCTAGAGGCAGTTTATAGTTTTGATGTATCTTCCCTAGTGGATGAAGCAAAATATAAAAATCAAGTTTTGGGCGTTCAAGCGAACCTTTGGACGGAGACTATAAATAGTAATTCGCGGATAGATTATATGCTTTTTCCAAGAATTGCTGCTTTAGCCGAATCGGCCTGGAGTGTGGATAGAAGAAATTATACAGCTTTTAAAGCACGACTAAAATTACATTTAAACTATTACAAAAAGGCGCATTTGTATCACTACAATCCTTTTGCCCCTAATGAAGTACCTGAACCAATAAATATTGAGAAGTTTTGAGAAAGAGGAAACCTTGTTTTCTAGGGTATTTATAAATTGAGGGTTACTTGATTAAAGTATTAATTTTAAACATCTGCTTTATTTAGATTTTTTTTTTTTGAAAGTGTTAGCATATTTTCTATACCTGTTGTGCATTTAAAAAAAAAGATGTTTTAAGTGATTCGAAAACCCTATATTTAATTGAATATCAATAATTTAGCTTTTATGACTATTCTTGTTAAAACTCACGGAATTATCTTGAATAAGCTAAAATTAACTTGTGCAGACTTACATAGTTTTAAACAAATTAAGACACCTTAGCTAAGTAATATAGAGCTTGTATGTCTCATTCTTACCGCTCAGTATAAGTTTATAAAAACTAAATTACAGCTATTTAGTTATTTAAAATGCACTTATTTGAAATCTATGATCAAACGAAGTATCTATAATAAAGGACGAAAAACAACTATTACTTTTACAGAATTCAATAGAAAATGTATTGACGTAATGTTTGCTGAGTTTATAGATGTTTTTTTTGGTAGCTTCTATGCTAAGACCTATTTGCAAATAGGCAAGACCGGCATGTGCAACTATATATGCTACTTATGATATTCAGCCTATATTGAGTACATTATGCCATACAAATAAAGCAAGTATTCTGTATGAAAATTTCTTGCTATTTGTAACAAAAATGGTGGGTTTAATTCTTTTGATTTAGCTCCTGCATATATATTAAGTATTTAAAAGGTATGAATTACCCTTTCAACAATTGCTATAGGCAATCACAAAAAGTTGACTTGTTGCTGCAGTAATTTTTCTAAAATTCGTTCTACACCGTAGTTGTCATTATTTGTTGTGGTATACTTTGCAATTTTACGTATATTTTTATGTGCGTTTTCCATTGCAAAACTAAAATCTGCAAGTGCTAACATTTCAAAGTCGTTATTATAATCGCCAAATACCATTAGCTCATTGGGTTTAATATCATAAAGTCGCATTAACTTTTCTATTGCATAGCCCTTATGTGCATTTATGCTTGAAACATCAACCCAGTTTGGGCCCGAAATTTTGACTTTTAGCTGATTTTCTAATTGTATAAGGTTAGGGTAAATGTAGTTTTCAGAGCTCTCAAAATGGTATAGCGCAATTTTTAATGTTTCTAAAGGGGCCCTTTTGGTAAAATCAATGACATTAAAATTAGTGTAATACTGCGATAGCATTTTAATAAAATCCTTTGATCTACCACTAACATATGCACTATGCTTACAGCAAAGCACAGCATGAACGTCTGGTATAGTTGCTGCAACATTTAATATTTTAGAAACATTGGTTTCTTCTAATGGTGTTGTTAGAAGCTCTACACCACTTTTTTTTACAAAAGCACCGTTTTCCGCAACAACAATGATTTCATTTTTAATAGGAGCTAATTTGTCAATAATACTATTGTATTGACGCCCACTAGCAGCAACAAAAAGAATATTTCTTTTTTTTAGTTCTTTAAAAAGTTTAAAAAAAAGATCACTCACCTCATGCTTATTGTTTAATAAGGTTCCGTCCATGTCAGAAACTACCATCTTTATTTTTGATAAATCCATAGGATATATTTTTAAAACATAAAGCGATTAAAAGATAAAGGTACTTTGATTTGAGTAAATAAGAGAAGCTTTAGATATTTGATTATACTTCAAAAACGGACATCAGATGTTATTAAGAAAGAATAGTAGCAAAAAAAATGGTGTTTTTTTTGAATGGCAACAAGATGCAATATTAGTTCTAAACCCAAATTAAAGGATTATTATTTTTTACGGGGACTAAAAAGATTAGTTTTTGGTAAAATAGAGTAAGGTAATTTAATTTGTTGATCTATTAAACAATCTTATTTGTTGCGGCAATTTTCTATTAATTTAAATAGGTATTGAAAGAAATATTCGATAAATCTCTTTTTTTAAATAAGGCATTACATCCTTAGAAATGTCTTAATATGGAATAATTTTACTTTTTTTAATTCTTAGTTAGTTACTTTCCAAAATAGTATAAGCTATTAATTTTTTGACGTATAATTCTTATTTGTAGATAGTCAGAATCCCGAATGAGTCTATATCCCTAAAAAAGAGGTATTATCTAATGCGTGTATGTCTTAGATACGAAGATTACAACCTTTTTTTTAATCGTTTTTAGAAGGTGATTTGGTAAGTGTTTTTGTCTGGTCAAACAGCTCAATGGCAATATCGATTATCACTTCTTTTGCATATCCATCTTGGTAATGAGCGTCTTTGTAAGTAATAAGATGGTTAGCAATTTTGATTCGGTATGAACTTTCCAAAACCTAGATATCGACAACCAACAGGAAGCTTTGTTGTATTCTTGGTTGCCTCATGTAGCGGATAATCACAGTATGTTATAGATACCGGCTGTAACTAGTGTGACTTTAAACCAAAGGGAAAGCCCACAGGCTTTAAAGGTAGTTTTTACATGGAAAAGGAGCATTGCTCTCTCAAAAAGATAAAGGAGCAGAACCAAGCAAACGGAAACAGTATAGATACGCTAAGGGATACATCCTGCAAATGTCCCCGAGATTGGAAGGAGAACGATAAGGGAACTACAAAAGGTGGCCTAAACAAAAATTAAAAACAGCAAAAAGGGACAACTGCCTCAAAATCTCACTCGAATCAAGTTCCAAATCCAGAGCATTGACAAAAGATCTAGCATCTACCTAAAAATGACCCTAAAAAACTAATAGTATTTTTAATCAATTCTATTTTTAAAAATTGAGTTACTCTAAAAGTGCCTAGTTAAAAGGGATATAGAACCATAAAGCACCTTTATTTTTCTATGAGAGATGCTGTTCTCATAAGGTTGTCTTACAATAGACTTATAGAATTGATGTTGAGGAATTTAATTGGCCTTTTCTTGTAACTATAGACCTGTTGTTTAGTTGATTATTCTAACATAGCGCTAATTGATTTAACTCTTTTAAGGGGCTACAAGAATAAATGAATGCAGAACATAAAAGTATTCAAAGGTATTGCTACTGTGGTCAGGTTTGCTAAAGGCAGTTTTCAGCATTTAAAGGCCATAAATGCGGCTACAATCTTAAACTAGTTTTGAGGTGAATAAATGTTGTTTATTAATAATTACTAAGGCAAGAAGTTGTTGGAAAAGACAACTGAAATGATTTACCAACTAAGGTTTAGTGAGTAAGAGTTTAATGTAAATTGTATTTGCTGATGGTATCTAGTGAATTACATCTATATAAAAGTGATATAAAAATCATTGAAGAGTAAGAAGAACAAAATACTGTTTATAAAACTTTTGGAAATTGTAGCTATAAATTTTGTACCCAAAAATACCAGTCAATTGTAAAATTCAAGAGAACACACCTTTGGTAATTCTTGCTATATAGTATCTTAAGTCTTCTTATCAAAGAAACTTAGCATTAAATAACTAGCCATCAAATCAAAATAAACACCTAGGGATTGATCGAACCCATGTACTTGATAATTTTAACTAAAAAAATAAGCTGAATACTTTATTAAAAAGTATTCAGCTCTAAAATTAAATTTTGGTCTAAATTGTTTGCCTATTGTTTATTAAATACAAGAACTTCTGTATTTGTATTAGAAGTATCACCAAGATAAAGACGAAGTACATCATTTTCAACTTCAAAATAGGTAGCCTCTGTAATAGCTACAAGGTAGTCATATTCTATTTGGGCTGCAGTATCATCTTCAGTACCGACAAGGGTAGAAGTGGCAACCTCATTTTCTGAAGATAGACCAGAACCAGTTTCAACTCTAAAATTATCAAAATAATTGTTTACCAGACTATTTCCAGAAAAAGGTAAAACTTCATTTTCTGTGGTTCCAAAGTTTAAAGTAATTCTATTTTCGTAGGCACTATCAAAAGGATTTTTAGTAAAGTTTTGTAGCACCCAGCTTGTATTGTCTAAAGTGGTCAAATTCCTGGCGGTAAGGCTAACTGATAAATCATTGGAAGAGGCAACAGCATTCTCTTCATTTTCTTTATCACAAGAAACCAAACTTAAAACGATTAAACTTGAAAGTAATAAATTCTTAAACATGAGATTTAATTTAATATTAGTATTGTTTTTACTTAAGATGTTCTTTGTTTAAAAAGGTTGCGTTTTTTTTTGAAGTTTAGGCAAAACAAAAAAAAATCCAGCTTTTAAAGCTGGATTTTTTAAAGTGAGTTGTATTTAAAATCTATTTTACTTGATCTACTACGGCTTTAAACGCATCAGGGTGGTTCATAGCTAAATCAGCTAAAACCTTACGGTTCAACTCAATATTTTTAGCTTTTACACCGCCCATAAACTGCGAATAAGACATTCCATGTAAGCGAGCTCCTGCGTTTATACGTGTTATCCACAAGGCACGAAAATTTCTCTTTTTGTTTCTTCGATCTCGGTAAGCATATAACATTGCTTTTTCAACCGCATTCTTGGCTACCGTCCAAACGTTTTTACGTCTTCCGAAATAACCTTTGGCTTGCTTCATTACCTTTTTTCTTCGAGCTCTTGAAGCTACTGCATTTACTGATCTTGGCATAATTTAAATTGTTTTTGTAGAAGGCGGATGATTAACATCACTTGATATTTTACATTTATTTTTTGTAAAACGCCTAACTCCAGGGTTAATAAGTTACCTTTTTTTTAAAATTACTTTAAACGTAATTGTTCTTTAATACTGTTAACATCTGCTTGGTGTACCAAGGTGTCATGTGTTAACGCTAATTTACGTTTCTTTGACTTTTTTGTCAAAATGTGACTTTTAAAAGCATGTTTTCTTTTAATTTTACCTGTTCCGGTTAGCTTAAAACGCTTCTTGGCACTAGATTTAGTTTTCTGTTTAGGCATTTTTTCTCCTATTGTATTTAATTAACTCACTTATTATACTAAAACTGTTTTGAACACAGTATTTAGTGTTTTTTTAAACGAACAACGTTCGTTACTTTCCTTTAGTCTTTGGTGCTATGAACATGGTCATCCGCTTTCCTTCTAATTTTGGCATCTGTTCAACTTTGCCTAATTCTTCCAATTCAGAAGCCAAACGAAGCAACAAAATTTCTCCTTGATCTTTATAAACGATAGATCTTCCCTTAAAAAAGACGTATGCCTTTAATTTGGCACCATCTTTTAAAAATTTCTCCGCGTGCTTCTTTTTAAACTCGTAATCATGATCATCAGTATTAGGGCCAAATCTAATTTCTTTGACTACAACTTTAGATGCTTTCGCTTTCATTACCTTTTCTCGCTTTTTCTGCTCGTAAAGGAATTTTTTGTAATCAATTATCTTACATACCGGTGGATCAGCTTTTGGTGATATTTCAACCAAATCTAAACCTAATTCTTCTGACTTCGCCATGGCCTCCGCCAATGGGTAAACTCCGACTTCAATATTGTCACCAACCAGTCTGACGTTTGGAGAAATAATTCTCTCATTAATTTTATGAGGGTTTTTATTTTCCCTTCTAGGTTGGGGCCTGAATCTTTTACGTATTGCTATGACTTTTTATTTTAAAGTTAAACTTCAATTATTAAAACGACTTTAAGGTACTATTAATTTCTTTATTGACCAAGTCTGCAAATTCATTAATGGGTATTGCTCCTAAGTCCTCACCTCCATGTCGACGCACAGAAATAGTATTGGCCGCTTCATCGTTTTCCCCAACTATTAGCATAAATGGAATTTTATTCATCTCTGCTTCACGTATTTTTTTGCCAACAGTTTCATTTCTTTTGTCAACAAGCCCGCGAATTTCGTTATTTTCTAGTGATTTTAAAACTTTTTCAGCATATTTTTCATGTTTCTCACTTACGGGCAGTACAATTGCCTGATCTGGAATTAGCCATAAAGGAAAATTACCGCCAGTATGTTCAAGTAGAAGGGCAATAAATCGCTCCATGCTGCCGAAAGGTGCTCGATGTATCATTACTGGTCTATGTTCTTCATTATCAGATCCTTTGTAGTTTAAGTCAAAGCGTTCAGGTAGGTTGTAGTCTACTTGAATGGTACCTAATTGCCAGCTTCGTCCCAAGGCATCTTTCACCATAAAGTCTAATTTGGGACCATAAAATGCAGCTTCACCTTTTTCTATTATGTAGTTCAATCCTTTTTCTTTGGCAGCATTAATAATCGCATTTTCTGCCTTTTCCCAGTTTTCAGTAGAACCAATATATTTTTCTGGTTGCTCTAAATCGCGAACAGATACCTGTGCAGTAAAATTTTCAAATCCCAAAGAGCCTAAAACGTATAAAGAGAGGTCAATTACATTTTTAAATTCTTGGTCTAATTGATCTGGTGTACAAAAAATATGAGCATCATCTTGAGTAAAGCCTCGTACTCTAGTTAAACCATGTAATTCACCACTTTGTTCGTATCTGTAAACTGTGCCAAATTCGGCATAGCGCACGGGTAGTTCTTTATAGCTAAATGGGCGATGATTAAATATTTCACAATGGTGAGGACAATTCATTGGTTTTAATAAAAATTCTTCACCATCTTTAGGGGTACTTATAGGCTGAAAACTATCAGCACCATATTTTTCATAATGACCAGAGGTCTCATATAATTCTTTTTGTCCAATATGTGGACTTACGACCATTTGATACCCTGCTTTTTTTTGTGCTTTCTTCAAAAATTGCTCTAAACGTTCACGTAAAGCAGCGCCTTTTGGTAACCATAATGGAAGTCCTTGTCCTACCTTTTGCGAAAATGTAAATAGTTCAAGTTCTTTTCCTAGTTTTCTATGGTCACGTTTTTTAGCCTCTTCTATGAGCGCCAGATATTCAGTGAGTTCTTTTTGTTTCGGAAAAGAAATTCCGTAAACACGAGTTAACTGAGGTTTGTTCTCGTCACCCCTCCAATAAGCACCTGCAACGCTTAATATTTTAATAGCTTTTACAATACCTGTATTTGGTATGTGACCGCCTCTACATAAATCAGTAAACGAATCATGATCACAAAAAGTAATGGTACCATCTTCTAAATTTTCAATTAACTCTACCTTATATTCATTACCCTCTGTTTTATACTTATTTAGAGCATCTTCCTTAGATACCTCTCGCATTACAAAGTCATGTTTTCCTCGGGCAATCTCCAAAGCTCTTTTCTCAATAGCAGAAAAATCTTTTTCAGAAATATTTCCCTCGGGTAAGTCAACATCATAATAAAAGCCATTGTCAATAGCTGGGCCAATTGTTAATTTAACGCCGGGGTATAATTCTTCTAAAGCCTGCGCAACGATATGAGAAGTAGAGTGCCAAAAAGCTTTTTTTCCTTCCGGGCTGCTCCAGGTATATAAAATTAACGAACCATCTTCATTTAACGGAGTTACACTTTCAACGATAGTATCGTTGAATTTTGCAGAAATAACGTTTCGTGCCAGTCCAGGGCTAATGCTCATTGCAACATCAATAGGTGTGCTACCTCTATGGTATTCCTTTATAGTTCCGTCGGGCAAAGTAATCTTAATCATATTATCATTATCTAATGGGTTCGCAAAGATACTATCTTGTGTTGATGCGTACAATATATAGTAGCGATTGTTTGAGTGTTACTAATTTTCGTAAAGTTGGTTTTGCTTTTTTGGGTGCTATTTTTGTCAAAAACTTGCGCAAAAGGATGAAGCCGCTATTTCGAACATGAAAAATTATGTAAATATTTTGTAGCTAAGGGTGAATTTTAAACTTCAATTTTTAAGGACATGAAAATAGCCAAAGGCGAATGTGCTTTACATAGTGTAAACTACAAAAGCAAAAACGGGTTAGATTTTTAATCCTCTAAGGCTGAAATTTGGACAAGTTTGACACCAAGTTTTGCTTAAATTTAAAAAAAAATGCTATTTTTAGTTTACCAATTTTAAAAATAGCATGAGGTAAAAATCTAGAAATAAGCTTATTGCAGAATAGTTTAAAAAAAATGTTTAAAAAAGATTAAAATAAGCTTTGAGAATTAAAAAAGCATGTTACATTTGCAGCCCGCAAAACAGACAGAATTTGTTTTTATTCTGATTTTGGATTGAGTGGAAAGTTCTTGTAAAGAGTTTGTTTAGCTGTGATATTGAGAAATAAATTTTTTTTCAAAGAAAAGGTTGCGGTTTAAAAAAACAGTTATATATTTGCAGCCGCTTAGAGAAATACTAGTGGTTAGAATAGAGAGCTACGTTGTATTAATTAAGGAGTTCATTGACATATTGTAGAGACAGCGCGATAAATCAGAGATGGTTTATTGTAAAGATAAAAAGAATCATATAGGTGATTAGGAGAAATTTTAATCATTTAAGAATTAGATCGAGATTACGGAGCTGGGAATATATTTTTGATTGTTAGTACTTATATTATTTAAAGATTAACGATGAAGAGTTTGATCCTGGCTCAGGATGAACGCTAGCGGCAGGCCTAACACATGCAAGTCGAGGGGTAACATAGTAGCTTGCTACTGATGACGACCGGCGCACGGGTGCGCACCGCGTATGGAACCTACCTTTTACAGGGGGATAG
>CANKUU010000011.1 GCA_947486785.1 uncultured Flavobacteriaceae bacterium | reverse complement strand
TTACCGATACTTCTACAGATCCTACACCTTGTAGTAGCTGTACGGTAGACCCTTCTTGTACAGACTGTACCTTAACTGAGATTCCTGATTCGATCGATATTTCATTAACAAAAGAAGTAAATGTAAATATCGCAGAAATAGGCGATGAAGTAGAATTTACGATTACAGCAAGAAACTTAGGTAATATTGCAGCGACTAATATTGAAATATCTGAGGTATTACCAAATGGTTATACTTACGTGTCAGATATTACAAACATAGGTACGTATTCACAAGCTACAGGAATATGGCATATAGCTACTTTAAGTAATGGGGAGGTAGCAACACTAAATATAAAAGCAATAGTTGTAGAAGGAGATAATTATGAAAATATTACTATGGTAGTAAACCTTGATCAGGTTGATAAAAATAACACCAATGATGAGTCGCGGGCAGAGGTGGTGCTTAAACATGCTGACTGTATAGTAGTTATTTATAATGTTCTTACACCCAATGATGATGGTCGCAATGATACATTTACAATTAAATGCATTGAAAACTATCCAGAAAATAGAGTGCAAATTTTTAACCGATGGGGTGTTAAAGTTTTTGAGCAAGAAAGTTACAATAATACCTGGGATGGCACTTCGCAGGCACGTGCAACCTATGATAAAGATGAAAAATTACCTGTAGGAACTTATTTTTATATCCTTGATTTGGGAGATGATTCAACTAACAAAACAGGATATTTATATCTAAACAGATAATATTATGTTGAACAATATAATGTGAACTTAGCAAAGTTGAAGCAATTAATAGAGGATAAAAATAGTTTTTATTGGAAATGTTTTAGAAAACTAAACCAGTTTTAAAGCGTGATATATTAGACCTAGTTTTCTCTCTTTGATATGGTTTATAATAAGAGTATCGGTATGGTAAGCATTTTAATTTAAGCTTATATCTCTGTTATGGTTATCGTATGAAATGGTTTAAAAATATTTTTAATAGTTACAACATCACCTTTGCGAACTGCAATAACAAGCTCACAATTCATTTTTAGTTGTTGAGAAACGATGTCAATATTTTGTTGCTTAATAATGCGCATCACTTTGTCCATATTTTCATAACCAAAAAATAATTGAAATTGTTGCTTAATTAATTTTTCAACTATAATTGATTCGTCAAGTGCCATTTGAGCTGTAGTTTTGTAAGCAGAAATTAGTCCGCCGACACCAAGTTTAGTGCCTCCGAAAATTCTAGCTACGGCTATCAAAACATTGGTGATTTTATACGCTTGTATTTGACCATAAATAGGAAGTCCTGCCGAGTTATTGGGTTCTCCATCGTCATTTGCACGATAGTTCACATTTTCAACTCCTAATTGCCATGCATAGCAAACATGACCTGCAGTATGATGCTTTTTTTTTAAAGTTGTAATAAGTGGTTTTACTTCTTCTTCAGATACTATAGGAAAAGCATAACCGAAAAATTTACTTTTCTTTGCTTTAAATAAAATTTCTTTAGAAGGTTTTAATAGTGTTTTATATGAGTCTGATGAGTTGTTCATTAGAATATTGCAACTAAAATTATACTGATAATAGCAAGAGCTATGCCACCCCAATTTTTCGCACTAATTTGTTCTTTAAAAATTAGAATACCCAGTAAGGTAGAAAACATAACAATTGCAACATTATTTACGGTAAAAACGGTTGAACTGTTTAAAGCGTCACTATCTAGTGCTCTTAAAAGAAAATAAATTGAAAAATAATTTGGTACGCCTAGCACAATTCCTCCAGCAACATTTCGTAGGTTAATTTTAAGGCTTTTTTTTATTGATTTTATAAGTATTAATATAAGCCCGATACTGGCTGCTGAAGCAAAGACAATGGCTGAAAAAAGAGGTAATTCAAAAGGAGTAATAAATCTTTTTTGAAAATAACCTAAGCTTATATCAATAGCACCTGACCCTAAGAAAACAAATATGGGTAAAACAATTGCTGTGGTTTTAACTGATGCTGACTGCGCTTTAATTGATGTAAAGTAAACAGCAATTAATGCTAAAATAATACCAACTATTTTAAAAGGCTCTAGTTCTTCTTGATACATGAAAACACCAAATAGAACAGGTAATACTAAAGACATTTTTGTTGCTACTGATGCTACTGAAACCCCTAATTTTTGCGAAGTTAAAGCCATTAAATTAAATACAATAATAAAGAGTAATCCTAATGCAAAAGTTCCCCAAAACCAGGGTTTTTCTGTGATAATATGTAGCTTCACCTCTCCTTGGTAAAACAGTATGCCAACAATAAAGGCTACCATGTAGTTTGTGATGATAGCGTAAAGCGTTTCTACGTTGTAGATTGAGAATAGTTTAAAAATTACAAATATTAAACTAGAGCATAAAACACTCAAGACTAAATCGAACATTCTATAACTTATTTTTCAGATTAATTATATCATCGCTACCCACATTAAGGTGCCAACAATTAATGCCCAGCTTTTTGGCAGCGTCTATATTTTCTTTTGTATCATCAATGAAAAAAGTTTCTTTGGCAACCAAGTCATTTTCATCTAGAACAAACTTATATATTTCGGCATTTGGTTTTCGAAGATGAATCTCATGAGAGAGATAAAATTTCTCAAAACTATTTTTAAATCTATTGTATTTTAAGGTTCCCATATTTTTTTCTACGCAATCAATATGAAGTTCATTGGTATTACTTAAAAGAAACAAGCGATATCTATTTTCTAAAGATAGATTTTCAATAAATTTTAATCTATAATCAGGTAAATCAAGTAGCATACTATTCCAAATACGTATTATTTCTTTAGGAGATGCATTAGGGTAAATGCATACTAATTCATTGATGAAAGTTTCAGAACTGATTGCGCCTACTTCGTATTTTTGGTTTAAATCTATGAGAATTGCACTTAGTTTGTTTAAGCCTCCAAAATTTTCAATTTCTTTAAAAATAATTTGCTTATCAAGATTGATAAATATATCGCCAAAATCGAAAATGATATTTTTAATCATGGTTTAAAGATGTTTAATAGGTCAGTTCCAATTTTTTGGGTTGCTACTAGGTTTCCAAAAAACAAAGGGGCTTTAGTTCCAGAAGTAAACAAACTAGGCCCAATAAAAACCCTAGCTTCATCCCATAAGCCCGCATCTATAAAAAGCTGAAGTGTTTTTGCTCCGCCTTCAATAAGTAAACTTGTAGTATTTTTTCGGTATAAAACCTCACATATTTGCTTTGCCAGTGGCTTTTTGAAATCTAAAATTTCATATTTAATATGATCTAGGTGATCCGATTTAGATTTGTTTTGAGTAAAAATTAGGGTTGAAATTTTACCGTCTAAAATAGTATAACTGTCTTTTATTTTTAGACTTTTATCTATTATTAATCGTAGTGGGTTGTCTCCTTTCCAAAGCCGTACATTTAATTTTGGGTTGTCTTCTAAAACTGTATTGGTGCCAACCAAAATAGCCTGTTCTTCTGCTCGCCATTGGTGAACTATTTGTTTAGATTTTAGATTTGTAATCCAATAGGGTTCAAGATTTTTAGCTCTTTTTTCTTTGCTTGGTGCTATATACCCATCTTTTGTTTCTGCCCACTTTAAAATAATATAAGGTCTTTTCTTTTGGTGATATGTTAAAAAGCGTTTGTGATGTTCTCTGCATTCATTTGCTAAAGTACCTAAAACAACAACACAGCCCGATTTTTTTAGTTTTTGAATGCCACGGCCTGCGACACGATGGTGCGGATCTAGTATGCCTACAACTACTTTGGGTATTTTATGTTTTATAATTAAATCGGCACACGGAGGGGTTTTACCAAAATGAGAGCAAGGCTCTAAAGTCACATATAAGGTACTGTCTTTTAAAAGTGATTTGTCAGCTACCGACGCAATGGCATTTACTTCTGCGTGAAGACCCCCATATGGACTAGTGTAGCCTTCACCGATAATTTTTTTATTATGAACAATAACAGCCCCAACCATAGGGTTTGGGGCAGTATTACCTAATCCATTTTTAGCAATTTGTAGGCACCTAGAAATAAAAATGTTATCAGTAGAAGAAAAAATTACTTTCTGCTGCGATTGATGGGCTCTATTTCTTGTGTTGTCTGCCATTAAATTTTTAATAGTATCTGCATTTCTGTGTATCTTCACATCGCAAAAATCGGTTTTTTTCTATGAACTGATACCTACATTATAAAACTTATTTTGAGGCATGTTATTAAAAGAAATTAAAACCATATTTCACAACGAATTAGACTTGCTTTATAATAAGCAAGAAGTAAGCAGCTTTTTTTATTTACTTATTGAACATTACTTGAAATTAGAGCGCTTTATTTTGGCTTTAGAACCTGATTATAAAGTAACAAAAAATGAAGAAACAATATTGTTTAAAGCACTCGCCAGATTAAAATTAGAAGAGCCTATACAGTATGTCATTGGAAAAACAGATTTTATGAATTTATCGTTCTTGGTAAACAAGAGTGTGCTTATACCACGACCTGAAACTGAAGAATTACTAAAGTGGATTTTGTCGGAAGTTAAAAATAGAAAATCTGCGTTACGAATTCTTGATATGGGCACAGGTTCGGGCTGTATTGCTATTAGTTTAGCAAAAAATTTACCAAATGCCGAAGTGGTAGCTATTGATATTTCTGAGGAAGCTCTTAAAGTAGCAAATGAAAATGCTTTAGATAATGAAGTTACCATAAAAACAGTAAAAAAAGATATTCTTCAATGGCAAGATTTAGAGGTGCCAAACGAACAAAAATTTGATATTATAGTATCTAATCCTCCTTATGTAAGAGCGAAAGAAAAGCTTTCAATGCATCATAATGTTTTAAATAATGAGCCTAAATTAGCGCTATTTGTTTCTGATGAAAACCCTTTAATATTTTATGATAAAATTTCTAAGATTGCACGTTCTTATTTGCGAGATGGTGGCGCTTTATATTTTGAAATTAATCAATATTTAGCAAAGGAAACAGAGACACTACTTAAAGCGCATAATTTTTCTGAAATTGAATTAAGAAAAGATATGTTTGGTAATTATCGTATGTTAAGAGGACTATTACCAGTTGCGAACGAGAATGAATTAAATCTCAATTAATAGCGTAGAATTGTTTGACGAAAGAAATCATTTGAGCCATAAAGTTATTATTTTGTATTTCAGCGGGCAGAAACAACAAAATGTAGCGTACTTAAAAACTAAAACTATGGTTATTTACCAAGTAGCTCGTAGTGATACTAAGTTGAAAAGCAATCAACTGGTATTTTTATAAAGAAGGATATGTACATTTGATTTTAATAGATGAAAATTATACATTTTGTTTTTCATTATCGAAAAACACCAGACGATGAAGGCATCTAAATTATAAAGTAACTAATAATTAAGGCTATTTTAGCTAAATTACCTTTGAAGACACTTTTCAATTTAAGCGATACTTATTTGATAAAAGAATCTGATTATTTTTAGTACCTATGAAAATTCAACAACAAATAGAAGCATTACGAAATGAGCTTAGAGAGCATAATTATAATTATTACGTTTTAGATAGGCCTAAGATATCTGATTACGATTTTGATTTGAAACTAAAAGAGTTACAAAAACTGGAGAATCAGTATCCAGAGTTTTACGATGAAACATCACCAACGTTAAGGGTAGGAGGAACGGTTACTAAAAATTTTAATACCGTAGTGCATGATTATCGCATGTATTCTTTGGCAAACTCTTATTCAAAGGAAGACATAGAAGACTGGGAAAAACGAATACAAAAAGGACTGGGTGATGTAGATGTAGCCTATGTTTGTGAGCTAAAGTATGATGGTGCATCTATTAGTTTATCTTATGAAGAAGGTCAGCTGATTAAAGCAGTTACTCGAGGTGATGGTTTTCAAGGTGATGATGTAACTACCAACATTAAAACTATAAAATCAGTTCCTTTAAAGTTAAAAGGAGATTACCCTTCAAAATTTGATATTAGAGGCGAGGTTGTTCTACCTTTTAAAGGTTTTGCTAAAATGAATGCAGATCGCGTTAAAAAGGGTGAGGAACCCTATATGAACCCTAGAAATACTGCTTCGGGTAGTTTAAAGTTACAGGATAGCGCTGCGGTAGCACAAAGACCTTTAGATTGTTTATTATATGGCATTGTGGGGCGTAATTTAGGAATTACATCGCAATGGCAAATGCTTGAAAAAGCACGAGAATGGGGATTTAAAGTGCCTAGAGTTGCAAAATTATGTAAAACAACTGATGACGTTATGGCCTTTGTTGAAGAATGGGATAAGCGTCGACATGATTTACCCTATGAAACTGATGGCGTAGTCATTAAGGTAAATAGTTTGCAACAGCAAGATGAGCTTGGGCATACCTCTAAATCGCCCCGATGGGCAATGGCGTTTAAATTTAAAGCAGAGCAAGTTTCTACTCTTTTAAATAAAATTACCTATCAAGTGGGTCGTACTGGTGCAATAACCCCTGTAGCAAATTTAGAGCCAGTTCTACTGGCAGGTACAACAGTAAAAAGAGCATCTTTACATAATGCAGATCAAATTGCGAAGTTTGATATTCGAGTAGGGGATACCGTATTTGTTGAAAAAGGAGGAGAAATTATACCAAAGATAGTTGGTGTAGATTTTAGTAAACGACCTCAAAATTCACAAGAAACAAAGTATATTGACCATTGTCCTGAGTGCGGAACCAAGCTTGAACGTACAGAAGGTGATGCAAAACATTACTGTAACAATTATTACGGTTGCCCTGTTCAGATTACGGGGCGTATACAGCACTATATCTCAAGAAAAGCAATGGATATTGAAGGTATGGGTAGTGAAACAGTTACCCTGCTTTTTCAAGAAGGTTTAATTACAAACTATGCAGATTTGTATACCCTTACAAAAGCACAACTTTTACCTTTAGAACGAATGGCGGAGAAATCTGCCGAAAATTTGATAAAAGGAGTTTCAGAATCTATAAAAATACCGTTTGATAGGGTTTTGTTTGCCTTGGGTATACGATTCGTTGGAGAAACAGTTGCTAAAAAGCTAGCGAAGGCTTACAAAAATATAGATGCTCTAATGGCTGCAACCGAAGAAGAGTTAACTGCAGTAGATGAAATAGGTGAACGAATTGCTAAAAGTGTCACCGAGTTTTTTGCAAATGAAAGTAATATTGAAATTATAAAACGTTTAAAAAATTATGGAGTTCAGTTTCAATTATCGGCAGAAAAACTTAAAAATCAAACAGAAAAATTGAAAGGAAAAGTGTTTGTGATTTCAGGTGTTTTTGAAAATATGAACCGTACCGAACTAAAAAAGTTAATCGAAGATAATGGGGGTAAAGTTAGTTCTTCAATTTCTTCTAAAACAACGTATTTGGTTGCAGGCGACAAAATGGGCCCTAGTAAACGTACTAAAGCAGAAACTCTTCAGGTGCCTATTATCACAGAAAATGATTTTTTAACCCTACTCAAGCAAGGCTAAAGAATGTTGCTCTCAGAAGTTAGCATGTTCATCTTATCCATTTTAATGAGTTGGCATACGAACTCAACAGTTTTTGTATAGCAATTTTAATTTACTACAAATTCAAAAATAGTATCAAAAAAAGCGTTTAATACCCAAAGCCCAAACCAAATGTAAATCTTGTGCCGTCGTTACTACTAAAAATGGCAAAATTTAGGGATATAATATCTGCTAAATTCAATAAAAACCCACCACCAATTGAGGTATGCCATTGATCTGAATCTTGTTTGTTTATCCAGACTCTACCGTAATCAAAGCCTCCATAAACGCCCAATGACATGGGTAAAATTCCGGTTTTTATTTTACTTAGGTTGTACCTAATATCAGTATTCTGGTAATATGCTGTTTTACCTGTAAAACGCTGATTTCTATAGCCACGAAGACCATTAGAACCTCCTATCGTTGCACCTTGATAAAACTCAAAACCATCTCCAATATTAATATGCGCCTTCAATTGGGTAGCCAATACAAGTCTACCATTTGGTATTAGTTTATGGTTTATGGATAAACTTGGTGCAAAATAGCTATAACTCTGCCTGTTTAAGCCTAAAGTAGTTTTATATCCTACTACTAATGAAGTTGACATACCTAAGGTCGGAAATGCATCATTGTCATAATTTGAATAATAATATTCGCTTTCTACCCCTACAAAGTCTTTTTGATTGTCTTCGCCATTTGAGTCATAAAATTTTTTTACAAAACGATTATCTGATTCTTCTACCTTAATACTTTCAAAAGAAATTCCAGCTCTAAATTTAGAACCCAAATCTCCACGTAACACTAATGAAGGTGCAAAATGAATTTTTTGAATTTTTACTCTATTATAGTCAAAACCTAAAAAATGATCTAAGTTTTCCGTTTCATTGCCCAAACCAAAAAAGTTAATACTAAAATTAGGACTTGTAAACCCCGCATCAATTTCAATATTTGCTTTACCCAGAACTTGTGAAAACTCTCCTTTATACCCCAGATCAAAACCTTGAGTTGCAAAGTAGAAAGCACTACTTATAGTATGCTGACTCGTAAATGGATTCTGTTTAAATGCATTTTTGGTATATGTATTAGAAAAGCCAATTTTAAAACCATCATCAGGATTTGAACCTATGGTAGGAGTAAATTGGTTAAAATTTCTTTTTAATTTTATGGGTTGATAGGTATTGGTTTCATAGTCATTACTTAATCTTACCCTAGCACCTTCTTTATTCTTAAATGTATTTTTTTTCAATTTTTGATCATAAATTTTAACTCCCTTACTATCCCGAATATTGTAAATATCATTATTATGACCCCCAGTTAATCTAAGCTTGCTATGTTTTGATTTCAATCCTATTACATCAAATCGATCATCGTCATCTAAACCATATACCCATATTTCTTTGGTGATTTTTGGGTCGTATATTTTTTTAAAAAAAAGCGCACCTATTTTACCATTTTTAATTCGATTTCCAAGAACTTCGGTTTTTCCGTTTGAAAGTCCTGTTATTGTAAATTGGTCATCTTTATCAGTGCCAACTACAATGGCATATTTATTCAATATCCTGTAATATTCTCGTGCCGTTTGCAATAAACCTTTCTTACGAGTTAATAGTTTTTTCTTAATAATTTCTAATTGTTCATCTTCTATTTCTTTAGGAAAATTATCAAAAGCTTCATCAATAAGCTGCGAAGTAATTTTCTCTTGTATAAGTACTGTTTGTTCTTCCCAGAGACTTAATTCGGTTTCAGGTAAGATTGCCATATCTAATGCAAAAGCTTTCGGCGATCCATTAAAACCCTTTACACTTCTTATTTCTTCATTAAAACCCTCCATTAAGGTTAAACTGGGAATTGCTCTTGTTGCCCAATTCATTAAAAACCCATCTCCCATTTCAGAAAAAACTTGATCTCTATCACGTGGCACAGGTTTATATATTATTTTGCCCGTTTTCTTTTCTTTAAACTCGGCCCATCTCCATTGATCGGTATGGCGATCCCAATCTCCAATCATCATATCAAATAGACGTGCACGTATATATGCCGATTTATCTACAATGTATTTTTCATCTTTACGCAGTTTTTTAAGTAAGTCATTGGTGCTAATCATCTTATTCGAATAGCCAAAACTTGCTTGATCTCCATGGCCATCATCTGTTCGCTCTTCTATCATGTAAAGTTCGTCTCCAAATTCATCATTATAGATACCAATAGCATCTTGTTTAGGAATATAATATAGCTTCGGATTCGTATGATATATTTCTACAGCATCTAATAATTTATCTATTACAAATGGGGCATAAGGATGCGAACCAGTATAAAAATCTAAAAGTAATTCTTCGGTATAGGTTCCTGTAAATTCACCAACCACGTATCGTTCTTTAAAAGCCATTGCTTGTAAGTAAATTTCTGCACTCTTCTTAAGCGCTCTCATTACATACTCTTTACCTTCGGGATTTACAAATCGTAATGATTTAGATTGGTGACCACCACCTTTACGAATTACTTTTAGTCCCCCAAATAGGGTGTCTAAGTCAACGGTAGAAGCCGTAATTTCCGTTGAATAAATATCGCGATACCTATCACCCCAAAACCATTTAAATAAAGGGCTTTTTGTTGTTTCTTCCTTAGTATAAATTGATGTTTTTACGCTAGGCGGAAAATTTTTTGCGTATTTTTTGGTACTATTTTTTTTTTCAGCCTTTAGAACTTCGGTAGCAAATAATTCTTCTTCTTTATAAGTATCATTAACACCATAAAAATATACATTGGACGAGCCGTCATCATAGATCTCTAATTTTGAATAGCCCAGTTTACCCGAAGAAAATTGACTTCCATTGATTAGTTTAGTACCCTCTTGTTTAGCACCAGAACCACTTATGATTTGGGGAGTGTTATGCTCTAAAATATATTGTAACGAATGTTCGTGACCAGAAACAAAAATTACCTTTTCAGAGTATTGCGCTAACGTAACCAAACGTTTTCTAAATTCGGCATATCGCTTGTTAGATAAATCTTGATGGGAAGCCCCTGTAGTTTTACGTAAAAAATTAATTAACGAACCAATTATTGGTAAAGGTATACTTGAATTTGTCGGAAATATATGTTGCTTAAGCGAGAAGTAGCCTCCATGATTTCCGTAAGTAGACATGGGATGATGTACTGCAATTAAGGTTGTTTTGTCGGCGTTCTTTTTTATTAAACCTTCTATTTCTTCAAAAAACTTTTCTCGATCTTTAATTTCACAATGATCATTGATATCTGGATGTTTATCCCAGTCTGTTAGATACCACTCCGAATCAATAGCGATTATGACCACATAATCGTTTACTTCAATTTTTTTTATGGGACAGCCATTTTCAGGAAAAAACACTTCTTTGCTGTTCAGTTTTTCTTGTATATATTTCTGCTGTCTCTCTAAGCCTTTTAATCCACCTGAATACCAATCGTGATTGCCAGGAATAAAAAGTGGCTTTCCTTTAAAACCCTCTAAAGCTTTTAGCTGAGCGTTTAAACTATTTTTAGCTTCTACATAATTTTTATGTTTTTTCTTGGGTAATCCGGCAGGGTATATATTATCACCAAGAAAAATCGCAGTACTATTTTTATCCGCTTTTTCTAATCGCGCTTTAAATAATTTAAGGGTGCTATTTAGACTTCCATTAGGCGATTTACCTGCATCTCCTATTAAATAAAAGCTATGTACAGGTACTTTAGAAGATTGCTTAAAATCTACTAATTTGTCTTTGGCATATTTTGTCTTTTGTGTTGCACAGCTAATTAAAAGTAGTATTGATAAAATGATGAAATAGTATTTTTTCATATTTTTTTTACAAGTTGTCCAGTACGTTTTAAAGTAATGGACCAAATTACCTTTTATAACTGATTATTCAAAAACTGTTACCCGAATTAATTATTCTTAAAGCGAATGCCCTTTTATAGATTGCAGTAATCAATTTTATAGCCTGGTTAGCTAAATTCGAATTTTATAATGTCCTATTTTTAGGGAAGCCTACAGGGATAGCTCAAACAGCCTAAAATTTATACGACATCTTCATTTCAAATTTTACGATACCTTTTCGATAGGCCAATCTGAGCATTTTGATAGACAACCCCTAAATCATTAAAAACAATGAGACATACTGTAATATCAATACTTTTAAACGAGTCACATTGCAAACGTTTAGGACGCTATTGAGCATAAACAATTAAATGTTTAAGTATTTGTTCTTCAAAAATTTAATTTTGTATTTTGTGAGATTCAATTATAAACTATGTCTGATCTGATTAATAAAGCTGAAAAATACGCAAGTAACCTATTAACCAATAATCTCGATTCTAAATACGTATATCACAATTTAAAACATACCAAACGAGTTGTAAAAAGTGCTAAAGAGCTAATTGCGGCTAGCGAATTAGAAGAGGCAAGAAAAGAACATTTATTAATAGCTGCATGGTTTCATGACACAGGCTTTATTTATGGACCCAATGACCATGAAGAAAGTAGTTGCAAAATAGCGCGTCAATTTCTTTTAGATAATGGCTATAGTTTAGAAGGAATAAAAAAGGTTGAACAAATTATTAGCGCCACTAAACAAGGTTTTGAACCTCAAACACTTTCTGAAAAGATTATTCGCGATGCAGATTGTTCTCATTTCGGTAAAAAAAGTTATTTAGAAACTACAAAATATTTAAGAGAAGAATTGTCGCTTTTAGGTGTAGCAAAAAATTCAAGTAAAAAATGGCGCGATCTTAATATAGAAATGCTAGAAAATGAGCATGTTTTTTACACAGATTATGCTAAAGAAAATTGGCAGAAAGCTAAAAATCAAAACATTAAAATTCTTTTAAAAGAAAAAAAGAACGAAAAAACTATCGCTAAAAAAGAACAATTAAAGGCAAAATATAAAAATGAAAATCCAGATAGAGGCATTCAAACATTATTTAGGGTAACCCTAAAAAACCATATAATTCTTAGTAATATTGCCGATACAAAGGCGAACATCTTACTCTCAGTAAATGCCATTATTATTTCTGTTGCGTTGGCTAATTTAATACCAAAATTAGACAATCCTTCCAATGCTTATTTAATTTATCCGGCTACTATTTTTGTGTTCTTTAGCGTAGTTTCTATGGTAATGGCCATTCTTGCTACTAGGCCAAATATTACAAGTGGAAAATTTACTAAAAAGGATGTGGAAGACAAAAAAGTAAACTTATTGTTTTTTGGAAATTTTCATAAAATGAGTTTGGTAGAATACGAGTGGGCCATTCAAGAATTGGTGAAAGACAAAAACTATATTTACAGCTCACTTACAAAAGATCTTTATTTTTTAGGTTTAGTTTTAAATAGAAAATATAAAATATTACGTTGGACTTATACTGTATTTATGGTAGGTATAATTATTTCTGTATTAGCTTTTGGATTATCATTTCATTTTAATGATAGTATTAAATAATTACCATAATATCCAAAGACTTAAGATTTCAACTCTTTCATTAAATCTGCATACGTATAAGTCGTTTTTGATTTTTTATCTTTTTTATAAAAAATTTCAGCACGTATTGCTTTTAAACCAGAAACACCTTGTAGCCCTTGCAATTCAACAATCTCAATTTTACCAGTAAAGTAACCTTTTGATTTTAAATATTTTATATATCTTAAGTATTCTAGTTCATCACTTTCTTGTGAATAAACAATAACCATTTTACCGGTTTGGGTTAGCCTTTCATTCGTACCTTTAATAAACGATTTATCAATACGCTTTTTTATTATTTGGTATCTAGCATTATATGTGCCATCAACATCAAATTGTTTTTCATCCATTCGAAAACGAATAGATAATGAACTATTATAAACTAGTATTAAAGAAGTAACATCTAAAGGTACAGGCAATTCTGGTTTTAAACGGTAGTGTGTATTTTCCATATCGCACATAACCTGTAGTTGCCATAATCTAAGATTATTCAAGTATAAAGGTTCGAAGCTTAGTTCACTATCGGTAATACTATTTCCAATATAAATATTATGTTCAACGCCATCTGTTTTGTATCTCTCAAAATAATGTGGATACATTTTTTGTGCTTTACCTTGTTCGTTATCAATTACAGCAGCCAATTCTTTGTTGATTATACGCACACTTTCATCATAGTTTTTTCTATGATCATAGTATGAATTGGTTGAATTATCAATTTTTTTCTCATAGCTTTTTATGAGACTCGCCATATGATTATTCTGTTTCTTTAAATGACTAAAAACAGGAATAACTTCTTTATTTATAAATTTATAAATAGCTTGTTCGCTGTTGGTGTGTAATGATTCTTTTATTTCTTCTAAATGATTACTTATTCTAAATATTAATTCTTCATAAATCGGAAGTTTGTTGTTCTCCCAACCTTTTGTTAAAATAGTACTTATTTCAGATAATTGAATCATCAAATCTCGCTGAATAGCTTCATTTCTAGCTCTTGAGGAATATCTTATATCTATTTGTCCATAAAGGGGGCTAACGTCTTTAAAAATAATTTCATTAAATGATGGTTGTAGTCCTTGATTACTTTCATTAATAAATTTTTTGGCTTCTTCTTGAAATTTCCAATAAACAGAGGGGTGAATAGAGGTGCATTCGTTCTGTATTACAGCATCTATCAGGTTTTCTTCTTCTGCCTGAGCTCTAAGAACAGCCGAAATTATGTAAGGCATTATTTGATCAAGCCGTTGTACATTTATACTATTAAGCTCTCCTTTGTTTGGGGAAGTTATTTCTAATACCCCTAGTAAATTATTTTCGTTAGTAATCGGAGCAAAAATGGCGCTTTTAAAGCCATTTTCTTTTAAGTTTTTATGTAGGGCTATTTCATCATTTAATGCAGATACTTTATCAACATCTGAAATAGCTACATACTGATTATCACTTAATAAGGTTTGGTATGGACTATCGCCTAAAACAGATTGACATGAAACATAATCTTCATTCTTTAATAATACACTCCTGTTTTTTACACCAACAACTTGCTCAAATTGATCGCGTGACGAATTATATACTACAAAATTTGCATTTATACCATTTAAATTAAAAAATGAACGAAAGGTATGCGTGAATTTTTCTAAAATGAGATTCTCGTTTCCAGTACTTTTAGAAATAAGATTTGATTTAATTTCAGAAACTGAATGTTCAGCAGTTACATCGAACATATTCATAATTATAAAACCTCTTGAAATGAAGCTATTTGGTGGAATTTTCTCCTTCCATAAGGCTAGGTTATTATAGCTATCGAGTAGTTCTTCTATGTCATTCTGTGATAGTTCTTTAGTCTTATTCGTAGGTATGATTTCTATAAAATCTGCATTGTACAAGATGCGATAATGCTTCATTATTCCATTTAAATCTGGAATATCATAAAAAAACGGTCTTTTAAAATCTACAGGAACACCATAATAAAAATTAAGAATTATTGAACAGGCCAAAACGTACATTTCGCCATCTGGTAATTCTCTCATTTTTGGAGCAACTTTTAAACCGGCCTCCTTTATTATTTTCTGAAAACGTTTTGATGAGTTAAAAACAATATCTTCAAACGGTAGTGATGCAGCTTTAATTTCATTGTTAGTTAAAAGTTCCGGAAAAGAATCACGTAACATTACTTGAATTAACTTTTCGTGTTTATGTAACAAAGAAATGTCTTTAAAGCCTTCTCTTAATTCAGGAAAAGGCTCTTGGGATTTTAAAATGAATTTTGCTCTCTGAGCTAAAAATTCATCATCACCTTTTGCAACTAATTCATAATGATTCAACAATTTATTGAAACTTACGTATTGTTGCATTGGCAATTCTTTGGCTTCAATATATCCCATATTTAATTTGATCCTTTTATTGCGTTAAACTTACAAAATATTTAACAAATTTTTTTAAACTCGCGTTTTGCTCTAGTTTGGCCGTGTTTTATATCTTCTTGCCCTTAAACCCGACTTTTCTCCTAGAAACTATGGCGTAGTAGTCTTCATCAAATACCGTTACTACGTACTTTCAAAGGTGAATCTGTTAAGCTTACAGCCTACTGTGTTTTGTGATTTTTTAATTTTATGACGATTTGCCAATTATCAAAAAAAGACTTTTACGCCCTATCAAAATGATGATAAAACAAAACAGAAAGGGGCTTAATATGTACAAGCAAGAAAATCTAATTAAAACGATTTTATGTAACGATTTTAGTGCTAGCAGCCAGTTTAATAATATTTAAAAAACATATTTCTTATTAAATTGCGACCATAAAATTTTTCATTTTACCCTATTTAGCTTAATCGCATGTACAACGGCTACAAATTAATACTTCGATAAAACATGCTCCGTTTAATTCTATTGAAGTTAGCCATATTTGAATTTTAAAAAAGAACCTAATAGAGGCTTTAGTTCACCAACCACGTCTATTTATAACAAAATTATAAGTTAGGGTTTAGTATCTTTTAAGCTGATAGTTTCATCCTTGCCTTGCGCTCTAATTTCTAGTTTCAGCTTTCCTTCCTTATCGGCATTATTAAACTTACAATCAATACTAATTACATTTTCATCTTTTTTAAGTTTAAAATCAGAAAGATCAAGGTCAATAGTCTTAATTACTTTCCACGATTCATCATGTAAGTAAAGCTTATCACCACCAGTATACTTAAGTAATTGGCCATCTTTAATTTCTACAGGTATGATAATTTTCTTGTAGTTATTAATTTCAATCTCAATATTTTTTACATCACATTTATCGGCTTTTAAAGAAAAATTTGCGATCTGGGCTTCTCCTAAATTAGTAAAATTAAAGGTCGAATTTAAAGGCTCACCAGGTTGTCTAACTTTTTTTGAATGGGTAAATATTTCTGAGATCATTTCTTTCCAAATCCACTTATCATCAGCTATCTTTTCTAGGGTAAATTCTTTGGTTTTATCTCGCATTACTTCCTTTTGCGATTCAGAAAATGAGTTTGATAATCGTAATTTCTCCCAATCTCCAATTAGGCTTAGTATTTTATCTGAATTTCCATTTTTGGCTACGGTGTTTAAATCTACTACAAGGGCGTATCCGGCGTCGTATCCAGCAGATTTAGCTAACATCCATTCCATATCTTCAATGCTGGTTTCTGGAGTCATTTTAAACCATCCTAACATGCCAGGCATATAATTACGTTGAAAATAAGCCTGATTGTTAAACCGATTTTCTACTTGACTTTCTCTAAAACCTGCATACCAAGGTTCTCCCCAATTCATTCTACTGTATATGTGCCAAAAAAAGTGAGTGGTGCGACTAGCATCTACAATAAGATGTTTCTTTGTTTCTTCTGAAAGATGTGTATACCATGTGTAGGGCATCAAAGTTTCTCCGTAAGTACCTAAACCGGTTGATCTGTTTCCTTCAAGACCATCAAATGAAATTTGCTGTAGTCCTGTTTGGTTAAAAATATTAGCCAAGGTTTTCGACATTTCTTGTGTTAAATCAGCATTGCTTAAAAACACTTTATAAGGATGATCTAAAAGCTTTGCTATGTTGGTTTTGGCACTATGTTTTGTTGCTTTTGTGTTGAAAGCACCACGTTGACAATCGGTTAAGCGCCATGGGGCTTTATCGGTAACGCTTGCATACCTAATGAGTTCATCACCTATCTGTACCGTTTTTAGGCTATTATTTTTCATTTGATTAAAAAAATCTGGGTCTGCTATCGTTATTTCGGTAGACTTCTCGTCAATATCTTCCAATATTGTAGAGCTGCCTACTTTTGCAAGTCGCTTGTCTGGTATTGGTGTAACATACGGGTCATTGGTAGTAATAAAATTTGATAAGCAATGAATTCCTAAGTTTACGCCCTCAACGGCTCCTTTTTCAACACATTCTTTTAGGCCAGCAATCCCGTTCGGAAATTCTTCTTTACTTAACTTAAAATGCCCCCAACTTTCAAATGTTTTTCCATTATGTTTTAAACTATTTAAACCTGCTTTCTTTGTTAATGCAATGGCCTCATCCACATTCGACTCAGTAAAAGAAGTAATCAAATATGCCGCTGAAGCATGTTTATTTGTTTTAATCCATTCACCATTCAATATGGGGTGAGGCAAGCCTTCTGCAATTTCTATTGCTCCTATTATGTTTAAAGCTTCGTCTTCAGAGCTTCCAAAAAGAGCTATTTTGGAGCCAATTACTCCACCATCATCATAGGGCTGCGCTACAATTTTGTCATGACCCATATCCGAGTAAATTCGTTGTTTTGTTCTATTTCTGGTATAAGCTTGTAAGCTGCTACCATTAGCTAAGGGTCTTGCTGCTTCAACACGATATAAAACGCTACCATCATTTTTAGGGTGCATATTGTTTAGGTCATCTGCTTTAAAAATATCAAAAGCAGGCATTCGGTCACTTTCATTCCAAGGATATCCACCCAGCGTTTTAATATTTAAGGCTTGAATTCCGATTGCAAAATCATCATTTCGTACCACACCAACCGTTTCACCAATAGTTTTTTGAATAGAAGTAGGGTAAGGCCCCCAAATAACAAGTTCTACCTCGTCATTATTCGTAATGTTCAATAACTCAAAAGTAAAATGAGTGCCTTTTTCTTTAATTTTAATTGAAGCAACAATTCCATTTTTATAAACCAAATTTAAAATACTATCATTAGCCGTGGCACTCTTCGGATGCAATACATTGTTATTGATTCTAATCGACATAACAGGGGCTATAGAATCTTTTAACAGATAGTCGGTTTTTGTTTTTGTGTCTTTTAAATAAGCTAATGAGCCGGTATCATTAATGCCCATCTCTAATGCTGTTGTTGAACGGCTTAGAATAAGAGTTTCATTAGGTTTTGAGCACGAAGCTGCAAAGGCTATGACAGATAAGAGTAGTGCTGAGAGAAGGTGTTTCATTTTTTAAATTTAATAATTTTGTAAAAAACGCTTAAAAATAAAGAATTTTGTCCTAGAGTTATTAGTTTAATTTAAAACATTACTTGCCATGATGCTAGCACGAGTAGTATACAACTAAATGATAGTTGTTTAGTTCATACTTGAAGAATGTTGCTGGTGAATGCCATTAAGTTAAATTTTAGTTTAGTATATCGCAGTTTTATATCCAAGTGTTTACGGATCAATCTCAAAAGTTGTGTGTGGATTTTAACCGATTGATAGTCTGCAGTATCAAAAGTCCATTTTTTTGGGTGACTTTTTATCTCCAATAACCATCAGATGGAATAATTTTTCCTGCTGGTCAAAAGTAGTGCGTTCTGTAGTACGGTATTGTTATTCTTAATAAAATTAGCCACGTAATAAGTTGTTAAACCCCTTATTTACGTGGCTAATCACTTGTAGCGAGAGTGGGGCACGATCCCACGACCTCCGGATTATGAATCCGACGCTCTAACCAGCTGAGCTACCTCGCCAAGCTTCTCAAATTTGAGATGGCAAATATAAAGTTAAATTATTTGTTCTTCAACTAATATTTGGTAAAATTATTCTAGCTTTTTTGTTTTTTTATCCTACAATTAATATATATATTGCCACATCATACAATTTAAAAATGAGCGATAAAATAAAATTTGAAATTGAGTTTGTAATTCAATCCTCTCCTCACATGCTATATCAATATTTAGCTACGCCATCAGGGCTATCTGAATGGTTCGCAGATAACGTAAATTCTAGAGGTGAACTGTTTAGCTTCATTTGGGATGGCTCAGAAGAAGAGGCAAGGCTATTGAAGAAAAAAAGTGATGATTTTGTTAAATTTTCTTGGGAAGAAAGTGAGGATGATACGTATTTTGAAATGAAGATTATTGTCGATGAAATAACTAAAGACGTTTCTTTATTTATAACAGACTTTGCTGAAGAGGATGAAGTTGAAGAAGCAAAAATGTTATGGACGAATCAGGTTTCTGATTTAAAACAAGTTCTTGGTTCTACTTGATGTGGTAGTAACTTTAGTATTATATTTGAACCCTAACTAAATGGTTAGGGTTTTTTTTATGGAGAAATTGATCAATTTTAATGGGAAGCTAGTCGCTTCAGATAAAAATTTTTTAAATCACGAGAATAGAGGTTTACGCTACGGCGATGCTCTTTTCGAAAGTATTCGTGTAGTAGATGGTGCTGTGATATTTTGGGAAGACCATTATCTCAGGCTAATGGCTTCCATGCGTATTTTACGAATGGAAATTCCTATGAATTTTACATTAGAATTTCTCGAAGCTGAGATTCTAAAAACTATTCAATCTAATAAGCAAGAAACAAAGCCAGCTAGAGTTAGGTTAACTGTTTTTCGAAATAATGGTGGACTATATCTTCCGATTACAAATGACATTTCATTTTGTATTGAATCTGAAGCATTACATAGTCCTTTTTACATCTTAAAAGAAGAGGAATATAAAGTTGAGCTTTTTAAAGACTTTTATGTGAATGCAAATATGTTGTCCACAATAAAAACCAGCAATAGAATTATAAATGTCGTAGGAAGTATTTTTGCAAGCGAAAATGGCTATAATAATTGTATTTTACTAAATCATCAAAAGCAGGTCGTAGAAGTACTTAATGGCAATATTTTTATGGTGAAGGCTAATCTAATCACGACGCCACCACTTCAGGATGGTTGTTTAAACGGAATTTTGAGAAAAAAGCTACTAGAAATATTGAAAAAAGTAGACGATTATGAGTTGCAGGAAGCATCAATTTCTCCGTTTGATTTACAAAAGGCAGACGAACTGTTTATTACTAATAGTATTTTGGGTATTCGCCCTATAACCCATTATCGCAAAAAAGAGTATCAAAATGAGGTTGCTAAAAATTTGATTGGCAAATTAAATGCGCTATCAAGGTTAAGTTCAACCGGCTTAAAAAAGCAGTAAAAACGGATATTTTTAGTGTGTAATAACCTAATTTACCCCCTTAAATAACTAAGGACTAGTTTAAACTTGGGTTTTTAGGTGCATTTGACCAAAGTAAATAATCGCCACCAAGTTCTAACATTTTTTCTTTCCAAAAGGCCACAGAAGATTTTTGGATAATGCCACTTTGATATTGATTTTCGAGTAAAACCCAAGATTTTAAGGAGAGTTCTTCAATAAGTTGTGAAGCCTCCCATCCCGAGTACCCTAAAAAGAACCGGATGTCTTCTTCAGTAATTATTTTATTATTGATTAATTCTATTGCTTTATCAAAATTACCACCCCAATAAATACCATCGGCTATTTCAACACTATCTTCAATTAAAGCGGGTACTTTATGTATGAAGTATAAATTATCTTGTTCAACAGGACCACCGTTATATACGCGAAAAGGAATTTCAATTTCTAAAATAAGGTCATTTATAGTATACTCTAAGGGCTTATTTAATATAAAACCAACAGAGCCATCTTCATCACTATGCTCGGCCAAAAGAATTACAGATCTATTGAAAGACATATCACCCATAATGCTTGGCTCAGCAATTAGAAGCACTCCTTTTTTTGGTTCTGAAATAATCATGTTATGTTTTACTATCTTATCGAAGTTACTATTTTTATTGAGAATTTCAAAATATGACGAAAAACAAAAAAGCGTAGGATATAAAATGCCCTACGCTTTTTACTATGTGGTGTTCATACGAACAACTAGTTTACCGCTTTACCTAAATCAGCACCTGCTTTAAACTTAACAACATTTTTAGCTGCTATTTGAATCGTCTTACCAGTCGAAGGGTTTCTACCTTCTCTTGCATTTCTTTTAGATACAGACCAAGATCCGAAACCTACTAAAGAAACACGGTCACCTTTTTTTAAAGAACCTTCAACATTTCCTAAAAAAGATTCTAAAGACTTTTTTGCTGCTGCTTTTGTTATTCCAGCATCGGCTGCCATTGCATCGATTAATTCTGTTTTGTTCATAATGTAATTCAATTAATTGTTGTTAAAAATATTTTTTAAACTATAACAAATTTATACGGATTTGTATTCAACACAAGTGAATACGGGGTAAATCGTTGATTTTGTTGATAACTAAGGGCGTTTGTTGATAAAGTAGCGTTTATTTAGCCGTTTTGTTCAGCTCAATGGTAACAGTACTTTACACAACACGAGCATCTTCTTTTAAATTTAGACCATTTAGCACCTCAATAGTTTTCATTCTCCGTTTTCCCGGAAGCTGAATTTCTAATAGATTTATGAACCCTCCATCTACAGCAACTTTGAGCTCTTTTTTATTAAAAATTAAACTACCCGTTAAATGATTGTGATCTTCATGTTCGAGAATTATGCTATGTATTTTCAAATATAATTTATCCTCACCATTTACTAAGGTAGTCCACGCCGCTGGGTAAGGGCTTAAACCTCTTATATGATTATAAACGTTTTCTTTTGTGGTATTCCAGTTTATCTTACAAGTTTCTTTATGTATTTTAAATGCAGATTTTAAGGGTTCTTCGCTCTTTTGCTTCTTTTTTGAAACATTTCCAAGTTGTATTTTTTGAACCGTTTGTAAGACAAGTTCGGCGCCAAGATCCATCAATCTATCATGTAAGCTACCTGCGGTATCTGAGTCGTTAATTTTGGTTTTATCCTGAAGTATTATTTCACCAGTATCTATTTTATCATCAATAAAAAAAGTGGTCACTCCTGTTTCCGTTTCTCCGTTAATAATGGCCCAATTAATGGGCGCAGCACCCCTGTATTGTGGCAAAAGAGAGGCATGTAGATTAAAAGTGCCGTATTTTGGTAAGCTCCAAACTACTTTCGGTAGCATTCTAAAAGCAACTACAATATTAAGGTTGGCCCTTAAATTAGCTAATTCAGATAAAAAGGCCTCACTCTTTAAGTTGGTTGGTTGTAGAACTTTTAATTTAGCTTCAGTAGCATATTTCTTTATGGCAGACTGTTGTATCTTTCTTCCTCTTCCTGCTGGCCGATCTGGAGCTGTAATAACCCCAACGATCTGGTAGTTGTTTTCTACCAGTCGTGCTAAGCTTGCAACGGCAAAGTCGGGTGTACCCATAAATACGATACGTAGTTTATCTAATTTTGTAGAGCTCATATTCATTTTTAGAATTAATTTTTATTATTTCTTCTTCTAAGAGTTGTTGTATGGTTTCTAAAACAATGGTATCTGAAAAAGATAACAACTCAATTAGCTGTCTTGATGTACTGCTGCTGCTCTCTAGTATTTTTAAAATTCCATTGGAAACAGTTTCAGTATTCTCTTGAGTATTCTTAGTAATACAAATATCACATATACCACAAGTATCAGAGGTATACTCTCCAAAATAGTGAAGCAGCTGTTTACTTCTGCACACTTTGTTATTGTTAATGTAGGAGAGCATTTTATTTAAATTATCTTTTTTTACAGTTTGTAGTGCTTTAACTTGATGTGCAAATTGATTAATTGTGGTGTTATCTTCACGAGGTACTAAGAAAGTAATTTCCAAATCGCTATGTTGGGCAGTGTAATTGATAATTTCATCTTTCTTTAGTTGTTCTAAGGTTTCATGTACTTTAGCTTCTGAAACATTTGATTTTTTGGCAATAAGATGAGAATTTATTTTGGTAGTGAAATCGAAAACTCCTCCATAAGTTCTTAATAATGTTTGAATTATATGCGCTAATTTGGGTTGACTGTCTAAGTAGTTAAACAATTGGTTTTTTGAAGCTAAAAATTGCACTTCGGATCTTTTGGTAAAAGATTCATTAAGAGCAATTACAGAATTTTGATCTAAAATTTGAAGTGTGTTGTATGTTAGTATTGTATTAAGTTTGTAAGTAGAACAAAACGCATTGAAGTTTAATTGATGTATTTCGTCTTTACCTTCATTATATGCGATTTGAAAATAATTGTTGAGTTTTTTATAAATCTGTTTAATATAATCGATGTTAGGTAAAATGCCTAAAAATTGATTTTGTACTAATTCTTCATCAACTTTATTGGTAATTAAAACTGCTTCAGAAATCTGACCATTTCTACCTGCTCTGCCTGCTTCTTGAATATAATTTTCTAAACAGTCTGGTATTTGATAATGCACAACTAAAGAGACATCTGGCTTGTCGATACCCATGCCAAAAGCATTAGTAGCAACCATTATTTTAACTTCATCTTTTAACCAGAGCTGCATTTTTTTTTCTTTCTCTTGTTTAGAAACACCTCCATGGTAATAGGTAGCGGTTAAACCTTCTTTGATAAGATATTGTGCTATTTCTTGGGTGAGTCTTCGCGTTCTTACATAAACTATAGCGCTCTGCTTTAGGTTTTTGCAGAGCATTTTTAAACGATACCTTTTATCATTTTCTGAAAAAATTTTAAAAGCAATATTTTTTCGTGAGAAAGAATCCTTAAAAACGTGTGGGTTATTAAAATTTAAATGTGTAACGATATCAGATATAACTTGTTTTGTAGCCGTAGCAGTTAATGCTATTATTGGTACTTGGGGCAGTATGGTTCTTATTGCTGCACATTCTAGATACGCAGGTCTAAAATCATGACCCCATTGTGATATGCAATGTGCCTCATCTATGGCAATGAGGTTAACTTTCATTCTTTTAATACGTTCTTTAACGATATCTTGCTGCAAACGTTCTGGTGATAAATACAAAAACTTATAGTTGCCAAAAGTACAGTTATCGAGTAGTTGGTGCACCTCGTTTACCGGTATACCTCCTGTAAGTGCAATTGCTTTAATTCCTTTTTGTCTTAGGTTATCTACTTGGTTCTGAATTAAAGCTACTAAGGGTGAAATTACGATGCAAATACCTTCTTTTGCTAAAGCAGGTATTTGAAAACAAATAGATTTTCCTCCTCCGGTGGGTAATAGCGCCAATACGTCGTTACCTTCTAAAATCGCATTAATGATTAACTCTTGCGAACCTCTAAACTCATTAAAGCCCCAAAATTCTTCTAAAATTTCCTTTGGACTCTTTTTCACTTTATTCTATCTAAGATGAAATTAACTCTTTCATTTATGCTTAGTTTGGGTACCAGAGTGGGCTCATACCCCAATTGTTGATACCTGTTATATAGGCACTCGTGAATTAAAAGTGATTCTTCATAAGTTTCAAATCTCTCATTATCTGTTGCATATATTTCTTTCCAAGGTGGCATCAATAAAATGAGGTCATAGGGGTGATTTTTGCATGCTTCAGTAAAATTAATGGTGTATGTTTGTTTAAAACAATCCATGTAAGCTAAAACATCGGGAATGCCTCTGTCAAAAAAAAACAAAGCCTCTTTAGTGTGTCTTATAGATTGATATTGCTGAATACGTGCTTTTAAAATAGAACTGTTAAAAGCCTCTGGGTCAGAAACCGATATTATTGGATTCGATTTAAACCTGATTGTTTCGTTTTCTCTTTTACTTTCTAAAGTCATTTCTCGAATTACTTCATGTAAGCATGAGTAACCCAAAGATTCAAGTTTTTCAATAACAGATGTTTTTCCAGTACTTGGACTACCTGTTATTACTATTTTTTTTGTCTTCAACAGCCTTTCATTTGGTGTAAAAGTAAACAAACAGTATTAATTAAAAAATACTAAATTAACTGTTATCTTTGCTAAAATTTAAGGTATGAATACAGATAAAACTGATGAGTTTTATAAAAGATTAAAGTCACAACTTGAAGATACGACTAGTTGGCCCTCTAATTATTTGTACAAGTTTATTGTGCCTACGGCTGCAGAAAAAATTAAACAAATTCATGATATTTTCGATAATATGGGGGCTGTAATAGAATCAAAACAGTCAAAGAAAGGAAAATATACAAGTGTTTCAGTAACCGTAAACCTTACAGATGCCGATTCGGTAATAAGAAAATACAAAGAAGTAGGTAAGGTTGAAGGAGTAATATCTTTATAATAGTGCAGTTCTTCTATAATTTTGCTAATTTGCAAACGTTATAAGAGAACTTTCCTTTTGTTAAGTAAAAAATTTCATATTGAATTTAGTAGAAAACTTAGAGTATAATACAGAACGATCACACCTGATCATTCCTGAATATGGTCGTCATTTTCAAAAAATGGTAGATCATGCCGTTTCTATAGAAGATAGAGACGAAAGAAACAAAATTGCCAAATCAATTATTGATGTCATGGGCAATTTACAACCACATTTAAGAGATGTTCCAGATTTTCAGCACAAGCTGTGGGATCAATTGTTTATCATGTCTGATTTTAAATTAGATGTTGAATCTCCTTTTCCTATAACCTCAAAAGAAGATTTACAAGAACGACCAGAACCCTTGGAATACCCTCAAAATCATCCGAAATATCGTTTTTATGGTAATAATATAAAAAGGATGGTAGATGTTGCAGTTCAATGGGATAAAGGTGATATGCGTGATGGTTTAGAATACGCGATAGCAAACCATATGAAAAAATGCTACCTAAATTGGAACAAAGATACCGTTGACGATAAGGCAATATTTGCACATCTTTTCGAGTTGTCCGATGGTCAAATCGCCTTGGATGAAGATACCAAATTGACCGATAGTGGACAATTTTTAAAGAATAGAGTGGCAAAGACTGTTCGCACAAACTCCAACAAAAAAAACCAACGAAACAATAACAATCGCGGCAAAAAGCGATACTAAAAATTCTTCATCTTATAATGGGAACTTTTAAAATTGAAGGTGGTCACCAGCTCGCTGGGGAAATTACGCCACAGGGTGCTAAAAATGAAGCTTTACAAATTTTATGCGCGGTTTTACTAACTTCAGAAGAGGTTGTAATAACAAACATTCCTGAAATCATTGATGTCAATAAACTGATCGCCCTCTTAAAAAATTTGGGTGTAAAAGTGACTAAAAAGGATAAAGGCAGTTATGTTTTTAAAGCAGATGAAGTAAATCTAGAGTATTTACAATCTGATCAATTTAAGCAAGATGGTAGAGGCCTTAGAGGTTCTATTATGTTGGTTGGCCCATTATTAGCTCGTTTTGGTAAAGGATATATACCAAAACCAGGGGGAGATAAAATTGGACGAAGACGCTTAGATACCCACTTTGAGGGATTTATAAAGCTAGGAGCAAAATTCAGGTATAATAAAGAAGAATATTTTTACGGCGTAGAAGCAAAAAAGCTAAAAGGTACCTATATGCTTTTAGATGAAGCATCGGTTACTGGTACTGCAAATATTGTTATGGCGGCGGTTTTAGCAGAGGGTGAAACCACTATTTATAATGCAGCCTGCGAACCCTATTTACAGCAACTTTGTAAAATGTTGAACCGAATGGGGGCCAAAATTTCTGGTATAGGTTCTAATTTGTTAACAATACAGGGTGTTGATAGTCTTGTAGGTACCGAGCATAGGATGCTTCCAGATATGATTGAAATTGGAAGTTGGATAGGTCTTGCAGCGATGACCAAAAGTGAACTTACCATAAAAAATGTAAGTTGGGATGACTTAGGTCAAATACCATCAACTTTTAGAAAATTAGGCATTACTTTAGAGCGAAAAAATGATGACATATACATACCTAAGCACACCAATGGGTATGAAATTCAGAACTACATTGATGGTTCAATTTTGACAATCTCAGATGCCCCTTGGCCAGGATTAACGCCAGATTTATTAAGTATAATACTAGTTATTTCTACCCAAGCTAGAGGAGAGGTGGTTATTCATCAAAAAATGTTTGAAAGTCGCTTGTTTTTTGTAGATAAATTGATTGACATGGGTGCTAAGATTATTCTCTGTGATCCACATCGCGCTGCAGTTATGGGACATGACTTTAAATCTAATTTAAAAGCAACAACGATGGTTTCTCCAGATATTAGAGCAGGGGTTTCACTACTTATTGCGGCATTATCTGCAACAGGTACTTCTATCATACATAATATCGAGCAGATTGATAGAGGCTACGAAAATATAGACGCTAGATTAAGAGCTATTGGTGCTAAGATTGAACGTGTTTAATAGAAGTACTAAATTATTTTTTTCTAGTGTTTTTAATAATTAACGCGAAACGTTTTTGTTCTAATATCAATGAATGATTTTCATTAGTTAAAAAGTGGAAATTTTCTTAATTAAAGCATTACTTTCAAAATTTCATTATAATTTTATCTAAACGTACTTTAGTTTGAGCCTGGCTTTTTATTTATAAATTATGATGGGCGAGTAGTGCGGCCAAAGGTATTAACCTTTTTTTTCCTTTTGTTCATTACCGATATGAATTTTTTGTTCGGTTTTAAAAAAATGAAACTTCATAAGCTTATAAACCCTTAAAATTGAATGTAGTATCTATTTTATAATGCAATAGCTCTGTAAAAAAAGCATTTTAAGATATCCCTTTGTGTTTAATTGTCTTTGTTTTAGAAGCTAGAATATTTAATTTTTAAAATATAGCTCAATTATGGAGCGATTTAACATAGAGCTTATATCAATTATGTATATAGAAATTATAAATTTATTGATTCTCAGTATAGGGCTAAAAAGCACATAAGTAATCTTCCTTATAAAACCAGTTTAAAACTAATGAATTGAGATTTATAGAACAGCTACATGCAGTTATTGCGGTAGAACGTAAATCAAATAACTGGTAATTAGAAAACAAAAGCCCCTTTTAAAATATTGCTGTAAAGAACATTTTTTGTTTTCTGTAGCTACTATATCAAATAGCATTTGAGTTGTAAAAAAGGAAGCCGAACTTAGAATAATAGATATTTTAGCAACTTTTTTGCGCAGTAAAAAGATATTATTATTAAGAAGTCGATCCTCATAAGTAAGGTGTAAAAAGAAGTTGAATTCAGCTTCTTTTTTACACCTTATTTGTTTTACCTGTAAAACAGCCTGTTAAGGCTTTAAGCATCAAAATGTTACTACTATTGAATAGTACGCAACATTTTTTACAAAAGTTTGAAAAATCAGTAAAATAATTTGCTACCTCGTAGAACCAGTTATACTCGTGTATTGGTTTTTGTATAAAGACTAATTATAGTCTCTTATTCGCCTGAGATAGGTGGTGGTCCATCAATCATTGGCTTATAAACTTCATCTCCTTTTCTCGTTTTAAACTCTTCTTTAATTTCATTGACTAATTTAGGATTTTGAAACAGGTCAACCGCAGTCATGCCTAAAGCTTTAGAAGCATAAATCATTCCTTTATGACCAATAGACATTCCACCACAAGCAACAACAGCCCACGAATGCCATGGGGTATCTTTGGGTGCTACCGTAACGCTTAAATTAATATTGGGTACATTCCAACTAACGTCACCTACATCCGTAGAACCACCTCCCGGTGTTTCCAAGGTTTTACGTAATGGTTTTATAGCAGCGTCCATACCTACTTGTGGTTTATTGGTAGCTTTTTGAATTGCTTTTCCAAAAGCTTCTTCCTCTGCAGTATAGCTAATAGGCCCTAACAATTCTAAATTTTTTTGCATTACAGCACCTCCTGTTCTGTTAACCAATACTTCATAGATACCCGACACTAAAGTAATTTTATAATCAACATCGGCCATAATAGCGGCACCTTCTGCCATTGCTTTAACTCTTTCATATGTAGGTAACATATTAGATCTTTTGGGGTCGCGTACTCTTACCCATAGCTTTGCGTAATCGGGCACAACATTAACTACTTGTCCGCCATCTTGTATATGATAGTGTATACGAGAAGAGGGTAATATATGCTCTCTGTAGTAATTGATACCCGTAGTGTAGAGCTCAAGCGCGTCTGATGCTGAACGCCCATTCCATGGGTCAGCAGAAGCATGTGCAGCCTGACCTTCAAATTCTACAATAAAATCTATTAAAGATAAACCACTTTGTACATCAGCTTCAATTTTTGGACCTGGGTGCCAGCTTAGGTTAACATCAACGTCGTTCCATAAACCTTCTTTAACCATCCAAACTTTTGCAAAATACTTTTCTTCTGCAGGAGTTCCTAAGAATTTTATGGTTCCTTTTAATTTACCAGCTTCAATTAATTCTTTTATTGCGATAGCGGCCCCCAAACTAGAAGTACCAAACATGTTGTGTCCGCATCCGTGACCTGCTGCTCCTTCTTTATAAGGTTCCTTTTCTGGTTGTGCTTTTTGCGATATTCCTGGCAAGGCATCAAATTCTCCTAAAATACTAATCACAGGCTTTCCTGAGCCATAGGTAGCCGTAAAAGCTGTGGGTATATTTGCTACACCACGCTCCACTTTTAATCCATTCTTTTCTGCATAATCTGCAAGAATCTTTGAAGATTCCGTTTCGTTAAAAGCTGTTTCAGCAGCAGCCCAAATTGCGTCACTAATTCGTATTAATTCTGCTTCATGTTTTTCAACAGAATTGAGGATAGCTTGTTTTGATTTAGTTAATTTTTGAGCAGAATTTACTGTAACAAAAAATAAAGCAATGATAATGAGTATATTTTTCTTCATTTTTAAAATTTAAGAATTCTTGAAAGTATGAAAATATTCTAGTAAATGAAATTGAAAAAGCTAAAAAAAAACAGTCAAATTTATCAGTATTAAAAGCTGATACGTACTAGGCTACTGCTTCCTTATAGACTTTTAAACATCGTAATCTAGCCATTTTATGATCAACCATTGGTTTTGGGTAAGTTAGTTCTTGTAATTCTGGCACCCATTTTTTTATGTACTCATGCTTTTTATCGAACTTATCAATTTGAGTAGTAGGGTTAAAAATACGAAAATAGGGCGCCGCATCTACACCGCTACCTGCCGCCCATTGCCAATTACCAATATTGGCACTTAAATCATAATCTAATAGTTTTTCTGCAAAATAGGTTTCTCCCCATCGCCAATCAATTAACAGATGTTTGCATAAGAAACTAGCGACTAACATGCGTACTCTATTGTGCATATAACCCGTAGAATTTAGTTCTCGCATACCAGCATCTACAAGGGGGTAACCTGTTTTTCCATTTTTCCATTTTTCAAATTCTTCTTCATTATTCCTCCATTCTATTCGGTCATATTTTGGTCTAAATGATTGACTCACGGTATAAGGAAAATGCCATAAAATCTGCATAAAAAACTCTCTCCAAATAAGTTCGCTCCAAAAAATTTCATTTTCTTCTGCGATAGCTTTCCGCATCATTTCACGAACAGAAACAGTACCAAATCTTAAATGAGGCCCTAATCTTGAAGTTCCATTTTGAAGCGCAGGAAAATTTCTTGTAGCTTCATAATTAGTAATTAAGTGCGATGTTACAGTATAATCAGGCACCTTAATTTCAGACGCTATAAAATTTATATCATCCAAAGATAAATTAACTAAATCCTTGTTTTGAAACAAGTTATTTAAATATGGCTGGGTGTCGTTTAACATTAAAAGCTGATCTGAAAACTTACTTTTCCACTTGTTTTTAAATGGTGTATACACTACGTACGGTTTACCATCATCTTTTACGATTTCATTTTTTTCAAAAATGACTTGATCTTTAAACAGATGAAAACAAATATTTTTACCGGCTAACAATTTTTCAATACTAGCATCTCTGTCAGTTGCATAAGGTTCGTAGTCTTTGTTTGCATAAACACCTTGAACATCATAACTTTCACAAATTTCGGTAAGTACTTTATCAGGATTTCCAAAATACATCGCGATAGAGCTCCCGAAAGAATTCTTAAGCTCTTTTCGTAAATTTTGAAGCACGGTAAAAATAAAATTAACTCGTGCATCGTCCTTAGGAAGTTTTGAAAGAATATTTTTATCGAAAATAAAAATAGGCAATACAGGGCTGCCGCTAGTTAAAGCATGAAGTAGTGCTACATTGTCATGAAGTCGTAAATCTCGTCTAAACCAAAAAATGGATACTTTTTCGCCCATATTAATTTATGTTTAAAGTAGACATACCACCGTCTACACCAACAATTTGCCCGGTCATCCAACTACTTTTATCACTTAATAAAAATACTGCAATATTAGCAATGTCATCTGCATGCCCAACTCGTTTTAAGGGATGTCTTTGATTCATCAGATCTCGTTTTCTGTCATTACTTAACAATCGCTTTGCTAAAGGTGTATCTACCAGCGAAGGAGCAACAACATTAACTCTGAATTTTGGTGCATATTCTGCAGCCATAGATTTTCCAAAACCTTCTATAGCTCCTTTTGCGGACGCAACACTTGTATGAAACGGCATACCGGTGCCTACTGCAACCGTACTAAAAAATACCATACTTGCATCTTCTGCTATAATTGGTAGTACTTGTTTAACTACTTTTACTAAACTAAAAAAGTTAAGCTGCATATCTTCAAGAAAAGTATCTAAACTTAACATTTTAAAGGGTTTAAGGTTAATACTCCCAGGGCAATAAACTAAACCGTGTATTTCATTTGGTAATTTGTTAAGGTCTAATTCATCAGACTTAACGTCAAAAGGAATGTGTTCGACATTAAGCGTCCCAAGATCTTCATTGGTACGTGAAGCAATAAATACGTTATGAGTTTCATGTAATTGTTTTGCAATTGAAAAACCAATACCATGGGATCCTCCGATAAGTAAAATATTTTTTTTCATTTTATATAGATTTAAGTTCTAGTCTACTACCAATACCGTCGACACTACCAAACAGTTCTTGAAGTTTTTGCTCTCGGTAATTAAAAATTTGTAAAAGTTTTCTTTTTACAATTAATGGATGTGCTAATTGACCAATAATACCCAAAGGTAATTTATAATCGATAATGTCTTCCATAACCACACCACCATTTATCTCATTGATAAAATGTTTATGATGCCATAATGCATAAGGGCCAAAACGTTGTTCGTCCACAAAATATTGAAAGTCTTTTACATGTGTTATTTCAGTTACCCATTTAGTTTTTAACCCTACAAATGGCGAAACGGTATAATGAATTATTTGCCCAGGAAACATAGGTCTTTTACCTCCTTCTAAAATTTCAAATTTCATATGATCTGGGGTAATAACAGACAAATTAGATGGATTAGATAAAAATGACCAAGCCTCTTTTTTATCTATGGGTATTGCTTGTGAAGATATAAGCCTATATAATTTCATAAAATAGATTTAAACAAATATAGGTCGATTATTTGTTTAATTAAAAATAGATTTTATTAAACAAGAAATATTTATCAATTATAAATTCTATGTCGTAAAAGAAGATTTGTTTTTTAAAATGAATACTTTTTAAAGATTCATTCTGTTTAAATTCTTTACGAATATTTCACGCTTTTTTGAAACGAAAGAAGTGCTAATTAATAAGACAAATGGTTTTTATTTCTTGTTGAAAATTGTCGAAACGATAAATTTTGAAATTGAAGATCGGCATTTTTTTAAGCTTTGTGTTACTAGTTGCCTTTTAGCATAACTAGTGGTTAGGTTATTTATTCAGTTTTGGTAGAACTATTTTATATTTGATGTGTATTTAGAAAAAAATGACTCAAGCGATTCATAAGTCATATATTTAATTGATTATCAAATATTTAAATATTCTTGCTGAAAATCATATAATTAGCTTGAATAACCTATAATTAATTGATGCAGGCTTACATAGGTTTAAGCAAATTAGAATACCTAAGCTAAGTACTATAGCGCTTGTAATTTTTAATCTTACTGCTGAGAATACATGTATAAATACTAAATTACAGCTATTTAAAGACACTTTTTGGATCCTATGATCAAAGGAAGTGTCTACAATAAAAGACGGGGAAAAACTATTTGCTTACACAGATTCTAATAGAGAAGATGTTCCTTCTATATTTGCACATCGTACCGCTCAAAAAAAGCAAGGATTTTTGATATAAACTTCATGCCGTTTCTGACCAAAATGGTGTATTTTTTGCTTTTGATTTAGCTCCTGCACCTATTCCTGATAGTAATTCTTTAAAAGAAATAATTCCCTATTTGAAAAATTGCACATGAATCGGTGATAGTGCTTACCTACGTACCGATTATCAGATAGATTTGTTTGGCTATTTAAAATAGTAATCGGTCCGTTCCAATGCTATTAAAATAGCATATTTAGGTGCCTTTAAAAGAGTCAAAACGGAAGATATAAAAGAGAATTGAAACTAATTTCTCTCAATCACAAGGTCAGTTTTTATGAGCAACCCAACATGCTAAATCTTTCTTAGGTTAAGCTTCAAGATAACACTTTAAAAATAACTATTTTTACCGTCATTTAAAGGTTGAATTTCTTCGTCTTTAAAAAAACCGATAAATTAAATTAGCTCTAATAATCAATAAGTTATATAGATACAAGGCTTTTGTCATTAGGTCGAAAAGCAAGAGATTGATACAATATTAAATATGCATTTGAGTTACTTTAAAACTAGGCAGTTTTTTTGAAATGAATTAAATTGCTTTTAAATCATTAAATGAGTAATACTTTACCTCATGTTAACGAGGGGGGAGTAAATATAAATGTTAAGCATATGAATAAAACTATACTCTCCATTTTATTGATAATAAACACGGTAGCCTTTTTATCGGCACAAAGCTTAGGTAGAGTTCAGGCAAATACTAATCTTGCGCTTCCAAACTCATACAATTTTACCGAGTATGTTTTTGCTGAGCCAGATGATCAGGGCACCTGTGCGGGAATACAAAATAATACAGCAGAAATCGCTGAAGTTTTTATTGCTCAAACACACCGGCATACGCTAGATCATCCTTTCTTTTTTACTATTGGGCATCGTCCTGCTTTACTTCAGTTGGCAATTACTGGTTCTGGGCCTGCACCAGATGTTCAAGTTACAGGTACACTTAACAACGAGTCTTTAGGTACACTCTGCTTAAATGGGCCTGATATGCTACAAAGCTCGATTGATTTAGAAGTTCCGAATTTTGAAGATTATTTTTCAGTAACCTTGCCCAAAAGTTGGATTAAAACAGGCTTGAGCCTTACGGTAACTGCAGGGGATAAGCGAAGAGAGATAAGTGCTGATGCACTAAAAATTGGTCCGTATACAGAATTGAATTTAGTAATGGTAAATATTGATTTTATTGATTACAGCAGTTTAAATAAACAGAAGATAGAGCCTTTTGATGATTTTTTAAATGAAGTGGCGTCTTCTATACCAGCGAGTGTAGTTCGTTTTGGTACGTTTCCTAAAACCCTCAAATTTCCTGTAATTGTAGCTACTGATGGTACTGAAGAATTAGTAAGGATAGAAAGTCTTGAAGATAAAGAAAATGCAGGTATAGGTGATGGAAATATTAACACCATAGCCCTTAAATTTATAGAAGATATGATAGAGAGTACTAATGATGCACTCTCTACTGTTTACTTTGGAAACACTTTAAATTTAAGACCAGGAGGCTGGGGTGGTAATCGAGCGTTCGTTGGCTTTGAATATAAGTTAGCTTTTATTCATGAGCTAGGACACGCATTGAGTTTACCTCATTGGGGAGATGCTTCAGATCAAGCAAACCCAGATAAAAGTTCATTTTTGTATCCATACGGAGGATTTAATGATAAAGGTGCAGGAAGAGGTAGAAGTTATAGTTTTATACAAGACAAGTATGAATTTGTGAGTCCAACATGTTCTGAAATTGGAAGAGATGGTTTTGATCGGAGTGATGCTATGCAGAGATCCAATTTTTGCAAAGAGGTGCGTTCTGTTGGCATAGGGCCTTGGGATGGCTTTAGTGATTTTTCAGCTCTAGCCATGCATCGATTCCTTGCAGGGGCGAGTACAGCGTATAGGGGGCAAATAGAAGATAAAGGCGTATTAAGAAATTTTAAATTTAACGAGCGTCAGGGCTATCCGCATATAGTTTTAAATGGAGATAAAAGAGTGTATGAAAGTGAGCCTTCTCAGCCAGAACATAATTATTTTCTGGAAAAAGACTTGATACCTGGAGGTGAAAAGTTAAACCAAGATGTGTATTTAATTTATGGAACAGCACATTCAAATCAACCTCAAGCCAACGTAATGCATAAACCGGTTAAATACAATGGTACCTTGCCATTTGTGGTAGATATTACAGACCCACAAACCTTTGAATTATTAAAAGAAGAAAACAGAAGTGCTGTTGTGGGTAACCATGATCTTACTTACAAGGTTACTTATAAAGACGGTACGGTTTTACATGCATTAGATATGTATACATCACTACCTAGAAATTTTAGTCATGTACCAGGTCTTTGGCGTAATGACGTGCTTAATTTTGCTATGGTGGTGCCAGGTGATAAAGAAATTCAGAAAGTTGAATTATACAGGCGACCTTACCTATCTCTTAATCCTAACGATGATTCGGAAGGTAATGTTAACTATGAGCCGCATAATATTACGGCAGAAAATTTTATGGATGATGCTGTTTTACTCTCAAGTTACGAGTTTGAATGTGACACTACAACAAGTGATTGTACCAACAATGAGGGTAGTAACAATGAGGGCAATAACAATGAAGGTGATAATAATGACATTGAATCTTTGGTTACAGATAAAGCTATAATTTATCCTAACCCGTTTGAAGATGTTATAACGGTTGCTCTTGAAAATTTTGAAGGAAAATCATTAGAAATTATAAATACCTTAACACAATCCGTATTAAAAGCATCACTTACTGATGAAGAAACAACAATTAATATAGACCCCCTATCACCGGGACTTTACTTTGCCATGATAAAAGATGAGGATGGCCATATTTTGTATGTTGAAGCCTTGTTGAGAAAATAATGATTTGCTTTTATTTAATAAATATGCGCTTATTGGATCAAAATAAAATCTGATAAAAAAAGGAGTATTTAGTAAAAAATAGTAGTCACCTGTTGTGGTGCACCTAATAAGTAAAGTTAGTTTTAATTTTACTCATCGGTTTTTATAGGACGAATAAATTTAAGTATAGAATCTTGGCACCAGCAGTTATTTTAGACCGTAATTTTGTAGCCAAACTTAAGAACGATTTTTCATAATGGCTTGTTCATAAGAACTGAACTTGTAATTGAGATAAATTAGTTCCAGTTCTCGATATTACCTTCCGTTTTGACTTTAAAAAAGATACATACCTAACTATGTTGATTTTTTTTGCAAAGGAACAGCCCGATTAATAGTTTGAATAGGTAAGCAAATCTATCTGATAATCAGTACTTATGTAGGCTTTATTGCAAATTCGTTTACAATTTTTTAAAAGTGTGTTACCTTTTTTTAATGCTTAATATCCTGAATATGTGCAGAAGCTAAATCAAAAGCATAAAACACACCATTTTTGTCACAAACAGCATGCAGTTTAAATCAAAAATACTCGCTTTTTTGAGAGATGGGTAAATATAGGAGGAATATCTTTTCTAATGGAATCTGTGTAACCAAATAGTTTTTTTCTCGTCTTTTATTGTAGACACTTCCTATGATCATAGGATCCAAAAAGTGTCTTTAAAATAGCTATAATAAAGCATTTATAGACGTATTCTCAGCAGTAAGATTAAAATTTACAAGCGCTATAGTACTTAGCTTAGGTATTCTAATTTGCTTAAGCCTATGTAAGCCTGCATCAATTAATTACAGGTTATTCAAGATAATTATGTGATTTTTAATAAGAATATTTAAATAATTGATATATGAATCGCTTGAGTCATTTTTTTCTAAATGTACAATAGGTGTATGAATTACAAAAATAGACCCGTTTGGTTTGCTATAATTTAGATTGTAGAGGATGTTTATAGCTTGTGCCTAATTTAGATTAAAAGACTTTTAAAACGTTTAATTTTTGTGCTTAAACCTCGTAATATAAATTTATTCCCAAGAATCAATATGACTCATTTCATCAAATTCGTATTTGCCAACGCGATCTCTGCGATATTTAAAAGTTAAAAGTGTAAGCCCAACTAATAGTATACGAAGTAGGAATATAAAAATACCTAGCGGTAAAAAGATATCGGGCATGGTATAATTTTCATAATCACTATAGGTAGAAAGTACATAGGAGCTTTCCAGTACTTTGTAAATATAAATTAACAAAACAAAGTATAGCGTGTACTCTAGGTTTCGCATTTGAGGGTCTGTCATTTCATCTTCTTTTATTTTAAACCACAAAACATAAAGAAAAACAAAGTGCGCAGCAGTTAATAATGGGAAGATGTAGTTCGAGAGTTTAAAAAAATAAAACCTGTTGGTGTAAGGTCCATAGAAATTAAAAACAATAAGAGTAATTAAAATGGCAAAAGTAAATATGAAACTTCGTTTCAGAGTTAAAATACCTAAAATAGATTTCATATTTAATAGCTTTTATTGTTTTATGTTGTAGGCTTTAAATAACGCTATATATCTTTGTTTTATTTGAAATATTCGTTAAACGGCAATTCTTGCCACCCAAAAAGCCAATTTTACCAAATTAAATCGCTTGTAAAATTAAGTAAAAACCTACAATTTTTATTTAAAAATCTATTTGTAGTGTACTATTTAGTTTAAAATTTTCTAAATAAAATTCGCAAAAATATTAGCGATTAGTTTAATGATTTCTGTTTTATGAATGATATACGCTGTTGTTTAACAGATAATAAAAGCAATACTTTAATTATGTTATTTATGAAGTATGAAAATGCTTTTAGTGGTATTTTGTAGACAAAGTGGATTAAAATAGCTTGGTTTTCATCAATTTACCTAAAGATTAAAAATAATTTCAGAAATGCAGCTATGGAGGATCAAACTATAAAGTAACAGGTGAAATGTAGTCTTTTGATTCTGTAGTAGGGGCTCAAATGATGAAATCTAAACTTAATCTTTTTAAAACCACTAATAGAGGGATGATTTAAAAAAAATATAGATCGCTGAAGATTTATCTTAAACAAAACAGTACTTTTTAAAAGTAAATATTATCGCTTATTATCTACATCTAAAAGATCATAGATGCTACATTTGTATTTTAATTAGTTTGCAATGCAAAAGACACAATTCTACTACCTTATTCATTTACAATTTTTAGGTTTTCGCTATAGTGGGTGGCAAAAGCAACCGTATCAGAAGACTATTGAAAAGATGTTACTAAAAACCTTGAAATTTATACTACCGCATACAAATTTTAAAATTTTAGGAGCTGGCAGAACAGATGCGAAGGTTTCTGCATTACATGCTGCTTTTGAATTATTTGTTAGTAAACCTATTGTTAACCAAAAAGATTTTTTAGTTCTGTTTAATAAAAACCTACCACCAGACATTAGAATTAGCTCTATTACTAGGGTAAATGAACATTTTAATATTATAAAGAATAGTAAATTAAAAGAATATATTTATCTGTTTTCATTTGGAGAAAAAAACCATCCTTTTTGCGCTCCTTTTTTAGCAAACATTATTGAGGACTTAGATATTGAAATTATGATGAAAGCAGCTAAACTATTTGAAGGAGAACACGATTTTTCAGCATTTACCGCGCGCATTCAAGAACATACCATTTCTACGCGAACAATTGAATTCTGTGAAATTCAAGAAAATGATATTATAAAAGCTAATTTTTTTCCTCGTGAGAGTTATGCCCTCAAGGTAAAGGGAAAAGGTTTTATGCGTTACCAAATACGAATGATGATGGGGGCGTTAATTCAACTGGGTAGGGGAGAATTATCATTTGTAGATATAGAAAACGCCCTTAAAAAGAATAATACAATTAAATTAAGTTTTGTAGCGCCTGGTTCAGGTTTACTTTTAAATAGTCTAGAGTTTGATAACAAAACAAAATAACAGTATTTTTTTATAATGTGTATACATGTAAAATAATGTAAATAAATAGATTAAGTTACATTACTTAAACTTCACATTTATGTTCAATTAAAATTGACACCTTCTTTTTTTACCAAATAATGGTCGTTGTTTAAAACTGAATACTAAATAAAAAAAATTAATTCAAGTATTCAGTTAAGATGTTAAAGAAGCTGATTTAGACTATAGATTTATGAATTATGAGTCAAGTTAAAACCTGATGCGATTCATAAAAAAAGCTTGTTTTTGGAACTGAAAAAGTCATTTTAATTCTTCTTAATTTTCAGTTAAAAGAGTTTTTAAATAAAAAATTATTTAAATAAATCTGAAGATAAGTAGCGATCGCCTCTATCACAAATAATAGAAACAATAGTTCCGCTGGTCATAGTTTTGGCAAGTTGAAGCGCAACCGTCGTTGCACCACCACTACTCATACCTGAAAATATACCTTCTTCTTTAGCTAATCTTCTTGCCATTAACATTGCTTGTTCTCGACTAACTTCAATAATTTGATCCACTTTATGCTCGTCAAATATCTCAGGAAGATATTGTTTTGGCCATTTTCTAATTCCGGGTATTTTTGAACCGTCTGTAGGTTGAACACCTACAATTTTAATGTCCGAATTTTGTTCTTTTAAGTAGGTAGATGTACCCATTATGGTTCCCGTAGTGCCCATAGCAGAAACAAAATGAGTAATCTTTCCTTTGGTATCATTCCAAATTTCAGGGCCAGTAGTTTTGTAATGAGCTTTCCAATTATTAGGGTTAGCAAATTGATTTATCATAATATATGCTTCATTCTTCACTTTTCTTTCTGCATAATCACGAGCACCTTCAATTCCCATATCAGCAGGTGTAAGCGTTACTTTCGCACCATAAGCGCGCATAGTTTGCACGCGTTCTATGGTTGCGTTTTCGGGCATTACTAGTTCTATATCTAAAGCGTATATACCAGCAATCATTGCTAGTGCAATACCCGTATTGCCGCTAGTTGCTTCAATTAATTTAGAGTTTTGGTCGAAATCTCCACGTTCTAAACCACTTTTAATCATGTTATAAGCTGCCCTGTCTTTTACACTTCCGCCAGGGTTGTGCCCCTCGAGCTTAAATAGCAATTTAACATTGGGGTTGGTGTTTAGCCTCTTCGATTGTACTAAGGGGGTTTTTCCTATTAAATTAAGCAAACTATAAGGCATTTTTAGAGGTTTTTATTTTAATTTCAGGGGTGTGAAATACAGTAGAATTTGGTAATATAGAAGAGGTTAGCCATGCGTTACCACCAATAACAGAATTTTCACCTATGATGGTATCACCTCCTAAAATAGTAGCGTTGGCATAAATAGTTACATTTTTTTCTATGGTGGGGTGTCTTTTTGTTTGTTGAAGGTTTTTAGCGACAAACAAGCCCCCTAAGGTAACTCCTTGATAAATTTTAACATGTTCTTTAATTATTGCTGTTTCTCCAATTACAACACCAGTACCATGATCAATATGAAAAGAATCACCAATAATTGCACCAGGGTTAATATCAACGCCTGTTTGTCTATGGGCATACTCCGTCATTAATCTGGGCACCAAAGGAAAACCCTCTTTATACAGTTCATGTGCTAATCGATATATAGCTATTGCATAAAAGCCAGGGTAGGCCATATAAACCTCTTCTATTGATAAAGAGGCAGGGTCACAATTGACTGTAGCTTCGGCATCTAAATTAAGTCGCTCAAGTATCCACGGTAGTTTTTCTACATAAGTTTCCCAAACTTTTTTACAAGGTTTATGAGCCTCCCAACAAGCTAAATTTACCAAAACATCAAATTCTGCTTCTAATTTGTCAAGGTTTGCTGCGACAGGAGTTTCAATATCAAACAAAGTATAAAATAACAGGTTTGAAAAAATTTCAGTTCTTTCTTTTAACTGATATCTAAGGTTGGGTTGTTTTTTATGTTTTTTAATTTTTTCGATAATCAATTTCTTATCCATAGGCTTTATAGATTAAGCTCAAAAATAACCATTATTGGATAATATGATTTTTTTTATCGTTAACTTTTGCTCAAATTTTTTAAGATAAGGCATATGTTAAAAAAGACTATTTCAAAAGAGGTGTTTGATTTTTTAAAAAAGTTAGAGAAAAATAACAATCGAGATTGGTTTAATACCCATAAAATGGAATTTAAAGTTCTTGAAACGGAAATGAAATCCATTTTTAATACACTTGCTGAACAGTTTAAAGCCGACGATGATATTGATAGGGTTAAAGTTTTTAGAATTTATCGTGATGTACGTTTTTCAAAAAATAAAACGCCTTATAAAATTAATTTTTCGAGTTCCATGTCTAGGTCAGGGCCCCAGCTAAGAGGAGGCTACTACACTCATATTCAACCCAATAATGCTAGTTTTATTGCTGCTGGTTTTTGGCAGCCTGAAAAATCAGATTTATACCGTATTCGAAAAGAACTAGAATTAGATGCTACTGAATTTCGAACGATTATTAATCAGAAAAGCTTTAAAGATACTTGGGGTGAATTAAGCGGGGAAGAGTTAAAACTCGCACCCAAAGGTTTTAACAAAAATCATGAAAATATTGATCTAATTAAAAAAAAGCAATTTATTTTTACCCGTAAGTTTACAGATGATGAAGTACTGGATGTGAATTTTTTAGAAACTGTAAGAACTTCTTTTAAAGCCATTAGACCTTATTTTGATCTGATGAGTGATATACTAACTACAGATCTTAATGGTGAATCAATTTTAAACTAGGGTTTCATTATTGAAAAATTGAATTTGATCTTGTATTCTTTGGATGATTAAGCTCATTATTCTTTTAGTTAGTGCAGAGGTGTTGTTTTTATATAGGCTATACTCTTCTATAGTAAAATGACCAATAATCATACCCGCAAGAGAGTTTCTAAGTTTGAGGTCTTTCCGTATAGCGTTTGCTATATATTGTAATCGTTTTTCGATAGTTAGTTGATAGAAAACATTTTTACGTTTTTTAATATAGTTGTCAAAAACAACAAGCAATAAATCATTTTGAAGTTTTATTATCGGTCTAAGTGTGCTATTCTGAAAACGTTCTTGATCGCTCATAATATCCGTTACTTTGGCTACTTTTAGGAGTGGTCTTATTTGTTGCAAACTAAGAGATCTTTCTGGCATGACGTGAACTTTTTTTTAAAAATACGCACAAGCGAGGTATCGATTTCTTTACTGTATTTTAGTTTTTAACCATTTTATAAACAAATAAATACGCTATCGCCTTTTTGTGTTTTTTATAGTGCATCAATTTATTACAACTAGTTACATGTTTAGGGGCTGGTAGTGGATACATATAATATACCATCAAATCCTATTTCTAAGATTCTTATACTCTTATATATAGATTTTAATTTAATTAATCACTTGAATTGTAATCAATTATAATATATTTTATGTATCTTTAATTTAAGTGTTTTTAATTTAATCTTAATTATTCTAATGGATACCAGGAGGGATTAAACTACCGACTCATAGCATTAAATGGTAAATTTTAAAATGTTTAGTTATGAGTTGACAAGTAAATAAAGATTGTATTAATAATAATATCTTGATTTTGACGTTAGCTAAGCTCAAAGACTTTTTGTTTTTCTAGGTAACTTTGCAGCTCTAAAACACACCGTTTTATTGCGCTTGTAAATGTTTAGAAAAAACCAATTTTTACATCTTTTGTCTTGTAATTATTATATGCTAACAGAATCAAATACATTTTTGTTGATATCAAACAGTAGTTATTATCATTTAAGCACCAACTTATGAGAGCCAAAAAAAACCTTGCATTTTTCTTTTTAATCGTTTGTTTAATCGTCGTTGGTTGCAAAAAAAGTGAAATGAATAATATAGATCCCGGCCCTTCGGATACAAATAATATGGATCCCGGCTCTTCGGATACAAATAATGGGGCTCAACCTACAGATACTATTCCAAGAGAGGATAATTCTACCGATCCAGAACTAACAAGGGGAGGCTTAGCAGGTTATATTGGTTATTCGGTATCACAATTTGCAGCGGAAAAATTTGGAGTATCTTTTTATACAGCTGCCTGGAAGTTGACAAAGGAACCCCTTATTAATTTTCAAATTGGATTACCTGGTACTTGGGTATTACCAGATAATTCCAATAACACGTCTATAGCTTTATGCCCTCAGGGTACTTTTGCGAGGGATAATTGGCCAGAAAGAGGCCCGACTTACGGAGATGTATTTCAAACGCTTGAGGGTGGTTTGGGGTATTGGCAAGGAAACAGATTTAGATATGGATCACCAAAATTTAGCATGAATGCAACTTCTCAATGTTATGACTTTGAAATTGCAAGTCCCGGATGGTCATTTTTTTATGACAACAAAACCTTAGATGACAATAAATTAGGAATTGCGCAGCTTCATAACCGCCTTCTAGTACCGCCTGACGGACTCACTTTTGCAGGAAACCCCAATGGCGATTTTATGGGGTACGCATATATGGCATTGCCTTTCACAGACGCCCATGAAGATGAAGTGCCAACCGGAAATCAAAGTTGGACTTGTTTTATTAATACTGTAAATTTTAAAGGACCAATTGCTTATTATTTACCAGAAACTTGGAGTAAATTATCTAAGAATCACCCAGAAATTATAGGTAAAGGTCTTGATGCTCGACCCGGTATTATTGGAACTGGAGCAATTGAGATTAATACTGTTCCTTTAATAAAAGCAAGAGATTCTTCAGGTACTCTTTTTACCAAAATACCGGAATTAAATTTTCCGGTTAATGCTCAAGGCGAAGCTCTATTAGTACAAGATTTTAATTATTATACTAAAGAAGCGCTTTATAATGATATTCTAAAATTGAGATCAGAAGGTACAATACCAAACGGCTCATTTAAAACTAGTGGAATTTTATCGACTCAAATGAATAGTAGCTTCATTGAAATTGCTCAGGAAAATAATGAAATAGAAAATTTTGAATTGATTTCTACCCCATATATCAGAAACTCTAATTTTGGTCTCAAATGGGCTAATACCGAGTTTGAAGCCGGAAAATTTCCTCAATATTTTAAAAAAGAAAATAATGTTTTTAAAGCAATTTTAGAAGAAGAGGTGCCTTCTGAAACCAAATTGCTAGCTGCTGAATTTGAAACGCAGTCTAGCGAAAGATCGCCTTATGTAGCTACAATGACATCAAGTTGGACAAGCCCAGGGCCAGCTTCAGAGCCTTTTCAAGTTACATTAAATGATGGTTCTACGGTAACTTATGTGTGGTACAAGTTTATTGATCAACCTGTATTTCAACAATATAATTGGACCACGGAAAAGAAGAATGCTTTACAAGAGGTAGTAGAAAAAATACATGCGAATTGGCCAATTAATAGAGACTATATTCCAGCTCCATCTACTGGTAATTTGATAGCTATTGATCCAAATCTAATAATTCAGCCACCCGCTGGTATGGAAATTGGTTATGTTCCAATTGTGATACGTCAAGAGCGCTAATAGATTAAAATTTTGTAAAGCCCATTGTTGTAGAATAGCTGCTAGTCAGAATATGTTTTTGTATTGTTTTATATGCGGTACTTATTGCTAGTGTTTTATTTAGAAGCTTATTTTTTTTGCAATTGTTGGGCAATTGCTTGAACTTCATCTAATACTCTTAAGAGGTTTTCTCCCCATAGTTTACGTATTTCATCTTCTGTATAGCCCCGTTTTACAAGCTCTAAAGTAACATTAAAGGTTTCAGATGCATCAGACCAGCCACTAATACCACCACCGCCATCAAAATCAGAGCTAATACCTACATGATCAATACCTATAAGTTTTACCATATAATCAATATGGTCTACAAAATCGGTAACATCCACGGGTGAAGGAAAACCATCTATTGATTCAATTTTACGCTTTACAATAGGATTCATAATTGCTCGCGCTTTTTGATGCGCTTCTCTTTCCTCTTCTGGTAATCCACGAATCGCATGCCTGTCTAACCATTGCACTCCTAACGAATCTAAGACCATTCTTTCAATCTCTTCTAGTTTTTTGCTGTGCGCATTATGTTTTGCAGTATTTAAAAAAGAACTAAAAGCAACGGCTTGAACAACACCACCATTTTCTTTGATAAGCATTAGTTGCTCATCATCAAGATTTCTACTGTGATCACATAAAGCTCTTGCGGACGAATGTGAAGCAATAATAGGTGCTTTAGATAGCGCCACCATTTGTTTCATCGCTTCTTTTGAAGGATGTGATACATCTATCATTATGCCAAGCCTATTCATCTCATTTACTGCATCTTCACCTAGTTTACTTAAACCATTATGTAACCATTTGTTGTCTGATTCGCATGTATTAGAGTCAGAAAATTGGTTATGACCATTATGGGCCAAAGAAATATAGCGAGCCCCCAATTTGTAGTACTTTTCAAAATTAGTTAAATCAGTTCCTAGGGGATAAGCATTTTCAACGCCAATCATAGCTACTTTTTTCCCTGATGCATTTATTCTTTTAACCTCGTCAGAAGTTAAAGCTAATTCAATCTCATTTGGAGCAATTTCTTCACAAAGACGATGAATGGCCTCAAATTTTGAAATTGCATTTTCTGATGCCTGCTTGTAACCTTCAGAACTTAGGGAGTCTTGACCTGTATAAACAATGAGCCAAGTGACATCTAAACCGCCTTCGTTCATTTTTGGCAAATTTATCTGAGTATCTAAGCGCTGTTTGTAGTTTATACTATCTGTAAAATTTTTGATGTCAATATCGTTATGCGTATCAACTGTAAGCACTTTTTTGTGTATAAATTTAGCACGCTCTTCTAGGCTAATATTCGATTTTTGTGGGGTTTCTCCGCAATTCATAAAAATTAAAAGGATTAATATTTGAATATTCTTTTTCATTCTAAATTGAGCTACACATACAAATTAAGCCATTTGACAACACAAATAGAAACCTAGAGAACAATTTATTGTAAAACCTGTATGTTTTAATGACTTTTATCATAACTGACTCGCTCTTGAATATAAATCGATGACATTTTTTCTCAAGTAGAGTAGAACAGATTTTAAATAAAAATAGTCCTATAATTTGAAAATAATAAGCCTACTAACAGAATTAGAACATTTGCTCGATGACCTTTCTTTTAAAGAGTTACAGCTTTCTCAAGCAAAACGGTTAAAAAAATCTGTACAAATTTTTAAATGCCAGTTAGAGAAGCAAGCTTTGGATTATACTCAAGGGCAAATCCAATCAAAACAAAACAGTAGTGCTTTTCAAGCGCAGACTCATGAAACTTCAGATGAAGGTCAAAATACAAATCTCCAATTTAGTCGGCTAAGTCATGATCTCAAAATACCTTTAAACAGGATTATTCAATTCATAAATCTTTTAAAAGAGGAAGAGCTCTCAAAAAAACAATTAAGTAAAATAAATACTATTGAAAATACTACACAAACACTCTTAAACATTACAAATGAACAACTTGTAAAAAATTCGAGGTTAAACGTGGATCTCGAAATAAATGAGAAATTGAATTTCAACCTTCGAGGCTTAGTAAAAGATGTGATGTACTTATGCAGAACACTTTTGAATAATAAAGACATTCATATAGAATCTCGCATAGACGATAAGGTTCCTGAAATACTAGTAGGAGATCCTGCAAAACTTACTCAAGTACTTTTGAATATCTTAGGTTATGCTATAAAATATGTTCAGGAAGGTAGTATTGACTTAGCTATTTATTTACAAAAAAAAGAAAATAACAACTACTATCTAGAGTTTATTATAAAAGATACTGGCATTGGTTTAGCCACTAATCAGTTAAAACACATATTTGATGCCTCAGAAAATAGCGAAAATAATAGGGTAGACTCTAGTTATGACCTTGATCTAAGTATTTCAAAACAGATCGTATTAGATCTCAATGGAAATATAAACGTGAATAGTGTTCTTGGTAAAGGCTCTGAATTTCAATTAATATTACCCTATAAGAAGAGTAGTATAGATTTAAAATCTAAAATTAATGTGTCTAAGAAAAATGAGTCAAATGTGCTTAAAAATTATAGCATACTTGTCTTTGAAGATGACGAATTAGAACGGAAACTACTAGAAGAGCGCTTAAAAATATGGGGATGTAAATTTTACTTTACCGATAATGTAGTATATGGCTTAATGCTCTTAGAAAGTCATAAGATTGATTTGGTTTTAACTGACTTAAACACTCACAATTACCGAGTTTTTGATATCGCAGGTAAAATAAGACGCAATAAGGTTCTGAAGATACGTGAAATTCCAATAATAGATGTAGCTAGCAGTTTAGCAGTAAAAAACCATCAAATTTATTCAAAATACAAGATTAATGATCAGATATTAAAACCTTATACCGCAGAAGAGCTTTTAAACAAAATAATTGAAAATACCATGAAAATGAAGAAGACTGTTTCAATTCCATCAAAATATATTAACCCAGATATTGAAATAATTAGTGATGCCACTAAAATTAACCTTTCTAAAGTTTTAGAAGAATGCTTAGGCAAAATATTTCTATTAGAAGAGCTTGTGCTTCTTTACAAACAAAACACCCTAGAGTTCATTGGCGTATTAAGCTCAGAACTACCTGATGGTGATATGAAAACAGTTGCATTTGCTGCGCATAAAGTAAAATTCGGCTTAGGTATGATGCAATCTAAAAGTTTACACAGTTTAGTAGTTCAAATTGAAAGTATTCTTAAAGCTGATGGCGATAAAAAATATATCAATTTTCTGTTGAAAGCTTTTGTTGAAGAATATCAGTTAGTGGAGAAAGCCATAGACCAACAGCTAAATGCCTTAAAATCTGTGAATTAAAGATGATAAACAAAAAGCTGTTACTTGCAGAAGATGATGAGTTGCTGGCTACATTATTGAACTTTCGTCTTAAAAAAGAGGGCTATATAATTCAACTATGTAGAGACGGTAGAGAAGTAAAAGATCAATTAACTATACAAATACCCGATATTATAGTATCTGATATTATGATGCCATATTTCTCAGGCTTAGAGCTTATAGATTTTGTTAGAAATGATTTAAAGTCTGATGTGCCAATCATTATGGTTTCCTCTGCAGGTAACGAGGAAAATGTACTAAGCGCTTTTGAATTAGGTGCTAACGATTTTATATCAAAACCTATTAGTCCATCTGAACTTATTGTTCGCTTAAACAGAATCTTGTGTAAAACATAATTTGAATCTATATACCGATACATATCACCTCACCTTGATTTCGATCCCAAAAATAAGTATTGATATTCTTTGGGACATTTCTCTATTTTTTTTGATTCTTAGTCTAATTTATGCAGCAGCTATATTTGTTTATAAATACAGAATTTCAGCTATTTCTGCAAAAGCACTTCAACGAAAGCGAGAACTTGCACCAATGGTAAATGAATTTATCTTTTATCATGAGGGCGCTTCTAAAGAGGAAAAATGTAATTATCTCAACTTTAAAATTGAAATTAGAGAACTTATTAAAGACAATTTTACGCGAAAAATTCTGTCTGAGATAATGTTAGACTTGCAAAAAGACCTATCAGGCGACAGCCAGAAAAATTTATTTAAGCTTTATCGTGATCTTAACTTGCATTTAGATGCATTAGCCAAGCTTAAAAGTAAAAGATGGGAGGTGGTTTCTAAAGCCATTAAAGATTTAACACAAATGCAAGTTACGGAAGCCTACAGTCTTACCGCTAATTTTATAAACAATAAAAGTAGTACTATTCGCAAACAAGCAGAAATAGCAACAGTGAGTCTTAAACCTGAAGGACTTAACTATTTCTTAGATACCACAAAACATAAAATATCAGAATGGCAGCAGCTAAAACTATTAGACGTAATTCGAAACCAAGTAGATTATAATCCACCTCGCTTTAAGCTATGGCTTACATCTAGCAACAGTTATGTAGTTTTATTTGCACTTAGATTAATTAAATTTTACAATCAAAATGATGCAAAAGCTTCACTAATAGAACTTATCAAGCATAAAAACAATCAAATTAAGCAAGAGGCTATTTGTTGTATAAATGAATTTTATATGGTTGAAGCTCTAGAAACTTTAAAGCTTGTTTTTTGGCAAAGCACAACACCTATAAAAATTACTATTTTAGATACTATCGGAAATATTGGTTCTGAAGAGGATATCCCATTTTTAGAATTACTTCAAAGAAAAGAATCTAACTTTTATGTAAAAAACAAAGCTCAGCAAAGTATAAATATACTTTCGCCAGAACGAATTTTGCCATCAAAAGGTATTCAAGACATTTCAAGTTACGAAATACCCAAAGATTTAGAGTTAGATAAAACCGAAGAGAATAAGCCAGAACTGCGAAATAAAGAAAAATCATTACAAAATGAAATTGATCAAAGGCAACAGCAGTTAAAAAACAGTACTACTATTTTATTCAATGAGCAGCAAAATTCTAAGTCTATCTTAGAGGATACTCCTTATACCGTTGCGCCGTTAAATAGTGCCATAGATAATTATGCCATTTCTTTCAAGGAAATTAAAGAATTAACCCTAGTATATGAAGAAGTAACAAGCGATTTGGCCCAAAAAATAGAGCCTTTAATAGCAAATGAATCTTTTGAAAGTGCTTCAACAGATCAAATTTTTAATTTTTACCAAGATGAATTAAACTTCATCCCAATTACAACAGAACCTATTCAACATAAAACATCCCCCATGGCCAACCAAAAAAGCGATTTTTTTAAAACGTTTTTACAAGTGTTTAATCTTAATTCAGAAAAATATTCAAGCTCATACATAGACCAAGAGTTAACTGCTATTGATGAATCTGTAAAATCTGAAAAAGTAAGCACTTTTGATGAAATGAGTCTTAAAATACAAGAATGGCTACTTCGAATAGTAGGAGCGTTTACCAAAATAAAAAACAAAACAAATACATCTGAAACTAGTGCTGACGTAGAAGATGAAATACTCACAATTAGTTTTGACGTCTTAGCAGAAAGTTCTGAGTGTAGTTCTACTGCTGAAGAAAAAAGTAAAACAAAACAAAAATTAGCAGATAAACATGATAACAATGAAATATCTAAAGACTTAGAAGGTTTTGAAACCAATATGCCGCTACTAGGGTTAAATGATGATTTAATAGCCGACACTAGCCTTGATGACGAAGATTCTGAAGAAGACATAGTGCAAATGCTTGAAAACCTAAGAGACATGGGCGACTACCGAGAAATACCATTGTTAACTGAAATGCTAGATGACACTAAATATAGCGCTTACAAAGAGCATATAAAGCAACTTATAGAGCGGTTTTCTGAAGATGCTGAATATTTAGATTTGATTAAAAAAGAGACTACAAAAAAGAGAACATTTAACGTGTTAGATGACTTATTTCGAAACTGCGATGCGGATAAAAAAATGATTCTTTTAGACGAAGTTGTAGCCATTGGCGATGCAGATGATATTAGATTTCTTGAAAAGTTATTAGTAGATACTAATGAAGAGGTGCAGTTAAAAGCTGCTGAGGTAATTAAAAAATTGCGATTAAAATTAAAACAAGAAGTACAACTAGAACTTGATGCTATTTTAAATAAGCCTAATGCAGCACAGTCAAATGATGGAATAAAGAATAAAGAACATGATTTAGAAGTTGAAACACCAAAGGAATACAGTAAGTTATTAGAAGTCTTAGAAATAAATGAATCATCAGATACTTCAGATATTTTTGATATCTCATTTCAATTTTCTTCTGTAAACACTTCAAAAAATAAATCTTCGCTTACACAGAATGAAACAGCCCAAAACTCGTTTGCAAATTGCTTATTAGAAATGTCAAATCGTTTAAAAAAACTACTGAATGGATAGTGAAGTTTTGAGCACCATTGTAGATTATATAAACATTGTATTCTTACTGTTTACAGTTGTGCTATTTAGCATGTTTACTGCTATGGCCTATTTTTCTACACGAAATTCAATTCACTATAAAAATAAAAATAGTTTTAATGATTTGTCAAAAGTAATGGCTTCACCTTTAGCGCCAAGCATTACTATTATTGCGCCTGCATACAACGAGGGTATGACCATTGTCGAAAATATACGTTCGCTCATGTCTTTACGATATGTAAATTTTGAAGTGATGGTGGTAAACGATGGCAGCAAAGATGACACTCTAGAAAAGATGATTAGCGCGTATGATCTTGTTAAAATAGATCAAAAAATAGATCCAGACTGGAAAAATAAGCCCATTCGCGGTATCTACAAATCGCCACATCGCGCGTTTTCAAAACTTACCGTAATTGATAAAGAAAATGGAGGTAAATCTGATGCTTTAAATACAGGAATTGCACTTTCTACTAATAAATATGTAGGATGCATTGATGTAGATTGTTTACTATTACCCGATGCATTACTTCATGTCGTAAAATCATTCTACCAACGCTCAGAAAAAAGAGTAATAGCTGTTGGAGGGGTAATAAGGGTTGCAAACTCCTGCGTAATTGATGGGGGAAAGCTAGAAGAAATACGTCTTCCAACAAATTGGCTTGCAAGATTTCAATTGTTAGAATACACCCGATCGTTTATTCTTGGTAGAATGGCGTGGGGGCGTATCGACAGTCTATTAATTATTTCAGGTGCTTTTGGATTTTTTGATCGTGAAATAGCTCTAGCCGTAGGGGGGTACGATACAAATACAGTTGGCGAGGATATGGAGATTGTTTTTAAAATGCGTCGTTTTATGCATGAGAGAAAACTATCATATACGGTAGAATATATTCCTGATGCTTTGTGCTGGACAGAAGTTCCAGAAGATTTGAAAATTTTTGTAAACCAACGAGATAGATGGAGTAGAGGTAATTTAGAAACCCTATTTAAACATAAAGACATGTTTTTTAATCCAAAATTTGGTAGGTTAGGTATGCTCAGTTATCCGTATTGGTTATTTTATGAATGGTTGGCACCCTTACTAGAGTTTTTTGGCTTTTTTACCATTATCGTATTTTATTGGTTAGGAATGTTAAATTTTAGTTTTTTTATAGCTATTACATCTACCCTTTATCTATACTCCATAATGTTCTCGTTTTATGCAATTTTATGGGATATATACTCTTATAACGAGTATAACAAAACGAAAGACATACTCCTCTTAATGTTTTGTGCATTAGTAGAGCCAATAGTTTTTCACCCTATTGTGGTATGGTCTTCTATTAGGGGTAACTATAAAAAACTGTTTAAAATTAAATCTGGTTGGGGCTCACAAGTTCGAAAAGGATTCGCAAAAGCAACCTAAAATGAATTTAGAGCTTCACATACCAAAAACTGAAAATAGTAAAACCTTAAAGGATTTTATACCTTTAATGTTAGCATTTTTTTGTGGTTTAGTTGTTCTCTCTTTTTATCAAAATCTAAGACTTTATTTTAGCGGAGTACTTTATTCTTTTTTTAATAAAAGTTTAATACTACTTCTTATTAATCATATTGGTTTTAGTGCTATCACCGCTTTAATTGCGGTATTTCTTTTCAACTATTTAGAAAGTAAGAAATCAAATCTCGGATTTAGGGTAGTTAGGTTGCTATTATCTATCCTATTAATTGTAGAAGGTCTATTGATTGCATATTATGTGCAGAATTATGAAATTTTAGGAGTTGATATCTATGGCTTGTATCAATCAGATACGATCAAATTTTCGCTTTTAGAAATCTCTTTAGTACTATTACTTACCCTTATTGTCTTTTATTATTCAAATAAACTATTAGCATCTATTTACAAGCTAATAAGTAAAATGTACCCCTTTACCATCGTTTTATTTAGCATGTTTTTGGCAATTTTAAATTCGAATAAAAAACCAGTTAATGAAAATAAAACGCAACATTTGATTGCTAAACTAGCTGCCAATTTATTTGACACTAATAAATATCAAGGAACATTAGAATTTCCTTTAATTCAAGAGTATCAAGAACGAGATGTATTAAGTAGTTACATTAAATTAGGTAAAGTAAAGCCAAACCTTGTTTTTCTTTTAATTGATGGCTTAGGAGCCGATTTTGTTGGAGAAAATGCGCGTTTTAAGCATTTTATGCCAAATCTTACTGCCCTTTCAAAAGAAGGCCTTGTATGGAAAAATTTTGTGAGTAACTCGGGCGCAAGTTTTGCTACATTACCAACGGTTATGGGTTCTTTGCCCTTTGGCCTAAACGGGTTTACTAATATTAAAAATTATACAAATAGAAATACCCTATATAGTATTCTTAAGCAAAACGGCTATACTACTTCTTTTAATTACGGTGGTAATAGCGCATTAAATCACTATGATCGATTTTTAAATGAAGAAAATGTTGATTTAATCATAGATAAAAAAACGTTTGGAAAAAACTATAAACTACAAAAAGCAGATGCAGCAGGGGTTACTTTAGGCTATCCGGATAAAGAACTTTTTAAAAGATATGAAAGTCAGCCCGTAGCATTAAATGAGAGTAAGCTAGATGTTTTTTTAACCCTAAGTACTAAAAGCTCTTTTATTATTCCTAAAAAAGAATTTTATGAGAATAAGGTTTTAAAAATTGTTACCCAAAATAAGCATATTGGAAGTATGCAGCAACGGTTAATTGAAAATCATATCGAAATATTCGCCAGTTTTCTTTATGCAGATACAGCAATTTTAGATTTTATTAATAGATACAAATCAAGAGGAGATTATAAAAATACCATTTTCATTATTACTGGCACACATAGATTACATGATCTACCACAACAGAATGAATTAGGTAGATATCGCGTACCATTTATAATCTATAGTCCCTTACTCAATACTCCAGGTACAATAAACTCATTAGCCTCGCATGCAGACATCGCACCCACTATTGTTTCATTTTTAGATGCAAATTATAAGCTTAAGGTACCCAATAAAATTGCTTGGATAGGAAATTCATTGATCGAATCAGATATTTTCTCCAATTCAAAGAAAATACCACTCTTTAGAGATCGAAATAATATTCAAGATTATATTCAAGGTAATCTCTTTTTTTCGGGAGATAGGGTGTTTGAACTTGATGAAAATTTGAATTTATCAGATTTTGAAGATGAAGCTAAGGTAAGGCAAATAACAAACAGTTTTCAATATTTTAAATCGGTAAACAAATATGTTACTGAACGGAATAAAATAATTCCAAAATCGGTATCACTTTTACAACCTAAAACGGAGTTTTCAAAATCAGAGATAATCTGGATCGAAAGTGTCTTTAATGGAAAAGATGCTGATAACGCATATAATACAGCAAGAAAACTTGCGTTTGATAATGACTGGGATCGTAGTTTGTTATTATGTAAGTACATACTAAGTCAAACCCCAAGGCATGCAGATACAGAAATTTTGATGGGGCGATTGTACGCTTGGCAAAAAAAATATAGCTCTTCTGAAAAAGTTTTAAAAGAGGTAATTCGTAAATATCCTAAATATACTGATGGTTATCTCGCATTACTAGATTCATATTATTGGGCCGGTACCCATCAGAAAGCATTAACGCTTCTAAATACAATTAAAATAAATGAAGTTAATACCAAAGAAGTCAACGAAAAAATAGAACGAGCTCTCAAGTATAGTAATCAAGAAAACGCTGATTCTCTTAATAAATGAAAAACAGATGTTAAATAAAATCATTTTTGCAGGAGTGTTTATTCTATTAAGCGCTACCTGTTTAGCGCAAGATTATAACTACCCAGACCATCCTGAGCAGTTATATAATCATTCAAAAAATGTCGTGCTTTCAAGTGATAATAAAGTATCGCATGATACTATAAAAGTAATAGCACAGAAAGAATATGACATTATTAGCAATGCATCAGCCACAACCTTAAGTTGGGATGGCGATTTCGAGAATGCTCGTAAACAATTCAATCGCCTAACATCAAAAGAAAGAGAAGACAAAGAAGTGTGGGTTGCAGCCATAAACAATGAAATTTATGCAGAAGAGTATCAAATAGCTTTGGGTTTGGCCTACAAGGCATTACATTATTTAAAAGATAATGTTGTTTTACTTGCTTTAAAAGATAACATAATTAAAAAACTTGATAAGAATAATACCACGGTAGCTAAGCATAAAATTAAGGATGCCGATATGATTCGAAAAGAATTGAATCGAATTACTTCTAAAGATCGCACGAACAAAAAAGCTTGGGTAAGAGCAATTAAAAATGAAATTAATGAAAAGGAATTTTATATAGCGCTAGGGCTTGCTAATAAGGCATTATTATATCTGCATGATGATGCAGACCTTTTACAACTTAAAACTAAGGCCGAAGAAGGTATTCTAAAAAAAAAAACAATTTACTTACCTTTAGATAGTACAAGGTTAGAAAAATCAACTCCCAAAAACAGAGTGGTTTTTTCAAATACTTTTGAAACTTTCGATCGAGTGTATCAACCAATGAGATATACTAGTGTTTCTTACCAAAGAGAAACAAAATTAGGTAAAATTATACCAAGAGTTAATTATTACAATCGTTTCCAAACCAACGGTTTTCAATATGAAATGGACCTATATCCAAAGATTTCAAAATTTCTTTATGGATATTTAAATTATGGATATTCTAATGCTATTATTTTTCCAAAACATAGAGCAGGCCTTGAGTTATATGCTAATCTGCCAAAAAATTTAGAGACATCAATTGGTTTTAGGCTTTTACAATTTGCATCACGTACAATTCGTATTTATACGAGTTCTTTCGGATTATATAGAGGCAACTATTATTACTCGCTTCGCCCATACATAACCTCAACTAAACGTGGAGGAGCAAATTTATCGGGTAGCTTTTTATTTCGTAAATATTTAAAAAACGCATCTAATTACTTTGGGTTTCGTGCAGGTATGGGATTTAACCCAGAGCTTAGGCAATTATTCGATGGAGAAAACATCATAGCTGAATCTTTACTATATATAGAGTCTCAACAACTTCAATTTGAATATCAGTTTCAAGGTTGGTCAAAATCTAACAACTTTAATGTAAATCTTGGTTTAAAAAGGCAGGAGTTAATTTTCGATGCAAACACTTTTGTGTGGTCTGTTTCCGCAGGTGTTTCTTGTTCAGCATTATTTTAAAACCATGTTCAGTACAGTTTTAGAAAATATGCATAGGGTTAAATACCTAAAATATCGATGAACTACTTTCTGAAAAATAGCTCTAAAATAGGTTCACAAAGTCATTTAATCATTTCACAACAGGCTACGGCAAATACACCACATTTTATTGTTAAAAGCGCATCTAATAAATATATTTACTCAGAAGTAAAAACCAAATCTTTTAAGCAATTTAGAATAATATTAACCAATAAAACTAACAGTAATATGTTATACGACACCTACGGAGAAGAATACCTAAGCTTCTTACAAGAATTAAATGAAGTATTGAGTGTAAATGAATTAGTAGAACTAGACTATATGTAGTTCAACTTATATTAACTTTAAATCCCTTATCTATGTCAAATCGAAAATCAGACAACACAGCCTACATGAATTTCATTGAAACTTTGAATGATATTCTTACAGAATCGGAAATTAAGGCTTTAAATTATTCTTAATTGTTGCTACAATTAATGAAATGGTTACTAATACCAAAAGAAAAGCGCTCTGATATTAATATTAGAGCGCTTTTCTTTTGGTAAAAGAATATTGTTTAACCTAAATAAGTTTTCAATAATTTACTTCTAGAGTTGTGTCGTAACTTACGAATGGCTTTTTCACGTATTTGACGAACACGCTCACGAGTTAAATCAAATGTTTGACCTATCTCTGCTAGTGTCATAGATTGCTGGTCGCCTATACCGTAATATAACTTAACGACATCAGCCTCACGTGGAGAAAGTGTTTCTAAAGCTCTTACAATCTCTGTGTTTAAAGATTGTTGCATAAGTTCTCTATCAGGTCTTGGTGATTCACCAGAGCGAAGAACATCGTAAAGGTTAGAGTCTTCACCTTGTCTTAGAGGTGCATCCATAGATACATGTCTTCCTGAGTTCTTCATCGACTGCTTTACCTCACTAACTGTCATTTCCAATTCTTTCGCAATTTCTTCAGCAGAAGGTGGTCGCTCATGTGCTTGTTCTAAGTAAGAAAAAGTTTTTTTAATTTTATTTATTGATCCAATTTTATTCAATGGCAAGCGAACAACTCTTGATTGCTCTGCGAGTGCTTGTAAAATAGATTGACGAATCCACCAAACTGCATATGAAATAAATTTAAAACCTCGTGTTTCGTCAAATCGCTTTGCAGCTTTAACTAAGCCTAAGTTACCTTCATTAATTAAATCAGGTAATTTTAATCCCTGATTTTGATATTGTTTTGCAACAGATACCACAAAACGTAAATTTGCAGTTGTTAATTTTTCGAGAGCCCATTGATCGCCTTGTCTAATACGTTGTGCTAGTTCAACTTCTTCACTTGCATTAATCAAATCAATTTTACTTATATCTTGCAAATACTTATCTAAAGATTTTGATTCTCGGTTAGTAACTTGCTTGATAATTTTTAGTTGCCTCATATATTGTGTGTTTCAAGATTTGTCCAAGTCACATAATACATTTTTATCCTGTCTTTTCCAAAGGTATAGCACTTTTATTATACAAGTTTTATCATAAAACCAAATAATTTAGTCAAAAGTTTAAGAAAGATGATAAAAATTAAACTAGACTGAGAAGTGTACACTTTATGATTATTTATTTGAGTTTATAAACCGATGCTCTATTTATGTGGCATTTGTTTATAATCGTCCTAGAGAGGGCGTCTTTTTAAAGGGTGTGAAATTAACTTGAGGTGTTTTAGGTTTACTAATGGGCTTAGTTTTTAATTCACAGAGTACCCCTGACAAAAGCAACCAGGTTTTTAAAGAATTAAAACCACTTTCGGGTAAAAATACCGGTTAATGTTTTCGGACTAAGGGTAACAATAAACCGAATTCTTTCGCCGTAATTTGGTTGTGCAATTTCCCAACCATTATTGGAGTATAAGGGAAAATATAATTCAAAATAATCAGTTACTAAGTTGAGGCGAATACCAGAATCGTATACTAATTTTTCTTTTTGTCCATTGTTTTTAACAACGCCTATATCTCCATATAGTTCAACCCATTTCCAAATATTTACACTTGCATTTGCTGTAGCCAGCCAGTTATTAGCAAAACGATATTGGTTATCGAGAAAAGACTTAAACCCTCCTTCAGCAATAATAATTTGTTGGCTATAAATTCCAGAATTCTCGGAGCGTCCTAGATATCCATATTCAAAAAGGTAATCACTTGGTCGATCTAAGGCAAAACTAAAGTAGTTAGAATTGGTATTATTCCAAAGAAATTTACCTGCATACAATCTCAAATTAAATTGGCGATTGCTATCAAATAGTTTGCGATATTCATATTCAGCAGCAAATTTGGTAAAATTTCCGGCCTGTTGAAAATCTAAATACCACGACTTATAGTTTAATATGGTGTTGTCTACATCTACATACCTAATATTAAATACACTATAGTCAGGGTTGCTAGAATCGTTTTTAAGATTGGCAAGACGAGCATCAATTTTTCTGAATATATTTAAGTACCTAAAGGTTAAAAATTGCCTTTTGTTTGAAATAAGATCTGCAGGTCGCCATCCAAAACTTACCGATGGTGTAATTGTTGTATATCTTGAATTTACATTAAAATGCCTTTGTGATCCTCGAAGCGAATAATTGGCAACGTACAATCCGCTTTTACTCAAATATTTTCGATACAACAAAGAACCTGAGCCAACAAAGGTCTTTTCCTTAAATGAATACGTGGGTGTAAAATCATAAACAAAGGGTCGGTTAAGAAATGTTTTATTATAAAGTCGTAAACCAGGTGACCAACCATCATAAACGTTAAACGTGATTATGGGTACATAAAAAACCTGATTAAAATATGGGTTCTCTGAATCTCTAAAAAAAGTAAATTTTAATTTTTTGTTACCCGAAAGAAAGTTTCCGAGAGACTTCCAATTATCACGTTGATTAAATTCTGGAATTTTTTGATCATAATTTAGCACTAAACGCTCTTCATTTTTTTTAGGAATAGTGAATGTTTTTTCATTTTCAATATTAGAAAACCAATATTTTGAAACTACGGTATCGTTATTAAGTCCAAAAAGTGAAATTGGAACAACAGTTCCTTTTTTATTTTTTATAGTAACTATTAATGAATCTTCAGTTTTTTTAACTTTTTTAATCTTAAAATCAATTTTTCTATCGGTCTCTACATAGTTGTTAAAAAACCAATCTATCTTTTGTTCAGATGACCTTTTGAGAATAGATTTAAAATCTAAAACACTAACCTTGTTTAGCTTATAAAATTGATAAAATGTTTTAATGCTTTGGTCAATTTTTTCTTTACCAATATAGCTGGCTAAATAAGACAGTCCTAAGCCAGCTTTATACTTATTGGCTATTTTTTGATTAAATTTAATTAGCGAGTCATTCGAAGTTGTTAGGGGCTGATCTAAATTTTTACGTGCTAAAAGCATATAAAGAAAGGGGTATTGCTCATTAAAATTCATCTTCGCAATATTGTAACTACGAATACCCCAAAGTTTAGAAAGTTTACCAATTAGTTTTTGATTTGGATAATACTCATCTACATAAGCTATCATTAAATAATTAGCAATCGCATCATTTACCCATTGTTCTTTTCTAGGATTTAAGTACATACTTTCTTCAAGCATGTTTATTAAGGTGGTTTTTAAGAGTTTCATCTCAAATTGAAACTGCTCTTCATAGGGTCTAATAAATTTTGGCAATTGATTAATGCCATATAGCGGGTTTTTGTTGTAATCAATACTGCTAATCAAAAGCTTTTTATGCGGAAAGTCACCTAATTTTTCATGTATAAAATCAACCACTTTATTAACAGAAACCCCTTGTAGTATTTCAGGATATTTTGATGAAGAAATATCTGTCTGCACGGTCATATGAGGGGTAACGTGCGTTGTAAAGTTATTTTGCGGAGATAGAATAATTTCACAACTCTTACGCTTTTTACCTTCAAGTATAGCTGATTGACTTTGGTTTTTTTCGGAGCGCTCTATAACATCAAAATTTGAAATTAACTTAGTTGTAATTGGGTAGCTCAGCTTTATGGTAGTATTCGTAATGTCAGTATAAAGATCTTCAAGGTTTTTGTTTGAATACAAATGCCATTTGCCATCATAAACTGCGGGTGTTAGATACCAATCTTTTAAATAAAATTCATTTGAAGTACTGTATCCAAAGGGTGTAAATTTGTTAGGGGGTAATTTAACAGAATAGCTTATAAAAATTTTGATAGAATCATTTGGGGCTAATTGTTTGTTAAGAACTAACTTAATAATATCTACACTTTTTAATCGCTCCCATTTTATACCATGATAATTAGAATCAACAATGGTAGAAATTTTTGTAAAACCTCTTTCTGAATTTGAGGCTAAATGAAGACTTTTTTTAAACTGTTGTGCAAAACTCTTGGCTAGTTCGGTATTCTTATTAGCATAAGCGTTGGCCCAATCATTAAAATAGAGTACTTCTAGATCATTGTTCGAGGTATTTTTATAGGTAAACTCTTGTTGAATTTTAAGTTGTTTACTCTCAATATCTAAAACAGCAGTTAAATAATTAATGTGTTGACTCTGAGCTTTTCCAAAGAAAAGAAAAAGCACTAGAAAAGTAATAATTTTAATAGCTGTTACCTTCAATTTTAAGAAATTAAATTTAAAAATTAGGGCTTAATGATCGTCCTTTATAAAAAGCATCAATAATTTCAACTACTTCATCTGCGGTATCAACAAGATGAATTAACTCTAAATCACTAGCGCTAATATTACCTTCTTTTAACATGGTTTCTTTAACCCAAGACAATAAACCATTCCAGAATGCTGATCCTACAAGTATAATGGGAAATTTTTCAATTTTATTGGTTTGAATAAGCGTTATTGCTTCAAAAAGTTCGTCTAAGGTACCAAATCCACCAGGCATAACAACAAATCCTTGAGAATACTTAACAAACATCACTTTACGAACAAAAAAGTAATCAAAATCGAGACTTTTGTCATGATCTATATACGGGTTGTCATGTTGTTCAAAAGGTAAGTCTATGTTTAATCCTACAGATGTTCCTCCAGCTAAATTGGCACCTTTATTACCAGCTTCCATTATACCAGGGCCACCGCCTGTAATAACTCCATATCCTGCATCAGCAATACTTTTAGCAATGGATACGGTTAAATCATAATAAGGCGTATCAACTTTTGTTCTGGCCGAGCCAAAAATAGATACACACGGACCAATAAGACTCATTCGTTCAAAACCATTGACAAACTCGCCCATGATTTTAAATAAAGCCCAAGAATCATTGGTTTTTATCTGGTTCCATCCTTTTGGATTTTGTTCTTTTCTCATAAAATTTGGTTTTTAACTTACAAACTAAGTTCTTTTTTTAAAAACTTTGCAGTATAACTTTTTTTATCTTTCACAAGGGTCTCTGGTGTACCCTTTGCAACTACTGAGCCACCTCCTTTGCCACCTTCATAACCAATGTCAATAATATAATCTGCCATTTTAATAACATCCATATTATGTTCAATAACTAAAATAGTGTTGCCTTTATCTACCAAACGATTTAAAACTTCCATTAATACCCGTATGTCTTCAAAATGTAAACCTGTTGTTGGCTCATCTAAAATATAAAAGGTATTACCAGTATCACGTTTTGATAATTCGGTGGCAAGCTTTATTCGTTGTGCTTCTCCACCAGATAAGGTAGTCGATTGTTGGCCTAGAGAGATATAGCCCAAACCTACATCTTTTATAGTTTTTAACTTGCGATGAATTTTTGGTATTAACTCAAAAAAACTAACTGCTTCATCAATCGTCATTTCTAACACATCTGAAATTGATTTGCCTTTATATCGTATCTCTAGCGTTTCGCGATTAAATCTTTTACCATTGCAGGTTTCACACTCTACAAACACATCTGGTAAAAAATTCATTTCAATTACACGAAGGCCGCCGCCTTGGCAGGTTTCGCAACGCCCACCCTTAACATTAAAACTAAATCTTCCTGGTTTATATCCACGAATGGCAGCTTCGGGTGTTTTGGTAAATAATGAACGAATTTCACTAAAAACACCAGTATAGGTTGCTGGGTTTGATCTGGGGGTTCTACCAATAGGACTTTGGTTGATATCGATTACTTTATCAATATGTTCTAGGCCTGTAATCTTCTTATAGGGCATAGGTATTTTAACACCATTAAAATAATGGGCGTTCATTATTGGGTATAATGTTTCATTTATTAAGGTAGATTTTCCGCTACCTGATACCCCTGTAACCCCAATCATTTTACCTAATGGTAATTCAATAGAAACATTTTTAAGATTATTACCTGTACAGCCTGTTAATTTAATTTTTTTTCCGTTGCCTTTTCTTCGCTCTTTTGGAACAGTAATCTTTTTTTTGCCTGTTATAAAATCTGCGGTTAACGTATGCTCATTTTTTAAATCTTTAAATGAGCCTTGAGAGATAATCTCACCACCATGGCGACCTGCTTTTGGCCCTATATCAATTACATGATCTGCCCTTTCAATCATATCGCGGTCATGTTCAACCACTATAACCGAATTACCTAAATCGCGCAGTGATTCAAGTGATTTTATTAAACGGTCGTTATCTCGTTGGTGTAAACCAATGCTTGGTTCATCTAAAATATAAAGAACCCCAACCAATTGTGATCCTATTTGCGTTGCAAGGCGTATCCGTTGAGCTTCACCACCAGATAATGATTTAGAACTACGATTTAAGGATAAATAATCTAGGCCAACGTCGAGTAAAAACTGAATTCGGGTGTTAATCTCTTTAATTATTTCAGTTGCAATTTTAAGCTGATTTCCCTTTAACTTTTTATTGAGATTTTTAAAGAAAATAGACAGCTCAGCGATATCTAAATGCGCGAGCTCTGCAATATTTTTTTCATCAATTTTAAAGTTTAAAGATTCTTTACGTAGCCTAGATCCATTGCAGGTAGGGCAAACAACACGATCCATATATTCTTTAGCCCACCTTTTAATTGAAGTAGAAGCGGCATCATCAAACTGATTTTTTATAAAATTTGAAATACCTTCATAGTCTATTTTGTAGGTTCTTTTTACTCCTAAGGTTTTAGAATCAATTTCGAAATTCTCGACGCCTCCGTTCAAAATTACATTTAAGGCATCTTTTGGTAACTTGTTTATAGGATCTGTAAGTTGAAAATCATAACGTTGCGCAATTACTTCTATTTGTTTAAATGCCCAAGAATTCTTGTAGGCCCCTAATGGAGCTATACCACCTGCTTTAATTGATAATTTTTTATCAGGAAATATCTTTAGTTCATTCACTTCAAATACGTGCCCCAACCCATTGCAGTAGTTACACATCCCCTTTGGTGAATTAAACGAAAATGTATTTGGTTCGGGGTTAGGGTAGGAGATGCCTGTACTGGGGCACATTAAATCACGACTAAAATAACGAGCTGTTGAACTGCCTTCTTCTAAAATCATAAGTATATTATTACCACTATACATTGCGGTATTGATAGATTCAGATAGGCGCTTGTCCATATCGTCGGTATCGATCACCTTCAGGCGATCGATAACAATTTCAATATCATGAACCTTATAGCGGTCCACTTTCATTCCTTTAACAATATCTAATACTTTGCCATCTACACGCACCTTTACAAAACCTTGTTTTGCAATTTGCTCAAACAACTCTCTGTAATGTCCTTTTCGCGATTTAATAATTGGCGCAAGCACATTTACTTTTTTTCCGTCGTAATCTTTCTTAATAAGCTGTTTTATTTGCTCATCGGTATAACTAACCATTTTTTCGTTAGTATTATAACTGTAAGCGTCACCAGCCCTTGCATAAAGTAGTCGCAAAAAGTCATAAATTTCAGTAATGGTGCCAACGGTAGAACGTGGTGATTTTGAAGTAGTTTTCTGTTCTATTGCTATTACCGGAGATAGGCCATCAATTTTGTCAACATCAGGTCGTTCTAAACCTCCTAAAAACTGACGTGCGTAGGCAGAGAATGTCTCAATATATCGGCGCTGGCCTTCGGCATAAACGGTGTCAAAAGCAAGTGAAGATTTTCCGCTTCCAGATAATCCAGTAATCACTACCAATTTTTCTCTTGGTATAGTTACGTCGATGTTCTTTAGGTTATGAACACGTGCACCTTTAACCTCAATATTTTCTTCGTATTTTATCATTGGCATTTGCAAAGTGACAAAAGTACGATTTTGACTTCTAAATACTTAAACAAGCTAGTACTGGTTTTTTTGTTTTTTAAAACAAAGCAATTAACTTTAAACCAATTTTAAAAATTAGCAGATGCAATTACTAGGTATTGGTTCTCGTATTGACCATAAAGAATTTGGAAAAGGAGTGGTAACCAACGTAACTTCAAAGCACTATTGGGTTACTTTTATACAAAAAGGATTAGAGACCATTGACATAAATGACGATTTTGAAATTATTGAGCAAGTAGTAGATGAGGTGGATGCGGTTAGCTTCTATGAGGTAGAACAATCATTAATAAGTATTTTAAAACGTTGGAGTGATGCATCATCAATAGTCCCCATAGCTGATAAATGGAAAGGAGGAACCTTAGTTTTACAGCCAAAAGAGGCATCTTTATCTTCTAAAGAAATACCTATTGATACTTTTTTTCATAAAATTGTAATGGTTCGTGATAGAATTAGAGTAATGGAACAGAAAATAAACTCAAGCAAAAATCTTGATGATCAAGAAAAAGTAGATCTACAACAATACATTACCAGAATTTACGGTAGCTTAACTACTTTTAATGTGCTTTTTAAAAGTAAAGGAGATCATTTTATTGGAGAAAGAGCAAAGTAGTTAAACTGCAGCCTGACTATACGAATACTCTGATCTTAATGTAGGCTTTGATAGTTTAGGTGTAGGTAGCTTTCTCATCATTAATGCTCTAAGATTTAAATTGGTGCAGTTCATATTTTTATGAACTTCGTCGGCTTTTAAAGAAATAAATTCTACCGAATTTAAATTATAATACAAACCATAGTTGCGTTTGCAATCATAAATGACCCAGGGCGTATTCGACATTTGAAACCTAAAATGTCTTGAAATCAAAGGTAGAACATCATAGGCTGGTTTAATTATTTCAAAATTAATGGCATCAGCTGTTTTCTTAAATTGGATAGACCATTCTAAATGCTGTTTTTCTTTGCCTACATTTTTAGCCAATTTTACTATTCTTGATTCTAAATCATCCGTAAAATTTAAGGAAAGTAGGTATGACGGAGAGAATAGCTTCTTAATATGCTTATAAAGAATAAATTCAATTCCTTTTTGCTCACTTAGAAACGCAAAATAGATATTACGAATAGCGATATGACTTTTTGTTTGAATACCATTCCAAACCGATTTAGCATGGTTCATAGTAGTGAATATAGTTTCAGAATCTGAGAACAATCCATTTTGAACAACTGCTTTTTTCTGAATGTCAGCGACTTGTATTTTTTCGTCAAAGGCTTTGTAAATGCAACATAAGAAACCGTTGAAACTTCCATCATACATTAAAATTTTTGCATTTTTCATAGTGTCTGCTATTAAATGATTACAATTTATATATATCTGTTAATATTCCAAAAATATGGAAAAATTCCTAAATATGGAAATATTCCTAATTTTATTTGGAAATTTTCCAAATAAAATGAAATTTAATAGGTTTGTAAACAATAGAGAGGTATCATAAAGTGGAGCTTTGAAGTATTTTAAATGGGCTAGAAATTAGAAATTACGTTTTAGTAATACTGTTCATATCTAAATATAACACCCTTTTAAGCTCTGTTTCTTCTTAAAGACTCTTGATTGAAGTCTTTCTGATGTAGTCGAAAATATTATTTATGGAATATATCCTAATAAATATTTGGAAATAATCCAAAATATGTATATTTGAAAAGTAGAGTATAAAATTTTATTGTTTTATTTGCTATTCAATTTTGGCTTTGCGCAAAAGAAGAACACAATTTTATGGAAAATGAAATAACTTTAAAACGCTTTATCGAAATAAGACGAGAATTTGGTTTTACACAGGCCGAGTTTGCAAAGCGTTTGGGTGTAGCTAGCACTACCGCAGATATTGAGCGTGGACGAACTAAGCTTTCGGGTAAAGTAGTTGCAGAACTTTTAAAACAGTTTAAAATTAATCCTTTGTGGCTTTTTAATGAGGATGAGAATAAAACGCTTTCCACTTCAAACACAAGCGTTATTCCTAAAGTAGTTACGGTAGATTCAGCGGATAAGGAGAATATGGTTTTAGTAAACGCTAAAGCTGCGGCAGGATATCCACAGAATATTCAAGATTCTTCTTGGTATAAAGAGTTGCCCGCCTTTGATTTGCCTTTACCAGAATTTAGAAATGCTACATACAGAGGTTTTCAAGTAGAAGGCGATAGTATGTTGCCTAATTTAAAACCAGGGGAGTGGGTATTAGCAAAAGCTACTGAACATATCGATCAAGTAAACCCGAATAAAATGTATGTAGTTGTACTTGAAGACTCGGTTCTTGTTAAAAAAGTAATTCGTAAACCGAACTCAAATAATGTCACTTTAATATCCTTAAATGAAACCTATCCACCTTACGAGATTAAACCATTTCAAATTCAAGAGATATGGGAGGTAAGTAGTAAAATTACTTTTGGTGTTGATGCGACTACAGAAACAGGTCTTTTAAAACAGCTTCAAGAATCAATGGAAGACTTAAAGCGTCAGTTTAATAAACAACAGGCAAGTTAATTAATAGTAAGGTTATACAGTCCACTTTTTCGTAATGTGAAACCTAGACTGGTGTATAAAGAGATAGCCGGTTTACGATGATGACCAGTAAAAAGAAAAACTTCATCTAAACCCATGAGTTTTGCTTCTTTCAACAATCTTTGCATTAATTTTTTGCCAATACCATTACCACGTTGCGAGACATCAACAACTACATCATCTACCATGCCTCGGTATCCTGAAATTACTTTGTAAGTAGATAAGATTGCAATTCCTACTACACAATCGTCGGCAATAGCTGCAAAAACGGAAACATTATTGCTAGCTTGTAAAATTTCAAATAAACTACGTTGCTTGTTATCAGCATTTAACTGCCGATACAATTTGGTGATTTGATCTTGAGTTTTACTGGTTAACGTTTCTAGACTTAAAATGTTAATAATCATAAACGAGTATTGGTACGAAATAAAGTTACTAAACTGTTTGTAAATTGTACTAATGGTTTTGTTGTATATTTAATTTTTTAACAGCTTTGGTTATGGTTAAACGTTTGTTAGTTATTTTTTTAAGTGTATTTACCTTTTTTGCTTTTGCACAAAAACCAGATGCAACAATTGACACATTAACCGTAGGTTACGATTTAGCGCCCCCATTCATTATTCAAGATAATGAGCAACTGCAAGGCATTAACATATGGCTTTGGCAGCGAATAGCCAATGATTTAAATTTGGAATTTAAAATGGTGCCAATGGGTTTTACTCCTATGCTTGATTCTTTAGAAGCTGGTAGCATTGACATTTGTATTAACCCATTAACAATTACTAGTGAACGTAACCGTAAAATGCTTTTTACAGATTCTTTTTATGCATCAAATGCAACTATTGCAGTTGCAGAAATTTCTTCAATTCAGAAGCTTTTGCAGTTCATAAAGAGTTTTTTTAATCTAAATTTTCTTAAAGGTTTAATGCTATTATTACTCATTATTTTTTTATTTGGTCTGTTTGCTTGGTATTTTGAACGTAAAGCGAATCGCGAACACTTTAGAAAAGGGTATCGCGGTATTTGGGATGGTATTTGGTGGTCGGCTGTTACATTAACCACAGTTGGCTATGGTGATAAAGCTCCTATAACGCGAAGTGGTAAAATTACAGCATTAGTTCTAATGTTTGGTGGGCTATTATTTATTTCTGGTTTAACGGCAAGTATAGCTTCAAGCCTTACCTTAGAACAACTTAATAGTAATCCAGATGGGTTTAATGAGTTTAAAGATAAACCTGTGGGTAGCATTACAAACTCAAGCACCGCTCAGTTTTTAAAAGATCATTTTTTTAAAGATATAGAATTATATGATGGGGTGATAGCAGGTTTGAACGGACTTAAAGACAGAGAAATAGAGGCCTTTGTTTATGATGAGCCCATATTGAAATATCGTATTCAAGAAGATTCTAGTTTAACTAGTCTACGGGTATTGCCTCTTAAGTTTGATGTTCAGTTTTACGCCTTTGGTTTAGCAAAAAAGAGGGTCGTTCTTGAACAAAAGATATCGCAGCGTATTCTCGAAATTATGGAAACGAGAGAATGGCAGGTACTATTAAATGAATATGGACTAACAGAACTTTAAACGCGTTTTTGCTTTACTATTTATTCAATTTTAAAAGTAAAATCAATCTTTCTGGTATCAATATTTTAGGAGTTAACTTTATGATTAAATTTTTTAGTCTTAATTATACTAATTATAAGCTTTAACTAAACCCATTTTTAAGCGTATGGGCCCAAGCTGATGAGAGGCTGGCAAAAAAACACCACTTTCCATGATTTGCCAATCATCCCAAGTGGCTTCTATTCCTCCGATTGGAATTATTTTAGTCCACATCTTATAACTTTTTGGAAAGCCATTTTCTTGTATATTCCATAAATAAGAGTCGCCGGGTGTAGTACCACCCTCTAAATAACTAACCAATAACCTGGTTGAGCCATCAGGTAAACTCACTAAGCTTCGGCGAGTACCCTTATCAAATACTTTAAAAGGTGCGACGAGCCAAAACGAATCGTTGTTAAATAAATTTGTTGCTTCGGTAATTATATCGTTTTTCGAGTCATCATTTATTTCTTTATTGTTTTTTAAAACAATACTTTTTGCCCGATGATTTAAATTTAAACGTACCGCATATGCATCCCAGCGCACGAGTACTTTTCCATTCTCTTTATCCCATTTATAGTGATGTTTACCGTTGTTAAATGACCATTCAAAATATTTTGTTTTTTTAAAAGCCTCGTTATTTAGAGCGTCTAACATCTTTTGTGCTATTTGGTCGGCCTTCTTACCCGTTATGCCGTTAGGTAATTTCTCATTTTTAATTACATAAAATGTTACTGCTACGGTTAGTAGTAGGGCTAAAAAGATTAAAACAACTTTTCCGATTATTTGTAAAAGACGTCTCATTTTATTTTTGGTTTTAAAAATTAAAGAAATTACGGGTTCTATTGTGCACGGTTTTGCAGTAGTTTTATCACAAAAGTACAATAATAGGAGTGCTATGAATGAAATTTATAAGTTAGGTAAATTGTAAATAGTTTGTTAACGTCTTTTGTAATTTCCAAGTATTATAGAGAAATTATCTTTGTTTTAGTTAAGTCGTTAAAATAATCAAAATAATAAACCCAACCTTATTTAGACAAATTAGCAGTAAATCTATTTTCGGCTGCTACAAGATTAAATTCATTTACTTTTCGTTAAGGGATTTAAATTCTTCAACAAATCTGGCATAAATAATAATTATTTATTGAATATCGAGGTACCCTAATAAGGGGAAGCCTACAACCGAACCTACAAATGTGTGTTTTTTTACTTGGCTTTGAGGCTTAATTGAGATGATGGTAAGAATCCAAAGCTCTAAAATATTTTTTTATTTAGGATGATGCTATTGACTGTTTACTCTTTTCAAGATTTTCAGCGTTCTTCTATAATTTTTGGGAAGCCCTAAATAGAAACACCAAAGCGCTCTCTTAAGTAATTTTGAAACTGACGAAAAGTAATCTCTAAGTTTCTAGTGGATAATTTGTGATCTAACCAATCAAAAAATGAGCTGTATTCTTGATTTTGAGCGGATTGCTCAAGGTCATTTTTTAAAGCATTTAATCTATTTTTTCTTTTAAGCGAAGCAAGTTCGGCCTCCATTGCTTCTAAATCGATACCATTAACGTAACGATCATATAGTTTGATTCTAATGAAATAGACAAAGGGTATTACCACCATACAAACAGGTAAAAGCCATAAAATATTTTTGGTGTCTACCGTATCATCGGTTGAAAATATAACTTCAAAAGTTTGAAATGCATACATTAGCATAGGAATTAATATGGTATGATACCACCATTGCTTTGAACTAAAAAACCAAATAGATAATAAATAAAGCGGAATAATTTTACTTAAAAGAAACCATATATAGGTACGTATGTTCGGAAAACCATTTTTATCCATTACATACCCAAAAATATTCAGAGTAGCTTCTGGATCTCTAGATAGGTAACCATGTAACATAAAAATAAATGGCGTAATAATAATTAAGGCTATCGCTATGGTTTCAATTATAAGTCTAATTCGTGCTTTATTTGGCCTACTTCGCCATTTTTGATCAGTGGTAGTATTTGATTCCTCATTCTTCATTTGTAAGTAAAATCTTGTTAATATTTGATATTAACGCCAACAAGGGCAATATATTGGTTGCCCTTTTTAATATTCGATATAATACAAAATCTAAATGCTGATATCGCTTTTTTCAACACTAAGTTCGTACAATTCATCTTCTTCACTAGTGTTGCTTGGTTCACAGGAAACGGCTAAAAGTGTAGTACAGGCCAATAATCCGAAAATAATTCTTTTTGTCATCATCAACTATAAGTTTTAGGTGTAGTAAATTAATTATATAAAATTAAAAATAGCTCTATAAGAACGATTAAATCGGTTTAATATTGTTAAAATTGTAGGTTTTATCTTACAAAAATAACATTAATCGAATTTTTTTAAGTTTCTAGATGTGATACTGTGCTCTTATTGCTATAATTAAATTAAAATATTTCTAGTCGTGGGGTTTAATACTTGAATATGTATGTTACAAGCATTTTGCGGTAAGATTGATGCTATTTTCTCAGGCCATTCAATAAAAGACCAAGTCTCGTGATCTAAATAATCTTCAAAACCTAAGTCATAGGCTTCATTTTCATTATTTAGGCGATAAAAATCAAAATGATAGGCAAGAACTGATCCGTCTTTATGGTGATATTCATTTACAATTCCGAAGGTTGGGCTGCTAACATCATCAGTTCCTCCTAATTCTCTAATAATCGCTTTTACCAATGTGGTTTTTCCAGCCCCCATTTCTCCATAAAGGCAAATGGTTTTTGAAGTACAATTTTCCAGAATGTACTGTGCTGCTTTTTCAATGTTTTGTTCCAAATAAATCATAAGAGAAGTTAAAACTATTTAATTAAAAAAAGTACATTTGCCACGCTATTTTTACATTAATTATCTAAGAGCAATTTGTTCGGTAAGTATGATGTGTATCAAAATATATGATGTTACACGTCTTTACAGAAAACAATTACTAAATTAAACCTTAATCTAATTATTCTTTAATCTAGAGCTGTTAACATAAGAACATCGCCTGGCTTTAAATCATCTAAACCAATATTTCCTATTCGCACTCGTACAAGTCTTAGGGTAGGGTAGCCAACTGCAGCGGTCATTTTTCTAACCTGTCTATTTTTTCCTTCCGTTAATACAATGCTTACCCAAGAATTGGGGCGATGGCGATTTAATCTAATATTTGTATTTGGAGAGGGTAAACAGGGCGATTCTATAACTTTTGCGACACAGGCTTTAGTTGTATATTTTGTTTTTTCAAAACCTATTTCAACGCCACTTTGTAATCTTTTAATAGCTTCTTCGGTAATCTGCCCATCTAATTGGGCGAAGTATTCTTTTTCAATTCCTGATCTATTTATAGTGTCGCTAAGTTTACCGTCTGTGGTCATCAAGATTAAACCCTCTGATTTTTCATCGAGACGACCCACGGGCATAATTCCCGTAGGAAATTGATAAAGCTCTCTTAAAAAGCGTTTTTTAGAATTTTGCTTTTTATTATTTGAGCTTAATTGACTAAGCATTCCATAAGGTTTATAGACCTTAAAGTGCGTTTGCATTTTATTTTTAATGGTCATACCTTATCTTACGCGTTCAATAAAAATTATTCAGTTTAATGCCCTTTTGTTCAATATCAAATTTTAAACTAGCCGCAAAATTTTACGAATACCCCAGGTGTGCACCAGATTTCTAAAATGAAACTGTGCTAAGTTTTTTTTCTTCTAATACACATTTGACCTTTTTAGTATAAGCTGCCAAATAAATACATCATTTTTTCTAATGTGATCATATTTTGGCTAGCGTAAAAAGCTACCTACACCTATAGATTTTATTACTAAAGCACACTTTATTTAAAAAAAAGGAGAACATATTATTGTTTACATTACTTTAGTTAAAGCCAAAAGTTTTTAAGCCTTTATGGCTAATTTTTATTGCCTTTAGCGGGTCTAAATTATCATAGGTGTTGTCTTGTTCTACCATATAGTAATTCATTCCAGAAAGTTTTTGTTGCTTAAGAATTTTACCAAAGTGTATAACTCCTTTGCCCACAGGTGCAAAGCGTCCTTGATCATCCATATCTTTTACATGCCAAATTTTAAAGCGTTTTGGGTATTTTTTAAAATAAGCAATGGGGTCTGCGCCTGCTTTGGTTACCCAAAATAAATCCATCTGAAAGTTAACATATTTTGAACTACAATTTTCTAATAAATAATCGATAGTAACTATACCATTTGCATCTTTCATAAATTCAAAATCATGGTTATGGTAGAGTAGTTTTAGCTTATGTTTTTGAGCCATTTTTCCCATCTTATTCAAAATTTCCGCAAGGTTTTGGGCGCCGCCTGTCATGCCCATTTTTTTCGATTGATTATCATGGGTGAACAATCCCATTGGAGGAACAGGTATAACGAAGTATTTAAAGCCAGCTTTTTTAGCATCACTAAACATGCGATCAGCATTTTCATAGGTAATATCTCCTTGGTGTGTACTTATTGGTTTTAGTTTTAAGGTCTTTAAAAATGATTTAAACTCCTCTGGCGTCATGTTATAGTATTTGCCATCTTTGTATCCGGCAGCTTCAATATACTTGTAGCCTGAATCTGCTATGGCTTTAAGAGTTGCTTTCGCATCTGTTTTCATGGCGTCACGAACTGTATAAAGTGCTAATCCACCGTAACGCTGTTGCGCAAACATATTTAAAGAGGTTAATAAAAATAATATTGTTGTTAATTGTGCAAATCTAATTTTCATGATTTTGTAGTAGTTGTTTTAGGCTTTTAAATTAATAATAATCTTAATAGTATGGTGCTTACTTTCAAAGTTCAAAAACCCTTTAAAATGAAATTGGAATTGGTTAAATTTACTTGTTAGTAATTAATTATATATCGCATTGGGCTAAATAATTAATTAATATAAATCAATTTAAATAGCTTTATATTAATAAAATGCGCGTATTTATTTTTACCTACATATGTTATGTTTTAGCCGCAATCTTAGGCAATTACAAAACGGTAAAGGATAAATGAAAAACAGCATTTATCTTAAACCCATTTTTTATTTATCTCCAATGATTTAATCAATAGGTTCTATTTTAAGAGTGAAAATAGAAATATTTGCAACGAAATTTATCTAAAATTTTTTAGAAATGGTTTTCGAATTTGCAAAAACTGCTTCATAAGTATCATAAACACAAAAGTAATCATTATAAGATTTTCCATTACTAAGGGTTTTAAAAATGTCACATAAAAACTTATGAATTAAAACTTTGAGAAAATAAAGGTAAACACGAAGTATTTTTTTAAGAATACTTCGTGTTTACTATAGTGTTAATCTTTTACCACATTAAAGATCCATGTGTCTCCTTTGTATCGCCCATTAAAGTTGTTTTCTCGGGCGTTTCTTGCTTCTTCAAGCGTATTGTATCGCTCCAAGTAAACGTAGTTATAATTAGTACTACTTCGGTAGAAAGTAAACGATTCTAATCCGATAGCTTTTAAATCTCTTCGAAAAAGATTTAAGTATTTTTTAGTTGCAAAAACATTAGCAATTAAATAATAACCTGGTTGTAACCCTTCAGTATTTGCTACTTCTTCATATTTCTCTTCTTTTATATCTTGCTTTTTAGCTTTACTTTCCGCACGCTCTGCTTGTGCTTGTTGTCTACGTTCTATTTCTCTTTGAGCTCTCATGGCCTTTTCAACCTGATTGATAGAATCTTGAACTTGTCTGCTTGTTGGTTTTTCAACATTTTCTATCAACACTTGTTCCGTTTCAATTTCTTTCTTTGCGTTTTCAAGTTCCTTATCTGATTCTATTTTGTCCTTGAGCATCTCTTCAGCTGCCATTTTATTTTCTTGCTCTTCTTTGTCAATTTGCTGAGCAGCTTCTAACTCCTCTTTAATTTTTTCATTTTTAGCTTCTTCCGTTTCCTGATCTTCAGCTACCGTTTCTTCATCTTGGTCTTCAAGGGGATTCACCATTTCAGCGATTTCTTCTCTACGATTTTCTGATTTTCCTAAAAAGATAGAAGCTAACAGTTCATAAGAATATTCTTTTGTACTTCCCTCTTCAATGCTTCCGTATTCAACTAATGCTCCGAGTGAAAAACGTTTAAAAAAAGTTCCTCCAACACCTAAAGAGATACCGTAAAAGCTATTGTAACCTGCCTGTCCCCAATATTTCTGCGTACTAAGTAATGCGCTAATACCATATTGCCCATCTTGCTCTGGAATTGTCTTATAATATACTGTAGGGCGAAGAAATGCCGTTGGATCTTGACCTATAACAGGTAGATCGTAAGATAATGTTCCTGCAAAGGCAATATCTTTATCAACATTATTGGCTGCATCGTTACTAAAGTTGTTTTCATAAACGTTTTCAGAAGCAAGACCTAATGAGAACCTATCATATTTAAAGTTTATACCTGGCGCTACTTGAAGTATAAAATCATCTCCTGCCTCAGTTCCGTCAGGCAATGTAATAGGAGTGCCTAATTTTTGCGAGAAAGCAAATAGGTTAACCCCTAACGCTAAACTCATTTTTTCATTAAATTCAAATTTATATGCATAATTCAATGACCCTCCTGTGTTAAAATAACTGGCTGTCGTATGTTGAAAAAAGCCTACTCCAATTGCAGATTTTTCACCAATCTTTCTAGTGTAATTAGCAAACAACGATGTTGGCTCACCATCTATTTTTTGCCATTGCCATCTTGTCCAAAGTGATAAAGATTGCGGGTTGTTTCTATCTAAAGAAAACGCCGGATTCAAAAGGCTGCTATTAAAATGTGTAAGCGTATGCTGTTGAAAACCAGTTGGCAGGGCAGGTTCTTGACTAAACCCATTTAAACACGTAATAAGTAGGATTGTTAAAAGTAGCTTTTTATTCATAACTACAAAAAAAGTAAAAATCTATGAAACCTGTGCATTAATGAGACATAATTTTCACATAATTATTAACAAGGCTTTTATGAAAAAATAAATGTTAAATCTTACATCTAAAATAGTTAGAACCACTTCTGATGTACCCATATAGTTATTTCATGTACAACTATTATGGATAAATAGGTAAGATTATTATTCAGAATAGAACAAGTTTTTAGGTATAACTTTCCGCTGTATTTTAGCTATAAACAGTAATTAAATGGAAAAGTAATCAAACTTTGAAATCTTGTAGTAGGTGGTAAAAATGAAAAGTACTAAACAACCAATGAAAAGGTAATTCGGTTAAGAATTATCTACACTATTATTTTCTTTTATCGTCAATGAGGCTACTATACCACTTAGAAGTGCACCGAATATGACAACTAATGAAATCCATTCTGGGATATGTAACTGGTGTGTAAAAAGCATTTTTAAACCTACAAATGCAAGAATGATTGCAAGACTATAGTTTATATATTTAAATTTTTCAAGCATTCTTGAAATTAAAAAGTACATAGACCGTAAGCCCATTATTGCTAAAATGTTAGAGCTAAAGACGATGAATGGATTTGCAGTAATAGCGAGAATAGCAGGAATACTGTCTAATGCAAATAATATATCGGTTAACTCGATAACAACTAAGGCAACAAACAAGGGAGTAGCAGCCTTTATACCCATTCTATTTATGAAAAATTCATTTCCTTGAACGCTAGCTGTAATAGGATAAATTTTCCTTATCTGCTTAAAAACAAAAGATTTTTTTGGATTAAAATTTTCTTCCTCTTCCTTCAACATTTTAAACGCTGTGACTATTAGAAAGATGCCGAATATATAGATTACCCATTCAAACCGAGTAATTAACGCTACACCAAAGAAAATCATTATCGCCCTAAAAACAACGGCTCCTAAAATTCCCCAAAATAAAACGCTATGCTGATAAACCAAAGGAATTTTAAATGATGAAAAAATTACTGCAATTACAAAAATATTATCCACACTTAAAGTAAGTTCTATTAAATAGCCTGTAACATACTTTACGGCTGCATTTATAGGTGATAAACCAGTAGGATTATCTACCAGGCCGTTATAAAATAGCAGGTAGATAACTACACTAAAACCTAAGGCTATGCTTACCCAAATAACTGTCCAAATAGCAGCCTCTTTGGTTTTAATAATATGATTTTCTTTATGAAATACACCTAAATCTAAAAGCAGAAAAATAAGTATAAATGCAATAAATAGTATCCAAATTAACATGTCTCAAATTTAAAATTGACAAAGGTAATTAACCTTTGTGCAGTTTTAAGCTGTTACTCTACAAAAGTTGTAATGTTCAGCTTTTTAATTTCATCGGGGTACAATCAAAGTATTGTATAATTTAAAATACCGAGGAAATCTTATTTTTTTTACACTAAAACCTAATTGCAAATTATCTAATTACAGGTATTTTTTTGTAACTTTAAGTCTAACTTATTTACTTTTAAAGATTTATGCTGGCATCACCTTAAACTTTTGGTTTAAATTAATTTTAAGTAATTGTACTTAGTGTAGAAAATACAAAATTGAGTTTATGAACAACAAAAGATCCTTATTAGTAATCCTTATTTTTTTGTTTACTATACATACGGTTAGTATGAGTGCGCAACAAAATAATAGTATTCAAAATCAGAACGCATCAATTAAGGAGGAAGATAAGCCCCTTATGCAAAAGTTTGAGCCTAATTATTTAAAAATAAATCAAGAAAGAAAAGAAGAAATTGCGCTTCATCGTAAAATAATAGACACTTTAGATTTATCTGAACGAATGCGAACGAAACTTTTAAAAGATTTGTATAAGAAGGAACCAACAAATCGGTTAAAAAAAGTACTTTTTGCAACTACTAAATTTGAAGATATTGATCAGTAAAGTTGGTTGAGTAATGACTATTTAAAAGTTTCCCTAGCTATTTTAAAGTGATCTTTATCACCCTTAGTTAAAGATCTTTATTAATTTTCTTATTGTTTTGAATAGATTAAAGACCGAAAATTCTCGATAAAACGACTGGAATAAGATAAAAAGTACAAGGTCCGGTATTTTTGTATAAATTTATAAAGAATAAAAAATTAAACCTGAACTATATGAAAAATCTACTACTACCTATCGTTATAACTAGTTGCTTATTTTTTAGTGGAATAAATGTAACTTTTGGGCAAGCGCCTCTTTTCAATGTTAAAAAAAGTGAGATAAAAGTTCAGCGTCTAACTCTAATGGAGCGGTTTGAGCCAGATATGGTACTTTCTGCCGATGATAGAAAAGCTTTGAAAACAGAAGTTCGAGAAGATATAGTTCGAAAAGCATATATCTTAGATACTCTTAACATTTCTGATCGTAAAAAAAGAAAGCTTTTGTTTGAATTAAAATATAAACCCTTTTCTAAAAAAGCAGATGATGTTATTCTTGCTAATACTCAATTTGATGTTGACGCTGAAGTTATTGACTAATAAGTTTAATGTGTTTTCATTTTAGCTTTTCGTTTGATGAGCTGACGTTCTAAATCTATAACAGTATCTGCTATTGAAGCCTCAAAACTAGATTTACTAGATTCTGCGAAAAGACGTGGTCCTGGTGAACTTAAACGTATACTACATTTCATACCTGTTTCAGATTCGCTTGTGTTTTCTTTCTTAAAAAACACATCTGCCCGAACTACAAAATCAAATTTTAAAAGCAGTTTATCTAACTTTTCTGCGGCCATAATTTCTAATCTATTACTCGCCTTTACACCGTGATATTCAAAGTTTATATTCATAAATAATTAGATTTTTGTTAAAAGGTAAGAATGATGTTGCATTAAATCAAATTTTTTTATTGAGAAAATACGGTATTATTTTTTTAATTGTTGTTATGTTCTGATTTTAATGGTTTTAGCTACTATTTAAGTTTAGATGTTATTGTTCTATGAAAGTCCATAAGCTTGATCTTAGCACCAAGCCTACAATTTTGTCAATAAAATCTTTTTGAAATAGAAAATTTTATTAAACCTGTTTTAATTTTGTTCATTGGTTTATTAAATGCGAAGAAATTTAAGTAGCGAATCTTGATGAAAGCATTTGTTTTAGGCCGTAATCTTGTAGCCAAACTTAAGAATGATTTAGCATGATGGGTTTTTCATGAGAGCTGATCTTATAATTGAAAGAAATTAGTTTTAACGCTCTTTATTATTTTCCCTTTTTATCTTTGAAAAAGGCACATAACCTGTTTGTTTTTTTCGCAATGTAACCGACTGGTTAATTTTTGAATTGGTAAACCAATATATCTGATAATCAGTATTTATGGACATATCTCAGCAGTAAAATAAAGACATACAAGCGCTACAGTACTAAGCATAAGTGGTTTAACTTGCTTAAAACTATGTATGTCTTCACAAGTTACTTATAGGTAGTCAAGATAATTTCGCAATTTTTGATAAGATTGTTACTGATATTTAAATAAATATGCGAATTATGAATCGCTTGAACTATCTTTTTTATAAGTGCACAACAGGTAATAGTCCATTGATTTTATTTTTAAAAACCGCTATTATTAGATGCTATAAATGAGTTAAAGTTTGTATTTTGCCTTTATGCAAGTTCTATTAAAACAATTTCTTTTTTTTGGCTTTAGCTTTGGTATATTTTGTTCATATGCTCAAGAAAATGTTTCTTTTCTTTCAGAATTACCAGATGAATTATCTGAAAGTTCAGGTTTAATTTTTTTTAACGGAAAGCTTATTACTCATAATGATTCGGGTAATTTACCTGTTCTTTATGAAATTGATACAACTACTTTTGAAATTACAAGAAGAGTTAGAATATCTAATATCGAAAATATTGATTGGGAAGATTTGACTCAAGATGAACAGTTTATTTATATCGGTGATTTTGGAAACAATTTAGGAACAAGAACAGATTTAAGCGTTTACAAAGTCTCAAAAGTAGCCTTTATAAACTCAGATACCGTTAGTGCAGAGAAGATTAATTTTAGGTATAAAGATCAAACAGATTTTACAAATAATGGTAATAGCGATTGGGATGCTGAAGCTTTTTTTGTTTTAAACGATGAGCTTGTTATTTTAACCAAACAATGGAAAAGTTTTGGCACCTCGGCATATGTTTTATCAAAGAATGGGGGAGAACAAGTTGCCCAGAAAATTGATGATTATCAAGTAAATGGTTTGATAACAGGTGCCAGTTATAATATCGAAACCAAATCTCTATTTATTATCGGTTATTCAACGATATTGAGACCCTTTTTGATTGAAATTGAAAACAGTAGGAATACTTCAATTTTTACCGATATGCAAACTAAGTATAGTTTAAATATAGGTTCAGCTCAGATAGAGGGTATAACATATACCGATAAGGACACCTATTATTTGAGCTCAGAATATTTTGAAAGAACAAATTTGGGTATTCAATTAAATGCACAACTATTTAAATTTAAGGTTCCACAAAAAGGTACAGGTGAAATGGAGGAAAATGGAACGGAAAATGGAGGTGGAGTAGAACAAAATATAACTGAAATACGATTATATCAACCAAATGTTAACCAGTTAGTATATGAATTAAATACCGTTGATGTTTTAATAGCCCGTGCCATACACGATGCCACTGGAAAACAATTAAGATATTTATTAAAGGATGAAATGGTCGAAAACATAATAGATATATCTACGTTTCATAATGCAATATATTATCTAACATTTTATTTTGAAAACCGCACAGAGTCAATACCTTTTATAAAGTTTTGATGACGTTTATATGACTTATTTTTAGGCTTTTCTTAACAATTACGCTGCTGGTTTATGTATAGTTTTGTAGTTCACAAATATATAATTACAATGAAAAAAATTACATTACTCTTGTTCGTGGTTTTAGCTTCAGTTTCACTTGAGGCCCAAATAAAAACCCCAGCTCCTAGTCCGTCAGCAAAATTAATGCAAACTGTAGGTCTTACTCAAGTTACTGTTGATTATTCAAGACCTTCAATGCGAGGAAGAACAATTTTTGGTGATTTGGTGCCTTATGGTAAATTATGGAGAACTGGTGCAAACGGTTACACTTTAGTAACATTTAGTTCAGATGTAAAAATTGCTGGTAATGACGTTAAAGCTGGCACTTATTCTATTTTTACTAAGCCAGGAGAAGAAGCTTGGGAAGTTTACTTTTATAAAGATACTCAAGGCGGCGGTACTCCAGCGAAGTGGGAAGAAAACAAGGTAGTTGCTAAAACTTCTGCTAAAGTTATTAAAATGCCAAAAGAAATTGCAGTAGAAACATTTACAATTTCAATAGATGATTTAAAGAGCGGATCTGCTAATTTAGGCTTCATGTGGGAAAACCAATATGTAGCAGTTAATTTTGAGGTTCCTACCGATAATATGGTTGAAGCCGATATTAAACGAGCTTTAAATGGTCCTAGTGCAGATGATTACTATGCTGCAGCAACCTACTATTCTGCAGAAGGTAAAGACATTAATAAAGCAAAAATGTGGATGGATAAGGCAATGTCTATGACTAAAGAGCCTAAGTTTTGGCAATTACGTCAACAATCACTTATCCTTGCAAAATCAGGGGATAAAAAGGGAGCTATTGCAGCAGCAAAAAAATCTTTGGAAGGTGCAAAAATGGCTAAAAATAACGATTACGTTAAAATGAATATGGACTCGCTGAAAGAGTGGGGAGCGATGTAAATTAATTGAAACCCTAAAAGAACCCAGATTGTGGATCGCATAATCTGGGTTTTTTTTGTATTAATTTTGATTTAATTTCAAAATCTTTAGTGGTCCGTTTTTATTTAGAATAATAAAATGTACCAATCCTTTAATTGTTATTTTGCGTATTGCTTTAGCTTCGCTATTGTTGAAGTAGCTGGTATCATTGGTGAACTTGAAATTTCCTTTTCTATCTCCTAATAGAATATATCCTTTTGATGCATCATAGCGTACGGTTTCCACCTCTGCATCATATCTATTACCTACTCCAAAAATATCCATATATCCATCACCATTAAAATCGTGGGTTAACAGATCAAGTGTGGGCCCAAATTGAGCTTGTATTGGCATATTTTTTATGCTAAACCTACCTTTCCCCATGTTTTTTAAAATAAGCGATTTAAAATTTGAAGCTTTAAAATGTACGGCTTTGTCTAGATTTTTTTGACCATAAATTTCGGGTAGGGTAGCGGTCGCAAACTGTTTAAATGTTTTTAATTTATTTGCTAAAAATGGATTTTGTTCTGAGGAACATTGTTTGCCTCTTACAGGTAATAGACTACCATCTTTAGAAACTTTACTTAATATCATATCAAAACTATTATTGTTGTCAAAATAGTTTGCATAAATATGTAAAGGTTTTTCTTTGGTAGGATGAAATTTATTGTTTTCTCCCCAATTTCCAATGAGATAGTCCGGCTTACCATCCTGATCAATATCAGATTCACGAATAGATTGATACCATCCACTTGAATTTTTTAGCTCAGGAATATCTAAATGGACGAATTTATTATTGTCATTTTTAAAAATAGTGATGGGCATCCATTCACCAACCATTATCAGATCAAAGTCGCCATCAGTATCGAAGTCTGAAAAAACCACATCATTAATAAGATGATAATTTTTTATTTCTCCAATTTTCTGTTTAGTAACATCAGTAAAGTTACCGCCCTCATTTTGAATTAAATACGATCTGTCAGCTAAAGGGTATTTACCAGCGGTAACCCCTCCGCTCAAAAATAAATCAATATCTCCATCATTGTCATAATCAGCCGCGCTAATACGCTTTGTATGGGAAAGCATTTCGGGTAAGCTATTTGTTTTAGAATAGTTTCCTTTGCCATCATTAAGATAGAGTCGATCTTGTAAAAGTTTGTTGTTACTTGTAACGTCATAACCTCCAGAACTTACAAAGAGGTCTAAGTCCTTGTCATTATCAACATCTACAAACAATGCATCTGTATCTTCGTATTCTTTATCCAATTCAAAAAGGCTTATATTACTTTCTTTAAATGTGCCATCAGGTTTTTGATAAAATAAAGACGCTCTTGCTCCCTTGGCATTACCTATAAAAAGATCGTCTAAACCATCTCCATTAACATCTGCTATCGCTAAAGGATTACTGTTTTCTGATAGTTTTTGAGGTAGAAGTAGCTGCAGTTTAAAATCGTCAAAAAGATTTTCTTTTTGCAGATAGTTAATTCCTAATTTTTTTGCGTTTACATTTTTAAATAGCTGTTTTTCTGCTTTTATTTTTTTTGCACTCTTAGTTGCATTATTGTAAGACAATACAATTTCGGTATTTATTTTGCTATTGCGTTTAAGTTGAATTCTACCATCTGGCCAAATAATTTTTATACTATCAATTTTAGTGCTTTTTCCTAAACCAAAATGAACACGGTGACTTACTGATGACTGAAAACCTCTGCTCACTTGTAGTTCTTTAAACTGCTTTAAACTATCTGTGAAAACATAAATTTTACTACCTATACCCTTTGTATTTAGCTTAGGTCCGTTTAGGATAATTGTACAACTATTGTTTTTCGAATTATTTCTATAAATGCTTGCTTGTTCGGCTTGGTTATTTATTATTAGATCTAAATCGCCATCATTATCTAAATCGGAATAAACAGCGCCATTTGAGTTAACTTTATGATCTAAACCCCATTTTTTGGTTGTATTTGAGAAAGTAAGGTCTCTATTATTTTTAAAAATATAGTTACTCAGTTTAGTAGAAGGCATCATTGAGATTGCCTTTTCTAGTGTTACTTTTTTACGTTTCATAATATTGTCTCTCATTTGATTTCTAAAATCTTGGTTCGAGAGATCGTGTTCAATACCATTAGTAATAAAAATGTCATTGAAACCATCATTATTAAAATCGGCAACAAGCGGTGCCCAGCTCCAATCTGTTTTAGAGATACCGGCTAATTGGCCTATTTCACTGAAAGTGCCATTACTATTATTGAGTTGAAGCATATTAGACATGTATTGGTAATGATAGCCCATTTGAACCAATTTATTAAAATTGTCTGTACTCATGGTAGCCATGTTTTGCTTTGCTCTACCATAGTCTTCTGCAAGCATATCTAGAACAATTAAATCTGGCTGAAAATCATTGTTAATATCTGCATAATCCGAGCCCATACTATTCGATGAGATATGGTTAAAATGCTTTAGCGTATTATCTTTAAAAGTGCCATCTGCCTGATTGATATACAAATAATCTGGTTGCAAAAAATCATTTGCTACATAAATATCGGGTAGGGTATCGCCATTAAAATCGCCAATAGCTGCGCTTAATCCCCATGCATTATTTGCTACCCCAGCTTCTTGGGTAACGTTTGTGAAATACCCCTTATCGTTTCTAAATAGTTGATCAGAGCTATACGGCTGTATGTTCTGTTGAATCTGGGGATTTATATTGGTATTATTTTCAAAATCTTGTCGATGATTTACTAGGTATAGATCAATATCACCATCGAGGTCATAGTCAAAAAAGTAAGCTTGTGTCGTAAAACCATAGTGGTCAATACCATACTTGGCCGCTTTTTCGATAAATGTGTTGTCTTTTTGATTTATAAATAGTTTATTTTTCCGATGTTCATGATTGTTTAATGAACCCGATTTAGATACATAAATGTCTAGCCATCCATCTGCATTTATATCAACAAATGTAACACCTGTTGTCCATCCTTCTTCGTCTTCAACTTTGGCTTCAGCGGTAATATCTTTAAATTTTAAATTACCTTGATTTAGATATAGTTTATTTTTTCCTTGATTAGAAGTAAAGTAAATATCTTCAAGACCATCATTATTAATGTCACCAACGGCGACTCCACCACCATTATAGATATACGAGTAGTTTAAAAAATTAAAATATACATTTTCGGTTACCTTATTTTCAAAATTAATCTGGGTGTGATCATTATCTACTAATGTAAATAATGTTGTTTCTTTTTCATCCAAGACAACATTTTCTTGTTGTTTACAAGAAAAAAACAAAAATGATAATACAAAGAGAGGTAAAAATTGTGACCATTTCATAAAGCTAAATTCTTATTAAATAGGCAATTAGTATTATACTTAACAATATTAGTAAAGTGAAGCAAAATTACTTTGAGTAATTTAAAAAAAATCATTAAACATGGAAGCATATTCTACTCAAATTTACTACACCTAGGTTTGATACAATTGAGGTTTTAAAAATGTTTATGGTGATTTTATATTTACGTACCTATAACTATAGTAAAAAATAAAACGGGAAAAATTATTTTCCCGTTTTATGAATTTATAAGCATTATTATTTATGAAGTACCATTAAATAATATAAAATTTAATTAAAAATTTGGGCCGCCAACATCCCACCATAAACGTGTGCCTCCATGATCTGGACCACCTAGTTTAGATATAGCTCCTGTAACACCTGCAGCGTTTGTAGATAGTTCACTATCCACAAAAGGAATTCTTCTTATTTGTATATCTGTATCTATTGCACCAGCACTTTGATTACTTACTACTGGGAAAATTTTTGGATAACCAGTTCGTCGATATTCGCTCCACGCTTCTTGCCCCTCAGGAAACATTGCGATCCATTTTTGAGTGATAATACGTTCTAATTTTTCTTCGTTTGACGCGGCATTATCCCATGCTATTGTAATATCGCTAACGGCAGCGATGTTATTTGATGGATTAAATGTGTCTATATAATCTTGAGGCGTTGAAGTGTTATCAGCGATATAAGCTGCAGAACCACCCACACCATGCTGTGAAAATGAACTTACGATACCTTGCTCATAGTTTGCTTGAGCGTCTCCACTACCAGCCCATCCTCTAAGAGCTGCTTCCGCTCGTAGAAAATACACTTCTGCAGTAGTCATTAATTGCACCTTAGGAGTATGTATGTTATCATTTATTTTCGAATACTGTATGTAATCTGCTTTTTGGGCTAATTCATCATCATAACCTGGTAATAAGGGTACACCGCTTCGAGCTCCCTTGATATCGCCTGTTGCCTCAGAAGCATCAAAATATGCATTTGCTCTACCATCATTATAGCCAATAAGAATAGATTCCATAGAGGCATTCATTCTAATATCTCCCCAAGAGTTATCAATAGTGGCTAAAGGATGATCTAATGTACCATTTACAAAAAAACCATCTGCATTAGATTGCATAACTCCTAAAGGTTGTGCTAGTGCCTTTTCTCCTTCAATTTTAGCTTTCGCTGGGTCAACTTTCGAGATGCGCATCGCTAAACGTAAACGTAATGAATTTGCAAATACTACCCATTTTTTATAATCTCCGCCATACGACAAATCAAAAGGTGTAAATTGCTTATTATCGATGTCAGCCATTAGATTTTCAACAGCAGTATCTAAGTCATTAAAGAATGCTGTATAAGCTTCTTCTTGTGAGTCATAAACCCCCGCGTTTGATAGATCTCCAAAATTGGAATAAACAATTGGTCCAAAAACATCTGCTACTCTATGCATAGCTTCTACCTTTAGAATTAAGGAAACAGCATATAAAGCTGGACTTTCTGTAATGGTAAGTTCTTCTATGCTCTTAACATTATTCATAACATTACCGTAAGGTACTGTCCAAATATAGTCATTCCATCCACCTACTAAATTATAAGTAGTGTTGTTTGCACCGGCAATAAATGGCCGGGGACTAGTCATATATCCTGAAAAAATATCTGCATTTAAATTTTGTTGTAACTGATACTCCCAAGGTTCTTTATACTTATATATATTTTCAAATATTGGCTTATAAAAAGCACCTATATTTTGAAAATCTGGTAATAACTGTTCATCAGTAATACCACGTTCATTTTGGTTAAAATCTTCTAATCCTTTACTACAAGAACTAGCTACTAAGCCTAGTATGAGACTCAATAATATACCTGTTTTACTAATATTTATCATCATCGAGTATTTTAGAAAGTTATTTTAATATTTAGTCCTGTACTTCTGGTAGATGGTAAAGCTAGAACATCAACTCCTTGTAATGCGTTACCAGTACTTAGAGCTATATTTGGGTCATGTGGTGCGTCTTTATAGAAAAATAGTAAATTACTACCAACTAAAGAGGCTCTTATACTAGAGAAAAATGAATCTTCACCTAAGTTAAAACGGTATCCTAATGCCAATTCTGCTAATCGAACATTTGTAGCACTATATACATACTCACCCGTAAATCCATTTCTACCTCCAGCAGCACCATAATATTCTTGTGCTGTTAATGTAGAAACATTTCCTGCAAGATCTACAACATTTACCGCTTCATTGGCTGTTTCTCTAGCAGAATTATTACTGAATCCTTCAACTATAGCTTCGGTTAAACTAACTGTTTCTCCTCCAAATTTACCATCAATTAAAAAATCAACTGAAAAACTACCAAATTCAAAAGAGTTGTTCCATCCTAAAGTGAAATCAGGATTTGCGTTACCTACTTTTTTCAAACCGTCAACAAGATCATCTTCATCTTGTAAAATTGCATCGTCTTCAACAATGGGCAGTCCGTTGGCGTCTCTTCTAACGACTTGTGCATAAATATCGCCAAAGGAACCTCCTTCAACTAAATATGATCCAAAAGTATTTGCACCTTTAGCTGTAATAACAAAGAACGAGGGCTCAATTAAACCTTCTGCTTCAATACCATTGTAAATGCTTACAATTTCATTTTTGTTGGCAGCAAAGTTGAAGGTAGTAGTCCATTTAAAATTATCATTTCTTACAGGTATCGCAAATAGCGTACTTTCAATACCACTATTTACAATATCGCCAGAATTTAAACCGGCACTAGATGCACCAATAATGGCACTTGATGTTGGAAATGGAAAATATTGATTTATAGTACTAGTGCGGTAATAACCAATATCAAAACCTAATCGATTCTCAAAAAATTTCCATTCCGTACCAATTTCAAAAGAACGTTGTGTTTCGGGTATAGGAATAGTTCCTGGAAAAGGTCTTATTGGATCTTGTGAGCTTAATCCTCCACCAAATAAAATTTCTCTATTCGGATCTAGTAAATCAAATCCAAAATCATTACCTACTTCTGCATAAGATGCACGAACTTTTGCAAACGAAACTTTATCACCTAAACTGAATAATTCGTTTAAAACAGCTGTAACACCAGCGGATGGATAAAAGAAAGAATTATTTTCTGCAGGTAAGGTAGATGACCAATCATTACGCGCAGTAAGATCTACAAAAATTTTATTATTAAAGCCAATTGTTGTGCTTGCAAAAACCGAATTTACTTTTTTATCAAACGGGTTTTGAGTTGGAGAGTTTTGCGAAATTGAGGCTCCTGGGCTTGCGTTGAAATTTTGAATAGAAAATACATTTGGAAATTGTAAACCTCCATTAGTGCCCGAATCAGCATTAAATACATCTTTTGTAGATCTAGTTGTGCTGGCACCTACGTTAGCAGTTAAGGTTACATCTTCAGAAATATTTGTGTTGATGTTTGCAATAATATCGCCATAAAGTTGAACGATTTCTTGTTTATTTAGTATGTATCTTCCGCTAGATGGTGCTAAAGTAGCCTCAGTAGTAGCATAAATACGTCTTTCAAAATCAAGTAAACTTTGATCATATGTTCCTCTAGTTTGTAAAGATAACCAATCTGTAATTTTAAAATTTAAGTTTAACGATGCTACTAATTTTCTACTATCATTTTCGCTAGGATTTCTGTACGTTATCCAATAAGGGTTTTGTTCAATATCAGATGTTCCTCTAAACCATCTTTGCGATTGAATTCTTCTGTTGCTATCAAATTCTTCAAAATTTGAATAATCAGATAGTTGCTCTGTAGCAGATTCAAATCCATATACGCCAACTAAAGGGTTGTAATACAAACCTGATGTCGCTCTATTGGTTATATTTTGAGAAGACATAAGAACACTAGCGTTGGCAGTAACTTTACCGTCAAAGAATTGAGCAGTTTCTCTAAAATTAAGCGTATGTTGCTTTAGTTTATTTTCAGGAGATATACCAGACGCAAAGCTGTTAGAATACGAAAAATAGGTTTGTGCATTTTCTGTACCGCCTGAGAGTGAAATAGAGTTAATGTTAGTAACGCCGGAATTTAAAAAATCATCTATATTTTTTTGTGCGGTATCATTAAACTCTAAAAAATAAGCTGCATCATCAACAGTAACATTTGAGGATACATTCACTTTAAAACTACCGGCTTTTCCTTTTTTTGTGGTTATTAAGATAACACCATTTAAACCAGCGTTGCCATATAAAGCTGATGCAGACGCACCTTTTAAAACGGTTAGTGATTCTACATCGTCAGGATTAATTAAAGATAAAGCATCACCACCATCTTGGTTTCCACCACCAATATCACCAAAGGTAGAATTTGGCTGTCGGGCCGTAGGGTTGGATAAAGGAACACCATCAACAACATAAAGAGGTTGATTGTTGCCAAATGAGTTATTACCTCTTAAGGTAACTTTAACAGATCCACCAACACCAGAAGCACTTCGGCTTATGGCTACACCTGATACTTTTCCAGAAAGACTATTAACAGGGTTCGTTTGTTTTACCTTGTTTAGTTCATCTGAATTGATGTCTTGCGCCGCGTAGGTTAAAGATTTTCTTGTCTTTTTAATACCTAAAGCGGTTACAACAACTTCGTCTAATTGGCTGGCATCTTCTTGGAGAGTAACATCAATAGTATTGGCTGATCCTACTTTGATCGACTGAGATGCTGTTCCGATGTACGAAAATATAAGAACATTTCCTTCTTCCGCCTCAATAGAATAATTACCATCAAAATCGGTTTGGGTTCCATTTGTAGTTCCCTGTACCAAAACATTCACCCCAGGTAAAGGACCACCGTCCGAGGCTGAGGTAACCGTACCAGTAACGGTTTTACTTTGTGCTAATAGAGGAGTAACCCCAAGTATTAGTACAATACAAAAAAGCAGTTTTTTAATCATCATGTTGTAATTTTTGAGTTGTAAAGTGTTTAACATTAAATTAACATTGGTCGAATTTAAACCATTTTTTTTTAAAAACCTTAGATATTGTTTAAAATGTGTTCGAACACATCTATTTATCAAGGTTTAATTGAAAATGACTGATATCTTGCGACTTATGCTTCAAAAATAAAATAAAAAAATAAGAAAAAACCTACATTTGGTATTCTATTTTGCGACTTATTTTTAATTCAACCCGTAAAATTGATGTGCTATCAAATATAATACTGCACATTTTCTGATGTAATAATATCTATTGGTAAGAGGTTATGCGTGGGTATTTCTTTGCCAAATACAAAGTGTTCAGCTAAATATTCTAATGCTAAATAGGCTTGCTGTCTTGGTTTCTGATGAATTAAATAATCAATTTGACCCGTTTTTAATAGCTTAATATTTTCTTCTAAAAGGTCATAGCCAACTAATACTATTTCTTTTGATAAATTGCCAATTGCATTCGAAAATAAATAGGTTTTAGAATTGGTGATAAAGTAAGCAGCCATATCTTTATGCTCTGATAAAATCTTTTTACTATTATTTATAAAACTATTTTTGTTAAAAGTAGATAGATTAAATGTTTGTAGTTTTTGAAAAGGTTCTTTTTCTTTAAAATAAGCCTTAAATCCATCTTCTTTAAGTTGCATATGACTTTCCTTATCAATATGAATAATGCCTATTTTTGAAGTATTGCTGACTATTTTATCTATTAAACTAGCGGCTACTCTACCACTTTGAAATAAATCTTGACCAATAAAATTCTTTTTACTAAGAGCGTCTAGGTAATTATTAAATAATGCTATCGATATATTTCCTTCTTGACATTTTGTAAAAATTTTAATGGCTTCTTCCTTAAAAAGAGGAGCGATAAGAAGAACATCGGGTTTTGTTTGGATGGCTTCATGTGATTTTTCTAGAAATGTTTTGCTGTCTAGAGGATTGTAGTAATATCTTTTTACAAGTACACCAAAAGCTTTAAATTCTTTGGCGGCCTCTTTAATTCCTTTTACCGCTGGTGACCAATAGCGGTCGAACTTTGGGTCTGGTACAATAACACTAATATTGTACATCTTATTAATCTTTAGATTTCGTGCCATTGGATTTGGCTCATAATCAATTTTTTCTAATACTTTTTCAACACTTTCCCGTGCTTTTTTTGATACTTTTCCCCTTCGGTGTAAAACTCTATCTACTGTCCCTTTTGAAACGCCCGATAGTTCTGCTATGTCTTTTATTGTATATTTTTTATCCATTTTTTAAAATGACATCATGTGGAAAACTTAACCAAGTTGAAAAACCAATTTCTAAAAAAAAAATATGGCGGAATTATTTGTACTTAAAATAGAGTCATAAAATTTTACATAGCTTAAAACTTATTTTTAGGTTTTTAATGGTGGGTTTTTTAGAACACGTTCTAGACCTTCAAAGAGTATAGCAATAGTAATAACTAAAGCACACCCTATAAAATTTAACCATAAATACCCAAGCTTTTCTTCTCCCGATTCATATATATATATCAGATTATAATATATTAAGATTACAATAATTTGAGTGACAATTGCAGAGAAGAAAACAGCGTTTCCTCTAATAAATTTAAAGAAAAAAGCAAGGAGAAATATTCCAAGAACGTTACCATAGAAAATACTACCAATAATATTAACCAGCTGTATTAAATTATCGAATAAATTAGCGATACATGCTATTATAATTGCAATGATACCCCAAATAAGAGTGAAAATTTTTGAAGCATTAACATCTTTTTCTTCGGAAGATGGGCTTGTTTTATTTCTTTTATAAATGTCAAGCGCTGTAATCGTGCCTAAGGCATTAAGTTCTGATGCGGTTGATGACATAGCAGCAGATAAAATAACTGCTAAAAGTAAACCAATAAGACCGTTTGGTAAATTATTTAGTATAAAATGAATAAAGACATAGTCTTTATCATTTGTTTCTGCATTAATATCTGCTTTGGTTATTAATGCTTTTGCTGCGACTCTATTTATGCTATCTTTTTTGTTTAGGTTTATGATATGCTGTTTGGCAATAGCTATTGCTTTATATTCTTTTAGTTCAATGGCCGCAGAAAACTTATTTTGTGCAATTTTCTTTTCAATTTCAAGTTTATTTTGAGCTTTTTGTAAAAGCATATAATCATCTGCATGGCTCGACTCTAAAACCGTTTTTGTAGCAGCAGGATTAAAATTTAATGGAGATGCATTATATTGATAAAAAACAAAAACCATTACACCAACTAATAGAATAAAAAACTGCATAGGAATTTTAAGAATACCATTGAAAATTAATCCCATTTGACTTTCTCGAACAGATTTACCTGATAAATAGCGCTGCACTTGACTTTGGTCCGTTCCAAAGTAGGATAAGGCTAAGAATAATCCTCCTGTGATACCGCTCCAAAAAGTATATCTCTTTTCTGTGCTGAAACTAAAATCTAATATGTCAAGTTTATTACTAGCCCCGGCTATTTTTAAAGCTTTATTTAAGGAGATTTCTTGTGGCAAATGCCCTAAAATGAAGAAAAAGGCAACAAACATACCAGTCATTATTATAAACATCTGTTGTTTTTGGGTTACACTAACTGCCTTAGTGCCACCAGAAACGGTATAAATAATTACTAACATCCCTAAAATAACATTCAATATTTTTAAATCCCAACCTAAAATAGCTGACAAAATGATGGATGGGGCAAAAATAGTTATACCCGCGGCTAGGCCTCTTTGAATTAAAAAAAGAATAGCAGCCAATGTTCTTGTTTTAAGATCAAACCTATTTTCTAAAAATTCATAGGCTGTGTATACTTTGAGTTTGTGGTAAATGGGTATAAAAACTAAGCAAATTATTACCATGGCTATGGGAACTCCAAAATAAAATTGAACAAAGCCCATGCCTCCATGAAATGCCTGACCTGGTGTAGATAAAAAAGTAATCGCACTAGCCTGTGTGGCCATTACTGATAAGCCAATAGTCCACCATTTCGAATCTCGCCCTCCGCCGATATAATCTTTAACATTATTTTTGTTGAGACGGGTTTTCCATACGCCATAAGCAACAATAAAAGTTAAGGTAAAGGCCAATACAAGCCAATCAATTAGTTCCATATCAATTGAAGGATGACATTAAAGAAGAGAATATTAAAATATAGATGAAGTTCAATATGATAACTACGGTATATTGTTTTTTCCAAATAAATTTATCGTTCATAGTTGTTTAGCCTTTAACTTTTGCTGTACTACTTACTTTTTCTTTGCCTAAAGAAAGCATGTTTGCAAACAATTTATAGGCGCCTGAAACTCCTGCAGGTAACTCTCTAAAAAAGCTTAACCCTGTGTAAATATAATTTCCTTTGCCGTAAGGTGCTATTAATAAACTACCCTTTTTTTCTGACTCTCCTTTGTCTTTCATTGAGAGAATAGGGGTGAAGTCATTACTCCACTCATTTGGAAAATAAAGGCCTCTTTCTTGCACCCAGCCGTTAAAGTCTTCTTCACCTATTTTATTTGGAAAATTAACGATATCATGATCTTTTGCTAAAATACGTACTTCTGAATTTTCGTCGGTAACCCTGTCTCGTGAAAGTTTTAAATCATACGGGGCGATATTAGAAAGTTGCTTATTTCTACTACTGGCTGTATTATATTGAACAATTAAGTTGCCTCCATCTTTAACAAAATCAAAAAGGTATTTCTGTTTAAATTTTAAGTCCTTAACTACATTATACGCCCTAATACCTAAAACAATAGCATCATACTGGGTAAGACCTCCCTCTTGAATGGTTGCTGGGTCAATGGTTTCTACTTGATATCCAATTTGATTTAGGCTGGTAGGAATAGCGTCACCTGCTCCATTAATATAACCAATACTTTTGCCTAATCGTTGAATATTTAGGCGGACAACTTTTGCTTCAGCAGGCAAAAGAACCGATTGTTCTGGTATGTGATCATAGGCAATAGTTGCTAATTCTTTTGTAATTACTTTGCCATTTACTCTAACTTTTAATGATATATAGCTCTCGTCTTCGTTAGTTGGCGGTGTAAGGCTAAAAATTACTATTTGCTCATCTCCTTTGTTTTCTATCGAAAAAGATTTTGTTTTTTTATCAACAGTCCATCCGTTAGCGCAAACAAATTCAACTTCACCCTTTAGTTGGTCTTTATGCGCTTTGATAGTAATCGGAATTTGTTTCGATTTTTCATCAGCAAAAATTAAAACCTTATTGCTAAATCTTGCCGTTACTTCTGGTAGTATTTCAAAGGGCTTATATAATTCACCTTTATCTCTTTTAGCGTAACGATAAATAATAGGTTTTCTAAAGTTGATTTGATACCCTTCAAAATCTAATAAAAAATCGGTAAAAAAAGCTCTTGGGGTTTCAGCTTTTCCAATAAGCGTAGCGTCTGAAACTTTATAGGTTCCTAGGGTTCCTTTTTCATTTAGCCAATACGGAGTTGTATATTTTGTGTTCTCAGGTACTTTTAGATTTATTTCAAAATTTTGTTTTTGATTGTTTTTTAATACTTTGTCGGTAATCACTTTTAAGTTCGTGTTTGCAATCATAACCGACTTCAATGTAATATTTGAGGTGCTTCTGTTTACAGCTTCAATACTAATTTTTGAGCTATTTCCTGGGTTTGTATTGGCAGATTCTGCAGAAGCCTCTAGATATAAACCAGTAACCGCTAAGATTATAGATTCTATCTCTTCTAATTTATTTGTTTTCCAATGTTCGTCTTTAAGATTTCTTATAAGACTATGCGCCTTTAGTAATTCGGTTAAATGTTTAGCCGGATTAGTAAAATCAAAATTGTTTTCTACTTTATAGAGGATAGCACCAATTTCTTTGCCTCCTTCGACACGAGACCAGCTGGTGTCGATTCCATCAAATATGTTATTTTTATTAACGGGTAAATCACCTTTTAAAAGCTCTATATATTCGTTTTGACTTCCACGTGTGTTTAATCTACCAAAACCTTGACAAAGATGCTGACTGCTTGCAACAGATGCAATTTCGTTATTTGAAATTCCTAAGAGCGGGTAGTAGGTACCCACATCCATACCCATCATTTTTGATTTATCAGCTTTATCAAAGTTCTCTTTACTGCCATAAAACCACCAAGAAGTGTTGAAAAATAATCTTTTTGGTTGCCAAAGATCGAGAGAAGTTAATTGATCGGGGTAGGCTTTGGGGTCGTTTACTAAATCAAAAGCTTCCACACTTAACATAGCGGAAGAAGTATGATGGCCGTGAGTTTTACCTGGAGACCTATGGTCGAAACGATTGATGATAACATCGGGTTTAAAGTTTCGAATTATTCTCACTACATCACCCAAAACCTCTCTCTTATTCCAAATTTTCAAGGTTTCGTCCGGGTGTTTAGAATATCCAAAATCATTAGCTCTACTGAAAAATTGCTGTCCGCCATCAACACGCCTAGCTGCTAAAAGTTCTTGGGTGCGCAAAACACCCAACAATTCTCGTAACTCTGTACCTATTAAATTTTGCCCGCCATCCCCTCTGGTGAGAGAAAGGTAAGCCGTTGTAGCTTTGGTATGGTTAGATAGATAAGAAATGAGTCGCGTATTTTCATCATCTGGGTGTGCGGCTATGTATAACGCTTTACCTAAAAAGTTTAATTTTTGAATAGAGTGATAAATATTCGCAGAAGTCTTTTTGTTTACTGTTTGCGACCTCAAACTTATGGAAGAAAGGACTAGAACAATAAAAATATGTACGATTTTATCCATTAAAAATAGTTTAGTTTTACTCAAATATAGAAAGATTTAAAGCAAACAAATTTTCTTTTAAATTTTCTTTAACAGACCTAATTTTTGTTACGTTTTATTCTACTACTTCTTTTTCGTCTATAACCCCTACTGCTTTTTGCAACATGAGGTTATTTGGATAGGTGATAAGTTTTCCATTTTTATGTCTCAAGTGAATGTGAAAAGCTCTGATATCTTCAATAATAAAATTATTATTTTCTTCAATTTTGTCGTCAAGAATATCTTTATCAAAAATTTTAATTTTGTCTCCTATTTTAAAAGGAAATGAGAAAAATAATATGACTCCTGAGGTTATATTACTGATGATTGACCATTGCGCAAATAAAGCAACACCAACAATAGCAAATACAGATGAAAAAAGTAAAGCAATGTCTTTATAGTTTACGCCCCATATTAAAGCCAATACACTTATTCCTAAGAAGGTATAAAGGATAGAGGCGTATTTAACAATTAAAAGGGTTCTTGCCTCAACAAAATTGCTTACACCACCAACACGCTTTATGGTTTTATGTGTAATGAACCTCAATAAGATAACTATTATGAAGACAAAAAATGTCCAAAATAATTCGGTTTGATGTAGGGTGAAAATTTCTTTCATAAGTAGTGTTATAATCCTAGGGTATCGCGTAAAGGTAAATATTGATTACTGTTTTTTTGCCAATATGGCGTTTTTAATGTCTTAATTTTAGTAGCAGAAGAAGTCATCATCTTTGCTTTTGTGCCAAATCCACTCCTAAAATGTTCGCTCCAGCTTTCAATTGAATAGGGGAATGTTGAGGTGAAATTAATTTTAAGTATTCGTTCTAGTTCTTGATAATTTACCTCATAGGTGTACATATCATTACTTTTTTTTAAGGTTGCTTTAACTTTGAAAGCTTTAAACTCTTTGTGCGATAAGCGAATATACTCCATTGCAGGTATGAGATCAAAAGTTCCGGTGGGTAGTAACTTAGGATTAATTCGTATTTTATTCCAAAGTTCATTCTCTAAAAATGTTTTCTTTAAACTAATCTGCTCATCGGCTTCAGATTCAAAATATGAGTGCGACTTAATTTCAAATGAATTTTGGTTGTTCAATTGAGCATAAACTTGCCCACACCATTCTTGTGCAGAAAATGAAACTTTTAACGCATGTTGATTATCATATACCGGGTAAAAACAGCTCGTCATTATCGAATAAGGGTAAATTCCAGTAAAATATTCTTTGGTGCTGTTTAATTTTAAAATTGGAATGCTGTAAGGGTTGTCACCACTTGTTTTTACTTGTTTTTGTTTATGAAAAGGCTCTGAAACAAAAATCAATACCGCCTTACCTTCTCGTATCTCTCCGTATCTAGCTTGTTTTAAATGGTATGAACTTATTTCAGCTTCTCCCGAGTACCAATATTTTTTAAATTCATCTGAAATCTGATTATTTTTATTAGATGGCTTAGTAAGGTTAATTTGTTGTACTGTTTCTTTATCTTTTAAAGTCGTTTTTTCGGTACAAGATGATGCTACTAAAAACGCTACAATTCCGCCTAATAATTTTAAAACACAATTAAAATAATTTTTCATTTAAACCTATTTTTTAAAATATATACACTTAAACTTATTTAGCATACTATACTACTTAAAGTTTTGTATACCAACTGTGTAGGTAAACCTACAACATTGGTGTAAGAACCCTTTATTTCTTCAATAGCGATCAGTCCAATCCATTCTTGAATACCATAAGCTCCAGCTTTGTCAAAGGGTTTAAATTGGTTTACGTAAAATTCAATTTCTTCATTAGTTAAAGTAGAAAATTTAACCTCTGTGGTATGATTCACAGTTTTCTGGTCTTTTGATGTTGTAAAGGCAACTGAAGTAATTACTTCATGCCAATCCCCGGATAAGGTTTTTAACATCTTAAAGGCTTCGTTTGAGTTAGCGGCTTTCGCTAGTGACTTTCCTTTATGCCAAACGACCGTGTCTGAGGTGATTAATATTTCATCAGATTTTAGTTGACCTTTAAAGGCAGAAGCTTTGAGCTTTGCAAGGTAGTCAGATATTTCACTTCCCTGTAGATGGGGTGGATTCGTTTCTTCAATTTGTTTTATCCTTAGCTCTACAGGTATTTGTAATTCTTTAAAAAATTGTTGCCTTCTTGGAGAACCCGAAGCAAGAATAATTTTGTAAGCATTTAATTTGTTCTTTAGCATCTGTTAATCATTTGTGGCGCTAGAGTTAGTATTCCAATCACCACGAACTTTTAACACTTGTTCAATTACATCTCGTACACAGGTATCGCCTCCGTTTTTATGTGATATATAGTTAGCAATCTCCTTTACTTCTTGCGCGGCATCTTGTGGGCAAGTTGCCAAACCTACAAGTTTCATGGGTGGAATGTCTGGAAGATCGTCTCCCATATAAAGTACATGTTTGGGGTTTATTTGATACTTATTTAAGAACTGATTTAGAGGCTCCTCTTTATGGTGTGCGCTCATATAAATATCAGTAACACCCAAATTTTCTAATCGTATACGTACACCTTCATTATTACCTCCTGTAATTATACAAACATTATAATTTTTCTGTAATGCTGTTTTTAGGGCGTAACCATCCTTAACGTTCATCTTTCGTAGTAATTCACCTTTAGAGTTAACGATAATGCTACCATCTGTAAATACACCATCAATATCAAAAACAAAGGTATTAATATCTTTTAGGTGCTCTTTATAACTTTTTTTCATAGGTTTTTAAAATTGAATCTGTAAGTGTTTTGTATATTTTGTGATGATTTTCATCTTGTAATTGTGCTAACTGCGAAAGAATAACTTTTTCATCAAACCGCTTTGCTGGGCCAGTTTGGGCAGCTGAAGGTGATAGATACGTTATTTTCTTAGCCGTTTCTGCAATTAGAGGTTTTAAAATATCAAACGGCAGCTTTTGTTTTTTACATATCTCATTTCCAATATGATACAAATGATTCGTGAAATTATTAACAAATACGGCAGCAAGATGAAGAGATTTTCGTTGTTCAGAATTAATAGAATATACTGATTTTGAAATCGTTTGAGCTAGTGTTTCAAGTAGTGCTAAATCTTGTTTGTTTTCAGATTCAATGCAAATGGGTATTTGCTCAAAATTAACTTCTTGTCCTTTTGAAAAAGTTTGTAAAGGATAAAAAACGCCTTTTCTATTTCCATCAGAAATTGCATCTATTGCTATACTTCCTGAGGTGTGAACTAGCAATAAATTTTCTGAATTAAGTTTCTGTGATACAAGGCTTATGGCATCATCACTTACAGCAATTATATAAATATCAGATTGCTGTTTAATTGATTTTTGTTCATGTATTTTTAATCTTAAATTGTCTCTACTCGATAGTACTTCATCGACTTCTACACCCTCAGTTGTTGTAAAGACAGTTTGTAAATGAGAAGCAAGATTGCCTGTTCCAATAAGCGTAATCTTTAACATAATGCTAATTTAGGCATTAGAAGGTAATCTTGGCTTTTTGATCTAGTGATTTTTTCAATTATCCATCAGGGATTTTAACCGTCTTTAGAAAGTTCTTTAAAAATCACATGGGTTTGTAATAATTTTGTTCAAAATTAAAAAAAAGTACGAAAGTAAACCATAACATTAAATTTCAAATTTTAAAAGTAATTCAAAAGGGGTTATGTGTAAATATCTGAATGAAAACCATAAAAAGTTGGTATTTTTGTACTTAGAATCACAATGCATCCTCAGATGATAGAATTACTCAAGAAATTTCTCTTCTCTACACGGCTTATGGCCTTTTTATTTATTGCTTTTGGTACTGCCATGGCCTTCGGTACTTTTATTGAAAGTAAATACAGCACCGAGACCGCAAGAATATGGATTTACAATACCACATGGTTTGAGGCTATTATGGTATTTTTTGTGATCAATTTTATCGGTAATATGTTTCGGTACCGCCTTTTTAGTGTAAAAAAATGGCCAGTACTAATGCTTCATCTATCGTGGATTTTAATCATTATTGGGGCAGGTGTAACTCGTTATATTAGTTTCGAGGGAATGATGCCGATACGCGAAGGAGCATCAGAAAAAGTATTTTATTCAGATAAAACTTATCTAACCGTTAATGTAGACGGAAAAATAGGAGATGAGTTGAAAAGAAAGCCCTTACAAGATGAAATAATTGTAACGCCAGAAGCTCTAAAATCATCTCTTCCATGGAATTATGATTTTAATGGGCAAGATTTTACAATTACCTATGTCGATTTTTTAAAGGGAGCAAAAGAGGGTTTAATAGCAGATGAAAATGGCAAAGAATTCTTAAAGATAGTAGAGGCTGGTTCAGGTCAACGCGAAGAGCATTATCTTGAGAATAACAAAGTGAATAATGTTCACAACGTTCTATTTGCGCTTAATAAACCTACCGACGGAGCAATAAATATATTTACCACAGATACTACTTACCAAATTAAATCTCCGTTTGCAGGAGATTTCATGCGAATGGCAGACCAATTAAGAGGGCAAGTCTTAAAAGATAGTTTGCAAGAGTTTCAGTTAAGATCTTTATATAACTTGGCCGGAATGCAATTTGTAATTCCTGAACCATTAATTAAAGGTTCTTACGGAGTGGTCGAAATACCAAATAAAGAGATTGATCAGCGAAGTCAATCCGCCTTAGTTCTCGATATTAGCTCAAATGGAGAAACTGCTCGTGTAAAAGTTTTGGGAGGAAAAGGCTTTTCAAGGTTTACAGATAAAATAAAGGTTGGTGGCCTAGAATTTTCTATTGCTTATGGCTCTAAAATTTATGAATTGCCTTTTAGTGTAAAACTTAACGATTTTATAGCAGAAAAATACCCTGGTACCGATTCTGGATACGCTTCTTTTATGAGTAAAGTAACCGTAGAAGATGATCGTAGTTTTGATTATGACATCTACATGAACAATATTTTAGACCATAAAGGGTATCGCTTTTTTCAATCTGGATTTGATCCTGATGAGAAAGGAACTACACTTTCAGTAAACCATGATCAGTGGGGGACTTGGATCACTTATATAGGCTACTTTTTATTGTATTTAGGACTAATGGGGATTATGTTTTTTGGAAAAACACGGTTTAAAGACCTTACGCAATCATTGAATAAAATTCAGAAGAAAAAGGCGGTATTAACAATTTTTCTATTCTTAGGATTTGCATTTGCCACAGCCCAAGAACATACCGATGATGATGGGCATGATCATAATTTAGTGCCATCGCAAGCCCAGATTGATTCTGTTTTAAAATCCACTATTGTCTCAAAGGAACATGCTGAGGAATTTGGAAAACTCGTAATTCAAGATGAAGGGGGGCGTATGAAGCCTATCAATACATTTTCATCAGAGCTTTTACGCAAGTTAAGCCTTAAAGATAGGTTTAAAGACATGAATGCTGATCAAGTATTCTTGTCAATGATGTTAAACAAAGCAATTTGGTACAACACTGAATTTATTGCTATCGACAAACAAGGTAAAAACGATAGTATCCGAAAAATAATTGGGGTGCCAGAGAATCAAAGGTATATAAAGGGTATCGATTTTTTTGATGAAAAAGGAAGATATAAACTAGAGCCATTTATAAGAGAAGCAACTGCTACTAATATCCCAAATAAATTTCAACGCGATTTTAAAGACATGCATATGCGTCTGAGCTTGCTAGACCAAGCGTTGCAAGGTAGCTTTTTAAAGATTTTTCCCCTATTGCAGGATGAAAATAATAAGTGGATTTCTGCCCTTGATTACCGGTCAGGTCAATATCAAGTAAGTGATTCTTTATATGGCAATTTCATGAAAAATGCAATTCCGTATTACATAATCACGCTTCAAAAAGCAATTAAAACTGGTGATTATAAAGATGCAGATAAGCTTCTTAAAGCTTTTAAACAAAACCAAGAAAACAATGGAAGCGAAGTGCTACCATCAAAAACAAAAATAAATACAGAAGTTATTTACAATAAATTGAATATTTTTAATCGAATTTATCCTCTTTACACCTTAGCTGGTGCTCTTTTGTTTTTTGTTTTAATTTTTCAAATTTTTAAAAACCGTGAGATTTGGAAGGCTATGGCCTATGCGCTAAGAGGAATCATCATTATTCTCTTTATTTGGCATACCGCCGGTTTAATATTAAGGTGGTACATCTCGGGCCATGCGCCGTGGAGTGATGCTTATGAGAGTATGCTGTATGTTGCTTGGGCTACCATAGGAATGGGTATGCTTTTTATTAGAAAAAGTACGATGACTCTTGCTGCAGCTGCCTTTGTTTGTTCTATGTTATTGTTTTTTGCACATCAAAATTGGGTAGATCCTGCGGTAGCTAATTTGGTACCTGTCTTAGATAGTTATTGGCTAATGATACATACTTCTGTAATTGTGGGTAGTTATGGTCCATTAACGGTAAGTATGATTTTAGGACTTGTATGTCTATTGCTAATGATTATAACTACATCTAAGAATAAAGATCGTATGACGCTCAACATAAAAGAACTTACTATTATTAATGAAATTGTATTAACGGTTGGCCTTGTAATGCTTACTATTGGTAATTTCTTGGGGGGGCAATGGGCAAATGAAAGCTGGGGACGTTACTGGGGCTGGGATCCTAAGGAAACATGGGCTCTAATTTCGATTATGGTTTATGCTTTTGTGATTCATACTCGTTTAGTACCTGGTTTACGTGGTAAATGGACGTTCAACTTTTTAAGCGTGATTGCCTATTTTAGTATTATGATGACGTATTTCGGTGTCAATTATTACCTTGTGGGTTTGCATAGCTACGGCCAAAGTGGTGGTGCAGCAATTACCCCAGATTACGTTTGGTATATTGTATTTAGTGCCTTTATATTGGGGGCAATAAGTTTATGGCGTTACAAAGCTAATTATGATGTAAAATAGGCTATATTTTTATTTGCCGCCATTTGATCTTAAATCTTGTATGCATAGTTCATCTAGGCTAGGTATAGTACCACCGCTAATAGAGTTTAGAAGACCTTCACCTGTTTCGGCGGTCCAATACATTAAACAATCTTCGGTAGTACAATGTCTACCATGTACTTCATCTTGATGATCTGATTGCGGTGTTGTACCTGCATTAACCAAGCCTAATAAGTGGCCAAATTCGTGATTAAGTACTGTTGTTTCTAATACTGATGTACTAGGGGCCAAAGCGCGACCACTAAATTGTTTAATGGTTTCTTCAAAAATAACGAAAGATGTATTGCGATAGGCAACCCCTAGCACAGAGCCGTTATCTGTATTTTCATCATAAGCCCCATCTAAAAAAATACCAAAAACACTTAGCTTATTTCCATCGTTGTATTTTGTTCTTATTTCATCTTCTAAAGTCCGTACCTCTGTTATTGAATAGGTTTCTTTATTTGTAATTTCTATTTCTTTAAGTTCAATATTAATGCCACCAGATTTGTTTAATCGTTCATTTAAAAAAGTTTCAAAATTGGAAATAGTAGTGGTAGAAGGCTTCATACCCGATACATAAACTAGTTCAAATTCAATGGAGTTAAAATTCTCATTAGAGAGCATATCATTGGCAGAAGCTCCAACGTTTTTCTTATTTTCTGAAATATCTGTTGTTTGATCTTCGTTGTTTACTGCTGTTTCTTCGCTCTTATCTTTTGAACAATTTTGGATACAGAAAGAAAGAAACAAAATACTGAAAATTTTAACTGATTTAGCCATAAATAAATATCGATTATACTCTAAAACGAAATACCTATATTTTTAGTATTTAAAAAAAAGTTAGCAAATTATAAGCTTTACCTTTATTTTCTGAAATATTTGTAGCATTTTAAGAGAAATCCGCATTAAATTTTCTAAGAGGTTTAAACGTGATTGTGTCCAAGGGTTTAGTAATTCTAGTACACCTACAAAGGACTTTACTCATCAACTTCTTCAATCTTAATTATTTTTTAATATTGATTACTTTGGTTAGGTTAAAAAAAGGAAAACCGAAAAAGGTTTCATTATAATTGATTTTAGTAACTTTAACTTTACAAAATAAGTACTTATGAGCAATCAAAAAAAAGGGTTAAATACATTATGCACCCATTCAGGAGAACTGAAAGATGAACAATTCAAAGGTGCAGTTTCTCCTTTGTTTATGAGTACTTCATACGCTTTTGAAAATGTAGCTATTAAAAGATATCCACGGTACTTTAATACACCTAATCAAGAAGCTTTGTGTAAAAAAATAGCTGCACTAGAACATGCAGAGGCAGGTTTAATTTTTAGCAGTGGCATGGCAGCAGTAAGTACTTCGCTACTCGCTTTTTTAAAGGCGGGAGAGCATGTAGTTTTTCAACAGACACTCTATGGAGGTACCTATAACTTGGCGACCGAGGAATTTGATAAATATGGAATTGAGTATTCTTTTACAACAGGTTGGCAAACAAAAGACTTTGAAGATAAAATTAAAGCAAACACTAAGCTAATTTACATAGAAACCCCATCAAATCCATTGTTGACTATTACAGATTTAGCCGAAATTTCGGCGCTTGCAAAGAAATATGGTATTATTTCTATGATTGATAATACCTTTGCGAGTCCAGTAAACCAAAACCCGATAGATTTTGGTATTGATGTGGTAATACATAGTGCTACAAAATATATGGGAGGACATTCTGATATATGTGCCGGGGCAGTAGCTGCTAGCCAAGTAAGTATTGATCGTATTTTTAATTTAGCTAAAAATTTAGGAGGTAGTCTTAGTGACTATACGGTTTGGCTTTTAGAGCGGAGTATGAAGACTATGGGTATTCGTGTAAAAACACAAAATAACAATGCGCAAACTATGGCGACTTATTTACACCAGAACAAGGCGGTTGAAAAAGTGTATTACCCAGGATTGGCTACACATCCAGATCATGACTTGGCAAAATCTCAAATGCGAGGTTTTGGAGGAATGTTGTCATTTGAACTCAAAGAAAATTTATGCCCTTCAGCATTTCAGCAATCATTGCAATTAATTAAATCTTCTATGAGTCTTGCTGGTGTAGAAAGCACCGTTCTTTCTCCTGCGCAAACTTCTCATGCACTATTAGGGGAAGAAGTGAGAGCAAAACAAGGTATTAAAGATGGATTAATACGCTTTTCAGTTGGTATTGAAGAACCAGAAGATTTAATTGCCGATATCGAGCAAGCACTTATGCGGGCAATAAAGCAATAAGGAAACCAAGAAGGCGCAATACTTTATATAGAATTTTAAATTTAATTAGAAATATCATTTATGAAATTAGACATATTAGCTTTTGGGGCACACCCTGACGATATTGAGTTGGGAGCAGGAGCAACCCTTGCTAAAGAAATATATAAAGGTAAAAATGTAGGTGTAATTGATTTGACTAGAGGAGAGCTTGGTACTCGCGGATCGGCTGAGATACGAGATAAAGAAGCAGCTAAAGCTGCCGAAATATTAGGTTTTGTGGTAAGAGAAAATTTAGGCTTCGCAGATGGATTTTTTGTAAATGACAAAACCCATCAAACCAAGGTTATTGAAATGATAAGAAAATATCGCCCAGAAGTAATTATATGTAATGCCATTGATGATAGGCACATAGATCACCCCAAAGGAAGTAAACTAGTAAGTGAGGCTTGCTTTTTAAGTGGATTGTTAAAATATAAAACAGTACTTAACAACGTAGATCAAAAACCGTGGCGTCCCAAAAAAGTATATCATTATATCCAATGGAAGAATTTAGAGCCAGATTTTGTTGTGGATGTTACTGGATTTATGGAAAAAAAGATAGAAGCTATTTTGGCGTATAGTTCACAGTTTTATGATCCTGAAAGTAATGAACCAGAAACACCAATTAGTAATAGAAATTTTATTGATAGTGTAACGTATCGCGCAAGAGATCTAGGGCGTTATATTGGTGTAGATTATGCCGAAGGTTTCAATGTTGAACGCTATGTGGCAGTAAACGGATTTGATGATTTAATTTAACTAAATTTAGTCGATCTTATCTTTAAATTTAGGAACGGTAAAATAAAAGGTTGTTCCCTTATTAAGGGTGCTTTCAACCCAAATTGAACCGTTATTGTTTTCTACCATTTCTTTACAAAGTGAAAGCCCTAGGCCGGTTCCTTTTTCATTATTAGTTCCATAAGTAGTAAGATTTGAGTTTGAATCAAATACTTTATCCATGGCTTCTTGTTCCATGCCAATTCCCGTATCAGTGACAGAAACCTCCCAAAAATCATTACTATCTCTAATACCGATAACAACCTTGCCATTTTCCGCTGTAAATTTTAAGGAGTTACTGATTAAATTTCGGATAATAACACTCGTTTGATCTGCATCAGACCAGGCAAAAGCAGTTTCAGGAATTTTATTTAGCAGTATAATAGATTTTTTAGAGGCAATTTCTGAAAGTAAATTCACATTTTCAGTAACCAATGATCGAAGTGAAATTTTAGACGGAGTAGTAACCGTGCCATTCATTTGTGTTCTGCCCCAAGATAATAAATTGTTTAGGGTAAAAGATAAATTGTCTATATCACTTCGTAGTTTGGGCATTAGCTTGTAAAATTCATTTTTGTCTATTTCTTCATTTTCAAATAAAGTAAGAATACCTTGCAAAGCTCCAATAGGACCTCTTAGGTCATGACCTATAATAGAAAATAATTTATCTTTTGCCTGATTAATTTGCCGTAATTCAATTTCTTGTTTCTCTAAACCATTCTTTTTAACACTTAACTCTTTATTGAGTTGTTTTTGAATATTTTCACTTTTTCTAACCAAAATTGTAATTCCAAGTAAAACAAATAAAACTGCTAAAGACATGTATATATAGTTTTTTTGTCTATTGAGCGCTTTTTTATTTTCAAGTACTAAAGCTTTTTTTTGAGCTTCATGTTTCAACTGGGTCTTTAGCATAACCAAACTTTTTTTAGTTTCGTTTTTAGCAATTGTATCAGACAGTTCTTGATGAAGTTCATGAAAAGCTAAAGCCTCTAGATATTTTTCTTTTTCTTTATTTACTTCATATAGCATATCTGCATGCGTTTTTAGCCCTTCTAGATTATTGAGTTCTAGCGCTAATTTATATCCCTCTAAAGCCCATTTTTCAGATTCAGCTACATTTCCAACACCTAAATTTGCTTCTGAAAGACCAAGTAATACTTCAACTTTTGCTCTATGATCTTCAATTTTCTTATCGTGAATTGACATACTTTGCTTGTACCAAAACAAAGCCCAATCATATTTACGTTCTTTAAGATAAACATTACCTTTTACCCCGTAAGCATATGCAAGCCAAAACCATAGTTGATGTTCTTCAAAAACAGCAATACTTCTGTTTATATTGAACATGGCATAATCTAAGTTTTTAGTATCAACATAAATTGAAGCAATATTCGCATTGCTTTTCGCGATATGAACCTTATCATTAATCTTTTTATTCAGCTTCTGAACTTGATTAAAGTATACAATCGCTTGATCATAGTCTTTTTGAGAAGCGTACAACAAAGCAATATTTTCATTTAAAATTGATAAAGTTTTAATTTTATCATGTTTTTTTGCAATTTCCATAGACTCAAGGTACTCTTTCAAGGCAAGTGCGTATTCACCAGTATATTCATATTCACCTGCTAAAGAATTGTAGGCGTCTAGAATGTCATCTATAAGTTTTGCGTTTTTAGCAATAGATTTTGCCTTTTTAAAATATGGAATTGCCTCTTTTTGATTTCCTTTATCAGAATAATACATGCCAATATTCATCAAAGCTTTTATTTTTCCGATATCATAATCCGAACTTTCGCTATTTAGTAGGGCTTGTTTTGATAATAAGAGAAGACTATCTGATTTATAAAACCTCAACTCCTTTGCAAGTTCATTTAATTTGTTAATGTATTCAGGGCTTTGAACTTTAAAATTTGGTTCTGATTTTATATTAGTAATTACTGTTTTTAAACGATCTAATTTTTCTTTTTGACCGTATGAAGAATAAAAAACACAGAAAACCAACGAACAAAGTAACACACACTTTCTCGTTATTTTCCAAATTTTAAAATATGCTTTAATATTCTGAAGCATTTATGCGTTATAAGACGTCTTGTAAAAGTAACAAGTAGGTAAAACTCACTCTAATTAATGTTGTGAAATGCTCAAAACTGTGTGTTTTGTAGACATAATGTGTTGTTCATCGATAATACGTTCTGTGTTGTTGCTAAAATATTACTTTTTTATCAGAAAATACAACATTTAACTAATCGTGGTTTAATAAAAATATCATCACTTTATTTTGAAAGATTAATTAAAAAAAAGTACCTTTGCCAACGCTAATAAATGGTGGTTGTAGCTCAGCTGGTTAGAGCGCTGGTTTGTGGTACCAGAAGTCGCCGGTTCGAACCCGGTCTTCCACCCAAAATGTAAGCCCCGATATCACTATCGGGGCTTTTTTGTACTGCTAAAAAAGATCGTTAATTTTTTTTATTTATCAACTGAAATACGCAAATCTCTATTTGCAACTTCCCATGCCGTGTAAAAAATTAGCTGCGATCTGTTTCGTAATAAATCATAGTTAATTTTGTCTGGAGTATCACTTGGTTTGTGATAGTCGGCATGAGTTCCGTTAAAATAGAATATAATTGGTATATTATTTTTTGCAAAATTATAGTGATCACTGCGATAGTAAAATCTGTTTGGATCATTTTCATCGTTAAACGTATAATCAAATTCAATATTTGTATATTTCTTATTCACTTCTTCAGAAAGATTATGCAATTCTGTACTAAGCTTGTCAGACCCTATTAGGTAGATATAATTTCTTTCACCCTTTCGATCTGGATCAATTCTACCAATCATATCTATATTTAAGTTTGCTACCGTGTTTTCTAAAGGTACTATGGGTTCATAATCGGTATAATATTGCGATCCAAGTAAGCCTTTTTCTTCTCCTGTCACATGTAAAAATAGTATCGATCGTTTAGGTCTATTTCCTTCCTGGGTTGCTTTTTTAAATGCTTCAGCAATTTCTAAAAGAGCAACAGTACCAGATCCGTCATCGTCAGCTCCGTTATTTATTTGTCCGTCTTCATTAATGCCTATATGGTCGAGATGAGATGAAATAACAAGATATTCATCGGGTTTTTCTGCACCTTTAATTATAGCGGCTACATTTTCAGAATCAATATTATCGGTCATCATTTCTAGGTTAGCACTAAGCTTAACATCAATTAATTTGGGTGTATTATCGGTATCGATATTTTTATAAAGGGCCTTCGCTAGAGAAGTATTTAAAAATATTTCAAAATTTTTAATTTCATCAGTCTTAATACTAATTTGTCTGCTATTGCTGTCCTTCATACGATTATAAAAACTTTGAATCATCGTGTACGAATCTTTGTTATAAAAAAGAATGCCCTTAACTCCTTTTTCTAAAGCTAATCTTCGTTTTAATCCAATTTCTTCTGAACGATTACTCCAATCTGAAGCCGTAGAATTACCAGAAAGTTTAAAGGTGCCGTCCTCATTCTTCGGTTCTCCTTCTTTTATTAAAACTATTTTTTCTGTAACGTCAAGTCCTTTATAATCAGAGTATTCACCATCTTCAATACCATAGCCCAAATACACAATTTGATCAACATTATTCTGAACGCCAGATAAACATATGAAATCTTCTCCTATCGTAAAGCGCTGATCATTAATAGTTAAAGACCCAATAATTCCTTTGTTAATCACTAAAGGTACTTTTTGAAAATAATCTCCATCACTTTTTGCGGCTGCTATACCAAGTTTCTCATAATGGGCTTTTATGTAAGCTACAGCCTTTTTTTGGCCTATTTTTCCTGTTTCACGTCCTTCAAATTCGTCAGAAGCATAGGTGTAAAGATGTGTTTTTAACTCTTCTTCGGTGATCGTTTCTGCGTAAGTACTTGGGCTTGTCACTACTTTTTGTTTTACAGAGTCCATCGATTTTTGTGTGGTATTGCAAGACATTAATAGGACTAGAGCTGCGAATGTTACTTTTTTCATTTATGTTGTTTTGATTTTCTCAAAAATACTAAATCTTAATTCAAACAGACAAGCGTTTAAAAATGAATAAGTTTACACAAGACTTTCGTCTCAAACTGATGGTTTGAGGAGTTAGAACTGTCCCTTGAAAAGGCATATTTAATTTCTAAATAAATTGCTGTAATCGGTTTAAAAATGAGCAATAACTAATCGCTATTATGGTATTTTCTATTGCTTGTTTTTAAAACTCAATTTATCCGATTTTAACTTATTTTATGTGCCAATTTAACTTAATTAATACTTTGTTTAAAGTATTCTATTTCATAGAATGTACTTCTGTTTTAGACTCAATCTCCTATTTTTAGTTTAGGAGTTTAGTTGAGCCTTATGTAATTTAATAGAGTGTTTATTTATGTTTAAAATACTTTAAATAAATTAATTAAAGATATTATTTAAAGTTAAAATTTAAGTATTATAGTTACTTTTAGCTTCAAATGTTTGAAGCATGTAATAACCTATAATTTTCATAGATTTTAGGTAAATAAGAAGTTGGTAGTTAAAACTAGTCTTAAAAGTATTAATCACCCATTAGCCGCAATTATATGCATTATTTTTTGGTGATAGCTTGAAGGTATTATCCCTTTATGCGCTTTAAATTTTCTATTAAAATTAGATATAGATTTAAAACCCGAAAGTTCTGCAATTTCGGCAATTGATAGCGTATTGTTTTTTAAAAGTAATTGACAGGCATGCTCAATTCGTAGCTCTATTAAGAATTGAAAAAAAGATTTATTTGTATGCTGCTTAAAAAATTTGCAAAATGCATTAGGTGTCATGTAAATGAGACTTGATACATTTTGAAGTTTAATTTGTTGGTGAAAATTATGAAGTACGTAATCAAATATTACCTGCATTCTTTCTCCAACCAAGTGCCCTGATTCTTTTGGGTATTTAAAATTGGTTAAATGCCTCTTCTCCGCGTTACAAAGTATACTTAGTAGTTTTAAAAATAAAATAATTCGAGATAATTTTGAAACTACCGTAATTTCATTCATTATAGAACCAACCTGTTTGGTATGAGACAGAAGTTGAAATCCATCTTTGGTTGTTTTAAAAAATGGAGCTATTTCTTGAAGATCTGACAATTGAAAAAAATTAGCCCCGAAGGTGTGCTCGGTAAAAAAAAGTGAAATCATATGTACCTCCTTTTGGGTTGTTTCGGTTTTAAAAACATGAGGAATGTTAGCTCCAATGGCATAGAATTCACCATCATTAAATGGATGAACACTATCACCAATTATTAATTTGCCCGTACCTTTTACAATTAAACTTAATTGCAATTCATTATGCCGATGTAAGGTTTTGTAAAACGTTTTTGATTTATCAACCTGAACTATTAAATTTTTATGAAGAGGTTTTGGTACTTGAAAAGGTTGAACTTTCATTAGTATGCGAATATTATGCTTTTAGCATTAAATATAATGTGTTTTTGGATAAAATAGTATAATAATTGGATAAAATTAAAGTAACAAGATACTCGTATTTACTGGTATTTTTGTTTTTCATAATTTTAAGTTAAGACAAATGAAAGTAAATTGGGCAGGTGTTATGCCAGCGGTTACAACAAAGTTTACCGCACAGGACGAATTAGATTTACAAATGTTTAAAGTGAACATAAACGCCCAGTTAAAAGCGGGTGTAACTGGTATTATTCTGGGAGGAACACTGGGTGAAGCGAGTACCCTTACCGATGATGAAAAAAGAATATTAGTAGAGGAGACCGTTCGCATTGTAAATGGAAAAGTACCAGTAATTATTAATATAGCTGAACAATCGACAAAGGGTGGCGTTGATGCAGCGGCTAAGGCAAAAAAATATGGCGCGAATGGTTTAATGATGTTGCCGCCTATGCGATACAAATCAACCGACAAGGAAACAGTGCAGTATTTTAATAGTATTGCAAACAGTACCGATCTACCAATTATGATTTATAATAATCCGGTAGATTATAAAATAGAGGTTACCTTAGATATGTTCGAGGAATTATTGTCGAAAAATAGTAACATTGAGGCAGTAAAAGAATCAACCCGAGATATATCTAATGTAACGAGAATGCGAAACAGGTTTGGAAATCGTTTACGTATTTTATGTGGGGTAGATACACTTGCCTTAGAAAGTATGGTAGCAGGTGCAGATGGATGGGTTGCGGGTTTAGTTTGTGCTTTTCCACAAGAAACGGTAGCCATTTGTAATCTAATTAAGGTAGGAAGGCTCGAAGAAGCTTTAAAAATTTACCGTTGGTTTATGCCTTTACTAGAATTGGATATTAGTCCACAATTGGTTCAGAATATCAAACTAGCAGAAGTAGGCACAGGTTTAGGCACGGAGTATGTACGAGCGCCGAGGTTGCCTTTACATGGTGATGAGCGACTAAGAGTACAACAAATTATTGATACTGGTTTAAAGACGAGGCCAACCTTACCAGAATATAAAGGACTTGTAAAATGTTAGAAATGCGCCCTAGTTGCGAACATTGTAATAAACAATTGCCATTTGATGCTAAAGATGCGATGATTTGTACCTTTGAATGTACTTTTTGCGAAACCTGTGCAACAGTGCTATTGCATAAAATATGTCCAAATTGTGGAGGTAATTTTACAAAACGTCCTCAGCGACCAAAAGAATTATTACTGAAATATCCGGTTTCTACAAAGGTTGTGCATCAACCCGTTTCAATTGACACACATTTAAAAAGATAAAATATGATTACAGGCAAGAATTATATCGGTTGTACGCTATCAGCTAAAGGAAATAAAACCTATAAAACTATTAATCCGCTAACAAACACAGAAAATGAGACTGACTTTGTAGTCGCAAATGCAGAGGAAATAAATAGCGCTGTATCTTTAGCAAAAGCCGCTTACATTAGTTATAATAAAAAAACTGGACTCGAAAAAGCAGCTTTTTTAAATGCAATCGCAGATGAAATTCTAGCTTTAGATACGCTTTTGATTGAAACCTATTGTTCAGAATCGGGCTTGCCTCAAGGTAGAGCAGAGGGTGAACGTGGCAGAACTATTGGTCAGCTGCGCGCATTTGCCAATTTAGTAGCAGAAGGTTCTTGGGTTAATGCAACTATTGATACGGCTATACCCGATCGTAAACCTACGCCAAAACCTGATTTAAGAAAAATGTTGGTACCCCTTGGGCCTGTGGTAGTCTTTGGCGCTAGTAATTTTCCTTTAGCCTTTTCTACTGCTGGTGGTGATACTGCTGCGGCCTTAGCTGCGGGATGCCCTGTTATTGTTAAATCGCATCCAATGCATGCAGGTACAGGAGAGCTAGTTTCCTCTGCGGTAATTAAGGCCGCTATAAAAACAGGTATGCCTGATGGGGTTTTTTCAAATTTAAATAGTAGTGGTAACAAGGTGGGTGAGGCTTTAGTGCAACATCCGCAGGTAAAAGCAGTTGGTTTTACAGGTAGCATAAAAGGTGGGCGTGCTTTGTTAGACCTAGCAGCAAAACGAGAAGAGCCTATTCCTGTATTTGCAGAAATGGGTAGTATTAACCCAGTTATTATGCTTCCGAAAGCAATTAAAAATAGAAGTACTGAATTGGCTAAAACCTACGCCCAATCAATAACAGTTGGATCAGGTCAATTTTGTACTAACCCAGGTCTATTATTAGGGATACGAGGAGCTGATTTTTCTGATTTTATTCAGAAACTATCCGAAGAAATTGTAAAAATAGAACCGACCTGTATGCTTCATCCTAATATTATCCAAGCTTATGAAAAAAATAAGCAAACAGCCATTAATCAAAAAGGTTTAGTTGTTGCCGTAGATTTTGAATCAGAAATTGGAGTTAATTATGCTCGTCAAACCCTTGTAACCGTTAAAGGAGAAACATTTTTACAGAATACTAAATTACACCACGAGGTTTTTGGTCCATTTTCTATGGTTGTTGAATGTGAGAATGAAGAACAATTATATACTATTATTTCTAATTTAGAAGGGCAACTTACGGGCACAATTATAGCTGATGATAATGAGATTTTGAATTATGCTCCTGTTGTTGCTGCCTTGCAAATGAGAGTCGGTAGAATTATTTTTAATGGAGTACCTACTGGTGTAGAAGTTTGTCCATCAATGCAACACGGGGGTCCATATCCTGCTTCAACGGATAGCCGTTTTACTGCAGTAGGTATACATTCGATAAAAAGATGGGTGCGCCCATTTAGTTTTCAAGACTGGCCAAATCATTTGTTACCCAATGAATTGAAGAATGAAAACCCCTTAAATATATCAAGGTCTGTTAATACTATTTTAACCAAAAAAGCAGTGTAAGTATGCCATATATAAATTGTATGAAGGCTTTTATTCAGAACCCACTAAATAGCATAAGTTAAGACCAAATTTTGTTAAATACCAGATCATTGAATTGTGATATATCAAGAAGAAATAATAAATTCATAGATTTTAAAAGCATAGAATGGCTAGTAGCATATTTACATGTATCGATGCACATACTTGTGGCAATCCTGTTCGTGTGATAAAAACAGGTGGTCCTCCATTAATTGGAGTAACTATGAGTGAAAAGCGCCAGCATTTTTTAGCAGAATATGATTGGATTCGTAAAGGTTTAATGTTTGAGCCCAGGGGACATGATATGATGAGCGGAAGTATTTTTTATCCTGCAGCAGATTCTAAAAATGATTTCGGAATTCTTTTTATTGAGACTAGTGGTTGTTTACCTATGTGTGGTCATGGTACCATTGGTGCGATTACCATTGGAATTGAAGAGGGGCTTATTACGCCAAAAGAGAAAGGAAAAATTCGTATGGAAACCCCCGCTGGTTTGGTTCATATAAATTATCAGCAAACAGGCAATAAAGTGGATTGGGTAAAATTAAAAAATGTTAAATCATATGTTGCCGCAACTAATTTAACCATTAATTGTGAAGCCTTAGGAGAATTAACTTTTGATGTTTCTTATGGCGGTAATTATTATGCGATTATAGACCCTCAAAAGAATTTTAGTGGTATTCAAAATTTTACAGCAAGTAAGCTTATAGCTTATAGTCAAGAAATAAGAGAAAAGATTAATTTAAAATATCCTTCTAAATTTGTTCATCCAGAAGATGAAACAATAAAAGACGTTAGTCATATACTATGGACAGGCGACACAATTTCATCCGATGCTACAGCAAGAAACGCTGTATTTTATGGTGATAAGGCTATTGATCGTTCACCATGTGGTACAGGTACTTCTGCCCGAATGGCGCAATGGTATGCTCAAGGAAAATTGAAAATTGGAGAAGAATTTATTCATGAAAGTTTTATAGGATCAAAATTTGTTGGTAGAATAGAAGAGGAGACTCAATTAGGTGATTTTAATGCAATTGTACCAAGTATACAAGGGTGGGCAAAAATTTTCGGACATAACACCATTAGTATTGACGATGACGACCCGTATGCAAATGGTTTTCAAGTGATTTAATATGACTAAAGAAGTTGTGATTATCGGAGGAGGAATTGTAGGCTTAAGTGCTGCTTATTACTTACAAAAATCGGGGCATCAGGTTACCATAATCGATAAATCAGATCTTACCTCAGGAGCATCTTTTGTAAATGCAGGGTATATTACTCCAAGCCATATCATACCATTAGCATCGCCTGGAATGATTACTAAAGGTTTAAAAATGATGTTTAATTCTGCAAGTCCTTTTTACATGAAACCTCGTTTCGATATGGATTTTATAAAATGGGCATGGTATTTTAAAAAGTCTTCTAGCAAAGCGAAGGTAAAAAAAGCAATTCCGCTGATAAAGGATATAAACCTTTTGAGTAGAAATCTGTATGAAGAAATTAAGGCCTCGGGAGACCTTGGTGATTTTCAATTAGAGCGTAAAGGTTTGCTTATGCTTTATCAAACAAAAGGATCTTATGATCATGAAATACAAGTAGCTCAAAAAGCGGTAAAATTGGGACTTGAAGTTCGTGAATTAAGTCAGTCACAGTTATACACTTTAGAGCCAAATATTAAAATCGAAGCAAAAGGAGCTATTCACTACGAATGTGATGCTCAAACCACACCCACCGAGCTCATGCCTAAGTTATTAAAGTTTTTAAAAAGAACAGGGGTAAAGGTTAGAACAAATGAAGCAGTAGAACAACTTATTATCAAAAAATCAAAAATCTATGAGGTGAGAACCTCAAAAGCTACTTATAAAGCGGAAGAATTTGTTTTAGCCGCAGGCTCTTGGAGCGGTGAATTATTAAAAAAGATAAATATTAAGCTTCCCTTGCAGCCCGGCAAAGGTTATCGTATTAATGTTTCTCGTCCAACTGGTATTTCTATGCCAGCGATATTAATGGAGGCAAGCATGGCGGTAAGCCCAATGAAAGGATTTACCCGTTTTGCAGGTACCATGGAATTTTCAGGAATCAATACTTTTATTAGAAAAGAGCGCGTTGCAGCCATTGCCGCAGGGGCTAAAAGATTTTATCCAGATTTAGCTATAACCGAGGAAGAAATGAATAATGCCAAAACAGGAATGCGACCAGTTTCTCCAGATGGACTGCCTTATATAGGTAGATCATCTAAAATTACCAATCTTACCATTGCAACTGGTCATGCTATGATGGGTTGGAGTTTGGGCCCTGCGACAGGAAAATTAGTGTCTGAAATCATCGATAATAAAAAAACCTCAATGGATATTACTGATTTTAATCCTGAACGAAATTTTTAAAAGTTCGTGTCAATTGTTATTAGGCATATCATTAAAGGTTTTTTTTAGTTTCAAGTTGTAAAAAAAAAGTGGTTTCGCTAGTAGCGCTGCAGCGCATTATGTAAAGTTAACGCAGGTACGCAAAATTGTTCAACAAACAGAGGTGTTTTACGCCGGTTTGCTTCTATTCTGTCAATGCTTTTGCAATTGCGTTTTCTACAAGTGGCTCCATTACCGCATATCCTTCTTTGGTAGGGTGTACTTCATCGGTAGCATATTGTTTTTGTAAACCATTACGGTCGTCTACCATTGCAGAAAAATAATCTAAATAAATATGCCCCATATCTACACAGTAGGTCTTAATCATTTTATTTAGTTTAATGATTTTTTCGGCTGGTTTTAAGCCTGGTTTCCAAGGGTAGTCGTAAACAGGTAAGGTGGAGGAAAGGATTACCCTAATATTGTTGGCACTTGCCATTTCTGCCATTCCTTTTATGTTATTCATTATCATTTGTAAGCTAGACGGACCAGTATTACCCGCTATATCATTTGTTCCGGCAAGAATTACAACAACTTTTGGTTTTAGATCAATCACATCTTGACGAAAACGAATCAACATTTGAGGTGTAGTTTGTCCACTAATTCCACGATTAACCCAAGGTTTATCTGCAAAAAATTCTGGTCGAGACGTTAACCAACCTTCAGTTATAGAGTTACCCATAAAGACCACTCTATCTTCGTTAGCTTTGGTAGTCTCAAGTGACGAATTTGCTTCTTTAAATTTAGTCAGATTAGGCCAATCTTGAGCTTTTATTGAAGTAGTTGACCCTAAGGCTAAGAGCGTTGTTAGCATAAAAATTTTTGTTTTAATCATATTCTATTATTTTTTCAAAGGAGATTATATTACGATTTGGTTTAACTCTAAATTTATTCAATTCTTTTTCATATTCCAAAATTAAAGAAAACCTAAGCTTAATACTTTTAAGACTTCATCTTTGTAAATATACCTTTTCGAATACATGAGAACCAATAAAATAGGCATACTTTTTAGAAGTTAAGTCGATAATTTGTTGACTTTATGTGATGTTACATCAATTAAAGACAAGTTAAATCATATATTTTGTAATATCAGTATAATTACTTTTTGATGGCATTAATTCCGGTATTTAAATGATCAGATTGTTTAGGTTTAACTGCTAAGACTAAAACTTGAATGCATGCTAATTAAGAATCTAGGTTGCTGAGGTCTTCACCTTCACTTCGCGCAATAGCCAAAACTGATCGGATTATAAATTTGGTTAAAATAGATAAATCAAACGCTAAAACACATATGCCAAAACTTCCTCCAATAATTTTAGCAGAAGCTACTATGGCTTTGTATGTATTGTTTGATGAATACTGATTTTTGTTTTTAATGGTCTTTAAATTTGCTTACAACATCTTACATAGTAAATTATTAACAAGCTCTTAAAGGCGCTTCTGATGTTTTTCTGATTATTTATCAATACCTAGCGTTACTATGCTACTTAACCGATTTAAACCTTTCATTGCCCATCCTATTTTTTCTATATTTTGTTTTGCTCATCATAGGTCTGTTGTATCTTTTGGGTTGAGTGTTTACTGTGTCATACTATTATATTTCTATCCGATTGGTAGTCGTTTTTTGTATTTGTAACAAAACCCAGTTAAAATTGGTTTATGAAAAGAGGCGTTATTTAATACATGTGCAAATTTTTGTTAGCTATAATTTTCTTTCGCACCTATTTTTTTAAAAAATTTGGAGTTACTTTTAAGGTATGAAAAATAGCTTCAGTATTATTTGTTTTCTAGTTAGTCTTCTTTGTCTTAATTGTAAAAATAAAGAACCAATGAAATCAACAACTTTATTTGTGGGTACCTATACTGATACCTCGAGCGAGGGTATTTATAGTTATCAATTTGATTTAAATACAGGAGCATTAAGCTCTAGAAGAATGGTGGCAGCATTAACGAGTCCGTCCTTTGTTAAAATATCACCGGACAAGAATTATTTATATGCCGTTCAAGAGTCTGATACTTATGATAGTTTAAGCGGTGGTGTAAGTGCCTTTAGAATTAAAGAAAAAGGCTTAGATTTAATAAATACCAAAGCTTCGAGAGGGGCTCACCCTTGTCATATAGGTATTTCTTCGGATGGTAGAACCCTGGCTGTTTCAAATTATTCCGGAGGAAATTTTACTGTATTTTCTATTGCAGCAAACGGAAGCCTTGTGGATTCAGGTCAACTTATTAGCCATAAAAAACTAGATACTACCAAAACATCACATGTGCATTCTGCTGTATTTAACGATTCATTACTGTTTATTGCCGATTTAGGGCTAGACCAAATACGAATGTATAAAAATGATAATAATAGCTATATCTCTTTCGAGAAAGGCAGTATAGACTTAAATTCAGGAGATGGACCAAGACATTTTACATTTAGTAGAAAGGGTGATTTTTTATATGTGATTAACGAGCACAGCTCAACCATTAGTGTATTTCACAAAGATGAGTCTGGTATATTTGTAAAAACAGCTTCAAAAAGTACTTTAAGACCTAATTTTAAAGGAGAAAGTTTTTGTGCAGATGTTCACCTTTCTTCAGACGGAAAGTTTTTGTACGGTTCTAATAGAGGTGAAAATACGATAGTAGTTTTTGAGGTGAACCAGAATACAGGAGGAATTAAATATTTGCAAAGTACAGACGTTAAAGGAGATTGGCCACGAAATTTCAGCATTGATCCTTCAGGAAAATTTGTTTTAGTTGCAAATCAAAAAAGTAATAATATTACCGTATTCTCTAGAAATATCGAAACAGGATTTTTAAAATTTATGCATGAGGTTCAATTGCCAAGACCTGTCTGTTTAGAGTTTTTATAGTAAAAGCTAATAATTGCTAAGAGTTTTTTTGCTACTTAACCTTTTTAATTGCCGGTTGTTGTTTCACATTAAACTCAAAAATATCATTTCTATCTTAATGTATAATTACATCAAAATCTAGCTTCTTTTTCATAAATATAATTAAAGTTTAGTTCTGCGATTAAAACACCGGTTTCATCCTACAACACCTACAATAATTTTACCCAAAGGGGAGACGATGATACTACTCCTACGCGTGCAATTTTCTGGCTCATTTTTTAGCGGATGCTGATATTTATTTTGGCACAAGGTTTTTGTCATATATTGATGAAAACCTAAAACAAAACATTTTCCTTCTAATGCGATATACTTCATTGTAGCTGTCTATTCTTATCTTACAGTTGCAATTCGGGCAATCCAGATTTAAACGCCTTTTAGATACTTCAGCAACTTCTGTCTATTTTAAACGATTGGTTTATGTAGGTTTTATTTTTTTATGCACACCTAAAACTTATTTGTAGGAGAAATATATACCATAGCATAGTATAAACTACCACTTTAGCTCTGCCTTTCTCTGAGGCCTATAACGAGATATACCTTGTATTTTTTTTGATGACTTTTATACCGCACGATCATCACTATCTAAGTTGATCCTATTCGATTATTGTGCCGCGTAAAGCTTACTTTCTTGCCTACTTTTGAACTAAAACTAAAACCTTTTGGAAAACCTTGCACAAATGATTCGGAAAAAACACAAGAATTTGGTAGGCTTTTTTTGGTGTTTTTAATTACCAATTTTTTAATTTTTGCTCATGTTTGTTCTTAAAAAAAATAGGAATTTCTGGAATAACAACAACTTTTGCAGCCATTAGTTCAAAGTACAAAAATAAAGTTAGCTCTTAAAAAAAAACTAAGCTAAAAGTAAATTTAAAAGGAATTTAAACGCAAAAAAAAATAGCAAAGACGATTTTAACCGCCTTTGCTGGTATATAGCGTTAGGTTCTATCTAACTATGCAGAAGTACTAATATTTAGCACTTTTACCGTTAGACATGGTACGCATTATAAAATCACGTATGTCATTATTAGCGTTTTCTAAATCTTCTTTTCTAAGATACATCATGTGGCCAGAGCGGTAGCCTTTAAAATTAAAGCGATCCTTCATGCGTCCGCTAGGATCAACTTGCCTCATGGTATATTTTGCTTGAAAATAAGTAGTTGCTCCATCGTAGTACCCTGATTGAACTAAGACATTTAAGTATGGATTTTGGGCCATAGCTTGTCTTAGGTTATCGCGGGTGTTATCATCATCATTGTTCCAAGGATGAACAGGGCCAAACATATTATATTTAATATCTGTTTTAAACTTAAGCTCTTCTTGCAAATAGTAATTAATAGCCGGTGTAAAACTATGTAGCCATGAGGTAAGCTCTGCACTATAATCTGGTTTAATTCCTGATAGTTGACGGTCTATACCTAAGTAGCGACTATCTAAACGACCTGTGGTATATCCCCTGTCTTTTAATAAGTTTTTCCAAAAATATTGTACAGGAACAGCTAGATTGTGATCTAATATTTCCTTTTTTGAGAGTCCAGAGTAATAAGCCATTTTTTCAGCTACCGCATCTTTTTCAGTTGCATTAATAAATCCACCTTTTGCTAGGGCTGGAATTACTGAATTTACTGCATAATCTTCCACTTCTGGTAAAATATCTAAAAGATCTTTATTTTGAAGTTCTGGCCTTAAAGCTTTATGATGCCATGCTGCAGCCGCAAAATAAGGTAAACTAATTGCGTTTTCTACCGCACCCCCAGTGTTATACAATTTGTAATCTGCTGGAGAAACCATAATTACCCCGTTCAGATACATCCATTGTTTGTTTTGAAGCTCTAAAGAAAGGCCCATAACCCGAGTACCTCCATAACTTTCTCCAATAATATATTTGGGTGAGCGCCAACGATTATTTCTTGTTACAAAAGTATTAAGCCATTCTGCGAGATATTTGATATCTGCATTAATACCAAAAAATTTTTCTCGATCAACTTCTTTTCCTGATTCTGGTATGGTTCGGCTATATCCAGTATTAGCTGGGTTTACATACACGATATCGGTAACATCTAAAACTGAATGTGGATTGTGTTTTACTCCATATGGTTGCACCGGGTAGCCTTCGTCATCAATTTTTAATATTCTAGGACCTGTATACGCCAAATGCATCCAAACTGAGGCAGAACCAGGACCACCATTAAAGGAAATTAGAAGTGGGCGAGAGGCTCTATCTTTTACATTATTTCTTGTGTAATACGTATAGTACAAAGAAGCAATCGGCTTTCCCATTTCATCCCAAACAGGTTGTGTACCTGTTTTTGCTGTATACGTTATAGGTTTACCCTTAATGGTAACACTATGTTGTGTGGTGATAGCGGTGTCAATAGGAAGTGTTCTGTTTTGAGCAATACTAAGCTGCAAATTTAGAATAATAAGAAAAAATAGTATTGTAAAATGTCTCATATTTTGTTTTTTATGTGGTACGTCTAAAAGTAACAAAAATGAGTTTTATACTCAAAAATTCTTATCAATAAAATGTGTCTTGTTCTAAAATATTGTAGGTTTCCCAAAGAATAGGACAATATAAAATCCAAAGTTATTATCCTAAAATTTAAACTGCTACAATGAAAAGAAGCAAGTTTAGCGAGAGCCAGACCATCAAGGTGCTAAAAGAATACGAATAAAGAAGAACCGATGGTGAATTATCTAAGGAACTTGGTATTGACAAAAGTACCTTGTACTACTGGCTCAAGAAGTAAGGGTTTAAGCAACAGCAACTTAAGCGATTCAAGGAATTAGAAGATGAGAACAATAGGTTAAAACAGATGTGCGCAGCTGTTAGTTTAGATAATAAGATGCTAAAGGACGTACTATCAAAAATGTTTTAAGGCCTTCCGACAAGAAAGTTCGAACAAAGTAAGACCATTGCAAAAGGGTGCATGATTTTGACTTGGTTTCTGATTTTGCTCTTTTGAGTTTTTTTACGTCTTTTTATTGTTTTTATAGTGTATTCACCTCTTTTACATGGGTTATTTCTCTTAATTTTTAGAATTAGACGCAATTATTTCTGGACTTCTTTATAAATTAAGACCGTTGCAAAAGGACTCATGATTTTGACTTGGTTGCTGATTTTGCTCTTTTGAGTTTTTTTTACGTCTTTTT
>CANKUU010000010.1 GCA_947486785.1 uncultured Flavobacteriaceae bacterium | reverse complement strand
AAGTCATTACTTTAATATACTAAATATTCTACTTTTTCTATGTTAAAAAAACAACTTTCTTAAGTCGAACTCAGGTTTAAAGGAAATTTTTTGTTACGTTTAAACCAAAGAATCAGAGTTTTATCCTTAAAATCAATTCAAATGAAAAAAAATATTTTAACAATTCTTGTTTTATTCCTCGGTTTCGGTTGTTTTTCTCAAAAAGCAAAATTTGGTGTTGAAGCGGGATATTTGAACGGTTATTCAAAAGTAACTGATGGCAATTCAAGTGCTTCTTCATCCGATGGCGGTTTTTTTATAGGAGGTTTTTCAGAATTCGGGCTGTTAAACAAAGTTACACTAGCACCTCACCTTACGGTGGGCAGTATAAATAATAATGGTTTCGGTTTCCTTTCAGCGTTACTTGGATATGATGTCCTGAATAAAGTAAAAATTGAAGTAGGGCCGCAACTTTCATATTTAATTGAAATCACACCTGAAGAAGTAAATTCCCTTGGTATTGATTTAAGCTTCGGCATAAGCTACGACATTAACGACCATTTTATCCTATCAGCCAGATATAGTTCGGAACTATCTAACAGGGCAAGTAATGTTGTATCCGAGGATTTAAAAGCTCGTTTTAATTGGTTGTTCATAGGTTTGGGTTATAGGTTTTAGCCTCACTTAAAACTTATCAAGAAACAAAGAAATGCCCAATGGGCTAATTAAATTCCACCCAAGATAAATTATGTGAGCATTGTTTTCACGTTAAATCTTTTGAGTAAGTGGTATAAAAGACGCCTCTAAAATCAAATTTTTAATATAAACATTACTGCCTATGAAAGAAACAACATATTTAATTTTTTTTGATAACCTTTAAACCTAACAAAAGAAATGAAAGCAATAAAGCGCATAAATATTTTGGTGATACTTAATTTGTTAATATTCTCTTGTGAGAAAGAACAATAAATCTTAGAATCTGACCCCGTCCAAGTTGAACCTGAAATTGGAATTACACTTGTAAATGATAAATTAAAATTTGACAGCAAGGAATCTTTAAAATTTTTTGTGGATCAATCTGAACAATCAAAGATAAAGTCCACAGTCGGTGAGTTTACGGAGAAAGGGTTCAATACTCTTCGACCCTTTTTTGATGATGATGATGACGATGCTATCAATAATTTTTTAATGCAAAAAAAGGCGTTGATTTCAAAAAAAGGCTACCTGTATAGTGCTAAAAAAATGATGATATCGATTTAGATGATGAGTTAATAAGTGATGCAAACTTTGCCGCAGTCTTGAATGAAAATCGTGAAATTTATGTGGGTGATTCATTATATGTGTATACAACAGTAGGTGAGTTTGCATGTAAAATTTCGGACGAAGATCATTTGAAAAATTATCTTTCCAATGAATCTTCAAAAATATCCAGCAAGCAATCATTGATTGCTGCTAGAGGGAATTGTAATATCCGAAAATCTGGTGGCTCGAATGATATGCTCACACCTGTTAGGCTTACTGCTACTGCCGTTGACGACAGAATTGTAAGATACAAAAGTTGCGGGGGCGGGGGCTCTAGCAGTGGGTCCGGTGGTAGCTCTAGCGGTGGGTCAACATCATTGCAAGCAAGTATACCTATAATTAAACCGATGAGTTTTGGTGCTTGTCAATATTCAGAGGATAGTATTTGGCAAAGTATTTTTGGTAACAGAATCAAGTGTAATGATTATCATGACTCTACTCATAGAGTTCAAACTCAATTCTATAACGAAAACTATGGGCTTTTCAATAAAATTGGAATGAAAGTCAAATATCAAAAAAAGAGATTCGTAGGATGGAGTCAATCTGGCACAGCAGATTTTGTGGAAATGGGAGTAAATTCCCTTATGTTTACATATAAAAGTCCCATCAATATTAAAAACCCATGGGCAAATGAACATGTAAAATATAAGTATAAGGGGGTTACATACGATTTTCAGGGAAGGGTAATTCAGGATAGAATAATTGAACCAGCTTGGCCTCTTGATAACGAGAAAGAAGTTCTAATACCTCTAGTTATTGAAATAAATGATTTCATTGCTCCAAAATGGAATATTCGTTTCGGAGGCTTTACCGCAGGGCATCTTAATGATGCTATCAAGGCGGTGTTAAAAGAAGCAAAAGGAGCTCTTGGTTCGGTCTTTAAAAAGGAACTAGCGGATAATAAAGTGAAAGTCAGAATCGTTAGATATGGTAAAGATGACATTAAAATAGTCGTTGCCAGCAGAGTAACTAGAGGAAAAAGCTATACCGACTACAAGTTTCCACCGACATTTTTGCTCTCTTACAATTCAGAAAATGGAGATAATGTATGGAAACATTTTATTGATCAACTAAATACTACGAAGCATGAGAATGTGTACATAGATATGTATGGAGCCGCACTTAGAAGGAATGTATTAAAAGGCAAGAGGGTTATTGGTAAAGGGAGATAAATTTGTGAAAATTTTTATACATTACCTTTTCCAAAACTTTATTTTCTAATAATGCCGTCATGTGATTTAATCATGACGGTTTTTTTTGTAGAATTCGACTATTCGGTGAATACCATTTACTCCAATACCTTCAGACGTTATCGCCAAACTAATTCCACTACTATTACCGGTTCTTACTTCTTCTTTTACGATTCCCAATGCTGTTCGCGATGATATTAGTTTTTTTTCTTTGAGACTATAAATTCGCACCTGTACTACAGTCTCATTTGATCGCTCAGTAGTGCCGGTATATACTGGTGGCCTAGGTATCGATAGTGCTATCAGTTCCTCGTTTAAAATTCTAATTTTTGTATTTATTATATAGTCACAGTTTGTGCCTAAACGAATATTTTCTAAATCATCTTGATTTAGATCAAAAGCAATATTATCCGATATGAGCTTGTTTTGCCTTAACTCATTCAGTAAAAACAATGAATCACCTATTAGTCCTTTCCATTTTTTTAAGGAGTGATCATATAAATCATCATCCATTCCATAAACGACTGGTCTATTTAGAATCCATTTACCCTGAGAAAATTTAATGTTACTAAATCCCTCCTGATTATAAGTAAATTTGGGTCCAACACATGATGTGCATAATATTAGTAGTGAAAGCATAAATATTGCATGACGTCTGATACTAGAGCTACTATAAATCATAATTTGTGGATAGATTTTAATATGTTAAAATTAAAAAATTAAAAACAATTCAATTGTGCTTCCTCTTTTTTCATTGATTAAATACTGTGATTTCATTTTTAGTAAATGGCTATACCGGAGTGGCGGTGCCACCTGTTTCGGTCGAATTGCGCCACTTTAAGAGTGGCCTCAATTATACTTAAAATATGTTTTTATTCCTTTTTTAGTTTCTTTTGGGTTTAATTTTCTGGATCTTGACTCAAATTTTTATGAAAAGTTTAAAAACAGATGGTTTTCATCCATTTAAAAAATATCTTCCTCTAAATACCTCGGAGGCTCGCCCCGAGGATTATTTACTGGTTAGATTTCCGAAAGCATTATAATTCCACTAGTTCTGTAAAATGGCCGTTTTACGGTACGATTGAAATCCAAACAAAAGATATCTGTTTGTAGTTCCATTTATCGTTCTTTTTAGCAGTTTCGTTATATAACCTTTTACGGAACTAATTAACGTGAGTTCGACGTAAGAAATATGTTTTTTATACAATGAAAAAAGCAGAAATTTAGTATATTTAAGTATCTGAAGCTTAAATATTTAACTAAAATTCTGCTTATGATTTCTAATGATAAAATTACTGAAATTTTCTGTGTACTTGATGATTTTTGTAAAGAAATCGACGAAATAATCAACCAAAATATGATTCTCGAGAATACCAGCAAGAAAAAACGCAATCGAAAATCTAAAATCTCGGATAGCGAGGTGATTACCATTATGATTTTATTTCACCTGAAAGGGTATCGATGCTTGAAGCATTTTTATATCAACCATGTTACCAAACACATGACAGATGATTTTCCGCAAACAGTATCCTATAACCGTTTTAAAAGCCTGTCATTATAAACGAGAGAAACAAAACAAGGTTTTCAAAGGAATAGCTGCCAAAGGTAGAGGAACCATGGGGTGGTTCTTTGGGTTCAAACTACATATTGTAATCAATGAGCGTGGCGAGATTATCGATTTTCTTATAACACAAGGCAATGTGGACGACAGACAGCCATTGAAGGACAAGACGTTTCATGACAAGGTGTTTGGTAAAATATTTGCAGATAGGGGGTATATAGGAAAGGATCTCTTTGAAAAACTATTCGTGGACGGCATACATCTGATTACAAAAATCAAGAATAATATGAAGAACGCAATTATGCACGTTTATGACAAAATTCTCCTGAGAAAAAGAGCAGTCGTCGAGAGTGTAAACGACATCCTGAAAAACCAATGCCAAATCGAGCATACAAGACCTAGAAGCTTTGATAACTTTATTACAAACCTAGTGTCAGGACTGATAGCATACTCCTTCTATCCAACTAAACCAAATATCAATATTGATGATTTTCAAAGAATAGGCTAAGTCTTATATCGAACTCACGTTAATTAATCTATAATTTAAAAGCTCATGCAAGTACAAGTGCAAGAAGCGAGTTATTTTAGCTAGGGGTTAACTTCCGTTGAACTCATTCATGGTGTTTTTTATGCCAGCAAGCACAAAAGAGTGTATAATTTTGCTTGTTTTTTCAAGACGCTCGTTTAGAGCTTCTTTTTCTTCGTTAGTCCATTCGCCAAGCACATATTCTACTTGTCGACCCTTGCTAAATTCTGAGCCCACACCAAAGCGAAGTCTGTTATAGTTATTCGTTTGTAAAACCTTCTCAATGTCTTTTAAACCGTTGTGGCCGCCTGCACCTCCTTTTGTTTTCAATCGTAATGTTCCAAAAGATAAATGAAGGTCATCTGTAACAACCAAAACATTTTCTAAAGGTATTTTTTCTTTGTCTACCCAATATTTTAAGGCTTTACCACTTAAATTCATATAGGTAGAGGGCTTAAGGCATAATATGCTTCTACCCTTTATTTTGAAGCTTGCAATGGCCCCTAATCGAGCAGTTTCAAAGGTGAAATTTTCTTGTTCTGCTAGGCTGTCTAATACTTTAAAGCCAATATTATGTCGTGTTTCTGCATATTCGCTTCCGATGTTTCCTAAGCCGATAATCAAGAATTTCTTCATAGCATCAGTTTCCTGTAATTTTGAGGAGTTTTTTTTAAATAATAATCTAAAATACGTAAGCATAGGTGTAAAAATACAACAGCATCCGCCTACAGACGGATGCTATTATAAATACTATTAAAAAAAATTAATTTTCTGTTGCTGCTTCTGCTTCTGGTGCTTCTGCTTCTTCATCATCTTCATCATCATCAACCGCAACCGCAGTACGTGCTGTTTTCACCTGTACAACAACGGTACTATCAGGGTGTAAGATGTTAAAATCATTATTCAATAGACTCGCTACAGAAATGTTTTGACCAATTTTTAATTTAGAAATATCGATATCAAAGAAATCTGGTAATTTGTCTGGTAAGGCTTTTATGGCTAGTTTTCTTTTTCTAAAAAGTAAACGTCCACCGTTACGAACCCCAGGTGAATTACCTACAAGACGAACAGGTATGTTCATTGTAATTTCTTTATCATCAAAAATTTGATAAAAATCAATATGCATTATTTTATCAGTTACTGGGTGAAACTGAATGTCTTGCATAATTGCTCTTAATTTTCCTTCGCCTAAGTCAACCTCTACGGTATGTGCGGCAGCGGTGTACACTAAATCTCTAAACGCTAGTTCAGGTGCTGAAAAATGTAGTGGTTTATCCCCTCCGTATACTACGCAAGGAACCATTCCAGCATTACGTAAAGCTTTCGTTGCCTTTTTGCCTACGCTTTCTCTTTCTGATCCTTTAATTGTAATTGACTTCATTATTTATGTATAAATTAAATATTAATTCGTTTTTGTTCAATCGGTAAAAAGATACCGATTGCGTTGTGATTACATCAAGAATTTTGATGATATCGAGGTATTATGATGCACTCTATGCATAACATCAGCAAATAAATTGGCGCAGGTTAAAACGCGAACTTTATCACTTTTAGCGTCTATGGGAATAGAGTCTGATATAATAAGTTCTTGTAATTGCGATTTTTCTATCCGTTCATAGGCATTGCCCGAAAGTAAACCATGTGTAGTGATAGCTCTTACGCTTATTGCCCCTCTTTCCATCATTAAATCTGCCGCTTTCGTTAAGGTTCCGGCAGTATCTACCATGTCATCAACAAGTACAACATTTTTACCTTTAACGTCGCCAATCAGTTCCATATGAGATATAACGTTTGCTTTGGCTCTTTGTTTGTAGCAAATTACAACATCACAAGCCAACGCTTTAGAATAGGCATATGCTCTTTTAGATCCTCCCATATCAGGTGATGCTATGGTTAAATTATCGAGGTTTAAAGATTTTAAATATGGTAAAAACATGGTAGAACCAAATAAGTGGTCTACCGGTTTTTCAAAGAAACCCTGAATTTGATCTGCATGTAGATCCATAGTAATAATACGAGTAGCTCCTGCAGTTTCTAACATTTTTGCAATTAGCTTTGCAGCTATAGGCACTCTTGGTTTATCTTTTCGATCTTGCCTTGCCCATCCAAAATAGGGCATTACCGCTGTTATATGACGTGCGGATGCTCTTTTAGCAGCATCTAACATCAATAACATCTCCATTAAATTCTCAGAGCTAGGGTGGGTAGAGCCAATAATAAAAATACGGGCCCCACGAACCGACTCTTCAAATGAAGGTTGAAACTCCCCGTCGCTGTAACGAGATATTAGAACATTACCCAATTCTGTACCGTAAGCTTTTGCTATTTTTTCTGCAAGAGCAGAACTCTTTGTGCAGGCAAAAAATTTTGGTTCTGGAACTTTATATGGCATAACAGTTTAATTGCTTTGATGACCTGTTTTCTAAGGCGGTGTAAATTTATAAATTTATTTGTCTTGCTAAAGCATAATTGTTGTTATTTTCATGTGAAGATCAAAATATTTTTTTAGCTTTGCACGCTAATTTAAATGAGTGGTAACCGCTGTTGCCATGCTGGATTAAAATCCTAGATTTTAAAAAGTGTTAAATTCTTTGCCGAAGTGGTGGAATTGGTAGACACGATGGATTCAAAATCCATTGCTCACAAGGCGTGCGGGTTCGATTCCCGCCTTCGGTACAAAAAAAAAGCTGGGATAAGTATCTTGGCTTTTTTTATGTTTAGGAACTCCGCTATACCGAAACAACATTCTTCTCATTTAAATGAAAGTTTATAGAATAAGGAGCTGCTTATTTTTCTACATGTGATGTGTTTCGCATTTTATCTAAAGGCTAGTAAGATCTACGAGTGATATAATCAATAGGTCTAAATTTGAGTTTATTCTTTTACTCATTTTTAAAAAATGCTACGCCCTAAGGATACCAATAGGAGTAAGCTTTTTCAACTCATGCCTAAATTTTTGGGCCGCTATTTATAAAAATGGGAAGAGCCGAAGCAGCGTTTACTGTTCGTTTGTTGAATACATGTATTAAAGTTAAATTCCTTTAATATTTTTTTAAATTAAAGAAGCATTTTTCTTTTCAACAGTTCACTTGTAAGGTTCGCAAATACAGGTTACCGAACATACTTTTATGCGAGAGGTTAATTGTATGATATAATATCTGTAAATTAAATACCTTTTACTTATATTTCCCTATTGATTTTAGGTTAAAAGAAATGGCAGATTACTCGATTACTGTAAACGGAAAAGAAATAGTACTTTCTAAAACTGATTTAGAAGCTTTAGATAGTATTGAAATGGGGCATGATTCTTTTCATGTATTGGCAAATGCTACTAGTTACAAGGTTGATATAGCTCATGAAGACGTTTCAAATAAAAATTTTAGATTACTCATAAATGGAAATTCTTATGAGGTACAACTTCAAGATAGCTATGATCGGCAAGTGAAAAAAATGGGCTTATTGGCGGTAAGTTCTAAGAAAATAAATTCGATTAAAGCGCCTATGCCTGGTTTAATTATAGATGTTTTAGTTGAAAAAGGGCAAGAGATTGAAGAAGGAACCCCGTTATTGGTTTTATCTGCCATGAAAATGGAAAACATTATTCTTTCTCAAGGCGAAGGAAAGGTGAAAGCAGTACTTGTGAACAAAGAAGATGCTGTAGAAAAGGGACAATTGATTATTGAAATGGAATAATTTAGCCAAAAAGTGGGTTATTAATGGATGGCAATAAGAATGAAAAAGATAGTAATAGCAAATAGAGGCGAGATCGCACTTCGAATTATGAAGACTGCTAAAAAGATGGGAATTAAAACCGTAGCAGTTTATTCTGATGTAGATAGAGCATCACCCCATGTAAAATTTGCTGATGAAGCAATATTACTGGGTCCAGCACCTTCTGCTCAGTCCTATTTGGTAATGCAGAAAATAATTGATGCCGCTAAACAAACAGCAGCAGATGCGATTCATCCGGGTTATGGTTTTCTTAGTGAAAATGCTGTTTTTGCCAAAATGGTGGCAGAAAACGGACTTGTATTTATAGGGCCAAAACCCCATGCTATTGAGGTTATGGGTAATAAGTTGGCAGCAAAAGAAACTTTACGATCCTATGATATACCTATGGTTCCGGGCATTGATGATGCTATTACAGATTTGAAATTAGCAAAGAAAATAGCAACAGAAATTGGTTTTCCTATTCTAATTAAGGCTTCTGCAGGTGGCGGAGGAAAAGGAATGCGAATTGTAGAAAAAATAGAAGATTTAGAAGAGCAAATGAATCGCGCTATAAGTGAGGCAAAGGCCGCCTTTGGAGATGGTTCAGTATTTATTGAAAAGTATGTAAGTTCGCCAAGGCACATAGAAATACAGGTGTTGGCAGATACCCATGGTAATATTATTCACCTTTTTGAACGAGAATGTAGCATTCAAAGAAGACATCAAAAAGTAGTAGAAGAAGCCCCTTCTATAGTAGTAACTCCAGAGCTTAGATTGGCGATGGGTGCCGCAGCTATTAAGGTGGCAAAAGCTTGTAATTATGAAGGTGCGGGTACAGTAGAGTTCTTATTAGATGAAGAAAAAAACTTCTTTTTTCTTGAGATGAATACCCGTTTACAAGTAGAACACCCAGTTACAGAATTTATTTCGGGTGTAGACTTGGTAGAACAACAAATTAAAATCGCAAAAAGAGAAGTATTAAGTATTAAACAAAGCGATCTTGAAATTAAAGGTCATTCATTAGAACTGCGAGTTTATGCCGAAGATCCGCAAGAGAACTTTATGCCAAGTATCGGAACTTTAGAAAAATATAAAGTTCCGTCAGGCGAAGGAATACGGGTGGATGACGGTTTTGAAGTGGGTATGAAAATACCCATTTATTACGATCCTATGATTGCTAAACTAATTACTTTTGGAAAAGATAGGGCAGAAGCTATTTATTTAATGCGCGAAGCTATAGCGAATTATCACATAGAAGGTGTTGCAACAACCTTAGCTTTTGGGCAGTTTCTCTTTGAGCATGAAGCTTTTGTTTCAGGTAATTTTGACACACATTTTGTTAAAAAATACTATAACCCAAAACAGTTAAAAGAGCAATTTTATGAAGAAGAAAACATTGCAGCTTTAATGGGCTTAAAACTGTATCTTGAACATCAGAAGGCCGTAAAAAAACCTGCAAAAATGGCTTCTAATTGGAAAAAAAGTAGAATGTAATTACAATTATTTGAATAGTTCCAATGAAAGATAAAAAGCAAATACTAGCAGATAAATTAGCAGCATCACATTTGGCTGGAGGTCAAGATCGTATTGATAAGCAACATGCTAAAGGAAAACTTACAGCCCGCGAGCGGGTGCATTTTTTATTAGATGAAGGTTCTTTCGAAGAGCTTGGTGCTTTGGTTACCCATCGCACCAAAGATTTTGGAATGGAAAAGCAACTTTTTTTTGGGGATGGTGTGTTAACCGGATACGGAACCATAAACGGTAGGCAAGTATGTGTTTTCGCTCAAGATTTTACGGTTTTTGGGGGCGCCCTTTCGGAAACTCATGCCGAAAAAATATGTAGAATTATAGATATGGCCATGAAAATTGGAGTACCTATAATTGGTTTAAATGATAGCGGCGGGGCAAGAATACAAGAAGGAGTTCGTTCGTTAGGTGGTTATGCTGATATTTTTCATCGAAATGTAATGGCTTCTGGCGTAATTCCTCAAATTTCGGCCATAATGGGACCTTGCGCTGGCGGAGCAGTATATTCTCCGGCCATTACCGATTTTACTTTGATGGTTGAAAATTCTAGTTATATGTTTGTGACAGGGCCTAATGTGGTAAAAACTGTAACCAATGAAGAAGTTAGTTCAGAAGAATTAGGAGGTGCTGTAACACATGCAACAAAATCAGGGGTTACCCATTTAACCGCAGCGAATGATATACAGTGCATTAATCAGATTAAGCAGATACTTAGTTATATGCCACAAAATTGTACAGATGCACCGCTAGATATTTCTTTTGAATTAGGTGAAGAAGTTCGTGATAATTTAGAGCATATTGTGCCAGAGAATGCAAATCAGCCATATGATATGCGCCATGTTATTAACGAAATTATAGATCATGATTCCTTTTTTGAGATACATAAAGAGTACGCTACTAACATTGTCGTAGGTTTCGCACGGTTGGCAGGTAAAAGTATCGGAATTGTTGCCAATCAGCCTATAAATTTAGCTGGTGTATTAGATGTCGATAGCTCGAAAAAAGCGGCTCGATTTACACGATTCTGCGACTGCTTTAATATTCCTCTTTTAGTGTTAGTAGACGTACCGGGGTTTTTGCCTGGTACTGATCAAGAATGGAATGGTATCATTACTAACGGTGCTAAATTACTCTATGCCTTAAGTGAAGCTACGGTGCCTAAAGTAACTGTAATTACGAGAAAAGCTTATGGTGGTGCTTATGATGTAATGAACTCTAAGCATATTGGCGCAGATTTAAATTATGCATGGCCTGGTGCTGAGATAGCAGTAATGGGAGCTAAAGGTGCAAGCGAGATAATTTTTAAAAATGAAATACGTTCTGCTGATGACCCTCAAGCTAAATTAGAGGAGAAAGAGGCCGAGTATGCCGAAAAATTTGCTAATCCTTACAGTGCCGCAGAGAGAGGTTTTATTGATGAAGTAATATTACCTAAAAACACCCGACGAAAATTGATAAAAGCGTTTACTTTACTTGAAAATAAAGTCGCTAGCCTTCCAAAAAAGAAACATGGCAATATTCCGTTATAATAGTAATCTTAAATGAGTAAGACTTTTTTATTTGATGAATTTTCACCTGTTTCCTCAAAGGAATGGAAACAGAAAATACAATTTGATTTGAAAGGGGCAGACTATAATAAAACTTTAGTTTGGGAATCTCCTGAAGGAATTAAAGTAAAGCCTTTTTATCATAGCGATGATGCTGTTGAGGCCGCAAGCAATTTAACTAGAACTAATGGGTGGAGTGCCGCACAGGCCATTTATGCCGGTAATGCGGCATTAGCTAACGAAAAGGCATTAAAAGAACTTAAACGTGGGGCAGAAAGTTTGTATTTTATAATGCCCAAAGAAACTCTTAATGTCAAAATTCTTTTAAAGGATATAGCATTATCTAAGGTACCTATTTATTTTGAGTTTGCATTTTTATCCTCTGCTTATGTACAAGAAATACAAAATTTTGCGGGTAATTCTTCACATCAAATTTATTTTAATATAGATCCTATTGGGCAGTTGGCCAGAATAGGAAACTGGTTTTACAATAGAGAGATAGATTTTAAAATTCTAACAGACCTTACCGCTTTAAACGTCAAAAACCTACTTTGTGTAGATCTTGGCCTGTATCAAAATTCAGGGGCAGATATGATACAGCAATTGGCATATGCTTTAGCACATGCCAATGAGTATTTAAATACTTTTAAAGATACTTTAAGCGCTTCTTTTTCGATGACTTTTAAGATAGCTATAGGGTCAAATTACTTTTTCGAAATTGCTAAAATTAGGGCCTTACGCCTTTTATGGCGTAGTATTGCTGCAGAATATGCAATAACAGCAAACTGCCACATTATTGCTTATCCTACCAAAAGAAATAAAGTGCTTTATGATTATAATACCAATATGTTGCGAACAACCACAGAGTGTATGTCCGCTGTTTTGGGTGGAGCAGATACTGTTTGTAATTTTCCTTATGATAGCCTGTACCATAAAGATAATGAGTTTGCAAACCGCATTGCTTTAAATCAATTACTCTTGTTAAAGTACGAAAGCTACTTTGATAAAGTTGATAACGCTGCCGATGGTGCGTATTACATTGAAAGTATTACCAATCAATTGGCAGAAAAGGCTTTACTTTTATTTAAATCAATAGAAAAATCGGGTGGATTTTTAAAAGAATTAAAAGCTCATAAAATTCAGAAAAAAATACAAGAAAGTAGTCAAAAACAGCAAGTGCGCTTTAATGAAGGGCATGATGTTTTGATAGGAACCAATCGGTATCAAAACAAGGCAGATAAAATGAAAGACGAAATTGAAATATATCCTTTTTTAAAAATTAAACCTCGAAAAACACTAATTAAACCAATTTTAGAAAGGCGTTTGGCAGAAGAAATAGAACAAAAAAGACTTGAAAATGAGTAGGAAAGCATTGCAAGATGTAAAATTAGTGAAAACCAATTTTACTCCAAGTACTAAGTTGCCAAACGAGCGCTCTTTTGAAACTGCAGAAAAAATAACGCTTAAATCATCTTTTGTAAAAGAAGACCTTGACAATGTGAAGCATGTTGATTTTGCCGCAGGAATTCCACCTTACTTAAGAGGCCCTTACACCACTATGTACGTACGAAGGCCTTGGACCATTCGACAATATGCCGGGTTTTCAACAGCAGAGGAAAGTAACGCTTTTTATAAAAGAAATTTGAAAGGTGGCCAAAAAGGGCTCTCAGTTGCTTTTGATTTACCTACTCATAGAGGGTATGACAGTGATCATCAGCGCGTTACCGGAGATGTGGGTAAAGCTGGTGTTGCTATCGACTCGGTAGAGGATATGAAGGTTTTATTTGATGAAATTCCTTTAGATAAAATGTCTGTTTCTATGACCATGAATGGGGCAGTATTACCTATAATGGCGTTTTATATCGTAGCTGCTGAAGAACAAGGAGTAGATATTTCTATGTTGTCAGGTACGATTCAGAACGATATTTTAAAGGAGTTTATGGTACGTAATACCTATATCTATCCGCCTAAAGCTTCAATGCAACTGGTGGCCGATATTTTTGAATATACTAGTAAATTTATGCCAAAATTTAATAGTATTAGTATTTCAGGATATCATATGCATGAAGCAGGAGCATCTGCAGATATAGAATTAGCCTATACCCTTGCAGATGGTTTAGAATATATTAAAACCGGACTAGTAGCAGGGCTCGAAATTGAGAATTTTGCACCGCGTTTATCTTTCTTTTGGGGTGTTGGAATGAACCATTTTATGGAGATTGCTAAAATGCGAGCCGCAAGAATGCTTTGGGCTAAACTGGTTAAGCAATTTAATCCTAAAAATGATAAATCATTGGCGCTACGAACTCATTGTCAGACGAGCGGATGGAGTTTGACAGAGCAAGATCCATTTAATAATGTAGCTAGAACTACGATTGAGGCTACAGCGGCCATTTTTGGAGGAACTCAAAGTTTACATACAAATGCATTAGATGAAGCTATTGCATTGCCCACAGATTTTTCGGCAAGAATTGCTCGAGAAACACAAATATTCTTGCAAGAAGAAACCCAAATTACCAAAACTGTCGACCCTTGGGCAGGTAGTTATTACGTAGAATATTTAACAGCTCAAATAGCCAATAAAGCTTGGGCTTTAATGCAAGAAGTAGAGGAGCTAGGTGGAATGACTAAAGCCATTGAAGCAGGAATACCCAAAATGAGAATAGAGCAAGCGGCAGCAAGAAAACAAGCAAGAATTGATAGCGGACAAGATGTTATTATTGGGGTAAATAAGTTTCAGTTAAATGAAGAAGATGAACTTCATATTCTTGAAGTCGATAATCAAGAAGTGCGACGACAGCAATTAGAAAGGTTAGCTAAGCTAAAGAAAGAACGAGATATAGCTGCTGTTAATGAAGCATTAAATGCACTTTCAAAAGCAGCTCAATTGAAAATGGAATCGGGTGATAAAAATTTGTCTGCAGATAAAAATTTACTAGCTTTAGCTATAAATGCGGCCAGATTAAGGGCAACTTTGGGCGAGATTAGTTCGGCGTTAGAGCTTGTTTTTGGAAGGCATAAGGCTATTATTAATTCATTTTCAGGGGTGTATTCTAAAGAAATAAAAAACGATTCAAGTTTTCAAAAAGCAAAAGAATTAACCGATAAATTCGCAAAACAAGAAGGGCGACGACCGCGTATTATGATTGCTAAAATGGGGCAAGATGGTCATGATAGAGGTGCAAAAGTAGTGGCGACCGGCTATGCTGATTTGGGTTTTGACGTTGATATTGGGCCATTGTTTCAAACGCCAAAAGAAACAGCCAAACAAGCTGTTGAAAATGATGTTCACATTTTGGGTGTTTCTTCATTAGCTGCTGGTCATAAGACTTTAGTACCAGCGGTAATTCAAGAATTAAAAAATTATGGACGTGAAGATATTATGGTTATCGTAGGTGGTGTAATACCTAAACAAGATTATCAATTTTTATTTGATGCAGGTGCAATTGCGGTTTTTGGACCAGGTACAAAAATAGGAGAAGCTGCTATTGAGTTGTTAGAGATTTTGATTGACGAGTGAGTTGCACTTTAACACGTATTTTTAGTCTAAACAAGTAGTAAAATTAAGGTTAAAATAATACCCGCTAAGCTAAAGTAAAGCCCTTTTTTAAAAGCTGATGTTGAAGGTAAAAACATCCAAAAAGCGGAGATTACAAAAAATAATAATGATACGCCAAAGAAAATGTTTAGCCAATATAAAGGGCTATCTGTTGTGGCCTTGTGCAAATTTTCCATTTTTTTTAGTATCGTCGGTAGTTCTTGTTTTGAGACAAAAGCGACTCCAGACTCTTTATCGTAAGTACCTTGTTTAAAAAAGTAGAGGTTATCTTCTGTAGTTATAGTGCCTTTTAATTTTAGCGTACTTCTGAGTTCTTCAGTTGATAAATTTGGAGGCACATTTCGCTGTGTAAGTACTTCTTTCTTTAAAAAATCAGTATTTCTAAAAATCATAAGTACACCACTTATTGCATAAACCGCCATGATACCTCCTAAAAAGAAGCCGAGATTACGATGAATTATACGCATGTAAAAAGCAGATTTTTTTTTCATAAATGAAGTTTCATAGGCCCGTTAGCACATGATTAATATAAGTATTTTCTTACATAAATTAAAAAAACACTTAAAATTAATTGTTTTATATGCCTCTAAGATGATGATGTATAAGGCATTTTTTGCTAATTTAAATACCTAGAGATAGTAAAAATAATTATACAAAATTAAGCTATTGTTCATTAAAACAATTCTAAAATACGATAGTATTTTATCAATAATAAAGCGGTATTATACATTTGAAAATTTGTAGAAGCTTTAAATTGGTAATAGGTGTAAATTATAAATCTGCTCTAGTCGATTAACGTGCTAACACAACAACGGATAAGACTAGTAATTAGATAAGGCGTTCATTTAATTTATTATTCCCTGTTTTTTTGGTTTAAAAATTATCAATAGAATCTTAACTGTTATTTGGTGTCAAAACGGTTTAGCAATCTACTGTTGTATTTATGTAATGCACTTAAATGAAATTACTGCATCTAGCCATATTCGCAGAAAAATCCAAGAAAATTGCAGTATAGTATTTTAAAATTTATATGCTTCAATATCTAAGATGTTGGGGTTATTCTTTATTCTTTTCAAAAATAGCGCGTATTTTGTTTTTGGTATGTGAGTGCTCTAAATGATGATTGCTTAATCTACATCGGGTTGTATTAAAATAGTTTGTCCTGTTTTTAAACACCTCACATAGATCATTAAAAGATGTAATTTCTATTTAATTACGTTAACGTATTTTTTTTGTACATTTTTACGTAATTAAAGGTGAGTTTAAAAAAATCAAAAATTTAGCACCTATTTTATATGAAAAAACAACAACTACTATTGTTCAGTACGGTACTTTTATCAAGTGTCTTTCTTTGTGCTCAAGAAGATTGGCAGGTATTGTTTAATGGTAAAGATTTGAAAAATTTTGTTCAATTAAATGGCGATGCTAAATTTCAAATTAAGAATAATGAACTCATTGGCACATCAAAAATAGGTAGCCCAAATAGTTTTATGGCCACAAAGAAAACTTATGATGACTTTATTTTAGAATTTGAGGTTTATGTTGAAAATGGTTTAAATTCGGGTGTTCAGTTTAGAAGTTTAAGTACTTCAGATTATATGAAAGGTCGTGTACATGGTTATCAATGTGAAATTGAGACAAGTGCTAGAAAATGGTCAGGTGGTATTTATGATGAGGCCCGTAATGGATGGTTGTATCCATTATCAAGAAACCCAAAAGGGCAGTATGCTTTTGTGCCTGGGCAATGGAATCATTACCGTATTGAAGCTATTGGTAACAGTATTCGTACTTGGGTGAATGGTGTGCAATGTGCTAATTTAGTAGATGATACAACAGCTTTCGGCTTTATAGCTTTTCAAGTACATAGCATTCATGATAGAAGTTTAGAAGGAAAAACGGTACGCTGGAGAAATATTAGAATAAAAACTACCGATTTAGAACAATCAAGAAAGCGGGTAGATACGGGAGTTCTTGAAATAAGTTATTTAAAAAATACACTTACCAGAAATGAAAAACGTAAGGGGTGGCGTTTGCTTTGGGATGGAAAAACTACGAACGGATGGAGAGGTGCAAAATTGAAAACATTTCCAGAAAAAGGATGGAACATAACGGATGGTGTTTTAAGTGTATTATCTTCAGGAGGTGCAGAATCGACAAACGGTGGTGATATTGTTACCGAAGATGTATTTAGTAATTTTGAGTTGAGTGTAGACTTTAAAATTACTGAAGGTGCAAATAGCGGAATAAAATATTTTGTAGATTCTGATCTAAATAAAGGCGAAGGTTCTGCTATAGGATTAGAATTTCAAATTTTAGATGATAAAAACCACCCCGATGCCAAAAAAGGAAAAAATGGTAACAGAACTGTGGGTTCACTTTATGATTTAATTAGGGCAGAGAATAGTGATAGTTCTAGAGGTAAAAATTTTAAAGGTGTAGAAAAGTGGAACAATGCCCGTATTGTAGTTAAAGATGGGCATGTTGAACATTGGCTAAATCATATAAAAGTGGTAGAATTTGATAGAAATAGTCAAATTTTTAAGGCTTTAGTAGAAAAGAGTAAGTACGAAAAATGGAAAAATTTTGGTCAATTATCAGAGGGCTTAATTTTATTGCAAGACCATGGTGATAAGGTTTCTTTTAAAAGTATTAAAGTACGAGAGTTTTAAACTACCTTTTAGATCAAGATACTTTTTTTCTTCTTAATCAACAGCCTAAATAGTAGAGATATATAGCTTTAAAGAATATTTTTAATTGCTTAACACAGCAAGAGGTTTTTAATCTTAATATAGATAGTACTGTCAAAATTATGTATAAAGAGTACTTTGCTTCTTAATTTTGCTGTGTTATCGTTAAACAGTAGGCCTATTGCAATAGCTGTTTGTTAATTTAAATTTAGAGACACAAAAAGTATTGCGTATTTAATCATTTTTTTTGGAATGTTTTTTCTAGCCATTTTTTATAAAGTAGCGATTTAAATGAATGGTAATTATCTTTCTTTAAGAGGTGAAATAAGCAACTTATTTTGATTGGTGGTATACATTACGCGCTAATTTTTGAATAAAGTACTCCTATCAAATATGGGTATTTATAGCACTTTTGATTTTCTTTTTTACAGTAATAATTTCATTCTTTTTGGTTTGATGAATAATTGCCTAATAGTAGTATGCTTTATTTAGGCTGTTGTTTTTTTTGCAAAATCTACTTAGCGTGCACGAAAATAAAATGACCCGTCTATATCTAAGACGAAGCGAGGCTTGGGTTAAAATTAATGAACATTACACAATATTTTAGTTTTAAAATAATTTATTGGAATATTTCCTAATTAATGGATTTATTCCATAAATTAGCAGTCTCTATTTTTAAAAATTTTTCATGAGTAAAACGATACTTCATATCGATTTAGATACTTTTTACGTTTCTGTAGAGCGATTACTCAATAGAGAATTACAAAACAAACCATTACTAGTTGGTGGTACGGGAGATCGTGGTGTGGTGGCGGCTTGTAGTTATGAAACGCGTGGTTTTGGGGTGCATTCGGGTATGCCAATGCGAATGGCAAAAGAACTTTGTCCTGAAGCTTTTGTTATTCGTGGTAATGCAGGTACTTACAGCAAGCATTCCGATATGGTTACCGAGATTATTAAAGAACAGGTGCCTCTTTTCGAGAAATCGAGCATCGATGAATTTTACGCCGATCTTACCGGAATGGATCGTTTTTTTGGCACTTATAAATATGCTTCTGAAATGCGAGACCGTATCATCAAAGAAACAGGTTTGCCTATTTCATTTGGTCTTTCATGCAATAAGGTGGTCTCTAAGGTAGCCACAGGTGAGGCGAAACCCAACAATAAGATAAAAGTAGATAAGGGTTTAGAAAAACTGTTTTTAGCACCTCTTTCGATAAAAAAGATACCTATGGTGGGTGATAAAACCTATCAAATACTTCGCAATTTAGGGTTGCGACAAGTTAAAACTATTCAAGAAATGCCCATGGATGTCATGCAACGTGTTCTTGGTAAAAACGGTCTAATTATTTGGAAAAGATCAAATGGTATAGACAATACACCTGTAATTCCTTTTTGTGAGCGAAAGTCAATTTCTACAGAGAGAACCTTTGAACGTGATACGATTGACGTGGTAAAACTAAAAGGCATATTAATTGCCATGACAGAAAATTTAGCCTATCAATTACGACGAGGCGAAAAGTTAACCGCCTGTATTTCGGTAAAGCTTCGGTATTCTGATTTTAACACCTACTCTAAACAACTACGAATACCCTATACAAGTGCAGATCATATTTTAATACCAAAAATATTAAGCTTGTTTAATGCCTTATATAATAGGCGCTTACTCGTACGATTGGTGGGTATTCGATTTAGTCATTTGGTATCTGGCAATTATCAAATTAATCTTTTTGAAGACACAGAAGAAACGTTAAATCTCTATCATGCAATGGATACCATTAGAAATCGCTACGGTGATAGAAGTGTGCTAAGAGCTGTTGCAATGGGTTCAAAATCTATCGGTAGAATGCATAACCCTTTTAATGGAAAACCGCCTGTAGTGTTGGCTCACCGAAAGCGATAAAAATAATTTCGTATTTAACCCTTTAACCTTAGCTAAAAACTATCAATTAAAAATATATATTGTATTTAAATTGTCATACATACTACAGTCTTCGATACGGAACTTTCTCTGAAATTGAATTATTAAAGTTGGCTCAAGAAAATAAGGTAAGTCAATTAGCGCTAACCGATATTAATACAACTTCTGCCGGACTCAATTTTGTTCGTAAAGCACTTGAGTTTAAAATTAAACCCATTCTTGGTGTTGATTTTAGAAATGGTATTGATCAATGTTTTGTGGGTATTGCAAAGAGTAATGAAGGTTATTTAGAGTTAAATAATTTTCTTTCAGAAAAGTTGCATCATAAAGATATATTTCCTGCAATTGCCCCAAAATTTAAGCAGGCATTTATAATTTATCCTTTTGATAAGGTGCTGCAAAATGAGCAGTATGTGTTTGCTGATTATGAGTTTGTAGGTATTTCTATTGCCGATTTGCGCCGTTTGCCTTTTTCAAGATTATTAAAATTAAAAGACAAATTGGTAGTGCAGCAGCCAGTAACTTTTCGTAATAAACGCGATTTTAATGCCCATCGATTATTGCGGGCAATAGATAATAATATCTTATTGAGTAAGCTTTCAACAACAGACCAAGCTAGTGAAGAAGATAAAATGTTTTCGATTGAAAATCTTGCTACTGCTTTTGCTCAGTATTCTTTTATATTAGAAAATACTGAGCGCCTCATGAATTCTTGTGTAATTCATTTCAATTTTTCAGAAGGTAGGCAACCTCAGAATCTTAAGACCTATTATACATCAAAAGAGGAAGATGAACTACAGTTAGAGAGGCTTTGTCGAGCAGCTTTGCCAGATCGATACCCTTTAGGGGGAGAAGTAGTTGAGAAGCGGTTACAAAAAGAGCTGCAATTGATAAAAGAAAAGGGCTTTGTGTCGTATTTTTTAATTAATTGGGATATTGTTTCTGAAGCTACTAGACGCGGCTTTTTTTATGTGGGTAGAGGTAGCGGTGCCAATAGTATTGTTGCTTATTTATTAAGAATTACAGATGTAGACCCTATAGATTTAGATTTGTATTTTGAGCGCTTTATTAACTTGTATCGTGTTAATCCACCAGATTTTGATATTGATTTCTCGCATCTAGACCGGCCAGCGATTACCAAATATATTTTTGAACGTTTTAAACATGTGGCACTTTTAGGAACCTATGTTACCTTTAAATGGAAAGGGCTGGTTCGTGAATTAGCTAAGGTTTTTGGATTACCAAAAGATGAGATAGACCTACTTTGCGCTAAAAATTTTGAAGCTTCAAGATTAGATGGTGTTTCTGCTTTAGTTGTTAAATACACCCAATTACTACAAGGTATGCCTAATTATTTGAGTATTCATGCCGGGGGTATTTTAATTAGTGAAAAACCGTTGCATTGGTTTTCAGCAACACACTTACCGCCCAAAGGTTTTCCTACAACACAGTTTGATATGGTAATCGCTGAAGATGTTGGACTTTATAAATTTGATATATTAGGTCAGCGTGGGCTTTCAAAAATTTGGGACACCTTAAATATTATTGCATATAATCAACCTGAAAAAAAAGGAACCTTCGATATTCATGATGTGAATGCATTAAAGAATGATGATGCAGTGAATGAATTAATTAAAAGCGCACAATGTATGGGTTGCTTTTATGTAGAATCTCCTGCAATGCGTATGCTTTTAAAAAAGTTAGCAGTTGATAATTACTTAGGTTTGGTTGCTGCAAGTTCTATTATTCGACCCGGAGTGGCGAAAAGTGGAATGATGCGCGAATATATTTTACGACATCGCAATGCGGGTAGGGCTCAGCAGAAATCGCATCCTGTAATGCTTGATATTATGCCAGAGACTTACGGGGTAATGGTATATCAAGAAGATGTAATTAAGGTAGCGCATCATTTTGCAGGTCTTAATCTTGGTGAGGCTGATGTTCTGCGTAGAGGTATGAGTGGTAAGTTTAGATCGCGAGAAGAGTTTGAAAGGGTAGAGCAAAAATTTATTTCAAATTGTAGATTAAAAGGGTATAAAGACGCCCTTATTTTTGAAATATGGGGTCAAGTTGCCAGTTTTGCGGGCTATGCTTTTGCAAAAGGGCATTCTGCCTCTTATGCTGTTGAAAGTTATCAGACCTTATTTTTAAAGGCTTATTTTCCGTTAGAATATATGGTAGCTGTACTTAATAATGGTGGTGGCTTTTATCGAGCAGAGTTTTATATTCATGAGGCTCAAATGTTAGGAGCTAAAATACATCCGCCATGTATAAATAAGAGTTTTTCTGTAAACCATATTTATGGTAAGCAGTTGTATTTAGGTTTTGTTTATTTGAAAGAATTAGAAGTGCGTGTGGCAGATCGTATTATACGTGAGCGTATTGAAAATGGAGTATTTCTTTCTTTAGAGGATTTTTTAGACCGGCTCTTAATATCTATAGAACAAGTTAGTATACTTATTCGTATTGATGCATTTCGTTTTACAAAAGTTAATAAGCACGAGCTTTTATGGAAAGCACATTTATTTCTGAATAAAAATGTGAAAATTGATCATCCTAAGCTGTTTAAACCTAGACAGCAAAATTTTGAAATACCAAAATTACATGCCACCACTATAGAGATGGCTTTTACACAGTTAGAGCTATTGGGCTTTTGTTTGTGTTCTCCTTTTGAGTTATTGGTTGAAAAACCAAAGAACAACAATGGTAGTAAAGATTTAGAGCGATATTTAAATAAGAATATCGATATTTATGGCTATATCGTAACCGTAAAAAATACACGTACACATAAAGGAGACATCATGTATTTTGCTACTTTGGTTGATCAGCAAGGAAAAGTTTTTGACGCTGTTTTTTTTCCTCCAGTAGCTGCAAAATATAAATTTAAAGGTAGGGGAGTGTATCGACTTTATGGTAAGGTGGTCAGTGAATTTGAGTTTTTAAGTATTGAAGTAATTAAAATGAAAAAAGAAGATTACGTGCCTGACCCAAGATATGCCGATATGAAGACGGCCACTAAAGCAGTTGGGTTTATGCAAAAGAATAGTATTCGTTAAAGGGTAAAGCGTTCATTACTATTAAAATAGAGTAAAACTAAAAAGAGCTCCGTTTTTACAACGGAGCTCTTTTACGAGAACACTATATGAAAATGAAAATTATACTTCTTAATTACACTTCAAAGATATATAGTAGGCAGGGTTTACTAAAAGAAATGATGTGAACTAAGCTAAAGTTGTGGTGAGCAGCTATGATTTTGTTGTTTCGGACATAAATATCAACTATAAAGGGTATTTTTAAGCTCGGTTTGTGTAGTTGTATTTTATTACGAGGCCTTCTTTTACAGCAATTTAAATACTCTCGATGTTTTTTACATGCACAATTCGGGTAAAGGCGTAATTTAATTAAGTTATGAGTTCTAATTTTCACAGAAATGTTTCCGTTCGAGGAAATCAAGATTTTTCAGATTTAAAATTGAAAGCTCCAGTTCGCATTGCGGCAGGTGCATTAGGGGTAAAAGAAGCGCTAAGGCACAGCTTTAAAGAAATGGGGGTTGTACGGTCAATGACCGCTCTTTTAGATATGAACCAGAAAAACGGCTTTAGTTGTCCGAGCTGTGCCTGGCCTGATCCGAAAAAATCATCTAGGCTGGCAGAGTACTGTGAAAATGGAGCAAAAGCATTGGCAGACGAGGCAACGACATCTCATATTGGCTCAGACTTTTTTAGAAAATATTCGGTAGAAGAACTCTCTAAATTTACAGATTATGAATTAAATAAACTTGGACGAATTATAGAGCCTCTTGTCATTAAACCTGGTAGTGTGCATTATGAGCCAATAACCTGGCAAGAAGCATACCATCTTATTGCATCAGAACTTAAAGAGTTAAACTCACCAAACGAGGCTATTTTTTATACCTCAGGAAGATCAAGTAACGAAGCTGCTTTTTTATACGGTATGTTTGCGCGCGCGCTAGGTACAAATAATATGCCCGACTGTTCTAATATGTGTCATGAATCTAGTGGGGTAGCTTTAGGAGAAACGCTTGGTATTGGTAAAGGCTCTGTAAAGCTTGAAGATTTATATGGGGCTGAAGTAATTATTGTTGCAGGTCAAAACCCAGGTACAAACCATCCTAGAATGTTGTCTGCTCTAGCTAAATGTAAAGCTAATGGGGGCAAAGTAATTAGTATTAACCCCTTAGAGGAATCAGGACTAGTTAATTTTAAAAATCCACAGCATTTAAAAGGATGGATTGGCGAAGCAGATCATATTGCAGATATTCATCTTCCTGTAAAAATAAATCAAGATATTCCGCTTATTAAATTAATTTTAATTCGATTAGCAACCTTAGATGTTCTTAGTCGCGATATTTTTGATCATAAATTTTTAATGAACTACGTTGATGGTTATGAAAATTTAATTGCAGATTTAAAAACCTATGATGAAAGGGCTCTTTTAGAACAGTCTGGAGTTTCTAAAGAGCGTGTTGATGCTGTGGTTAATCTATTGGCAAGAAAGTCTAAAATTGTAGTGTGTTGGGCCATGGGCTTAACCCAGCATAAAAATGGAGTTGAAAATATAAGAGAGTATATAAACCTATTATTATTGAAAGGGGCAATAGGTAAACCTCATTCAGGTACTTGTCCAGTAAGAGGCCACAGCAACGTTCAAGGCGATAGAAGTGTGGGTATTATGCATTTCGTAAACAAAGAGCTTAATAAAAATATAGAACAGTATTTAGGTTTTTCACCTCCTTATAAAGAAGGCTATGATACGGTGGGTGCAATGAAAGCAATGCATGAAGGAAAGGCTAAATTTTTTATGTGTTTGGGGGGTAATTTTTTAATGGCAGCATCAGATACGACATATACCGCAGAGGCGCTTCAAAACTGTAATATTACCGTTCAAATTAGCACTAAGCTTAATCGAACACACCTAGTTACCGGTAAAACCGCTTTAATTTTGCCCACTTTTGGTAGGTCAGAAAAAGATATGAAAGATGGTAAAATTCGCCGTATTACCGTAGAGAATAGTATGGGGCAAGTTCGACAATCTCGAGGGGTGCTTAAGCCAGCATCTACAATGATTAAGAGCGAACCAGAAATGATAGCAGAAATTGCAGATACCTTCTTTGAAGGTAAACATGCCATGGATTGGAAAGCACTTGGTAAAAATTATGAGCTTATTCGAGAAAAGATTGACCAAGTGGTTAAAGGATTTAGCAAAACCGAGCAGCGATCTAAAGGGTCAGGATATTATTTACCCAACAATGCACGCGAATTAGATTTTAGTAAATTGCCCAACCATAAAGCACAGCTTACCCTAAATAAGGTGCCTCAGCATAAGCTTGAGAAAGATGAGTATATGCTAATGACCATTCGTTCTCATGATCAATTTAACACCACTATTTATGGACTTAACGATAGATATAGAGGTGTTTATAATGAAAGGCGAGTGCTTTTTATGAATAATGAGGATATGGCCTCTGTAGGACTAAAAAAATTTGATGTTGTTGATATAAGCAGTACGTACAAGGGTGAAAAACGAGTCGCTTTTCAGTTTAAAGTAATTCCTTACGCTATTCCAAAAGGTAATTTGGCAGCTTATTTTCCAGAAACAAACGTGCTGGTTCCGCATCATCACTTTGCAGATAAAAGTAAAACACCCAGCAGTAAATCAATAAAGGTTAGAGTGCATAAAATCGTATAATTTACAGTTTAAAAGTAGCGAACCTGTACAAAACCATCTTTAACTAATTTTATGAAGAAAGATATAAGCTTGCTAATGTTTGTTTTTATACTAGTTAGCCTACAGGCTCAAGTTGCCGAAAATGTAAACTGGTGGAACCCTGAAAACAGCAATTTTTCGGTAATATCGGGGCAAGGTTGGTCAAATGAGCTTGAATCTACCTATCATCGGCTTCCAAAAAGAGCTAAGGAAAAACTAAGAAAACCAGTTTGGAAATTGTCAAAGCACTCCTCAGGCTTGTCTATCCGTTTCTGGTCAAATGCCCAGCATATTCAGGTTAAGTACAAAGTAAAAGAGCTCATAAAGATGCCAGATATGCCTGCGACTGGAGTTAGCGGTTTAGATTTATATAGTAAATCTTATGACGGTGAATGGCTGCGATACTGGGGGTCTTACACCATTGATAGCCTAAGTTCATATACATTTACTATAGACGACCAAACTGATGCCTACCTAACCTACGGCAGAGAATATCAGTTGTTTTTACCATTATATGCCGAGCTAGAAAAACTAGAGATTGGTGTAAGCGATCGCTCTTTTTTAAAGCCATTGCCCACTAGAAAAGAGAAGCCTATTGTTGTTTATGGTTCTTCTATAGTAAAAGGTGCATATGCCTCTCGACCAGGTATGGCTTGGACAAATATTTTAGAGCGAAAATTAGAACGACCTGTTATTAATTTAGGATTTTCTGCCAATGGCAGCTTAGAGCCAGAACTTATTAACCTAATGGCTGAGATTGATGCCAAAGTATATATTTTAGATTGTTTACCAGATTTAGGTGCTGAAGGTGATAAGGTGTATCAACGTATACTAAATGCAGTTAAAGATTTAAAAACAAAAAGGCCAAATATTCCTATACTTCTTACGGCTCATGCAGGTTACGCGAATACATTTATCAATTCAAAAAGTTATGAGGCTTATCGTGAACTTAATCTTTTGATAAATAAGGCATTTAAAAAATTACGATCAGAAGGCTTTATGGATGTTTTTCTTTTAAAGAAAGAAGAATTAGCGCTTCAGTTTGATTCGTATGTGGATTATAAGCATCCAAACGATGTTGGAATGATGCAATACGCTGATGCTTATGAAAGATGGTTGAGAGTGCTATTACAAGAGAATAGTGGTGATTTGATAACTACCATTCCGGTTACACAAAGTAGAGATATTTCTGTTTATAAATGGGAAGAGAGACACCAGCAGATATTAGCCTTAAACCAAGCGAGCGCCCCAGAAATATGTCTTTTTGGAGATTCTATTCTTCATTTTTGGGGAGGCGAACCAAAGGCTACAATAGCAAGAGGTGAGGCTTCTTGGCAGCAGGTTTTGGCACCCATGAGCGTTGCTAATTTTGGGTTTGGCTGGGATAGAATTGAAAATGTATTGTGGAGAGTTCAGCATGATGAACTTGATGGTTTTGAAGCGAAGAAAATAGTGCTCTTAATTGGCACTAATAATTTAGGCATTGCTAATGAAGTAGAAATTTTATCGGGGTTAAAGAATTTAGTAGATGCTATAAAAGTAAGGCAGCCTAAGAGTAAAATTGTACTTTTAGGAATACTGCCGAGAGCCGAAAAAGAAAATCTGATTAAGAACTTAAACCGTAAAATTAAACGTTTAGCAAGCGAAGCGTTTATTGATTATAAAGAAATAGGAACTCCGTTATTAAGAGCCGATGGAAAAATAAACGCTTCCTTTTTTACTGATGGCTTGCATCCAAACCAAGAAGGTTATTACTTGTTAGCTGAAAAAATGCAACAAGTGCTTCAAAGTAATTAATACCCGTAGCTAAAAGCAGTAGCTACAAGGTTTTTATCAAAAAAAAAGCTGTTACTTTATTTAAAAGCAGCATGCCCTGTAATATCCATTCCCGTAATAAGTAAATGAATATCGTGGGTGCCTTCATAAGTGATTACACTTTCTAAGTTCATCATATGGCGCATGATACTATACTCACCTGTGATGCCCATTCCGCCCAGAATTTGACGTGATTCACGAGCTATTTTAATAGCCATATCTACGTTGTTTCTTTTAGCCATAGAAATCTGTGCGGTGGTAGCACGACCTTCATTTTTTAATTGTCCAAGTCTAAAGGCTAATAATTGTGCTTTGGTAATTTCAGTAATCATTTCAGCCAATTTTTTCTGCTGTAATTGAAAAGCGGCTATAGGCTTACCAAACTGTATTCTCTCCTTTGCGTATCTAAGGGCGGTATCATAACAGTCCATTGCAGCACCGATCGCACCCCATGAAATTCCATATCGAGCAGAGTCTAAACATCCTAAGGGCGCGCCTAGTCCAGATTTGCCTTCAAGTATATTCTCTTTAGGTACTTTTACATCGCTAAAAATAAGTTCTCCCGTTGCCGACGCTCTAAGCGACCATTTGTTATGTGTTTCAGGTGTAGAAAAGCCTTCCATGCCTCTTTCTACAATAAGGCCATGAATACGTCCCTCCTCATTTTTAGCCCAAACAACAGCAACATCACAAAAAGGCGAATTTGAAATCCAAAGTTTTGCGCCATTTAAAAGATAATGGTCACCCATGTCTTTAAATTTGGTATCCATGCCACCTGGGTTAGACCCGTGGTTAGGTTCTGTTAAGCCAAAAGAACCCATCCATTCACCAGAGGCTAATTTGGGCAAATATTTTTTACGTTGAGCTTCATTTCCGTAGGTGTATATAGGGTACATCACTAATGAAGATTGAACAGAGGCTGTTGATCGTACACCACTATCGCCGCGTTCAATTTCTTGCATTATAAGACCATAGCTTATTTGATCTAGCCCAGCGCCGCCATATTCTTCCGGTATATATGGGCCAAAGGCACCAATTTCTGCCAAACCACTAATTATCTGTTTTGGAAATTCTGCCTTTTGGGCGTATTCCTCAATTATAGGTGAAACATCTCTCTTTACCCATTGGCGAGCAGCATCGCGTACTAAAAGGTGTTCTTCAGAAAGTAAATCATCAAGATTGTAATAGTCAGGTGCTTCAAATAAATCGGGTTTCATCGCTGTAATTTTTATCAAAAATAAGTATAAAAATATAACATTCAATTCTGCTATTGTTGTATTTATTATAATTCTGTTAAAAATCGGTTTTGTACGCTGCTTTCTGGTCGTACGTTTTTTATGTTTTTGATGGCGTTTTAGTAGTCAAATTACAGGAGTCGTTAAGATGAAAAATGATGCCTATTTAAATAGAGTTTCTTTTTAAACGACTAAATATAGAGCTAATAATACCCCTGATTTGATAGTGTTGAGTTGGGTATCTTACCCATCATTAGCTTAATGTAAAAGAATTAGTGGATTAGACTCATTAGTTTGTTTTGGCACTTACATATTTAGACAGAGAAAACGTACAGCATAGATGTTGTTATGTTTTTATCGATAAACGGTAATGAAATTAAAAAGTTTTGAGGGTAATAGGTACTTTAGCAAACCAATCGGTTGGTTTAGCTCATTTAAAAAAGGTCATTTTTGCACTTTTTTTAGCAGTATAAATTTCAAAAGCTAGATTTTTCCATTAAAAAGAACAGCTTTTAGATTACATTTTTAAATAAAAGTCTTTCGTTAGTTTTTTGTAATCGTTAGTATACTGATGACGTTCTTTTTCAATAATAAGTTCTTCTATTTTAGTGTCAGTTTTAGTAAAGGTAAATTCTATAAAACTTCGTTTAATTGGGCTAGAATCATTTCCTTTAACCCTTAAAATTCGAAGCGGAAATAGCTTGAAAATTTGGGCGATTTTAATGATTTTTTTTTCTTCTTTAAATGGAGCCACACTTGCAAAAATACCATCTTTATCAAGTAGTTTAGAGACCCCTTCAAAGAGTTCGTTAAAGGGAAGTGATTGGTTTTGTCTGGCAATATCTCTTGATATATTTCCGCTAGAAACAACTTCTGAATAAAAAGGGGGGTTGGAAACTATTAAATTGTAACGATCTTCAAGGTCATCAACAAACTCATCTAATCCTGCATGGTAACAAAATAAACGATCTGCCCAAGGCGAAGATTCAAAATTGTCTACACATTGTTCGTATGCCTCTTCATCGATATCTAAGGCCTCTATATTTTCTGCAGAACTTCTTTGTGCTAGCATTAGTGCTAAAATGCCGGTGCCCGAACCAATGTCTAAGATCTGCTTGGGTTGTTTTTTGATGTTTGCCCATGCGCCTAGAATAACACTATCGGTGCCAATTTTCATTGCACAACGGTCTTGTTCTATTGAAAACTGTTTAAATTTAAAGGGTTTACTCATTTTATGGTGCCCGCCGGCCTTGTTTCAGAACCTTTTAATTCTAGCAAAGAATCTCCGAGTCGGGTTCGCATGGTATTGGCAAGTAATTTTATTTTTTGAACTACTTCTGGATTTTCAGCGGCTACATTTTTTGTTTCGCTAATATCAGTAACCACATTATAGAGTTCTATTTCTTCTAAATCTACCATTTTATAATCGCCAGGTTGGCCATCTCTACCAGGTTCTTGTCCGTTCATGGTTCTGTAACGATGTGGAAAATATAGTTTCCAGTCGCCATAGCGAACTCCAAACAACTCATTTACTCTATAATAGAAGAAATAGGCCTCTTGTGGGCTTTCTTTAGATTCACCGGTCATCAGTTTCCAAACACTTTTGCCATCAATTGTTTTTAAAGGTAGTTCGGCCTCTGTTACTTCGGCAAGTGTAGGAAGTAAATCAATAGCCATCACTGGAAGGTTTAATACGCTTCCAGCGGCTAACTGTTTCGGATACTTGATAATAAAAGGTTCTCGCTGGCCTCCTTCCCAGGCGGTGCCTTTGCCTTCGCGAAGTGGATAGGCACTACCAGAGTGGTTACCATAAGCGAGCCATGGGCCATTATCAGAGGTAAAAATAACGATGGTGTTTTCTTCAAGATTATTTTCTTTTAAGGCTGTTAAAATTTCACCTACAGACCAATCAATCTCCATAATAACATCGCCATATAAACCTCTTTTAGACTTTCCTTTAAATTTATTTGACACAAATAAAGGCACATGTGGCTGCGGATGCGGAACGTATAAAAAAAAGGGTTTGTCTTTATTCTTGTTTATGAAAGCAACGCTACGTTCTGTAATTTGAGTAGTTAACTGTGTTTGGTCGGTTAAGGTATCAATTATCGTTTCATTTTCGTAGAGCGGTAAATCAGGAAAATTAAAAATGCTACCTTGTTGTGGGTGATAGGGCCACATGTCATTTGAATATGGAATACCAAACCACTCGTCAAAACCATGACGGGTAGGTAAAAATTGATCATGATGTCCTAAGTGCCATTTGCCAAAAATAGCCGTTTTGTAACCCTTTGCTTGCAGCATCTCGGCTATTGTAGTTTCTGAAGTATTTAGGCCATGGGTATTATCGGGTCCTAAGGCGTTATGAATTCCTATTCTATTAGGATAGCAACCCGTAAGAATACCTGCTCTTGAAGCTGAGCATACCGCTTGTGCAGCGTAATAACTAGTTAGTTTTAGGCCGTCGGCTGCCATTTGGTCTAAATTTGGCGTTGCAATATCATCTGCACCAAATATTCCGAGATCTTGATAACCTTGATCATCTGTAAATATGAGAACTACATTTGGTGCTTTGGCTTCTTTTGTAACTTTTTGTTCTGTTTTGTTTTTACATGATATAGTACAGAGTATAAAAAAAGCAAGCCAAGTTTTTAGATAAAGCTTATTCATAAGGTCGATTTTTATTGGAGCACAATTTCATCAACGAATATCCAACTTTTTTCACCAGAATTTGGGTGCCAAGTAGGATTTTTTAAATGACTCTTAATTTCAACTCTAATGAATTTTGCTTTTGTTGGCGGAATTTTGACGTCAAAAAATGTCATAGAAACGTTGCTATTAGGATCTTCTTCGGGTATTTTAATACTCTTAATATGTTTGTAATTAGTACCATTTTTAGAAGCGTAAACGCTTATGCCTGCCGGATAAAAAATCCAATTTTCGGGTGTAGAAATGGCTCCAACAGATACCAAAGAAATGTTTTCAAGTTCTTTTAAGGTAAGTGTTGCAGTAAAATTACTGGCTTCGTACCCTAACCAATTGCCATCTTTAAAATCTGTAGTTCCTCTTTTTAAATCTATTAAGGTCTTGCCTTTATTTGCACTGTAATTTTCATTGGGTAACTTATTTAAATTTGCATTTACAATTTCTTTTGAGGTCGTAAATATTTTAGAGTTTACTTCACTAGGTTTCCATCCTTGTTTAGTTGCTATCGTTTTAATGGTAGTTGTTTCTTTAATTTTAAAAGGTTTTTTATATGCTATCGCCAAACTGTCGGGTTCAGAACCATCAAGGGTATAATATATTTGTGTTTCTTCAAAAGTGGTTTCTAATGCTATTGTTAATGAATCTTTAAAAAATGATATTTCAGGTAAAATGCTAGGAGCTGCTAAATTATTAGAAGTAAAGACATCTTTGGGCACATGTTGGATGTTAATATTTGGAAATTTTTTTTGAAATTTATCTAGTTTTTCTGAACCAACATTTGTTTGATATAGGTATAGAAACTTTAAACTTGGTATGTTTTTTATCACTTCAAAAATAGCATCACTTACTTCTGTACCATACAGATTAAGTGATTCTAGAAATTTAAATTCTTTAAAAATTTTAATGCCGTTATCTGTAATTGCGGTATGTTGTAGTTGTAATTTGGTAAGATTTTTAAATGGCTTTAAAAAATCTACTAACGTATCATTAAAGGTAGAATTTGCTAAATTTAGTTCCACAATGTTTTCAGCATAGTTGGTTAATGTCTTTAAGTGTTTTTTTAACTTTTTTTGTTTTCCAAAAAGACTGGCAATTAACAAAGGATTATCTGCTGATAAGGTATAAACGGTAATTCCTGCAGTATTCATTTCCTCAATCCATGATGCAGAAATTGGATCTACTTCTGCTGCTATAAGCGCATGTGGTGAATCGTCTTCTTCAAGATTAGATAAAATTATATCTAATTTTTCGGTTGTTTTTAAGTCTTTTGTTTTACAATCTAAACAATGACCATTAGCTACCCACCATTCTAGCAAGCTTAATTCTTCTGATGTCAGTTGTATTTTACCTTTTGGAGGCATATGTTCTTCATCAGCCAAGGGCAAATGTAATCGGCTAATTAGTAGGGGTTTTTTATTTATAGAATCAAAAATACTACCAGAATCACCTCCTTTTAAAAGGTCTTTTGCAGAGGTCATGAGAAGCCCACCTTTTAATTTTTTTTGATTGTGACAGCTTACACATTTTGAATCTAGTATGGGTTGCACAATATCGGTATGTACGTTTGCCTCTGCTATATCTTTAATTACAATTTCTTTGCCGCCTGTTTCTCTAAACAAGTAGTCTTCACCGTGCGTCATATTACCTCCTAAATGACCAGTAATTGAAATTAAAATTATAACCAAACCAAATAATAAAGGGTACAGTTTTTTTGAGAGGGGCTTTTTTGACCGTTTTACAAAAAATAACAAAATGGAGGCTATTGTAAAGGCAATGGCCATCCAACGGTGCCGAAAAAGAAGTTCTTCATCAAAACCACCTTCTTCTCCTAATAGCCATCCTGTACCTAAAGAAAGAAGCGCTGTAATACTTGCGGTAGCCAATATAAAAAGTAGGAGATCCTCATCAGCAGGTTTGTTCTTTATTTTAGCATAAATTTCTATAGCACAGGCTAATACAATGATGCCGATAGGTAAGTGCACCAAAAGTGGATGAAAGTGACCAATTTGAATACCAAGTGTAATCATAGCGAACTAGGTTAAAATATCTTTAATTATTTTGCCTTCAACGTCTGTTAATCGAAACCTTCTTCCTTGATATTTATAAACTAGTTTCTCATGATCTATGCCTAGTTGATGAAGCATGGTTGCTTGAAAATCATGCACATGAACGGGGTTTTCGGTAATATTATATCCAAACTCATCGGTTTCGCCGTAAACAATTCCGGGTTTAATGCCGCCACCCGCCATCCACATAGAAAAGCATCGGGGGTGATGATCTCTTCCGTAATTGGTATCGGTTAACAAACCTTGGGAATAATTGGTTCGGCCAAATTCTCCACCCCAAACCACCAAAGTGTCTTCTAACATTCCTCTCTGTTTTAAATCTGCAATGAGTGCAGCGGAAGCTTGATCCACATCTTTTGCTTGACGTTCAATGGCCGCAGGCAAATCACCATGTTGATCCCAACCCATATGATATAATTGTATAAAGCGCACGTTTTGTTCTGCTAACCTTCTTGCTAAAAGGCAATTTGCTGCAAAAGTGCCCGGTATTTTAGCATCACTACCGTACATTTTGTAAATATAATCAGGTTCTTTATCGGTATTCATTACTTCAGGTACTGAAGTTTGCATACGATAAGCCATCTCATATTGTGCAATTCTACTTTGTATTTCTGGATCTCCATTTTCTTGGTAATGTTGGTCGTTGAGTGCTGCTAATTGATCTAACATAGCTCGTTTTGTACTTTTGGTAGTACCTTCTGGATCATTTAAGTAGAGTACGGGGTCTTTTGCAGCCCTAAACTGCACGCCTTGATGTAAGGAGTGCAAAAAACCGTTACCCCATAATCTTGTGTACAAGGGTTGACTCTTTGGTCTTCCGGTACCTCTTGAGAGCATTACGGTAAAAGAGGGTAGATTTTCATTTTCACTACCCAAACCGTAGCTCAACCAAGAGCCGATGCTAGGTCTTCCGGGTTGTTGTGATCCTGTTTGAAAAAAGGTGACTGCTGGGTCATGATTAATTGCTTCGGTATACATTGATTTTACCAAACAAATATCATCAGCCATTTTTCCAATATGGGGTAGCAAGTCACTAATCCAAGTGCCACTTTTTCCATATTGTTTGAAGTTAAATGGAGAGCCTACTAATGGAAATTTGTCTTGACCAGAAGTCATGCCGGTAAGGCGTTGCCCGTTTCTAATAGATTCGGGTAAATCTTCACCTCTTCGTTTATTTAATGTAGGTTTATAGTCAAAAAGCTCTAATTGCGAAGGCCCTCCACTTTGAAATAGGTAAATCACCCGTTTTACTTTTGCTGGATGGTGCAATGAGGTTAAAGCTCCTTTAATGCCACTTGAACTCGAATCTGGGGTAAGCACCCCACTTTCGGTTTTTCGAAAACAATTTACTCCCAAAAGAGAGGATAGTGCTGCTCCTCCAATACCTAAGGCTGATTTCTCTAAAAATGCTCTCCTATTTAATATGAGAGATCGTTCGTGTATAATTTTTTTTTCACTCATAGTTTATCCTCTTGAGATTGTTTCGTCTAAATTTAGAATGGTATGACAGGTTAGAGATAATGCCGCTAGAGCTATCTGATCAATATCTTTCGGAATAGCATAATCGCCGATAGCCAAATAAGTTTCTGGTTGTACCTCGTTGTTTTGTACTTGAACAAGCATTTCTTTATAATACTTACTTAAGCTTGCAAGTTCTATATCATTAGCTAGTCTACTGGTAGCACGTTGAAAAGCGTACTGTATTCGTCCTTCTATCGATTGTTCATCAGATGTAATTGCTTTTAGTGCCAAAGCTCTTGAGGCTTCAATAATCTGAGGATCATTTAATAAAACTAATGCTTGTAATGGCGTATTAGTTTCTTGTCTTTTTACAGAGCAAATATCTCGTGAAGAAGCGTCAAATGTCATCATGCTTGGCGGGGGTACAGTACGTTTCCAAAAGGTATAAATACTTTTTCGGTAAAGATCATTGCCTTTGCTAGGAATATATGAGGCAGTACTTCCACCACCACCACCGGTTGTTTCCTCCCAAATTCCTTCTGGTTGATATGGCCTTACACTAGGTCCGCCAAGTTCTTTGTGTAAAAGCCCACTAACAGACAAGGCTTGATCACGAATTATTTGAGCGGAAAGTCGAATACGTGGAGCTCGTGCCAAGAGCTTATTTTCTGGATCTTTATCTAACAATTCAGCGCTCACCAAAGTACTTTGTTGATAGGTTTCAGATAGCGCAATATACTTTAGCATTTTTCGAATATCCCACCCTTCATCCCGGAATTTAAGTGCTAAAAAATCTAATAATTCAGGATGAGTTGGTAGTGCTCCTTGATTACCAAAATCGTAAGAAGTACTTACAATGCCATTGCCAAACATACGCTGCCAAAGTCTGTTAACAGCAACTCTGGCAGTTAATGGATTCTTTTTGTGGAATAACCACTTTGCCAGTCCAAGCCTATTTTTAGGGTACTCTTGGGGGTATGCTAAAATAGATGTAGGAGTATTCGGAAATACTTCGGTAGTGGGTTGGTCATATACGCCACGATTTAAAATAAATGAAGGTCTGGGCTTACTCATTTCTTTCATCACCATAACGCTCACCTCTTTGGTAGGGTTGTTTTTCATATTGATAAAAGATAAAACACCTTTAGCTTCTTTTTCTGTTATTTTAATGTAAGGTTCGCCAAGATCTTTCATTCCGTTAAGAAGTCCTTTTTCAGGGATAGAATTAAAAAAACTAAAAAATTGAAAATGTGCTTTTTGACTAATTGGGTCATATTTGTGATCGTGGCACCTTGCGCATTCTAAAGTAAGCCCTAAAAATGCAATACCTAAAGTAGTAGTTCTATCCTCTACATATTCTATTCTATATTCTTCAGGTATAACACCACCTTCAGCAGTAATCTTATGATTTCTGTTAAAGCCTGTAGCAAGAATTTGTTCTAAGTTTGCATTGGGCAGCAAGTCACCAGCAAGCTGATAAGTGACAAATTTATCATAAGGCATGTTTTTACTAAAAGCATGAATTACCCAATCTCTCCAAGGCCACATGGTTCTTTCAAAATCATCTTGGTAGCCATGCGTATCGGCATATCTTGATATATCCATCCATTCGGCGGCCATATTCTCTGCATAATCGGTTGTGGAAAGTAGCGTGTCAATTAGTTTTTCGTATGCTTTTTCAGAGCTGTCTTTAATGAAATTTTCGATTTGAGATACTGTTGGCGGTAGGCCAGTAAGATCGAATGAAATACGTCTTATGAGTTTTTCTTTTGTAGCTTTTTTGTTTGGTGTAAGTCCGTTTTGTTCCAGTTTAGCAAGAATAAAATTATCAATTTCATTGTTTACCCAATCTTTGGCTGTTTTTGGAACTTCTGGTTTGGTAGGAGGGCTAAACGCCCAATGTGGTTTGTATTTTGCGCCTTGTTCAATCCATTTTTGTAAAACAGCTTTCTCATAGTCTGTTAGCTGTAAATTAGATTCTGGTGGAGGCATTTGCAGGTTAGGATCGTCGCTATATATACGCTCAATCAATGTGCTTTTTTTAATCTCTTTTGGTACAATAGCAAAATGATCTTGCTCCTCGCCAAGTGCTTTATAGGCATCTTCTGGAGTGTTTAACGATAAGCCACCTTCAATAGCATTTTTATCTGGTCCGTGGCATTTAAAACATCGATCAGAAATAATAGGTTTTACATCAAAGGTAAAGTCTATGACGTTGGGTAAAGATTTTTTACTTTGGTTAAGAGTGATAAGATTTTCTGAATCATTTTTTTGTTTACAAGAGAAACTTAAAAAGCAAACGGTTAAAACAACCCAAAATGCGGTAACGGGTTTATTCATTTTAAGGTTTTGGTTAAAAGTGGAACATACAGAAATGTGGTTTAGAATTGAGAGGTGAAATTCTAGTGAACAGAAAATTACAAAAAAAAGATTAAAGTTAAAATGAACTAACTAGTCGCCTTGCTGAATTAATAGACAAGTAGGTTTAGATAAAAGGGTTAATACTTTAAAAAGTACCGCATATTTGCAGCTGTACGCCACTTATTGGGATTTGTAGGTGTACTTAAATAAGATGATAGATAGACCAAAGTGTATTGGAGTTCTTTTGTGGGATAATGCTACGCTCTTTTTAAAATTTTATTGTTTTGGCACAGAAAATCTGATCAAGATGATCATGAATTTAGAGAAGCTATTAGTTCTTAATAGCAGAGATACCAAAAAATGGCACAGCTCAACCTATTAGCTTAGATTTTTTATAAGACCCAAACTAGTATTGCGATTACCTTTTTTGTTCGTTATAGTACGTAATTAAGTACGGTGTTTAGTCTCTAAAATCAATGGTATGCAAAACAGGTTTTGATTTATGATAAGATAATGTTAGAGGAAAGCTTTAATTTATATAAAGCTCAACTAAACCCTCGGGAGTTGTAACATGAATGGTTTTATTCTTACGATCTACTTTAGTAATAATATTATCGTTTACAGGAATCAATACTTGTTTGTCTCCTTTCTTAATTTCAAAGAGTGCTTGCGAAGTAGTGTCGTTGATGCTTTGAATAGTGCCAATATTGCCGTGAATGTCATCAAATACTTGAAATCCGATTACTTCATGAAAGTAGAATTTGTTTCCAGTAAGTTCGGGTAAAAATGAAAGGGGTAAATATAATTCAGAACCCATGATTTTGTTTGCGTCATCTTCAGAGTTAACATCTTCAAAATCGATACGTAATAACTGAGATTTGTGAAGGCGACATTTAGATATAAAAAATGGAACCAGATTGTTGCGAAGCGCAACAAAAACTGATTCCATAGTTTCGTAAATTTCAGGTTCGTCAGTATCTAGTTTTACTAGTACTTCGCCCTTAAAGCTATATTGAGAGACGATTTTGCCTAAGTAGAAACAGTCTTCCTTACGCATTGTCTATCTTTTAACTTATTCTTTGTCTTTAGCTTCTGCTGGTGCGCCATCTTCTTTAGCAGGTGCTTCAGCAGATGAAGCAGCTTCTTCCGTGCTAGCATCTGTACCTTCAGCCTCAGTAGTTTCTGGTAATGCAGCTTCGGCGGCAGCCAATGCACGTTTGTCGTTTACTTCTTTTTCAGCTTTTAATGCAGCTGCTCTGGCTTCAGCTTTTTCTTTATCTAATCCGCCTACTTTATCAGCAACCGCTTTAGATTTTTCTTCCATCCAAGCGTTAAATTTTTCATTAACTTGCTCTTCTGTTAAAGCGCCTTTGCGAAGACCACCTAATAAATGATGTTTTAATAAAACGCCTTTATAAGATAAAATTGCTCTGGCTGTATCTGTTGGTTGTGCGCCATTCTGTAACCATTTTACAGAATTATCTAAATTTAATTCGATAGTGGCAGGATTGGTATTAGGATTGTAGATGCCTAATTTTTCTAAGAATTTACCATCTCTTTTTGCTCGTGCATCTGCTGCAACTATCCAATAGAATGGTTTTCCTTTTTTTCCGTGTCTTTGTAATCTAATTTTTACTGGCATATCACATTAATTTGTTGGGTGCCCGACCCTTGTTATTAATTCTTTTTTGTCCTTTAAAAGGGGTGCAAATATACTTCATTTGTTATTATTGACAATCTAATGTCTATGTTTTTTTTGATTAAATTTAAATCTAAAACCTTTTCAAGGTAAGCCTTACGTTTAGAACAGTAAAATAGTGTAGCGCCCTTTGCCAATTAATTGGTCTGTTTTAAGCATTAAAATTCTGGGTTAGAAATATTTTAGTAAAATCAAATTGTATTTTTCGTTAAATTTTGCTGGTGCAGTCTAAGCTTACAAAAAAAAGTCATTAGAGTAAACCGGTTTAGCCTAAGGAGGTGTTAGAATTATGGCCCACCAGCAATAGCGTCATAGTATTAGTATTATAAAATGCACCTTATTAAGGTTAATAACTCTTAACAACTCCCTTTTTTATCAGGCTAGCTTTTCAGTAATTTTAGCGATACTTTTTTAGTCTGCTAAATAACCCATTATGTATCTAATTTTTGACACCGAAACTACGGGTCTTCCTAAAAACTGGAACCTACCTTATACCCATACCGATAATTGGCCTCGATGCATTCAAATAGCGTGGCAGTTGCATGACGAAATGGGTAATGTTTTAGAGCATCAAGATTATTTGGTGAAGCCAGAAGGGTTTAATATTCCGTTTGATGCAGAACAAATTCATGGCATTTCTACAGAATTAGCAGAGCAAAGAGGCGTTCCTTTAGCTGAGGTTTTGGCTAAGTTTAAGGAAGCAATGTCTAAGACCAAATTTATTGTAGGTCAAAATGTAGGTTTTGACTTGAATATTATGGGAGCAGAGTTTCATCGTTTGGGCGTTGAAAATCAGTTACAAGAGCTTCCTGTTTTAGATACTTGTACAGAGCAAACTGCAGCACTTTGTCAAATACCCGGGGGTAGAGGGGGTAGGTTTAAGCTTCCTACCCTAACGGAGTTACATCAATATTTATTTGGAGAGCCATTTGCAGAAGCACATAATGCAACCGCCGATGTTGAAGCTACTACAAGGTGTTTCTTAGAGCTTGTTAGAAGAAAGCACTATTCTCTTGAATTGTTAGATGTTGAGGCAGGGTACTTTGATAGTTTTTCAGAAGCAAATCCGAAGCCCATTGAATTAATAGGCTTAAAGCATATCAATCTTAAAAAGGCATCTAAAAAAATTGCTGATGCTCTTTTAAGAAAAGAAGCTAGTAGTGCATCCGAAGAAGAATTAACTGCAAACATTCAAACCCTTTCAGAGAGTTCATTTGCTCACTTGCATAACCACTCTCAGTTCTCAGTTTTACAGTCTACCATATCGATCAGAGATTTAGTGCAATCTGCTGCAGCTGAAAAAATGCCAGCCGTAGCACTTACCGATCATGCAAATATGATGGGAGCTTTCCATTTTGTAAAAGAAATAAAAGCAAATAACAAAGGGGTAAAAGAGCGAAATGAAAAGGCTATTGAAAAAGGAGAGCTGCCCACAGAAACAGAGCTAAAACCGATTATTGGGTGTGAATTTTTTGTTTGTGATGATCATACCAATAAGAAAGTAAAAGATTATGGTTATCAAATTGTGCTTTTGGCAAAGAATAAAAAAGGGTATCATAATTTAGCAAAAATGTCGTCTATAGCTTATACTGACGGATTTTATTATGTGCCACGTATTGATAGAGCTGTAATTGAAAAATATAAAGAGGATGTTATTGTGCTTACCGGAAACCTTTATGGTGAAGTGCCGAGTAAAATTTTAAATGTTGGTGAAAAGCAAGCAGAGGAGGCTTTAATTTGGTGGAAAGAACAGTTTGGTGACGATTTATATGTCGAAATCATGCGGCATGGGCAAGAAGATGAAGACCGTGTAAATAAGGTTTTGATACCTATGGCAAAAAAGCATCAGGTTAAATTAATAGCATCTAATAATACCTACTATTGTGCAAAAGAAGACGCTGATGCTCATGATATTTTATTGTGTGTAAAAGACGGTGAAAAGCAGGCAACACCCATTGGAAGAGGACGTGGCTATCGCTACGGATTGCCCAACCAAGAGTACTATTTTAAGTCTCAAGATGAGATGAAGGAGCTGTTTAAAGATCTACCAGAATCTATAGTAAATATACAAGAAGTACTTGATAAAGTAGAGCCTTATGAGCTGGCACGTGATGTGCTGTTACCTAAATTTGATTTCCCCGAAGAGTTTAAAGACCCAGCTGATGTCGATGGAGGAAATCGAGGTGAAAATGCTTATCTGCGACACATCACTTATTTGGGTGCAAAAAAACGATACGGGGAAATTACCGATGAAATCAGAGAACGTATTGATTTTGAGTTAGACACGATAAAAAATTCGGGGTATCCAGGTTATTTTTTAATTACCGAAGACTTTATTCGTGAAGCTCGAAATATGGATGTTTCGGTAGGTCCGGGTAGGGGTTCTGCAGCAGGTTCTGTAGTGGCTTATTGTTTAACTATTACGAATATAGATCCTCTAAAGTATGATTTACTTTTTGAGCGTTTTTTGAATCCTGAACGCGTGTCAATGCCCGATATTGATATTGATTTTGATGATGAAGGTCGTAGTCGTGTTATGGACTATGTAATAAATAAATACGGATCAAGTCAAGTAGCTCAGATTATTACTTACGGTACTATGGCTGCAAAATCATCTATTCGTGATACCGCACGTGTACTTGATTTACCACTTGGAGATGCAGACCGAATAGCTAAGTTGATACCCACAATGTCAAAGTTGGGTAAAATTTTTAACAAAACCGAAGCAGAATTAAAAGAGAAGTTTAGAGCAGAAGATTTAGAAAAAATAAATCAGTTGCTAAACATACATGATGGTGACGATTTAGAAGGGCAAACCTTAAAAATGGCAAGAACCCTAGAGGGATCTGTTAGAAATACCGGAATTCATGCTTGTGGTGTTATTATCACACCAGACGATATTACCAATTTTGTGCCTGTTGCAACGGCAAAAGATTCTGATTTATATGTAACCCAATTTGATAATTCTGTCGTTGAAAGTGCAGGATTATTAAAAATGGATTTCTTAGGATTAAAAACGCTGACTTTAATCAAAGACACGGTTAAAATTGTAAAAGCCAAGCATGATATTGATTTGGTGCCTGATGATTTTCCATTGGATGATGAAAAGACCTATGAGCTTTTTCAACGAGGAGAAACAGTAGGGGTTTTTCAATATGAATCTCCGGGAATGCAAAAACATATGCGATCTCTAAAGCCATCAGTTTTTGGTGATTTAATTGCAATGAATGCTTTATATCGCCCTGGACCGATGGACTATATTCCTAGTTTTATTGCTCGTAAACATGGCGATCAAGAAATCACTTATGACCTTCCTGATATGGAAGAGTACTTAAAAGAAACCTACGGAATTACCGTGTACCAAGAGCAAGTAATGCTTTTGTCACAAAAATTAGCTGGTTTTTCAAAAGGTGAGGCCGATGTATTGCGAAAGGCAATGGGTAAAAAGCAAGCTGATGTTTTGGCGAAAATGAAACCAAAATTTATTGCACAAGCTTCTGAAAAGGGTCATGATGTTGAAAAACTAGAAAAAATATGGAAAGATTGGGAAGCTTTTGCTAGTTATGCTTTTAATAAAAGTCACTCTACTTGTTATGCGTATATCGCCTACCAAACAGCCTATTTAAAAGCGCATTATCCCGCAGAATATATGGCGGCAGTGTTAAGTAATAACATGAACGACATAAAACAGGTTACTTTCTTTATGGAAGAATGTAAACGTATGGGCTTAGAAGTTTTAGGCCCAGATGTTAATGAATCTTTCTATAAGTTTGCGGTAAACAAGCGGGGAGCAGTTCGTTTTGGAATGGGAGCTATAAAAGGGGTAGGACGCTCTGCTGTAGAAACTATAGTTGCGCATCGTAAAAAGGATGGACCTTTTAAATCTGTATTTGACTTAGCGAAGCGAATTGATTTGCGTTCGGCAAATAAAAGAGCTTTCGAAGGATTGGCTGTTGCAGGTGGTTTTGATTCTTTTGGCACTACCCATCGTGCTCAGTATTTTCATACCGATGGAGACAACATAACATTTTTAGAAAAAGTAATAAAGTCAGCAAACCGATTCCAAGAGAATAAAAATTCTGCGCAGATAGATATGTTTGGGGGAAGTTCAGAGGCTGAAATTCCTGAGCCTGAAGTGCCACCCTGTGAAGAATGGGGTACCATGGAAAAATTACGTAGAGAAAAAGAAGTGGTAGGTATCTATATATCAGGTCACCCTTTAGATGATTTTAAAACAGAAATTAAATCTTTTTGTAATGCTAGTATTTCCTATATCAACGATATGGAGAAGTATGTAAATCATGAGCTTACTTTAGCAGGGGTAATTACTGACGTTCAGCATCGAGTTTCTAAAAACGGAAAAGGTTGGGCTTTATTTACAATGGAAGATTATACCGAATCTTATGAATTTCGAATTTTTGGTGAAGAGTATTTAAAGTTTAGACATTTTTTAATGATCAATTCTTTTGTATATGTTAAAATCTTTATAAAGGACGGATGGGTTAATCGAGAAACACAAAAAAAAGGACCGCCTAGAATGCAGTTTAATAGTTTTATGTTGCTACAAGAAGTAATGGATCAATATGCGAAAAAATTAACCATTAAGCTTAATATCGACGAGTTAAAAGAAGAGGATGTGTATAAGCTAAAAGACACCTTAGTTTCACATCAAGGTAACCAAACCCTTAACTTTATTGTCTATGAAATGGATCAAGAAATAAAAGTAGTTCTGTCTTCTAGAAAACAAAAAGTTCAAATTTCAAGTGAACTCTTAGATCAACTGGAAGCGCATAAGGTGCACTTTAAATTAAATTGATAAACTGTTTTTTATTACAGGTTTGTAAAAATAGTATTTAATAAATTCAATTGATACCTTAATAGTCAAAACGAATAATTTACAAGTATGGAAATGGTAGAATATTTGACTAACTTTGTGTAATACTAAAATATATTAAAAATGGCATTAGAAATAACAGATGCAACTTTCGACGAAGTGGTATTAAAAAGTGAGAAACCTGTAGTAGTAGATTTTTGGGCAGCATGGTGTGGCCCTTGCAGAATGGTAGGTCCTGTAATTGATGAAGTGAGTACTGAATATGAAGGAAAAGCAATTGTGGGAAAAGTTGATGTAGATGCAAATCAAGAATTTGCAGCGAAATATGGTGTGCGTAATATACCAACAGTATTAGTATTTAAAGATGGAGAAATTGTAAGCAGACAAGTAGGTGTTTCTCCAAAGAAAGTATATACTGATGCTATCGACGCATTATTATAGTTATAAAATAAATATACTCTTAAAAGGTTCGGCAAATTGCCGAACCTTTTTTGTTTTATCTTAGTAGTATGAAGCTTCAATCAGAATTAAATAAAGCTGTTCTTTTTCAGAATTTAGAATTACTTGCCAACCAAGTTGTCGAAGGGTTTATAAGTGGTATTCATAAAAGTCCGTTTCACGGTTTTTCAGCAGAATTTGCCGAACATAAAATTTATAACGTTGGTGAAAGTACCAAACATATTGATTGGAAACTATTTGCTAAAACGGATAAACTCTACACCAAAAAGTATGAAGAAGAAACCAATCTAAGATGTCACATGATATTGGATAGTTCTGCATCTATGTACTACCCAGCGGTAAAACAAATGCATGTTGCTGATTTAAATAAAATAGGCTTTGGTGTTTTGGCAATTGCAGCTTTAATGAATATTTTAAAAAGGCAGCGTGACGCTGTTGGTTTAAGCGTTTACTCTGATAATTATGATTTTTATGCACCAGAGAAAGGTAGTGAGCGGCACCATCAAATGTTATTAGCTAAACTTAGTGAGCTGAGTATTGCTAAGAAACCCGCCAAACAAACGGATACCTATGCCTATTTGCATCTTATTGCCGAAAAGATAAAGCGACGTAGTCTTATTTTTTTATTTACCGATATGTTTCAAACGACAACGGATGATCAAAAGTTGTTTGATGCGCTGCGTCATTTAAAGCATAATAAGCATGAAGTGGTGCTATTTCATTTATTAGATAAAAGAAAAGAATTTTATTTTGATTTTGAAAATACCCCAAAACGTTTTGTTGATGTAGAGTCTGGAGCGCATATAGATTTGTATGCCGATACTATTAAGGAGGCATATCAAGAAAGCTTAAGTTCTTATTTTGAAGCACTTAAGTTAAAATGTATGCAATACAAGATTAATTATGTAGACGTAGATGTTCGCTCAGATTTTTCTAAGATTTTAAATGCATACTTGGTAGAACGGCATAAATTTATCTAGATGTCATATATTTTTTAGAAAAATGTTTGTGCAATTAAATAAGCCATGTATATTTGCAGTCGCTAAACACCATGGTCTGGTAGTTCAGTTGGTTAGAATACCTGCCTGTCACGCAGGGGGTCGCGGGTTCGAGTCCCGTCCAGACCGCGAAAAGAGAAGCTAGAAATAGCTTCTCTTTTTTTATGCCCCAAAATGAAATGTGTTGCAAAACACAAATAGCAAGTTCATCATTTATAGGATATAGTAACCAAAACGCAGCTTTTTGAGCTAGTTTTTACCATTTACAGAAATACAATCAAATTAAGCTTTGAACCTATTTTCCACGGAGCTAATACGCTATTTAAAATGATCGTTTATAAAAATTAGGGCATATGCCCTAATTTTTATATATTGCAGTATAATGACGCAGGTAAAAACTAAAGAAAAAATTATTTTTAAAGCGGTAGAGGCCTATAACCAGCATGGTATGGCTAATGTTACTAGCCGTTTTTTGGCAAATGAGCTTGGCATAAGTCACGGTAATTTAGAATATTATTTTCCCACAAAAGAGGATCTGCTTTTGGCGATTTATCAAAAAATGCGAAAAAATATCTCGGCTGCATATGCTAACATTGATGAAAACACTGATCCTATGCTTCATTTTCATAGGTTGTTGCTTCATTTAGAAAATTTTCAGGCGAAATATTCTTTTTTTAATTTAGATGTTCTTGAGATTACTAGAAACTATCCTAAAATAAAGGTGCTTTTGGATAAAACCTTCTTGCTTCGTAAAGAACAAATAAAGATGGTTTACGATAGGTTTACATCTTTTGGTTATCTAAAGGAAGAACTTCTAAGCGGCATGTATTTAAGATTGTTACATACCATAAGGGTCTTAATAACATTCTGGAAGCCTCAAGAAGAAGTAATGCCCGGTTATAAGGAAGATGAGCATAATCGCATGTCTTTTTATATATGGAGCTTAGTTGTGCCTCATCTGACACCTAAAGGATTACGAGCCTACAATACTGTTATACTTCATTATAAACCATAATATGAGTACAATATCACCCATCGATTTAGCAATAATTATAATTTATATCCTTGCCATGATTGTGGTGGGTTTATGGTCTGGTAGAAAAAAGAAGGATACTGCAAAGGGGTATTTTATGGCTGGTAAATCATTAACCTGGTCTATCATTGGTGCTTCTTTATTTGCTTCAAATATCTCTACCGTGCATTTGGTAGGATTGGCAGAATCTGGTTTTAAGGACGGTATTGTTTGGGGTAATTTTGAATGGTTCTCGGCATTTGAGTTATTAATACTAGCATTTCTATTTGTACCCTTCTATATTCGAACTAAAATTACCACATTACCTGAATTTCTAGAAAAGCGATATGACGGTAGATCTAGAGTGGTTTTAGCTATCTTTAGTATACTTGCAGCACTATTTATGCATATTGGAGTAAGTTTTTATGCTGGTGCCGTAGTTTTTGAAAATATCTTTGGTCTTGATATCATATGGTCTATAATCATTATTGGTGTAGCTACTGGTCTTTACGCCATCATTGGTGGATTAACATCTGTAGTAGTAACTGAGGCGTTACAAACTATAATTTTAATCATTGGTTCGCTAACATTAACCATATTGGCTATTTTTCACTTGCCTGAAGTGGGTATTACTAGTTATGAAGCATTTGAATTAGCGGTTAATCCAGATCGATTAAAAGCGGTTTCTTTTGATGCAAACGTGAAAGGATTTACCTTTTTCGACCTCCTTTTTGGTCATTTAGTGCTTGGTATTTGGTATTGGTGTACCGATCAAACTATAGTGCAAAGAGCACTAGGGGCAAAATCAGAGAAGCAAGCTCAATTAGGTGCCATTTTTGCGGGTTTCTTAAAAATTTTACCCGTATTTATTATGGTGTTGCCAGGAATTTTAGCATTCGCTCTCTTTCAATCGGATATCGGAGATAATACTAGAAGTGTACTCCCCACGATGATTTTGAAATTAATGCCAATAGGTTTCCGAGGCTTAATGGTTGCCGCCTTGCTGGCAGCCGTAATGAGTAGTGTTGCTGCTGCTTTGAATAGCTGCTCTACACTTATTGTTTATGACGTCTTCGAAAAATTGAAGTATAATTTCACCGATAAGCAAAAGTTATACATAGGAAGAGTTTCAGGTGCTTTAGTGTTAATTTTAGCAATATCATGGTCTCCTTTTATTGGAAATCTGGGTGGAATTTTCGAATTGATTAATCAAATGTTCTCCATCTTTGCTCCATCTATAGTAGCCGTATTTTTGTGGGGTGTAGTGTCTAAAAAGGGAACTGCGAATGCCTCTTTTTTTACATTGATTGGAGGAAGTTTTATAGCAGCCATCGTATTTTTAGTAGAGAAATACCTGCCTATTAATGGTGTTGAAAACTATATTTCAAGCCCCAACGGTCTTGGCATACATTGGCTTCGGCAAACTTATATTTTCTTTATTATCGCTACGCTGATTTACCTTTTGGTATCTTACTTTGATAATTCTAAAAGTAATATTCCAAAATCATTTTATTTGAAGATAAATGGTGCTGATAAAATGGTGTCTTGGTTATCTATGTTACTAATAGTAATAATGCTGGTCATTTATACTATATTTTACTAGGAAAGAATGAATCAACGAAGTCGATATTGTTTTAGTTTTGATAACGCTGTAGCTGAAAAACGTTTTTCTGTATTAGTTTCAAATTCAGCGATAAACACAAAATATACCATAGAAGCCTTTAAAACAATAGGAGGTTACTTTGTACTAGTAGACTTAAAAGCGAATATAGATGCTGTTGTATCGAGTAGAAGGGTAGTTAATGAGGTGGATACAAAAGATCTTGTTGGTACATCCATAGACTTTAAGGGGCTAGACGAGCCCTTAATTCCTTGTTTTCAAAAACCGAAAGCTAAGCAGTTAAATACCCAAAAGTACAGTGAATGTAAGCGAAAAGTTTTTACACTCGAATTAAAACATGATAAAGACCTCTTAGCATGCTATAAGAACGTACACCAACCAGAAAATATATGGCCTAAAATAGTGGAGAACATGAATGCCATGGGTATTTTAAATTTAGAAATTTATTTAAGAGGCTATACGGCTTTTATGATTATGGATTTGCCTCTCTATTTTGATATGGAAAAAGATGGCGCAAAATGGGCAGCAATGCCTCAAGAACAAGAATGGCAAGCTTATGTCGCTAAATTTCAAAGAACCAACCCAGAAACCAAGGCCCTTGAAAAATGGAAAGAACTTGAACGGATCGCATTAAAATGAGAATAAAACAACAAATACCAAAGCCTAAAAAACCAAGACCCATTGTTATAATTGGAGCTGGTGGTATTGTAAGAGATGCCCATTTACCCGCATATAAACTTGCCAATTACTCGGTTTTAGGAGTATTTGATGTAGATGTATCTAAGGCGAATAGTTTGGTAAATGATTTTGCCCAAGTTGGTCAAGCATACGAAACTCTAGATAAGCTTATCATAGATGCACAAGCACAGAATGCTATTTACGATTTAGCGGTGCCTGCAAACCACATTAGTGCTATTCTTAGGCAAATTCCAGATAATTCAGGTGTTCTTATTCAGAAACCGATGGGTAATAATTTAGAAGAATGTGAGGAAATTCTCAAAATCTGTAGAACTAAAAATTTAAAATCTGCTGTTAATTTTCAACTTCGATATGCTCCCTATTGTATAGCTGCAAGAGATATGATTAGCCAGGGTTTACTTGGTGAAGTTTTTGATATTGAACTAAAAGTTTGTGTTCACACACCATGGCATTTATGGGATTTTTTAAAAGGTTTGCCGCGGGTAGAGATTTTGTATCATAGTATACATTATTTGGATGTCATACGCTCATTTTTAGGTAATCCAAATCAAATAATGGCAAGTACCATTCCACATCCAAATACACCAGACCTTTCTCAGACCCGATCTACGATGATTCTTCATTACTCCAAGTTTTTACAAGCAAGAATACTAACTAATCATGGTCATGTTTACGGTCATGATAAGCAAGAGTCTTATTTAAAAATAGAGGGTACTAAAGGGGCTATAAAGATTAGAATAGGACTTTCGCTAAATTATCCAAAGGGTTTGCCACCACTATTTGAGTACTGTTTACTAAATGAAGGTAAAGCTACTGCTTGGAAAGAATTGCCGCTTGTAGGCGGATGGTTTCCTCATGCTTTTATTGGATCTATGGCCGTACTTCAAAACCATATGAATGATAGTAGTATACCCTTAAATAATAGTACTGAAGATGCCTATAATACTATGAAACTTGTAGAAGCGGCTTATATTTCAAATAATATTGGCGGTGTATCACTCTAATAAATTTGTACGAATTAAATAAAATTGAAATGACACATAAATTGCTTTTTTTTATCTTTTTTTTCATCTGTTTGTCGCATATAAAAGCACAGGTAGGAGTAACTAAAATACTGCCAGAAGACAGTCGTGAAACAATTATTGAGAAAGCTGCTATGGTTCGCCCCAGCGCAAAACAGTTAGCCTGGCAAGAGTTAGAGCTTACTACGTTCTTACATTTTGGTATAAATACCTTTACAGACCGTGAATGGGGAGATGGTACAGAAGATCCTGCTCTTTTTAATCCGACCGAATTAGATGCCGAGCAATGGGTAAAAGCATGCAAAGAAGGGGGTATGAAAATGATTATTCTTACCGCCAAACATCATGACGGCTTTTGTTTATGGCCTAGTGCATTCACAAATCATTCGGTAAAAAGTAGCCCTTGGAAAGATGGAAACGGCGATGTGGTTAAAGAATTAGCAGCGGCCTGTAAAAAGTATGATATTAAATTGGGCATTTATCTATCTCCATGGGATAGAAATAGTAAAGTGTATGGAACACAGGCTTACAATGATTTTTTTATAAATCAATTGACCGAATTACTCACTCAATATGGCGACATTGCTGAGGTTTGGTTCGATGGCGCCAACGGAGAAGGCCCTAATGGAAAAAAACAAGAATATGATTGGCAACGGTATTACTCCACCATTCGTAAACTTCAGCCAAATGCTGTGATAGCAGTTATAGGGCCAGATGTACGCTGGGTTGGAACTGAATCTGGTTATGGAAGGGATACCGAATGGAGCGTAGTACCTACAAGTAGCCAAGAAGAGGATGCTATCGCAGCAGCATCTCAACAGGCAGCAGGTACTTTTAGGCCAGTATTAGATTTTATGGCTGCAGATATCGGAAGTAGAGAACAATTGTACGATGCAAGCGGACTTGTATGGTATCCTTCAGAGGTTGATGTTTCTATACGCCCGGGTTGGTTTTATCATAAAAACCAAGATAAAGCGGTTAAAAGTGTGGACAAGCTTATGGATATTTATTACAGTTCGGTTGGAAAAAATTCTGTATTATTATTAAATATTCCTCCTGATACTAGAGGCCTTATCCAAGATAGAGATGTAGCAACTTTAAAGGCATGGAATCATAGAATAAAAAAAACATTCGAACATAATTTAGCAAGTAAAGCTATCGTTAAAAGCACTGGCATACCAAGCAATGCCAAAGTACTCTTTGATAAAAATATTAAAACCGCTTGGTTAGCAACAGAAAATTCTACCCAGCTAGAGCTTAGTATTGTATTACCAAAAGCAAAAACTTTTGATCGTTTACTTCTTCAAGAACAAATCACCACAGGGCAACGTGTAGAGCGATTTAAATTTGAAGCTGAGGTAAATGGAAAGTGGATGCTTATATGTGAAGGAACTACTATTGGTTATAAAAGGTTACTTCGCTTTGATCCAGTTAAGGCTAAAAAGACAAGGTTAACTATTTTAGAAGCTAGAAAAAGCCCTAGAATTGCAGAATTTGGACTTTATAAGGCAGCAGTAGAGTAAAGAAAAAAAATAAAGATGCACTTTTATTTCAAAAACAATATGAAGTAGCTATGTTTTCTAAAAAATACGCTTAGCGTTTTTGAATAATTTAAAATATAGCTCAGGTAAAAAAGTAAAACTATCATGATTAAATTAGTTAAGATAATAAAAGGATTCGCTTCGGATAAGCGTTTCGAATTAAAGGGTGGTGCAGGTTCAGATGCTGTGCATAGTACCCCAATTTATGCATACTCAGTATGTCATTTGCAAACTGATGGAAAGTTAGAAGGTATTGGATTAGCTTTTACCTTAGGACATGGTAATCAACTCGTTTGCCAGGCTATAGACTATTTAGTAACTCATATTGAAGGCAAGGAGATTAACGAACTGATGGCTAATTTTGGAGCATGCTATAAAAAAATGGCAGATGACCCTAATTTTCGTTGGCTTGGGCCGCACAAAGGCGTCATACATTTAGCGTTAGCTGCCGTAGTAAATGCCTGTTATGATTTATGGGCAAAAGCGCATGGTGTTCCACTTTGGAAGCTATTGATTGATCTTTCGCCTGAAGCTTTAATTAATACCTTAGATTTTTCTTATTTTGAGGAAGTATTAACCAAACAAGAAGCTATAAAGTTATTAGAAGCACAACGCTCTGGTGAAGAACTGCGAAAGCGTGTATTAGCAGAGGGTTATCCTGGGTATGACACCTCTATAGGCTGGTTTAACTATAGTGATAGCCAAGTAGCTGAAAATATAAAATCTGCTATGGGTCAGGGTTTTACGGCAATGAAATTGAAAGTAGGTTCAAAGGATTCAAATGTAGATTTAAGAAGGGCAGAGCTAGTACGAAAAATTGCGGGTGACAACGCAACGATTATGTTCGATGCTAATCAGCAATGGAATTTGCCTGAGGCCATCTTTATGTGTGAAGAGCTAAAGAAATTAAATCCATTATGGATTGAAGAACCCACACATCCTGATGATGTAGCTGCTCATGTAACCTTAGCACAAAAAGTAGATGTAAAATTAGCTTTAGGTGAGCACGTACCTAATAAAATAATTTTTAAAAACTTTTTACAATCGGGCTGTGTATCTTTCAATCAAGTAGATGCCGTTAGAGTAGGGGGTGTATCCGAATTTATCCTTATCAGTTTATTGTCTAGAAAATTTAATGTTCCAGTAGTTCCTCATGTTGGCGATATGGGCCAAATTCACCAACATTTGGTGCTTTTTAATCATATTACTTTAGGGCATCCAGCATTACTTTTGGAACATATTCCACATTTAAAAGATTATTTTAAATATCCTGTACGAATAAAAAATTCTAAATATCAAGTTCCTCAAGAACCTGGTATGAGTGCCGATTTAAAAGAGTACTAACGTATCAAATAAAATTATTTAAAAGCAGAAATACATCTTATTTACTCTAAAGTAAATTCATAAATTTCTCCAGCTTCTAAAGATATTTCGCGCAGGGTATTTTTATATTTTATTTGGTGTTTGCCTTTATTTTTAGCAAGAATAGTAGCTTTTTTTAGTTTTCCATTCATCCATAACATATCAACGGTATAACCACCTCTTGCTTTTAGGCCTTTAACGGTGCCGTTAGCCCAGGAAACAGGAAGCGCTGGAAGTAGTTCAATAAGTCCAGAGTGGCTTTGTAAAAGCATTTCAGCCATTCCGGCTGTGGTGCCAAAATTTGCATCAATTTGAAAAGGAGGATGTTGACCAAAAAGATTTGTTGACGTACTTCTAGAAATAATTATATCTAAACTTTCTTTCGCCTTTTCACTTTCATGCAAACGAGCATAATGATTAATTAGCCATGCAGTACTCCACCCGGTATAGCCGCCCCCATTTTGTATTCTAACATCTAGAGATTTTTTTGCTGCCTTCGCCAATTTAGGAGTTTCATTCCAGTTGATTTGGTTTCCAGGATGTAGAGCAAACAAATGAGACATGTGTCGGTGGCCTGGTTCTACTTCTGGGAATTCTTCAGCCCATTCCATAAGCCTACCATCTGAACCTATTTTAGGGCCAGCTAATTTTTCGCGAGCTTTTGCTACTTGTTTTGAAAATTTATTGTGGTTACCTAAAATTTTTGATGCTGAAATAAAATCGGTAAACAATTGCCATATTACTTGTTGGTCATGTGCAGGGCCCATACTTATTTGATTGTGGCTTCCATCTGGTGCAATAAAGGTGTTTTCGGGCGAAACTGCGGGTCCTGAAACCAATTTGCCGCTCTTCGGATCTTCTACTAACCAGTCCATATAAAATAACGTAGACTCTTTTAACACAGGATACATTTTTTTAAGAAAGTTAGTGTCTCCAGTAAATCGGTAGTGCTCCATAATATGCGTGCTAATCCATGCTCCTGCGCCGGTATGCATACCCCAAGTGGCATTTTCACCTGGGGAAGTATACCCCCATACGTTTGTAATTGGGTGAACCACCCATCCATTTTTTTGATACTGAATTTTTGCAGTTCTTTTTCCAGGAGCGACCAATGATTGTATAAGATCGAACATGGGCAGTTGCATTTCAGATAAATTAGTAGGTCCAGAGAGCCAATAATTCATTTCTAGGTTTATATCTGTATGATAATCACCATTCCAAGGCGTTTGTATTTTATCTGCCCATATACCTTGCAGATTGGCAGGTAAGGTGCCAGGTCTTGATGCAGCTATTAATAAATAGCGCCCGTAATGAAAAATAAGTTCTTGTAATCGTAGGTCTTTTTTATCTTTTTTAAAGTTCGCTAATCGTTTATCTGTGGGTGTAGGAATAATTGTATTGGGTGTTAGATCAAAAGTTACCCTATTAAAATAGGGTTGATATTCTTTCAAATGTCTATCGAGAAGGGTTTTCCATGGGGTAACAGCTGCTTTTTCAATATTATTTTTAGTGATTTTTTTATAATCACGCCCTTTGTAATGCGGATATTCTAGTTTGTAATCAGTAGAGCCCGAAAGAATTAAGGTTACTTCATCTGCATTTTTTATGGTGATATTTTGGTTTCCGTATGTTATTTTTCCATTTTTAGTTAAGGTTTTTAATCTGGTCATATATTCTAGTCCGTTGCCCCCTTTGCCATCACTCAAGCTACCAAACATAACAAGTTCATTATCTTGAGTATTTGTTGTAAAACGCTCTTGTCGGCTCATAGTAGCACTAAAAGAGATACTTCCTGGCTTGTCAGCCGTAAAACGACCTACAAGTACTTGATCGGGTGTACTAATAAAAAATTCTCGTTTATAATTGATATTATTTTGGGTATACGTTATTCTTACAACAGCATCTTCGAGGTCTAGTTCTCTTCTATAGTTGGTAAAATCTGCCTTATTTTCAAAATCGAGCCATAAGTCTCCCATGGTTTGAAAACATCCAAAAGGTACAGTTGCTCCATTTCCTCTACCCGAACCTAGTCCTTTTGCAATTTGTGTTTTATGAGTAAGTGCTGTTGCCTCTTTGTATTTTCCTTCAAAAAGTAATTCTCTTATTTTAGCTTGGTGTTTATAGGCTTCAGGGTTGTCACTATCTTGTGGGCTTCCTGACCACATACTTTCTTCATTCAGCTGTATTCTCTCACGTTTAACTCCACCAAAAACCATAACTCCCAATGAACCGTTTCCAAGAGGTAGCGCCGATAACCAATTGGGGTTGTCACGCCATAGATCTGGCATAGACATTACCCCGGCAATAATATCACCAGAATCTTTAACTGTATCCTTAATGCCAAACATGGGTAAATCTGCCGGCGTTTCATACCAAAGTTTTATGTCATTATCTTGGGCTTTCAACGAGCTAAAAAACAACAATGATATAACCAATAGTATGAGGTTCTTGTTTTGTATTGTTTTAACTTTTTGCTTCATAAATCTATTCGCTTTTTCTTTTTGAGATTATTGTTTTTTTTAAGGCTCATTTTTTAGGAATGACTTAAAATAGGCCTATAATTATTAGCGGTTATTAAAGTTTAGAATCTATGTCTAAGATGGTTAGCGTACTATTATTTTTACCTATTAGCAGTGATTTTTTTCTATTAGATACCTTTATTGGCTTAATTTGGCGTACTTCACCTGTTATCAGTAAACCGCTTTCTATAGCTGGTTGTGTTACAAAGAAACCTTTTCCATCGCCTAGTAAGCTTAGTCCATAAGAGGCATCATTTCTGGGTGTTTCTATTTCCGAACCATAAAGATTTCCCGCTAAAATTAGATCTAATATTCCATCTCCATTGATATCTTCTGAATGAATAGAATTTACCGAGCTAATTTGTGCCATTTTCTCTAGGGGTCTTATTTTAAAAGTTCCATTTTTATTTTCGAAATAACTTGTAGCGAAATTGGTAGCCTTAAATTGTTTCGATTCTAACAGAGACTGTTTTGAGTACACATCGGCTAGGCTTGCTTTTGCAAAGGAGTTATAATCTTTAAACTTTATAGAAATTACGGGTATTTGTTGAGAGGAACATTGCTTGCCGCGAAGTGGATATTCTTCTCCGTTTTGAATATATGAAAGTACGATGTCCATCGCCCCATTTTTATCATAATCATTTACATAAATACTGAAAGGTTCATTTTTAGATGCGGTGTATTTGTAGTTCTCACCCAAATTTCCCGCTACAAGATCTAAATCGCCATCGCCATCATAGTCTTGTGCATCTATGCAGTTCCACCATCCTGTTTGATGTTGAAGATTATATGATTCTGTTTCATCGCTAAAGTGTTGGTCAGTATTAATGAAAATTGTAATTGGCATCCACTCTCCGGTGAGTATTAAATCTAAATCGGCATCAGTATCAATATCCGCCCAAATAGCATCTGTTACCATACCTGCCGAGGATAGTTTTGGTGCTGTTTGCATGGTAATATCTGTAAATTTTATCTGCCCTTTTCTACTATCGTTTCTAAGTATATAAGATTTGCCAGACAAGGGGTATTTGCGAGGAAGTAAACGGCTGCCTACAAATAGGTCTTGGTCTCCATCACCGTCAATATCTGCATGTTTAACAACTGATCCACTCTCATGCATTAATGGAAGAGCATTTTCAGCCTCTGTAAATAGTCCTTTTCCATTATTTTCATAAAGCCGATCGCGGTAGAAAGGGTCTCCTTCTTTCCATTCGTTACCACCGCTAACGATGTAGAGGTCTAGGTCGTTATCACCATCAGCATCAAAGAAAATTGCGTCTACATCTTCATGAGTTTTGTGTTCCTCAAAAATAGGTTGGGTTACGTTCTTAAATGTTCCGTTGGCTTTTTGCATAAAAATTTCTCCCTTAAACCCTTTTGCACCCCCTACGTAGAAATCATCTAAACCATCTGCATTTATATCACCTACTGCCAATGCTGGACCAAATTGAGACATTTTGTGAGGTAATAAAATTTGATGTTCAAAATCATCAAAATAGTTTTCTTCATGTCTATGGCTAAGACCAATAGTGTCGGTTATGTCTTTAAAGTATAGGTCTTTTTTTTGATGCGTATTTGTTTGATTATTGGTTTTACTAGCATTTTTATGGCTAATGGTAAGTTTTTTATTCGCTTCAATAGATTTTAATAATTCACTAGAGCCGTCTTGCCATTGGATTCTTAGAGAATCTATAATTTTGTTTTTTCCTAAGCCGAAGTGAATCGTTGGAGCTACAGAAGATTGAAAACCTCTGCTTAAATTTAGTTCTTGATATTGCTGCTTACCATCATTGTAAAGGCTTACTTTACTTCCTATTCCAAATTTATTTTGGTCTGAGCCGTTTAATACGATACTAATTGAGTTTGAATTTTTGCGATCTGTTGAATGATTTTCGTAAACCATGCTTGTTTGATCTACATTGTTGATCACAATATCTAAGTCTCCATCATTGTCTAAATCTGCATAAGAAGCACCCGTTGTCCATCCTTTAAAATCAAGCCCCCATTGGGGTGCGATATTTTCAAAATCAATACCTCCTTTATTTTTAAAAGCGTAATTAGGTATTTTTTCTTCGGGCATTTTTTTTACCCAAGATAAGAGGTGTTTATTCTGTTCCTTATCTTTATTCATTTCTTTAAAAAAATCTTTATTGTTTAACTCTCTACGAGACCCATTTGAAATGAATATATCTTTCCATCCATCGTTATCAAAATCTGCAATAAGCGGTGCCCAACTCCAATCTGTTAGGGCAAGGTTACTTAGTTTAGATATTTCGGAGAATTGTGGTTGTCCAAGCGAATTATTGCCATTATTCAGTTGAAGTGAATTTTTCATGTATTGATAGTGCATTCCATTATTTACCATAGCCCAAAAAGCAGGTATGTCCATACTACCCATATTAGCTTTAGACCTAAAATTGTCTTCAGGAGTCATGTCAAGCTGTAAAAAATCCATTAATCCATCATTATTTATATCGGCTGCATCGATGCCCATACCAAAGAAAGACGTGTGCGAAGTGGTTTCTTTTGAATGTTCAGAAAACGTACCGTCACCATTGTTTAGATAAAAATAATCTGGTGTAGCAAAATCGTTTGAAACATATAGATCTGGCCAGCCATCATCATTGAAGTCGGCTACAGAGGCACCTAAAGATAGTCCATAGCTTAGCACACCTGCTTGTTCAGTAACATCAATAAATAATCCATTTTCATTTTTGTATAAATGATCACTCACTCCATTATGTACGTGATCCATATAAAAACGATAATTCATAACGCCAGTTTTTATATCTACCACAGGATAATTGGCCACATATAAGTCTAAATCTCCATCAAGGTCGTAATCAAAAAATGTGGCTTGAGTACTATTTCCAAGGTCGGCAACACCTAAACTTTCTGCAGACTCGGTAAAAGTTGGAACTCCATTTTTGTTTCCATCGTTCAGGTAAAGTATGTTTTTTGGTGTATTCCAAACCCCCGCAACGGATACATAAATATCTAAAAATCCATCTTGGTTCACGTCTGCCATAGTTGCACCAGTCATCCATCTAGAATCACCTGATACACCTGCTAGTTCGGAGATATCTTCAAAATGTAGATTTCCCTTATTTAGGTATAGCTTGTTGGGTACCATATTACCCGTAAAATAAATATCTTGAAGACCATCATTGTTTATATCACCAATTGCTACACCACCCCCATTATATAGATTTTTGTATAAGAAATAATTTAGTGTATCACTCTCTATTAGGTTGTTTGAAAACGAAATGCCACTATCTTTTTCGGAAATAGGAACAAAAAGTTTTTGGTTTTTAGCTTTGTTACAAGCACTTAAAACCATTAAAAGAGAGCAAATACCAATTATATGTAGAATCTTAGTTGTCATTGTTGTTCCAAATTAGACATTGAAGACTATCATTATTTTTAGCCACTAATAGCGCGCTTCGATTATTTGAAATTTTTAACTTGGCTATGTTTTTTACTTCACCATTAATATATAATCCGGTTTTAAGTAATTTTTCGGAGCGAAATGCCCCTTTGCCATCTCCAAATAGTAAGGTGCCAAATCCTGAATCATTTCTTGGGGTTTCTACTTCAGAATTGTACAGATTTCCTGCTAGCAACATATCAAGATGGTCATCATTATTGAAATCTTCTAAGACTATTGCATTTACTGAAGTTTTTTGAGCCCAATTTGGCAAAGGCTTTGCTTTGAAATTGTTTTTACCTGTATTTTCAAAGTATGTTGATGCAAATGTTTTGGCCTTATATTTTATTGCACCATCTAATTTTTCGTTACCATAGACCTGCGCTAAGGATGCTTTTCCAAAAGCGTCATAACTCGGAAACTTCTTTTTAATAAAAGGCATTTGATCGGATGAACATTGGCGACCTCTTAGAGGATATATGTTATTACCTTGATAATATCCGAGCACAATATCAAATGAACCATTATCGTCAAAATCATCACTATAAATATTGAATGACTTTTCTTGACTGGCCTTGTATTTGTAATTGAGACCTAAATTACCTACTACAAGGTCTAAATCTCCATCCTTATCAAAATCTCCTGCCTCAATAGTGTTCCACCATCCTGTGGTATTATCAAATCCAAAGCTGCTACTGGCGTCTTTAAAAGTATTGTTGTTATTTAAAAATAAACGTATTGGCATCCATTCACCCACTACTATTAGGTCTTTGGCGCCATTATGATCTATGTCGATGGCAATGGCATCTGTTACCATGCCTAAATTCTTTAGATCAGGAAAATTTTTGGCGCTAACCTCTTTAAATAGTATTTCATTCGGCTTACTATCGTTTCGTAATAAATAACTACTAACAGGGCTTGGGTACCTGCCAGGAAATTGCCTGCCTCCTACAAATATATCAAGGTCATTATCTCCGTCATAATCAAAAGGTACAATGATAGACCCGCTTACATATATTTTTGGAAGTGCTTTTTTTACTAGTTGAAAAGTACCTGATTTGTTTTCGAAAATTCGATCTTCATAACGTTCTGAGTTTACTGAAGATTCATTTCCTCCGCTAACGATATAGAGGTCTTCGTCTCCGTCTTGATCCATATCAAAAAAATATGCGTTTACATCTTCATAGTCAGATTGATTTGTAAAAACACTTTGTTGCACAGGTTTAAAAGAACCGTTAGTTGTTTGCTGGTAAAGTACTGGGGCTTGTCCTTTTGCCCCACCTATAAATACATCATCAAGACCATCGCCATTATAATCTGTAACAGCTAGTGCAGGGCCAAGTCTCGACATTTTATGAGGTAGAAGCAATTCTCGTTCAAAGTCGTCGAACGTATTTTCTTTATGCTTCCATGTAATCGAGTTATTTAATACACCATTGGTTTTAAATGTTATTAAAGATTCTTTTGTTTCATTGTTGTTGGATGGTTCCGCATTTTTATAATCAAGAGTAATTTCACGATTGCCAACCATATTCTTGAGTATTTGCTCTTTACCATCTGGCCAGGTAACCTTAATGGTAGGAATAGTATCTTTTTGACCGAGTCCAAAATGAAGACCATTGCCTACAGTTGATTGAAATCCTCTTGAATAGAAAAATTCTTTAACCTGGATATTATCACTAAATATTAGAGCCACACGTGCGCCAACACCAGCTGGATTTTTTAAAGATCCTTTAAATTTAAATTTCACATAATTTCCAAGGTCATATTCTCTACTATTATTTTTATAGATTAAAGATACATCGTCTGCATTGTTTACTATTATTTCTAGGTCTCCATCATTATCCAAATCTGCATAAGATGTTCCGTTAGAGCTGCTTGGTATATCTTGCACCCATTTGTTATTCATATTACTGAATGATAGGTCGCCGTTGTTTTTAAAAAAATAGTTTTGCTTCTTTCGTTCGGGCATTTCTTGTAATACCTCTTTTATAAATGCAGACCGATCTGTTGTTTTAATAGAATCTTTTCTGCGCTGCTGCTTTAATATAAAATCGTTATTTCTAAAGTCTTTTTTAATGCCATTAGAAATAAATATATCGTTTAATCCGTCGTTGTCCATGTCAAAAATTAATGGTCCCCAGCTCCAATCTGTTGTAGCTATTCCTGCCAGTTGAGCCACATCGGAAAATACTGGAAAGTTATTTTTTGCCACAGTACCATTATTTATCTGCAACGTATTGTACATGTATTGATAGCCCAAACCTCTATCTACCACACTTTCGAATTTAGAGGTGTTCATTGCGCTCATGCTCGTCTTTGCAGTATAATTATCTTCGGCCATCATATCTAAGGTAATAATATCAAGCCATCCGTCATTATTTAAGTCGCCAACATCGGTGCCCATAGAATAGAAAGAAGTGTGTTGCATGGCTGTGTTAGCAATGTCTGTAAAGGTGCCGTTCTTATTGTTAATGTATAGGTAATCTTTGCCTTCATAATCATTTGCAACATATACATCTGGCCAGCCATCATTATTCACATCGCCTATTGATACCCCTAAAGCATAACTTAGTCTATTAGTATTGGTAAGGCCTGCCAGTTGGGTAATGTCTTTAAATTTTCCATTAACGTTTTCAAATAATCGGTCACCGGTTAGTTTTCCTTTCTGTTTTATCAATTGGTCAACCTCGCTATACTTAAAGGGCGTTATGTAATGATTTATTAAAAACATGTCTAAATCACCATCTCTATCGTAATCAAAAAAAGAGGCTTGTGTAGAGTACATATCGCTATCTAGGTTATAGCTAGCTGCTTGCTCTTTAAATAGAGGAATTCCAGAATCGTCAATACCTTGGTTTACCCATAGTTCGTTTCTTCTTTTATCAGGGTTCTTGTACTTTCCTGATTTAGAAATATAGAAATCCATTAAGCCGTCATGATTGATATCCACGTTAGTCACGCCAGTTCTAAATCCAGTTGATGCAGATAGTCCAGATTCTTTAGTAATATCTTTAAACTTTAGGCCTCCTAAGTTTAGGTAAAGTTTATTTTTTCTAAGGTTAGAAATAAATAGAATATCTTTTAAACCATCGTTGTTAATATCAGCTATACTTACACCTGCACCGTTGTAGTAATACTCATAAAAGAAGCCGTTCATATCAGCGGTTTCTGTGAGTTTGTTAATAAAATTAATTCCGGTATTTATTGGGTTTAATAGGGTAAATAAAGATGTAGTGGTCTTACTATCTAAACCAACCTGCTTCTTAGGATCTTGTTTTTTTGAAATATCCTCTTTTTTATCTACACAGGATAGTGCAGATAAAACCGTAAATACGTAAATAAATGTTTTTGTTTTCAAATCTCTACTAACGAAAATATGGCGGAGTTAAAAACCCCACCATATTAATATTAAACTACTAACTCAACAACTTAATTTTAATACCCAGGGTTTTGTGTCAAGGTATTGTTACTTGCTTTTATTTCTCTGTCTGGTATTGGAAACCAGTAAAGTCTGTCATCCCAGCTTCTTACTCTAGAGGCTTCAACAATTTTGGTTCCATAACTATAAACAATTTCGTCTGTACTTGTTTTTTCAACATCAATACCCAAAACAGGTTTACCCATAACGTCTTCAGCAATTTTCCATCGTCTAATGTCCATAAACCGATGTTCTTCAAGTGCTAATTCAATTGCCCTTTCTCTTCTGTAATCTTCGAGTAGTTGAGCCCCAGTAGAAGTAATCGGTGGCATATTAACACTTGGTCTTGCGCGCACCGCATTAATAGCTTCTCTTGCCGCTGCTTCATTACCTAACATTATTTGCGTTTCTGCATAATTAAGATAAAATTCAGTCTTACGGTATTCAATATCTGGGGTAAATTCTTCTGTGGGTGCTCCAGAAAGTGCAGGCAATGTAGATGGGTCGGTTAATTTAACATAGGCGTAATTAGTTGCTGACGGCTCCCAATTATATACAGGTCCGAGCTTCGTATCTAATCCTCCTGAGACTTCTTTTCTAACTTCACCATTTGCATCTTTAGGGTTTCCATCGCCGTCGTCTTCATAGGAAATAAAATATTCAACCTTACGGCCTTTAAACTCTTTGCCATTATAGATGATGGTATTTTCAAAACGTGGGTCTCTGTTTATATACGGATTCTGAGGATCGTAACCAGAAGCAGGGTTTACCGTAGTGCCATCTGCTAAGTAAGGTAATTCTCCGTTAGTCATCTCATACATATCAATAAATTTCTGAGTAGGTGATACAACCGACCATCCCTGGTAGCCATTTGGCCATAGCATGGTGTTAGAACCCGACCAAGCACCTTGATTTACATCTAAGTTATATTCTCTAGTAAATATAATTTCATCATCTATCGGATTACTTAAAAATATACTACTATAATCACTTGACATAGGGTGCGACTCTAAATCCATAACCGCTTTATTAGCATTGGCAGCAGCAGTCCATTTTGACATATCTCCTTCAGGATTAAATAGTTCACTTGCAGCATAAAGTAGTAGTCTGCCTTTTGCCGCCATAGCAGCGGCCTTATCTGCTTTAGAAGCTGGTGCTTCATCTGGCAGCATACTTATGGCTATATCTAATTCTTGTGTAATAAAAGTTATAACTTCCTCTATAGAATTACGAGGTCGGTCAAAATTTGGCGCATCAATTTCAAAACGTTCTGTAATAATTGGAACTCCACCATAATACTTTAGTAATTCAAAGTAATAAAACCCACGCATAAAGTGCATTGCACCGGTAAGCTCTTTTATTTCATCTTCAGAAAGCGATGTGTTTTCAATTTGTTTAAAGTAAGTGTTAATGTGTTTTAGATAACTGTATGAGCTAGCCCACTTGTTTTTAGTGGTTGTTTCCGAATTAACCGCATCTAGTGTATTTTCTAAATACTCTTTCACCCCTTCATTTAAATACTTATGATTAGAAAGATCGTTGAATGCAATTAATCCCATGCGGTTACCTGAGTTAACGTTTGGTAATCCTGAATAGGTTGCGTTTACATAGGCCGTTAATAAGGGCAGGTCGTTGAATACATCTCTTTCAGATATTGCATCCAATGGTTTAAGATCTAGCGCTTCTTCTGAGCAAGAGCTAATTATGCCTGCTGCTAGAATGAGTAAAGATAGTTTAACAAAGATTTTCATAGTACTTTTTTTTAATTAAAAGGATATATTAAAACCTAGATTCCAGGTTCTTAAATTAGGGAAGTCCCAACCTCTCGAGTCGTTCTGTTCAGGGTCTGTACCTCCTATATGGGAATTTGCATCAAAAGTGATTACATTGAAACCACTAACATATAACCTTACGTTATCTAAACCAATAGCGTTAATAGCTTTAGTTGGAAACGTATAACCAGCTTCTAAAGTTTTTAGTCTTAGGTAGTTAGATTCTATTTTGTAGATATTTGTGTCTTCTGATTGTCCTGGTGCTGGTAATGCAGCGTCAACGTTATCAGGAGCCCATGTTTCTCTCGCAAAATAAGACCAATTGTTATTGCCTGGGCCAAAGATATTAGAAATTGTTTTTATCCCGCCAGAAGCGCCTTGCCATAATAGGTTTAAATCGAAGTTTTTGTAAGAGACATTCGTAGTAATACCATATACCCACTCTGGGTTGGCAGTTTTATCTAATCGAATTCTATCGGCTATTGTAATTTCGCCATCTCCATTAGTATCTCTAATTATCGCACTACCTAAGGCATCTCCTGGTCTAGTAGGAAGATTATCTAGTTGTTCTTGCGTTCTAAAGATACCTATTGCGTCATAAATAAGTCCAGAGCCTAATGGTTTACCTGTTTGATTTTGGTATTCTTCGTCGAAAGGTACCTCATCAACAAAGACAACTTTATTTCTTGAGAAGGCAACATTACCACCTATTGTAAAATTAAATTCTCCTATACTCTCTCTATATGCCGTTGAAAACTCAAAACCTCTATTTTGAACAATGCCTATATTTTGAAGTGGGGGTGTTATACCCGTATATTGTGGTAAAGTAATTGACGGACTTGCTAAAATGTCTTTAGTTTGTGTATCAAAAACATCTGCTTCGATCGTTAAATGATTTCTAAAAAGTGTTGCTTCAATACCCAAGTTTATCGTTTCAGCAACCTCCCAAGTTACGTTAGGGTTTGAAATACCTTCTTCGACAACGCCAGGTGTTGTATTGCCATTGACAACAATGTTACCCGCAAACCTAAATCGTGATAGATAGTTGAAGGCAGGTATTCTATCGTTTCCTAATTGCCCCCAAGAACCCCTAAGTTTTAAGCTATTAATAGTAGAATTATCTTTTAAGAAATCCTCCTCAGAAATTACCCAGGCAGCTGTCATTCCTGGGAAAAAACCGAAGCGTTGACCTGGGGCAAAACGCTCCGAACCGTCATATCTGAATAATAGTTGAGCAATATACTTCTCTTTATAATTGTAATTTAATCGGCCAGAATATCCGATGCGAGCCGCCTCAAGTCCTAATCCAGCAACCTCAGAATCTGATCTATCCCTACTGCCCGAGTTTAGTTGGTCTGATGCTCTAGATAAAAAATTATCATTAGTCGCCCTAAACTCATCATATTTTTGTGTTTGCTTCTCTACTTGAAGTAAGACGTCTAAATTATGATTTCCGAATGAGTTGCGATATGTTGTTCTGAAATTTGATGTGAGTATATTTGCCCGTGAATAGGATTGGTCTAAACGTATGATACCAGCTTGTTGTCTGATTGGATCTCCTGTTGGGTCATCCGTATTAGGTAAATAGAATGACCATGGCGTTTGAAATTGTTTGTCAAAATCTGTATTTACACCATAAGATACAAAACCACCTATTGCTAAACCTTCTAAACTTGGAATCTTATAATTGAATTTTAGATTAGCACTCAAATTACGTAGCTCATTGTTTTCATAACCGCCTTCACGTATCATGGAATACGGATTTTGACTTGCTCTACCAGCTGCAGGAAATCTTATGTCGTCGTTGATGAACCGAGGTAGAATTGGTGGTGTCAATTGTGAATTAACTAAAACGGCATTTCTTCTTTGAAATGCACTAGATACATTTTGTTGCCGTAATGCGATATCAAGACCTAAATCCAAGTTTTTGTTTACGGCTAAGTCTAAGTTAGTTCTAATATTGTATTGTCTGTTTTTTCCAATATCATCACCTTCAAAAATAGAATTTTGATTCAAATAACGTGCTGAGGTAAAATATCTAAATGTTTCGCTACCTCCACGAACGGATATATTATGAGATGTCTGAAAACTAGTTTTTCTGTAAGCAGCATCTCTCCATTCATACGTAGGTGTTGTTCCGTTGCGTATATTTTCTACTTCTTCATCGCTAAATGTTGGCGTAAAGTCTGGATCCCATCCTGACGCTCGCCAAGCAATTCGGTTAATCATAGTAACATATTCAAGGCCATCGGCTAAGTCTGGTAGCGAAATGGGTGAATTCATTCCTGAATTTAAATTATAGGTAAACTGAGGCTTGCCAGATTTCCCTCTTTTTGTAGTCACCAAAATAACTCCATTAGCTGCCTGCGCGCCATAAATTGCTGCAGCTGCATCTTTTAGTATGGTTACACTCTCAATATCTTGAGGATCTAATCTATCCAAACCATCTACATTTGCCACACCGTCAATTACTACGAGAGCGGTATTTGAGCCCAAAGTACTTACGCCACGAACTAAAATTTGTGAATTTTCACGACCTGGTTCTGCGGAACGTTGATTAATCGTTAAGCCTGGTAAGCGACCTGTGAGAGAATTTGTTAAGGTTGAAATGGGTGCCTGAGTCAACTTTTCTCCAGCTACTTGTGCTACAGAACCAGAGACTTCTTTTCTTTTTTGCGTACCATAACCAACTACTACTACTTCATCTAACAGCGCTGCATCAGGCTCTAAAGAAATTGTTAAATTGGTGTTGCCTGCTGGCGTTATTTCTTTTGGTTTAAAACCCAGATAACTAATAATTAAGGTTTCGTCAGTATCTAGGGTAATTTCAAATTCGCCATCAAAATTTGTAGCGACTCCTTTAGAAGTTCCTTTTACCACAACACTAGCGCCGGGTACAGGCATACCTGTTTCTGCATCACTAACAACGCCAGTAATTGCTTTCTCTTGGGCCTGTAATGAAACTATAGACATAAGTAGTATCAAGAAGCCTAATTTTTTAAAAATTGTTTTCATAGATGTGCTAATTTAGTTTTTTTTTGGTTTTAATAACATACTCAAAAGTCATTGGCATAAAGGCGCTACAATTTTTTTAGATGAAATAACTTTAAAGCTATTAATTATCAATAAGGGGTTATAAATAAAAAGTATTAACATAATCTTTACATATACATTACAATTTTAAAAATTATCTAACAGGGTTGGAATAGACAAATGCTGTAATTATATGGACTATTTTACTATAATTCAGTTTTGATGCCTTATAGGGCTAATTGTTTGTCTTTTAATGTTGTAGTAAGGGGTACTTGGAAGAGTGTTTTTGTGCTATTTGTATTGTTTTTAGATGGGATAGGAAAATGTATAATTCTTGAGATGCGATGCAATTCTTTTACCTTTATTCTTAGTTTTTTTTCCGCTCGTTAGAGCAATTTAAAGCAAATATTCCTTATTGGTTTTAAATTACGGTTAATTCGACAATTAAAATTTTTTGTCGAACTTTAAAAGAAATACCGGTCAAAGGAGTTTTAACCGTACCTTATTTTACTTGTAGTCCTAAAAGTTATAATATTAATTTTCTTATCTCAGCGAGCAATAATCGAATTTTTTACCAGCAAAAAATAGCGAAAATTTATGTTAATTAAGACTTATTTGTAAAGTCTAAATACAAGGCGATAAATAACTGTATCTCTTTTAGTGCTTTATTTACATACGTAGCAATTGTTTTTAGTACATACTATTTATCGATAGCCGTACTAAGCCCCTTGCAATAGCGTGTTTATTGGTTTGTAAAGATAGCCGCACAGGGTAATTTAGTCCGTCGTGTTTAAGACAATCTACAATTGCGTTTGCATGGTACTAGATATAATTATTTTGTTTCAAGAATTAGTTGACTCACTTTTAAATTGGATTCAGATGTGGCTTTCATTTTCAATAGCAATACGCCATCATTGCTATCTTCTCTCATTACATGAAATTTAATCCATTTTCCTTCTTTTTCTGCATGGGGTTCTAATCTTATTTTTCTGCCTTCAAATTCTATAATGCCTTCTCTTGAAAGTTTTTGAGAATCATCAAAACGAATGTAAAGCGAGCCCAAAATTCCATTAGGGCAGGTTATAGATACTGACATTTCTTTATCGGACCAAAATTTTCCTTGTTCGTCATTTGAAATATTACCAGATATAATTTTATAATCGGTATTCTTTGCTTGTACTAGAATACTATCATTAGATTTTTTCCAAGGTATTTCTGAACCTTTTTTTTGTGTTGCACCACCACATAGTACTTTAAGTAGGGTGTTACCAGATTTTTTTACCGTAGTAACGTTTTCTGCAAGTGGGTCTAGGGGAAAAAGTTCTTTTAAAAATTTTTGCGAAACTTGAGTAGTGGGTTTAAAACTATCACTTTTAAGGTATTTCAGTAAACTATACTCTAGCTGATTTGCTGCCGGATGATTGAGTTGTTGCAAGTTATAGCCACAAACTAATAATTTGCCTTTGCCTACCGCTAACTCAAAAATAGTACCCTGTTTATTATTTAGATGAAAATCGTCTATAACTTGAGCAAGGGGTTTGTATGATTTTGGTAGGCTGTTTAATACAAATGCTTTTGTGTTTTTTTCAAAAGGTTGCCATTGCCAATCACTATGAAAATCTGTTGGAAAATATTTAAATACTTCATGCTCTTTATTGAAAAGCATACCGATACTTGTTTTTCCTTGCCCTGGAAAAAAGGTAAGCGACCAATATAACGGATAGTAGTTTACGGGTACACTATTCTTCTCAGTTCCTAAGTTATACGCTAGTAGTAGTACCTTTTTACCTTTTTCTAAAGCTGTTATGGTTTTGGCATCCATTTTAGTACTTATTAGAACGTCAGGGTTGTCTTTAAAATCTAATTTAGGCAATGCCTTAGGGTATACCCAAATGTTCCAGCTGTTTTTAAAATCTGTATTCTCAACGGTTAGGGTTATACTTAGGCGTTCGGCTTTTGTAATTTTAGAAAGTGGTACTTGTATAGTGCCTATGTTCATTAAACTTCCAACCGAAAAATCTATTGGATTCATACGCTTTTCAAAAACTTTGTTTCCTGTATCGTTTTGTACTGTAACAAGTACAGTTCCAGATTTAATGGGATGTTGACCATAGTGAGAGACTTGTATTTTAGCACTAAGGGTCTCATTTGAAGACCATATAAACTTAGGAATACGGAGTAAAGGAACAGTCTCATTAGAATGTTGCTTAAATTTTTCGCTGGTTGTAATTCCTTTCGAATCCCAAAAAGTATCTAACCATCCTACGAGGGCTTCGCCTTGACCTTGATAATCTTGCATGCTTAATAATTGTATGCCTGCACAACTTTTAGTTCTTAAAAACGATTCAATTTCATACTTGTACATGATTTGATTTAAAGCACCAGAAGCCATTTTAAAATCTTCTGCTTGTTCGGCAATTCCATTCTTTTCTGCAACTGCTTTAAATTGTTGAAAATTTCTAGCTTGAAATACGCCGGTATATTTGTCTATTTCTTTCCATGAAGGGTATACAGGCCATTGACCTATTTCATGAGCAAGGATTGGAATGTTCATTTGTGCATATACCTCTTCAAAATCCCAATCGGTTCGTGCTCCTCTTAGGCCACGGGTATGGCCTATGTTTGGAATATAATGGGTTACATTGTAATCGTCAGATTCGGTTATCGTTCTTGCCGTTGAAGCCGCATACAATCTTCTGGGATCATGGGCTTTTAGTTCTGAAATCCACTCTTTGGTTACGTCAAAATTTGAACTTCCAAGCTCATTGCCGATACAGAACATTGTAAATGATGGATGGTTACCATATGTATTTACTACCCTATTCATTTCTTTGATTACAAAAGCATCTCTAGAAGCATCTTTTCCTAGCCCTACTGGGCGGCCTTTAGTGTCCATTTCAGGGCGGCCTATAGCAGACATATCTGTATTCATCCAACTATCTATCCAGACTGATGCTTCTACTTGTAAATAAATGCCAATTCGGTTGGCGGCTTTGAAAGCTGCTTCCGGTGGACACCAAGAATGAAATCGAACATGGTTTAAGCCATATTCTTTATGTTTTTTAAAAATACGTTCCCAGTCGGCAACCTTGGTTGATGGATAGCCTGTTAATGGAAAATGAACGCAATCCAAATTGCCTCTTAAGAATACTGGTTTATCGTTAATGGTAATTTGTGTGCCATTATGGCCAATTTCTAAATAGCCAAATTCTGTTTCTTTTAATGCCTTATTTTTTTTGGTAGTCAGCTCTGTTTTTAATAGGTAGGTTACGGGTTTAAACTCATTCCATTTCTTTAAACGATTTTCAGTATTTAAGAAAAGTTCAACGGTATGTTCGCCATCAATAACATCAACTTTTCTAGTAGTTTCTAAAATGGTTTTGGTTTGCCCAACTTCCATTATGGTGATTGCTACTTTTGCTTTTGTTTTTTTTATTCCTTGAATTAAAAGTTCAATCTTAACTTGTTCCTTATCTAAAATTGGAAATGTGCGTATTTGCTTAATTCTAATGTCGGGGTTCATACGAAGTTCTAACTTGCCTACCATGCCATTCCAAATACCTTGTGTAAAATCGCTATAAGCATGACCCTTGTCGCCAATATTATGAATCATCTCATTGTTAACGGCTATACTTAGGGTATGTTTACCTGGTGAAAGTTTTCCCAATGAATGAATGTGTGGCGTTCCTAACGCATCTTGTTCACTTATTAAATGACCATCTACAGAAACTTTTGAACTCCAAAGAACACGTTCTAAAAAAAGTTCAATAGCTTTATTTTCCCAAGATTTTGGGATATAAATTGTTTTACTGTACAAAGCTGTGCCTATATATTTATATTTTGGAGTTAGTACCCCTGTGTCGGCACCCTGAGTTTGTATGCCAAAACCTTGTTCGGCTAAAGAGGAAGGTAGTTGAATAGTACCTTTAGTTTTTTCGATTGTAGCAGTAGATTTAGTCTCTAAAGAAACTTGCCATGCTCCCGATAAATCTATGGTTTGTTGCTGCGCATTTAATGAATAGGTTCCTGCCAACATAATTAAGGCGCAGCATATCGTTTGAAATGATTTAATTTTCATAATCAGACAGTTACTCGGTTAAGCTAAGTTAGTTGTTGTTACCTAATACGTATTTTTTGCCATTTCAAGATGTATCACTGACGGCAAATGATAGCGGTTTTGTTTTAAAATGGTTTCGAAATTTTTAATAGCCAATTTTTTGTTGCCTAGACCCAAATTTCCCAGACCGATTAAATAATTACAATGAATTTTGTTTAGTACATCTAAGTCATCTTCCCAAATGAGTAAATCTGGTAAAGAAATAGCAAAATAAGGTAGTCTTAATTTGTCCGAAGCATGTTTTGTGCCATACGAAAGCAATTTTTGAAATCGGTTTTCGGCCTCAGTAATTTCTTTTAATTTTAATAGGGCTAATCCTTGATAAAAAATAGTATCAGGCTGTTGGTCATTGTAAAATAGGGCAGGGCTTGGATCGCTATTTCCGCTTGATGCTTTTTTCCAACTAGAGATCGCCAACTCCATTTCACCAAGACTTTCATAAGTGCATCCAAGCCAGTAAAAGATATCGTTTTCTTGTTTACCTAAAAGTTTACCTTCACCTAAATTGTGCGGGTAGTTTTGTGCTGCTTCTAAATGAGCAAGAGCCTCCGAAAATTTTTTAATGTTGTAGTTCTTTTTTGCTAAGCCTAAGTGCGTATTTTTATACTGTTCTAGTACACGACCTTCGCCTCCTTCCCAGGGGTGAAATCGCCTGTTACTTAAAAGGGATAATGCTTTTTCATAAGCACCATCTAAATTGCACAGGGTGATGTATTCTAAATAAAGGTCATCTCGAGCTTGCACAAGAGATAAGTTTTCATCAAGATTTTCAATTCTTTGCGCTAGGGAGACATTTTGTTTTTTAAGAAGCTGATCATATTCCATCAACAATCTTGGGTTATCTCCATCTAGCGCTAAGGCATGTTTTAGGTGCGTTTCGGTTAAGTTTTTTTGTTTTGTTTTGTTGTAATAAAGAAGAGCTAAATTACGCTGACAAATAGGATTTTTTTTATCTAATTTTATTGAACGCTCCCAGCATTCTTTTGCTTTTTCAACTTGCTTTGCTGCATACCATAAATTGCCTAAGTAATAAAGTGCGCGTCCATCATTTGGGTTTAGATGTATCGCTGCTTCGAGCACTTGTACCGCTTCTATGCGATTAGGAAAGCAGTAATCCGAGGGCATAATTTGCCCTTTAGCATAGTATTCTTTTGCTTTTTCTATATTACCCATTTGCTCGCTAAACCAGCCTAGAAAATAGGCAGCCATAGGATAATATTTCTCTTTTTTACTAGTATAAATCTCTAATATGCTTATGGCTTCTTCGAAAAGGCCTGCCTGGGCATAATCGATTGCATACTCCAAGTAGTTATGTACGTTATCTCTTATTAATGCTTTAAATTTTGATAGTGTACTTGGTAGCTTGTCTAAAAGATAATTTTCATAAAGTGCACCAAAATTAAATGAATCTAGCGTAATACTCTCATTAGCTAAAATAGTGGCTTCTGTAGTTTTATTTAATTTTCTTAGAAGTGCTATTTTTAAATGTCTTGCCTTGTGATTATGCCAATTTTTGATGAGCGACTTTTCTACAAGTTCTAATGCCTTATGATAGTTGCCCTTTTGTGTGTCTATAAGAGCTAAGTTAAAGTAACCTGCATCTTGCCAAGCACTATTCCAAATACATTTGTAAAATGACTTATAGGCTTCATCTATTCTTCCTAAAAATTTTAAAGCTAATCCCTTATTGAAAAAAGGTTCACCATCGTACGGATTGGGATTGTATGTGGTAATTGTTTTTATGGCTCTTTCGAAATATGGAAGCGCAAGCTTAACCCTTCCTCTTTTTAAATACCAAAGTCCCATTGCGTTATTACATCTGGCATCGTTTGGGTTTCTTGAGAGCCCCTCTAAATAATAAGAGGTAGGGTCATAGGTGGCATGACGATACTGTTCTAAATGTTGCCCCTGTAAATAGAGCGATTCCATATCGTCTATTTCTTGCGGTAGTTTTGCCGCTTTAGCTGGTTCTGGAATTTCCTTTTTTTCTGTGGTAGCATGATACGTCCAAGATATTACTACATCATCATGTTTGTTTTTAAGAACAAGGGTCAGTTTTCCATTTTCAGGAACAGCATGCGTAATGGTCTCGTCGTAACCAAATTCGGGGTTTAAATCTTTCGTTTCTTCATAAACTATACCTTCATCATCTATCAGTAATACCGTAGCATTCGGAAAAGAACTGGTAACATGAATCTTTGCCCGAACAGTATTGTTATTAATTTCTAGATTTACCAACGCATCAGTAGAAGCATTTTTTACCATACCAACGTTGTAATACGGCATAAAATACTGCTTAAAGGTTTTCTCCTCATAGGGGTGCATCCAAGCAAAATCTGGTTGGTTATCGGTATAAACGCCGCACATTAGTTCTATGTAAGGGCCATCAGAGTCTGTTAAATTTCTATCCCATGCTTTTCCAAATTCGCCATTACCCCATGTCCATTGTTTTTTTCCAGGAGAAATATGATGATTAGCTACGTGTAATAGACCACCTTTTGTATCGTTTTCATAGCCGCCAATAAAGTCATAATCTGAAGTGATTGCCATATACGATGTAGGCACGGGTATATTTTTGTACTTTGAAATATCTGTGCCAGGGGCATAGTTTACTTTGTAATATTCGCCTTTGGCTATCGGAAACTCTGAGACATCTCTCTTGCCATGATCAAAAACGGCATTTACGTCTGGTGGAAATACACTTTGATAGTGTTCATTAACGGCTACTGCAGGGTTTGCCCACCATAAAAATGTTTGTGCTTGTGAAGTACGATTGTAAAGTTTAGCTTCAATTTCTAAATAAGCTTTATCTTCATATAGCCTAAAACCTGCCATTCCTTTAGTTCTGAACATACGCTCTACTTCACTAACCCATACGGTCTTACTTCCGTCCTCATTATCTTCAATCGTTGCGTCAATAGGTTCATACGTACTAGGCCTATGGTGTTGTGGCCAGTTAAATTCTATGCCGCCAGAAATCCACGGCCCTGTTAGTCCTACTAATGCTGGCTTAATAACATGATTAAAATAAACAAAGTGTCTTTTTCTAATTTTATCATAGGCCATTTGAATTCTGCCGCCCAATTCAGGCAATATCATAATTTTGATATAGTAATTTTCTAGATAAATTGCTTCCCAAATTTTATCTTTCTTTTCATCACTTATATACTCAATTACTGGATTCGGATAAACCACACCACTACTCGCTTGATATACTCTTTTGTCTAAGAAAACTGGATATTTTTCTGGTTCACCAATATCATATGTAGGAATAGTTACCTTTTCTTTCCAGGCTCTTACTTTCTCCATTTGCGACGAATTATTTTTTTAATAAAATATTTTCAATTTCTTCTAAGCTTTTACCCTTGGTTTCTGGCAACTTATTTTTTATGAAAAAGTAACCTAAAATACAGATTATACTGTAGGCCCAAAAGGTTCCGTATGCTCCAAGAGCCTCATTTAGTAAGGGGAAGGTAAATACCAAAACAAAAGAGGCAACCCACAACGAAAATGTTGCCAAAGACATTGCCCGACCGCGTATTCTCGTCGGAAATATTTCTGAAATAACGACCCATGTAACGGGTGCTAATGAAATGGCATAGATCGCTATTGCACATACAACTAAGAGCAATATTGGCCATCCCTGAAATTCGAAATAATAGGCTCCTCCTAGTAATGCATAAACAAAAGCAAGACCTATTGAACCAAATAGCAATAAATTTCTACGTCCCCATGAATCAACTTTACGTATGGCTAAAACTGTAAAAATCAAATTTACCCCTCCGGTTATTACTACATTAAAGAGCATATCTCCTACGCTATAACCGGCAGCTGAAAAAATTTCTTGTGCATAATTGAAAATGATGTTGATGCCACACCATTGTTGAAAAATGGCTAAAACAATACCAATTAACATTATAGGGTATAATCTGGAGTTAAAATTTCGATCATCCTTTTCGGTAGCTGTGGTTTTAATTTGAGGCGTTTGGCAAATTGCATTAACTTCTTTTGTAGCATAGGCCGCTCCACCAATTTTAAACAAGATATCAAGGGCTTTATCTTTTTTGTTATTACTTGCTAGAAATCTAGGGCTTTCAGGAATGAAAAAAAGTAAAATAAAGAACAGTAGTGCAGGCGCAAGTTCTGCCCAAAACATCCAGCGCCATCCCGTGCTAACATTCCAAGAAGCTAATGCTAAGGCTTCTGCTTCTTGGGTAGGTACTGTTTCAGCGATGCACCAATTAACAATTTGCGCGCCCAAGATACCTACCACAATAGTCAGTTGGTTTAATGCAACAAATTGACCTCTATATTTCGAAGGTGAAATTTCAGCAATATACATTGGTGAAATCGTAGAGGCGAGTCCTATACCAACACCTCCAACAATTCTGTAAACAATAAATTCAGTAAAACTGCTACTGTAGCCAGTACCAAAGGCAGAAATAATGAACAAAACTGCAGCTAATACTAGCGGTATTTTTCGACCATATTTGTCAGCTAAAACCCCAGATATTGAAGCGCCAACAATACAGCCCACTAAGGCACTACTAAGTGCCCAACCTTGCGCGGCAGGTAAATTTGTTATTGAAAAATAGGGTTCATAAAAAGGCTTTGCGCCACCTATAACTACCCAATCATATCCAAAAAGAAAACCTCCCATAGCAGAAACTAATGCCAAGAAAAGTATATACGTTAAATTAAGCTTTTCAACTTTCATGTTTACGGCTGATATATAGATGATTTAATTTCATATTATTGTAAAGGACTTCACTATTTATCAGAAACTTACTTTCAAAAAAGTGAATCAAAACAAAACGGAAAATTACATTTTTTAACACAGTTTGAGTATGGACGATCATAAAATAAACATGGAAAATACTACGTTAAGAGATGGATTTTTAGGGCAGCGCTCGATAATTCTGCCTGATAACGTGAAAAAAGTTCTGAAGAAAAGTAACGTAACCAAATCATTTTTCATCACCAATATTGGATTTTATCCAAAGGCTAATCACCACCTAAGAATGCGTACCGAAGGCGCAAAGCAATATATTTTTATTTACTGTACAGCGGGTGAAGGTTGGTTGAAAATAAATAAACGAAGAATAATTGTTTCTCCAAATCATTTTATAATAATACCCAAGAAGACGCCACATACTTATGGTTCAAATGAAAGAAAACCGTGGTCTATTTATTGGATGCATTTTGATGGTGCTGCTGCGGCTGATTTATTTGCAAGGTATAATGTTAAGGGAGCAAGAGCAATGCCTGTACCTTATGAGAGTGTAATTATTAAAAAATTCGATCAAATTTATACGATACTAAAAAATAATTATTTAGAAACTCAACTAGAATTAGCAAATATTCTGGGCTTATCTTTTTTAGCTACTTTTATTTATCATGACTACGAAACTGTGACCTCTGAAATAGGTGATGGAAAAATAGTAAATAGGATTATTGCTTTCTTAGAAGATAATGTAGAGAAGCCACTAAAATCTCAAGAAATAACTTCAAGGTTCAACTACTCTCAATCCTATATATTTGGTCTCTTTAAAAAGCGTACCGGTTATTCTTTAATTCATTTTTTTAATCTTAAAAAAGTACAAAGGGCTTGTGAGTATCTCAAGTATAGCGATTTTAATATCAAGGAAATAAGTTTTAGAGTTGGTTTTCAAGATCCACTCTATTTTTCTAGATTATTTAAAAAGCATATGGGAGTATCACCAAAAGTATATCGTAATCAATTAGAAAATTGATTATCGTCTTTTTATTCTTGTTAAAATAAACTGTACTTTTTTGTGATTTTTTCTTTCTTTTTTCGCCTAATTTAGTAATTGCAAGTCATAGTTAGCCTTATCTTTTCTAAGCTCATTTATGATGTAGTATTTCTCAAGAATATTTTTCAAATAGGTAAGTGCTAATGCGATTGTAGAATTATGATAGGTTTTAGATAATACCTAATTTCTAGGAAAAAATCTACCTAAAAGGTGGATGGTGGTAGTTAATCAAAGAAAAAAAGTAAAAGTGATTTATTTCCATTAGAGGTAGTACTGGTTAAAAACATTTCGACAGTTTTAAAAAAACCTAGGTATAATTTTTTTAAAAACGAATTTTGAAAAAAGATCTAACAATTTAGCCAAAATTTATTTTCTTCCAAACTTCCTGTTTTGGAAGAGCAAGCGTGCCAGTTTTAATGCATAGATGCTTATTTTGTACGTATTATTGTCGATTTTTTATAACAAAGGTAATTATTCGAATGACGCGGTCAATTTATTAAACCAGCCATTAATCTCTAATAATTCAGGGCTCGTTTTTGAAGGGTAAAAACGATGTGTTTGCTCTTTAAAGATGAATGAGGTAATTGGTTTATCGCGAATTCTCTTGAACGCTTCTGTTTTATTTAAGTCCTTACTCAAAAGTGTTTTTAGTTCAGCCAGCTGATCGATAGAGAGCGTACCTAATTTTTCGCCTTTATGTTTTACTTTGTCAACACCAACATACCGATAGCTACCATCTGTAAATATGGTGATATCATAAACGGGGCAGTTGCCTAAACATTTTCCTTTTGAAAATAACGCAAAAGTTTCTTTTTTCATATCAGGGTGCTTTTTAGCACTTCTACATGAAAATAAACTAAACACTAGAATTAGAATCATGTACTTCATAATTAAAATTTAGAATTAGCTCTTTTACGAGTCGTGCCGCAAAAATGTATTCGTTTTAATTTTTCAGCAGGTAAAAAAGTAGATCTCTTTGCAACAATATCATTTTGACGAATATAATCACGTACAGCAGTAAGTTCTTCGGCATCGTACATTAACTGAATTTTTTGTTCAGTAATTGCATTACCATTTACGCCGCCTGCACGAATAACAAATCTTGCAAAAACTTCAGCGATATCTTCACCTGGATTGGTAGCAGCATAATTAGTTACAAATCTATCTCGGTATTTAGTGTAAAAAGCGGCATGCTCTTCTTCTGTAGATATAGCATTAAACTCATCTTCAATATCAGCCCAAAACCTTGTTTGTAATAGATTGATATAGGCCTCAGGTTTAGCACAACCTTCACCTGTGAAATAATTCATGCAATCTTCATCGCTTATCGTAGCGTCTACCTGAGTAATATTTAGAGTTAAAACATGACCAAATTCATGAATTAACGTGTGTACAAGTTCGCCATCCTTATTAAACCCACCTTCATAGGCATAATCAATAGCTATAGCAAAATGCCATTTTGATAAGTCATCCACTTTTTCAACTACATAACCTGCTATACCTGACGAACCGCCGGAAAAAATTAAAAATTCAGTTATCAAATTCATCTGGTTCTGCGGAATTACTTTCTTAGTGAGCTCCCAAATTTCTTGATGTTTGGCAATATCATTTTGAAACTCAAGACTAGAACCAGTTACTTCATAATCTTTAACTTTTGTTATGTTGCCTTCTACAACCTTATATAGCGTAATTTCTGTGATTTCTCCATCACCATCTTCCGAATCATCTGTGTCGTCATTATTTTCATTGTCATCCGTATCACCATCTATGTCGTCACCTGTAGGCTCTTGATCATTTGTATTGTCATTATTCTCGTTGTCATCAGTATCATTATCTATATCGTCATCTATAGTCTCCTGATTATCTGTGAATGAATCTTGCAAAGAATCATCTCTATTACAGTCGGTAAAACAAAATACTATCAAACACAATGTAAGTAATCTAAAAATTCTTATTTGATTTATCATGAAATGTAAATTAACATATTCGTTACACAAACTAAAACGTGGATGTGTATTAAATAGTACAAAATAATATAAGGCTTTCGATAAAATTACAATTTATTTCTAATCTGTTCGTAATCAAAACAGAAACGAAAGCGAACAACTTATTTACTACCGTACTGCTTAGCAAAACCGATAAAATTCTTGTCAGCAATTGGTATTTCTATCCAAAATTCGATAAAAATAGGTCATAGGTCTAAAACCATTTTTTAGAAATACTATTTTATATTTTAAGTCGTTGATTTAGAGTCCTACAACCATTTTATTTTATTAAGGTGTTGTAATCTTGATGTTTAAGTAATAATTTAACCAACTCATTGAAGATTTTAATTCTTTAAAGTGTAGTACTAAGATTTATAAAAGTTAAAACAACCCAAATTAAATACCTGATGAATAAAAAAAAGACTTTTTACGTTAACCGAATCCTTTTTTTATGCCTCTTACTCGCTCTAAGTGTTGCCTGCTCGGCAGATACTGATTCGCTTGTAGGCAATGAACCTGATATTGATGGAGGAAATACTACTGGGGATAACAACGACAGCAATAATGGTGGCGATAACAATGGTGGCGATAACAATGAAGGAGATAATAATGAAGGAGGTAATCATGAGGATAATCAGACGATATATGAGGATGATCCAAATAATTTAGATGATGATTTTGACGGACTTCCAGATGTTGTTGAAACAAATACAGGTGTGTTTGTGGATGCAAATGACACAGGTACAGACCCTTATCGAAAAGATTCTGATGCCGATGGGGTAGGAGATTGGTATGAAGTAGTAGCCTCATTTACCGATCCTTTAGACAGGGATATTCGCCCTAACGTACCCTATCCATTACCTGAGCCAAACGGTGCAGAAGCATCAAACAATATGCCTGTAAAGGTGTATATTCTTTCAGGGCAATCTAATATGGTTGGTTTTGGAAGAGTAAATGGTGATGAGCCAGGCACCTTAACAACAATGACTACTCAACAAAATAAATTTCCTCATCTTTTAAACGAAGATGGTTCATGGGTAAGCTACGATGATGTGCATTATAGAGGTGTTATAACTGACAGAGGTAATAGTCCTCTAAAACCTCTTATGGCAGGTGATAAGTTTGGACCAGAACTTGGTTTTGGAATGGTAATGGGTTATTACCATGATACTCCAGTTTTAGTTTTAAAAAGTTCTCAAGGAAATAGAAGTTTAATTTGGGATTGTCTGCCTCCAGGAAGTCCTCGTTTTGAGAATGATAGTGATGGCAAAACCTATAGCGGTTATGGAGATTCTAGAGATTCTTGGGATACAGGCTCAAATCCTGCCCCTTTTGTATGGTATGCTGGAAAACAATATGATGATTTTTTTCTAGATGAAGAAGATTTTGGATGTAATACAGTTTGGGCTAGTGGAACTAATTACGAAGATAAGGTTTTTGTAAAACACGGTAATTTAACTTATACGAGTAAATCTACACATACTGCTAGCGCTGATAATGAACCCGAAGTAGGAGCTAATTGGCAAGATTTTTGGAATATCAATTCGGTAGTTAATGTGGTTGATGTTTTAGATAATTTTGCTTCTCAGTATCCGCAATGGGCTAATAGAGGTTTTGAAATTGCTGGTTTTGTTTGGTGGCAAGGCCATAAAGACCAACAAGAAGTTGCTGCTAGTAAATATGAAGAAAATTTAGTTCGCTTAATAAAATCGCTTCGTTCATATTATAAGAATAGATACCCCGGTAAAATCGCTGATAACGCTCCATTTGTTTTAGGCACTATTGCGTTTAATGGCTGGCAGTTGTCAGGGCATGGCTTAGAAGTTGCTAATGCTCAGTTGAACGTTAGCGAGGAAAAAGGTAATTACCCAGAATTTCAAGGAAATGTAAAAACCGTTGAAATGAGAGGTTACTGGAGAAATTCTGGCCCTAGCGGTCAAGAATTTCATTATTTTCATAACGCAGAGACCTATATGTTAGCGGGTGATGCTTTAGGTAGGGGTATGATTAATTTGTTAGAAAATTAACAAAGTATTCTTTTAATATATTTAAGACTAGACCAGAATGAATAGTAAATTTATAGAATACGGTATTTTAATAGCAGCTACTTTAGCTGCCGCATGGACAATCTCATTTTTGTCTCGTAAAGCCTTAACATTCTATATTCAAAGAAATAGTAATCAATTACATGCAGACCCTACCAACTTTATTTTTTTAAAAAATTCAGTTAGTTTTATTTGTTTCTCATTTGGTCTTTTTTGGATCTTTAGTAAAATACCTTATTTTAATTCGCTAGGTACTGCCCTTTTTGCTGGCGCCGGTGTGTTGGCTGCAGTAATCGGTTTTGCTTCTCAAAAAGCATTCTCAAATATTATCGCAGGAATTTTTATTTTAATTTTTAAGCCCTTTAGAGTTGGTGATGCTATTGAGGTATCAAATAATAGAAAAGGTGTTGTCGAAGAAATAACCCTTAGGCATACGGTTATTCGTGACTATGAATACCGTAGGGTAGTGGTGCCAAATAATATCATGAGCGATGATACCATAATTAATAATTGTTTTTCTGATAAGAAAATTAGAAAATTTATAGAAATTGGTATCGCTTATGATGCAGATATGGATTTGGCAGAACAGATTATTAAAGACGAAATTCGTAAACATCCACTATGTTTAGATAATAGAACGGATCAAGAGAAAGAAGATGAGGTGCCCGTAGTACCCATAAAATTGGTAAGTCTGGGCGATTATAGTATTACACTTCGTGCTTTTGCTTGGACAAATGATTACGATTCAGCTTTAGCTTTACAATGGGATGTGCTAAAAAGTATTAAAAAAGCATTTGATAGAGCAGGTATCGAGATACCCTATCCATACCAGACTTTAGTTCTAAAAAATGATTTGTCTGCACAGCAAGACGCTTTTTGGAAAAATCAGAAAAAAGCTTTAGAGCTAGACGGCCCTAATGAAGCGTAAATTAAGACTATTTGTTTAATAATTGCTGAAGTACTACACGCTCCATATATTCGAATTGGTCGATTGCCTTTTGCGTAAAATCAAACAAACTTAAACAACGATCTAGGTTTTGATTTTCATAGGCTACTTTATAGTAAATATTACCGTTTAAATAATCGCTTAGAGCCCTAATACCATGTAAAAAAGGCATTAAAACAACACCAAAAGGTAAAGCTTCTACTTCTTCTTTTGTTAAAAATAAATCGTTGTGCGCTAAGCCGCGAACAAAGGCTTCGAAAAGCTTTTTCTCAAAAGTAATTTTTGAGTGTTCTTTTTCGTCTTCCGCAGCTGTGTTTACTATAGTTCTAATGGCATCTCCAAAGTCGTAGTGAAAATACCCTTTCATTATCGTATCTAAATCAATAAGACAAAGCGCTTTGTTTGTTTTTTTAGAAAAAAGTATGTTATTTAATTTGGTGTCATTGTGGCAAATGCGAAGCGGTAACTGTTTGTTTTCTATAGCTTCTAATTTAGCAAGAGTTTGCTGTGCAAAAGAAATAGCAGTTGTTGCAATGTCAATTTTATTTTTTGATGCTCTTGATAAAGCAGCTAAAAATTGCATCTTACGAAGGTCTATATCATGAAATTTTGGAATTGTATCAATAAAATGATGCGTACTAGTGTTTGCAAGTAAACTATGAAACCTACCTGTAATTCGGCCCGCTTCAAAAGCAATTTCTGGTTCGGTGGTTGTATTATACGCGGTACTATTAGTAATATAAGTCATTACCCGCCAGTAGCCATTTGAAAGAGAGGCATAGGTTTTACCACCGTGAGTAGTTACTAGTTTTATTTGAGCATAATCTTTAGCTTTTGCTTGTTTAAGTACCTTGTCAATATTTGACATCAGACCCTCTACATTAACAAAAATCTTATGATTTATTCGTTGAAGAATATACACGGGCAACTCATTTGCACATACCAAAAACGTATCATTAATAAAACCATCCGTTATCGCTTTAAACGTATATACGTTGTCGCTAATTTTAAAAGCAGATAGTATTTTATGTAGTTCTTGGGTCGATTGGGTGCCCGAATTTATGACCATAACGGAGAAATATATTCATTGTTATTCGTCTTGTCTTGTAATTTTTTTAGTGCTTTTTCTTTATCGCTAGCATAGGTAACCCCAAACCATTCTCCGCCCGAAGGTATCAATTTTACGCGAACCTCTTCAGCTTGAAGCATTTGTTGAATAATTATAGGTAAATAAAGTTCGCTGTTGGCAATGCGATTATCATCTGATAGAAAAGTGCGAAATTCAGACTCAATTTTATCAAAAATAGAGGGTTTACATACCCAAAAATTCATGCTAACCTGTTCGTTACCCGTATATCTTTTTCCCGAATCATGATCAACAACTTGATCACCTACTTGCTCAAGTTTTAATCGCTCCTCTACTGATTTTAAATCATCTTCATTAACCTCACATACCCCTCTAGATACACTTCCGTTTTCTGAAAGGGTGTTTTTTAACGTATAACCCAATAGGGCATAGGTGTTGTCGCTAGGGTGTTGTTGCATAAATTTAGCTGCATTTTGGTAGGCAGAATGGCCATAGAAATCATCAGCATTTATAACAGCAAATGGGCCATTAATCACCTTTCTTGCCGTCCAAACTGCATGTGCTGTACCCCAAGGTTTTTTACGTACTCCTTTAAAATCTACGCCATCGGGTAAATCGCTTAATTCTTGCGGTAGTACGTCTAGTTTAACTTTAGACGGTAAACGATCTTCTAAATGACTTTTGAGAAAAGTAACATTTTCCTTTTTGGTAATTACTACAATATGATCAAAATTGTTTTTTAGGGCATCATAAATGCCGAATTCCATTAAAAATTCGCCCTTAGGTCCTAAATCATCAAATTGTTTTAGTTTTCCATATCGGCTTCCACTTCCAGCAGCCATTAATAGTAAAGTCATATTGCAATTTTAAATTAAACCGTAAAATTAAGATTTTGTAAGCAAAGAAATCGTTTGTAAATCAAAATATTGATTTTGTCGATATTTTATTTTCAGTTAACGTGTTTTTAGGTCGTAAGCCAAACTGATATTTGTCATTGTTTTGGCTTCCTTATCCACATAATTTTGTAGAAAATAGCAACAAAAATGGCAACACTAGTACAAAAGTATAATGTTTCAGGACCAAGATATACCAGTTATCCTACCGTACCTTACTGGAACGGAGATACTTTTAGCGGTAAAAAATGGTTTACTACTGTAAAGCGAAGTTTTGATTTGAGTAATAGTTTAGAAGGCATTAGCTTGTATATACACTTGCCTTTTTGTGAAAGTTTATGCACCTTCTGTGGTTGTCATAAACGTATTACTAAAAGGCATGAATTAGAAAACCCATATATAAAAGCTATTCTTAAAGAGTGGGCTTTGTATTGTGCGATTTTTAAAGAAAAGCCCCAAATAAAAGAATTGCATTTGGGTGGTGGTACGCCAACCTTCTTTTCGCCTGAAAATTTACGATTTTTAGTGGATGAGATATTCGCTCGCGCAGACAAGGCCATAGGTTATGAGTTTAGTTTTGAAGGGCATCCGAATAATACCAGTCGTGAGCATCTTCAAACTTTATATGATGTTGGTTTTAGAAGAGTTAGCTATGGTATACAAGATTATAATGAAAAGGTTCAGAAAGCAATTCATCGCATACAATCTTTTAAAAATGTTGAAAATGCTACAAAAATGGCACGTGAAATTGGCTATACTTCCGTAGGGCATGATATTATTTTTGGATTGCCGCATCAAACCTTGGAGCACGTTAAAAATACCATTACAAAAACTGCTGAAATAATGCCAGATCGATTGGCCTTTTACAGTTATGCTCATGTACCTTGGTTGACAGGTAATGGACAGCGAGGATATAAAAGTGAAGATTTGCCTTCGGCTGATGAAAAAAGAGAGCAATATGAAAAAGGGAAAGAACTTTTAAGTGAGGTAGGATATCGCGAAATAGGCATGGATCATTTTGCTTTAAAAACCGATAAGCTTTACCACGCAATGCAAAAAGGAGACTTACATCGAAATTTTATGGGGTATACTGCATCTAAAACACAACTTATGGTTGGTTTGGGCGTTTCTAGTATAAGCGATAGTTGGTTTGGGTTTGCACAGAATGTGAAGAACTTAGAAGAATACCAACATTTGGTTGATAATGGTCTTATTCCTATCTATCGTGGACATATTTTAACTGAAGAAGATGAAATTATTAGAAAGCACATTCTAAATTTAATGTGCCAATTTACAACAAAGTGGACGGTAGATCAGCAGCCTTTTTTAGATATCGATTTAATTAAAAGTAGGCTTACCGAAATGGAGATAGATGAAATGGTAGTTTTTAATGATAACGAAATACAGGTAACAGAAAAAGGAAGACCCTTTATTAGAAATATTTGTATGGCTTTTGATGCGTTATTGCATAGAAAAGCACCTGAAACTCAATTGTTTTCAATGACGATATAACCAATGATAATCCTAAAAATATAAGTTTTATGAAAAAAATAATAGTTCCCATAGATTTTTCTGATCAATCAGAATATGCTTTAAAAGTTGCAGCTACATTAGCAAAAAAGCATGGATCTGAAATTTTGGCTATTCACATGTTAGAACTAAATCAAGCAGCGCTAACATCTTCAGAGGGTTTTCATCCTAAGCAAACTGTCTTTTTAATAAAATTAGCGGAAAAGCGTTTTAGTGAATTTTTGAATAAACCCTATTTAGAAAAGCTAACAATAACACCAATCATTAAGCATTTTAAGGTCTTTAGTGAGTTAAATGATGTGGCTAAAGAGCATCAAGTAGAATTGATTGTTATGGGCTCGCACGGTTCTGATGGTATGAAAGAATTATTTGTTGGCTCAAATGCTGAAAAAGTGGTTAGAAATTCTGACATACCCGTTATGGTCGTTAAGAATGAATTGGAAAATTTTAAGGTAGAACGTTTTGTTTTTGCAAGTGATTTTAAGGAAGATAGTTTATTGGCATATAAAAAAGCTAAGAATTTTGCCGAATTATTAAAAGCAGATTTTGAGCCAGTCTACATAAATACACCTGGAGATAATTTTTTGAGTTCTAAAGATGCCTACGAGCGAATTAATAAATTTTTGGCGCTTGCTAAAGAAGGTAAGCAGGTGGAAGTTTATAATGACTACAATGTTGAAAAGGGAATTATGAATTACAGCGAAACTGTTAATGCCGATATGATTGGTATACCTACTCATGGTCGCAAAGGCTTGTCTCATTTTTTTATGGGTAGTATTGGAGAAGACCTAGCAAACCACTCAAAAATACCTGTGGTAACCTTTAAAATTTAAGTTGTAATAGTTGGTTTTTTTTTTAGGCTTGTATGCTTAAACCCATTGCAGATTTTACAATATTTTTAATAAAAAAGAGAAGTTAATTTTTTTTTGACCTCTCTTTTTTATGTATTTAATTCTCGATAAACCCATATTATTTCTGGCGATTTTTGTAAATATTTAAAAACAACATTGTACTCATTTTTTGAGCTCTGTTTTTTGCAATAAAAGCAGTTTCACCGTCAAATAGCTCTGTTATGGTTTCAAACCAAAGATTTAGCCATAATCCAAAATGTTCAGAGGTTAGGTTATAATTCATTTTAGTATCTACCTCTTGATGAGCTAGAACAGGGTTGCCGTGATACTTGCGTTTTAAGAGTAGTTGACTTTCCCAGAAGTCTGTAAGAAGTTCAAAATGGGGTTCCCAATGGGTAATAATTTTATTAAAAATAGGACCTAAAACAGCATCACTTCGAATTTTAAGGTAAAAAGTGCGCACGAGTAAGGCAATATCAGCTCTGTTCTCAATGTCTTTTTTATGGCTCATGGTAGCAAAGGTTAAATAAGTTATTACAACTTATACCGATTTGTTAAAATACTAACACTTATGTCTTTAGGTAGGTTCAATATTTTAATTTTAAACGGCTGTAAAATACACCGAAAAGAATTAGCCTTTTTATTGGGTAAAGCTAATTACGTTAAAACAAATTCTTTAAAATTTAAATAATATATTCATTACATGAATAGGTGGTGCAAAATCATAAGCTCATTGTTTTCATTGGTTAAGACAAAATTCTTCTGTGAGCTTTCTTTGGACTAAATTATAGTCTTTGGTTCAAATTTTATTAAGGTTCAGTAAAAAAATAAGGTGCTTATTTATGGTATCGGTAATGTTTAGTGCTAATATGTAGCGTCGTGAAAAATCTTAATGCTTAAAAATAGCTCTTATGTTGTATTTATTTGCTTTTGAAAATGTTTTTTTAAAAGTTTGCTTTTTAATGGCAGTGCTTTAATTTTAAAACCACTAGTTTTTGGGTATGCTATAATTTAGGTTCAATTAATTAGAGTTAAGATTAGGCTCTAGGTATTTATGTTTGCTTTTGGTGGTCTAAGGCGGATTTTTTTTTGACCTTTTTATTGTTCGAGAAAAAGTGTCTTTTTAGCTATTTTTGGTTTTTTTTTCTGGGTTTTGAATCACTATACAAGATCTAGTTAAAGACGTATTACTTTTTGAGCATCTACTTTGATCTAAAGGAAACTTCTTCTCATGGTAAGAAGTGCGATTAGTAGCTTGCTAAACGGTCATTCGTAAAGTATTTAGCTGGCACTATCATAATTCATATTGTTGAATACTAGGTAATCACTTTTTCCTAAATGTATAGCGGTTTGTTTTGCGTTTAGTGCTATGGTTTTGTTAAAGTACCCATCATAAATTCATAAAGTTCTTGCATTTGAGGTCTACCCTTTTTCTTTCCTATTCGGCCCAAAAAATAGAGTAAGAACCATAAAACCGTTAAAAAAAGCATAAGGCTAACTTGTGAATGGTAACTTTTATCTAATGATGCGCTTGAATAAGCCCATATCGCTGTAATTATAAAAAGGGTGCCAATAATAAAGTGAATGAACATAAAAAAGGTCCATAATGTTGGATTGGGTCCAAAAACTGCGTAAATACGACTGCTTATGTTGTTAATGCTTTCTAACTCAAGATGTAGTTGCGGTGACCAAAAATGGTGCTGCTTTTTATTATATTTAATAAAAACATGTTCTTCTAATCGTTTTACTAAAAAAGGAGGAGTTTCAGCGTTTTCAAAAATGCTAAGTAGTTGATCTGTAGCTCCTGCAACTTCTATTTGAAATCGGGGTCTTAGAACAATATCATTGGGTAAGGTTTTCATGTCACTAATTTTAGTGTTTAGTTTTGACAATCGATAGTACTCGACACAACCTCTGTTACTGGTTTAGGCGACACGTATGGAATGCCAAGGCCAAGACCTCTAATAATAAATAGTAAGCCCATAGTAACCACGAAAACAGGAATTAAACGTTGCACCTTTTTCTTTACGGCTCCTTTTAAAAAATTACTTAAATAAATGGCCGAGGTCATTAGTGGAATAGTGCCAAAACCGAAGAGAATCATATAAATACCCCCTTCTATGGGTGTTGCCATGGCAATTGCTCCAATTAAGGCCATGTATACCAAACCACAAGGTAGAAATCCATTTAGAAACCCGATGGTTAAAAAAGTATCGGCTGTTTTTTTTTGTAGTGCTTTTCCTAAATTAGTTTTTACTTTTGACAATATCCTGTAAATTGGTTTTGATAGGTTGTATTTGTTAAAAGTTTTCTTTGGTATTAGCACTATAATAATCATTAGTAAGCCTACAATAATAGAAAGTTTCTGCTGTATTCCGAAGACGTAAAGTCCTTTTCCTAGGAAGCCAAAAACTACACCCATACTACTGTAAGCCAGTAAACGACCAAAGTGATATACAGCGATTTGGAAAAGTTTTTTTAAATTATTATCTCTGTCTACAGGCAGCATAAACGCAATTGGTCCGCACATGCCTACACAATGTAAACTGCCCATTAATCCTAAAACGATTGCTGATAGTATCATAATTTTGTAATACAAGATAAGCCAGTAGCTATATTAAAATAGTACCCCGTAATACGAGGCTCTAATCATTTAATACGTAATCTGCTCTTTGTGTAAATATGCCTCGCCATTATAGTGCCAAAATACTTTAATGTTCCACCGCCCTTTTGTCAATTTTTTATAGGGTATGAGTAGTTGCGTATTGCTAAGCTTTAGCGTTATTTTAAAATCTAAATTTTTATCAGAAGGGCGGTATAGTGATACTTCTCCTTTGATTTTTTGGTAGTCGAAATTACTTGGAAAATCAATTAAAAATCCTTTTTCTGTTTGTTTAATTGTTAACTGTAATGCATTTTTTTTGGCGTTGTTTTCTGCATCTATTTCGTTTTGGTAGCCTAGCTCAGCTTTGTAATAATCTTCAGTAACTAAATCATGTTTAGCACTGTCCATACTCATTTGAATTACAAAGAAAAGAATAAAGCTAATGAAAGCGATAAATGCTAATACGACTGCAGAACCCCAGTTTATTTTCATTGTTTGTGTTTAAGTAGGCGTTAAGAATTAAATTAAAGAACAATTTATTTTGTTATTTGTAATTGCGAGGCGCTAAAAAGGCAGCGGAAGTAGTTTCAATTAATTTATCGCCGCTATACACACCAATTTTAACCTTTTCCTTGTCACTTTTAATATTATCATTATTAATGTCGATAAATAAGGTGCCTTCTGCTAAATTTTGGGCTAAAACATTAAAATCTTCGTGTCTAACCAATGAAATTTTACCTTCGTGTGAAAGAAGTTTAAAGTGTACATCGGTTACATCTTTAGTGGTTTTATTGATCAATTTAAAGGTGTATACATTGCTAATAATATTGCCTTCTTTTTTCCGGTATTGTTGCCCTGGCAGCCTTAGAATGTCGGCCTCTAGGTCATTTCTTAAAAATAACATACCAATTAGAAGACCAATCAATATAACCAAAATTGCCGAATAGCCTTTTAAGCGTGGTGTAAATTTAAATTTCTCTTTTTTCGTAATTTCATCTTCACTAGCATATCTTATAAGACCTTTAGGTAAGTTTACCTTTTCCATGATGCTATCACACTCATCAATACAAGCGGTACAGTTAATACACTCTAATTGGGTGCCATTTCGTATATCAATATTTGTAGGACACACATTTACACATTGATTACAGTCAATACAATCACCATGACCTAATGCTGCCCGATCTTCATTTTTACGAAACTTTTTTCTGCCTTTTTCAGCTTCACCTCTTTTGTGGTCATAAGCTACAACTATTGATTTGTTATCAAGTAGTACGCCTTGCATTCTGCCGTAGGGGCAAGCAATAATACACACCTGTTCGCGAAACCAAGCAAAAATAAAATAGAATACAGCCGTAAAAATGAGTAGTGAGACCATGGTGCTGATATGAGACGAAGGGCCATCGCTTATATACTGTATTAAATTATCGCTGCCAATTAGGTAGGCTAAAAAGACATTAGCTATTAAAAAAGATATGATAAAAAAGATGGTCCACTTGGTTAAACGCTTCCTTATTTTTTCGGCATTCCAAACTTGACGATTAAGTTTAATTTGTGCGCCTCTGTCGCCATCTATCCAAAATTCAATTCGGCGAAAAACCATTTCCATAAAAATAGTTTGAGGGCACATCCATCCACAGAAAATTCGCCCAAAAGCTACTGTAAATAAAGCGACGAAAACCACCCCAATAAGCATTGAAATAACAAATAAATGAAAGTCTTGAGGCCAAAATGGAAAACTGAAGATATTGAATCTACGTTCTAGAACGTTAAACATTAGAAATTGGTTACCGTTAATTTTAATAAACGGTGACAAGATTAAAAATGATAACAGAAAGTAACTTACATATTTGCGGTATTTCCAAAATTTACCACTAGGTTTTTTAGGAAAAACCCAAGCACGTTTACCTTCTTCATTTATGGTTCCTATGGTATCTCTAAAATTTTCTTGTTCTTCACTCATCTCTTTTCTTCCTCAAGCACACTTTTAAAAACGAGAAACACCAACTTTCATAATTTTTTTACTCATTCGGCACTTCTGCAATTGAATCTAGTACAACTGTTGCGTTATTTGTTTCTGATGGAGTAGTTTCCTTTGAAGCTTTTGGCTCATTCGGATCTAACCAAATATCACCTTCTGCAGCTTTCGGATTGGCAGGTGTTTTTCCGTTAATTTCTGTCAAAATATAACTTGCCACCTGAGCCATTTCAGCAGGTTTTAGGTTCTGTTTCCAAGCAACCATACCTTTGCCGTCACGACCCCCCTCTGAGATGGTATTAAATACATTTTTTATTCCTCCGCCTAGAATCCAATATTCGTCGGTTAAATTAGGGCCAATTCCACCCCCACCATCAGCCATATGACAGGCAACACAATTGGCTTGGAAAATAGTTTTACCCGCGTTGATATCTGAAGCGTCTGTTAATAAAGAAACGGTATTTACATCTACCAAATCTTTGGCTGTTCTTTTGTATTCTTCTATTTCAATTTCAGCTTGTGCTACTTGCTGTTCATACTCTTCTGCTTGTGTGTAGTCACCATAAACTTCAAAACGAACAACATAAACAATCGCAAATATTATAGTTCCGTAAAACATATATACCCACCAAGGCGGAAGTTTATTATCGAGCTCTCGAATACCGTCATAATTATGATCTAAAATAATTTCTGTTTCTGCTTCTATAGGTTTTGCTCCTAGTAATTTTTGGTAGGTTTTTTTACCCCAAGCCCATCCTGCAGCAGCTTCTTTTTTCTCTAGGTATCTTTCTTTTGCTTCTTTAGAGAGGGTTAGATAGGTTACATTTTCTACGGCAGTAATTACTAAAGAAATAGCTATAAGAATAACCAATACAATTACCATAAAAAGCAGTGCGGCTGGCTCTGTTAGTATAGCGATTTTGTTTCCAGAGTCTATAAAATACTCCGTCATAATTAAAATGACAAAGAAGGTAATGGTTATATATAACCACCAAGGTTTTGTATTTTTCATAAGTTGTGGTTTTCTAGGTTGTCTTTTTCTAAAGGCATTTCACTCATTTCTTTAATATGTGATTTTGATGCGGTTAATACCCACCAAAATAGAACAACGAAAAAGATGAAAAAAATAAGCAATGATATCATTGGATAGGTTGCAACGCCTTCGATGTTTTCCATATATCCTTTTACAAATTTCAGCATGATTTTTGTTTATAAGATCTTATTAGTTTATTACTTGTTTGTTAGCTCTTCTCCGGTTTCTTTCACCTTTATATCAGTTCCTAATCGCTGTAAATACGCTATTAGCGCTACAATTTCGCGATCTTTCATAGGGATATAACTGTCTCCTCCGGCAGCTTTATTCTCTTCAAAAGATCTTTTTAAATCAGGATCTTCCTTTAAGCGATCAACAATACCAGTAGCCTGTTCTTCTATTGATTTTTCTGCATTTGCAATATCAGTCTCGGAGTAAGGTACCCCTAGGGAAGCCATTACTTGCATCTTGTCTTTTATATTACTGCGGTCATGTTTGTTGCGTGTAAGCCAAGCGTATGCTGGCATGATCGATTTTTCTTCTATCGATTGCGGCGCATACAAATGCTTAAAGTGCCAGCTGTCAGTATATTTTCCACCTACACGAAGTAAATCTGGCCCCGTTCGTTTACTGCCCCATAAAAACGGGTGGTCATAAACAAATTCACCTGCTTTAGAATATTCGCCATACCGCGCCACTTCGCTTCTAAATGGCCGAACCATTTGAGAGTGACAGCCAATACAGCCTTCTCTAATATATAAATCACGTCCCTCTAGTTCTAAGGGTGTATACGGTTTAACGCTGGTTATTGTTGGAATATTTGATTTCACTAAAATGGTAGGTACTATTTGCACTATACCACCAATTAAAATAGCAATTGTAGCAAGTATTGTGAGTTGCACAGGCTTTCGCTCTAACCAAGTATGAAAAGTTTCGCCAGCTGTTCTCTTTTTTGACACTCTAGATAAAGCAGCAGCTTCTGCTAGCTCATCTTCAATAGTACTACCAGATTTTATGGTGAGCACTACGTTGTAAATCATCACACAAGCGCCAACAATGTATAGAGACCCCCCGATAGCTCGCATCCAATACATGGGCATAATTTGGGTAATAGTTTCTACAAAATTACCATAAGCTAAGTTGCCGTCTGGATTAAATTCTTTCCACATTAAGGCTTGCGTAAAACCAGCAACATACATGGGTAAGGCGTATAAAATAATACCTAAGGTGCCTATCCAAAAATGAAAGTTAGCTAAGCCTTTTGAATACAATCTGTTTTTGGTTAGTTTAGGAACCATCCAATAAATCATACCAAAGGTTAAAAAACCATTCCAAGCTAAAGCGCCTACATGAACATGAGCAATAATCCAATCACTAAAATGAGCGATTGCATTTACATTTTTTAGTGATAATAGTGGGCCTTCAAAAGTAGCCATTCCGTATCCGGTAATGGCAACTACCATAAATTTTAGGGTAGGGTCAGTTCTAACTTTATCCCAAGCGCCGCGCAGGGTAAGCAAACCATTAATCATACCACCCCAAGAGGGAGCAATAAGCATTATAGAAAAAGCAACCCCTAAATTTTGTGCCCAATCAGGTAAAGAAGAATATAATAAATGATGTGGGCCAGCCCAAATATAGATAAATATGAGTGACCAAAAATGTACAATAGAAAGCTTATAGGAATAAACAGGTCTATTGGCAGCTTTAGGTACAAAATAGTACATAAGGCCTAAGAACGGCGTAGTTAAAAAGAAGGCTACGGCATTGTGGCCATACCACCATTGTACCAAAGCATCTTGAACACCTGCATATACCGAGTAACTTTTTAAGGCTCCAACGGGTAATGCTAAACTATTAAAAATGTGTAATACGGCTACCGTAACAAAAGTGCCTAAATAAAACCATATGGCAACATACATATGCCTTTGACGTCTTTTTAATATGGTGCCGATAAGGTTTACTCCAAAAGCAACCCAAATTATCGCAATTGCGATATCAATAGGCCATTCAAGCTCGGCATATTCTTTAGATGTGGTGTAGCCGAGGGGTAAGGTAATTGCTGCTGCAACAATTATGGCTTGCCATCCCCAAAAATTAATTTTACTTAGAACATCGCTAAACATTCGGGCTTTTAAAAGCCGCTGACTAGAATAGTAGACCCCGGCAAAAATAGCATTTCCAACAAAAGCAAATATTACCGCGTTGGTGTGTAAGGGTCTTAGGCGCCCAAAACTTAACCAAGAAATACCGTCAGTTATATTTGGAAACATAAACATGATGGCTAATAAAAGGCCGACGGACATTCCTACAATTCCCCAAAGCATTGTTGCGTAGAGGAAGTTTTTTACGATTTTGTTATCGTAATAGAACTGCTGTACTTCCATAATTATTTTAGTTTATTTAGTTGGTTTTATTTTTAATTTCTTTGGTTTTTCTTCGCTGCTTGTTTTTTTAACAACCAACTCATCTTCAAAAAGCATACGAACAGAAGGGGTGTAAGAATCATCGTATTGCCCGCTTTTTACGGAAACAATGAAGGCAATAAAAAAAAGAATTGCTACTACAATGCTGATTGCTAGTAAGAGATAAATGACACTCATTCTTAAATTGTTTTCTTTGTAAAATTACACTTGCTGTTGGTTAATTAACATGATTTATATCATAAATTTTAATTATTTTAATTTTTTTCCAAGAATATTTGTCATTACCGTTGCAAAAGCAACAACACTTATTGAGCTTAAAGGCATTAAAATGGCCGCAATTACTGGGGTAAGTTGCCCCGATATGGCAAAATATAACCCAAAAATATTATAGGCTAGCGAGAGTATAAAACTAAGTTTAATAATCTTTACAGCTTGTTTTGAGGCTTGTATATACGCGTAAAGCTGTTGAAACTTTGTGGCATCTAATATGCCATCGCAGGCAGGCGAAAATACATTTGTATTTTCTGAAATAGCAATGCCAACATCGCTTTGCGTTAACGCTCCAGCATCATTTAAACCGTCGCCTACCATAAGCACTTTTTTTTCTTGTTGTTGTAATTTTTTTATAAACTCTAATTTATGTTTCGGCTTTTGATTAAAATAAAGCGGCGTTAATGGAGGTAATAATTTTTGCAATCGTTCTTTTTCACTCGGGTTGTCGCCAGATAAAATAGCTAAATCAATAGACTCTTTCATCGCTTTAAAAAGGTCGGGCAAACCTTCTCTATATTGATTGTGAAATACAAATTTTCCTTTGTAATTAGCATTACTGCTTATGTGTACCGAGGTGTCAAAAGCTTTTTTAGCTTGTTGTTCACCTACAAAATCGGCAGAGCCAATTTTTAGTTTAGTACCATCTTTTGCGCTTTCGATACCTTTACCGTGATGTTCTTCATAGTCATCTAAAGTTACAATATTTTGTTCGGCCAATAGGTCGTATAAAGCCCGACTTAAAGGATGGTTTGATGCACGAATAGTATTTTTTAATAGAGATTCTTCTTCAGAATTTAAGGGTATTCCTTCATAGGAGATAGAACTTGTTTGATTGGTAGTAATTGTTCCGGTTTTATCGAAAATAGCAGTATCAACCTGAGCTAATTGCTCTATACTTTGTGTGTCTTTTAAGTAAAATTTCTTTTTTCCAAATATTCGAAGCATGTTACCTAAAGTAAAGGGTGCGGCTAAAGAAATAGCACAAGGACAAGCAATTATTAAAACCGCAGTAAAAACGTTTAAGGCTTTTGAAGCATCATAAAATAACCAAAATGTAGTAGCGATAATAGCAATTGTTAAAACAGATATAGTAAATCGTTTTCCAATTCTATCGGTAAGAGTTTGAAAAGAATCTGACCTGTTGGTTTGAAAAACTGAATTACTCCATAGCTGTGTTAAATAACTTTGCGAAACGGTCTTTAGCACATTCATTTCAATTGCTCCGTTCAATTGTTTGCCACCTGCATATATTTTTTCACCTGATGTTTTGTGAACAGGTTCAGACTCTCCTGTAACAAAACTATACTGTATAGTAGCTTTTTCGCTAAGCAATATACCATCAACAGGAATTAGTTCTTCGTTTCTTATAAGCAATTTATCGCCTGGTTTAATATCATGGACTTGGGTGGTTTCTTCTTGTTTTTTCGTATTAATACGAGTAACGGCAATTGGAAAATATGATTTATAATCACGTTCAAAAGAGAGAAAGGCATAGGTTTTTTGTTGAAAAAATTTACCTAAAAGCAAAAAGAAAACGAGACCTGTTAGCGAATCAAAAAAACCAGGACCCCAATTAAAGACAATATCCAAGGTGCTTCGAATAAAAAGTACAAGAATACCCAAGGCTATGGGTACATCAATATTTAATAATTTAGATCGTACTCCTTTATATGCCGAAATAAAATAGTCTTTGGCAGCATAAGAAACTACTGGCACAGAGAAAAAAAACATCATCCATCTAAAAACATGTTGATATTTATTAAGCCAAAATTCACCTCCCGATGTTTGACTAGATGCTAAATCAAAATAATCTGGGAAAGACAAAAACATGACATTGCCAAAAGCAAAGCCTGCCAGGCCTATTTTGTAAAGTAGGCTGCGGTCTACAGGCTTTTTTTTATTGTCGTAGTCGTCTAAAGAAATTTTTGGTTCATAACCGATTCGGCTGAGTAAAACTACTATTTTTTTAAGTGAAAATTTGGTATGATTATAGGTGATACGAACCGTTTTCTTTGGAAAATCTACTTGAGAGTTTAGGATAAAAGAATTTAGTTTATTTAAATTTTCTAGAATCCAAATACAAGAACTACAATGTATGTGAGGAATAAATAAGTTGATGATTTGTAGTTGTTCATCGTTAAATTCGATCAGTTTTTCAACAATGGAGGTAGTGTCAAGAAAATCGTATTTGCCTTCTACGGTTATTGGGGTGGCGCCTGCTGCCGATTTTAAGTCGTAGTAGTATGTTAAGTCATTTTCTGAGAAGATTTGATAAACAGTTTTGCACCCGTTGCAACAGAATTTTTTTTTATCGAATAGGATGAGGCTTTCATCACATACATCTCCACAATGGTAGCAATTCTGACTATCCATAATCTCTTCGAATTTAACCTTTGGTAAAATTGCAAAAGGTAGAATTATTAAAACATGATATTTATCAGGTTTTGCTTATATTGCAAGTGGCTCTCGGTTGTTTAAATATTTTTTGTTATGGAAAATAAGTGCAAAAATTGTATAGTACGTCAGTTCAATTCTATTCGCGCAATGAGTAAAGCGGATTTAAAGAAAGTTTCAGATTCTAAAATCTCGAAAACTATTAAAAAGGGCGATGCAATTTTTGAGGAGGGAGAAAAGTTAGATGGTGTATTTTGCGTTCGTGAAGGAGTTTCTAAATTATCAAAACTTAGCTCAAACGGTAAAAGTCAAATTATTAAATTAACCGGTAGAGGTGAGGTTATTGGCCAGCGATCTGTAATTGCAGAAGAATCTACAAATCTAAGTGCCGTTGCGGTTAGCGATATGGAGGTTTGTTTTATACCAAAAGATATTATATCAACCGCTTTGAATTCGACACCAAATTTTGCAATTGAGGTATTAAAACAAATGTCTAGTGAGCTTAAAGAAGCAGATGAGGGCATTGTAAATATGGCACAAAAAACGGTTAGGCAACGTATGGCCGAAGCTTTTTTGTTCTTAAAAAAAAATTACGGAGAAGATGAAGATGGTTTTCTGCGATTATCCTTATCTAGAGAAGATTATGCAAGTGTAGTTGGCACTGCTACCGAGTCTTGTATTCGAATAATTTCTGAGTTTAAAAAAAATGGGTTTATAAAAACCTCAGGTAAAAAAATTGGTTTAATTGATCAGAAAATTATGCAAGAGCTATTTTAAGGCTTATTTTTTCTAATCGTTAGCTGTAATTAAAGAAAACTACACTCTATGACAATTAAAGAGGCAATTCTTGAAAGTTTAAATGACTTAAAAGCCGTTTCAAATTATATTGAAATTTATGAACATATAACCAAAAAGGGCTATTATGATTTTAAGCAAGCAAGAACACCTGCTTCTACCGTTTCAGCACTTTTGGGTGATTTTATTCGTAATGGCGATACTAGGATAAAACGAATAAAAGGTAAAGGCGGAAGTTTTTCATACTATCTTACAAGGGATGAGCAAGAATTTAACTTAAATGAATTAGTAACTACAGAAGAAGAACAACCAAAAAAATCTTCAAAGTCTAAAGTTTATGGAGAAAGAGATTTACATATGTTGTTAAGCAGTTATTTAAAAAGCACTGAAGTTTTTCCAAAAACTATTTTTCACGAAAGTTCTAAAAATAGCAAAGACCATCACCAAAAATGGATTCACCCAGATATGGTTGGTATTAAGTTTTTAAAACTACAATCTAAAGTAACTCAAAATCTTTTAAATGCAGTTAACAGAACGGATACGTTCAAAATTTCTTCTTACGAGCTTAAGAGAGAAATAAATACCGACTATGAACTAAAGAAAACATTTTTTCAAGCAGTTTCAAACTCAAGTTGGGCTAATTACGGTTATTTGGTAGCATTTGAAATTAGTGATAGTCTAAAGGAAGAAATGGAAAGACTAAATCAATCTTTTGGAATTGGTATAATAGAATTAAATCCGAATCCTTTTGAAAGTAAAGTCTTGTATCAAGCAAAATATAAAGATCTAGATTTTAAAACAATAGATAAATTAAGTAAAATAAATTCTGATTTTGACAAGTTTATCGAACAAACTGAAAAACTACTAACTGCGAACGAAAAGTATATTCAATCCACAGAAAAAGAACTTGATGAATTCTGTGATAAGTACTTTAAAAGTGAAACAGAAAGTGAAAAGTATTGTAAAGAAAAACATATACCTATAGAAAAAAATGCAGATCGCACGGTATAAAATAATGCAGGTAAAGGGCCAAGCCAAAAGTTGGTGAATTTTAAAAAAGTTCGCCAAATTTATAATTTGACGAAGTGCTAAATCTTAAAATTAGTGCGTATTAATTTCGGGTTATTCTTACTGCTAAAGGCCATTAAAATAAAGCTTTAAACTAGGTTTTAAGATGTTTGTTAAAAAGCTAAAATTGAAAGTAGCTTTTAGGTTTTAACCTCTTATTTACTAATAGTGATAAATAAATATAATTTGGCGGTATCTAAACCTTTGTTATATTTGTATTGTTGTGTTGTAACCCATAACTTTTACACGTAATGGGCCAATGAAAGGCTTTCCAAGTTGGAAGGCTTTTTTTATGCATTTTTTCTAAAGACAAAATTAGATGAATGAGGCTAGTGAAGTTGTTTTTTGTTTTGTCTTTCGCTCATTTTCTTTACGTTTTTTTCCTCTTTTTCAAACATTTGTTGTTCTTCTTTAAGGCGTTGCCAAGATTTTCTTGCCTTAGCGGCTTTTTCTTCGTACCTATTATTTTTCATTTTATAGCTAATGGTTAGTTAGAGCATGCAAATTATAGATACCACGATGAATATGGTAGAATTCTCGATAAGAACTAAAAATGAGGTGTTGAACTACTTTAACGCACAGAAAAATCTTTCATATCATGACGAAAAATTTATTTATGATCTATAAATTCTAGCTTAAAGTAATTTTATGAAGTAAAAAATGAACTAAAGATGCTGCTAATTTTGACGTGCAATTATCTATGTCGTAGTTCGGATTTAGTTCTGCAAAGTCGATGCTAATTAATTTTTTTGAATTAATTATTGCTTCTAGTGCTTTAAGTACAATTTCTGGTGAAAAACCCATAGGAGATGGTGCGCTTACCCCCGGCGCAAAGGCAGAGGAAAAACCATCAAGATCTATGGTTACATATAGGTAATCTACGCTACCCATAAAGTGTGCTAGTTTTTGTAAAACAGTATCGATATTTTGAATGGTAAATTCATCATTTTTGATGTAATGAGCACCGAGTTGATTGGCTGTTTTAAATAAAGTGCTATCATTAGCATCTTGCCGTATACCCAAACATAAATAGTTAAAATCAGTACCTTCAGTTTTACAATCCGCAGCTATTTGATAAAAGGGCGTTCCTGAATTATTTCCGTTTTCGTTTGAACGTAAATCAAAATGGGCATCAAAATTAATTATACCTATTGATGGGGTATTACCTAGGTAAGCTTTTAAGCCTTTGAAGTGCCCGTAGGCAATATCGTGCCCACCCCCCAAAATAATGGGAAAAGTGTTGTTTTTTAAAAGCTGAATAACACAAGCTTTTAATTCATGCTGTGCATTTTCCATGCTACTACCTATGCAGTTTACGGTACCGCAGTCTAATACACTTGTAGCGTCTAGTAAGTGGTTTGGTAGTTTACCCAAAACTTTTCGTATTTCTTCCGGACCTTTACGTGCACCCACTCTTCCTTGGTTTCTTTTTACCCCTACATCACAGGCGTAACCTAACAATCCAAAGCTTTTACCTGTTTTGGTTAAGTGCTGTGCATTCAAGAGATTGATACATTCAATTTTTTCATGCAAATAAAGCTTATGCTCTGATTTTCGGCCAGTCCAAGATTCTTTATATGCTGGGGTATAGTGGTTCATGCGTTCGTCATTTAAAATAAGTTTTCAATCAAATTGTCTTCAACCAAGTTTGGCAAAGTAATCTTTAACTCTGGTGTTCTTTCTAGCTCTCTTTTTATAGCAAATAGCGCTTCTTTGTTTCTTGCCCAACTTCGTCTTGATATGCCGTTATTAACATCATAGAAGAGCATATTTTTTAATTTTCGAGATGCATCGGTTGAACCGTCGAGCACTAATCCGAAACCACCGTTCATAACTTCGCCCCAACCGACACCGCCGCCGTTATGAATAGAAACCCAGGTAGCACCTCTAAAGCTATCACCAATTACGTTATGTATTGCCATGTCTGCAGTAAACTTGCTGCCGTCATAAATATTACTTGTTTCTCGATAAGGAGAATCGGTACCACTAACATCATGATGATCTCTTCCTAAAATCACCGGAGCAGTTATTTCACCAGAACGTACAGCCTTGTTAAATGCTTCAGCAATTTTACTACGCCCTTCGGCATCTGCATAAAGTATTCTAGCTTGTGAGCCAACCACTAATTTATTTTTTTCTGCCTCACGAATCCAAGTGATATTGTCTTGCATTTGTTGCTGAATTTCTTCCGGAGCATCCATTTTTATTTCTTCCATTACCGCCAATGCAATAGCATCTGTTTTGCGAAGATCTTCTTGTTTTGCCGAGCTACAAACCCATCGAAAGGGTCCAAAGCCATAATCAAAACACATGGGTCCTAAAATATCTTGTACATAAGACGGATATTTAAAATCAATTTGGTTTTCGGCTAATACGTCAGCTTTAGCTCTTGACGCCTCTAACAAAAAGGCATTTCCATAATCAAAAAAGTAGGTTCCTTTTTTGGTATGATTGTTTATTGCTGCGGCATGGCGTCTTAAAGATTCTTGTACTTTTTCTTTGAAAACCTCTGGCTGTTCGCTCATCATTTTATTTGCTTCCTCAAAACTGAGATCCACCGGATAGTAGCCACCAGCCCAAGGGTTATGAAGTGAGGTTTGATCTGAGCCTAAGTGAATAAATATATTTTCTTTGTCAAAGCGCTCCCATACCGCTACGATATTGCCAATAAACGCTAAAGAAACAGTTTCTTTTGCTTTAACTGCGGCAGTAGATCGCAGCACTAAATCATCAATATTATCAATTAGCTCATCTACCCAACCTTGCTCGTGTCTCTTTTTTGCTGCTGCACGATTTACTTCTGCACAAATTGTAATACATCCAGCAATATTGCCTGCTTTTGGTTGGGCACCGCTCATGCCTCCTAAACCAGCGGTTAAAAATATTTTTCCAGATGGACTTTCATTCTTTTTTAAAACCTTACGAAACGCATTCATCACCGTTATTGCTGTTCCGTGCACAATGCCTTGCGGCCCAATGTACATAAATGAACCCGCAGTCATTTGACCGTATTGTGTTACGCCTAGTGCATTATATTTTTCCCAATCATCAGGTTTAGAGTAGTTTGGAATCATTATGCCGTTAGTTACCACCACTCTTGGTGCTTCTTTAGAGGATGGAAATAAACCCATAGGGTGCCCAGAATATATATCAAGTGTTTGTTCTTCTGTCATCATTGCTAAATACTTCATAACCAAGAGATATTGTGCCCAGTTTTGAAATACTGCCCCATTGCCTCCATAGGTAATTAGTTCATCAGGATGCTGAGCTACCGCAGGATCTAGGTTGTTTTGAATCATCATCATTATTGCCGCCGCTTGCTGGCTTTCAGCAGGATATTCGTTTATAGAACGCGCGTAAATAGCATATTCTGGCTTAAAACGATACATGTAAATACGACCATATTTCTGTAGTTCTGCAGCAAATTCCTGAGCTAGTTCGTTATGCCATGGTTTAGGAAAATACCGCAATGCATTACGAATTGCAAGCTTCTTTTCTTCTAAAGACAATATATCTTTTCGTTTTGGAGCATGACTAACATTACTGTTAAATTCTTTGTTTAAAGGCAATACTGAGGGTATTCCTTGGAGTATTTGTTGTTTAAAATTCATGATAATAGGTTTTTTTTGAGCGATGATTTTTTTGCTAAAATTTTGCTTTATGTTTATCATAAACCAACTGACCTTTTTTCCAAACCATACATGGCTTTAAATTTCCTTGTTGATATAATATTTCTTGATAATTGTTGGTGTGAAAAACTATAAAATCTGCTAAAAATCCTTTTGTTAATTGACCGCGATCTTTCAAATTTAATGCCGCCGCTGCCCTAAACGTAATGCCGGCAAGTACTTCTGCATTACTTAGTTTTTCAAAAGTTCCTAATATTGAAGCCTGCGTTAGTAAATCTCCCATAGGTGCCGAGCCCGGGTTGTGGTCGCTAGCAATGGCTAAACTTCCTCCGGCATCAAGAATTTTACGAGCGGGAGTAAATGCGCAGCCCAGCCCAATAGAGGCACCTGGTAGGGCAGTTGCAATTACAGCGCTATTTGCTAATAAATTAATCTCTTCTTGTGTGCTAGCTTCAAGGTGATCTGCACTAAGGGCACCTAGCTCAACAGCAGCTTTACTACCTGAGGTAGAAAACTGATCGGCATGTATGGTAATATCAAAGCCTAAATTTATAGCCTTTTTAAAATAAGGTGTAATCTGGGCTGCAGAAAATGCACTTTCTTCTACAAAAGCATCAATTCTATTGGCAAGTTTTTCTTCTTTTAAGATTGGGAATAGGTTTTTTGCGATACCGTTTAGGTATTCGCTATGCGTACCTGTATAGTCTTTTGGTAACATATGGGCTGCCAAACAAGTAGGAATTAAATCTGCCGACACCTTTTGGTTTGTTTCTGAAATTGCTCGAAGCATTTTTAGCTCTTCATCTACAGATAAGCCGTAACCACTTTTTACCTCAATAGTAGTAACTCCGTTTTTTAAATGACGCTGTGCTAGTTTTGTAGTTCGTTGTACTAGTTCTTTTTGACTCGCTTTGCGAGTTTGGGTAACCGTATCCCAAATGCCGCCACCCGATTTTGCAATTTCTAAATACGATTTTCCAGCGTTTCGCATGGCATAATCGTTGGCTCTAGTGCCTCCAAAACAGATATGTGTATGAGCATCTATAAGTCCGGGTATACAAGTATGATTTCCTTGTAATTCATGAACGGTTATTTCTGGTTCACTTTTAACTAAAGCATTAAAATTTCCTATTTTTTTAATTTTTCCATTTTCAACAATGATACCAGCATCCTCTAAAATAAGAAGTTCTTCATCAGTAATCGCACCTTTAAGAGGTAGTTTGGCCATGCTAATTAATTGCTTAAAAGGGCCTATAAGTTGGGTTGTATTCATAAGTTAGTATACTTCAAATTCATTAGTATATGGTGTATTCAATGAAATATTCTTTTCGCTGCTAACTTTATCTAGCACCTTAAGAATTGTTTTATTTTTAATCATTTCAATACCCTTTTCAATATCGTCAGCAAATACGCGATCTTTTTCTGCAAAAGGTACTTTTTTACGAACTTCTTTGTGAATTTCATCTAAGAAAGGACCCGATTTCATTGGCTTTCTAAACTCAAAAGCTTGCGCTGCTGTGAGTAGTTCTATGGCAAGTATTTTTTCAACATTGCCAATAACTTGAAGGGCTTTTCTACCCCCAATTGATCCCATGCTTACATGATCTTCTTGCCCTAATGAAGTGGGTATGCTATCTGCACTCGACGGAAAACATAGTCCTTTGTTTTCACTAGCCAAGGCTGCTGTAGTATATTGCAAAATCATATAGCCCGAATTAATACCGGTATCTTTCATTAACAATTTGGGCACCCCAGGGCTATTTCCTTCTAAAGAAAGATAGATGCGTCGATCTGAAATATTACCTATTTCAGATGCAGCAAGGCATGCATAATCTAGAGCTAAAGCTAAAGGTTGCCCATGAAAATTGCCTCCGCTAATAGTGAGCTCTTCATCAATAATTACCGGATTATCAGTTACCGAGTTTAATTCTACCTCTAGTAATTCTTTGAGGTGCAACCAAGCATTACGAGATGCGCCATGTACTTGTGGAATACAACGTAAAGAATAAGGGTCTTGTACCCGTTCACAGTCAATGTGGTCTTCCAATATTTCTGAACCTTTTAAAAGCTGTTTTACTCTTTTTGCGACATGAATATTACCTTTATAGGGGCGTAGTGCATGTAGTTCTTCATAAAATGGCTTAACAGAGCCTTGCAGCCCCTCAATCATCATCGTACTAATAACATCGGCTTGTGTAAGGCAAGAATGTAATTTTTCTACCACTTTTAAGGCATGAGCCGCTATAAATTGGGTGCCATTTATTAAGGCAAGCCCCTCTTTTGGCCCTAGTTGCAGCGGTGATAGTTTTGCTTTTTTTAAAAAAGAAGCGGCATCAAGGGTTTCCCCTTGATACACTACTTTACCTAAACCAATTAAGGGTAAAAATAAGTGTGAAAGTGGTGCTAAATCTCCAGAAGCACCAACAGAACCTTGTGCAGGTACTACCGGAATAGCATCATGCTGTATATGCCATATAATACGATCTAAAGTGCTTTCAGCAATGCCAGAAAAGCCTTTTGCTAACGACTGTGCTTTTAATATTAGCATTAGTTTTGCTATTTCAGCATCAATAGGGTCTCCGACACCAACGCTATGGCTTTGTAAAATATTGGTTTGTAGTACAGTAGTCTCTTCTTTCGATATTTTAGTAGTACATAAAGGTCCAAATCCTGTGTTTATGCCATAAACGGGGTGGCCTTTTTCTACTATATTTTGTACTACACGCCAGCTCGAATTTATTTTTTTTCTGCTGCCTTCTGATAAGGTTATTTTCATTTTACCATTAGCAATGGCAATTGCTGTACCCGAAGTTAACCAATCTTCGCCCAAACTAAAGGTTTTTGATACTGAATTCATATGATCATATTTGTTTGAATAAAAATACAATGTACTTTTGATAATTACCAATACCAATTAGGTTAATAATCAATTACTATGAGTTATCAATTAGAATTGCGACATTTTAAGTACTTTTTGGCGGTTGCCGATGAATTACATTATCGAAAGGCTGCCGAAAAACTTTATATTTCACAGCCTGGTTTAAGTCGGCAAATTAAACAGATGGAGGAAATACTAGATGCTCAATTGTTTATTCGTAGTAATAGAAAAGTAAGACTTACCCCTGCAGGGAAATATCTAAAAGATGAATTACAGCTACTTTTGAATCATTTAGAACGTACAGAAAAACAGTTAAAACTTATCGATAGGGGTGTTGTGGGAGAAATAAGAATTGGGTTTTTAGGCTCTGCCATGCAAAACGTAGTTCCTCAATTATTACTTAAGTTAAAGAAAAGTCATTCGAAGGTAAAAACAAGCTTAGAGGAGCTAACTAACCAAGCCCAGCTTGATGCCATAGAGAAGAATAGATTAGATCTTGGTTTTGTACGTGTGGCCTCAGCACCCAAAGGTGTATCTATTTACCCAGTTTTCGAAGATACTTTTTCGATTGTGCTGCCCAAAAATCATCCTATTAACGAAGCACAGTTTAAAAATATTAGCCAGTTATCTGAGGAAGATTTTATTTTGTTTTCAAAAGATTATAGTCCCCTATATTACGCTACAATTATGAGTATTTGTGAAGATGCTGGTTTTACGCCTAATATTTCGCATAAATCGGTGCATGCCCAAACCATATTTAAACTTGTAGAGAATCACTTGGGTATTGCTATTGTGCCTACAGCATTGCAGTTCGGTTTTAAGATGGATGTTAAATTTATTGAATTGAAAAATATAAAACAGAAGGCAGTACTTTCTGTAATTTGGAAAAAAGAAAACAGAAACCCCGCCCTGCATCGGTGTATGGATTTAATTTTAGGGGAGGCTTAAAAATATGATATGAAATAACCGCCAAAAAATTCTAAAATCTTTATTAGATGGTGCGGGTGCATTAATCACAATTAAATGAGGTATTTTTACAGCATTTTTATGCTCAGATGGGGCAAGTAACACACAAAAGAATTTTGTTATGATTTTTGATTTAATTAGAAAGAGACGTTCTGTATTTCCTGCACAATATATTGATAAGCCCATTTCTAAAGCAATAATAGAACAGATTTTAGAAGCTGCTAATTGGGCTCCGAATCACAAAAAAACAGAACCTTGGCGTTTTAGAGTTTTACAAGGTGAGTCGCAATCAAAATTGGGGCTATTTTTATCTTTGAAGTATTTAGAAAACGAACCAAAGCCGAAAGAGTTTAAAGTTAAAAAACTCATTGAAAATCCTACAAAAGCTGGGGCAATTATAGCGGTTTGTATGCAAAGAGATCTTGCAGAAAGTGTGCCTGAGTGGGAAGAAGTTGCTGCAACGGCTATGGCTGTGCAGAATATGTGGCTTTGCTGCACAGAAATGGGAATTGGATGTTATTGGAGCTCCCCCGGACTTATCAAATACATGGGTGATTTTTTCAATTTTAACGAAGGCGAAAAATGTTTGGGCTTTTTTTATATGGGTTATTACGACGATGAACCTGCCAATTCTACAAGAAAACCCATTGCCGATAAAGTAGTTTGGATGGATTAATATCTTTGTTTTTAAAGCATAATTTTTTAGAAGTCTATACTCTAGGATTAATAGCATCGGACTCGTTTTTTGTATCAACAATCATTAAAGGGTAATGAAAGTTTAGGTCCAATAAAAGAGGTAACCCATTGCTTTTTTACAAAGTCAGCTAATAAGAAAGGTAGTAATTAAATTTAGGTATTATTATAAGCTTAATTTTACGCGTTTTAGTAGTAGACCAAATACAAACAGGGTTTTTTATAAATAGGGCTGTAGCTATGCAATTGTGTTTTATGAATAAAAAAAAGGAAATAAACCCTCTTTATATTCCCATACCGTTTTTATAAAAACGCCTAAAAATATCATGGCGACTACAAACTTCATAAACGCACCCGTTAAAAAGCCAAGAAAAGAACCAAAAGCAGCTTTAAGCGCCGTTGTACTATCTGCTTTGTTAGAAAGCTCACCTAAAAAAGCGCCTACAAAAGGACCAATTATAATACCTAACGGTATGGGTGCTAAAATTCCTACTATTAGCCCTATTGTGGTGCCTATCATACCTGCTTTGGTGCCGCCAAATTTTTTAGTCCCCATAGCAGGTATGATATAATCTAATGCAAAAACTAAAAGTGCTATGGCCCCAAGAATACCTAAAAACCACCAATTATCAGTAACCGCTTTGGTAAGAAAGAGTAATAATAGACCTACCCAACTCAGAGGAGGGCCGGGTAAAATGGGCAAAAAGCTACCGACAATACCAACAAGAATAAAAAGTGCACCAAAAAAAAGTAAAACAATATCCATAATTGAATTTAAACCATTAGTCGACTATTTAAGGTGTTTGTTACATTTATTAAAGAAAAAGGAGCACTTGAAATCTATTATTTAAATTAAAATATTTATAGACTTATTGCGCTTATTTACATTCTAAAATAATAATCGTTGCGCTTCATTTTAGATTCTATTTCTTGTAGAAAATTCATCTTTGCAATGCGCAGAGCGACTTGGCAGGTGTAAAAATGAATATTTCGTTTTCTATATTGTTTTAAGAGAGGGCATTTCCCTAAAAAATTGTAATTTCATCCAAAGAATTAAGGTGCATGCAAAGGCTTTTTTGGATAGTTATTTTATGTAGCATTACTTCTTGTAGTCTTTTTGATACGAAAGAGGAAAAGATGCAAAAGTTAGTGAATGAAAAATTGCTGCAAATTGATTGGAGCGACGTTGATGCTTACCCTTTGTTTAGTGATTGTGATGAGACGGTAACAAAAACCTTGCAAAGAATTTGTTTTGAAAAAAAAATACTATCGCATCTATCAGCTGATTTAAAGGCGTTTAGTTTAAAAAGCGAAAAAGAAGTAGATTCTGTTATTTATTTAGATTTTCGCATCAAGAATGACGGCAATGTGCATATTGTTGCTATTGAAAATAAAGAGATTTTAGGACGTCAAAAGAAAGAGTTTGTAGCTTTATTAACTAAGAGTTTAAAGAGTTTGCCAACTATATATCCTGCACTTAAACGAGGTGTGCCTGTTAATACAAAATTTAGAATGCCGATTTTATTGAATTCGAAATAGTTGTTGAAGTTAATAACGTATTGGTAGTTACAAAAGCGAAAAGTAATTTTATATTGGTAAACGAAAAAATAATTTTAGGTATCGATCCGGGTACAACAATAATGGGTTTTGGCCTCATAAGTGTGGTAAATAAAAAAATGAAGTTTGTTCAAATGAACGAACTTTTATTAAATAAGTACAAAGATCCTTACACCAAACTAAAACTCATTTTTGAGCGTACTATTGAGCTTATTGACACGTATCATCCAGATGAAATAGCTATTGAAGCTCCTTTTTTTGGTAAAAATGTACAATCTATGTTAAAGCTTGGCCGTGCACAAGGAGTTGCTATGGCAGCAGGCTTATCAAGAGAAATACCAATAACAGAATACCTTCCTAAGAAGATAAAAATGGCAATAACAGGCAACGGTAACGCAAGTAAAGAGCAAGTTGCCAAAATGCTGCAAAGTGTTTTAGACCTAAAAACATTACCTAAAAATTTAGATGCCACTGACGGCCTTGCGGCTGCGGTTTGCCACTTTTATAATGAAGGACGTATAGCGTCGGGTAAAAGCTATACTGGCTGGGATGCCTTCGTAAAACAAAATAAATCACGAGTTAAGAAATAAGATGTTTTTTACACCTATTTTATTTCTTTTTTTTTAAATTTTTTATGAGCGGAATTTATATTCACATTCCTTTTTGTAAGCAAGCTTGCTATTATTGCGATTTCCATTTTTCAACTTCGTTGTCGAAGAGAGAAGAGATGGTTTTGGCCTTAAAAAAAGAGCTAATACTTCGTAAAGATGAATTTTCAGATCAAAACGTAGAAACTATATATTTTGGCGGCGGAACACCCTCCCTTTTAACAGTTGAAGAAATTAACAGCATTATAAAAACCGTTTTTAAGTACTATAAGGTAGTTAATACTCCAGAAATTACACTCGAAGCTAACCCCGACGACTTATTTGGAAATCAAATAGAGCAACTTGCTTTGAGTCGTATCAACCGATTAAGTATAGGCGTTCAGTCTTTTTTTGAAGATGATTTAAAGCTGATGAATAGGGCTCACACTTCTTTTGATGCCGAATATAGTATACGTAGAGCAAAAAAATATTTTGATAATATCTCTATCGATTTAATCTACGGAATTCCTAAAATGAGTACTGATCGCTGGAAACAGAACATTCAAAAGGCATTATCTTTCGATATTTCTCATATTTCTAGTTATGCCCTTACCGTAGAACCAAGAACAGTCTTAGCACATTTTATAAAAAAAGGTATTGTGCCATCTGTAGACGATGAAGTTGCCCTTTCTCATTTTAATGTTCTTACGAACACTTTAGAGGAATCTGGTTTTATAGGCTATGAGATATCAAATTTTGCAAAGCCTGGTTTTTTTTCCAAAAATAATACCGCCTATTGGCTTCAAAAGAAATATATAGGAATTGGGCCATCAGCGCATTCGTTTAATGGAAGGAGTCGTAGTTGGAATGTTCGTAATAATTCAAAATACATAGCGTCTATTGAAAAAGAAATATTGCCGCAAACTTCAGAGCTGCTAACAACTACCGATGCTTATAACGAATTTGTTATGACGGGTTTAAGAACTATTTGGGGCGTTTCTATGGTAAAAGTTAAAGCTCTTTTTGGTGAAGAGTATTACCATTATTTGCTTAAGCAAAGCAAAAAATTTCTGACACAAAATTTACTGATACTTAAAGAAGAAACCCTTGTAACTACAAAAAAAGGGCGATTTTTAACAGATGGTATCGCTAGCGATTTGTTTATGATTAAATTAGAAGAAACCTAATTTTAAACTTCTGATAAGAAGTCGAAACTTTGTTGCAGTCTATAGCTTATAAAGACAATAGTATATGAAAGCAAAAATCAATAATTATTATATCAATTTATCTAAACCATTAGATATATCTATGCCTTTGAGGGGCAACGCTGCTAATGTTAATGCATGGTACGTTAGTCATCCTACAATTACACCTCATAAAGAAGAAGAATTTATTGGCGCAGTTGCAGCGGGTGCATCTATCAATTTTAATGATATTTGTTTTAATCCGCACGCACATGGCACACATACAGAATGTGTGGGGCATATTACAGAAGAGTTGTATTCAATTAATAAATGTCTAAATCAATTTTTCTTTAAAGCAGAACTTATTACAATAGCGCCAGAAAAGTATCAAGATGATTTTGTACTCTCTAAAAAGCAGTTGAAATACGCCCTTGGTAACAAAAAAAGAGAAGCGGTTATAATACGAACACTTCCAAATACACGATCAAAATTAACCCGGCAATATTCGCATAGTAATCCAACATATATGCTAGAAGAAGCCGCTAAATTTTTAGTAAGTCAAGGGGTAAATCACTTACTTATAGATTTGCCTTCTGTTGATAAAGAAAAAGATTCAGGGGCGTTGTTGTGTCATAAAGCTTTTTGGAATTACGACAAAAAACTGCGTAAAAACGCTACTATTACTGAACTTATTTATGTGCCCAACAGTATTAAAGATGGCACTTATTTTTTAAATCTTCAAGTAGCGCCATTCGAAAATGATGCTAGCCCCAGTCGTCCAGTTTTATATAAAATAGAAGACTAGTGCCTATTCCATTTTTTTTAAAAAATAAACCAATTTAATACGCGTACGATATTTACTTATTTTTGGTGTTATTCTTGTAATACCATTTGTGCGGCCAAGCTTAATTATTCTATTTTAATACATCACTATAGATTAAACGATATAATTTTTAAGCAAATACGTTACTTATATAAAACAAGCCTTTTGGCACAATAGTTTAAGAAAATGGATAGTATTTTTGATACCTTTTTAGGATTAGTTTTAGGAGTATTTACTACCTATTGGGCCTACACGTTCTTTAAAAGAAAGCAAAGTAAAGAAGTTACTATTCATCAATCTACGGTGTTATTAGAAAAAATTAGAAGTGTGAGTAAATTAATTACTGTTGAAGGTGATTTTGCTGAAATCTATAAATATGAAAATACCAAAGAACGTTTTTTAAGTTTGGTATCTAGTAAGAAAAAGGCTTTGGTGGTAATAAATGCAAAAGCGCAAATAGGCTATGATTTAAAGAAGGTTGAAATTACATCTGATGTAGATAGTAAACGAATAATTTTAACCAATTTTCCGCAGCCTGAAGTGCTGTCTGTTCAGCCAGAGTTAGAATTCTACGATATTAAAAACGGAATGTTTAATTCTTTCTCTCCTGATGATTTAACAACTTTAAATAATGAGGCGAAGAATCACATTTTAGAAAAAATACCAGAAAGTGGCTTGATGGCTACTGCAAGAAAAGAGGCGCTACAAGCAGTTTTGCTTATGGAATCTATTGTTGCTACTATAGGCTGGAAATTAGATTATTCGGCTTTAGAAATTGGTGATAAAAAGAGAATTACTTCTGCTGAAGAATAATCGTTTTCAATAACTAATTTTACGCTTATTTAAAAAGCTTAAATTTTACTGTTAATTTAGGATAACCTTACAATGAAAGAATTTGACTCCACTTTTGTGCATGTTGTTTATTTTTGGCTCAAAAACCCAAATAGTCAAGAAGATTGCATGGCTTTTGAGGCTTCATTAAAAAAGTTTTTAAAACATTCTAAGTATGCAAAAACAAAATTTATAGGAACACCTATGCCTGCTAGTAGAGCTGTTGTAGATGGTTCTTTTACCTATTCGTTAATTGTAACTTTCGATTCGGCAGCTGCGCAGCTTAGCTATCAAGAAGAGGAGCCTCATCAAATTTTCATTAAAGAGTCAAGTCAATTATGGGGTAAGGTTGTGGTTTACGATTCAAAAGAAATTTAAGTAAATTTATTAGGTAAACTTTGTCGCATAGGATGAATATTGAAGAATTTAGAAATTATTGTATTGCAAAAAAAGGTGTCACCGAAGATTTTCCTTTTGATGAGAAAACCTTAGTGTTTAAAGTAATGGGAAAAATGTTTGCCCTTTCAGGTTTAGAAAATATACCTGCAAGTGTGAACTTAAAGTGTGACCCAGAAAAGGCTATTGAACTTCGTGAAACTTACGACGGTGCAATAATACCTGGTTTTCATATGAGTAAAAAACATTGGAATACGCTAATTATAGAACAATTGCCGTCAAATTTGATACTCCAACTTATAGATCACTCCTATGATTTGGTAGTTTCTAAACTTACCAAGAAACTAAAGTTAGAGTTAGCTACTTTAAGCTAAATGCTATAATTTTCTTCTTAACATTTTTAAGAAGGTTTACACGATATCTCCATAAATTTAGCAGTTTAAATGAATCAATTTCCTTTTACTACCTGCGTTGTAGAGATGTAGAAAGATTAAGACTAAAAAGAATCTAATTTAATGGTAAAGGGTAGAAAATAACTGATTCGTTTTTAGCTTAAAGTAAGGGCAAGATATGGTTTGATGCGTTTTTATAAAAGAGCGCTAAAAGATGTTGTATCATTAAAATGTTTAAAAAAGTTATACGTAAAGCGAATAGAAATTTTTTGAGTTGTTTAAGATCAACAGTTACACCTATTAAGACAGAGACCTAAAACTATAGTAATTCTTTAGATACCCGGTATAATTTACCTTTTTGTTCTGGTTTAACCCATTTTGCCTGGTGTTAATGCTATCAATTGGGGCACATAGTAATGTTTAGTACAAAGCACTATAGCTTATGCATTATAGCTATATTTGCCTTTTTAAATTAGTTTATTCCTATGTCGCATCTAGCAAGCTTCTACGAAGATCAAATCAAACAACATGCTGCTGCTTTGTCAAAAGTTAAAGAGCAATTAGTGGTTTCAAGTATCTTAAGGTTGTTGGTTTTTATAGGTGCCGCCATAGCAATTAGTTTTCTTTTTGGTAATTCTAAATTGGTGTTAGCAATTGCTTTAGTTGCTGTCGTTCTTTTTCTATTATTAATTTCTAGACATACCAATTTACAATACAAACGCGATATTTTATTGGCTTTAAAGCAGATTAATGAAACTGAAATTAAGGTCTTGAAACGCGATTTTTATGATCTTTCGGATGGTGAAGAATTTAAGGATCCTACTCATTTTTATAGTCAAGATGTTGACCTTTTCGGTAAAGGTTCTTTTTATCAGTACAGCAATCGTACGGTCTTAGAAGAAGGCAGTAAAGCCTTAGCTAGCATGTATAAAGCAAATGCCATAGACAACATTGTCGAAAAACAGCAAGCTATAGTAGAACTTTCTAAAGAACCAGAATGGCGTCAAAAATTTTCAGCAATAGCATCTTTAACCCAAACAAAAACAAGTACTAAATCAATTCAAAAATGGCTTTCGGATTATTCGCCTTTTGTGCCAAAAATAATGCGTTATTTGTCTTTATGTTTTTCTATCCTATCCTTAGTTTTATTTGCACTCTACTTTTTAGGATACTTGTCTGGTTGGATGCTTTTACTTCAACTCTTAATAGGATTTGTAATTTCGGGATTGTATTTAGGTAAGATCAGAAATTTAGGACATCATAGTTCTAAAATTCAATCTACTTTTCAGCAATACAACAAACTTTTACAGTGTATAGAAGAAATTGATTTTAAATCACAGCTTTTAAAAGAAAAAAAAGAATTAATACAAAGTGAGGGCAAAAAGGCTTCCTTAATTTTAAAGGATTTTTCGAAGCTTTTGGGGCAGATAGATCAAAACAACAATGTTTTTTATTTAATATTTGGTAACGGATATTTTTTAAGAGGATTAGCAACCTCATATCAATTAGAAGAATGGATTAAAAAGTATGGTAGTGCGGTACAAGATTGGTTTGAGCTAGTAGCCTTTTTTGATGCATATATAAGTTTAGGCACTTTCGTTTTTAATCATCCAAACTATACATTTCCAAAAATTAGTGCCGATAAGGGCGTGTTACAATCTATCGATGCGGGGCATCCTTTAGTAGATCCAGAAAAAAGTGTTTTAAATAATTTTAAGATAGATAATGAACAGTTTTTTATCATCACAGGTGCTAATATGGCGGGTAAAAGCACCTTTTTACGAACCGTTTCACTACATATTGTAATGGCAAATATTGGCCTGCCTGTTTGTGCAAAAGAAGTGGTTTATCATCCAACAAAGTTAATTACTAGCATGCGTACAACAGATTCATTAACTGATGATGAATCGTATTTCTTTTCTGAGTTAAAGCGGTTAAAATTCATTGTCGATCAAATAAAGAAAGATCGATACTTTATTGTTTTAGATGAAATTTTAAAAGGCACAAATAGTACCGATAAGGCTGAGGGGTCTCGAAAATTTGTTGAAAAATTAGTAGACTCTAAATCTACAGGAATTATTGCTACGCATGATTTGAGTCTTTGTGAAGCTGCACATACGCTACCTCAAATAGAGAATCATTATTTTGATGCTGAAATTATTGATAATGAATTGCATTTCGATTATAAATTTAAAACAGGAATTTGTAAAAATATGAATGCTTCTTTTTTACTAAAGAAGATGAATATTGTAGATTAAAATTTATATTCATGCGAAAAGTGATAGCATTGTATTAATTTTAACTAGAGCTTGTTACATAAAACCACGTTAGTTTAAGATGTTGAAGTATGGATTCATTAACACAAATAGTATTAGGTGCTGCGGTTGGCGAAGCTGTCTTGGGCAAAAAGGTGGGTAATAGGGCAATGCTTTACGGAGCTATCGGTGGAACTATTCCTGATTTAGATGTTTTAGCAAGATGGTTTGTAGACACCGTTACCGCTACAGAATTGCATAGAGGCTTTAGTCACTCTATTTTTTTTTCTATCTTATTTGCACCTATTTTGGGCTGGTTGGCTTGGAAGTTGAATCAAAAATTTAGTGCTAGCTCTAAAGATTGGACTATTTTGATGTTCTGGGCTTTATTTACTCATCCGGTATTGGATGCCTTTACCACGTGGGGTACACAATTGTTTTGGCCCTTTAAAACAAGATTAGCATTTCAAAGTATTTTTGTAATTGATCCACTATACACCTTACCTTTTTTAACGTTTTTAATTTTGGCGATGCGACAAAAACGTGGTTCAACCAAAAGACGGGTGTACAACAACCTTGGCCTTATAACTAGCTCTACGTATTTGTGTATTACACTTATTTTAAAAGGTATAGCTTTTAAACAGTTTGTAAATAGCCTTCATGAAATGGGTATTTCTTATAACGACGTTGATATTCGTCCGGCGCCATTTAACACCATATTGTGGACTGCAAATGTAGATACTGAAGACGCTTACTTAATTGGAAATTATTCTTTTTTTGATTCTAAACCGATCAAATTTAAATCTTTTCAAAAGCATCATGATCTGCTGGGTAGTTTAGCTACCAATGATAAAATAATGCGCTTAATTGGTATTACTGATGGGTGGTATACTATGGCGCAAGACAAGGATAAATTGTTTTTTAATGATCTTAGATTTGGGTTATTAAGTTTAAGGCCAGATGAAAATAGATTTGCTTTTAGTTACGAAATCTTTGGCTCTGATCAGGGACTCGAAATACGTGAAAATCCTAAATTACGTGGTGATGCCATTACATTGGTTAAAAGCTTATGGTATCGAATAAAAGGCAACTAAATGGCAGTAAGGGTATCGTAACGCCTCTAATTATCACTTTTATTTAAGCTATGATTACTGTAAATTTTTAGTTTGAACAGAATGAAATGTGTCAGCCTGTAGTTTTAGTAATTCAACTGTTTTTTTCTTTTTGTAAGCATAAACATTTTCTTCTTCTTTAATTTCGCTATAAATTTTTTCGTTTAGCGAAATGTCTGTATTAAGTAACTGCTCACGTTGTTTTATTTTTTGAGTCACCCAAGTATTAATTGCATTTTCTTGGTCTTCTAATTTAATGTCGTAAGTTCCTTTTGGGGCTAATAATTTAGCTATTATAGGTGAGGTCTCTATAGCTAAAAACAACAAAAATATGAAAAATGACGGTAGAAATGGTAATTTGCCAAGAGCCGTTATACGCGCCATAAGACCATCAAAATTATCAATTATAGGCTGAGATTTTTTAACTGCATTCGCGTAGTTTGTATCCAAGGTGCTAATTTGAGTTTCAAGATCTGATATTTTTTTAGCGTTTTTTTCTTTCAATTCTATTAGCGTTGTAAGGGCGGCATCATGTTTTTCTCTTTTTTCTTTATAAACGGGGCCTTTGCCTAAAATCTGAGTTCCTGCTTTTCCTTCAGCTTCTGATATGTATATATTGTAAAGGGTATTTGTTTTCGCTTCTTGTTCGCTTATTTCAATTTTTAAATCGCTTATGTTTTGTTGTAATTTTTTAATCATAGGGGAATACTGTAGTTGCAATTGGTTTTTATTGGCAAGCGTCAAGGTGTTTTTTTCTTCGAGAAGTACTTGATTTATTTCTTTTTCAAAAATCTTAAGTTCTAAGGGTTTTGAAATTACAGTTGCTATAATTACCGCTAAAATAATTCTAGGAATAGTTTTTAAAAACTCATCTTTAAAACGGTCTTGTTTTTTAATTGTAGATACAATAAATCTATCAAGATTAAAAATTAGAAGACTCCAAATTAGTCCAAAGAAGATAGCGCTGAATAACTCCTCAAAAACCGTATATAGTGCAAAACTACTGGAAATAAAAGCCATTATTGCAGTAAAAAATATAGTGGCTCCAATACCTACATATTTGTTTTGCTCGCTTTCTGAGCACGATTTTATAATGGTGGTGTCTGCCCCTGAGCAGACCAGAAAAAAATGCTTTAACATGATGATTGATTTGATTGATGAATGACCCTAGGAGACTATTGCAAGAACTCCTATTTGTAACTAATTAGTATCTAAATTTGATTAATTGTTACAAACTTAAAGCGCTATATTTTAGAATGTTTTAAGGGGTAATTTTGGTTAACACTATTACCTATAAATCTGCGTTATTTACAGCTATTTTTTCTAATAATGGTTTGCCATTTGAAGATTTCATTTATACATCTTTATGGTAGTAATGTATATCCTACCATTAAAATTAGTTTCTTTTTCCTCAAGAAAATAAAGATAAGCTAGCAGGTAGAGGTTCTTGTTCTGATAGCTTTGGTAAAAGATACAGTTAGGAAAAATAATATCATATGTTTTTACAGCAGCCTTTTATTTTGAAAGGTTATAGATAAATTTTTGATGAATTATGTCTCTCATTCTTAGTTTAAATTTTTCTGATCTTATGGGCTACAATGGTAGGCCATAAAAACAGATTACAATTTCGATGATTCTTAGTCGCTTAAAAACTATTATTTATTACTAATCAGGTATTTAAGGAGTACCTTAACAGGTAAATAATAAGTAAGTTTTTGTAAAAAAAAATATAGCTTTTTCTAAATCAACCTTTATCTTTAGTTAGCTTTCTAATTTTTTTGAACTAGATACAATTGAAATTAGAGCTGTAAAAAGGCCAATAGCAAGCAGAACGTTTGCGTTTAGTATTCCAAATTCCCAATGAAGTATTTTAAATAATGAAGCAATTACAATATAAACTATGGCAAGATCTGCAAGTATATGCGATAGGTTTTCTGTGGCAATGTTCTGTAGTAAAAAATTAGCTTGTAATTGTTCTTTAAAAGTGGACAGTATGTTTTTACAATAAATAAAAATAAAAACGATGAGCGCTATTTTTGTCACTAAGGTGAGTGCATTACCAAAAGGCAATTGTAGTAGGCTAATGATGTAATTACATGAAAAAGTAACAATAAGAAGCTGCCTTGCATAATCTAAGGCTAATCTTTCTTTTTTGTGTAAAAACTGAAGGCTATGAAAAACCATCATTCCTACTGCGCCTATGATAATCAAAGCCAATGAAATAAATTTAAAAAGTGCGCCAAATACGGTTATTGATAAACTTAATCGAAAAAATAAAGCTGTTTGTTGCTTTGAAATAGTCATTTGGGAAAATATTTAATAAGTAGGTCTGTGGATAACGAAAAAAAGTAGTTTATAGTACTGCAATTGAAAATTAGATTCAGTTTGGCCATTACATACCCCTTATAAATCATAGATTTGTAATTCATAATAGTATTTACAATGAATTTATTAGAAGAATTACAAGCAAGAAGTGGCTCACAATGTGAATTATGTGGGTCAACAGAAGATTTACAAGTTTATGAAGTACCCCCTAAAACTGTAGTTGGTTTAGATAGAAGCCTTTTGGGCTGTGCTACATGCATTGGACAAATTGAAAATGCAGAGACTACAGATGCTAATCATTGGCGTTGCTTAAATGATAGTATGTGGAGCGAGCATGATGCAGTAAAGGTGGTTGCTTGGCGTATGTTATCGCGTTTAAAAGCTGAAGGTTGGTCACAAGATTTACTTGATATGATGTATTTAGAGAGCGATACGTTGCAATGGGCCGAGGCTACAGGAGAAGGTGAAGAGGAAGATGAAAAAATAATTCATCGCGATGTAAACGGTGTTGTGTTGCAAAACGGAGATAGTGTGGTTTTGATAAAAGACCTTAAAATTAAAGGCTCAAGTCAAGTCGCAAAACAAGGTACTGCTGTGCGCCGAATTTCATTAGATCGTGAGAATGCCGAGTATATTGAGGGTAAAGTTGGGCCTACCCTAACCGTAATTATTACAAAATATGTGAAGAAAATTTAAAATATTTTTAAGACTTACTAAAAGAAACCCAAATTTTAAAAAGCTGTTAAATTAAAATTTGGGTTTTTATTTTAAAATTTATTAGGCATTCATATTGGTAAAATACTCATAAAAATAAGGTATAGTTTCAATTCCTTTTAAATAGTTCCAAACCCCAAAATGCTCATTCGGAGAATGAATGGCGTCGCTGTTTAAACCAAAGCCCATTAAAATAGTTTTACTGTTAAGTTCTTGTTCAAACAGCGCTACTATTGGAATACTACCACCGCTTCGCTGAGGAATTGGTTTTTTGCCAAAGGTGGTTTCGTAGGCTTTTGATGCCGCTTGATATCCGATGGTGTCAATGGGCGTAACATAACCCTGTCCTCCATGGTGGGGTGTTACTTTAACTGTAACCCCTTTTGGGGCGATATTTTCAAAGTGTGATTTAAAAAGTGCTGTAATTTCTTTCCAATCTTGGTTGGGTACCAAGCGCATCGATATTTTAGCATATGCTTTACTCGCTATTACAGTTTTTGCTCCTTCACCGATATAACCACCCCAAATGCCATTCACATCTAAAGTTGGTCGTATTGAATTTCGTTCATTTGTAGTGTACCCATCTTCGCCATAAACAGCATTAATGTCTAATGCTTTTTTGTACGCGTCTAAAGAGAAAGGGGCTTTCGCCATTTCTTCACGCTCCTCTTTTGAAAGCTCTTCTACCTTGTCATAAAATCCGGGTATAGTAATATGATTGTTTTCATCTTGCAAACTGGCAATCATTTTAGTTAAAATATTTATAGGGTTTGCAACGGCGCCACCATATAAACCAGAATGTAAATCTCTATTGGGACCGGTAACTTCAACTTCAACATAGCTCAAGCCTCGTAAGCCAGTTGTTATCGAGGGTACATCATTGGCAATCATACCCGTGTCTGAAATTAAAATAATATCGTTGGCTAATTTTTCTTTATTCTTTGCCACATAAACAGCTAAATTATTACTACCTACTTCTTCTTCGCCTTCGATCATAAACTTAACATTGCAGGGCAATTGGTTGGTTTTGGTCATAAATTCGAGGGCTTTTACATGCATAAACATTTGCCCTTTATCGTCACAAGCACCACGAGCAAAAATTGCACCCTCTGGATGAATAGTTGTTTTTTTGATAACGGGTTCATACGGGGGTGAATCCCAAAGTTCTACCGGGTCTGCAGGTTGCACATCATAGTGGCCATAAACTAGAATGGTAGGTAAATCTTTATCTATTATTTTTTCACCATAAACTATTGGATAACCATCTGTTTCGTGAATTTCTGCAAGATCACATCCTGCATCTTCAAGCGAATTTTTAACCGATTCTGCGGCATTTATAACATCTTGAGAAAATGCGGGGTCAGCGCTGACGGATGGTATTTTAAGTAAAGCTATAATTTCGTTTAAAAATCGTTCTTTGTTATTTGTAATATATTCTTTGAGGTTATTCATTGAAGTTTTTTAGATATAAAACATTAAATGTACTAAAAAGATTTTTTTTGAAGCGATACTATTTATAGAATTGATTTTTTACTTTATATTTGCAGCCTGTTTAAAACAAATTTTGCAGGCGTGGTGGAATTGGTAGACACGCTAGACTTAGGATCTAGTGCCGCAAGGTGTGAGAGTTCGAGTCTCTCCGCCTGTACAAACAGAGAAAAGCCAACTTTTAGGAGTTGGCTTTTTTTGTTTCTGTAAAACTATGTCAAAATAAATAGGGGTTTTACTTTGTGTTCTAAAGAACTGATACTAGCGCATTTTGAGATATTAGCTATCTAAATCTTAAAAAACTAAATTTGTTCCTATAATTAAGGTTAGCTACATGCATAGTTTTCATATACGAGCTTAACTTTAAACTTCACCCTTTTTTAGTCTCCCTACCTACTAAGTATAAGTGGCGGTTAGGGCGCAAATTCAATAGCAATTCATCTTTAAATAGTAGCGCCGGCTATGACAGGGTTACATGCATATCAGGACAAAGGTTTCCGTGTTCTTTTTAATTATTCGGATATTGTACTTAATCAATCCTACGCAATTTCACCTTTGCATATCTCTTGGAGTGCTTATAAAACTACCTATGTAGTAGATATAATAGATATAACTCATCGATGATCTGTTTACTGAGTAAGGTGCAGTCGGTCTCTTTCAACAGGCTACTGGAGTTGAGAGACGATTATGCCCATATTATCGACAATTGGTACTGATATACTGATCCTCAAAAACATATGATTTAGTATAATCTACTAGAAAACGACCTGCGCTAAACTGACAATCAAAACTAAGTTCATCACCTTTTTCGATTTGGTTAAAGTCTATATTAGGTGCAGTAGATGGATTACAGGTAATAGGTTTTGAAAAATCTTCTAAAATATTTTTTGCTATCGAATTGGTCTCCCTTCTCAATTCATTTAAGATTTCGCTTGATAAGGATTGCTTTTCGAGCAGTTCCAAGGAAACAAATTCGATATCTCGACCAATGGCTTTGCCTGATCTGAAAATTTGACTGCTATCGATCTTAAATTCGGTTTTAAAAAAAGTATGTACAAATGCTATTTTAACAAAGTTTGAATCTTTCTCAAAATTCGATTGTATGTAAGAGGATTTTAATTTTGAGTTGATATCTTTTGTTAGAAATGAATCTAAAGGCACCTCCATTTTATCGTACCAAATCTCATGTTTTTGATATTCGTATCCCTCAAATGATTCGCCGCGGTCGCTACGTTCATCCATACACCTGGCGTACATTACTGCTTCTTTTGCTACATAATGAAAGCCATTACGTTCCCTAAAGAAAGGAATTTTATACTCGTTCTTTAGTTTCCATTTTCCTTGATATTTGTAACATGGATAATAACAATCTTCTGGCAGCTCCTTCAGTTTTACATACGGTTTTATATAATTATTTTCAAAGCCCCATTGTAACATGTCATAACGTGATTGCTCCGTTATATTTTCACTTTTTATGGTGTCGATGGCCTTTTTTGGGTAAAATAGGGAAATAATCAGGGCAAGCAATAAAAGCCCTGATATCCAAATTAAGGTCTTACGACTAAAAATAGATTTACTCGAAACTGCACCAGAATCAGTTTCTTTTTGACGAAGTTCATGCACATCCAATAACCGCTGCACATTTCGTATGGCGCGTTTCAATTCACCTTCTGAAGCTGTGTTGTTGATTAATCTTGAAAATTGAGAATCACTATAAAATAAATCTCTTGCAATTTTAGAATTGCTAGTAGACTCAAACTTATTACTTACGGAATTAAAACTACCGTAATGTTTTTCAAGTCGCGAGACAAAATCTGCATGAATTTTATTTATTTCTTCTTTTTTGTTCATTCATTACTGGTTGAAAAATCGATAAAAATCGATAAAAATCACTAAAGTGATAAAAATATAATGTTATTGTTATATAATTGTTAAAGTATCAGCCATTATATTCCACTAATAACAAATTAACTGATTTGTCGTTTGCTGCTTTTATCGATTCAAAATTAACAATTTAAAACCAAATTAAAATGAATATCAGACGTTATGTACTCTTGCTACTTTCAGTCCTAACGATTCAAACGGTTGCCTCTCAAAAAACCGTTACTGGGTCGGTAACAGATGAAAACGGTCAACCTTTGGCAGGTGTTGCTATAATCGAAAAAAACACTACAAATGGTGTAACCTCAGATTTTGATGGGCTTTTTTCCATTACAACTTCAACTCAATCTTCTACCTTATTATTTAGTTATTTGGGCTTCAAGACCGTGAATGTAGAAGTAGGTACACAAACCACGCTAAATGTAACCATGCAAGAAGATTTGCAAGCATTAGATGAGGTAGTAGTAACTGCCTTGGGTTTTAAAGAGCGAAAAGACGACTTAGGTTATGCTAGTTCTACCGTAGAAGGGAATACGTTAGCAGAATCTGGGGAGACTAGTGTTCTAGGTGCATTGTCGGGAAAATCTTCTGGTGTACGTATTTCCAGAAACTCTGGTGATCCCGGTGCGGGTTCTTATATTCAAATTAGAGGTTTGTCATCTATCACTCGTAATAGTCAACCATTGATTATAGTAGATGGTGTTCCTATAAGTAACGATACCCGAGGCAATAGTAATCGTGGCGGAGTTAGCCAAGAATCAAGACTTAATGATATTAATCCGAACGACATAGAAACACTTACGGTATTAAAAGGGGCTTCTGCAGCTGCTTTATGGGGAACGCAAGCCTTGGGAGGTGTCATAAACATTACCACAAAAAGCGGAAAGTTTAACAATAAAATGGAGGTAAGCCTAAAAACAACCTACTCGTATGATGAAATCAATAGAAGATTTCCACTTCAGACAAAATTCGGGCAGGGAGATAATGGTATTTACAATCAAAGAGCTCGAGATTCTTGGGGCGATCGCGTATCAGATAGATCTGGCGGTTTGGATGAGTTAAATACAAATGGTGAGTTTTATATAGATCAGAGAGGTAATATTTTTTATCCGATATTGAATAAAAATTCCAGAGAGGTATTTCATGATAGAAATTTTGACCAAATTTTTGCTAACGGACATTTTATCGAAAACAACCTTAGTGTTAGTGGTGGTAACCAAAAAAGTTCTATGTTCTTTAGTTTAGGAAATCTAACCCAACAAGGTATCATCAAAAATAATTCAGATTACAACAGAACTACATTACGTTTCAACGCCAGACATAATTTCACTGATGCTATTAGTTTAAAAATAAGTTCTTCCTACACACATACCCAGTCTAATCGAATTGAAAAGGGCGCCAATAGCTCTGGACTTTATCTTGGGTTACTACGAAATCCTTTAGATTTTGATATTAGCGGTTATCGTGGCAACTATTTTGCAAATAACGATGCTACCCCCATACCAAATAGACACAGGTCTTACCGAGAACCTTTGGGGGCAGATGGCACGCCTACCTATAATAATCCGCTTTGGACCATAAACGAGCAAGAGAACTTGGCCAATGTAGATCGTTTTATTACCAATGTAGAACTAACGGCAACCCCAAACTCTTGGCTCACCTTAATAGGAAGAGTTGGATTAGACCATTATAGCGAAAAGAGAAACGAATTCTTTACTCCAGGTTCAGCTTCGGGTGCTTTTGGCTCTGGGCTATTAGGTCAAGAACTGGCAACGAACACAATTTTCAATATGGATTATATCGCTAAGACTACTTTTGATTTTACAAATGATGTTAGTGGTGATTTTCTAGTAGGTTTTAATTACAATGACAGGAAAAGAGTTGTAAATGGCGCGGTAGGTACTAATTTTATCCAGTTTTTGGATGTAGCTAGCGGTATTCGCGATATTGATAACATTTTACCCGAAAATATCACTACTACAAGTTCGCAAGGTCAAGAACGTACGGCTGGGGTATATTCGTCGGTATCGTTTTCAATGTACGATATGCTTTTTTTGAATGGGACTATAAGAGCGGAATCTGCTTCTACCTTTGGAGATGTTGACAATAAACCGTTCGTGTTTCCTTCTACCTCTTTGACTTGGCAGTTTTCCCAATTAAAACCACTTAAGGATAGCAAGTTTTTATCTTTTGGAAAATTAAGAGCATCTTACGGGGAAGTGGGTGTGCAGCCTGCACGTTACAATACGGCTGACGTATTTGTTTCTCCCACTTTTAATGATGCATTAGGCGGAGGTTTAAATCTTGGCTTATTCGGAAACGGCGGATTTGTACCAAGTTCAGGTCGAGGAGGTATAAACCTAAAACCGGAAAGAAAAAAGGAAATCGAATTGGGTATGGATCTACGATTTTTTAATGACAGACTATCCATAAGCGGAACGTATTTTTCAAATGTTACAGAAGATGTGTTACTTGATTTCCCTCAGGCAAACTCTACGGGATACTCCTCTGTTTACAGAAATGGCGCTGAAATAGAAAATAAAGGCTACGAATTAGATCTCGGGTATCGTATAATTTCTACCGAAGACTTCACCTGGTCAATGGATGCAACCTTCACCCAAGTTAAGAATAGGGTAACCGATTTAGCAGGTGTCGAATCTCTTAATTTGGGGGGCTTATCTGCAATAAGTTCAAGAGCTGTGGAAGGTGAAGCGTTAGGAGTCTTATGGGGGTCTCGCACACTTCGTAACGAAGATGGTTCTATTGTATTTGACGAGTTTGGTTTTCCAGAACAAGATCAAGTAGAGGGTGTAATTGGTGACCCAAACCCAGATTGGCAAGGTTCACTTATTTCAAATTTTACCTATAAGAACATTCGACTATCTGTATTATTCGAGACCTTTCAAGGTGCGGATATCTTTGCTGGAACAAAATCAGTTTTACGAGATTTAGGAATTTGGCATGACACCGCCAATGAAGTTACCGCCACACGTAATTATTTTACTTCTACGGGCAATATTATAAACATAGGAGAAGTATTCAGAGGAAATGTAGCAGACTTTGGGGCTGGACCAGTGGCACTTACCGAATCTTGGTATAATGGTGACGGAGGATTTTTTAGCAATGGTAATGACGAGTTATATATTGAAGATGGTTCTTGGTCACGTATAAGGGAACTCAGTATTGGATATACATTAAAAAATGAATGGCTGAAAAATTTTATAGGTATTGGATCTGCTGAATTTTCACTTACAGGTAGAAATTTATTTTTATGGACAAAATTCGAAGGAAACGATCCAGACACTAACCTTTCGGGTGTGAGTGCTGCAAGGGGAATAGAATACTTCAACAATCCTAGCACAAGATCTTACTTGGCAAGTGTAACGCTAAATTTTTAATAAAAAACTCATAACAATGAAATACTGTATAGCACTTTTAACACTTATTATACTAGGTTCATCATGCAACAAAATTGTTGATGACCTAAACGATGATCCTAATAATTTAACAGAAAGTTCTTTCGGAACTGTATTAACCGGAGCAGAAGTTGGCACTATGCTCTTTCAAAGTGGAGAGTCTGCCAGAAGAGCGTCTATTTTTTCAGGTCAATATACCGGTATAGATAGGCAGCATCTAGGTTATTCTCAATATTCAGTTACTACAAGTGATTTTGATGCTTTATGGAACGATGGTTTTGTAGATTCTTATAGAAACGCACTTATTGCTGAAAACATCGCGGAAAATGATGGTGTTGGTGCCGTATCTAAAGGTATTGCTCTCGTATTACAAGCATTAGCAGCCGGAACTATTGCGTCTCTTTATGGTGATATTCCTTTTGAAGAGGCAGGTACTCTTGAAAACTTAAATCCTATCTTCGAACAACAAACTGCTGTTTACAACAAAATCCAAACTAGACTTGACAATGCCATTGCTTTATTAAACCAAGGTACCGGCAGGCCGGTAGCTGGATCAGATATTTATTTCGATGGTAATTCGATCGCTTGGATAGAAGCCGCCTATACCCTAAAAGCTCGTTTCTACTTACATGTCAAAAACTATCAAGAAGCTTTTGAAGCTGCTTCCAATGGAATTAGCACCATTGAAAACAGTATGTACGGCCCCCATGGAAGCGCAGAAGAAAATTCAAATCTTAATTACCAATTTTTTGCGATCGAGGTACGGCAGGCAGACCTTGTGGTTTCTGATTTTATGGCTAGTCTTATCGACCCAAATACAACCAATCCGATTCCGACAAATTATCGAGGTAATGCGAAAACAAATGAAACAGGTAGGTACAATTTTTTATTTACCACAAACAGTACAGGCATACAACCAAACATTACTAATGGTTTTGCCGCTCAGAATGCTTCTGTGCCTTTGGTAACCTTTGAAGAAAACCTTCTGATACTGGCAGAAGCAGGATTTAGAATTAGTGGTTTTGATACGGGTCTAACTAGATTAAACAGGTATAGAGCCTTTATGGATACAGGAGGATACCTAACCAACGTAGATCCGACACAAGTTTCCTACGAGCCATACGAACTGACAGATTTTGAAAACGGAGGTATAGAGAATCCCGACAATATAAGCAGGGATAATGCACTTTTACGCGAAATTCTGGAAGAACGGTATATTACCTTTTTTGGACAAATTGAATCGTTCAACGATACAAGAAGAACCGAAAGCGAAACTATTGTTAGAGTACCTGTCATTCCAAATACAGGAAATGAATTGCCGCAGCGTTTTCTTTATCCGCAATCAGAAATTGACAGAAATGAAAATACGCCAACTCCTATTCCTAATTTCTTTGAAAAAACGGACATAAACCAATAATCATAATGAAGTTCAAAAATTTGAAACATAACGGTTTTCTTTTGTTCGCTCTACTATTATTAGTATCACAGGGTCTAAGCTCACAAGAAAAAAAACCTGTAAAAATACTCTTTGTAGGAAACAGTTTTACCTTTTTTTGGAATATGCCACAACTGGTAAGTGCCATGGCAGAAACGCAGGGCGTTTCTATTGACGCATATCAATCTACAGTTGGAGGTAGTAATTTGGAACAGCATTGGAAGAGCCAAAAAGGAACAAAGACTAGAAAACGAATTGAAGAAGAAGATTGGGATTTTGTTGTCTTTGGCGACCATAGTCTTAGTACCATAAATACACCAGAACGTTTTCAAGAATATGGTAGAAAATTCGCTAAGCTCGTTCGTTCTAAAGGCGCAGAGCCAATTTTTTACTTAACATGGGCGTACAAATCAAACCCTTTAATGCAAGATACTATCACCAAGGCGTACATGAAGCTAGCGAGTGAATTGAATGCGCAAATTTTTCCGGTAGGTCCTATATGGATGAATGCAAGGAAGGCAAGGCCAGATTTGGAGCTATACTTTGATGATAAGCACCCTTCTTCAGATGGTGCATATCTAATTTCGCTTATACTAACCAAATCACTCACAAAACAATCTGTTGAAGATATTCCAAATCGTTTAATCACTTTAGATAAAAAAGGGGAGAAACTGTACTTATCTTTTGTATTACCTACCACAGGAAACTTTCTTAGGCAAATAGTAACAGAAGCGGATTTTGAATTTTACAAAACAATTAAATGAAGATTACAAAAAATAGCATTTTTTTGGTAGCTGGCCCGTTGGCTTTTCTTGTCTTGCAATCTTTAAAGACACCTGCTGGAATGCCTGAAAGTGCTTTCGACATGCTTGGAATTACTTTATGGATGGCAATTTGGTGGGTTTCAGAGGCGGTTCCTATTGCAGTAACCGCACTACTGCCTATTGTACTTTTTCCATTGACTGGTGCAGTTGATTTGCAGACTACCACCGCATCTTTTGGGCATAAGTATATTTTTCTATATATGGGTGGTTTTATGTTGGCAATTGCTATTGAAAAATGGAATCTACACAAGCGTATTGCACTCTACGTTATCCGAATTATTGGAACCAACGTAACAAAAATTATTTTAGGATTTATGGCGGCCACCGCTTTCCTTTCAATGTGGATATCAAATACGGCTACCGCAGTAATGATGTTGCCTATAGGCATGTCAATCGTATCACAATTGAGAGACAACCCTGCGACAAAGGCTGACGAAAACCTAATTTTTGGCAAAGCACTTATGTTGGGTATTGCATATAGCGCTTCTATTGGAGGAATTGCAACCTTGATTGGAACCCCTCCAAACCTAGTTTTTGCAGGATATGTAGAAGAAATTTATGGTATTGAAATTACGTTCTGGCAATGGGCTAAATGGGGTTTACCTATAGCAATTCCTTTATTATTTATAGCTTGGTTATATTTGACCCGAATTGCTTTCAAATTCAAACAAAAGGAGTTTCCGGGGGGAAGAGCTGAAATAAACAAGTTACTTCATCAAATTGGTCCTATTAAAAAGGAAGAAAAAATTATTTTAGGTATTTTTATTCTTACTGCTTTCGCCTGGATTAGTAGGTCTTTTCTACTACAGCAATTTCTGCCTGCCATTGATGACACCATAATAGCCATGTTTGCCGGTATTTTATTATTTACAATACCCGGAAGTGACAGAAAGCAGCCGCTTATTGGTTGGGATGATGCTGTAAAGTTACCCTGGGGTATAATTCTACTTTTTGGCGGCGGTATGGCATTGGCTTCAGGTTTTGAAACAACTGGGCTTGCCTCTTGGATTGGTAGTCAAATGAACTTATTACAAGGTCTTACGCTTTTAATCTTGATTCTTGTTGTTGTAGCCGCTGTAAATTTTATTACCGAGGTAACTTCTAATTTAGCAACAACAGCGATGTTACTTCCTGTTCTTGCGCCTATTGCCATTTCATTAGAAATTAATCCTTATATACTTATGGTTGCTACAACTGTAGCAGCTTCTTGTGCCTTCATGTTACCTGTTGCTACTCCACCAAATGCCGTGGTCTTTGGTTCTGGGTACCTGAAAATATCCGATATGGTAAAAAGTGGAATATGGATGAATGTATTTTCAATTCTATTTTTAACCCTTATGGTATATTATTTATTACCGTTAATTTGGGATTTCGACCCAAATGATTTTAGCACCTTTATAACTAACAAAATTAGCAAATGATAAACTTCAATCTTAAACTTTTAAGCATGAAAAATTATATGAACTTTATTAACTATGTAGCTGTATTACTGATATTGTTAATTGTTAGCTGTAATGACGATAATGAAGATACAGCATTGGAAGAAAACAACTTAACAGCACTTAAATCAAATATTAGCGGAACTAATTTTTCGTCAGCTGTTATGGATGTTCCTGTTGCATCCCCAATAGAAATTATCTTTTCTCATAGCTTGAATACGGATAAAGTAACTTCTTCTTTGAATGTAACTTCTGGGTCAGGAACAGTAGATTATGGTATAGATTTTTCTAATACCAATTCAACGGTTACCTTAACACCAAACAATCCTTTTGAGTATCAAACCGATTATACGATTTCTTTACCGGCAGGAGCATATGGAGTTAACGGTGAGACTTTAGAAAACCCATTGACGATTGCTTTTTCTACCGAGTCCTTTGTAATTCCAAATTTGACCTTGTCTACAGATGCAACCGAATTAAGCGAAAATGGAGAAACTGCAGTTATTACAGCAACTTTAAGTAAGGAGAGTAATGAGGATGTGACCGGAACTTTAGTTTTTGAAGGAACCGCTACTGAGACTGCTGATTATATAATTACTGGAGATAAAATGTTTACAATACCCGAAGGGATGCTGTCCGTTTCCTTTTCAATTACTACGGTATTGGATGGAGAAAATGAGGGCAATGAAACGATAGAAGTTTCATTAACTGATTTATCCAATGCTACAAACAATGAACAAAATCTCACATTTGCAGTTATTGAGCAACTACCTGCTCTTTCTTTAAAGGGAATTATGGCTCTCACATGGGATGGTGCGGGAAATAATGACGGAAAGGCCATACACCTAATAGCCAACCAAGATATTGCCGATTTGAGTATTTATGGCTTAGGAACCGCTAACAATGGCGGCGGTACAGACGGAAACGAATATACATTACCTGCAATGTCTGTTTCTGCAGGAGATGATATTTTAGTAGCTAGAGAAGTTGAATTAATTTCAGCCTATTTCGGTAATTGTGTTAGCGAATTTGAGCATCTAATTACTGCAGAGACAGCAATAAATCAAAATGGCGATGATGCTATAGAATTGTTTCAAGGTGATACGGTTATAGAAACCTATGGAGATAATTCTGTAGATGGCACCGGAGAATCTTGGGAGTATAAAGGTTCTTGGGCATATAAATTTGATGGATTTTGGACTACTGGAGGTGTAGATTGCTCCGTTGGATCTACTACAGTTGATACTTCTTCCTGTCCCTATCCAATATGTGCTGAAGCACTAATGATACAAGGCGTAATGGCCCTGAAATGGGAAGGTAGTGGCTCAAATGGCGGTAAGGCTGTTCATTTAAAAGCTACAAAAAATATAGCTGACTTAAGTATATATAGTATTGGAGTAGCCAATAATGGAGGCGGCACGGATGGTATTGAATTTACCTTACCCGCTATTGCCGTTGAAGAAGGAGATGACATTCTTCTTTCTCGCGAGCAGGCCACTTTAGCCTCTTATTTTGGAAGCTGTATAAGTTCATTTGAACACATCATCGAGACTGAAACCATGAACCAAAACGGAGATGATGCTATTGAGCTGTTCAACGGGGACGTTATTGTAGAAACATATGGTGATGCCAATGTTGATGGAACAGGAGAGGCCTGGGAATATTCTGGCACATGGGCGTATAAAGTAGATGGTGTATTTATGACAGGAGATTTAGATTGCGCTGCTGGTTCAACAAATACTCAGGACTCTGCTTGTAGTTATCCTTCTTGTAATTAATTATTTTAAATTTATTAAGAAGGAAATAATTTTCAATTTTTTTAACTAACGTAAATAAAAAAAATAAAATGAATAAAAGAAGTTTAATAATTGCCTTTTTGGTTGTTTTTATTGTTCAAGGATTTATAGGTTGCGGAGGTAATAAAGAAGATGATTCTGATATGTTGTCCCTCAGCATAATTTCAATTAAATTTAACGATAGCCCGCTTACAGATAATGCACAAAATGTTCCGGTTGATAGTTCTTTTGAAATTGCTTTTTCTTCGGCGGTAAGTCCAGACCAATTTGAAAGTGCTTTTTTTTTAAAAGCTGGTTCAGCGAATGTGCCCTACACGGCTCAATATCAAAACCAATCTTCTAAGGTGGTGATTAGTGGAGTGGAGATGGCATATGCTACCGAGTATACCTTTGGTGTAAGTTCAGGAGCAATAGGCAGAGATGGGCAAATGCTTAATGCGGCAACCAATTTTAGTTTTACAACCATAGAAGATAGCTCAATGTCCCTTACCCCTTGCCTAAACGCAAGTGCTGATTGCTTGAAGCAGCTCTCGTTTTTGGATAGTAACAATGCTGCTCTTACCTTTAATTTGTATACAAATTATGACTTCATCTCTAATGATGAGCAGGTCTTTGATTTTATAGAACAGGTAGTAGTGGTTGTCCACGGTGCCGATCGTAATGCAGATGATAATTTTCGTTATATGACAAATTCGTTAAGAGATTTAGAGCTTGAAAGAAAGACACTTATCATATCGCCTTACTTTCAGAAAGACGATGACGCACCGGAAAATGGCTTAGTTTGGAATAATTTTAGATGGCGAGAAGGTTCTAATGCAAGTAATAGTAATTCGGCAATAAGCTCATTTACCGTGATGGATTCATTAATGAACAAGTTTTCAGATTTGACCAAATTTCCTAACCTAAAAACCGTCTTCGTTGCGGGTCACTCGTCAGGTGCAGCTTTTACGCAACATTATGCATTGGCAAATAAGGTTCAAAATTCTCATCCAACGGTAGCTTATGAATATATTGTAGCCAATAATCAATATTTTTACTATCCTGATGGACAACGTTTCAATGAAAGTACGCAGACTTTTTTTGTGCCAACAGATTGTGAAGGATACGACTTTTGGCCTTACGGATTTCAGTTTGCCGTTCCTTATCTTAATGATGTTACATCCGCTACGCTTGAAGAACAGCAGGTTACAAGAAATACTACTTATTTTTTAGGAGGTAATGATACTTCTACAACTGGAACGCTCAATACCAGCGATTGTCAAGCCACGCTTCTTGGGTCTAATAGAGTTGCAAGAGGTGAAAATATGTTTACTTACATGGAAACGTTTTACCAGACTACCCATAATCATAGAAAAATTATTGTTCCTAATGTTGCACATGATGCAAATGGAATCTTTAATTCTATGGAATTTAAACAGTTTATAATGGATTTTCAATAAACATATAAAAATCCTATTATATCTTTTGAGTTAGTTTTTTTGAGGATGGTCTAATAAGACCATCCTTTTTATTTGCACTTTTCAATTACCGATACTTTATTCTAAATAATTTTGTTAATTAACTTTTTCAGGGATACTTCTAGTCTCTTGATAAAATCGTTTTAATTATTCTAAAAACCTGAGTTCGACATAAGGAATTAGTAAAAAAGAGTTAACTGCGTGGTATTTGTTGTTTCAAATTTGATTGAAGGT
>CANKUU010000009.1 GCA_947486785.1 uncultured Flavobacteriaceae bacterium | reverse complement strand
CATTCTAGACATAGAAGTTTCGGTAACTTTATCACCAATTTAGTGGCTAGCCTAATCGCTTATTCTTTCCAGGAAAAGAAACCTTCAATCATATTTGAAACAACAAATACCACGCAGTTAACTCTTTTTTACTAATTCCTTATGTCGAACTCAGGTTATTATATTGTTTTTTTATTTAAAGTTATTATACAGGTCTCGAGTTATACTACTTTTTATAATAAACACTTACATTATTACTAAAAATCTATTATTGTTCTGTAATAACACCAATAATCACTTTAAGATTAACTTGACTTCCTATCTGTTTTGAGTATATCTCTTTATCTATAAATTTTACTACTAAAAAAATCCATCATTCTTTTTACAGAATGATGGATTTAAAATATGATATTGTTAAAGTCTACCTGACTTGCATAGATGATGCTATCCAATGATTTCTTTAACTTTCTTACCTATATCAGCAGGAGAATCAACAACATGAATACCGTGTTCTCTCATAATTGCTTTCTTTGCTTGGGCGGTATCATCACTTCCACCTACTATTGCCCCTGCATGACCCATGGTGCGACCTGCTGGTGCAGTTTCACCAGCAATAAAGCCAATTACTGGTTTTTTACTACCACTTTCTTTATACCATTTAGCTGCATCAGCTTCTAGTTGCCCGCCTATTTCACCGATCATCACCACGCATTCGGTTTCTGGATCATTAATTAACAATTCAACTGCTTCTTTTGTGGTTGTTCCAATGATAGGATCGCCACCTATGCCAATTGCTGTAGTTATACCTAAACCTTGACGCACCACTTGATCGGCGGCTTCATAAGTTAGTGTTCCTGATTTAGAAACGATTCCAACGTTACCTTTCTTAAAAACAAAACCTGGCATAATACCAACTTTGGCTTCGCCGGGTGTAATTACTCCCGGGCAGTTTGGCCCTACTAATCTACATTCTCTATCTTTTATATAGTTAGCAACTTTAACCATATCTGAAACTGGTATACCCTCGGTAATAGTAATAATCACTTTAATTCCAGCATCTGCAGCTTCCATAATGGCATCTGCGGCAAAAGCTGGTGGCACAAAAATAATTGTAGTGTCTGCCTGTGCTTTTTCAACAGCTTCTTCAACGGTATTAAAAACTGGTCTTCCTAAATGTTCTTGCCCACCTTTACCCGGAGTTACACCACCTACTACGTTGGTACCATACTCAATCATTTGACTAGCATGAAAACTTCCTTCACTGCCTGTAAAACCTTGTACTATTATTTTCGAATCCTTATTTACTAAAACGCTCATTTTAAAGTTATTCTTTAATGGGTTATTTCGTTACTTTTAATATGGCCTATATTATTTACGAATAACAAAAATATAGGTTTGCAAATGATTTCTAAAACAATACCTGAGTTATTCTCTTAGTTTTTTTAATATCATAGGTATCTTTTTCACATTTGCCAATTGCTTTAACTTTTCTCGTGATATTTCTGCAGGTGATCCAAAATAACTTTTACCTCCTTCAAGTGATTTAGAAACCCCTGTTTGTGCCATAATTACAGCCTTTTTACCTATTACAATTCCACTGGTAGTTCCTACCTGCCCCCAAATAGTTACTTCATCTTCAATAACTACACAGCCAGAAATTCCGGTCTGTGATGCAATTAAGCATTTTTCGCCAATTACAGTATCGTGCCCTACATGTACTTGGTTATCTATTTTGGTGCCTTTTTTTATGGTTGTATCTCCTGTAACACCTTTATCTATAGTGCACAAAGCCCCTATTTCAACAGCATCTTCTAAAATAACTCTTCCACCTGAAATCAATCTATCATAACCTTCTGGTCTGTTTTTATAGTAGAAAGCTTCTGATCCTAAAACCGTGCCCGACTGTATTACAACATGGTCTCCAATGATACAATTATCATAAATTGAAACGTTAGAGTGTATTAAACAATTAGCACCAATTATAACATTATTCCCTACAAAGGTATTTGGCTGTATAATCGTATTCTTTCCAATTTTAGCAGTAGCAGCAATTAAATCATTTGACTTTTGAAAAGGTTTAAAAAATTGGGTTAATGTATTAAAATCGCGAAACGGATCGTCAGATATTAACAATGCTTTTCCTTCAGGACATTCGACTTCTGTATTAATTAATACAACAGAGGCTTTTGATTTTAGTGCTTTTTCGTAATACTTTGGATGATCTACAAAAACAATTTCGCCATGTTCTATGACGTGTATTTCATTCATACCATACACAAGAAAGTCGTCGTCGCCAACATAGTTGCAGTTTATAATAGTTGCAATTTGTTTTAAAGTATAGCTATTTGAAAATCTCAAAGACCAGTTTTTTGAAGTTACTGTTTTACTCTTTCCATGTAGCTACTGTTTGCTGTATCTACCTTAATTTTGTCACCTTCGTTAATAAAAAGAGGAACATTGATTTCTGCCCCTGTTTCTACTTTAGCGGGTTTTGTAGCATTTGTTGCGGTATTTCCTTTAACCCCTGGTTCGGTATAGGTAACTTCTAAAATAACACTTGCAGGCATATCCACAGAAAGCGGCATGTTATCTTCTGTATTAAAGAGAATAGTAACTACCTGACCTTCTTTTAATAAACCCGGTGTATCTAAACTACTCTCCTCCAAGGTTATTTGATTGTAATCTGTAGTGTTCATAAAATGATACGTGTTACCCTCAGCATACAAGTATTGATAGGATTGCGTTTCTACACGAACATCATCAATTTTGTGGCCCGCGGAAAATGTATTATCAATTACCTTTCCGGTGGTAACACTCTTTAATTTGGTTCGCACAAACGCTGGGCCTTTTCCTGGCTTGACATGTAAAAACTCAATAATTTTAAAAATGTCGTGATTGTAGCGTATGCATAATCCTTTTCTGATGTCTGATGTTGATGCCATGTCTCTATTGAATAAAGTCTATTGTTTGATATTTATTTGATACGTTTTAGCTATCGTGTAATATTAACTATTGCTAAAATATCCTTTCATAATTCCGCGTTGCGAATCTCTAATGAATTGTAAAATTTCGTCTCGTTCTGGAGTCGCTTCCATTTCAGCCTCTATAATTTGTGCTGCTTGTGTATTGTTATAATTTTTTTGATATAAAATGCGATAAATATTTTGAATCTCTCGAATTTTATCAGACTTAAAACCTCTTCGACGAAGCCCAACAGAATTGATACCAACGTATGAAAGTGGTTCTCTTGCAGCTTTTACAAAAGGAGGTACATCTTTTCTAACTAAAGATCCACCTGTTACAAAAGCATGTTGACCTACAGAAACAAATTGATGCACAGCAACAAGACCTGCTAGAATTACATTATCACCAATGGTTACATGACCCGCCAATGTAGAATTATTAGAAAAAATGCAATTATTTCCAACGAAACAATCGTGAGCCACATGGCAATAGGCCATAATGAGGCAATTTTTACCAATAACTGTTTTGTTGCGATCAGAAGTGCCTTTATGAATGGTGGCACATTCTCTTATGGTAGTTCCATTTCCGATACTTACCGTAGTTTCTTCGCCTTGATATTTTAAATCTTGAGGAGCAGCAGAAATTACAGCGCCTGGAAAAATATTACAATTTTTTCCTATTCGAGCACCTTCCATGATGGTGACGTTAGAACCAATCCATGTGCCATCACCAATAACCACATTATTATGTATGGTTGTAAAGGGTTCTACCACTACATTTTTAGAAATTTTGGCTCCAGGATGTATATAAGCTAAGGGTTGATTCATTTTAGTTTCCTTTTACTTTTGCGATTTGAGCCATAATCTCAGCTTCTGAAACCAGTTTGCCATTTGCATAAGCCCTAGCATGCATTTGACATATACCCCGTCGAATGGGCTGCATTAAATCAAGTTTAAAGATTAACGTATCGCCTGGTACTACTTGGCGTTTATAACGAACATTATCTATTTTTAATAGATACGTTAAGTAATTTTCAGGATCATCTACGGTACTTAAAACCAAAATACCGCCTGTTTGAGCCATCGCCTCTAATTGTAAAACACCAGGCATAACAGGCGCCCCTGGAAAATGTCCAACAAAAAATGGCTCATTCATCGTCACGTTCTTAAGTCCAATCACATGTGTATCAGAAAGCTCAAGTATTTTATCTACTAACAAAAAAGGAGGTCGATGAGGCAATTGAGACATAATTTTGGTTATGTCCATCAATGGCGGCTTATTTAAATCAACTTCTGGCACATAGTTTCTTTTCTCATTTTTGATAATTTTCGCCAGTTTCTTTGCGAATTGCGTATTTACAAAATGACCTGGTTTATTCGCAATAATCTTACCTCTAATTCTTATACCTGCTAAAGCTACATCACCAATAACATCTAATAACTTGTGGCGAGCTGCTTCATTAGGTTGGTGTAAAGTAAGATTATCGAGTATACCATTTGGTTTTATAGAAAGTTTCTTTTTATTAAAAACTTTTTCTAATTTTTTCATGGTAGCTTCAGACACTTCTTTGTCTACATATACTATGGCATTGTTTAAATCTCCTCCTTTTATTAAACCATTTTCTAACAAACTTTCTAATTCATGCAGAAAACTAAAAGTTCTAGCATTTGCTATCTCTGTTTTAAAATCGTTTAAATTTTCTAAAGTCGCATTTTGAGTACCCAAAACTTTCGTTCCAAAATCGACCATGGTAGTTATTTGATACGAATCTGAAGGAATAACGGTAATTTCACTACCGGTTGCATCGTCTCTGTAGGTGATTACATCTTTTATAACATATTCTTCACGCTCTGCTTCAAGCTCAACGCATCCCGCTTTTTCAAGAGCTTCTACAAAAAATTTCGAAGAACCGTCCATAATTGGGGGTTCTGGAGCATTTAACTCTATCAAAACATTGTCTATTTGCAAACCAACTAAAGCGGCTAAAACATGCTCTGAGGTCTGAATTTTAACTCCGTTTTTCTCAAGATTAGTACCTCGCTGTGTATTAACCACATAATCTGCGCTCGCTTGAATAATTGGTTCTCCTTCTAAGTCGACCCTCTTAAATGCATACCCATGATTTGCAGGTGCTGGTAAAAATTTCATTACTACATTTTCACCTGTATGCAAACCTACACCGGTAAGAATAACTTCTCTCTCTATTGTTCGTTGTTTTTGATCTGATACTATCACTTATTTATTTTTTTTGTCGATTTCTTGAACTTGTGCTACAATCTTGGGTAAATTTTTAAAATGTACATAAGATTTATTATAATCACTGTAATTTAAAGCTGGTGATCCTTGTAAAATTTCATTGTCTTTTACATTTCTACCTATTCCTGTTTGTGCTTGTACTCGCACATTATCACCAATAGTAATGTGACCAACAATACCCACCTGACCACCAATCATGCAATTTTTTCCAATTTTTGTTGATCCAGCTACACCAGTTTGTGCTGCTATTACAGTATGCGCTCCAATCTCAACATTATGTGCTATCTGTATTTGATTGTCTAATTTAACACCTGTTTTTAATATCGTTGATCCTAAGGTTGCTCTATCTATCGTTGTTCCTGCGCCGATATCTACATTATCTTCTATAATTACGTTACCTGTTTGTGGAATTCTTCTAAAACCTCCACTTTTAATGGGTGCAAACCCAAAGCCATCTGCACCTATAATCGCATTACTTTGAATAATACAGTTACTACCTATTTTCGAATCTGAATGTACCTTTGCCCCTGAAAAAATAACTACATCATCACCAATGGTTACGTTTTCTCCAATATATACATTAGCATAAATTTTGACATTTTTTCCTAAAACTACATTATCGCCAATATAGGCGAACGCAGCAACATATAAATTTTGACCATAACTAACAGAGTCCGCTATGTAGGCAGGTTGTTCTATACCCGTTTTGTTGTTTTTAACAGAATGATAGTATTCTAAAAGTTTAGAGAATGCTTCGTAAGCATCATCAACCTTTATTAGAGTAGAATCAATCTCTTGATCTGGTGTAAACGTTTTATCTACCAAAATAATAGAAGCTTGGGTAGTATATATATGGGGAATGTATTTCGGGTTTGACAAAAAAGTTAATGATCCTTTTTCTCCTTCTTCAATTTTAGTGAGCTTGTGTACTGCTATCTCACGATTTCCGTATACTTCTCCCTCCAAAATACCCGCAATTTGATCTGCTGTAAACACCATATGTGCAAAAGTAACAAAAATTGTCAAACAGAAATCACTATATAAAGCATTAACAAATACTTAGGTTTTTTACTTCTATTTCGGATAACATATATAATATTTGGTAACTTTTTTTGACATTGTACTTAGGTTTAAATGGTCTGACGCTTTAGTAACATCTACTAATTTTCCGTTCTTTCTAAGTATGCTAATGGGTTGATTATCGCGATTATAGGCTGTATTTTCAATTTTACCTTTAAAAACAAAATAAGATGCTTCTTCTTCAGAAATAGAATTACTTTCTTTAAAAGAATTAAAATGCTTTCTGAAATTTAAATCATCAATTGGGCTATTTTTCATCTTTACCTTTAAGAGTCTTCTGTTAATAACCATTTGTGATAAGCGAGATAAAACAAAATCATCATGCGTTTGCCATTGCTTAATTGCCGATAAAATATCAACATCATCTAAATTTGAAAATTGGTCTAAAACAGATGAATTAAAATTACCTTGTGCTATCTTATGTGTCATAAAAAACAACAGCGCTTTGCTCGCTTGTACAACCACACCTTGTTTTAACAATACCTTTGCTCTTTGTAAAATTCTAATAAGTAATTGCTCACTAACAATACCTGTTTTATGCAGGTATACCTGCCAATACATAAATCTGCGTGCCATAAGAAACTTTTCTACCGAATAGGTTCCTTTTTCTTCAATTGCAAGCTGACCGTTTACCACGGTTAACATCGAAATTAATCGCTCAGAATTTACATTCCCTTCCGCCACTCCGGTATAAAAACTATCTCTTTTAAGGTAGTCCATTCGATCCATATCTAATTGACTTGACACCAATTGGTTTAAGAATTTCTTTGGATGATCACCTTTAAAAATTTCAATTGCTATCGATAAGCTACCATTAAACTCTTGGTTTAACTCTTGCATAAATAATAATGAAATATCTTCATGATGCAGCCCTTCAACGATACTTCTTTCCATTGCATGTGAAAACGGACCATGACCAATATCATGTAACAAAATTGCACAAAGCAAACCTGTTTCTTCATCTTCTGATATTTCAACCTTTTTAAATCGCAAGACTTGAACAGCATTCTGCATTAAATGCATACACCCTAAGGCGTGGTGAAATCTTGTGTGATGCGCGCCAGGGTACACTAAATAAGATAACCCCATTTGAGATATTCTGCGCAAACGCTGAAAATATGGATGCGCTATAAGATCAAAAATCAAGGTATTTGGAATCCTAATAAATCCGTAAATTGGATCATTAAATATTTTAAGCTTGTTTAATTTTGCCAAAATCGATAGAGTTAATTTTAAATTTATGCAAACCTAAGCAATATGAAAATTCTAAATGAGTTATTTAGAGTGATGCTTTTAAGTGATTTTTTAAATTTTTTGAAATTGGACGCGCTAGATGAAAAAGATACGTATTCTTTGGGTTGATGATGAAATAGATCTTTTAAAGCCACACATAATTTTTCTTCAATCAAAAAATTATGATGTTATTACTTGTAAAAGTGGACAAGAAGCGCTTCAAGAACTTACTCACTCTCAAGTTGATATTGTTTTTTTAGATGAAAACATGCCAGGTATATCTGGACTTGAAACTTTAGGTGAAATAAAATTAATGCATGCTACGCTTCCTGTAGTAATGATTACCAAAAGTGAAGAAGAGTTTATTATGGAAGAAGCTATTGGTTCTCAAATAGCAGACTACCTAATAAAACCAGTAAATCCTAATCAAATTTTATTATCTCTTAAGAAAAATTTAGACCATTCTCGTTTGGTTTCTGAAAAAACAACCTCAAACTACCAACAAGAGTTTCGTAAGATCGCGATGAATTTGTCAGTAGTAAATAGCTATGAAGAATGGGCCGAGCTTTATAAAAAGCTTATTTACTGGGAGATGCAGTTAGAAGGTATTGAAGATAGCGGCATGTTTGAAATTCTAGAATCGCAGAAAGTAGAAGCAAATCAGCAGTTCGGAAAATTTGTTGAAAAAAATTATGAAGATTGGTTTACAGACTCATCTGGGCCTATAATGTCGCATACCTTATTTAAAAATTGGGTGGTACCTGAACTTAAAGATACCCCTACCCTATTAATAGTAGTTGATAATTTACGTTTTGATCAATGGTATGCCTTTGAGGATATTGTAAACTCATTTTATAAAAAATCACAAGAAAAATCTTACTTAAGCATTTTACCAACAGCAACTCAATATGCTAGGAACGCAATATTTTCTGGGCTAACACCGTTAGCAATGGAAAAAAAACATCCAGAGTGGTGGAAAAATGACACCGACGAAGGCGGTAAAAATTTATTTGAAAACAAATTTTTAGAAGCGCAGCTAAAAAGATTGGGCTTAAACTTAAAATGGGAATATCATAAAATAGCAAGTTTAAAACAAGGTAAGCAGCTATCACATAATTTTAGATCTCAAAAAAATAATGACTTAACGGTTATTGTATACAATTTTGTAGATATGCTGTCTCATTCAAAAACAGAAATGGAAGTTATTAAAGAGTTAGCATCAAACGATAAGGCCTACCGATCTTTAACAAAAAGTTGGTTTAAGAACTCGCCACTACTTGAGATTATTCAACAAGCTCAACAAATGAACTTTAAGTTAATAATCACTACTGACCATGGTACTATTAATGTAAAACAACCGTCAAAGGTTATTGGCGATAAAGAAACTAGTTTAAACCTTAGGTATAAGACTGGGCGTAGTTTAACCTATCAAAAAAAAGATGTTTTAGAAGCAAAAGATCCTCGCAGCATACATTTACCGAGTATAAATATGAGTAGTTCTTACATATTTGCTAAGAATGATTTGTTTTTTGCATACCCTAACAACTATAATCACTATGTAAGCTATTATAGAAACAGTTACCAGCACGGAGGTGTTTCTCTTGAAGAAATGATTATACCATTTGTAGTTTTAGAACCTAGATAAAATTTAAACGATTTGATTATAACTGGTTAGTAACCTTCATTATTACAAAACGCAAACTATTGATTAGATGTTCAGAAAAAAATAGCATTAGTGAAATTATTTTTGAGGTAACTGAGATTTAAATTGCACTAAGTTACAGCCCTAGGGTAAACCATATAATTGGCATACTGATTGTAAAACATAAATAAATATAAATAAACTTTAAAACTTTAAACATGAAAAAAATCGCATTTACTATTGCTCTATTAGTTTTAGCAGTAGTTTCCAATGCTCAAAACGTATCTGTAGCTTGGGAAAAAGACTTTGCATATCCTATTAATTGGCAAAAAGTTTCAGCTTTCGGTCACTATCTTGTCGGAACAGGCAATGGTTTATTATATGTCGATCAAGATTCTGGAAAGGTCTTATGGAGTAAACCTGAATTTAAAAATTTACTCGAAAGTGATGTCTCACAAGTAGGCAATTCGCCTCTTATTTCAGTTAATCAAGGAACAACGATAACTATGATTGACCCTTTTTCTGGAGAATCACAATTTGATTCAAAAAAAGCAGGAATTAGTGAAATAAAAGACCAAATGATTTTGTACAATTCTAATGCTATTTTAGTTTCAGGGCGCACATACAGTAAAAAGGATGTTTTAGTACTTTCTTCTTTATCAAGCGGTAAAATTATTTGGAAACTTGAAGATGATTTTGGAAGATTTATCACAGCAAGTGATATTTCTAATTCTGAAATTCTTGTTGTTACCGTTTTCAACAACTATAAAATTGATGCACATTCTGGTGAGTTAATTTGGAAAAACGATACTTCTGGTGCAAATAAAGATCTAGACAAAGCAGGAGGCTTTGGTGCTTTAATGAAAGAGATGGCTTCTAATGTAGCTCAAGATATGGATTTCAATATTCAATTCTACAAAAATCCTTTTGAGCCTATATTCTATATTGCTTCTGAAAAAGAAGGTAGAGCACCAACAAGGGGATTCTCAACAAGTGTATCAAATGGTGAGCCAGCTTATCATACAACCTATACTGCCTTTAGTTTAAATGATGGTAGTAGAATTTGGAAAAAAGACTTAGATATTAACGGGAAAATGGGCCAATTATTCTTTGATAAAAAAGGTATGGTAATTTTACCGGATGATGGTCTAAATACAAAAATAAATTTATTTGATTACCAAACTCAAGAAGGTCTTTGGGGTAAAAAAGGAAGAGGAGTTAAAGTTAAAGGAGGTATTTATGACTTTATAGAAGTAGAAAATGGACTTATATTAATTTCTAAGAAGCCTAATAATAAAAACTTTATTACATTCCTTGATTTAAAATCTGGAAGTTTAGTGTTCGATAAACCAATAAAAATTAACGGAGAAGTGTTGTTTGGCGAGATAACCCCTAGTGGTTTACTCTACATGACTACTAGTGAAGTTAATATTTTGGATATTTCTTCTGGAAAAACTACCATAGATAATGAAATTTTAACAAGTCCATCACTTATAGATCAAAATGAAGATGTACTATATGCTTTCGATAATTCAAGTTCTACTATTAAACTATTAGATAAGAAAACAGGAGTAGTGAGTAAATTAGGTAATAAGATTACTTTTGAAGGAAAAGAATCACCTTCATCTATACGTATGCGTGATAATGGTGTTTTAGTTTCAGCTTCTCAAAATTTAGCACTTATCGATTATTCTGGAAAAACAACTTTCCATACATATCTTGAAGCTCCACGTGAGCCAGGAATTCTTAGAGCACTTCGTTATGCTAAAGCTATTAGAGCTGCGTATATAGGCGCTGTGTCTTATTCTGGAGCTCTTGCATATCAAAGTGCAGCAAATGATATTAGTAAAGAAGATCAAGTAACAGGGGCTATAGTTTCAGATTTAGGAAATGTTTTTAAAGAAATTGGAGACCAAGCAACCGACTTTGCAAAAAAATCATGGGAACTGGCTAATAAAAGGTTTAGTGCTACTAAAGAAGCAGATAATTATGTTGTTATTTTAAGTCAAGTTGAAAAAAACAACTACTTAATGAAAGTCAATAAAAACACAGGTGAGATTGAATCAAGAATTAGCTTAGGGAAAGATAGAAAGCCTGCATACGTTATGGACGGTGTTACAGGAATTGTTTTCTACCAAACAAGTACTAATGAAATATCTAGTTATAAATTCTAAGAAAAGATAGATAAGATCTACTTGATAAAATGTAAAAAGGCAACCTCTTAGGTTGCCTTTTTGAGTTTTTAACAAAACCCAAACAAAGAAAATTAAGATAGACTCGATGTAACATAGTTCAAATTTAATAGACTGAATTTCTATGAACTTAACCAACAAATTCTCAAATGGTGATGGTCATAGGTTCGTAACTAAGACAGAATGGTAAGTAAATAAGCCCTTATTAAGAAACGAGAATTTGAGACCCAAATCAGAAATAATAGTAGCGCGTACTTAAATCTCACTTGTCTGATAAATAAAGCAGAGCGAAATAATAAAAAAATATAACTATATTAAAGCTTCAAACGAAGCTTATTCAATGTAAATCAATTTATTATGACTCTTAAAAATAGATTTAGTTTATTTAAATATACAAGTAGCAATGACCTCAGTAAAGACCCTTTATTGAATCTACCGTTGCTTCTTAAGACGTTCCTTATCATTTTTTCAATCTCCTTTTATGATGCAAATGCACAAGTGGTTAAAGCGCGAAGGACTGGTTTTTCTTGGATTAACACCGAAAGGGTAACAGATACTAGCTTTGGATCTGGTTTTACCATGTATAGCGCAGCTTGGCCTACATTTAAAGAATATCCTGGGTCATTAGATTTTCAAACAGGGCTTGGAAGTTCTTGGCTTACCCCACAATCAACAGGTAAAGAACCAACAGATTTCTATACTACCATTGAAGGTGGATTAGGTTGGTGGTCAGATACTCGATTTGGTACAAAAACGCCAAAATTTATAATGGGTGGTGTCGCACTTAATTTCTCTTCATGGGCAAATGGCACAGGCGCAGGTAAAAGTAATATGTTAGCAAACGGACAAAGAGATTGGAGAACACCTGGTGGAAAATATGGTGTTGCGCAATTGTCAAATCGATTATTATGGGCTCCTGATGGCTTAAATATGGCTCAAGGATTAAATGGAGAATTCTTAGGTTATGGCTATATACCTTTGCCTATTACTGATCCTATGACTCAGACTGCTGGTACCAATATAGCAACAGGTAACCAGTGTTGGACATTATTTATGAACACAACGAATTTTAAGGGCCCTATCAATTTTTTCTTACCCACATTTTGGACAAAGCCTGTATTAGAAAACCCAGCCTTAGAAGGTTTATTTTTTGACACAAGACCTTCAGATCCAAACGTTGGATTAGGTGTTGAGCAAGCCGAATATCCGGCAATAATTTTTAAAGATGATGATGGCAATCATTTCGCTAAAATTAAAAGAATACAATTTCCTGAAAGTGGCAGTAACAATTCGATCGTTTTGAGTCAAGTTAAAGCCTATTCTCAAAATGCTTTTTGGAATAATATGAACGCTTGGTTTAATGGTGGTGCAATAGTCCAACCACAAATTAATCAAACAGGAGTATTAAATATTGATTTTATAGATAATGGTGGCGCAATTGAAGGTGAAATTTCAGAAGCCGCAGAAGGTGGTTTCGAACACTTAATAGATTTAACTTATATTCAAAACCTGAAACCATCTAATAATGTAACAGGTTTTGAGTTCGATCTCAATATCGTTGAAAAAAGTAATGGGGTTTTTATTTTACCAGAATACTTTAGATTAGATACAGACAACAAATGGCGTCCTATTGATGCTGCTAATGTACCCGAATCTACAAATTTATTAACAACAAATGTTCCAAACACACCAAGAAGTGAAATTCCGTACCTAACTCCAATGGAGCCAGATTGTCTATTTCAAGATCCAAGTGGCCCATGGCAAAGTCCTGGTCCTACGGCTGGCCCGTTTACAGCAGATTTAGGCGATGGCACAACAGTAACTTATTATTGGTATCGGTTTATAGATCAGCCAGCTGTTATTCATGCAAATCTTCCTGAGTCTATGCGCACCGCTATGCAAGCCAGAGTGGAGTTAATTCATTCTAATTGGAGTCATAAAGATGAATATTTAGCAGCTCCTTCTTTTGGGAAGCTTGCAACTCTAGACCCTAAAATAATTATTGATCCACCTGCTGGTTTGGAGATAGGCTATGTACCTATTGTTACACGACAACAAAAAACACCACCTAAAGTAAGAGTCTTTATTTTAGCTGGTCAGTCAAATATGCAAGGACATGGAGCTATTGATGATCCAGAAAATGATCTTGGAGATTTAATAGATGTTATACAAAATGATGAAAGCGGTGATTGGTCTGACGTTGGACGTGTTGATAATTGGAACACCCTAAACGATGTGTTTTTATATTATGAAGGTGATGATGGCACCATAAAACAAAACGTTACGGTTGGCCAAGGAGCAAATTCTAATTCTTTTGGGCCAGAATTAATGTTTGCACATCAGCTAGATAAATTTTACGATGATCCTGTCGTGATTATTAAAACCGCATGGGGAGGAAAAAATTTAGCAGAAGATTTTCGTCCGCCTTCTGCTGGTGGAACAACAGGTGTATTTTATAATGAAATGATTCAAATTGTACAAAACGTCACTCAAAATTTAAATACAGAGTTTCCAACTATTGGGATATCAGATTTTGAATTATCTGGTTTTGCATGGTTTCAAGGTTGGAATGATGCCGATAATGCTAGTTTTTTAAATGAATATGAAAGTAACTTAAACCACCTTATCAATGATGTAAGAAATGATCTAAAGGTTCCAAATCTGCCATTTGTTATTGCGAGTTCTGGTCATGGCGGCTATACACCTAGCGATGATCTTTGGGTACAAGATATTCAAAATATTATCTCTGTCGCTCAAGAGACGGTTGGATGTGATGATGATACTTATGGAGGTCATGTTGGTTTTGTAGACACTAAACGATTTTATCTTGAAAGTTCAGTATCTCCCGACGATGCTGTATTTCATTTTAATAATAATGCACTCAGCTTTTTAAATATTGGAAAATTAATCGGTGATGAGATGATACGATCTGTAAACGAAATGGCCTTTTGTTCGCAAGACTGTGAGAGCGATTTAAGCGCTCCGGGAGTTGTATCTATAGGGAACCGTGTATGGAATGATCTCAATAGAGATGGAATAAATGATCCTAACGAACCAGGTATTTCCGGTGTTTCGGTTGTGTTATGGAGTGATTCGGATGGAGATGGTAATCCTGAATTATTTAGTGGCATTGAAGTTACTGATAGCGAGGGCTATTATAAATTTTCAGGTTTAAAACCTGGTAATTATTTGCTTTTTGTGTGGAGTCAAGATAATTGGGGAGTTGGTGAACCCTTAAATGGTTTTGTATCAACCAATGGCTTTGTCGCAAACGCAAATAATGATGTTGACGGTGATAATAATGGTTTTGGAGAGCCATTTACAGAAATTAAATCAGGAATTATAACTTTAACGACTACAGGTGAGCCTTTAAATGATGGTGATGCTTTTGATTGTAATTTTAATTATGATGCAGCTGGAAATAACTCTGTAGATTTTGGTTTCTATGATCCTGATGTACCTTCAAGTTTTGATGATGTTAGTACAAACGAAATTCAAATTTTCCCAAATCCAGTTACAAATCAATTTATTATTACAGGTAATACAAATCTATTTCAGATTAATATATTTGATGTGACAGGAAGTATTCATCAAACAATAAATCCAATTAATGAAACCGAAACGATAAACATTTCAACATTGTCAACAGGCATATATTATTTAAGTTTACTAAACAAAACGAACAATGAGCAGAAGGTTTACAAAATAATAAAACAATAAAAAAGGGAGCCTCATTATAGTTAATTCACTTTTTATTGTAAATAATAAGGACAAAACATTGCATCAGAGGTTTTAAAACTAAGATTTATAGGCAAAGTCTTGTTTACAGTGGCAGTTTATTAATCATTAGTTTTAATAATAAAAGCGTTAGCGCACAATCAGTACAATTGCTATTATATGAAAGTTAAATCCGAATTAAATAATAAAAAATCTGAATATCAAACTTAATTTAAAAAGCACTAGACACAGCAACTTGCATAATTAACTGCTTGGTTTTAGCCAATTTACCAAAGTCCTATCAGATTTTGTATTTGGTTTATTGTTACTTAATGTGAGTTCGCTATTACAACTAGGGCGTTAAATTATAATTGATTCGTAGCTACAAACTTGTTTTTCAAGGAAGTTTTTTGTCTTTAAAGCTCAAAGCAATAAAAGTTAGTATATAGTATTGAAATAGTTTTCTCGACTCCTATGTTTGGCGGGGTCATCTTATCAAATGTTTTTCGCTGATCGAATATGGCTTTCTGTGATTGCTGGTTTTCTCAAATACGAAGTATCGGCAATGGGTATGAGTTGTTTGGTTTTTATGGTCTTGAAAAAAATGAATAGCATTTAAAGAAAAAACCGATGAAATTTGTAGTTGTTTTTTGTTAATCCTATTGATAAAACACTTAAAAAACGAATTAATCAAACATTAAAATATATTGAATAATTTTCTTTACATTGGCCATAAATAGATTATGATAAAAAAAATATTACGACGAAATAGAACCAGTTCCTTCATTTTAGAATCGTATTTTTTCTTAAGAAAACATCTTATACCAAAAGGATGGTTTGAAAGCCGTTTTCTACACGAACCTATCGACGAAAACAAAAAACCTATCCCTTGGTTTACGTATTCGTCAATACATTTTATTAATCAAAAACTAAAAACACGACCAATGACCGTATTTGAGTATGGAAGTGGAAATTCTACTCTTTGGTTTTCTTCTAAAGTTGAAAAGATTATATCCGTTGAAAATGACACGTTTTTCTACAATAAGATGAAGAATAAAATGGATTCCAACAAGAATATTACCTATAAACTAAAAACTCTTGAAGATAAGTATGCATCCGAAATACTAATGTATAAAGATACTTTTGATATTTTGATTATCGATGGAAGAGAAAGAGTAGAATGTGTGAAAAACTGTTTTACGGCTTTAAAGAAAGATGGAATTATCATTTTTGATAATTCTGATAGAGCCAAATATAAAGAAGCTTATGATTTAATAGAGAAAAATCAATTTAAAAAGATTGAATTTAAAGGTCTTGGACCAGTTTCATTCATTGAATGGCAAACCACTATATTTTATAGAGAGAATAATTGTTTTAACATTTAAAAAATGTGGTCATCTCTTTTCTGAGGACAGTTTCACAGCATGGTTAGTTAAAAAGAAATATAAAATCATATTACCAAAAAAATTGTAATAAAACCTTTGTCTTTCAAAAGAGCAAGTGAAAATTTTCAAATGATTTTCGACCTTTTAGACATAAAACACAAAAATTAATAGCTAATTAAATTAAAAACAAAGCTATTCCGAATAAAATAAAAGCGTTTTAATTAAAAGCAATTTTTTATCGAATATAGGGGTAACCTAAAATGGAAAGACTACACTAGAGTTTTTATATTATCCTATTTTTATGGTATAAATGAATTAACACATGACCGCAATTATTACGCTAGAAACAATTAAATTACTTCTTAAAAAGATTGATGTTGTTAATGCCATTACAACTGGTTTTATAGCATATAGCAATGGTAATACGGTGGTTCCACCTGTTGCCGAATTACTTTTTAATTCGCCTCCCGGAGATGTACATATTAAATATGGTTATATTAAAGATGATGCCTACTATGTGGTTAAAATAGCATCTGGTTTTTATGAAAATTCGAAATTAGGGCTACCTTCAAGTCAAGGTATGATGGTCTTGTTTAATCAACAAACAGGACAAACCACAGCTGTTTTATTAGATGAAGGTCATTTAACAGATGTGCGTACCGCAGCAGCTGGTGCGGTAGCTGCTACGTATTTTGCTCCATCAAAAATTAAAGCAATTGGTATCATAGGTACCGGTATACAAGCAAAGTTACAGTTACAGTATTTGCAAAAAGTAATGGATTGTAAGCAGGTTTGGGTTTGGGGTAGAACGAATAAAAATGTCCAGAAATTTAAAGAAGAATTAGGTGGGTATTTTAATATTAACATTGCTAAAAACCCACGAGAAGTTGCTGCAAATTGTAATTTAATTGTCACTACTACCCCATCAGCGACTGCTTTACTTGATGCAGATGATATTCAACCAGGCACCCATATTACCGCTGTGGGCTCAGATACATCAGATAAACAAGAATTGGCAGGTAGTATTCTTCAAAAAGCAGATCTAATTATTGCCGATAGCATTGAACAGAGTAAAAGTCGCGGAGAAATTTATCAAGCACTTTCGCAAGGGTTTATTTCTAACAAAGCTATAGTAGAGCTTGGTTTAGCCATTCAAAATAAAAAACTACAACGCCAACATAACGACCAAATATCTGTAGTAGATCTTACCGGAGTAGCTGTTCAAGATATAATGATCGCTACATCGGTTTACCAAAACTATAAATTAGACCGTTTATGATTCAATATATAAGCAATACAGGTGGAGGAAAACCAGTAGACTTTGAAACAGCCATTTTAGATGGATTTGCGGTAGATGGTGGTTTGTATGTACCAACAGCGCTTCCTAAAATTTCTTTACAGCAACTAGCAAATTGGAAAAAATTAGGATATTTAGAATTGGCTTTTGAAATCTTATCGCTTTTTATAGACCGATCAGTTATCTCTGAAATTGAATTAAAAACACTACTTCATGATGCCTACAATTCTTTTGAAAAGTCAGAAATTATACCATTCCATAAGTTAAAAACGAAGAAAGAAACCTTTATCATGGAGCTTTTTTATGGCCCTACCCTTTCCTTTAAAGATATTGGCTTAGCTTTTTTAGTAAATCTTGTAGATTTCTTTTTAAAAAGAAATAATGAATTTAAATCTATTATCGTAGCTACAACAGGTGATACAGGGCCAGCAACTGCATTTTTTTCAGCCGGAAAATCTAATCTATCAGCTTGGATCTTGTACCCAAAAGGCTTTATTACAGAAGAGCAAGAACGGCAAATGACCACCTTAGCTCATACAAACATACATCCCGTTGGTGTATCAAACTGTCCAGATGGTGGTGATGACTTAGACCTTATAATAGCTAAATTATATGCAAATTTAGACTTCAAAAATAAAGTACAGCTCTCTAGTGTTAATTCTATTAATTGGGGTAGAATACTTATGCAAACGGTGCATTACTTTTATGGATATCTACAAATGGTAGACCATATTGGAGAAAAAATAAATGTCTCTGTACCGTCAGGTGCATTTGGTAATTTGTGCGCGGGCGGTTTAGCACGAAAAATGGGACTGCCTATAAACACTTTTATAGTTGCAAATAATACGAATGCCTGTTTACATCGAATTTTTTCTAATGGAATATTTCAAAAGCAACCCATAGTTGAAACCCCTTCATCTGCTATTGATATATTAATACCCTATAACTTTTGGAGGTATTTATATTTCTGCGTTAACAAAGATTCTGAAAAAATTAAGGCATGGATGAACGAGTTTAAAACTAATGGGCAAATTCATTTTGATGCGGGTACGCATAATTCCTATGCCGAAGGATTTTTATCTGCCAGTATAAATGATGGGCAAACGCTTGAAACTATAGCATCGATATATAAAAATGAATCCTATCTTCTAGATCCGCATGGCGCCGTTGCATTAAAGGCAGTGGAACAATTAAAAAACGAACTAGAAGATTTAAAAACCTTGTGTCTAGCTACCGCCCATCCCGCAAAGTTTACAAAAATCACAAAAAGGGCTTTAAAAGGAAAAGAAATTCCTGATAAAGGAAAACATCATTCCATTGAAAAAGCGAAGACACGTTGCGAAAAGGTTTACTTATGTGATCATTTACATGCTGAGGCTGCATTGACTCAAGTAATGTTAACAGATTGGGATTTAAAAAACGAGAAATAGTATGTCTAATTACACAAACTTAAATCGTTCTGATGTTATAAAAATAATGACAGCGTATGCTATTAAAACAGTAGATTCATTTGCGCTTTTAAGGGGAGGTTCTGAAAACACCAATTACTTCATTAAAAGTAATACATACGAATTTATACTTACCATTTGTGAGCAGAAGACAGCTAAAAATGCGCTAGAACTTGGTCAGTTACTAGAATATTTACAGCAACAACAATTTGAAACTTCTATAGTTATTCGCACAAATTCAAACAAACTTATTTCTACTTGGAAAAATAAGCCAGTGATGCTAAAAACGTACTTAGAAGGTGATATAATACAAAATTTATCTACAACTATTTTACGCGATTTAGGATTTAAAATAGGGCAACTACATCAAATAAAACCGCCTGTCTACCTACCTAAAGTAATACCATACGGCCGCGAATATTTTAACACGGTTAGCCTTTATGCTAAAGGGTCTCCTTTTGAAAAGTGGTTGAATGATATTCAGAGCTATATTAATCCATTTTTTACCAATGATCTTGTAAAAACCTTAATTCACAGCGATATTTTTTACAGCAATGTAATAATACACAATAGCAGAAAATCTGCCTGTATTATGGATTTTGAAGAAGCGGCCCATTACTACCGAATTTTTGATGTAGGAATGGCTCTGGTAGGGCTTTGTAGCGAAAATGACAGGCTAAATCTTAAAAAGGCTGCTTCACTGATGCAAGGCTATCAACAAATCATAAAACTACATGAAAAAGAAAAATTAGCTTTACAGGCTTTTACCGTATATGCCGCGGCTGCGATGACCTTTTGGAGACATCGAAACTTTAATTATACCAACCCTGAACCAAAAATGAACGATCATTACTTAGGCCTTAAAGTGATTGCAGATGCTATAAAGACGGTTCCGAACCACGATTTTTTAAATATTTTGACCTAAACCTAGAAAATAACACCAATTTTTTCTTTGTATTAATGAAATACACACCTGTTAAAAGTACTACAGCAGCTACTATCGACTGCAAGGTAATTTGTTCTTCTAAAAAATACCATCCTAAGGCTAAAGCTATAATTGGGTTCACATAGGTAGATGTTGCCACTTTTTCTGGAGAAACCACTCGAAGTAAATAATTGAAAGACGTAAATGCTACAATGCTTCCAAAAATAATTAACAGTAGCATCGATAGCTGAACAGTTCCACTCCATGAAGTTGGCGAAGACCATGTCTCCCGAAATACTAGACTAGCAAATAACAACATTACGCCAGCGGTAAGCATTTGATAACCCGTATTTACAAAATAGTTTTTTGGAAGGTCTGCACTACTTACAAATAAACTACCATAACCCCAACTAAGCATGCAAAAGAAAATCATCACCATACCAAGAATAGAATTTTCTTGATTTAATACTGCTTTTTGACTGATTAACAGATAAATACCTATAATTCCAAGAATTACACCAATAATTGACATGGGCTTTATTTTTTTTCCTTGTAAAATCCGCATTAGAATTAAAATTAGTAAAGGTTGAGCAGATATTTCAAGTGCTGCCAAACCACTATCTACGTATTTAAGTGCCCAAACTACCACCCCATTACCAAATGCTAAAAACAAAAAACCAGCAATGATTGTATTAATCAATTGCTTTTTGGAAATGATTATTGACTTGCCAGAAAGTTTTGCCATTATAAATATTAAAACCCCTGCGATAATAAACCTAATAGAGGCAAGCATAAAAGGTGCTAACTCGGCTACTGCAATTTTATTTAGTAAATAGGTAGAACCCCAAATTACATATATGGAGAAAAATGCCAATAGTATTAAAGGAGTAATTTTAGAATTAGACATAAAAACAAGTAGTAATAAAGTACAGTTAAAACTAGTTATACTTTGTTACATGATCGTTATAAAGTACTAAATTTTTATCTGATAATTAATTTGTCGTAGATATTTAAAACGGCATTAAACCTATAAAATCACAAATAAACAAAACCGATACAGCATAACAATTAAAATAATTCAATTAAACTATAGATTTTATAAAATATACATAAGTTGTTATATAACAAATAGTTAATTATAATTATAATGTTGTATTTAATTTTTAACATCGTTAAAGAGCTGTACGTTTTAGGCTAGTGTATGATGTAGAAATACCTTAAAGCTTATAGCTCATTTTACACGTATATTTGCTTAAATGAAGCTATTCATGCATCCGAAAAATTTACATCAACGACCCTACCAGTTTAAAGAACTTATAACAGCAAATTCTGAATTAGAACAGTTTGTATTTGTAAACGAATTTAATACTCAAACTATTGATTTTAATAACCCTTCAGCCGTTTATCAATTAAACCGCGCTATTTTAAAAAGTGACTATGGCCTTAGCGAGTACACCATTCCAGAAGGCTATCTTTGCCCACCAATACCAAGCAGGGCAGACTACGTACATCATATACATACTATTTTGCAAGAGGAAAAGCTTCATGGAGCTATAAAAGGATTAGATATCGGTGTTGGAGCAAACTGTATTTATCCCATTTTAGCCAGTAAAATTTACCATTGGAAAATGGTTGGAAGCGATATTAATAAAATGGCGGTATCGGCTGCTATTGCGAATGTAAACTGTAACCCAGAGTTGTCTCATAAAATAGAAATACGTCAACAGCTACAAAATGCAAATATTTTTGAGGGTATTATACAGCCTAAAGAGTATTTTCATTTTACCATGTGCAACCCACCTTTTTATAACTCTAAAGAAAATGCGGAGAGAGAAACACAAAACAAGTTAAAAGGACTTTCTTATGCGATTGATACAAAGCGAAATTTTGGTGGCATGCCTAATGAACTATGGTGTAATGGTGGCGAATCACTCTTTTTAAAGCGAATGATTAAACAAAGCTTTGCTTTTAAAAAACAAGTAGGCATATTTACAAGTTTGGTATCTAAATCTGAAAGTTTACCCAAAATTAAGAAACAATTAATTAAACTAGGCGCCAGATATAAGGTAGTGCATATAACACAAGGAAATAAAAAAAGTAGAATTATTAGCTGGAAGTTTTTAGATTAGGCTACAAATGCTAACCAAACCAATGAAATCTCCGTAAAACAAAGTACTTCTAAAGTAAAAAAAGGAAACATATATTGGCTACCAATCAATAGGGCGGTAATCTTTTAAAAACTTACCACTCCAATGTTTACCCGTGTTAATACCGTCTAAAAGCGGATCCATAACTCTTGCAGCTCCGTCAACAATATCTAGTGGAGGTTGAAAGTCGTGTAATTCTTCTTTGCGTTTTGCTAATTCGGCAGGGTCTTCATCGGTTACCCAACCAGTATCTACAGCATTAATATAAATACCATCTTTGGCTAGGCTGCCTGCCGCAGTATGGGTAAGCATATTAAGAGCGGCCTTTGCCATATTGGTATGGGGATGTCGATCTTCTTTGAAAAAGCGATGAAATTTACCTTCCATTGCAGAAACATTGATAATATGTTTCATGCCTGTAAACTCTTTCTTCATTAATTCAGATAAGCGATTACACAAAACAAAAGGGGCTACAGAATTAACTAATTGCACTTCAATCATTTCAGTAGTTTCAATCTCACCAAGTTTTAATCGCCAGCTATTCGTTTTACGCAAATCTACTTGTTGTAAATCTGCATCTAACTCGCCCTCAGGAAAAACTTCTTTCGCCTGTAACGAATTATCAAAACTATATGGTATTTGAGATAGTTTTGCAGAAGCTCTAAGACCAATACCCGGCTCTGGGCCATGCCAAGTTACCGGCATATTCTGATTTGAAGAGGCGGCAGAAGTAAGCACCTTTAATTCTTGTAAACACGCAACATGGTCTTTCAAAAGAGAGGCCGCATAAGCTGGCAACTCATCAATAGTTTTTTCTTCATTAGGCATCAAATGCTGATAAAAACCTGCTGGCCTTCGAACGGTTTGTGCGGCATTATTAATTAAAATGTCCAAGCGATCGTATTTCTGTTCAATATAATTGCAGAAAATTTCTACGCTCGGAATATGACGCAAATCGAGACCATGAATTTTAAGTCGATGGCCCCACTCAGTAAAATCATCTTCTTTTGAAAACCGCAAAGCCGAATCTACAGGAAAACGCGTGGTAGCAACTACAGTAACACCAGCCCTCAAAAGCATTAAAGAAATGTGATATCCTATTTTTAGCCTAGAACCGGTAATAACAGCAACCTGACCTTTTAAATCAGCTGTTTGAAATCGTTTTGCATAATTGAAGTCTCCGCAATCGGTACACATTGTATCATAAAAATGATGCAGTTTGGTAAATTCTGTTTTACACACGTAACAATTTCTTGGTGATTCGAGCTCAGCTGTTTCTTTTGAAGATAATTCAGCTATTGGCAGTAATTTAGGTGCTACAAATATTGATGCTTCTCGAGCGCTTCTAATGCCGGTCTCTTTTCTTGCAGAACGATCTCTCGCCGCCTGTTTACGCTTCTGAGCTTTTTTTGCATCTTTCTTTCTTCTTGCAAACTCTTCACGACTCGGGCGTGATAAACGCCCTGATGCTTTTATTAAAGCGGTTCGCTTTTCTTTGGGTATATCAAATATGAAATCAGTATTCTCTAATAGTTGCTCTAATGTCTTTATACATTGATCAATTTGCTTTTCAGAAATTGTTTTTAATGTGTTAGATTGTGTTTCTTTCATATCAAATGTACCCTAACTATTTGCGCTTATTTCTTTTGTTGTAGTTCTTATCACCCTTAGTCTTTGCTTTTTTATACTTTTTTTCTATTATTCTTTTGTAAGAACCGCCTTGATTCGTACGCTTATTTTTATCTTTTTTAACGTGAAAATCAGAGCCTTCTTCACTCGAATTTCTTTTCGTAGGATTATTAAGTTCAATAATTTTTGGTGTTTCGGCAGGGGTTAAACGTGTCGCTATTTCGATATGATCAGGCAGCACAATCTCAGGTATTTTAATATTCATTAAATCTTCAATACCTTCTTTATACTGTTTTTCGTTTTCGGTAAAAAATAGCAATGAAGCCCCTTTCTCTTCAGCCCTTCCAGTTCGGCCAATTCGGTGCATATAATTTTCGGGGTATTGCGGCGTATCAAAATTAATTACGTGCGATATTTTATCTAAATCTAATCCTCTAGCCATTACATCGGTGGTAACTAAAATTCTATTCTTTCCTTCATCAAATTGTTTTATAGATCGCAGTCTATAATTTTGGGTCTTGTTTGAATGTATTATACACGTTTCACTTCCGTAAAATTCATCTAAAGCATTAAATAAACGATCTGCACTTTTCTTATTAGAAACAAAAACTAAAACCTTATTATACAGTTCATTATTTCTTAATATATCAACCAATAGATTAACTTTGGTGTAGAAGTTGGGAACCGAATAACAGGTCTGTGATATATTATCTAAAGGGGTTCCACTTAAGGCAACGGTTACCTTAACCGGACCAATAAAATACTCATTAATTAGCTTATCAACATTAGAGGTCATGGTAGCCGAAAACATAATATTTTGTCTTCTTTTTGGCAATAAATCCATAATATTGGTTAGCTGAAAACGAAAGCCTAAATCGAGCATTACATCTACCTCATCAATCACTAATTTTTTGATTGTTTTTAATTTTAAAGCTCTGGTTAAAATTAAATCATAAAGTCGGCCAGGAGTCGCAACAATAATATCTGCGCCTTCTGTTAAGGCTTCTTTTTGACGATTCATATTTGTGCCGCCATATATGCCTAAGACTTTTATAGAAGAATATTTACCAAACTTTTCTACTTCCGCTACTACTTGAACAACTAATTCTCTAGTAGGTACCAATACCAATACCCTTGGATGTTTCTCCTTAGAAAAAGGAAGCATTTGAAGAATAGGTAGCATATATGCAAAGGTCTTACCCGTGCCAGTTTGTGCGATACCAACCATATCTTTTCCTGAAAGAATAACAGGAAATGATTTTGATTGAATGGGTCTAGGCTTTTTATAACCTAAATCGCTAATCGCATTTCGTAAAAGATTTGAAATTTTAAAATCGTCGAAAGAGAGCATGTTTTTAAATTTTTAAAATCGCAGAAAATCCGATTTTTACAAAGGTACAACCGCTTTCTTAGTTTCAGCAAATTAATCTTCGGGTGGGTACCCATGTATTTCTTCAAAAATTTGATCAAAATTTTGTCTTAAATATGCATTTAACTTTTTCTTGTAATCATCTTTTAACCAATGCAAAAAATTAAACGTACTTCTACTAATACATTTGGCATAGGTTTGAATACGATTATCGATATCACCTTTTAGCATTTTTGCCAAACCTAAAGCATCATAGACATCTTCGCTATTTTCGATACAAATTCTAGCATGTTGCTCTATAGATCGCTCCAATACCACCTTTGAAGACTCTCCTTTACTAGTTGCAGTGCGGTAAACATTTTTTATATCAAAAAAAACTTCCTCAGATTTAGAAAATTCAGCTCGAAGCTCCTCGGGCATTTCATGCTTAAATTGCTCTTCAAGGGTTTCATCATCTTTTATTCGGTCGATGAAAAAATTAGGTGATTTAAAAATAGTTTGCCAATCTAAATCGGCACCCCAAGGACCAAACCTATAATTATTATTGCCTAAATCGATGACCGTAAATTTAGATTTGTTCTTTAAAATACGCGAACCACGCCCAATCATTTGATAATATAAGGTTAACGATTTGGTTGCTCTGTTTAAAATTATGGTATCAATAGTTGGCTCATCAAACCCGGTAGTTAAAATACTAACTGAAGTTAAAATTGCATTCGGCGTTTCTTTAAACCATTGCAATATTTGTTTTCTTTGTGTTTTTGTTGCCGTATTGTCTAAGTGCATAACCGGAAGACCTGCCGACTTAAATGTATGATAAACATTAATGGATGTGCTAATTCCGTTATTAAATATTAATGTTTTTTTGTCTTTTGAATGCTTCTCATAAGCATTTAATAACTTTTCAAGCATTAATGGACTTGAATATAAATCTTCAGAAGATTTTACAGTATAATCTCCATTAGAACCTACTTCAAGCGAAGTTAAAGCCATATCATATTGAAAAACTTCTGCTCTTGCCAAAAATTTATTTTCAATTAACGCCTCAATAGTTTCACCTGTAATTAACTCATCGTAATTACTCTTCATAGGTAAATCTTTATTAGAACTCAATGGCGTAGCCGTAACACCTAGAATAAAAGATTTTTCAAAGAATTTAAAAAGTTTAGTAAACGAGTTATAGTGCGCCTCATCAATAATGACTAAACCGACATCTGAAATGTCTAGTATTTCATCATTGAGTCTATTATTTAAGGTCTCAACCATTGCCACATAACAGGTATAGTCAGCCTGATCATCTAAATCTGCCTTACTATCTACGACCTTGTTTTTTACACCAAAACTTGATAACATCTCAGATGTTTGTCGACATAACTCTACACGGTGTGTCATTACCAACACCTTTTTATTATGGTTTTTTAAATACTGACGTACCATTTCAGAGAAAATTACTGTTTTTCCTCCTCCAGTAGGTAATTGGTAAAGTAAGTGGTAGTCCTCTGGTGCATTTTCGAACTTCTCAAAAATTTGATTTATCGCTCCTTTTTGATAGCTATAAAGTTCTTTATCGGTTTTAATTTGTGCAATTCCTGTTACGTTGTCCGGCATATTCCTTTTTCTTTTAGCGAATGCAAAAATAGTGCTTTATCTAGGTATATAGAATTTTTGTGTATAAACTGTACAAGAAATCGCTAATAGGTTTAGATTAGGATATGGTGAGAAAGTTATACGAGAGAAACTTTGTCTCTTTTTAACCTTAAACTATGGAGTTTAGAGTAGAAAATCATTTACCAATATTTATAGACTTAATATAAACTAGATGCTAATTTTTCACCTGCTAATCTCAGTATTATTTGAAAAGCATTTTATTAAAAATGTAAATAATAAGTACTCTAACTACTGTTTAGCTTTACTCGATGATCGAAAAATGAAAAAAAATATCATGAATCTTACGTATTTCAACAATTTTAGCACGGCGTAAAGGCGAATCAATTTAAAGAAGACCCACAGCCATTTAAAAATAATATTGAAATAAATTACTAACTAAGATTTAGAAAAATTGAGCAAATCTTATAAACCATTGTTTGCCTCGTTCTCTTTAAGGTCCACTAAAAAAATATAAAGTCGAACAAACCTCAAGTAAAAAAGTAAATTCTTTACTAAACCAAGTTAACTTAAAAAATGATTCATTTATTTTTTGACGCTAGAGCAAGACTACATTAAATATCTTAGGCAGAATTTAAGTTGTATGCATCTAAGCTAAAGGAATAGTTGATGGAGTTTAAACAATCAACTATGCTCTTTAACTAAGGTATTTTTAATATTTAAAATGAGTTTAGCGTCTATATTTGATGTGTCTGTATCTAAAAAATTGCAGCGAATAACTTTTTTGTCTAGTAAATAGTCACAAAATAGATGCGTAAATCTTAAATTTTCTTCACACGAACAGCGTTCATGCCCTTCATTCCTCTTTCTAATTCAAAAGCGACCTTATCATTTTCTTCAATTTGATCAATCAAACCGCTAACATGAACGAAATATTTCTCGTTATTTTCAGTATCAATGATAAACCCAAAACCCTTAGAGGTATCAAAAAATGAAACTTTTCCATTTCTGATTGGATCTTCTTCTTCTTGATCTTCTTTCTTAGGAATACCTAAAACAATGCTTTCTGCATCAACTTTCACCTTTTTGGTTGGGTCTGGTGGCGTATCTGTAAAATGTCCATTTTCATCCACATATACCAGCATATCTTCAAGGGACTGCCCTGAAACCGCATTTGCTTGTCTTTCCGCTTTCTTTTTTGCCTTTACTTCACGCTTTTTTAAACGCTTTTTTTCACGCTCTTTTTTACCATAGGTTTCTTGTGCTCTAGCCATATTTTAAATACTGTTTGTTTTTTAAATTAGGAGGAGTGAGTGATACTTCTCTATTTGTGGAGTATTTACCCCCCTATCTATGCCTTCAAAGATAACTTTGAACCTTAAGTTAAGCAAATAGTTTGACATATATTTATATCAAAATACACAGATTTTGAGGCTTAGCTCATATTTTTAGATCAATTTCGCCTTATATTTTCTAAAATCGTATACGATATGGTATATTTGATGTGTGAAAAGTAAAACTAGTTTTCGAGACGAGGTTCGTGAATTTCTTATTGATGAAATGAAAAAAGGGCATTTGCAAGAGGGGCAAACCATAAATTTAGCCGCACTTGCAAGAAAACTTAAGGTAAGTGTAACCCCTATCCGAGAAGCACTAACGCAGCTGCAACAATCAAGGATTATTACAGCGATTGCAAATCGTGGATTTATTATTTCTGAATTAAGCTTAAAAGAAGCAAAAGATCTTTACGAGTTGGTAGCTGACTTAGAGGTTTTGGCTATTGAAAATTCTGAGTTTGATGATGATTCAATTAGAGAACTTAAAGAGCAACAAATTGCATTTAAAAGTGCCGCAGATACCGTTACTAGAATTAATGCTAAATTGGGGTTTCATCGTCTTTTAACAAAAAAGTATGGCAACAGCTTGGCCCAACATATTTTAGAGGATTTAAAAATTCGTGTTTTTTTTTATGAACGAGAATTTATGGCGGATGAGTTACTTTATTCAAAGTCAGATAATCAACATGATGCCATTATTTCAGCCATTGAAGATGATAATGTACCAACCGCGTCTTTAGTGTTAAAAATGAACTGGATGTTGATTTTAGACTATATTAAACGCCAATTGCCTGACGTTTAAAACGTAAACTAATTACTCTCAATAAATAAGTTTTTATCAAGCCCCGGTATTAATCTAAGAGCGTTTTTGTAGTACACTTTTTTTAGAACTTCATCTGATAAATCTAAACCATACATTGCCCAAAAGGCATGATACTTTTTGTAATAGGGAAAATACTCATCATCAGATTCCAACACCCGAAAATAAGTAGGAAATTCGTTAGGTTTCCAGCTATCTTTACCAAATAAGATTCGATCTTGATACTTCTCAAAAAATGCCTTTGCGTTTTTAGGTTGTCGACCTAGTTCGGCTATTACCGCAGCTATGCCAACATTCATGTTTGGCATCTCATCTAATAACTCCCCTAATTTACCAAGGTTATTAGCGTACCATCCCATATGTGCGTTTATGAAATTAGTATTCGGATGTTTCTTAAACATTTGATGCTGTTCGTTAATAATCTGCTCCCATGGTGCCGGATTAGTTGCTGATCGCTTTCTACGAGGATGTGTTTTAAGCTCTAACCAGCGCTCATTTTTACTATCCATTTTATCCCAAAATGGTTTTGGATCGGCCGAATGTATTAGTACTGGCACACCCATTTCACCACATTTTTTCCAAATCGCATCTAATCTCGGATCATTTACAGCTATTCGATTTTTATGAATATCCTCATATCTTAAACCGAGGCTTTTAAATATTTTTAGTCCTTTCGCCCCTGCTTTAATATCTTTTTCTAGTTGAGCTGCAGCCTTTTCACTCCACCCCTCTTCGCCTACTCCTTCAAAATCTACATTAGCAAAAACAACGAAACGATTTGGGTAGTTATTTTTAATTGCTTCTAACTTCTTATAAAGTTCGTCGCCAGATCCACCACTTAAGTTAACCATTACACCTTCATTTAAACGATCCATTTCAGCTATCAGCTGGCTTAAAGTAGCAGCATCCATATTCCGCTGATGGCTGTGCACATCTACAAACGGAAACTTTGCTTTAGGTATTTCTTCTCCTTTTACTTTTAGTGTAGATGTTGGATTGTACGCTTCAAAACTTATCTCTTGAGCAGTCACAAAAGAAGTTAAAAACAGCATGTAAATTATAGGGTTGATATTCATTGTTTTGGATTTTATTTTTTTTGTAACATTTTTTGATAAGTCTCCCATAGATCAATATCAATTTCTTTTCCATTAGGATTAATTACCATCAGTTTTTTTAGGTTAGCTGATATAATCTCTTTTGCTCCAATATCTTTATTTAATGTTTGTAATGTGGAAAAATAGTTTTTATTAAATATAGCAGGTACCCCTGCATGATTTGCATACTTTGTGGCAATAATTTTATTTCGATTGCTTTGCCATTTTGTTAGCAATAAGTTTAAGTAATTGGTATCGACCAAAGGCTGATCTGCAAGGCTTACTAAAACGGCATCGTAATTAATTTTGTATGTCGAAAAATGATTGACACCACTTGCTATAGAGCTTCCTATTCCATCTTTCCAATTTTCATTAAAAATAATACTGGTTTTCTCAAGTTGCATATTTCTCTGAATAATTTCTTTATGAGCTCCAAGAACAACATAAACGTCTGCATATTTAACGGCATTTGCCTGAGCTATAGCGTTACCTAATAGCGTAGTTTGCTTCCAAGGTAAAATTTGTTTAACATGTTCATTCATACGACTGCTACTGCCAGCAGCAAGAATAATAATGGCTATATTTTGATTTTTCTGCAAATTAAGAAGCTTATTTAGTGAGCCAATAGGTTAGTTTTAAAGTGATTCCCCAATTTTTTCCTTCAAAGGGTTCAATAAAGTAATTATTAGTGTAGACCAAAAATAAATCTGAGGCCGGAGCGTAACGCCATTGAAATCTAGAATTTATATTTAGATTACCCGTTTGCTCGTTGTACTGAAAAAGATTAGCGAAAAATATTTTATTCGTAAAGGTTACATCAACTTCAGAGCCTATAAGCCAAAACGTATTGGTATACCATGGTTGAGGTAGGTCGATATTATTGTAGTTTAGATTAGCACTAACACTCACATAGGGCTGAAACCTGTAACCCAGTTCTGAAGTTAAACTGGTGCGATTACCATCTGCATAATACCCTCCAAAACGACCTTTAAAGCCATAGGTAAAAATTCCTTGGGGCTTTGATTTGTAATTAAAGCCAAAAGCATTCCATTGATGTTTTGTACCTGATGGCAACGTTGGTTTGCCTAAGCGCGTAGGATCGAAAGGAGAAAGTAATTCTACATAATCATCTGAAACAAATACATCTAAATTACTCCGGTCTTTAAAGGCAAAATCATATACTACGTAACTGGTTTTATCTGTTCGATTCAATTTTTCATCAAAGTAGTAATTAGCGTTTAAGGTGGGGCCATGACTCAGTATTTTACCGCGCTTAGGAAAAAACAGATAACCAAGATAACCATTAACGCTTACATAGCCCTTTCTTGGTACAAAGCCCACTTCTGCACTATAGTCATTTGTAACCCACTGCTCTTCTATACGCCACTTCCAATCCTTACTACTATATTGGAGGTGAGCTGCTTGAGTAATGCCATTATTTTCTTCATTTGGCGAAAAAGATTTTATAAAAAATGCTTTTCCGTTGTAGGTGTTATTGGCAGATGCAAGATTGTATTCTACACCTAAGTTTCTATTATACTGTGGATATAAAACTCGTAAGGAGTCGCTTTCATTTTGGTAATTGAAAGATTGCTTATTTACCAACATTACACCTATGTTAGATCTACTAAACACTTTGCGCTGTAAAGTAACAACCGCAAAATTTTGACTAGGCAAACCTGTTTCAGTAACTGCATCGGTCTGCATATTCATAACACCCAAACGCCAATTATTATTTAAATTTCCGCTAATGCGAGCTCCTGCTTGTATAGGTACACCTAAGCCAATTCTTCGTGAAAAAAATGGCCTTATGTTGGCATATCCAAAATTGGCAAAGAGATCTCCATTTTCAAGAAAAAACTGTCTTCTTTCTGGAAAAAAAAGCTCAAAGCGATCTAAATTGGTAATCTGACGGTCTACTTCTACTTGAGAAAAATCAGGATTTACGGTTAAATCTAAATTCAAAGAAGAGGTTAAACTAAACTTTACATCGCCCCCAATTTTTAAATCGTATTTAGATTTTGTGTCGGTTTCTATTTTTTTAGCAACAGAACTTGAAACATAAGGAATAATAGAAAAATTGAATCCTGGCGATGGTGGCGGTTTGTCCCAGACGAGCGTTCCATTATAAGCCATTGATGAGGTTGGAAACTGACGCGGAACGGGAGTCCAGCTTGATTTTTCTGAAGATTTTAGGTCTAACCTACTAAAATTGATACCCCATTCAGAAACCCCATTTTCATAACGAATTGACTTAAAAGGAACAGCCATTTCAAATACCCACTTCTTATCATCTCTTGTCGATTCTGAAACCCACTTACTATCCCAATTTAAGTCAATTTTAGAACCGTCATACATAGTACCATCCCATTGAGCCCCATAGGCATTTGATCCGAAAGAAAAACCAGTAGTTTGATTATTAAAAGGGTCTAAAAACAAAAGAAAGTTATCGTTGTTACCAAAAGAAAAATCACGCCTTAAAGATTCTACAGTGTATTTTGCTTTTTCGCTATGATAAAAAGTAGCCAAAAGATAAATATAGGTATCGTCGTAGGCCATTCTAATTTCGGTCTTTTCTTTCGCTAAATCAACATCCATAGGCAAAACCATATGAAAATCTTTGGCAACTTCTGTATCCTTCCAACCGGCATCATCACCAATGCCATCAATAGTAATGTCAGCAGTAGCTTTTCTAATGTTTAAACGAAAATTTCCATTCTTTTTTTGAGCAATTAAACTCGTATAAATTAAAAAACAACTACTTGTAAAAAGCACTAATTTTTTCACAGAACTTTTATATAATTTTATTTGTTATTGAAAACTACAAAAAACTCTTAACATTCTTTAACATAACTTTAAAAAGAATCTAATACTTAAAGTCCATTTTCTTCGTTCTGATGAGTGAACTCAAAAATGATGAAAATGAAGTCCTCTACTAAGTTATTGATATCAATATTCTCTTTTGTAATCGCCTTATCTTGCGGAAATGCGGACGATGACACCAATTTTTCATTAAACACGGGCGGACCTTTAGGAAAAGGGGTTAAGGTTGATGATTGTTTAGGTTTTCCTGAGAGTGATTTAGTTTTATCTATTCAAGAACAATATACCACTCTACCTGGAAAAATATCGATTTTATTTAAGGTTTCAGATACAGATGGCAATCCTGTTGCTGGTTTAAACGCCAACCAATTTACCATATATGAACAAGGTAGAAATGATGATTGTTTTAATACCATATCTACGTCCGAGTCTCAAGCAAGAATTTCACCAAATTCACAAATTTTTGCTGCCAACACAATTTTAGTTTTAGATTTAAGTAATAGTGTTTTAAGTAGTAGTTTAGAAGAACTTAAGGCTGCAAGCTCCAGTTTTGTTGATAATGTAATGCCAGAAACTACTGAAGAATCATATAAAATGGCTATCTACTGGTTTGATGGAGAGAATGTTTTACACCCCTTAAGCGAATTAACTGCTGAAAAAGCAGATTTAAAAGCTGCCATTGCCGGAATTACTACGGATATTAGTAATGATCCCTCTACTGATTTATATGGCGCCGTTATAAAATCTACAGATATTGCTTCTGATTTACTTAGCGCTAGTACTTCTGGTGACAAAATTGGTTCTGCCTCAGTAGTCATTTTTACCGATGGTACTGATCAAGCTTCAAGATTTACAAAACAAGATGCCCAAAAGAAAGTAGATGAAGCAGACCGAAATATTGCTTTTTTTACCATAGGACTAGGCAGCGAAATTGATACGAATGTTCTTACTGATCTGGGTAAAACTTTTAGCGTATTCGCAAGTAATAAAGAAGAGTTAGAAAATACTTTTAACGACATTTCTCAGCGTGTTTCACAACAAGCTAACAGTTTTTATCTATTTGAATATTGCAGTCCAAAAAGAGACGGAAGCGGCGAAAACAACCTAGCGATTCAACTAAACAATGGCAATTTACAAGGCGCAGTACAAACTAAGTTTGATGCAACTGGTTTTGAAGGTGGCTGCGAATAAACTTAAGATTTATTTCTTTGTATAAGCTAAAATATCCGCGTAATAATTTTAAGTGATTTTTGCTAAAAAAAAAGCAACACAGAATACTTTTAAACAGAGTAGAGATTTGTAAATACCTAACGTATTTACAAATCTCTTTTTAATTTTACAAACACGCATTATCATCTAATATTGCTTCTTGAGCCCTTTTTATAAAAACCTGCCCCTCACCTACTTTTTTCTAAAACAAGAAAAATTATTACTCCAAAATTTTTTCATTACAAAAATCACATGTTTTTACTTAATGTTCTTTACCTCTTTTTACGAGTTATAGTTTATCATTTGTTAGCTACTAATTGCCCTAACTAATTTTTAACACCAATTTTAAATTTAACAATGTTGATTTTCATCCAATTTATAAACAATTGAACGATTTTTTATACTAAAGCACGACCGATTGAAGCAAAAATACTTTCTTGTAATCAGAACACTAATTTTAATGGAATACCCTTATCCATAAAATTAGTAACATTATAAACTAAAAAATGTGAAATTATGGATGTATTAAATTCAATTATCAAAAACAGTTCTTTAAACGGAATGCCAGCTTGGTACAAAACAACTACAATTCTTTTATTTTCAACAATTGTAGTTATTTTAGTATCCATGTTAACTACGTTATTAATACATGGAGCAAATGCTCAAATACAATTCGGATATTAATAGCACTATTACTTTGTTAAACTTAAAACACTTTATATAGAAAAAACACTACCTAAAAATCATGGCATTTTTAAAATTACCTAAGACCTGAAGTCTTAGATCAATTAAAAATCCATTAACTACTGCATATTCATAAACCCCATTTTTCTCTAAAAGAAAGGTGGGGTTTATACCTACTTGTAAATTAAAATCCGGCACTTTATAGTCTTTTGAAACTAAATGAATTGGAAGTGGAGATTGTAGCCATTTTATTGGAATATTCTTTATTCTTAAATACGTATACCCCGCCTTTAACATAGCTAAAGCATCATTTTTATTTAATTGACCCAATTCGCTCAAAATTTCTGGAGCTACTTTTCCCTGTCTTATTGTATATCCTTCAGCGTCAAAAGTCTCGTAACCATAATAAGTTGATAAGTCGCCCTGATCTATAATTCTGCTGCTATACCAAAAATTCACACTATTTTCGACAGGAACTTCGAGACGATTCATCCCTAAATCAATGATATAAGGTTTGTTATCAATTAGATGGGTAGCATTTTTAATTTTTAAATCAAAAAGTTTACGATCATTTTCTGGTATTTTTTCGTAGTCCGTTAAGGGTATTTTTTCATAATTACCTTTCGCAATAGTATAAATAGCAGAAAGAATAGAAACATAATTTAACTTTCTAACTTCTTGTTTTTCTACATCATTTGCATAACCTCCAGATTCAATTAAAATGGTGCTTGTTCCCCATTTTTGAATATTATCACCAAATGCTCTCGGCTCAAAATCATCATTGTAACGGCCTACTTGACCGGGTGCATATTTTTGAATAATTTCATTCATAAAAACAATAACTTTCATCGCATTAGCACGTGTTTTATTTATATCTTTTTCATAATTATAGGCTGGCGCTAAATAAGATATGGTTGCTGGCTTATTGGTGCGTTCTGCATTATAATACGTACTTTGATCATGTAAATTAAAGCCAAAGTCAGCGTTTAAGCTATCTCGAATACGTTTTAAAGTTCGACTTTCAGGTGATTGTAATCTTAAAGCATCTCTATTTATATCAACACCTAATACATTTCTGCGTTGAAAACGCTCTGCACCATCGGGGTTTAACATTGGTAGAAAATGTAAGGTAAGTTGACTTAAAATTGCTCTCTTTTCAGCCAAAAAATCTTCAGAAGCTAAAAAATTAAAGATGTCAAAAATAGCCTGAGTTGCTGTAGGCTCATCGCCATGCATTTGTGACCATAAATAAACATGCGTTTTTCCTTCTCCTACGCTAACCAAAGTTAAACTGCGCCCTTCAATTGATTTACCTACTTCTTTTACCTTAAATTTTGAATTATTTCTCAGCTTATTTAACAAAGGCTGAAGTTGGTGATGCTTGATTCTTCGTTGATCTAAAGTTGTTTCTTTGTATTTTTCATAGGTGTCAAATAATTTTGCAGTTAGTTCTTTCTCTTGTGAATACGTGCTAAGACTACTAAAAAGTAGAGCGAAAAAAAGCGTTAATTTAAAAAGCATATTATTATGATATTTTAGTTAATTGGGTATCTAATTGCAATTATAAAGGAACTACTAAGAACCAATCAATTTGTTAAGAGTTTAATTAATGTATTGAAATTTGTTTTGGAACAGGTTTAAAATTTTGCTTTTTTGTTGCTGCTCTTACTTTTTGTACAAAAGACACGCCGGGGTCTTCTTTTTTAGTTCGATAATTTTTATCCTTTTCTAACCAAAGTTCATGACCTTCAAACATCTCATACTCATAATGGCCAATGAGATACTCAATCTCATATTTATCTGAAAGATAATTCACCAACCAAATATTAGAAGCCACTTGTGATGCAGTCAAAGGAAAGTCTGCCGTTCCACCAACGTTTTCTATACCTATGGCACAATGATTAAGGCCAATAACATGCCTTGCCATGGTGGTTTCTGGCATTAAACGATAAATAGTGCCATCACGATCTACCATAAACTGTGAACTGACGTTTAAGGCGCTTGCCGCCTTTATATCGGGTCTGCTGGGTAATTTTGAAGGCTTAAAAGTTTCAAATGATTTCTTAAAAGTGGGTATAACCGTCCAATGCAAAACAATCATTTTAGGTACAATGCTTGGTTCTTTTTTTATCAAACCATAGCGATCAGAAAGGTACTGCAAAGTCAATTTTTTTCGAACTTCATCAAAAATAATAGGCTTATCAATTATTCTCTTTTTAGAGGAACATGAAATTAATAAAAAAGCCACAATTACTAGGTTTAAATGCCTCATTGGTACGAAAGGTTTTAACAATAAAAATTATTTTGATGCTGGTTTAGAAGTCAAACTATCTTTAGGTACTTGAAATTGAATGTATAGCTTTTTTTTTCCCCATTGCTTCGCTTTTTTAATATCATCACCCATAAAAATATCTATTCTCTTGCGCCACCGACGGTGCATTTTATCTTTAACCAAAAAAACCTTGTCAAAACCTTCAATTTTAACTGGAGTATTATGCTTTAGACCTAAGGCTAATAAATCTCTTGAAACAGCTATCGATGGTACATTAGATTGTAAAGAATCTCCCCATGCTGCAATAAACGGATTACCTTGTGTCTGCGAAGGAACAGAATTATAGGCAGTAGCGGTGACTTCTAATGATTTCCAAATATACTCTTCCTTTTTCTTTTCACAAGAAAGTAGTAGCGTAAACGTAAGCGTCAAAATTAGTATAGAATAGTTTGTCATTGATTCAATATATTCGCTTTTAAATGTTCAACTTACTAATTCTCTTTTATTTTGAAACAATTTAAACATATTCTTTTGCTTTTTGTAGCGTTGATTTTTTTAGCAGCGCTGTATAATTACCCTAAACTTAATATAATATCTGGGTTTGCTTCTAAAAATTTAGCCTCCACAAGTTATATCTCAAAAAGATCTTTTGACGATATTTCTAAGAACGACAATAATATTCCGCTAATTCGTTGGGCCAAAACAGAGCATACCTCAAACAATAATGTAATTACTTCCGTTTTTGGATTTATGAAACGTGAAACTATCTGTAGGCCAGGCTTGGGATGTGTTCTTATTAACGAAGAATACGATAAAAGCCAAGTTAACCAAGTTCCAAAGCGAACTCTACTAAAAAATGGACTACCCTTTCCGTATGGCAATAATGGCAAAAAAGATACTGTTTTTAATACTATTGATTATGCTAAGCTAAACGCCGCAATAGAAAATATAACATCTAACTATGAACTGCAAAAAACAAGAACAGCTATAGTAGTGTATAAAGGGCATATTGTTGCAGAATATTATATGGATGGTTTTTCTGAAAACACTCCAATATTAGGATGGTCTATGACGAAGAGCCTCTTAGCTACTTTATTCGGAATACTTGAATATCAGGGTAAAATAAGTATGAATTATCGCCCTTTTAACGAATTAGATCTGTCCGAAAAAAAAGGCAATGATCCAAGGGCTGCAATTACACTAGATGAATTTTTAAGAATGTCGAGCGGTTTAGCCTGGAATGAGGATTACACAAGTATTTCTGATGTTACTAAAATGCTGTTTTTAGAGGCAGATATGACAAAATCTCAAATAAATACAGCATTCGATGCAAATGCGCCTAAAGTTTGGAATTACTCATCCGGAACTACCAATTTTCTTTCGGGAGTTTTAAGAGCCCAATTTAGTACACATAATGAATATCTTGATTTTCCATATCTCGAATTAATCGACAAAATAGGAATGCATTCTATGGTGCTAGAAACAGACATGGCAGGCAATTTTGTGGGCTCTTCTTATGGCTGGGCTACCACACGCGATTGGGCAAAATTTGGACTGTTACATCTTTATAAAGGGAATTGGAACGGTGAACAACTTTTTAACCCACAATGGATTGATTATATCACTAGACCTACTCCAGGTTCAGATGGTAAATATGGTGCGCATTGGTGGCTTAATTCAAGTGGTAAATACCCTGATGCGCCACGAGATTTATATTCTGCAAATGGTTTTCAAGGGCAATATGTTTACATAATACCCTCAAAAGAATTAGTTATTGTAAGAACTGGACTTGCAGAAGCACCTGATTTTGATGAAAATAATTTTTTAAAACAAATTCTCAAGGCTTTTAAATAAGCTTAAATAACAGATTATGCCATTTTTACAACAAAAAGCTTATAAGTCACAACAATAATTTAAAAAAGTTATTTAATGGCGGTACTTTTACTGTGTACAAAAAACTAAGTATAATTTTTCATTTTCATATAGTGTTCTCGTAAAAGAGCCCAGTCTTTAAGACCGGGCTCTTTTTGTATATAATAAGGCTGTTAAAATTGTATTTAAACAATAAAAATATACTAAATAAAAAAGTCACTTTACAATTACTTAAACCACAAAACATCAAGCGACGTAATAAAGTGTAGTTAAGGTATCCAATTATTTTTTCCAAAATTGGGCTTTCTTTTTTCTAAAAAAGCATTTCTACCTTCTTTTGCTTCCTCAGTACCATAGGCCAAACGAGTAGCTTCACCCGCAAACACTTGCTGACCAACCATACCATCATCGGTAAGATTCATTGCAAATTTTAACATTTTTATAGACGTAGGAGATTTTTCTAAAATTTCTTGAGCCCATTGATAAGCTGTTGCTTCTAATTCATCATGAGGTACAACTGCATTAATCATTCCCATATCATAAGCCTCTTGAGCTGAATAGTTTCTACCAAGAAAAAAAATTTCTCTTGCCTTTTTTTGACCCACCATTTTTGCTAAATACGCAGAACCATAGCCCGCATCAAAACTAGTAACATCGGCATCGGTCTGTTTAAAAATAGCATGCTCTTTACTTGCTAATGTTAAATCGCACACCACATGTAGACTATGACCACCACCAACTGCCCAGCCTGGTACAACGGCAATCACCACTTTGGGCATAAATCGAATTTGACGCTGAACTTCTAGTATATTTAAACGATGCATGCCATCTTCACCCACATAACCTTGCGCTCCTCTTGCTTTTTGATCACCACCACTACAGAATGAGTAAACACCATCTTTAGTTGATGGTCCTTCTGCGGATAGTAATACTACACCTATCGAGGTATCTTCTTGCGCGTCATAAAATGCTTGATACAATTCACTTGTAGTTTTAGGCCGAAAAGCATTTCGTACGTTTGGTCTATTAAAAGCTATTCGGGCAACACCATCACTCTTGGTATATGTGATATCTTCGAATTCTTTAGCTGTTTTCCAATTGGGAGTTTTCATGTATATCTTTTACTTTAAGCGTATAAAGATAAGGCTTCTAACCAAAATTATTTTTAAATTAAATAATCTGTTTAATGATTCTAATTAACGTGAGTTCGATATAAGACTTAGCCTATTCTTTGAAAATTATCAATATTGATATTTGATTTAGTTGGATAGAAGGAGTATGCTATCAGTCCTGACACTAGGTTTGTAATAAAGTTATCAAAGCTTCTATGTCTTGTATGCTCGATTTGGCATTGGTTTTTCAGGATGTCGTTTACACTCTCGACGACTGCTCTTTTTCTCAGGAGAATTTTGTCATAAACGTGCATAATTGCGTTCTTCATATTTTTCTTGATTTTTGTAATCAGATGTATGCCGTCCACGAATAGTTTTTCAAAGAGATCCTTTCCTATATACCCCCTATCTGCAAATATTTTACCAAACACCTTGTCATGAAACGTCTTGTCCTTCAATGGCTGTCTGTCGTCCACATTGCCTTGTGTTATAAGGAAATCGATAATCTCGCCACGCTCATTGATTACAATATGTAGTTTGAACCCAAAGAACCACCCCATGGTTCCTCTACCTTTGGCAGCTATTCCTTTGAAAACCTTGTTTTGTTTCTCTCGTTTATAATGACAGGCTTTTAAAACGGTAGAATCGAGGAATGAAATCCCAGAACATTTGCCCAAACAACAGCTCTGTAGAAAAATAGTCATTGGGAGGACGCATTTTTTCTGTAGCTCGACAAAACGGTTATAGGATACTGTTTGCGGAAAATCATCTGTCATGTGTTTGGTAACATGGTTGATATAAAAATGCTTCAAGCATCGATACCCTTTCAGGTGAAATAAAATCATAATGGTAATCACCTCGCTATCCGACATTTTAGATTTTCGATTGCGTTTTTTCTTGCTGGTATTCTCGAGAATCGTATTTTGATTGATTATTTGGTCGATTTCTTTACAAAAATCATCAAGAACACAGAAAATTTCAGTAATTTTATCATTAGAAATCATAAGCAGAATTTTAGTTAAATATTTGAACTTCAGATACTTAAATATACTAAATTTCTGCTTTTTTCATTGTATAAAAAACATATTTCTTACGTCGAACTCACGTTAATTAAATCAAATTTAAAATTAAATTACACCTGAAATACAACTTAAAATTGATGTCTGTTTTACACGCTATTTTAATTATTTCGAGCTTTCTCATGAATCCATTTAGACATATATTTACTACTTGCCAAAGTATTTTGCATAAGCATTGCGCCAATAAAGTTCTGTGTTCGGTGGGACTCCAAGTTATTTTGAAGAAATAAAATTTTTGAATCAAACTTTTTTATCCAATCGGACTTATTAAAAAGAGTATTAATAATTGCTATTCCTGCGTGTTGCGCACTATTCCATTTTTTTTGATCCGTATATAATTGAATAGCCGCTAAAGCAATATTTTCTGAAGTATTTGCTATGCTTCCATTAAACGGTAGATGTAAATGAATACCTTCAGCCCCAATAGCGGTGGTTACTGTAGGTAAACCATTCTGCATCGCTGAAATTAGCTTTCCTTTTAAACCTGCTCCAAACCTCAGAGGGGCTAAATTAACCAAAGCTTGCTGCATAACTAAATCACAACTTGGCGCCCATCCTTCAATAAAAAAACCTTCTTTAGGTTTATGCATTTGTTTAATAAATTCTGGCAAATATGCCCCAAATATTTTTAAACTAGCTTCTGGTTGTCCTTTTTTAATTAGCGGCCAAATCTCTTTTTTTAACCAACGTATGGCGTCGATATTAGGGGCATGTTTGCCATTGCCAATAAACATAAAATCTGTTCTACTTTTAAAATTAGGCCAGTAATTAATTTCTTTTTCTGAAAGTGAATCTAACATAAAAGGAACATAAAGTAAAAGAGTGCTATTTACCTTAACGATTGAACTTAATAAGAACATTTCATAAGTAGATATTACAAGCGTAAGATCGCAACGGTAAATACTGGTGATTTCTCGTTTGGTTATAGCTGCATTTAACCAAGTATAAGCAGAAAAAGGCACTCCTTTTTTTAAGCAATTTAGTCGTACTTGTCGCAATGAATGTAGGTCCTCTGTATCTAAAATTCGCATGGCTTTTGGTGCAAATTCTGCTACTCGCCACCCAAATTGCTCTTCTGTTAAAAATCGATCAAAGAGTACCACATCTGGTTTTAGTTCAGAAATAAAAACGTCAAAACTTTCATGATTAAGTTTTATGGCAACCGATTGAATCTCGAGAGAATTGAAATTCATCGAAAGATCGGTAATTGCTGCTGTACTGGCTATGGTAATTTCATAGCTTTTGTTTTTAAAATATTCAATTATTTGCAACATGCGATTACCTGCAGCTGTAGAACTAGGCTCAGGCCAAACAAAAGCGATAATCAGAAGCTTTTTCATATCAGGTGATCAAATTTGCCTTTGAGCATACGAATACTTTAAAATTTTACTACATTTTAGCAGCAAACTTTTTAGAGATACTTGAACGTAATTTACGTTCATAATCCTCCTCTAACCATTCCTTGTAGTTCTTAGTGTTGTTCATGATACAATAAGAATATTGTAGCACTCTGAACGTAATTTCTTCTTTAAGTTCTTTCGCCAAAATACGAGCTTCAAAAACATCCTTTGCATTTTCAACACAAATTGATGCATGCTGTTCTATACTTCTCTCTAAAACAATTTTTGATTTTTGACCAAGAGCAAAAACTTCTTTGTACTCTTTTTTTATATCAAAATCTATATTTTTTGATTTTAAAAATTTCTTGCGCAGTTCTTTGGGCATCTCGTAAACAAACTCGCGTTCGATATCTTCATCGTTCTTAATATTCTCTAAAAAGAAATCAGGAAAATGAAAGATTTCTTGCCAATCAATGGGTGCATTCCACATTCCAAATCGAGCAACATTATTACCCATATCAACCACAGTAAACTCTTTTTTATTGGGTAAAATTCTAGAACCACGTCCAATCATTTGAAAATATAATGTCAATGATCTAGTAGCCCTGTTTAAAATAATGGTTTCTACTGTGGGCTCATCAAAACCAGTAGTTAAAATACTAACAGAGGTTAAAATAGCATCAGGTGTATTTGAAAACCATTCCAAAATTTCTCGACGTTCTGTTGCATTATTTTTATTGTCGAGATGTCGAATATTGTAGCCTGCCTTTTTAAACGTTTCATATACGTATCTAGAGGTATTAATACCATTATTAAAAATAAGTGTTTTAGTACCCAACGCAATCTCTTTATAGGCCGTCATAAGCTTTCCTAGCATATTGTGATTACTATAAAGCTCGTCAGATGATTTCACCGTGTAATCACCATTAATACCTAATTTTAAATTCTGAAGGCTAACGTCATAATTATATACATTCGCTTTTGCCAAAAAATTCTTTTTAATAAGCGATTCAATAGACTCACCGATAATTAACTTTTGATAATTATCTTTCATCGGAAGCTTAATATTCGAACTCAATGGAGTTGCGGTTACTCCTAAAATGATTGAATTTTCGAAATATTTAAAAAGTTTCCTAAACGAGTTGTAATGGGCTTCATCAATAATTACAAGACCTATGTTGTTGATTTCAACTTTATCTTCTTGCAGTCGGTTATTTAAGGTTTCAACCATGGCAACAAAACAAGAAAACTCGCCTTGATCACGTAGTTCTTTTACCTCACTATTGATAATTTTATTCTGCACACCAAACCCTGTCAACATTCTCGAGGTTTGCGCGCATAATTCTATCCGATGCGTTAAAACAACTACTTTTTTATTTCGTTGTTTAATAAACCTACGAGCAATTTCAGAAAACACTACCGTTTTACCCCCACCCGTTGGTAATTGGTAAAGAATGTTTGCGGTATCATCAGACTCATCAAAGCATTTGAAAATCATATTCAAATCTTCAATCTGATAATTGTATAGTTTTTTTTCGTTTGTTTCTTTTTGCAGCCCCAAGAAGTCAGTCGTTTTTAAAAATGATTAAACTTTGCGATAAAGTTATCTTGTAAAATTAACAGATTTTTATAGCGAAACGAAATATTCTGAAAGGTTTATAACATAAACAGCCACTTCTTTTAATAACCTTCTTTTTTTGAAACTAAATATAAGAGTGGTAAACCTTTTTTCATTCTATAATAATTTTCAATAATCTGAGGCGCTACTGAGTCAGTATCTGAAACACTTGCGCAATGCGGAGTAATGTTAATCTTTTCATGTGCCCAAAATAAATGACCAGGCTCTAAAGGCTCTTTATGAAAAACATCTAAACTAGCTCCAGAAAGGTGCCCATTATCAATCATTTCTATAAGTTCTGCATCAACCAAATGTCCTCCTCGAGCTGCATTTATAATGTGAGCTCCTTTTGGTAATTGTTTAAAAAGCTGTTTATTTAAAATGTTTTTAGTTTTATTAGTCAATGGAAGTAAGCATATTAATACCTGCGTTTCTGCCAAGAAATCGGATAACTGCTCTTTGCCCGCGTAAGACCGAATTCCATCAATATTTTTTTGAGATGCAGACCAGCCTCTAGTATTGAAACCAAATTTCACTAAATCTTTGGCTAATACTGACCCTAATGCACCTAAACCAAGAATACCCACCTTCAAATCACAAATACGATAATAGGGTTTGCTGCTCCAAATAGCCTTGGTTTGCATAAGTTTATAGCTATTCAAATTTTTAAGAAAATTAAAGATTACAGCGATAATATATTCTGACATGTCATTTGCCAGCATTTTGTCTACAACTCTTGTGATAGGCAAATGCTTTGGTACACTAGCATCTTCAAAAATAAAATCAACGCCTGCACCACTTGATGCAATATATTTAAGGTTGTGATATTTAGATAATATTCCCGCAGGATGTTTCCAAACTAGCGCAACCTCAATTTCATTTATTGGATGGTCTTCTAAAAAACTATACACTTGAAGCTCTGGGTTTATTTGCTTAAGCGCTTTTTTCCAAAGCAATATTTTATCATCTTGCCTAACGATTACTATAGCCATATTAATCTGTATTATATCATACTATTAAATTTAACCGAATACATCACCCATACCGTTTGTACTTAATACAATAAACGGTATTTGGTACTAGTCGATACTATCGAGCGCTCTTGAGAATTCCTCTTCATAAGGCCAATGATGTTCTAGAGTAAAATTATATATTTTTAAAATTCTTTCTTTAAACTCGAACAATAAACTGTTTACAGAAACAAAATGAACTGCCTCTTTAAAAGAATTTGACATACTTTTAAAAAAAGAATCGGGTAGATTTCTTTCTAAGGAATAGGTTTGAGCTATTTCCAAATTATACAACATTACATCTACTACCAAATGCGATTCTACCCCTAATTTTTTAAAGTGCTTAATATATTTCTGTGCTACCGACCTCCTTGCTCTGGGGCGTTTTCGTTTTAGAGGAAAATATTCGTTAGAAATTTTAGTTTTTGCTTCTTGAACCAATTTTTCTTCCTTAGGATTAAAAACAAAATCATAATATTCCTTTACCACAGGAAAGCGAACATATAAATCAATAATTTGATCTTCAAGGTCTGACTTTTTTAAGTCTTTAATGTATTTCTGTAGCGCCCGCTTGCTCATTTATAGTATTTAAACCCAAAAATAGGATTTGAATTTTAATAAACCCTATTTCATATAAACTAAGCTCATATTTTTAAAGGAAACACGTACAAAATAGGTGAAATTAAATTACCACTAACGCATCAAAATAATTTTAAAAATATAATGAAGCCCATTTGTATTGGGTTATCAAAAGATGCAAATGCTTTAAGAGCTTGCATTCATCCTTTTGATTAAGTATTTTTGTAAAAACTACAACATATAAATGGATATTTCTGCAAAAACAAGTAACGACATTTCATTTGAAGATTTCAGGGTTCAAATTCTGAAAGACTTTGAAATCGCTACACTAAGCAGAACCTGTAGTATTTTGGGGCGAAAAGAAGTGCTTACGGGCAAAGCAAAATTTGGTATTTTTGGCGACGGTAAAGAGTTACCGCAACTCGCTATGGCTAGATCATTCAGAAATGGTGATTTCCGAAGTGGCTATTATCGAGATCAAACTTTCATGCTAGCACTAGATCTTTTGACACCTAAAGATTTTTTTCATGCTTTATATGCAACTACTGATATAACTAAAGAGCCTATGAGTGCTGGCAGGCAAATGGGGGCTCATTTTCTTACGCATAGCTTAAATGAAGATGGTAGCTGGCGTGATTTAACACAACAAAAAAATAGTAGTTCTGATATTTCTTGTACCGCTGGTCAGATGCCAAGATTATTGGGACTCGCCCAAGCGTCAAAAGTATATCGAAATTTAAAAGATCTTGATGCTTCAATGTTTTCAGTTAATGGCAATGAAGTAGCATGGGGCACCATAGGTAATGCGAGTACAAGCGAAGGTCTATTTTTAGAAACAATTAATGCCGGGGGCGTACTACAAGTACCAATGGTAATAAGCATATGGGATGATGAGTACGGTATATCTGTACCCGCGGCATATCATACAACAAAAGAAGACATCACCAAAATGCTTGAGGGTTTTCGCAGAGACTCAAAAAACAAGGGCTATGAAATGCTCAAAGTAAAAGGCTGGGATTACACTGCATTAATGCATGCCTATGAAAACGCTGCTGATATTGCAAGGGAAGAACATGTACCTGTTATATTGCACGTTACAGAGTTGACACAACCCCAAGGACACTCTTCATCTGGTTCTCATGAACGTTATAAAGACGAAAAAAGATTAAACTGGGAAAAAGAAAACGATTGTAACAAACGATTTAAAGAATGGATTATTTCTTCTGGTATTGCAACTAACGAAGAATTAGAGAAGATAGAAAAACAAATAACAAAAACTGTTAGAACAGCAAAAAAAGAAGCTTGGAGCGAATATTTAGGCTCACATAAACAATTAAAGCGAACCTTAATTGATCTTTTAGATAAAGCGGCAAATTCTAGTAAAAATAGATCTTTCATTACTAGGGTGAAAAACGATTTAATTGCAATTGAAGAACCAATTAAAAAGGATTTAGCTTCAAGTGCAAGAAAAGCCTTGCGCTATTTACTTGGTGAAGATACTAATGAAAAAAAGAGCCTAATAGCTTGGACGAATACTTTTTTAGGCGAAATGCAGCTAAAATATAGTAAACACCTTTATAATGAATCTGAGGACAAGGCTACAGCAATTTCAGCAATAAAGCCTACCTATGACAACAAACCAGAACACGTTGATGGTAGAGTTATTTTACGTGATAATTTTGATGCAATTTTTTGCAAATATCCTGAAGTACTCGTCTTTGGTGAAGATACTGGTACTATTGGTGATGTAAATCAAGGTCTTGAAGGACTCCAAGATAAATTTGGAAAAATAAGAGTAGCTGATACTGGCATTAGAGAATCAACAATAATAGGGCAAGGTATTGGCATGGCGCTTAGAGGATTGAGACCTATAGCAGAAATTCAATATTTAGACTATATTTTTTATGCCATGACTACGTTGTCTGATGATTTAGCATCATTACGCTATCGTACTTTTGGTAGGCAAAAAGCACCACTAATAGTTAGAACTAGAGGGCATAGACTCGAGGGTATTTGGCATTCCGGATCGCCAATGGGGGGGCTTATTCATGTACTTAGAGGCATGTATATTCTTTCTCCAAGAAATATGACGCAAGCAGCAGGATTTTATAACACCTTATTAAAATCTGACGAGCCTGCGTTAGTGATTGAAAGTCTCAACGGATATCGTTTAAAAGAACCTAAACCAAATAATTTAGGAGAATTTTGCACCCCAATTGGAATGGTAGAAACCTTAAAAAAAGGTAGCGATATTACTATAGTTTCCTATGGGTCAACATTGCGCCTTGTAATGAATGCCGCAGAGGAACTTAGAGAAGTTGGTATTAATGCCGAAGTTATTGACGCTCAGACGCTATTACCTTTCGACATTAGCAATGATTGCTTACAAAGCATAAAAAAAACAAATCGTTTGTTGGTAGTTGATGAAGATGTGCCAGGTGGTTGTTCGGCATATTTATTAAATGAAATAATTGAAAAACAAGGGGCGTACCAGTTTTTAGATAGTGCGCCAAAAACGCTAACTGCACAAGCGCATAGACCCGCATATAGCACAGATGGAGACTACTTTTCAAAACCGAGTATAGAGGATGTTTTTGAAACAGTATATGATATTATGCATGAATCTAACCCTGAAGAATATCCACAATTACGCTAATTTTAATAATTCAATACAATTAATTTAGTGACTACTTAATGTCTTAAAATATTACCCTTCGGTTTTTAATCCTGCTCTTCACTATTAAAATTATACTCGTTTATTTTTAAGCTGCTTTAAATTATTTTTTGGCTATATTTTTAATCATTCCTCCAAAAATAAAAAAATGAAGTGGTACAATACTATACCAATATAATCGCCCTTTCAATCCTCTTGGCCTAAAAGTAGCAGTTTGATGAAGAATATTTTGCTCATCTATTTTAAATTCTAACCAAGCTTCACCGGGTAGTTTCATTTCTGCAAATAGTAGTAATCTTTTACCCTCTTTATCGGCTAAAAGTACCCGCCAAAAATCTAACGCATCGCCAGCAGATAATTTATTTGCGTGTGTACGTCCACGTCTTAGGCCAACACCCCCCGACAGTTTATCAATAAAACCACGTATTTTCCAAAGCCAGTTACCATAATACCAGCCATTTTCACCTCCTATTTTCCAAATATTTTCTAAAACTCTATCTGGTTGCTCAATTTTTAAGTGTTTTTCGTCTTTTAAAACTCCATATTTAGGAACCTGAATGTGCTTTTCAATATTTTTTGTAAAACGTCCACTTACCAAACTATCTTTCCAGCTACTAACGACAAGGTTTTGCTCTATTTTCACAAAAGCCATATCAATAGCCTCCGCATAACTATGAGGTTTAATACCTAACAATTCTTGTAAACGCGTGTCTTTGGCAATCACTTCAATTTTCATGCTATCAACCAAGTTTAAGGCTAATGTATACGATGTCGACGTAACAAAATACAACCAATAACTAGACAACTTTGGAGTCATTACAGGAACCGTATAAATCCAATTTTTAAAACCTCTTCTTTCTGCATATTTTTCAAGCATTTCTTTATAAGTAAGAATATCTGGCCCAGCAATATCAAAAGAATCGTTATAAGTCTTTTCGTTTCCTAAAACTCCCGTTAAAAAATCAATAATATCTCGTATTGCGATAGGCTGTGTTTTAGTAAGCACCCATTTAGGGGTAATCATTAAAGGAAGTTTTTCACAGAGATCTCTAATAATTTCAAATGATGAACTACCAGAACCAACAATTATACCCGCTCTTAAAACGGTAAGCTTAAAAGGACCTTCGTATAATATTCTCTCTACATTTTTTCTAGACCATAAATGCTTTGAAAGATTTTCTTCATTTACAATACCACTAAGATAAATTACTTGTTTTACCCGTGTTTTAGACATGTATTTATTAAAATGATCTGCCGTTGTAGCTTCTTGCGCATCAAAATCGTTTGTAGAAGAACTCATGGAGTGAATCAGAAAATAGGCTGCGTCTATGTCTGCCGGGATCGTGTTTTTCTCTACAGGCTTTAGAAAATCAATCTCCAAAACCTCTATCTGTGTTCTAATTTCAGAATCAACTGAAAAACGTGAAGCATTTCTAACTGTGCATACTACCTCATGCCCCATTCTTAATAGCTGTGGTAACAAACGCATCCCAATATAACCGTTGGCGCCGGTAAGTAATATTTTCATGAAAATTAAATTTGATTAATTAACTATCTGTACTCTTTGGTAAAAAACGATGCTAAACCAATAAAAAGGATACCTCTAACTGTTAAAGCAAATATTCTATTTCACATATTTAACAAATAACTATGCTATAACAATCAAAATAACCCTATTCTTTAAAGTTACCTAAAAACAACGGTATGATCGCAATTCGCAATAATAAATGCAATATCTAGCATAGATAAAATGATGTGAAACAAATAAAGCCTAAACTTTAAATGATAAGGAGCTCTTTTTATTTTCTTAAATAGAATGCTTCATTATTTTAGATAATTTTGACAAAATAATGTTGAAATAGATTTAATTTAGATTTGTTTAAAAAAATACTTCATGTCAGTAAAAACCATTTTAGAAAAGCATTACCAACTGCAAGACTGTTCCTATTTTTCTCTAGAGGGTTATGACAGTATCAACTATAAAGTACAAAGCGCAAAAGGCAATTTTGTATTAAAACAACAAGAATATAGCGAAAAAACACTCGAACTACTGCAGGCAGAAAATGAAATGCTTCACAAACTTTCTGCTTTAAAAAACTATGAGTTTCCAAAGGTTAAAGCATCTTTAAACACCGAATCATTAATAGTTGAAGAAGGTCAAATTTATCGCTTATTATCTTTTGTTGAAGGTGATTTTTTAGGAGATGTACCGCATACGACAGAGTTGTCAAAATCAATAGGTGTTTTTTTAGCAGATATGGATCATATTTTGGCAACTTTTCATAACAGCGCCTTAGTAGGAAAACAAACACAATGGGATTTAAAATTGTTTAAAAAAAACCGTAAATATCTTTCATATATTGTTAATCCTAAGGATAGAAACTTAGTAGATTATTTTTTTATGCAATTTGATGAGCATATATATCCACTTCAAGATGAATTACGACAAAGCATAATTTACAACGATGCTAATCATTGGAATGTTCTTACTAAAAATGGGGTTTTATCAGGTATTATTGATTTTGGTGACTCTTGCTATTCATGGGTAATTAATGAAGTTGCAATCGCACTCACCTATATTATGATGGAGAAAAATGATCCATTAGCTATAGCTACCCCGTTAATTGAAGGATACCACTCACGTTATCCCTTAAAAGAAGAAGAAATATCAATACTATATTATTTGGTTGCAGCACGCTTATGTACAAGTGTATGTAATTCGGCATATGCAAAAACTCTAAAGCCTGACTCTGCCTATATCACGGTTAGCGAACAAGCAGCTTGGCGCCTACTGCGTAAGTGGCTAAGTATTAACCCAATTAAAGTTGAAGATACATTTAGAATAGCAGCAGGCTTTGATGCAACCAGTAAAAAAAGTATCGCAACACAACTAAAAAGAAGAAAACAACATTTTAGTAATGCGCTCTCTTTAAGTTACAAAAAGCCTATTCATATGTCAAAATCGGCTTTTCAATACATGTATGATGCTAATGGAAACACCTTTTTAGATGCCTACAACAACATAATGCTTGCTGGTCATTGTCATCCAAAAGTGGCTCGTGCTGGACAAAGAGGAATGGCTAAATTAAATACAAATACACGTTATTTATATGAAGATTTTTTAGCGTACGGTGAAAAACTATTAAGTAAATTTCCCGAGACCTTAAACAAGGTGTTTTTTGTAAACTCGGGCAGTGCAGCTAGTGACTTAGCCATACGTTTGGCAAATAATTATACACAAAAACCAAAAGTTATGGTGCTAGAACATGGCTATCATGGCAATACCAAAATTGGCATTGATATTAGCCATTATAAATACAATCATACCGGTGGTGTCGGCAAAAGAGAATATATTATTGATACTCCTCTGCCCAAGGCGTTTCTCTCGGGCTTTAAGGATGATGGTAGCGCCGGCAACTATTTCGCTCAACTAACCAAAAATCAAATTAAAGATAACTACAATAAAATTGCAGCCTTTATAGCAGAGCCTATTGTTGGCTGTGGTGGGCAAGTGCCACTTGCTAAAGGGTACCTACAACAAATATATACAGAAATACGTGCACAAGGTGGAGTTTGTATCAGCGATGAAGTTCAAGTAGGTTTTGGTCGTTTAGGAGATTACTTCTGGGGATATGAGATGTATGATGTAGTGCCAGATATAGTGATCTTAGGAAAGCCTATGGCAAACGGGCATCCAATTGGTGCTGTAATTACCACTACAAAAATTGCAGAAAGCTTTGCAAATGGCCCTGAATTTTTTAGTTCTTTCGGCGGCAACCCCATTTCTTGTGCTATTGGCAATGCTGTTTTAGAAGTTATTGAGGAAGAAAATTTGCAAGAACATGCAAAAAAGGTTGGAGATCATCTGAGTCAACTATTAAAAAATTTAAAAGCAACTAAACCAGAAATTGGTGATATTAGAGGTAGTGGTTTGTTTTTAGGTGTTGAGTTAATAACTGCAGACGGAAAGCCAAATACATCACTTGCTGCACATGTAAAAAATAGTCTAAGAGAGCTTTCTATACTTGTTAGTACAGATGGGCCTTATGACAATGTCTTAAAAATAAAGCCTCCCTTATCTTTTACCAAGCATGACTCAGAAACCTTAGCACAAGCAATTCAAAATATTTTAAATTAGCACAAAAAATATAAACTTTATAATAAATTTATTCAGTAAAAAACTGTGAAATGTGTTTCTTAAAGGTATTAGCTATTTTAAAAAATTCACCTGTTCTTATAAATCTAAGAAATTGATTATTAGTAATTTAAAAGATTATTAGGCTAAATTTCAGGTTTAATGACCTCATGAAAATTGAAACTTCACCTTCCTTTTTCTAACTGTAATAGGCAAATTTGTTTGTTCGGTTCTTTTACTAGCGGGTTTTAAAACACCTTGCGTCGCAGTTGTAGCAGTAATGACAATGCTTGTAGCAACTTAAATAGTGCATAGATAAGCCCATTTTGCATCCAAAGAGAAAGTTCTGCTTTTTCTTACTCTATTATTTTTTGAGCCTGTAAAATATAGTGTAGATCGAAAATAAACGTACTAGATAATCTTTACAAGAAGTTCTTTTAACAAATCACCTTGTGAAACGTTTGATACCCCAACACCTTTACCTTTTAAATCAAGTTCGCGCAAGATTGAAATAATTCTGCTTACTTTTTTCATAGGATAATTTTTTGCTGCAATACGATATTCTTCAACGAAATATGGATTAATTCCTAAAGTCTTAGAAACCGTTTTTGGGTTAAGATCTGTTAGGCTATGATATTTTAAAAGTTTTGTAAAAAAACCATGTAGCAAGCTAATGGTTAGCACAATAGGGTTATCCTTGGGGTTTTGAGCAAAATAATTTATAATTCGGGTAGCCTTCACAATATCGCGGGCGCCTATTGCCTTATTTAATTCAAAATTATTATGGTCTTTACTTATACCAATATTTTTTTCAATATCTAAAGGGGTAATTTCTTTATCTTTAGAAAGAACTAACTTTAATTTTTCAAGCTCTTTACTGATTTTACTTAAATCATTACCTAAATGCTCTACAAGCAACATAGACGCTTTTGTCGTAATGGAATAACCCGCATCCTTTAAAACCCTAGTAATCCAATAATGCACCTTATCTTCGTAGATTTTTTTACTTTCATAAAAAACCCCCTTTTCTTTTAAAAGCTTAAAAAGTTTCTTTCGTTTATCAAACTTACTGTACTTATAGCAAAAAACAAGAACTGTTGTTAGTTGAGGGTTTTTGGCATAATCAACAAGCTTGTCAATATTACGCGCCAAATGTTGTGCCTCCTTTATAATTATGACTTGGCGTTCGGCCATCATCGGGTACCGCTTCGCATTAGTTAGAATATCGTCTACGCTAACCTCCTTGCCATAAAGCACCATTTGATTAAAACTTTTCTCTTCTTCACGAAGAACATTTTTCTCAATATAACTGGCAATTTGATCAATGTAGTAAGGTTCTTCTCCGGTTAAAAAGTATATCGGATATACCCGACCATTTGCAATATCACTTACTATTTGTTTTACTTCATCCATTAAAAAAAAATCCTCAAATTTGTGTCATGCTACCGCTCAACTTTCCTTACTGTAAATTTCGTTTCAAAAATAGCGAAAATAAAGTGCAGATTTTTGATATAATCCGTAAAAAATTTGTCATTTTACAACCAGAAGAATGGGTAAGACAGCATCTTGTTCATTATTTAATTTTATCAAAAAAATATCCAAAAAGTTTAATAAATGTTGAAAAACAGCTTCATATTAACGGCTTAAAAAAGAGATATGATGTGGTAGTTTTTAACACCGATGGTTCTATAAATATTTTACTTGAATGTAAAGCTCCAGAAATTAAAATAGATCAAAATACCTTTAATCAAATTGCTAGATATAACTTAAAGTTAAATGCCGACTACCTAATGGTAACTAATGGGCTAGATCATTTTTATTGCAAAATGGATTTTGAAAAAGAAAAGTATACTTTTTTAAGGGATATTCCTGATTTTAAGCGTTAATTTGCCATCGTTTTGAACATAGCCGTGGTCATATTAAATTGGAATGGAGAGGAACTTCTAAAAAGGTACCTCCCCGCTACAATAGCATATTCTAAAGGTTCAGATATTTATGTTGCCGACAATGCATCTACAGATAATTCGGTCTCTTTCGTTAGAAATAATTATCCATCGGTAAAAATAATTCAGAATAAAGTTAACGGCGGTTTTGCAAAAGGCTACAATGATGCGTTAAAGTATGTTACAGCAGATGTATTTTGTCTCTTAAATTCTGACGTAGAGGTAACAGAAAATTGGTTAGATCCAATATCTAAGGCTTTTGAAGATATGTCAGAGGCTGGCATTATTCAGCCTAAAATACTCGATTTAAAACGAAAAAATTATTTTGAGTATGCGGGTGCTGCAGGTGGGTTTATAGATCAGTTAGGCTATCCGTTTTGCAGAGGTCGTATTTTTCAGGTGTTAGAAAAGGATACGGGGCAATACGATGATACACGCGAAATATTTTGGGCTACAGGTGCTTGTATGTTTATAAAGAAATCTGTTTTTAATGAAGTGGGTGGGTTTGATGAAGATTATTTTGCACATCAAGAAGAAGTAGATTTATGCTGGCGAGCTAAAAATGCAGGACATAAAATTTATTACGTTGGTGCTTCTAAAATATATCATTTAGGTGGTTTTACGTTAAGTAATATGAACCCTAAAAAAACCTATTTAAATTTTAGAAATTCTTTGTTTTCAATAACCAAAAATCTACCTCGAAGAAAAGCTTTTTTAATTATTTTCATTAGATTAGTTTTAGATGCTATTGCGGCGGTTAGATTTATTTTTCAGCTTAAATTTAGTCATTTTTATGCCATTTTAAAGGCGCATTTAAGCTTTTACATGCATTTTAGAAAAATGTACAACAAACGAGAAAAAGCTAATTTTATATTAAAATACTATGTTGTGAAATCCATAGTCTGGTCTCACTTCGTACATCGAATAAGCAATTATAGAGCTTTAGTAAAAGATTAACTACTTTAATTGCTTCACACTACAACTATTTTACATAGTTTTGAGTTGATTTTAAACCATTTGTCAAATAACAAACATTAATAATCAAGAGTATTATGAAAAAAATCATTTTAGGTGTTTTAGGAGCAACGTTGTTGTTATCCTCTTGTGTATCACAAAAAAAATTCGCAGCCTTAGAAGCTAAGGAGAAAGAAGCGCAAGATTTATTAAACTCGGCAACGCTAAAATTAAATACCTGCCTAGAAGAAAAAGCAACAGCGTCTTCAAGGTTAAAAACTTTAGAAGATCAAAATTCATTTTTAAAAGCAAATAACCAAGAGTTAATCAACAACATGGGTAATTTGACTACTCTTACTACCAAAGGAGCAGAAAACCTTGAAAAATCTTTAGAAAGTATTCAAGAGAAAGATTTAACTATTCGTAAATTAAATGAAGCCATTACTCGCAGAGATTCTGTAAACCTTTCTTTAGTTCAAAGTTTAAAAGGTGTTCTAGGTAATTTAGATGATGAAGATATCGAAATAAGTGTTGAAAAAGGTGTTGTTTTTGTATCTATTTCTGATAAATTATTATTCAGTAGCGGTAGTTACAACATTACAAGTAAGGCTAAAACAGTTTTAGGTAAAGTTGCCCAAGTAGTAAACAACAAGCCTGATTTTGAATTTATGGTTGAAGGCCATACTGACGATGTACCTTACAGATCAAAAGGTAATATTTTAGATAATTGGGATTTGAGTGTAAAGCGAGCTACGGCAGTAGTTCGTATTCTTCAGAACGATTATGGAGTTGACCCAAAAAGAATGACTGCTGCTGGTAGAGCAGAATATGTTCCTGTATCTAAAACAGAGAAGTCGAAAAATAGAAGAACTAGAATTGTTGTTTTACCAAAAATCGATCAATTTTATAGTATGATTGAAGAAGGTATGAAAGACCCTGCTATCAACAACTAAGACATTTAAACAAACTTAAAAAAGCACACCAATTGGTGTGCTTTTTTTGTTTTGCTGCTACCGCATTATAATTTCAAGAACTAAAATATATCGCTATCTCCTTTACCATGGCGAACAATGATGGGGGATTCTATGGAAAGATCTACTATTGTAGATGCAATATTATCACCATAACCACCATCGATTACAATATCAACTAAATTTTGCCATTTTTCAAAGATAAGTTCGGGGTCTGTGGTATATTCTAAAATAGTGTCCTCATCTCTTATTGAAGTTGAAACAATAGGATTACCCAAAGCCACTACTATTTCATGTATAATATTATTGTCTGGCACCCTTATACCCACCGTTTTTTTCTTTTTAAAGGCTTTTGGCAGGTTGTTATTTCCTGGTAAAATAAACGTATACGGACCGGGTAACGCCTTTTTTAAAATCTTGAAGGTTGCTGTATCTATTTGCCTAACATAATCTGAAAGGTTGCTTAAGTCTGCACAAATAAATGACCACTTTGCCTTTTCTAATTTAATTCCTTTAATACGTGCAATTTTCTCGAGAGCCCTAGTATTGGTGATATCACAACCTAGACCGTACACCGTATCTGTAGGATAGATAATTAGCCCCCCTTTACGAAGTACATCAACCACCTTCTTTAGTTCTTTAGGGTTAGGATTATCTTCATATATTTTTACAAACTGCGCCATGAAAAAACTTAAAATATATTTAGTTAAACAAACAAATAATTTTTAACACTAAATTTTTATGAAAACTACTTTTTATCAACCTATTAATTATGCTTTACCCCATTACGAAAGCACTTCTAATTTAGCAAAACGAAGTAACAACTTTTTTACCTCGCCCTTTTCAAATTTAATTTCGGCTTTTCGGTCATTACCTACACCTTCAATTTTTAGTACTTTACCTCTACCAAAACGCATATGATTAACAAGTGCCCCAGCAGCTAAATTTGGGTCAATAACATTTGTATTACCAACCGGCGAAGCTATTTCTGGTTTTAGCTTGCGAAGCTTTCGCAATTGACTTTCATTAGGTTTACCTACTAAAGGCGGCGTTCCTTTTTGAGGTTTTGATTGTCTTAGTTTGCTCTTATCAACTTCACCAAAAATATCATTATCTATCAGAGGCTTGTATCTATATGCCGCGGTATCAATTGGTGTTAAATTTTCAACATATTTTTCATCAATCTCTTCTAAAAACCTACTTGGTTCTGCATCAATTAATTTACCCCATCGATACCGATTTTGCGTATAGGTTAAATACGCTTGTTTCTCTGCTCTTGTCAAGGCCACGTAAAACAATCTTCGCTCCTCCTCTAGCTCACTTCTCGTGCTCATACTCATAGCTGACGGAAAAAGATCTTCCTCCATTCCAACAATGTATACATACGGAAACTCAAGCCCCTTAGCCAAATGAATAGTCATTAAAGCAACCCGATCATCATCGCCAGTATCATTATCTAAATCTGTTGCAAGAGCGACATCTTCTAAGAATTCAGAGATACTACCACTTGCTCCATCGATTTCTCGTTGGCCTTCCACAAAATCTTTAATTCCATTTAGGAGCTCCTCAATATTCTCCATTTTTGCAATACCCTCGGGCGTACCATCCTTCTTAAACTCTAATAAAATTCCGGTTTTCTTCGAAACATGTTCTGCCAGCGTAAAAGCATCAGAACTTTCGCTCATGATTTGAAAACTCTTTATCATGGCAACAAAATCTTGTAATTTTCTTTTGGTGCCTGCATTTATCTTTAAATTAACGCGATCAATATTGTCTATCACTTCAAATATAGAACGTCCATAATGATTTGCTGCAACGACTAATTTATCGATGGTAGTATTACCAATACCTCTTGACGGAAAATTGATAACCCGTTTTAAAGCTTCTTCATCTTTTGAATTAATAACGAGCCTTAAATAAGATAAAACATCTTTAATCTCTTTTCGTTGATAAAACGACAGTCCGCCATAAATACGATAAGGTATATCTCTCTTTCGCAACCCGTCTTCAATAGCTCTTGATTGTGAATTAGTACGATACAGCACCGCAAAATTACCATTTGGCATTTGGTGCTGCATGCGATTCTCCCAAATAGAGTTGGCCACATAGCGACCTTCTTCAGCATCTGTAACGCTCCTGTGAATTATAATTGGAGGACCATCATCATTTGATGTCCAAACTACTTTTTCTAATTGATCTTTATTATTTGCTATGATCGAATTAGCCGCGTTTACAATGTTTTTGGTAGAACGATAATTTTGTTCTAAACGATACATACCTACATCATCATAATCTTTTTGAAAATTTAAAATATTGTTAATATTTGCTCCTCGAAAAGAGTAAATACTCTGTGCATCATCTCCAACAACACAAATATTTTGGTATCTATCAGAAAGCGCCTTTACAATTAAATATTGCGAATGGTTTGTATCTTGATACTCGTCTACTAAAATATATCTAAAACGGTCTTGATATTTAGCTAAAACCTCTGGAAAACGATTTAAAAGCTCATTAGTTCTAAGCAAAAGATCATCAAAATCCATAGCACCTGCTTTAAAACAACGCTCCACATAGTTTTGATAAATATCTCCCATTCTTGGTCGCTTAGCCATTGCATCAGCTTCTACCAACTCTGGGTTGTTCAGGTAGGCTTTCACCGTAATTAAACTGTTTTTATATGATGAAATTCGATTCTGAACTTGTTTGTATTTGTATATGTCTTTATCTAAACCCATTTCTTTAATGATAGAAGAAATCAAACGTTGTGAATCTTGCGTATCATAAATGGTGAAATTGCTAGGAAAACCAAGTTTATCTCCATCATAGCGTAAAAGCTTAGCAAAAACAGAGTGAAAGGTGCCCATCCATAAATTTTTGGTTTCACCGCTGCCAGCAATATCCGCTATCCGCTTTTTCATTTCGCGTGCCGCTTTGTTTGTAAAAGTTAGGGCTAAAATGTTGAAAGAATCAACTCCTTGATTCATTAAATGAGCTATACGATAGGTTAAAACACGAGTCTTTCCAGAACCCGCGCCAGCAATAACCATTAAAGGCCCGTCTTTGTGTAATACAGGTGCTTTTTGAGCATCATTTAATTGATTAATAAATTTCTCCAAAAGATTTTTTTTATCAGTATTTATGACCGTGAATTTAACCATAATAAAAATCATCTTAAAAACTTCATTTCAATAATTATGAACAATAGACCTTGAGTTTTAATGAATTTGAATATATTTAAAGCACTTATAGCTGAACTATGAAAATAAAATATGTTTTTACCATTATTATAGGTGTCATGATAGGAAACACAGGTTTTTCTCAGAAAAAGCAAGGTCCCATAATTAAAGAATATGGAAAAGTTTGGGCCATTGAAAATCCAGATTTTAAAATAAATATCGCTAAAGAATACCGGGCTGTTTTTGATATTATGAAAAGTGCCGAGAATCATCAGTCCATCAATGCGAGTATTGAAACGGCTGCTCGCTTTTTAAATATGCATGCTCAAAGTGGTGTTCCCGCTAAAAATTTAAAAATTGCTTTAGTGGTGCATAATGCAGCTTCTAAAGATGTAATTAGTAATGAGGCATATCAAAAGAAGTACGGAACAGATAATCCGAATAAAAAACTTATCGAAGCTTTAATTGAAGCTGGCGGGCAGGTTATTTTTTGTGGGCAATCATCCTTATCTAGAGGGTTTGATCGAGAAGACCTTATAGATGGCGTTCAACTTTCTCTCTCTGCAATGACCGCTTTGGTACAGCTTCAAGATGAAAATTATAGACTTATAAAATTTTAAATATATTCCCTCTAATGAAAATTAAAACCAATTTAATTATGAAAAAACTATTGATTGCAACCTTGCTTTTCTCAGTAGGCTTTGCAGTAGCTCAAAAATCGAAGCTAGAAAAAGATTACAATGCTATTGAAGGCAAGGTAGTTGAATGGCGTCGCGAAATTCATCAAAATCCTGAGTTAGGAAATAGAGAATTTAAAACCGCCGAAAAAATAGCGAAACATTTGAAGTCTTTGGGTATTGAAGTGCAAACCAAAGTAGCGCATACCGGTGTTGTAGGAATATTAAAAGGGAATAAGCCTGGAAAAGTAGTTGCACTTCGTGCAGATATAGATGCCTTACCTGTTTATGAGAGAAACGATTTACCCTATAAATCTACAGTTACTTCTGAATTTTTGGGTGAAAAAGTAGGCGTTATGCACGCTTGCGGACATGATACACATACTGCAATTTTAATGGGTGTTGCCGAAGTTTTATCGAAGAACAAAGATAAAATAAAGGGTACTGTGAAATTTATTTTTCAACCCGCAGAAGAAGGTCCCCCACCAGGTGAGGAAGGTGGAGCACTTTTAATGGTAAAAGAAGGTGTTATGGAAAATCCAAAAGTTGACGCCATTTTTGGTTTACACATTAACTCACAAACTCCAGTAGGCGTAATTCGTTACAAATCTGGAGGAACAATGGCAGCTGCTCAAAGTTTTGTCATTAAAGTGAAAGGAAAACAAAGTCATGGTTCACAGCCTTGGTCTGGTGTTGATCCTATATTAATTAGTGCCAAGATTATAGATGGATTACAGACCATTATTAGTAGAGAAACAGATCTCACCAATGAAGCCGCAGTAATAACTGTTGGCAAAATTAAAAGCGGTGTTCGTTTTAATATTATACCTGAAAGTGCGGAAATGATAGGTACTATTCGCACTTTGGACTATGATATGAAAGACAAAATTAACAAACGTATGGTAGAAATGGTAGAAACCATTGCAAAAGCATATGGTGGTGAAGCAACCTGCGAAATAAAGGAAGCTACAGAAATAACATATAATGAGCCTGCTTTGGTGCAGCAAATGTTACCCACTATGCAAAGGGTTGCCGGAGCTAATAATGTTCAAACACAAAAAGCTGTTACAGGCGCTGAAGATTTCTCCTATTTTCAAAAAGAAGCACCTGGTTTTTTCTTTTTCTTAGGGGGAATGACTCCTGGTACAACAGCATCATTTCCACACCACACTCCAGATTTTTTAATTGATGATAGTGGCTTAATTTTGGGTGTAAAAACCCTAACAGAAATGAGTTTAGACTATTTAAATGCAAAATAACCCTTAAAATAACCATCAAGTTAAACTCTTTTTAGGAATACCAACTTAGGAAATGCTTCTTAAGTTGGTATTTTTTATTGTAAAAAAAAGTAAAATGTATTAAAATTATTTACCGCTACAAAAATAGGTAACCATGCGTATTATAGATGCTATGTGGATACCCCAGATAAAACAATATCTAAAGAATAAAATCGTTTAATTTTAATGAAAAAAAGGTAATACTTCATTTTAATGACCAGCTAGATTTATTACAACAGTAACTTATTAAAATGTAAAGTTTAATGTGTATTGCAGATAAAAAATAAGGCATATTTAAGACTCCGTTAGGCCGATTAAGCTGAAATGACAGTTGCAGATAATGCAAAAATTAATTTCAAATTTAAGCTCAGAATTTTTTAGCCAATATTCTAGTAATTAGTTTTAATGTTAAGTGCAAGTAAATGATACTAATAAAATCTTTTTCATCAATTGGCTACTAGCCAAATTATCAATTCTTAATACCTATTTTTGAAAAAATATAAATAGAACACGAAAGCGGTTAACCTTTAATAATTTGTTGCCCATCATCATAAGATTGGCAAACAACTGCAAATAAATTTATAAGATTTGGAGCAAGTAATAGTTTTTTTTTCTCAGATTAGTTGGTGGGTATGGCTTTTAATACTACTCGTCATTGTAGCAATTCGTGATGTTTTTTTTCAAAAATCTCATACCATATCACACAATTACCCAATTGTAGGGCATTTACGCTTTTGGTTAGAGAGTATTGGTCCTGAAATGCGACAATATTTTGTCGCAAATAATAGAGAAGAATTACCCTTTAATAGAATTGAGCGAAGTTGGATATACGCTTCTGCTAAAAAAGAAAATAATTATGAAGGTTTCGGTACTGACCGAGACATATATGCACATCAGCATATTTTTATTAAAAATCAGATGATGGCCTATAAAACTTCTGAAAATCACCCTAGCACAAAACACAAAGATTTTGTCCCTTGCGCTAAAATTATAGGTGCTTACAACCAACGCAAAAAACCATATCGGCCAGCCTCAATAATAAATGTTTCAGCGATGAGTTTCGGTTCACTTTCCGCAGCTGCTGTTGAAGCGCTTAATAAAGGTGTTGCCAAAGCAGGCGCATATCACAATACTGGTGAAGGCGGTTTATCTCCGTATCACCAACTAGGTGGCGACGTCGTTTTTCACTTTGGAACCGGATATTTTGGTGTTCGCTCTTCTGACGGAAATTTATCTCTAAAAAAACTCGTTCAGCTTACTCAAGAAAATCCTTGTATTAAAGCTATAGAAATTAAATTATCACAAGGTGCAAAACCAGGAAAAGGAGGTGTACTTCCTGGAGCAAAAATAACAAAAGAAATTGCTGAAATAAGAGGTGTAGACATAGGCAAAGATGTACTTTCACCAGCTACCCACAAAGCGTTTAGTGATGTTACCGAATTAATGCAACTCATTGAAGAAATTGCCGAAGCTACCGGTTTACCCGTAGGTATTAAAGGCGCTATAGGAAAACTAGAACAATGGCATGAATTAGCCGATATAATGGTTGAAACAGGCAAAGGGCCAGATTTTATTACTGTAGATGGTGGAGAAGGCGGCACAGGTGCTGCCCCGCCGTCATTTGCCGATCATGTTTCGTTACCTTGGGTTTATGGCTTTTCAAGCCTTTATAAAGTTTTTCAAAAAAGAAATTTAGTAGACCGTATTGTATTTATAGGTAGTGGAAAATTAGGTTTTCCTGCTAAAGCAGCTATGGCTTTTTCGATGGGTGTTGATTGTATTAATGTTGCTAGAGAAGCCATGATGAGCATTGGCTGTATCCAAGCTCAGGTATGCCACACCAACAAATGTCCTGCAGGTATTGCAACACAAAGCAAATGGAGACAGAAAGGTATTAATATCCCTTTAAAGTCAGAACGCTTAGCGCAATATTTTAAAACCTTTAGAAAAGAATTAATTGAAATTACCCATGCCGCCGGCTATGAACACCCTTGCCAGTTTACTATGAATGATATTCAAATTAATGTAGATGATATTGATTTAACCCGAAATTTGAGAGCTTCTTACGGATATAATAAGAACCCAGTAGAATTTAAGGGAATGCAGGCATTATACGATTGTCCGTACTTAGGAGGTAAAGTGTATTCCAAATCAACTAAATAATTTACTTTTGTTTGTAAAAAACGAAAATATTCACGAAGCATAACCATCTTATGAAATTAAAACTATTATTTTTTGTCTTAACCCTTTCAACTGTCACCGCAATAAATGCACAAAAGAAAAGTGAACTGCTAACTGAAATTAGTACTTTAAGATTTCAACTTGACTCCATTAATGCATTAATAACTAATGCTCAAAAGAAACAAAAAGTCGCAGAAGCAGAAGCAGAATCTTTTAAGGGTCAGGTAACTGAACTTCAACATGCCAATCAAACGCTAATGAAGAGCTTAACTAGTTTTACCGAAGTGTCTACAAAAAATTCTACTAATTTTAATAAGGCGATGGAACGTCTTAATGAAAAAGAAAAACAGCTTGCAGGTATCAATAATGCCATTTCAAGAAACGATTCTACGGCTTTAGTTGTATTAACCAAAGCAAAGCAAACATTAGGTGAAAATGCTAAAATTAGCGTTGCAAACGGAAGTGTAATCATATCTTCTAGTTTAGCTTCTATCTTTGAAACCGATACAGGTACAAGTTTAAGTGCTGCTGGTAAAACTTGGATTGAAAAAATTTCTCAAATTCTTGCTATGTGCCCTAACATGGCTATCAGTATAGAAGGCTTGAGCATGACCGGAAATTTAGAGGTACCCTTTAAACAAGCCTCTGCAATTGGCATGACCCTTCTTAAAATGAATATTGCTCCAGAACGAATATCTAGTATAGGTAAAGATGGAAATTTAAAAGAGGGTATTGTTTTAAAAATTCATCCTATGTTTAATGAATTTTACAAAATGGCGAAAGAACAGATGAAACATAACAAGTAAAAAGTTGATGTTGTAAATAAAAGTTTTTTTTTAGAAATTTTCGTGTCAAAAAAAGAGTCTTTATACCATTACTGGTCAAGCAAAACTTAAGTCAACAATTTCTAATTGCAATAGAATACTTTTTCAAAAAAATGATCGTTTTATTTTCAGTATAACTTCAAATTTATAAATATGACGGGCGATCAAATGTTTCAACTATTTGCATACCTATTACCATCTGTAATTACTGGTGCAATTGCTTTTTATTTTTTTAGAATGCACACCAATAACGAAGAAGGAAGAAGGCGATTTTTACTGCACAAAGACTCGCAAGCAAGCACGTTACCTATACGATTACAAGCCTATGAGCGCATGGCTTTATTTTTAGAGCGCATCTCCATTCCGAATTTAGTGCTTCGCGTAGCACCTAAAAGTGATGACAAAACCGCTTATGAAAATTTACTGATTAAGAGTATTGAAAATGAATTTGAGCACAATCTCTCACAACAAATATATTTAACAGACGAATTGTGGAATGTTATTAAAGCCGCTAAAAGCACAACTATTCAAATGATTAGAAAAGCAGGAATGAGCGAAACCGATTCTGCAGATAAGCTACGAGAGGATATTTTAACCAAAACTATGGATAAACAAAACCCCTCTACAACAGCATTAGCTTTTGTTAAAAAAGAAATTTCTGAACTCTGGTAAACTACTTAAAATTGCCATTTTAAACTACAAGCTTTTATTTTATTTAAGATTAAAACGAATTTTATTCATGCTCATTAGGCTGAATTGGATTCGTTTTTTCGTTCTTATTTTTAGCATACAGATATCCACGTTTCCACCAACGTGTCATTTTTTCTTTATTAAATATTAAAGAATTCGTTGTTAAAACAGTTGGCGTGTAATACAAATTAATAATGGCATCTTTTTGATTAGCCACTAATTTTCCTATTCTAATATTATGATTTTCGATTCGATCGAGAATAAAACTTAACATCGTAGTTAAAAGCTCGAACGGGTTTCTAGATGGCATTCGATTCATATAGTTAATTTCTGTATGAAGTACTACAACATCAACATATGCTGCCCCACGAAGAATTGCCTCTTCAATAGGCACAATACTGCCTAAACCACCATCGGCATATTCAGATCCATTCTTACGTACTAAACTCATAAAAGGCGTATAATTTGCCGATATCCATATCCAATCACAGAATTCATCGTAGGTATAATCATTAATCGATTTATATTCTACTTGATTTAAAGATAAATTTGATACGGTAACTACAACATCGTTAGGACCATCTCGCAATTCTTGATATTCTTCAATGGTAAGGCTTTTACGTATTAATTTTCTAAGATTCTCACTTTCGCCAAAGGTTTTTTTTCCTTTCATGAAATTCTTAAAAACATTCCAATGGTTAATTGATATTTCATCAATACCATTCTTTTTCTTTACTAAAAATGGACAATTATTAAAAATGGTATTTTGATCTACATTAGAATAAATCTCTTTTATTTTGTCTAATTTACCCAGCGCTAGGTGACAAATTAAAAGACTACCTGTTGAGGTACCTACAAACAAATCATATTTATTGCCAGATTCTTGAAGAAGAAATTGAGCAACGCCTCCTGCAAACGCCCCTTTACTGCCACCACCAGATATAACTAAAGCTCTCATTACTTATTTAATTTAGTTTTTATATATCGCAACTCTTCGTCTTTCATTTTTTTAGTTAAGGCGGTAAACCGTGCTTTATAATTTACATCCTGTATTAATTGATCTACTAAATTTCGAGCGAATTTTTTAAACTGCCAGCTATGGTGTTGCGTTGCAGATACTAAGTTTGCTAAGCAAAAGTCGTTCAAACCAATAGCTTGGTTTAAATATTGAAAAGCGCTCATTCTTACTTCGTAACTATAATGTGCTGCTGTATAACCACTAAGCTCTTGAAAATAATATTGGGTATGCTTTGCATTATAATCATTCGTTAAGATGGCTAAAGTAAGCCATAATAACCGAACATTTTTATTGGGTAAGCCCATAATGGCTTTTGTTTGATCTAAATATTTTCTCCTTTCACTAGGGTACTGCACCCATAGCTTAAACAAAGCATTCTCTATGGTAACATAACTTTTATCAAAAAGCAATTTTTCAAATTTTTCCTTTAAAACAAGCGGAATAGTATCCATATTTAAAGAAATAGCTCGACGTATTCTTAAATCATCTTCATCGAGAGCCTTTTCCCAAATTAGAGTTGAGAGTTTCGATGCTTTTGTATGGATTATATAATTCTTTAGCTCAATAGAATTAGTTTGTAACCATAGTTGTTGATAAACTAAATTATTGTCAGAAATTGAATCAGATTTATTTTCCATTTCAAATAACAATCGAAGTGATTCAGCATCATTCTGCAATTCTGCTTTAGCCTCATTAAAAGGTATTTTATTACCTTCTAACCAAGTCTTTGAAAAATTTGATAGTGAAATACCACTAGCCTTCTCCATTTCACTCAAAAAATCATTAATTGTGGCATTTTTGAAAGCAAAACTTTTTAAGTATTTTTTAATACCCAACTTAAACTTCGCATCACCTATTAAATTTCGCAACATATAAATTGCCCAAGCTCCTTTCTCATAAAAAATTAGACTACTGGCATTTGGGTCGGTTAAACTTTGTCCTTCTCCTCTATCTATTATTTTTTGAAGTTCTAACAAAGAATTATATAATTTCCAGTAATAATGCTCATTACCAAAAAGTTTTTTTTCAGCTAGTTGTGCGTAATACGTGGCAAAACCTTCATGTAACCAGTGATGATTGCCATTTTTTTCTGTTACTAAATTTCCAAACCACTGATGTGCCAATTCATGCGCATTTACATTTATGTAATTTCTATCTATAAAAGCAGTTGAATCTATAACATAGCCATCAGAAAATAGTGTAGCTGTTGTATTTTCCATTCCGGCATATAAAAAATCATGAACCGGCACCTGTTTATAATTTTGCCACGGATACGGAATGCCGATCTCCTGCTCCATAAAATCAAAAATTTCTTTCGTGTACCTATAAGTCGGCTCTACTTTTATACTGTCTTTTGGGTAATAATAATTTTCAATTCGAATACCACTTTTTGATATCAGTTCTTGCTTGTTATATGTGCCAATAGCAAATGCCAAAAGGTAGCTGCTCATTGGTTTTTTCATATTAAACTGCCAACTGAGTGTATCATTTTTTAAAAGAGGTTTAGTATTAGAAATACCATTTGCTATTACGGTACTATTTTTACTCGATTTTATAGTTAAATTAACTACAAACTTTTCCTCCATGGCGTCAAAACTAGGTAACCAATAGCTAGTATACTTGCCCTGACCCTGTGTCCATATTTGTTCATTTCCTTTAATAGCATCATCCCATCCTATAAAATAAACAGTTTGTTTTGGTGTACAGCTATAGCTAATGATGAGCTTATGTTTTGATCCTTTCTTAAATTTATTTTTAATCCATATTTTATTATCGTGGTTTCGGTAGCTCGCATTTTTGCCATTTAATTTTACAGCACTAAAGCTCATAGCTTTAGCATCTAAAAAAACAGAATCTACTGCTTCAAGCAACTTAAAATCATATATAACCGTTCCATCAATACGCTTTTCTTTGCCATTTGGATTTATGACTACCTCTGCCTTTAAAAAATCAACCTTATCTTGATGCTGTGCGTTTGTTAGGTGAACAACAATAAAAAGTACAATAAAAAATATTTTCATAACATAGCTATTGTAAAATATTATCCAAATTTAAGAATTTAGACAGCTATCGACTAACCTATTCTCAAAAGTGACCAAGCCCCTGATTTAATTAAACGCCAATTTTAACGATATAGTTGTAAAAATGGTTTAGCACTAAGCGTCTATACTTTTTTTGTTGCAGTTCAAAACTTGAACCCTTAAATTCGTTTTATGACAGCAAATTTTTTGCAAACTCCGATTACATATTTAAAAGGTGTAGGCCCAGGCAGAGCTGAAACTTTGCAAGGTGAACTTGGCATTTACACTTATCAAGATTTATTAAATCTATTTCCTAATCGATATATAGACAAAACCCAATATTATAAAATAGCCCAACTACAACGCAGTAATGCGGATGTTCAAATTGTAGGTAAAATTATTAATATCAAAACCATCGATCAAAAAAAAGGCAAGCGCTTGGTAGCCACTTTTATTGATGAAACCGGAAAAATGGAACTCGTTTGGTTTCGTGGTCAAAAATGGATTCGCGAAAACCTAAAATTAAATACACCTTACGTCATTTTTGGCAAGTGTAATTTTTATGGCGGTATATTTTCTATGCCACACCCCGAAATGGAACTCTTACAAGAGCATAAAAATAGTCTCAAAATAGCAATGCAACCCATTTACCCTTCAAGTGAAAAATTGAGTTCTAGAGGAATCACCAATAGAGTCATTAGTAAATTAGTGCAACAATTATTTATAGAGACTAAAGCTAATTTTTCTGAAACGCTTTCCGAAAATCTATTAGAACAATTAAAACTACTACCAAAGAGTGAATCGCTATTAAACATTCACTTTCCAAAAAGTCAAGATTTATTGGCAAAAGCACAATTTCGTTTGAAGTTTGAGGAGCTATTCTATATTCAAATGCAGCTACTTATTAAAAATTTGTTGCACAAGAAAAAAATTAAAGGCTTTAATTTTAATCAAGTTGGCCAATTATTTAATGAATTTTATAAAAATCATCTACCCTTTGAGCTAACCAACGCACAAAAAAGAGTAATAAAAGAAATAAGACATGACTTAGGTAGCAATGCCCAAATGAATCGGTTATTGCAAGGTGATGTTGGCTCTGGTAAGACTATAGTGGCGGTAATGGCTATTTTATTGGCGGTAGATAACGGATATCAAGCCTGCTTAATGGCACCAACCGAGATTCTTGCAAACCAGCATTATACTGGCATTAAAGAACTTCTCGATACGATAGGTGTGCGTTGTTCACTACTCACAGGTTCTGTTAAAAAATCTGCTAGAAAACCAATTCATGAACAGCTAGAAAATGGCGAAATTAAAATTCTGATTGGCACCCATGCATTACTCGAAGATAAAGTAAAATACAAAAATCTGGGACTCGCCATTATTGACGAACAACATCGATTTGGTGTAGCCCAACGTTCTAAATTATGGCATAAAAATAAATTTCCGCCCCACATACTGGTAATGACAGCTACGCCGATACCCAGAACTTTGGCTATGAGCTTATATGGCGATTTAGATATTTCAGTTATTGACGAACTTCCGCCAGGTCGAAAAGCCATTAAAACAGTACATAGGTATGATTCTAATCGCTTAAAAGTATTTCAATTTATTCGTGATGAAATAAAAAAGGGGCGACAAATTTATGTCGTTTACCCTTTAATTCAAGAATCAGAAGTATTAGACTATAAAGACCTAATGGATGGTTTTGAAAGTATTTCACGCGATTTTCCATTACCAGACTATCAAATATCAATTGTACATGGCAAAATGAAACCTGCAGATAAAGATTATGAGATGGAACGGTTTGTAAAAGGTGAAACTCAAATTATGGTTGCTACAACAGTAATTGAAGTGGGTGTAAATGTGCCAAATGCCTCTGTTATGATTATAGAAAGTGCAGAACGCTTTGGCTTATCTCAACTACATCAACTGCGTGGACGGGTTGGAAGAGGTGCCGATCAAAGCTACTGTATTTTAATGACGGGTCACAAACTTTCTACCGAAGCAAAAACAAGATTAGAAACCATGGTGCGTACCAATGATGGTTTTGAAATTGCAGAAGTTGATTTAAAGCTTCGCGGACCAGGCGACATTATGGGAACCCAACAAAGTGGTGTGCTAAATCTTAAAATTGCAGATATTGTTAAAGATAATGACATTTTAAAAACGGCACGCTATTATGCTATTCAACTGCTAAAAGACGACCCTAATCTAGAAAAAGCGGAAAATAAGGTAATTCGTAATATCTATGCGCAATTAATAAAATATAAGAATATCTGGAATTATATTAGTTGAATCTAAGCTTTAGAGATTAAAATAATTTTAGAATGGTTATTTAAAACTTATAAATATTCATTTTTTGTGAAAGAAAAAATTAAAACTCTTTTGGGTAATCTGCTGATTGCCTTACAACCTAAAAGAGCCAAAGAACTATCGAAAAAGGGAATGACGATTTCTTTGAATAACTCTCTTAGTTTTAAAGATAACTTAATTCGTCATTCGCTATTAAAGAAAGCCAAAAAGAATAAAGATTTTAACTCATTGTCTGAATTTCACCGCAGTTTTTGGGTTGAAAAAGGAGGTGAATTCTTTTCAGAGAAAGACAGTAATGCCCTTGATGATTTTTTTATTCCTTATTGTTCTTCAATATTTGAGGAACTCCAAGGATTATTAAGCAAAACTGCTACTAATTTCAATACTATGGTTGAAATTGGAACAGGTCATGGAGATGTCATCAACTATCTTTCCACTAAATTTCACCAAATTGATAGATTCGTAGGTATTGATTTAAATACGGAGCAAACAATAATTAATCAAAATAAATATCAAGAAAATAAAAAACTCGAGTTTACTTCTATAGATGGATTAAATTGGGTTAAAAAATCAGGCGCTAGCGGTATGATATTTTTTACATCAGGAGGTGTTCTTGAATATTTTACAGAGGAAGAACTAAAATCGTTACTTAACGAGTTAAGAAATCTAGAAGAAATAATTTTTATTGCAATAGAACCAATAGGAGTCCACGTTGATTTTACTTCCAATCCAAGATCACAAATCTATGGTCCAGAATGTTCATTTTCACATAACTATGCGAGCCTTTTTAAGGAAGCTGGTTTTAGTATCTGGCATCAATCTAAGATACCTTTTAATGCTGAAATTTGCTATTTTAATGCTATTGGAGCAAAAAAAGAAAGTTAATTTAAAAAATACGGGGTAATACCTTCTCAGAATAACGTATTTTATCATACAAAAGTTGTTTCTATAGTATTTAAAATTATAAAAGACATTTTTAGATCTATCTAACTAGATTACAATTGTTTAATGGTTAATTTACACTTTTAAATAATTCTTCCAATTGTACCTAATAAACTAATTTTTAGTTAAGTATTTCAAACGGGTTGTAAGTGGTACACCAGCACTAGAAGTAGCATTCTATCTAAACTAAAAAGCACATTCCGTTGAACATCGTAATTTTCGGGAGCAATAATTTCCTTAAGCCCACTCCTTTACTTAATTTTGTAGGTATAGATTTTGAATATTATGAGCGCAAAAAAGACATTATTTGACAAAGTGTGGGATTCACATGTGGTTCATCAAATTGAAAATGGTCCAGACGTATTATTTATAGACCGCCACATGGTACATGAAGTTACTAGTCCCGTTGCATTTTTAGGATTAAAAAGTAGAGGAATTCGGGTTTTACATCCTGAAAAAACTTTTGCTACAGCAGACCATAACACACCAACCATCAATCAACATCTACCTGTAGAAGACCCTCTTTCAGCTAATCAATTAAAAATGTTGGAAGAAAATGCTACTGAGCATGGTATTTCATACTGGGGATTAGGGCACGAAAAAAATGGAATTGTTCACGTTGTAGGTCCTGAATACGGAATTACCCTACCCGGTGCAACAATTGTGTGTGGAGATTCACATACATCAACCCATGGGGCTTTTGGAGCAATTGCTTTTGGTATAGGTACTTCAGAAGTTGAAATGGTTTTAGCAACCCAATGTATTATGCAGCCAAAACCAAAAAGCATGCGTATTAATATTACCGGAGAGCTGCAGTTTGGTGTATCTCCTAAAGATGTGGCATTATTCATTATATCACAATTAACTACCTCAGGGGCAACGGGATATTTTGTTGAATACGCAGGTGATGTTTTCACAAATATGACAATGGAAGGTCGAATGACGGTATGTAACCTAAGTATTGAAATGGGGGCTCGTGGTGGTATGATTGCACCAGATGATACTACTTTTCATTATATAAAGGGGCGCGAATTTACACCGAAAGATGAAGCTTGGAATACAGCTATGAATTATTGGCAAACCCTATATACTGATGAAGGTGCAGCATTTGATAAAGAATTAACTTTTGATGGTTCACAAATTGAACCTATGATAACTTATGGCACCAACCCAGGTATGGGCATGGGTATATCAAATGACATTCCTAATGCTGATGCAGTGCAGGGTGCTTCGGCTACCTTTAAAAAATCATTAAAATATATGAAATTTGATGAAGGTGATTCTATGATTGGAAAACCAATTGATTTTGTTTTCTTAGGTAGTTGTACTAACGGTAGAATTGAAGATTTCAGAGCCTTTGCATCCATTGTAAAAGGAAAGAAAAAGGCGGAAAATGTTACTGCTTGGCTTGTACCCGGAAGCCACCAAGTAGAGGCAGCAATTAAAAAAGAAGGTATCTTAGCTATTCTTACCGAAGCAGGATTTGAGCTTCGCGAACCTGGTTGCTCTGCATGTTTGGCAATGAATGATGACAAAGTGCCAGCCGGAAAACTCGCGGTAAGTACTTCTAATAGAAACTTTGAGGGCAGACAGGGACCTGGTTCAAGAACTTTATTAGCAAGTCCGTTAGTTGCAGCGGCTGCAGCAGTAACAGGCAAGGTAACAGACCCTAGAGTGTTGATGAAATCGGTCAGCGCATAAAAGGCATTAAAAAAAATATACATAATGGCATACGATAAATTTACAAAACTCACATCAACAGCAGTTCCCCTTCCTATTGAAAACATTGATACCGATCAAATTATACCTGCTCGTTTTTTAAAAGCAACAGAGCGTAAAGGTTTTGGTGATAACTTGTTTAGAGACTGGAGATATAATCAAGATAACACCCAAAAAGAAGATTTTGTTTTAAATAATCCAAAATTTAAAGGCAAAATACTTGTTGGAGGAAGAAACTTCGGTTCAGGTTCTTCACGCGAGCATGCCGCTTGGGCTATTTATGATTACGGATTTAGATGTGTGATTTCAAGTTTTTTTGCAGATATTTTTAGAGGTAATTGCCTTAATATTGGGGTTTTACCAGTTCAAGTAAGTCCGGTTTTTTTACAAAAAATTTTAGATGCCATTGAAGCTGATCCTGATGCAGCATTTGAAGTTAATTTAGAAGACCAAAAGGTGACAATTCTTGCTACTGGAGAACATGAATCTTTTGAAATTAATGAGTACAAAAAAGGAAATATGACCAATGGTTTTGATGATATTGACTATTTACTTCACATAAAAGATAAGATTGAGGTATTTGCAAAATCTACTCCTTTGTAGTAAAAGTACATTTGAAAACACCTCTAAATTGACAAAATTTACTTGAGCCTAAGTAAAATGAAAAATAGAAGCATAGAAATAATGGATACCACCCTTAGGGATGGTGAACAAACATCAGGCGTATCGTTTACCGCATCTGAAAAAATGACTTTAGCTAAATTACTTTTAGACGAGCTCAAAGTTGATCGTATTGAAGTTGCTTCGGCAAGAGTTTCTAAAGGAGAATTAGATGCAGTAAAACAGATTACTTCTTGGGCAAAATTAGAAGGGTACTTAAACCGTATTGAGGTGTTAACTTTCGTTGATGGTGGTATTTCTTTAGATTGGATGCAAACAGCGGGGGCGAAAGTGCAAAACCTATTAACAAAAGGATCGCTAAATCATCTTACGCATCAACTTAAAAAAACACCCGACCAACATTTTAAAGAAATAGCGGAAGTAGTTCGTATAGCAACCAAGTTTAACATTGACACCAACGTTTACTTAGAGGATTGGAGCAACGGAATGCGAAACTCTAAAGATTATGTTTTTGCCTTTTTAGATTTTCTCGAAACTCAATCGATTAAACGTATTTTATTGCCAGATACGCTAGGTATTATTACCTATGAAGAAACGTATAATTTTATCTCAGAAATTGTAAGCAAATACCCTAAACTCCATTTTGATTTTCATGGTCATAACGACTATGATTTAGGAGTTGCTAACATTATGGAGGCCGTAAAAGCTGGATGCCATGGTTTACACTTAACGGTGAACGGAATGGGTGAACGTGCTGGTAATGCACCAATGGCGAGTGCCATAGCGGTATTAAATGATTTTTTACCAAACATTAGTAATAATGTAAACGAAAAAGCGCTATTTAAAGTTAGTAAGATGGTTTCTGCTTTTACCGGAGTTGGCATACCTTCTAATAAGCCAATTGTTGGCGATAGTGTATTTACACAAACTGCTGGTATTCATGCTGATGGAGACAACAAAAACAACTTATACTTTAGCAATTTAATGCCTGAACGTTTCGGAAGAAAGCGTAAATATGCATTAGGTAAAATGTCAGGAAAGGCAAACATTCAAAAGAATCTACAGGAGCTAGGTCTCACTTTAAAAGACGATGAATTAAAAAAAGTTACTCAGCGAATAATAGAATTAGGCGATAAAAAAGAACGGGTTACAAAAGAAGATTTACCCTATATTATTTCTGATGTATTAGATACAGACTACCATCAAAAGGTTTTTGTTAAATCTTATGTTTTAACCCACGCAAAAGGCCTACAACCATCTACTACCCTATCTTTAGAGATAAATGGGGTATCATATGAAGAGAACGCTTCAGGAGATGGTCAGTATGATGCTTTTATCAATGCGCTACGAAAAATATACAAATCGCGCAAAGAAGAATTACCCACCCTAGTAGATTATGCAGTTCGTATTCCTCCCGGTAGTAATTCAGATGCACTCTGCGAAACAATTATAACTTGGGAAGCTGAAGGAAAAGAATTTAGCTCAAGAGGTTTAGATTCTGATCAAACTGTTAGTGCCATCAAAGCGACTGAAAAAATGTTGAATATGATCTAAACTAGCTTATTAAACAGCTAAATTAAAGAACAATATTTGTAAACCAATAAATAGATAAACCTGTTAGTAGCTTACCCTTAAAAAATTAAAAGAAGTATAAACTAAAATTATCTTAGCAGAAGAACGATTTACGTAAACTGCAAAACCCTAATTGAAAAAGAGTTAAACATATGAAATTAAATATTGCTTTATTAGCCGGTGACGGCATAGGACCAGAAGTAATCAATCAAGCGGTAAAAGTTAGTAACGCGGTAGCAAAAAAATTTAATCATGAAATTAATTGGCAACCTGCCCTTACAGGTGCAGCAGCCATTGATGAATTAGGAGAGCCTTATCCAGATAGCACACATGAAATTTGTGCAAATTCAGATGCGGTTTTATTTGGTGCTATTGGTGATCCTAAGTTTGATAATGACCCTTCTGCAAAAGTACGACCAGAGCAAGGTTTACTTAAAATGCGCCAAAAATTAGGTTTATTTGCCAATGTACGTCCAACATTCACATTTCCGTCTTTAATTGATAAATCTCCACTAAAAAGAGAGCGTATTGAAGGAACAGATTTAATTATTCTCAGAGAATTAACAGGTGGTGTTTATTTTGGAGAAAGAGGAAGAAAAGATAGTGGTAATACCGCTTTTGATACGATGACCTATACCCGACCAGAAATACAACGTTTGGCTAAAAAAGGCTTTGAAATGGCCATGAGCCGATCTAAGCGTCTCTGTTGTGTTGATAAAGCAAATGTGTTAGAATCATCAAGGCTTTGGCGCGAAACTGTTCAGGCAATGGAAAAAGATTATCCTGAGGTTGATGTTAGTTACGAATTTGTAGATGCTGTTGCAATGCGTTTAGTGCAATGGCCGAGTACTTATGATGTAATGATAACCGCCAATCTATTTGGTGATATCTTAACGGACGAGGCGTCTGTAATTTCGGGCTCAATGGGTTTAATGCCTTCTGCTTCTGTTGGTAGTAAAGTATCTTTATACGAACCCATACATGGCTCATACCCACAGGCTGCCGGAAAAGATATTGCAAATCCGTTAGCTACCGTTCTTTCCGCTGCTATGCTATTTGAAGACTTTAAGCTTAAAGAAGAAGCACAAGCTATTAGAGATGTAGTAAACAAATCTTTGGCAGAGAGTATTGTTACAGAAGATTTAGCCGAAGGTGAAAAAGCATACAAAACTAGTGAGGTTGGTGACTGGCTGGCCAAAAACTTATAACATAATTAAAGGCTCTTTTACCATTTAGGTACTGCAAGAGTAAGCCAATTTTTAGAAAAAGGATTGATTAAAAATGCCTCGGTTTTGGGGCATTTTTTATGTTTATGAAAGACCTTTTTGCATTACTATAGAGTTGAAACTTGATTTGACTGAGGTTTTTTTATCTAAACTTTAGAATTAAACAACTAAAAATCAATGGATTAAAACACTCATGAAGTATCTATTTAAAGCACCTTTTTATGCATTAGAATTTAATTTTTTACACCTTTTTAGTTTTAAAGCCACTAGACACCTTTTTTACGAAGTAATTAAGCACCCAAGTATAAAATACGCTGATATTACAATCATTTTTTAATACTAAAATTCGATTAAAAAATTCCTACACTAAATCTTTGCTGTTATTGTATTCTTGATCTTCTGAAGTATAAAACTAGTATTACAGCACCAATTAAAACAATAAACAGCCAATACCTCTTTTGCTGTTTCATTATCTTTGGCTTTGGCGCTTGATACTGTTTTTCTTTTTCGGCTATCGCATACGCGTTCTTCGCTCTTGATTGCCGAGCTAACATACGTGCATATGAAGCTTCTGTAAGGCTATCCATATTCTGTAGAATAGCGGTTTCTTTAGAATAATTAGCTTGAAACGTAAAAAATAAGAGTACCACAAACCAATATTGAGCCATACGCTAAGGTGCTTTTGAATGGCACAAAGCTATTATAACTAACGACGAAAAGCAAAGAGACTTTTAAATGTAATCTAAAGACAACTATTTAAATACGATTTTAATATGTTGTATGGTAGGTTTTCCAGATAATATCATACAAATCAGGAATTACCCTTTTTGCAATTCTAGAGTTTGAATTTAATAATACGCATACACCCATATTAGATTCTGGAAAAAGTGCAACTTCGTTTCTATAACTGTTGACGCTACCCCCGTGGTGCCACATGGTTTTCGCTTTAGACTTCGGACTTTCTTTATAGTTATGAATTCTCCAACCAAACCCATAATATGAGTTTAAATATCCAGACCATCTTTGGTAATATTTATTGTTATTATCAATGGATATAACTGGCTTAAATACTTTTTGAATTGTTGCTTTTGACAAAACCTCTGGATTATTACCTAATAAGAAGCGCATCCATTTAGCCATATCTAAAGCGCTTGCGTTTATTCCTCCAGCTGCAACGGCGTTATAGTATTTGTCTCTTAAAGAGATACTTTTCCAACCGTTTCTTCTTTTAACATGAGGTAACGCGACATTATTTTCATTTAACAACGTTTGGTGGTCCATAGAAATATGCGACATGCCTAAAGGCCTAAAAAATCGAGTCTGTAGTGCCGTTTTCATTTCTTGACCGGTCGCCTTTAATAAAACCTCTTGGCTTAAAGCAAACATTGCATTTTGGTAACTATACTGCTTTCCTGGTTCACTTTGAGGAGTAACTTCTTTAAATTTTTTGGCAATCTCAGCTATCGGTAACCCCGCTTCTATCAAATTGGTAAAACTATGATATGGAGCTCCAGTACTATGCGACAAGATATGCTTAACTTTTATTTTATCTGTATTTTCTCTATCACCAAATTGGAATTCAGGAATGTAATCGGTGACTTTGTCCTCGAAATCAAACTTACCTTCTGATTGAAAACTAGCAGCTAAAACTCCCGCAAATCCCTTTGAAAGAGAACCTAATCGAAATACAGTTTCACCGTCAACTTCTAATTCTCCTTGTGCTTTTCTCTTTCCAAATCCTTCTGAAATTACTATGGAGTCTTTATGAACGATGCTTACTCCTGCACCAACAATATCTCCAACTTTGATCGCATTTTCAAAATAAATTTTTAACGCTTTGTGTAAATTTTGTTGACGTAATTTGTAAAGGGCAATATCCTCCTTACTAACTTTTGGATTTGATTTAGATTCTTCAATAATTGAATTTACCTTAACAGGTAATGCGGTTTCATTGGGCAAGCTCATAGCATTTACCATAATAAAGCCTATAACTAAAAGAGTACCTAATCCTAAAATTTTAAATCTGCCCACGCGTATAATATATTATAATTCTATTAAGATTTATGAATTGCTAGTATATTAACTTACAATTACCCTATTTTATTGTTAATTTAAAAATCAGGTAACGCATTTATTCGGCTATTTATGCAAAATAAGTAACGTGGCCAGAATTATTTACTGCACATAGCGCATCTAATCGTTTGTTTACACATTTGATTCTATTTAAAAAGTACTTAGTACAAATTATATTTTGATAAAATACTCCTTAAAAAAAGCTGCTATTTCTTTAAATAATAGGCTTCATGGCGGTCATAGATTCTCGCAATCTAGCTCCTACAATTTCTACTGGATGCTCTCTTAGCGCTTTGTTAACCTTTATAAGTTTTGCATTATCCACACCATTATTATCATGATAAGACCTACCAATGACGTCTGTATCTATGTTTTTCATAAAATCTTTTAATAAAGGTTTACAAGCATGATCAAACAAATAACAACCATATTCTGCGGTATCAGAAATTACACGGTTCATTTCAAATAATTTTTTTCTAGCGATGGTATTAGCAATTAGCGGCGTTTCATGTAACGATTCGTAGTAGGCAGATTCTGCAATAATACCTGAGTCTGTCATAGATTCAAAAGCCAGCTCTACTCCTGCTCTCACCATAGCAACCATTAGCACCCCATTATCATAAAATTCTTGCTCGCTAATTTCTTGATCTCCTGCTGGTGTTTTTTCAAATGCTGTTTCGCCAGTTGCAGCCCTCCAAGTCAAAAGATTTTTATCATCATTTGCCCAATCTTCCATCATTGTTTTTGAGAAATGACCTGTCATAATATCATCCATATGTTTATGAAATAAGGGTCGCATTATATCTTTAAGTTCTTCAGATAAATCAAAAGCCTTAATTTTTGCTGGATTTGAAAGACGATCCATCATGTTCGTTATACCGCCGTATTTCATTCCTTCAGTAATCGTTTCCCAACCAAATTGAATCAACTTAGAAGCATAGCCAGCATCAATACCTTTTGCTATCATTTTATCAAAACACAAAATACTACCCGTCTGTAAAAGACCACAAAGAATAGTTTGTTCTCCCATTAAATCTGATTTCACCTCTGCTACAAATGAAGACATTAAAACCCCAGCTCTATGCCCTCCTGTAGCTACAGCATAGGCTTTTGCTTGCTCTAATCCTTTTCCTTCTGGGTCATTATCTGGATGCACAGCGATTAAGGTAGGTACTCCAAATCCCCTTTTGTACTCCTCTCTTACCTCAGAACCTGGGCATTTTGGAGCTACCATAATTACGGTTAAATCTTCGCGTATTTGCATTCCTTCTTCCACAATATTAAATCCGTGAGAATAAGACAAGGTAGCGCCCTTTTTCATTAAAGGCATTATTGCGCTTACTACGGCTGTATGCTGTTTGTCTGGTGTTAAATTTACAACAAGGTCTGCTGAAGGAATCAATTCTTCATAGGAACCAACGACAAAACTATTTTCTGTAGCGTTCTTAAAAGACTGCCTTTGCTCTTTTATTGCTGCTTCTCGCAAGGTGTAAGAAATATCTAAACCAGAATCTCTCATATTTAAACCTTGATTTAGACCCTGTGCACCGCAACCCACTATTACAATTTTTTTTCCTTTCAAAGCTGATACACCGTCAGAGAATTCCGCAGATTCCATAAATCTGCATTTGCCTAATTGTGTTAATTTATCTCTTAATGATAGTGTATTAAAATAATTTGCCATGTACTACGTATTTAAATTTAGTTTCTGTTTTACAAAAAAATAATATTGAAATTTTTGTTTTCCCTTTAAAAAAGCACCAATTAGGCGCTTATATGCTATTAATTTGGTTGAAATTCGTTGAGCATTTCAGATATTTTCATCACATCTTTTGAGACAGAAATACGCCCCGAACGTACGAATTGCATAATGCCAAATGGCTTTAAAAGGTCATGCATTTCATTAATTTCTTCTCTACGTCCTGATTTTGCAAGCACAAAAAAATCTCTGGAAACAGTTACAATTTGAGAATTGCTTTCTTTTATTATATTCTGTATTTGCCTTTCATCAAAAAGTAATGCTGAATTAATTTTAAAAAGGGCAGATTCTTGATAAATGGTCTCTTCATCAATATGATAAAATGCTTTTATAACCTCTATTTGCTTCTCCATTTGACCTACAATATTGTGTACCCATTTCTCTGTAGTATACACAACAATAGTGAATTTTGAAACATCGTCAATTTCTGATTTTGAAACATTTAAACTCTCTATGTTAATATGACGCTTTAAGAATATTCCTGATATTCTATTCAGTAACCCGACATTATTCTCGGAATAAACTGATATGGTAAACCATTGTTTTTCCATAACTAATTATCTATATGCTATTATTCGTATTCTTTGTTTTGTTTGCTATTTCAAATTATTTTTTAACTGCTAAAATTATCCCAGTTGACCAATTCATTTTTGTTAGAATTAAATCCTCTCTATTTTCTAAATATGCTATTAAATCCTCAACATTCTTCGCATGACCTTCTGGCCAATTTGGCTGCTCGTTCATATCATCTATCACATAAAACCCACCCACTTTAATTAAGTTTAAAACTTCATCAATTTCGCTATACTTGCCTGGCCATGCATCAGCAAAAACAAGATCAAATTTGGCATCGTTATAGTTTTTTATCCAAGTAGAAGCATCCTCGCATAAAATTTGAATTCTTTCATCTCGGTCAAAATACTGTTTTACTATTGTTATTAATTCTTGATCATTATCAATGGTAATAAGCTTCGAATTCTCATCTAAACCTTCAATCATCCACGAAAGCGACAAACCAATACCAGTTCCTAGTTCTAAAACATGAGCCCCAGGTTTTGAACTTAAAAGGGTTTTTAACAGGGTACCCACATAGCTATCTGATTGCATTGTAAACCCTATCTCTAAAGATTTACGTACCATATCTTCGTAAATGGCTGGCATGTCATGTATAACAGCGTCGTTCATGGGTTTCACTAAAATTAGTTTAAAGAAATGTTATTTTTATTATTTCAATCTCACCTCAGATACCGAAGCACCTGACGGTATCATCGGAAATACATTGTCTTCTTGTTCTACCTTTACTTCTAAAAAATAGGGTTTATCTGACGCTATCATCTCTTTAATTGCTGCTTTTAAGTCTTCACGCTTACTTACGCTTTTGGACTCAATACTATATCCTTCGGCAATTTTAACAAAATTGGGGTTCACCATAACTGTTGAGGCGTAGCGCTTATCAAAAAATAATTCTTGCCATTGCCTAACCATACCCAAATGATCGTTGTTTAAAACCACAATTTTTACCGGAACGTTGTGTTGAAAAATTACTCCTAGTTCTTGAATGGTCATCTGAAAGCCCCCGTCACCGATTATAGCAATAACTTCCCTATCCATAGCACCCATTTTAGCACCAATAGCCGCTGGTAATGCGAAGCCCATTGTACCTAAACCTCCAGATGTGATATTACTTTTTGACTGTTTAAATCTCGCATACCTGCACGTAAACATTTGATGCTGACCTACATCTGACACCATTACGGCATTTTGACCTGATGCAATATTAATTTGCTCTAATACCTCACCCATCGTTAATCCTTCTTTTGTTGGATGGATATCGTTTTTTATTACGGTATCAAATTCAATCTGGTACTTTTTCTTGAACTCATTATGCCAACTATCGTGCTTATTTTGCTTTAACAAAGGCAGTAAAAGGCCTAAGGTTTCTTTAGAATCTCCTAAAACTGCAACATCCACTTTCACATTTTTATTAATTTCTGCTGGATCAATTTCAAAATGAATAACTTTTGCTTGCTTCGCATAGGTATCTAAGCTGCCGGTAACCCTATCATCAAAACGCATACCCACTGCAATCAATACATCACATTCATTGGTTAATACATTTGGTCCATAATTACCATGCATACCCACCATACCCACATTTAAAGGGTGACTTGTTGGTATTGCCGATTCACCCATGATGGTCCATGCTGCAGGTACGCCAGCCTTATCGATAACTGCTTTTAGTTCTTCTTCTGCATGTCCTAGAATAACACCTTGCCCCCAAACGATCATTGGCTTCTTGGCATTATTAATCAATTCAGCTGCAGCAGTAATTGATCCTATGTTTGGCTTGGGCGTAGGAATGTAACTACGAACACCTTTGCATTTTTTATAAGAAAAATCGAATTCATCAAATTGTGCGTTTTTAGTGATATCAATTAAAACCGGACCCGGACGACCAGATTTGGCTATGTAAAATGCTTTTGCAAAAACTGAAGGTATTTCTGAGGCATCAGTTATTTGATAGTTCCATTTGGTAACAGGTGTTGAAATTCCAATAATATCAGTTTCTTGAAAAGCATCAGAACCAAGTAAATGTCTTGTAACTTGACCTGTAATGCATACCATTGGCGTAGAATCTATTTGAGCATCCGCCAAACCTGTAACTAAGTTTGTAGCTCCTGGACCTGAGGTAGCCATTGCTACGCCTACCCTGCCAGAAACTCTAGCATAGCCTTGTGCTGCATGCGTAGCACCTTGCTCATGCCGTGTTAAAATATGTGTTAATTTATCTTGATGTTTATAAAGTTCGTCATATACTGGCATGATAGCCCCGCCAGGATATCCAAATAATAAATCTACACCTTCAGCTACAAGACAATGAATTATTGCCTCTGCACCACTCACTTTAATTGTGGATTTTGTTTTTGTTTGTTTCTCCTTTACTGTTTCCATAATAAAACTCTAGTTCAAATACATGATCTCATGCATTCATTCAACACCGAATATTCTTCACTTTTTAAAATTCATCAGTTACGCAACCTTGTGACGCGGAAGAAACTGAGCGTGCGTACTTATACAAAACCCCTTTTTTAAACTTTAATTCTGGCTGTACCCATGCGCGCCTTCGTTTCGCTAATTCTTCTTTAGACACGTTTACATTTATCGCATTCGTTTCTGCGTCAATGGAAATAATATCACCATCTTCGACCAAGGCAATGGTTCCACCATCTTGTGCTTCTGGTGAAATATGCCCTACCACAAAGCCATGTGTTCCTCCGGAGAACCGACCATCTGTAATTAAAGCTACTTCTTTACCTAAACCCGCTCCCATAATGGCTGCAGTAGGCTTAAGCATTTCTGGCATTCCAGGACCTCCTTTAGGACCTTCATAACGAATAACCACAACATTACCTTTTTTAACTAAGCCCGATTTTATTCCTTCATTCGCCTCGTATTCACTATTAAAAACTTTCGCAGTGCCTTTAAATAACAAACCTTCTTTGCCTGTTATTTTTGCTACCGAACCATTCTCGGCTAAATTACCGTAAAGCATCCTTAAATGACCTGTTGCCTTTATGGGTTTATCTAAAGGCATAATTACGTCTTGTCCTTCTTGAAGATCAGGCACATTTTCTAGGTTCTCTGCTAAAGTTTTACCTGTAACTGTTAAACAATCTCCATGCAATAAACCATGCTTTAACAAATACTTTAATACTGCAGGTATACCACCCACACGATGAACATCTTCCATTAGATATTTACCGCTTGGCTTTAAATCTGCGATAAAGGGTGTGGTATCGCTTATATGTTGAAAATCTTGTAATGTAAATTCAATATCTGCAGCTCGGGCTATTGCTAAAAAGTGCAGTACAGCATTGGTCGAACCACCCATTATGGTTACCAAACGAATTGCATTTTCTAATGATTTTCTAGTAACAATATCTAAGGGTTTAATATCTTTTTCAATTAATATTCTCATTTGCTTGCCCGCAGCTAAACATTCTTCTTCTTTGTTCGCGCTAATGGCAGGATTAGATGAGTTGTAAGGCATTGACATGCCTAATGCTTCTATAGCAGAAGCCATAGTATTTGCCGTGTACATTCCACCACATGCGCCAGCACCTGGAACTGATTTTTTAATGATGCTTTTAAACTCAGAATCCTCCATTGTTCCTGCTACTTTCTCTCCCCATGCTTCAAAAGCAGAAACAATATCTAATTTCTTGTTATTATGACATCCAGAAGCTATTGTTCCTCCATAGACTAAAATTGAAGGCCTATTGAGTCGTAGCATAGCCATTAATGCTCCTGGCATATTTTTATCGCATCCTACAACGGTAACTAGTGCGTCGTATGACATACCTTGAACTACGGTCTCCATAGAATCTGCAATAATATCTCTCGATGGTAACGAAAATCGCATTCCGGGTGTACCCATTGAAATACCGTCACTAACACCAATGGTATTAAAAATTAGACCCACAGTTTCTTTCGAATTTACCCCTTCTTTTACAATCTTGGCTAAATCGTTTAAATGCATGTTACAAGGATTTCCTTCGTAGCCGGTACTCGCAATACCTACTAATGGCTTTTTAAAATCTTCATCAGAAAAACCAATTGCATAAAGCATTGCCTGAGCCGCCGGTTGTGTAGGATCTTGCGTTACATTTTTACTGTATTTATTTAATTCCATTTCTATCATTCTAGTATTTACCTTATTCTTCTAAGGTTTGGTTTAACAAATATAAAAGTTTCAAATCATCCGATTTTTAAACAAATCATAAGGGTATAAAGTCAATTTTATCGCAAAGAACTTAAAGTGTTAAATGTCAATAATATATACATTAATCTCATACCATATTCATCATACATTTTAATACTATTTTTGGGTGTATTTTTAAGTACTTTTTCATTTTAAATCCCCTTTTAAAAGACGTTCTTTATTTATAAAAAAAGCCTGTATCATTTTATCTGATACAGGCTTTTGAATCTATTAAAATCTATATCGTCACTAACAAGAGCGATTACGAATGACATAGATTAAAATAGCGTTGCTTTTCATTACTTCAAACCTACAAAAAAAGCTGCAACCCAGCAAGGTTGCAGCTTTTTTATTCACTTATTCAAATTAATCTATAATTATTTGCTTGGCATCAGACCAATTTGCTGATTGAGCTCTTAAAATATATTCACCTTCAGGTATATGATCTAACTTTAAGAAAACCTTGGCTTTACCATTTGTAATCTTAAACGTCTTAGGACTTATGATAACCTGACCTAACATATTGTAAAGTACCACGTTTAAATCCTCATCTTGGTGCTCGCCCTTTATAAAACCACTTAGCGGAATAGCCCTTAATTCATCTTCTTCATTTGCATTGTTCTTTTTATCAAAAACAATAGTTAAAGTTCCACCAGATTTTACTGGAATAGGATAAATTGAAGACATTATAACTTTTGCTTTCTTAGAACCTGTACCACAGCTGCCTCTTACGACTTTTACTGTATCTACTGCTTTACAATCCTTACAATTAGTAACTTCAACTTGATATGTACCTGGTTGATCTACTTGGATTTTCTTTAGACGTGAATCACCAATGATGTTACCATCTTCTGTTGTCCACTTAAAGATTACCCCTTCTTCAACACAGTCATCTAGCACTACGTTTAAATCACCTTCGGTATAATATCCATCACCACCTTCAAGATAAAACCAGCCTGATGCTCCAAATCCTGTTCTCACAACATCTGCCCCAACACCCATCTGAAAGGATGCTCCTTTAACAGATAAATTAAAAACACCGTGATCTCTTGAACTTATTGTACCCGACCAAGTTGTCCAGTACTCCCATTCTGAAGTATCATATTGTTGACATGAGTTCTCCTTAGGGCTGTTTACCGGTGCAACCGTAGTATAACCCGTTAATAATGCATCAAATTCAATAACATCGATACCATTACTTGCGGTTGCAGTATATTTTAGTGATCCATCTGAAAGTCTCTCAAATTTTTGCTGCGAAGCAGTAAATTTAAAAGTGCTAAATATTCCGCTAGACATTAGAAATATCTCAAAATCACCACCTGGCCCATAACATCTGTCTTGTGTTTTAATAGGATAAACACAACTACCACTACACGCTACATTGTCATTGGTTATAGTAGCCGAAATTTCAAGTGTCTCACCAGGACAGATATCGGTAGTCTCACCAGCATCAACTTCAATAACACAAGTTTTAATTAGACCCGCATCTATGGTTAAAATATCGTTATCTTCCACACTAAAACATTGTGTTCTACCGCTATCATTTGCATCAGAATCTAAGCTGTCGTCTCCAGAATTAGTTGTTGTAAATTCTAATTCACTTGAATGATTACTAAAAATAATATAGTAGTCTCCAGAATTAGGACAAACTTTAAAACTATAAGCTCCTGGCTCACCTGTCGCATTATTAGCAGTAACTGTAGAAGCTATTTCAGCTCCGCTACAAGAATATAACGTTACCGTTATGTCATTAATTCCATTATTTCCGTCGTCTTGAATTCCATTTTTATTTTCATCTAACCAAACAAAATCTCCGATAACAACCTTTTCTGTAATGCTTACCACTACCTCATCGCTTGCTTGACAACCTGCTGCGGAAGTAACAGTAACACTATAAGTAGTGGTTGTTTGTGGAGCTACTGTAATTGATGAAGTTACTTCTCCTGTACTCCATAGATAAGATGTACCGCCTGCCGCAGTTAAGACCACTTCTTCACCTAAACAAATACTAACATTTGATCCGGCATTAGCGGTTGGGGGATCAAACTTCTTTACTTCAATTGGATCAGAAAGACTAAAACAGCCTTCTAAATCATGAATATATTCACTTATCACAGCACCTTCTAGTCCGTCTTCGTAGGATACGTTATACACGAAGAAAGTTCCAGATCCAGATTCCTCAAAATTAATTTCTTTTACATCATCTAATGTTGCGGGTAATGCCAATATTAATCCCTCAGAATCTGTAACCACAAAAGTGTTATTCGCACCAGAAATAGTGCCCGAAGTACTAATAGTTTCATTTGTTAAATAATCGGCAACCCCATCAATACAAAAATTTGCACCTCCTTGAAGCGAATATGCTTGCGTTGAAGCAATATTCACTGTTACGCTATTTGTTGCAATACAAGACTTACAATCAGAAACCGCAACTGTATACGAACCAGATGCGCTTACCGTAATTGTTTGCTGATTTGCATTACCCACAATAGTACCATCCGTAGTTGTCCATACATAACTAACTGCAGTTACTGGCTCAAAAGAATCACAAGGGCCTAATTTAATATTTACATCGCCTTGTGTATAAAAACCATCACCACCAGTTACTGTTAACCACCCCGAGGCGCCAAAACCAGTTCTAGTAACATCTGCCCCATTTCCAATTTGCATCGAAGGACCGGCACGCGAGACAAAAAATGTACCGTGTTTTTCTGTCTGTATTGTACCTGTCGTGTTAGTCCAATATTCCCATTCAGAAGTATCATAGGTTTCACAATCGTTAAGTTTTGGACTACCAGCAGGCGCCGAAGTTGTATGACCTGAAAAAGTTATACTTACCTCTATAGAATCATCTCCATTAGATGCTATTGCGTTATATGTGGCTGTACCATCATCAAAAGTTTTAAACTCTGAACTGCTTGTTATAAAACCTGGATTTTGACTTCCTGTGTTTGGCAACCAAATATCTGATAAATTGTTACTATTAGTACATCTGGCAACCCTTTCTATCGGATATACGCATCCGCCAGGGCATCGAGAAGCACTTTTAGCTTCAGCAGATATTTGTACAAGCTCTTCGTTACAAATATCCACATCTTCGGTAACATCAACCGTAAGCGAGCAATTGGTAATAGGGCTAATAGCGTCTACGATTTTTAATGGTTGCTTATGACTATTCGCCGCAGTAACAAAGGTGATAGTATCTTTTTCTGTTAAATTTGAAGCCTTAATATTTGAAAATAAGCCAAACTGCAGCAAAAATAATAGCAAAAATATAAACAAGCTACCATTCTGTCTTTCAGAACTAGTTTTAATTGGTAATGTTTTGTGTAGTTTTTTTAGCATATGAAGAAATTTTGGGTGAATACTATTTTTATTTTATCTAGTACGAATTACCTTACAAATATAGAATAGGCTATGTAGGGGTACTCTAGACCTATATATTATTCGATAATCGCACCATAATTCACTCCAAAAAACGCTACACGTTACCCCTCATCGAATATCACTATCGATGTATTGACACTTTTATTATCTAAAAAATCTTGGCTAGATGTATTTCTAACTCAATTTGAAGGATACAAAATCACCATACTTTTTTTGCGCTAAGATAGATATGGCTTTATCGGAAAGTTGCAATAAACGTGGATAGCCACCTGTAGTTTGACCATCTTTCATTAAAATAATTAACTTACCCGAAGGAGTTAGTTGTACTGTACCAGGCAAGGTAGCTGACGTTAACATACTTATTTTATGACCATTTATTTTTTGTTCTATTTGATAAGCCATGCGATTGTAGTCTTTGGCAATAGAAAATTCTTGCGTAAATAAACGTTCTAGGTCTTTGGGATTAAAAAACTCAAATTCTGGACCCCTTGTTACTTCTAAAATGGTTTCATCAATAAAAGAATCTATATGCCATTCTGATATTTTAGGGTTATAACTTGAACAAGCTTCATAGTTTACATACGCTTGATCTTTAAAGTGACTTTGACTGGTTAGCGGAAAATACCACGAGCGACTGCCTAAAACTTTTGGTGAATTAAAGCCTTTTTTAATCGCAAGGTAATTTCTAAAACCCTTTAGTAAACGGCCGTAAGACAATATATCACCTTTTTGAATTTTATATACTTTAAAATTTTGAAGAGGTTTGTTGTTTAAAGTGATTGAAAATTCTGCGCCTCCAAAGCAAATATAGGTATCGGCTTCAAACTCGAGCGTTGGCCCTGTCATGGTTACCTCTATTACTGCAGCGTTTGGGTCATTATCTAAAAGTAAGTTTAGTTTCGATGCTGAAAAAGAATCCATAAAACCAGAAACTGGAACTCCTTTATTTAGGTAGCCTAAACGACCTTGATCTTGAACTGTGGTGTAAAAACCCGATTTTAACACTTTAAGCATCTAACAGTATTTTTTCATGTTTATAGATACCTACTTCACTTTCAATCGTACGCAAATCATACTCGCTTTGGGCTATCTCATAAAATTGCACTTTGTCGCCTACTCTGACAAAACATGGATCTTGCTTTTGAGCATTAAACATTGAAACCGGACAATTACCGATAATATTCCATCCTCCAGGCGATTCTTGTGGGTATATACCAGTTTGTTTGCCCGCCAGCCCTACTGCACCTTTATTTACTTTTAACCTTGGCGTTGCCTTGCGTGCCACCTCTAACCGCTTAGGCAATCCGCCTAAATACATAAACCCAGGTAAAAATCCGATACCGTAAACCGTATATTGATGACTTGTATGCAAGTGAATTAAATCAGAAACAGACATTTGAAGTTTGTCGCTAACTTCTTCTAAATCAATACCATATTCTAAACTATAACAAACGGGTAATCTCCACAAATATTTAGGTTCTGATGTAACTTTAATGGCAACTGAATACCATTCTAATAATTTATTCTTTAATTTATTAAAATTAATTGGCTTCTCTTTAAGTATTAAAGTTAGCGAATTGTAGGCGGGTACAATTTCCCACTTGGCAACGTTTAAGCAATTCGATTTCAAATAAAAATTAAACTGAAGAATATCGTCTAAAATTTCTTCTTCAACCTTATTAGGCCATTCTATTAAAATCGCATGTACGCCAAAAGGTCTAATAGAAAGTGAATATTTACTCATTTGCAATTGCTATATTTTGCTTTATCAAATTCTTAGAAAGATACATTAATATTTCTATTGCTGTTTTAGTATCTCCATGTATGCAAAATGTATCTGCTTGTATCGCAATAATAGCTCCGTCAATACTGGAAAGCTCTTTACTTTTAACCATTGACACTACATGTTTAAACACGCTCTTTGGCTCCATTATTAAGGCATTCGCTTGTTTTCGTGAAACTAAAGAAAGGTCTGCATTGTAATTTCTATCTGCAAAAGCCTCTCTTTTTATAGAAAAACCCTGCTTTAAAGCTTCTTTTTCTATTATGGAGGCATAAGGCACGTATAAAAAGGAAGTTTTCTTAAAAGGTAAAATTGCTTTTAAATACGTTTTAGCAAGCTCAGCATCTTTACAAATATCATTGTATAAAGCGCCATGTGCCTTTATATGATGCATTTGCAAATTTTCTTTTGAGATTACGTCGCAAAAAATGCGAAGCTGCTCTTGAATACTTGCAATTAAATCTTCTTTAGATATCTCAATAGAAAGTCGACCAAAATTATCTTTATCTGGATACGATGGATGCGCCCCTATTTTAGTACCGGTTTGCTTTGCCAACAATGCCACCTCTTTAATGCTTGCTTTGGTGCCCGCGTGTCCGGTGCAAGCAATATTGCATGAAGAAATTAAAGGTAATAATTGAGCTTCATTACCTATGCCTTCGCCAACATCACAATTTATGTCTATTACGCTAGTTCTCACTTTATAGAATACCTGTTACCTTTAAAATACTTTTTGCTCCTAGTACTATTGCTAACAGAATAATTATTACGCCGATTACATTCTGTAATTTAGTGTTTTTATGGCTTCCCATTACTGCGGCTCTATTTACCACCCAAAGTAAAAAGATAGCTATTACTGGTAATAATATACCATTGGCAATTTGAGCAAACCTTATAACTTCTATTGGCTTTATATTTAAAGACATAAAAAGCACCCCTAGTCCTAAAATAAGCATCCAAATAACTTTAAATTTAAATTGCTTTAAACTTGCGTTCCAACCAAAACAGCTATTTACCACATAGGCAGCTGCTAAAGGCGCGGTAATCGCAGAGGTGATACCTGCTGCAAAAAGGCCAATTCCCATAAAATATTTAGCTGCAGCACCGTATAAAGGCTGTAGGCCTTTTGCCAAATCCATCACGTTTTTCACTTCTTCTGATGTAATTGTAATTGCCGATATAATTATAGACATAGATACGAGACCTCCTATGGTGATAGAAATATACGTATCTCTTTTTACGGCTTTCAAATCATCTTTAGATTTCCATTTTTCGCTAACCAATGAGGCATGCAAAAAGAGATTATAAGGCACTACCGTTGTACCTACTAATGCAATTATGGTTAAAATTCCATCTTTAGGCACCTTAGGTATTAAAAGTCCTTTAAAAATTTCAATTACATCGGGTTTTGTAATAATGGCTGTTACTAAAAATGAAAGACTCATTATGAGTACTAGAGTTACTAAAACTCTTTCTAAAATTTTATAATTTCCAATATTTAAAAGCATAAAGGCGCATGCACCCACAATCATTGGATACATAAAAACATATTCTGATCCAAATATTGCTTCTAGTCCTAAGGTTGCTCCCCCCACATTACCTGCTTCATAAGCAGCGTTACCAACAACTATCGCACTTAAAATAATAGCAATAACTATATTTTTTACAACTGGGTTTTGTATTTCTGATTTAATTACATCTGCAAGTCCTCGCTGCGTAATAATACCTAAACGGGCTGACATTTCTTGCAAAACGATAGTTGCAATTACCGAAAGTAGCATTGCCCAAAGTAAGCTGTATCCAAATTGCACCCCTGCTATAGTGCAAGCTGTAACGGTTCCTGGACCTACAAAAGCGGCTGCAACTAATACTCCTGGACCTATTTTTTTAAACATCTGTAATCAATTAGCTATTGTAAATATATAAGGATATCACAGACATTTTACATTTTATCGCTTTAAAATGAACTAAAATTAGGTGCAAATTGATACGGTTTATCTAAAAACAGCGTATTTAGAAAAAGTCGAGTGCTTTACATCGATATTATATAATATTTAAAATTTGATTCTGTTATAGTAGTCCCAAACCTAATTTACCTACGCTATGAAATGTTTAGAATGTAACCAAGAACTTGGTTATTTAGATCATAAGCATTCGATTGACGTCCTCGGAATCGAACTTTGTGATCACCATAGGATAAGAATAGAGCGGTTAATAGCTCAGAACGGAACTTCTTTAGAAGCTATTCAATTGTACTACGGACTCAAAAAAGAGGGAGTAACTGGTATGCTTGAGTGGTGGGATGGAAAAAAAACCATAGATATTGCTATTTCTCGTGTTAAACTCAATATTGAAATTGATTCCGCATATGATCAAATAACGCATGAGCAGGCCATGAATAATTTAGAACAAGTGATGCATTCTTTTAAAAATGGATTTACCACAATTCGAATTCCCCATTTTTTAATTAAGCATAATTTAAAAGAAACCGTTTTCAATATCATAGGTATTATGGATGGTCTTAAAAATTATATAAAAGTAATTTAGAAGTTTAAATAACAATTATGTCAAAAATTAAAAAAATACTTACCACACCTTTAAGAATTGCTATCATAGTTATTCTTTTTGGCGTTTTAGCTAAAATGTTTGAACTGTCATATGCTAAAGAAATTATGTTTTATGGTTTTTTAACTACGGGTATTTTATATCCCATTAGATTTTTAAAAAAACAAAACAAGCATTTTGTAGATTGTACCAAATTAGCGCTAGTATTTTTCTTTTCGCTTTATGGTATTTTCACAATTCTTGAATTTCCGTTTAGCATGCTTTTCCTAACCTTGGTGGCGATTACTTTTCTAATGTGGTTTGTAATGGAAGGAACTGCATACTTTCTTGACGATGACCTAAGAGTTAAAAATACAACCTCTCAAATCTTATGGAATTGCGTACTAGTCATAGGCACTCTCAGCGTTATTTTTGGATGCTTACTACAGCTTCTTAATTGGGATTATGCCATACATTTACTCACCTTAGGTATTGTTATATTTTTAGCCTTTATTTTAAAAGATACTTTTATGACAGAATCGCAAAAACCAGATAAACACAATAACGGCGAGTTGCAACTTTAAAAAAAAAATCTTAAAATATCTATAGAAGTAGTGCTTTTGTCGGCTAAACTAACTAGCTCGGGTTGTGTACTAGTATAACAGCTAGTACCTTTGTATAAAAACAAAAATTAGTATGAAATTAGCTTCACTTCTTTTATTCTGTATTCTTTTGTTTAGCTCCGCTTCTAGTTACAGTCAAAAAACTAGTCAAATGCAGAAGGTTGTTAAAACGCACGACCTAATAATGGAAAAAATGCCAAAGCTAGTGCAACTCACAACTAAATTAAAGCCCTACGCTAACACGTCAAAAAACGCAAAAAAATATCAAACCGTTATCCAAAATTTAAAATCAAGCAATCAATCTATGATGAATTGGATGCAAGATTTCGGAAAGCGTTTTACGGCAGATGAAATGTTTAAAGAAAAAGCCCTATCGAAACAAAAACTCGTTTGGATAGCTGAAGAAAATGTCAAAATTCAGGCTTTAAGCAAACAAGTAGACTGCAGTATAGCGATGGCCGAAGAATTACTGCAAAATAAATAGAAACTGCTTTTTAGTGTCAACTTCAAAAAAAACTAATATTTAATACTTTTAGCACTCCTAACATTAACTTAGTTTATTTTTTATCTCAAAATAATGGCACTTATTTTACGCTCGAAATAAACAGGCCATATGTTTATAAAAAATACCTTAAATACGACACTATTTTGCCTCTTGTTTTTCGTAACCGACGCATTACCTTACAATATGACCATTTGATTTTCGTTAAATTAGTATAGTCTAGTACGGGCAGATAACTTATAACCTGTAATATTATGGAAGTTTTAAAAAAAATAACAATGGTTAAATTAATATTTTTGTTTTTTTATTCGTGCTACATACAAGCAAATGCTTCAGAAACTGCGGCTTATGATTTTGATCAGCACCAAGTTAAAACAGCACTTGAAATTAAATCTCCTAATAGCAATACAATTTGGGTTGCCCCTGATGAAGTTGCGCTTGAATGGTCTACACTGAATATGGACTCAGAAAAAACCATACAATTTTACCTTTCAAAGGATGATATGGTTGTTCAAGATTTAGGTATTTTTAAAAACACGAATATAACTCACATTAAATTAGATAAAAGCTTACCTGCTGGCACCAACTACAGGGTTATTGGTATTGAATTATTTCCTGAAGATAAATTTAATATTGCAAAGTATGCAACCGCATTATTCACTATTAAAAAAGCACCAATCACCAAAAATAAGATTGGAAAAGAAATAAGCGATTCGCCCAAAAAAACAGCACCACCACTAAGATCGAGCTTTGAGGGTAGAAGTATTAAATATGTTGATGTCTTAAACGTAGAAAGCGAAAACATTAGTATTAACGTATGGGATCACGGACGCAAAGATGGTGACGTTGTTTCTATTTTTTTAAACGGTGAAGCTGTGGTATCAAACTACCTGTTAGATTATAAGAAAAAAGTGTACGAGGTAAAATTGAATCCTTCAAAACCGAATGATCTATTTTTATACGCTCATAACTTAGGTAAATTTCCTCCAAATACCGTTTCAATAGAAATTATTGATGGAAAAGTTGCAAAAAATATTGTTTTAAATTCTGATTTAAAAAGTTGTGAGGCCGTTGTAATAAACGTTCAAAAATAGCGCAAATCAGTTAACAAATAAAATGACTACTTACCGCTAATTGCTTTTTTTAAACCACTGCTACCCTACTATAAATTTGTATACTTTTTCCATGGTAAAAAGGCATTTATTTATGGGTGCTATTTTAAATACTTATTTATGGACACAACTATAGATTGATTGGCAAACTAAAATAAACATCAGCGCACACTAGGGCTTAATGCAACTGACACCATAAAAAGAGATAAAAATTCTTAAAATGTCATTAAAGTAATTAAGTAACTATTCTTCTTTAACATAGATTAAAATCTGCTAAAATAAAGTGCGCTAAAAACTACTACTAAACTGTACCCTGTACCTGGATACCGACAAAAACGGTAAATTTTTATACTTTAAGAATCTGCTAAAACATTCATTTTATTTATAAATATACACTTGTTAGTACAAAAAAAACGCTTCCTACTTATTTACAGTTTTTATTGCTCTAATAATAAGCCTTTTTAGCACCTATTCTGTTTTACTGTGGTTTGTGATAATTACCTTATAACTGCTGGCTATTGTCTTATATAGTATCGTACCCAAGTAAAAATTAAGCAATTATTTAAACCCGTAATGATCATTTATTAAATGCTACTTTTAGCATCGGATTAAATGGGATGACCATGCTCTAAAACGCATAAAAAACAAGCCTAAAAATTCGCTAAAGTGCTGTTTTTAAGGATGTAACAATAAAATAGGATTTCTTTTCAAAGAAGAAAAAACACCACTTATCGGTTATTCTGCAGGCTATCGAGTAAAAGCTTCCTTGCTCGAGAAATAATTTAGCTCGTACCTAAATAATCGTTTTAGTAGTAAACCTATTCCAATGAACAAAAAAACGTCATTAAACGATTATCTGATTTACTCTTACTATGCTTTCTGCATTTTATGGGCTATTTATTTATTATTTATTGCAGATATATAAAAAGGTATTCAAAGGATATCTGCTTGTGTATCGTAGGTAGAAAACCTTATAATAAATAAATGGTTTTTAGTAAGTGCGCTAGCCATTTAAAAACCATACCCTTTTTACCAAAGTGCGATATATTTAGTATGCTTGGTTAAAACAGCCATGCATATAACAGTAATGGCGCAAAGCTTACAAAAAAATCTAGTTTTTTTTCATAGGAATAAATGCAAACAACAACGCTGCATTTATTTTTTACGCTTTAACCCAACCATCCTTCTCTATCTAAACTGCGGTATTGAATTGCTTCTGCAATATGGTCTCCATTAATTACGGTTGATTTTTCTAAATCAGCAATAGTTCTAGCAACCTTTAAAATTCGGTCATAAGCCCTAGCAGAAAGGTTTAATCGCTCCATCGCGTTCTTTAATAAATTTTTAGAAGCTTCATCTAGCTTGCAAAATTCGCGTATCTGTTTCGTATTCATTTGGGCATTATAATGCACATTCGCAAGGGCATTAAAACGTGCAGTTTGCAGCTCTCGTGCATGTGTAACACGTTGCCTTATTTCTACGCTGCCTTCACCTTTACGTTCTTCACTTAATTTATCAAAGGGTACTGGGGTAACTTCAATATGAATATCAATACGATCTAACAGGGGACCAGAAATTTTGCTTAAATAACGCTGCATTTCTGCGGGTGAAGATGTTACAGGAGCATCCGGATCATTAAAATAACCACCAGGACTCGGATTCATACTAGCAATTAACATAAAACTACTCGGATAGGTTACCGTAAAACGAGCACGAGAAATAGTAACTTCTCTATCTTCAAGAGGTTGACGTAAAACTTCTAATACGCCTCTTTTAAACTCTGGTAATTCATCTAAAAATAAAACGCCATTATGAGATAGTGAAATTTCACCGGGCTGCGGGTAAGACCCTCCTCCTACGAGAGCAACATCGCTTATGGTATGATGTGGACTTCGAAAAGGTCGTTGGCTCATAAGCCCCATATTTTTAGTTTTACCCACTACACTGTGAATTTTTGTGGTTTCTAAAGCCTCATGTAGGGTCATCGGGGGAAGAATAGAAGGTAACCGCTTTGCAAGCATTGTTTTGCCTGCCCCAGGCGGACCAATTAAAATTACATTATGACCGCCTGCAGCAGCAATCTCCATACAACGTTTAATACTCTCTTGCCCTTTAACATCAGAAAAGTCATACTCAGGAAAATCTAAGCCTTCATAAAACGCTGCGCGTGTATCGATTATAGTCTGCTTTAGGGGTTTATTTTCATCGAAATAAGCAATAACTTCACTAATATTATCAACACCAAATACTTTTAAATTGCCAACGATAGCAGCTTCATTTGCATTTTGAGAAGGTAAAATAAATCCTTCAAATCCTTCTTCTTGGGCTTTTATTGCAATCGGCAAGGCGCCTTTAATAGGCTGTAGACTTCCATCTAAAGATAGTTCGCCCATTATGATAAACTTATCTACATGCTCCGATTTAATTTGCCCTGAAGCTGTAAGAATACCGATCGCTAAAGTTAAATCGTAGGCAGAGCCCTCTTTTCTAAGATCGGCGGGTGCCAAATTTATAGTAATTTTTTTGCCAGGTATCTTATAGCCGTTATTTAACAAAGCTGCTGCAATACGATAATTACTCTCTTTTATAGCATTGTCTGGTAAACCAACTAAATGATAGCCTACACCTTTGTCTACATTAACTTCACAAGTAATTGTTTGCGCTTCTACGCCAAATACAGCACTACCATAAACTTTTGTTAGCATTTTATAGTCTTATCCTTTAAATGTAGGTAAAGTAAGCTATATATGTATTAAAATTCGGTCAAATATTAATTTATTTTGTCATAATTATTAATAAATAAAAATAAATCCACAAAAAATTGAAAAGGTATTTAAAACTGCGTTAGGGCCACCCATAAAATGAGCCGCATAAAATAATATGTATGTATCTGTGCTAAAATAGCTATATGAAACCCATCGTATAATTAATCGCTTCATGCCGCATTTACAGCGTTTGCAACAAGATATTGAGCGGATTGGCGTGGAATTTGGCGAGGGCATACGTGCGGGGGGCGGCAGCGAATAGCTAGGCGATCACACCAGCCTTTAGGCCTTGAAAAACTAGTAAAAAAAAGCATCGTAATGGACGATGCTTTTTTGCTGTTGCTAGGCTAGATGGCTTAGTTACCATCTGGCGTAAGCTCATAAAAACCATCGCTAAGGGTATAGCCGATAGATCGGGTTGCCCCGCGTGTGGTATCAGAATCCGTGAAAGTATGTACTTTCTCCTCATTAAAATAGAAATCAATCTTATAACTGAAATTTTGATCGGTGGAAACACCCCTTGTACTTCTTCCAACAGTAATGCCTATGCCGGTGGCATCGTCACGAGTCGTAAAGGTATGTACGGTGTCATCGGGTTCAAAATCAAAGTCCGCTGTGCTTATTTGTGCACCAATATTGACGTAGGTTACATTGGTAATAGGGAAGGAGACAACGGCACCACTATAAGTAAAATTTTCATGTCCGTCGGTTACGGTCATGACGAGTTTAAAAACACCGCTCTCGGGGCTTGGGGGGGGTATGGGTGGATCGTCGTTGCCGCCACATGAGATAAGGAGTATAAGGGCTATAATAGCGCTTGCTTTTTGTGTAAATTTCATAGGTATGGCTATTTAAAATGAATAAAATATTAACAATGTATCTTCAAAGGTATAAAAAGTTTTGTGAAATACTAAAGATGGCATTACGGGTGCTACTACATAAATTTATGCTTACAAAAATAACACTAGCCATGCATTATCATTAAAACTAAAAGGTTTCATCTAGTTTTAAAACTTCAAAATTATGATAAAAAATCATCTACAAATAACTTTTTTTAAAACTATTTATGCCTAATAGTAGCGCCCTTTTGGTACTATGCTAACGAATTTTAATACACTTAGGGCGTAATGGCTACTCTACTATAAAAACCATTTTAGTTTCTGCGGTTTTAATAATAGCTCTTTTGTTCAATAACATTTTTCTAAAACCACCATTGATAAACATTTCTGCTTGATCGTTGTAATGTTTGCTAAACGGGTTACCAGATTGCCCTGTTGGTAAAATACTCATACTGTTTTCAATATCAGAAAAATCGATAACTCTTCGTGTAGAAGGTCCTGAGCTTACCTTATATGTTCCGCTTTCATCATAAGAAAAGGCCATATTATTAATTACCTCTCGGCTGCCATTTACAGCAAACGGGCCTACATTAAAAAAAGGTCGAAGCATCTTAATTTTTCCAAACGGATGCGCATGTTCTAGGGTATGTATACGACCCCAAGACCATTTTTCTATTTGAGAGCCAAGTTGCTTTTCTAAATCTGCTATCGCTTCTAGTAATGAAGTTTGCACAATGGCTGCTTGTGTTTCAACAATTTCATCTGTTAAAACGTTATCTAACCAAACGGAGTTTGATTTTGAAGCCATGGGTGCTATTATTCGCTTATGTAGATGAGTTGCCAAGAACTGGTTAAATAATTCGGGGCCTAATTCATCTTCAAAGGTGTTTTTAAGGTAAAAATATATCCATTTGTGGTATATGGTAGCACCTATACTTTCTGTTGAATAATTTCCACTCCAACTATTTACGGCATCCAAAACTTTTGATTGTTTTTCGCTTAAATCTTTAATTTCAACCAGCTTTACAAAATCTTTAATCACACATGGGTTTACCGACGAGGTTACATCATTTATCATTTCACCAACCTCTTCTCTACTCCAATCATCTTTAGCCTCTAAAAGTGCTACTATTCTTTTTGCTCTATTTTCGGGTAAATAATACCCGGGGTACTTTTCACCAGAAATAGCATCTGGCTGATTGTTTGCCGAATACACATAATTCCAAGGTGGATTTATTGCATGTGGATTCTCTGAAAAAGGAAGAAATATTTTATTTTCTCCTAAGCCCTCTCCTGGTTCAAAAACAAATTTAGTGTTTACATCTGCAGGAATTTTATACAATTTAGCGGCGGCCCACCAAGCAATGTTTCCTGTAGAATCTCCGTACATCATATTTAAACCAGGTGCATGAATATGTGAAATGGCGGTTTCAAACTCTTTTAAATTTCTAGATTGGCACATCCCAAATATAGCTTTCATGGCTTTATTCTCTCCTTTTGTATATGCCCAAGACATACTAATAGGTCGGTCACCTTTAATTTGATCTGCAATTTTATTTAAAACTGGGCCATTTAAGGTTTTTTTGTAACTAAAATCAACCGCAGCCGCATCTTTAACTTTTATTTTTTTAGTCACCTCTTCATAAGCTTGCCAGCCCTCGGCAGTCTTATACTCTTTTGTATTCTTTGGATTTTCTTCTTCGTAATAAAAATCTACATCATCATTTTCAAACATCGTAATACCATACGCATTTGCCCTATTATGAGCCAAAAGAGGAAAGGGGATGCCCGCTATATGATAGCCATATCGCTCATAATTAGGTGCATTTACATGAGCTTCATACCAAACCGCGGGTTGAGCAAAACCAATATGCGGATCATTCGCTAAAATTACTTTAGCATTTTTTGTTTTTTCTGGAGCAATTACCCAACTATTACTACCTTCGAATAAAGGAATTGACAGTGGTTTTAAAATGGCGCCTAAGTTAGCAGTAATTGAATTTACAACACTATCTTTTAATTCTGTTTTGTAGGGTTTAATAGTAACCGTGCTGGTATCTACCTCAATCTCTAAATCTCTAAGATAGTCTGTACCTAATTTTGCCTTTATGGTACTAAGTAACGGATCGGTTTTATGTGCCATAGCAAAACTAAAAGCCATATAACCCATAGTGTTGTAAATATCTCTAAGCACAAATTTTTCTCTCTTTAAACCGGTAAGATAATACTCTATTGGTTTTGGGCCTGTTGCAATAAATTGATTTATTCCATCTAAATAGGCCAGAGAAAGTTGCACTTCTTTACTTTCTAAGTCTAAATCAGCAACTGTTTTTTTTGAATTTTCATCGATACCCAATGCGATAAAAAACTGATCTGTTGATAGCAAGTCTTCACCAAACACTTCAGATAAGCCTCCTCTACCAATACGACGAAAAAGCTCCATTTGCCAAAGTCGATCTTGTGCATGCACGAAACCTAATGCTCTAAAAGCATCACTTTCAGATTTTCCGTAAATATGTGGTATTCCGTAAGAATCGTAATAAACCGTTACATTCTCACCCAAATTACCTAATACTTTTTCGCCATCGTAACTTGGCTTTAGATGGTTTATAAAAATACCAGCACAAATGACGACCAGCCCTACTAAGCCTAGTAGGAACAGGCCAATTTTCTTTAAATTTTTCAAGCTTTATTTTTTCCTAAAAGATACGCTTAAAACAGCAACTAAAAAAATAGGTGAAAATAGCTTGTAAAATACTTTAAAAATAAGCACTTCTATTTGCTTAAAAGCAAAAACAATACGGTACACAAATGGCGTTAAAACTTAAAAACACCGCTGCTATACTCTTAGCTATGCTATGGGTTATAAATTAGCTAAACGATCTAAATTATTTGGGGGTTTTATACTTTTTTAAACCTTCTTGAAGCCAGTTTTTATAGGTGTCTCTATCGGTATACTGCACGGCATTATTTAGCACTTCGAGGTCTGGAGAAAGTAAAACATAATATGGCTGAGAAGCAGCATTAAAATTTAAAGTTTGAAAAGTGCCCCACTTCTGCCCAATGGTTTCAATAGATTTTACGCGACCAGAATCGTACTGAAAATCAAATTGTTGGGCTTTGGGCAATTTCGCCCTATCATCTACATATAAAGAAATTAGAACATATTCTTCTTTTAAAATGGGATAAATATCAACTTCACTCCAAACTTGCTCTTCCATTTTACGACAATTAGAGCATGCCCAACCCGTAAAATCGACCAAAATTGGTTTGTTTACAGATGCAGCATAAGCCACACCTTCATCAAAATCTTTAAAACAATTAAGGCCTAAAGGACAATTATTTTCTTTTTTAACAATACTATAAAATTCTGGAGGCAATAAGCCACTAAGTAATTTTAGATCAACAATATTTGCTAAACCTAAGCCCAGATATATGGAAAAACAAGCACTTAAAACTGCCAATCCTTTTCTACCTGATGTTAACTTTTGTTTAGGCCCATCGTGAGGAAATTTAAAAGCTCCAAATAGGTAAAGCGTCATTAAAACAAAAAGCACCACCCAGATACCGATAAATATTTCGCGCTTAAATACACCCCAATGCCCTACTAAATCTGCGTTCGATAAAAATTTAAAAGCCAAAGCAAGTTCTAAAAATCCTAAAACCACTTTTACGGTAGTCATCCACCCACCCGATTTTGGTAAAGAATTTAGCCATGCTGGAAAAAGAGCAAATAATGCAAAAGGAAGCGCCAATGCCGTACCAAAACCAACCATACCGGCCGAAAGATTGGTAGCTACATCACCATCTGCCAAAGCAGTGCCCCCTAATAAGCCTCCTAAAATTGGTCCGGTACATGAAAACGAAACAATGGCAAGTGTAACCGCCATAAAAAAGATACCAATTACACCACCTACTTTGGTAGAAGCATCATCCATTTTATTAGCCCATGAATTGGGTAAGGTTAGCTCGTAATATCCAAAAAAGGAGAAGGCAAAAAATATGAATATGACGAAAAAAGCTAAATTCAACCAAATATTAGTGGCAATAGTATTTAGTATTTGTGAGTCTAACGAATCAAAAACATGAAATGGCAGGCTTAATAAAAAATAAATAAGTATGATAAAAAAGCCGTAAAGTATAGCGTTTACAATTCCCTTAGACTTCTGCTTAGATTGTTTGGTAAAAAAGGAAACGGTTAAAGGTATCATTGGAAATACGCAAGGTGTTAATAAGGCGATTAAACCACCCAGAAAACCCAAAGCAAAAATACCCCAAATACCAGATTTTTCTTTTGATGCTGCTTTAGCATCATTTAAAAGGGCACTATTTTTTAAATTTAAACGCAACGCATTGCCCATCGCTAAACTACGCTCATCTATATCTTTGACATTACTAACTGCAGCTCCCCCATCTAAAACAAAGGTAAAATCGTGTTCTTGTTGAATACAAACCTCTTTACACACTTGGTACCATACATTCACTTCAATCTGCCTGATAGAGGTGTTTTTTAAATTTATTTTTTGTTTAAAGACCGCATTTTTTATGAAAAAGATTTCTTCTACTCCAAAAACCTCTTCAAACTTCTTTTGCGTTTCACTTTCGGAAGTACTTCCACTCAATATAAAATCATCTCCTGCATTTTTATAGGTAAACTGAGTGGGTAAAGAGCCACCCTCGGGCGTAAACTGAGAAAAAATATGCCAGCCATCAGCTATTTTCGCAGTCATAATTAATTGGTACTCGGTGGCTGATATTTTTTCTAATTCACTTGACCAAAGTACAGGTTGATCATCACTTTGAGCAGAAATGGATAAAAAACTTAAAATTACTAGTATGCACGCAAATACTTGTCTCATTTTTGTATTGTAAATGTTATAATTTGTTTGGTGTTTGGCCTTACTGAAAATCGTTGATCGGGTCTTCGACCTATTACCCAAACGATAGCATCTTCTGAACACAGCAACCATTGCTTCTCTTTCGCAAAACGATTTATTTTTTCATCTTTAAAATATTTCGAAAGTTTTTTCTTTCCTGTCATTCCAAAAGGATAAAAATAGTCTCCTTTTTTCCATTTTCTTACGACTAACGGATATTTTAACGTGTCTTTATCTACGTAAAGTATGTGTGCCCCTTTCTCTTTAATTTCAGTTGCTTTAGAAATATGTATGGTTAAGGGAGTAGTAATGCTAATTTCTTCTTTCTCAATTAAGAAGCTTTCATCTTTAGGGGCACCAACTTCTTCTAACAACAAATACGCCCGATCTTTAAGCAAACGGTGTGTTTTAGAATAGATCTCTTTTCCACTACTACCGTTTAAAAGTCGTAAAACATCATCCCAAGCAGTAAAACCATAGTCTTTTAGTAAAGCGTATAAATACCCCTTCTGTGGATGTAAACCCGCTAAAACTTGTACCGAAATACGAAAACCCGTATCTGTAACCTCAAAATATTTAGTTTTAAGTTCTTTTAAATGATGTTTCGCAATTTTTGACGAATCGCGCAAATGAAGCTGAGTCATTTGAAAATTTTCTAAAAAGGTAGGGTGTAGTTCTTTCAACAACGGAACAATGTTGTGCCGAATTTTATTTCGTAAATATTTGGTTTCCGCATTACTACGATCATCTCGCCATTTTAAATTTTCAGATTTTGCAAATTTTACGATTTGGGCTCTAGAAAATGGCAACAAAGGTCTTGAAATTGTATTGGTTTTTTCTGGTATTCCGGTAAGACCTTCAATACCTGTGCCTCTTGAAAGATTAATTAAAAAAGTTTCTAAATTATCATCTGCATGATGTGCAGTAACCAGAGTACCTATGCCATATTTTTGCATTAATTCTGTAAACCAAGCGTAGCGAAGTTCGCGTGCTGCTACCTGAACATTTACTTTATTTTTTTGCATATAATCCACTGTATTAAAAGAAGTTGTATATATCTTAAAACCTAAGTCTGCTGCTAATTTTATAACAAAATGTTCATCTAGATCGCTTTCTTCGCCTCTTAAATTAAAATTGCAATGTGCCACAACAAAGGGTAATTTAGCAGCTTTGCATAAATGTACTAAAACCACACTATCTACACCTCCACTACAAGCAAGAATAAACTTGTTTGATTTTAAATTAAGAAAATTTGCTGCGATATGTCTTTTAAATGCCTTTAACACAGTACAAAGGTATGCTTTCTTCGTTGGATGATTAAGGTTAAAAAGGTTTGTCTTGAGCCAAACAATATATAAATTTTGTGAATTTTAGTGTAATACCATAGTATTTGTTTGTTTTGGCAACATACTCGCTCTACTAAATACCCCTAATAAGTCACCAAATACTCCTTCAAATGAGATTAAATGACGTATTTGAATTTTTGATAAAATGCTAGGGTAACTTTAATGTATTCTATTTGATCCGATTTAGGTTGCGGAGCTCCGTATCGGCTGTAACTCAAAATCATATTTCTTTCGCCAAATCACTAGCGCCTTCAAGAAAACATGCGTAAATATTTTAGGCATAAAAATGCCTGAAAAGTTGAACACCTAGCCTTACAATTTACTTAAATTTAAATATTAGATATTACAACTTAAATAATATTTAATCAATACTTTAAGTCACCATTAAAATACATAAATTCTCTGTTAGTAAAACTAAAAATAATACTATTTCACAAGGTCTTACAACCCCTTAAAACATCATCTAAAACTACAACCGCATCACTCATTTTCAACTTAAATAATTGTCATAAGCTTCACCTCTTATGATAGCACTACTATTTTTTAACTTAATAACTTTCAAGCACTTCTCGCATCGCTTTCGCTTTAAGTAGACACTCTTCATATTCATTTTCTGGTATCGACTTAGCGGTTATTGCACCGCCAACTGCAAATGAAACATACTTTTCTGCCTCATTGTATAAAATGCTTCGTATTACCACATTAAAATCAAAATCACCATTCGGCGAAAAATAACCTACGGCACCGCTATAGAGTCCACGTCGAAAAGATTCTAATCTCTCGATAATTTTCATTGCAGATATCTTTGGAGCACCCGTCATACTTCCCATAGGAAAAGTTTCTTTAATAATATCTACGGCGTTTTTATCTGGTGCCACCTTAGCAACCACCGTTGAAATCATTTGATGCACCTGCGCAAACGTATACACCTTACACAACTCTTCTACGACTACACTTCCTTTTAAAGCAATTTTAGACAGGTCATTTCTTACCAAATCTACGATCATAATATTCTCGGCCCTTTCTTTTGCATCACCGCTTAATTTCTTAATAAGCTGCATATCAACTTCTGGGTTCTGCGCTCTTTTTGCCGTGCCTTTTATAGGCTGCGAAATAACTTTATGATTTAGCTTTTTTAAATAACGCTCAGGAGAAGCTGATAACATATACCTCCTACCAAGCTTCATAAAACTAGCAAAAGGGGCTTTGGATATCTTATTTAGCTTTTCGTAAGCGCTTAGCGCATTTATTTCAACATCTTCTGCATAAAACTCTTGACAAAAATTAGCTTCGTAGATATCGCCGCGATGAATATGCGCAAGCATTTGATCTACTTGTTTATAATACTCATCTTTAAAAATCCTCATTTTAATCTTAACATCATTTTCATGAATTTTTGTCTTTTTGCTAGGTTGCAGAAGGGCAATAATAGATTGAAAATCAGTCGCTATCTCGTCAGCAACCACATTTAAATAATTAAAATTTACAGTATTATGTTTAATTTCAATAATTCTTTTTGGCTGAAAAAAATAGAGTTCAGGAAAATGTAGTCGATCTACATTTTTAGAGGAAAGGTTTTCTACATCATTTTTTAAATCATAGGATAAGTACCCAAAAAGCCAATCATTTGTCTGTAGTTGGTATTCTTTTAACTCTTCAAATGCATTATGAGCATCTGTAACTTTAGCGGTAAACCCATCGCAAGCCAAAAGACCTTCAAACGAACTATAGGCCGCATTATGCGAATTACTATCCATCCAAAGTACTTCGTCAAACTGCTGAGTCCAATTAAGAAGGGCTTCCTTAAAATTACTTATATCTGCTAACTCGTAAGATGTTTGTTTACGCAAAGGCTTTAAATTTGTGCTAAAAAATCGGCAATTGCTTTTTTATGAGCTTTTGAAAGCTCTGGTTCGGTAATGCCTTTGGTAGCATCAAAATTTTGCTGAAAAGAGGGTAATGAAAAACCAATAATAGTTTCTGCTCCAAATCTGGGAAGAAGATTTTTTATGGATTCAAAAGCACCAATAGCACCCCTACCTCCTGGGGAGGTGGACATCAACAATACCTTTTTGTCCTTTAAAAAGTTCTTATCAACCCTTGATAACCAATCTAAAAAGTTTTTGAAATATGCCGAAACACTACCATTGTGTTCATTTACAGAAATAATAAGTCCGTCTACATTTTGAATATCATTTTTAAGCTCTACCAATGAGTTTGAAAAGCCATTTTTCTTTTCGTAATCTTCGCTGTACATAGGAAAAGGAAGATTTGCTAAATTTAAGAGTTGTACTTGATGCTCCTTGATTAATGCAGCAGTATACTTTACTAAACTGTAGTTAATTGATGTGGAAGAATTACTTCCAGCAAATGCCAATATTGTAGCCATTGGTTCGTTTATAAGGTTCAAAAGACGAAAATACTGTAAATACTATTGTGATGCGAGTATTTTAGCTAATTTTGCACCTAAAATAGGGTGTTACGTGTTTTTAACACCAAATAATATGATAGATACAGTCAATATCTGAAGTGTTTTATAAACTTTAGTTTTGATCAAAATTGTTGCCTTGGAAAAAAATTCAACAAGATTATATTTTATTGATGCCATGCGCGCTTGGGCAATACTTATGATGCTTCAAGGCCATTTTATTGATGGTCTTTTAGACAACGTATTTCGAGACAATTCTAATATTGGCTTTAGTCTTTGGAAGTATTTCAGAGGAATGACAGCTCCAGTTTTCTTTACTGTGTCTGGTTTTATTTTCACCTATTTATTAGTGCGTTCACCCAAAAATGGAATTGCTAATCCTCGGGTTAAAAAAGGCATTCGACGAGGATTAGAGCTTTTATTTATTGGGTATTTTCTAAGGTTAAACCTATTAGGCATTTTAAATGGTGAAATTTACGATTCTTTTTACCTTGTGGATGTACTGCATTGCATTGGACTTTCAATTTTAGGGATTATTGCCATTTATCTTCTTACCATATCGAAAGCAAGGTTTTTATTCCCTAGCCTGTTGCTTGGCATCACGCTACTGCTTTTTATATTTGAACCACAATACCAAAGTTGGTCGTATGAGTTTTTACCGAATGCCCTTGCCAATTATTTTACCAAAACAAACGGATCTGTATTTACTATTATTCCTTGGTTTGGATATGCTACTTTTGGATCATTTCTTTCCCTACTTTTTACGAAATACAAAAACTACAAACATCTATACACGGTAGCCATACCCCTTGCCTTTGGTGTAGGGATATTTTTAATTTTTTATTCTTCTCATTTTTTCTGGGTTATTTCTAGCACAACTGGCGTTCAACTTTTTGCTGATATTTTTTATAACAATTATCTATTTATAAGATTAGGAGATGTATTTATAGTCTTTGCACTATTTATGTTAGCTCGTAAATGGCTCATAAGTAGCACACTACTTAAAATTGGACAAAGCACCCTTTCCATCTACATTATTCACTTTATTATTTTGTATGGCAGCTTAACGGGCTTGGGCATATACCAATACCTACATCATTCTTTAAGTCCCTTAGAAGTTATTTTTGGCGCCTTAATTTTTATGTTCGTCTGCACGCTTAGTTCTTTAGTGTATGAAAAGAATAAAAAGCAGCTACATCTTATTGTTAAAAGATTATTTCTACGTTTTAGCTACTACCTTGAACCCTTGGCAAAAAGAACCTTATCAAAAGCTCGTTTTCTTGCTTCTCAGCTATTTGGATTTGTTAAAAATTAGAGCTACAAAATTAAAACTGTACAACTTTAGCTTACTTTTAAATATTAAAAAATAAATAAGTAACAATGAGCGATAGAAAATTTACCCCTATAGCGTGTGATTTAGAAGCAGGAAAAAAATATTCTTGGTGTACCTGCGGACATAGCGAAACACAACCTTTTTGCAATGGAGCACATAGAGCAAAAAAAGCAACACCGCCTTTAAGATTTGAGGCGGAAGCAGACAAAAAAGCACATTTATGCACTTGTAAACTTACGAGTAACCCACCTTATTGTGATGGCTCTCACAAGAATTAGTTTTTAATTTATTACAAAATAAAAAAAACGATTGTCGAGTAACAATCGTTTTTTTTATGCAAATACGCCTTAAAAAAGACCTTATTTCTTAAGACAGTTGTTTTTTTGTACTACCCTATACATGCAAGGCACGATCACCCGTTGCAGCCAAAGCAGCTTCTTTTACAGCCTCTGCATAGGTTGGGTGTGCATGACTCATGCGAGAAATATCTTCAGCAGAAGCTCTAAACTCCATCGCAGTTACAGCTTCGGTAATTAAATCGGCACAACGTGCACCAATCATATGCACCCCTAAAACCTCATCAGTTTCTTTATCTGCTAATATTTTTACAAATCCGTCGATATCCATACTAGCGCGAGCACGACCTAAGGCACGCATCGGAAATTGACCTACTTTATAAGCTACGCCAGATTGTTTAAGCTCTTCTTCTGTTTTACCAACCGCGGCAACCTCTGGCCAAGTATAAACAACACCAGGTATAAGATTGTAATTGATATGAGGCTTCTGCCCGGCCATTACTTCAGCAACTAGAGTACCCTCTTCTTCTGCTTTGTGTGCTAACATAGCGCCTTTAATTACATCGCCAATCGCATAAATATTTGGAACATTAGTTTGCAAATGCGCATTAACTGCTATTCGCCCTCTTTCTTCTAAGGCTACCCCTGCTGCTTCAAGATTTAGTCCTTCGGTATAGGCACTTCTGCCTACAGCAACTAAACAATAATCACCAGTAAACGAAACTTCTTCTCCTTTTTTATTGTCCGCTAAAACTGTTACTTCATTACCCGTTCTTACGACAGACTTCACCTTGTGCGATAAGGCAAATTTTGTTTTCTGCTTTTTCATCGATTTCATCAACTCTTTTGATAGCGCAGCATCCATTGTAGGTATAATTCGATCCATATATTCTACAACAGTTACCTCAGCTCCGAGTCTCTTGTATACCTGACCCAGTTCTAAACCAATTACCCCACCACCTATAATAATTAGGTGCTTTGGAATTTCTTTCAGCTGTAATGCTTCTGTAGAGGTGATAATACGCTCTTTATCTAAGCTAATAAATGGTAAGCTTGACGGTTTAGAGCCTGTAGCAATTATCGTGTTTTTTGCTTCTATAAGTTCGTTTTTACCATCCTTCTTTTTTATAGTTAAATGGGTTGCATCTTTAAAACTACCTACACCTTCAAAAACATCAATTTTATTTTTATCCATTAAAAACTGAATTCCCTTAGTAGTCATATCAACCACACCTTGCTTGCGAGAAATCATTTTTTCTAAATTTACTTTAATCTCACCCGGTATTTCAATACCGTGTTCCTCAAAATGTTTTACCGCATCTTCATAATGGTGAGAAGAGTCTAATAAAGCTTTTGATGGAATACAGCCAACATTAAGACAAGTTCCACCTAAAGTGCTATACTTTTCTATAATTGCAGTTTTCATTCCTAATTGCGCACAGCGTATGGCTGCTACATATCCTCCAGGACCTGAGCCAATTATGGCTACATCATATGAACTCATAAAATTGTTTTTAAATAGATTACAAAATTAATGCTAAAATTTGATTTTAAACTTGTTTAAAGGCGCATTCTCTAGAAACCTTTAAAAACTTAATATTTCATTAAGTAATTTTTAAAAATATTCAGCTGCTTTAACGCAAAGATTATCACCTAAATTACACCTGTAGATCTTAAAAAAAACCAAACTACTTTATTGCCCCTATACCGCTACCAGAGTAGTGTGCTTTACTTCGTTAATAACAAACGAGCTTTGTGTACTACCAATATTACTAATGGCGGTTAATTTAGTTACCATAAACTCTCGATAAGCCTCCATATCTCGTACATGAATTTTTAAAATGTAATCATAATCACCACTAATATGATAACATTCTACTATTTCAGTTAATTGTAAAACCTCACGTTCAAATTTTAAAACAAACTCCTTAACATGTTGTATTAATTTAATATGGCAAAGTACGGTAAAAGCCTTATTTATTTTCTTTTTATCTACTAAAGCCACATAGCGAGTTAACACGCCAGATTTCTCTAGTCGCTTGATGCGCTCATAAACTGCAGTGGTTGACAAATGTAAATCTTGCGCATACGCAGCTGTAGTTCGCTTACAATCAGATTGCAATAGTTTTAGCAGTTTACCATCAATTTCATCAATCTTTACCATGATATATATTCTTATTTTTAATCATAAAGCATAATTTTAACTAATAAAAAACTAGTAAATTATAATTTTAACTATAAAAAATCTAAATAATCTATTTTTTATTGTTTTTAAATCTACACTAACTTAAATTTATGTAAAATAAATGTATTAACCATGAGCAAAACAGCCGCAAACGAATTACAAGATTTACAGTATTTTGGTGAATTTGGAGGAGTAAATCCTTCCATTTCAGACTCCTCAACTTACACCTTTCTTTCTGCAAAAACCATGTTCGACACTTTTGAAGGCAATACAGAAGGCTGTTATTTATATACCCGCCATTCTTCCCCTTCAAATTTATATTTAGGCGAAGCTCTTGCCGCACTAGAAGGTACGGAAGCAGCTAATGTTTACGCAAGTGGTATGGGTGCCATTAGTGCTACAATAATGCAAATTTGCGATTCTGGTGATCATATTGTTAGTAGTAGAACCATCTACGGAGGCACCTATGCTTTTTTGAAAAATTTTGTGAAAAAGTTTAATATTCACACTGATTTTGTATCCATTACAGATCTAGCAACTGTGGAACAAGCCATAAGCCCTAAAACAAAAATGATTTATTGCGAGTCGGTTAGTAATCCTTTACTTGAAGTGGCAAATATTGAAGCACTCGCTAAAATTGCTAAAAAGTATAATATTCCACTAGTTGTTGATAATACCTTTGCTCCATTAACATTGAAGCCAGCAGCACTAGGTGCCGATATTGTGATTCATAGTTTAACCAAATTTATTAATGGCACAAGTGATTGTGTTGCAGGTGCTGTTTGTGGTTCAAGTGAATTTTGTTTAAGCTTAAAAGATGTAAATCATGGGGCGGGAATGCTTTTTGGTAGCACCTTAGATAGTCTAAGAGCTGCTTCCATTTTAAAAAACATGAGGACTTTGCATATTCGCATGCAAAAACATAGTCAAAATGCCCTTTTTTTAGCACAAAAATTTGAAGCAGATGGTTTTAGAATTGCATACCCAGGCTTAGTTTCTCACCCTGGTTATGAAACGATGACAGCTCAAATGAAGCCCAACTATGGCTATGGAGGCTTAATGACGATGGATGTAGGTTCTTTAGAAAATGCGAATGCTTTTATGGAATTTCTGCAGAAAGAAAAACTAGGTTATTTAGCCGTTAGTTTAGGCTTTTATAAAACTTTATTTAGTGCGCCTGGCAGTTCTACTTCCTCTGAAATTCCTCTTGAAGAGCAGCATAAAATGGGGCTATCAAACGGACTCATACGTTTTTCAATTGGCTTAGATAATGATATTGAGAGAACCTATGAGATGATGAAAAGTTGCTTAAAACAATTAAAAATAGTGCCAAAGACAACTTCCGTGTAAATCTTGGATTTCCGTTTGCATAGGCTTAATCAAAATCGTAATATTACGGACAACGAAATAAGTGATCATGCCAGACAAAAATAAGAATAAACATCTTGAGAATATCAATGAAAATAGAGAGCTAAGTATTTGGGAAGCCCTTTTACCTGTTATAATTCTAGTCATTATGCTAGCTTATAATGTATTTGTTTTTGGGGATGAAGCTCTTAGCGGATCAAATCAATTTATCTTATTAATAGGAGGTGCGGTTGCTGCTATCGTAGGATTTTTTAATAAAGTATCTTACAAACAGATGATGGCAGAGGTAGCAGAAAATGTAAAATCAACCTCAGGGGCATTACTCATTTTATTAATGGTAGGTGCTTTGTCGGGTACTTGGTTAATCAGCGGAATTATTCCTTCAATGATATACTATGGTCTTCAAATATTAAATCCTACAATATTTTTAGCGGCCTGTGTAGTTATTTGTGCCGTAATTTCCATTGCTACGGGTAGTTCTTGGACAACCTCAGCAACTGTAGGCATTGCTTTAATTGGAATAGGAGAAGCCTTAGGTATTTCTTTGGGGATGACTGCCGGAGCTGTTTTATCTGGCGCCTATTTCGGAGATAAATTATCTCCCCTAAGCGACACTACCAACCTTGCGCCAACAATGGCTGGCGGTGAGCTCTTTAGTCATATTAAATATATGACCATAACCACCATACCCACCATAGTAACAACACTTGTGGTTTTCATTATTTTAGGATTTACTATTGACAGCTCTGGCACCACCGATACAGCGGCAATTTTGGCTTCCATAGAAAACAGTTTTACCATAACCAGTTGGTTGTTTTTAGTACCTGCTGCCGTGATTTTTTTAATCGTAAAAAAAGCCCCTCCTTTGCTCGCCCTCCTAATTGGAACTTTGCTCGGTGGCGTATTTGCTTTAATTTTTCAACCAAATATTGTGGCTACCATCGGCGGTGGAGATACTCTTAATTTTATGACCGGCTATAAAGGCATCTTAAATGCCATAACTGTAAAAACCTCAGTAGCATCTGACAATACTGCACTAAGTGCATTATTTTCCGCAAAAGGAATGGCGGGCATGCTAGGTACTATATGGTTAATTATTTGTGCCATGGTATTTGGCGGTATAATGGATGGTATTGGTGCATTATCGAGAATTACAAAATCGTTATTAAGCTTGGCAAAAACTACTTTCGGACTGTTTGCAAGTACAGTAGGTAGTTGTTTGGCTTTAAACATCACTGCATCAGATCAATATTTGGCTATTGTTGTTCCTGGAAAAATGTTTGCTAAAGCTTATGCCGATAGATCTCTTGCACCTGAAAACTTAAGCAGAACACTAGAAGACTCAGGTACTGTAACCTCTGTATTAATACCCTGGAACACTTGTGGTGCATATCATAGTGGCGTTTTAGGGGTAAGTGTTTTCGACTATATGTTTTATGCTATCTTTAACTGGCTAAGCCCAATAATGACCCTCATATTTGCTGCTCTGGGGATAAAAATCAAAGAATTAACCACTACAAAAGAAGCTTAAATAGTTAAGTAAATATTAAATTCTAAAATTGAGTATGTTTTGTAGTTAGTTTATATGTTCATTTTTTTAATTTCACAAAAAAATAAAACTTATGGCTTCATTAACATTACAAGGAAACAAAATAGCATCAATAGGCAATTTGCCTGCGGTAGGCAGCAAAGCACCAGATTTCAGATTAACAAAAGCGGATTTGTCGACGGCTACACTTGCCGATTATAAGGGAAAAAAGGTTGTGTTAAATATTTTTCCAAGTATAGATACAGGTACTTGTGCACAATCAGTTCGCCAGTTTAACAAAGATGCGGCAGAACTAGAAAATACAACTATACTTTGTATTTCTAAAGATTTACCTTTTGCCCAAGCTAGATTTTGTGGAGCTGAAGGCATCAAAAATGTAGAAATGTTATCTGATTTTAGAGATGGTAACTTTGGCTTGGCTTATCAAGTAGATTTTTCTGAAGGTCCATTGGTACCATTGCACTCAAGAGCGGTTATTGTACTCGATGCTGACGGCAATATAGTACACGCCCAACAAGTTAGCGAGATTGCCGATGAGCCTAACTATGATGAAGCTTTACAAGCGCTAAAAAATGCCTAAAGATTCATTCTTAAAAAACAGATGGAAAAGTGTGGGCTTTGCTTTAAGTGGAGCCCTATTTTTAGTGCGTACCGAAGCAAGTATTCAGGTTCAATTATTCATAACTGTAGTTATGACCTGTGCTGGTCTGTTATTTAAAATTTCAGCAACCGAATGGATTATACAAATACTTACGATCGCAATTATAATCGGCGCCGAAGGATTGAACACCGGTGTTGAAAAATTGTGTGATTATATTCAACCTGAATTTGATACAAAAATTGGCCTCATAAAAGATGTTTCTGCAGGTGCAGTAATGATTATTTCAATCGCAGCCACTATTATTGGATTGATCATATATTTGCCAAAGATTTTTTTGCTGTTTTAGCGCATCCTCTTTCCGTAACAAATTTGTACTTTTACCCCAAGAATCTACGATTGAATGGCAAAAAAGATTAAAAAGACAAAGGCAAAAACCACCAGAAAACCTAAATCTTTTAAATTATCGAAGCAGAATATAATTATACTGGGAAGCCTTCTAGCACTTTTCAGTATAGCCCTATTCTTTTCATTTATCTCATTTTACGCTAATTGGAAGGACGACCAAAGTCTACTCACCGAATTTCAAGATAGAAATGAAGAAGCCAAAAATCTACTTAACAAATTTGGGGCAGCCATAAGTCATTTTTTTATTTACAAAGGTTTTGGAGTTTCTTCATTGATTATTCCCTTTTTAATAGGTTTAAAAGGACTTTATATGTTTTTGGGTTTAGACCAAAAAGGAATGTTAAAAAAATGGATTTGGGGTTTTGTATTTATGATATGGATTTCAATATCGCTAGGCTTTTTGGCTTACGAACAGCCTTTACTGGGTGGTCTTATCGGCTATGAAATGAATGATTTTCTACACGATTATATTGGAAACATAGGCATTTTACTTTTACTCACTTTTGTTTTGGTTTTTATTCTTGTACGACTTTTTAAATTTGAACCCAATGAAATAGGTACCTGGTTTAATAAAAAAACAAATGCCCTAAAATCTGAATTTAAAGAAAAGAAGAAACAGAGTTCTACAGAAACTGAAATTGAATCTACTTTAGATATAGAAGACGAAACCCCAGTTGTTATAGACACCTATACCCATAAAGAAGATATTCCACATATAGAGGAGGTGCATATTACAGATAATTTTGAAGTTACCGTTTCGCCAGAAGAAGAAATACTTGAAGTAGAAGAAGAACTCGCAATGAAGGTTGAAAAAATTGTTGAAGAAACAGAAGAAACCGATAATATTGCAGCAAAACTAGTTGACGATTTTGGCCAGTTTGATCCTACTTTAGAACTAGGCCATTATAAATTTCCAACGATTGAGCTTTTAGATCAGCATGGTGTTACGGGTGGTATAACTATTAACCAAACCGAACTTGAAGAAAACAAAGATAAAATTGTAAGTACCCTTAAAAATTACAAAATTGGTATTGCTCAAATAAAAGCAACTATTGGCCCTACGGTAACCTTATATGAAATTGTACCAGAAGCGGGAGTTCGTATCTCTAAAATTAAAAATTTAGAAGATGATATTGCCTTATCTTTAGCTGCTTTGGGTATTCGTATTATTGCTCCTATTCCTGGCAAAGGAACCATCGGTATTGAGGTGCCAAATAAAAATGCTACTATTGTTTCAATGCGTTCGGTAATCGCGTCCACTAAATTTCAAAAAGCAGAAATGCAACTGCCTATCGCTTTTGGAAAAACCATTAGCAATGAGACTTTTGTAGTTGATTTAGCAAAAATGCCACACCTATTAATGGCTGGTGCAACAGGGCAGGGTAAATCTGTAGGATTAAATGCTGTGCTAACGTCTTTACTTTACAAAAAACACCCCGCAGAGGTAAAATTTGTTTTGGTTGATCCTAAGAAAGTCGAATTAACATTATTTAATAAAATTGAAAGACATTATTTAGCAAAACTACCCGATTCCGAAGATGCCATTATTACCGACAATACCAAAGTAATACACACCTTAAACTCTTTATGTATTGAAATGGATAATAGGTATGAGCTGTTAAAATCAGCCATGGTGCGTAATATTAAGGAATACAATGAAAAATTTAAAGCCCGCAAACTAAATCCGAATGACGGCCATATGTTTTTGCCGTATATCGTTTTAGTTATCGATGAATTTGCCGATTTAATTATGACCGCTGGTAAAGAGGTAGAAACACCTGTTGCACGTTTAGCACAATTGGCTAGGGCCATTGGCATTCATTTAATTATAGCAACACAGCGCCCATCGGTAAATGTTATTACAGGTATCATAAAAGCAAATTTTCCTGCTCGAATAGCATTTCGAGTGACTTCTAAAATAGATTCAAGAACCATTTTAGATGCCCAAGGTGCCGATCAGCTTATTGGTAGAGGCGATATGCTTTATACACAAGGCAATGACGTTACACGTATTCAATGTGCTTTTGTAGATACACCAGAGGTAGCTAGAATAACTGAATTTATTGGGGCTCAAAGAGCATACCCAGAAGCTCATCAATTACCAGAATACGAAGGAGAAGATTCTGGCACAAGTATTGATTATAACATTTCAGAAAGGGATGCAAAATTCCGTGAGGCAGCAGAAGTTATAGTAATTGCACAACAAGGTTCTGCTTCGTTATTACAACGCAAGTTAAAACTTGGTTATAACCGAGCCGGTCGAATTGTAGATCAGTTAGAAGCTGCAGGAATTGTAGGCCCTTTTGAAGGAAGTAAAGCACGACAGGTTTTAGTGTCAGATTTAGTAGCTTTAGAACATTTATTAAATAACGAAATAAAATAATATGAAGAAATTAGTTTTGTTGGTAGTTTTAATTTTCGCTGTTGCAGGTAGTACAAATGCTCAAAATTCTGAGAAAGCTAAAACGCTCTTAGATGATGTTTACTCAAAAATAAAGGGATATGATAATATTTTTGTTGATTTTAAATATGTTTTAAACAATAGCGAAGCCGGTATTAATCAAGAAACCCGTGGTGACGTTACACTAAAAGGCAATAAATATCTATTTAATATTTTTGGCACCCAACAGCTGTATGATGGCGATAAAGTATATACTATTGTACCTGAAAATGAAGAAGTAACCATTGAAAGTAAACTGGAAGAGGAAAATGCCCTAACACCTTCAAAAATGCTAACTTTTTACAAAGATGGTTATACCTATGCGTGGGATATTCTTCAAAACGTGCAAGGGCGCAAAATACAGTACGTAAAACTTACGCCTATTGACACTAACGCTGAAATTAAATCGATTTTAATGGGCATAGATTCAGAAACAAAACATATTTATAAAATAATTTATTCGGGTGATAACCAAACAAAAACCAGTATTACTGTTAATTCTTTTAAAACAAATCAGCCTTTATCGAAAAGCTTATTTACATTTGATGAAAGCAAGTATAAATTGGAAGGTTATTATATTTCAAGAAACTAGTTAACTTATAATTTATTTTCAGATTTCTTAAAATAGTAGCTCAAAAGAGAATGATCACAGGTACGAATAAGTTTAAATGTAAAGATAATTTGGTTTTCATGAACCTTTAGTTTAAAACTTGTTTTACCTTTATTCGCTAAAATTATCTGTTTCAGCTAAAAACGTAATATTGAGAATTCTAGACCGGTATATATTATCTCGATTTATATTTAATTTGGTTAGCTCTTTTGTTATAATGATGTTCATCTTCATATTTCAATCGATTTGGTTGTTTATTGATGACCTAGCTGGCAAGGGGCTTGATATGATGATCATTGGTAAGTTTTTCTTTTACAAAATGCCTGAGCTTACCGAAAAAGTACTTCCGCTTACCGTTTTACTCTCTTCAATTATTTCTTTCGGTTCTTTTGCCGAAAATTATGAATTTGCCGCAATGAAAGCTTCTGGTATATCATTGCAACGTGCCATGTTACCAATAATACTATTTGTTATCTTACTAGGTGGTGTTACTTTTTATTTTGCAAATAGTGTGATACCTGCCTCAGAACAGAAAATTTTCTATTTAAGGCGGAATATTGCAAAATTAAAGCCTGCAATTGCCATATCTGAAGGAGTTTTTAGCGATTTTGAAACTGCCAATATGAATATTAAGGTGGATAGAAAATATGGCGAAAATGATAATTATTTAGAACGTATTATTATTCATCAGAAAAATAACTCTAATGTAAATTATAGGGTAATAAAAGCTAAAAATGGCGAGTTAAAAAGTAGTGAGAAATCAAACCTTATTCAATTAGTACTTCATGATGGACATGTTTATCAGAATGTTACTACATCAAAAAGTGTAAAAAGAAAATTTCCTTTTGCAAAGGGTTATTTTGACACGTATACCATGAATATTGACCTTTCGGGGTTTAATAATGTTGATTTAGAAGAAGAAAAAGACCTCAGAACCGAGAAAATGAAAAATATTTCGCGGTTGACTAAAGATATCGATTCGATAAAACAAGATAATATACGCAGAGTAAGTTCTTTTTCTAAAATTACCTCTGAGCGCTTAGGAGCTTTTGCTACCTTGCCCGTTACCAAAAATATTGATAGCAAAAAAGGAACTTTAGCCCAAGATAGTATTAAAAAGAGCTTTGATCCTGATAAAGAAACTCTTATGAGTTTGTTTACTGTGGTACAACAAATTCAAGTAATGTCGTCTGCAAACAACTCGGTAACTAACATTTTAACCTCTATTAGAGGCAAAAAAAAAGAAATGGACAAGCGTTATGAATTTCACCGAAGACATATTTTATCACTTCATAAAAAATTTGCTTTAGCTTTCTCTTGTATTATTTTATTTTTTGTTGGTGCCCCATTAGGTGCTATAATAAGAAAAGGGGGCTTGGGGCTACCAATGGTAATTGCCATTGTATTATTTTTGATATATTATTTTTTAGGAGTTTTCGCCGAAAATTACTCCAAAAAAGGAAATATACATCCTATTTTGGGTGCTTGGATGTCTACCCTAGTGATGCTTCCTTTAGGCTTTATTTTAACCAAACGTGCAACTGAAGATAAAGGTTTAATGAGCTTCGGCAGAGTCATTGATTTTTTTATAAATGTATTTAAAAAAAAGGATAAAGAAGTTATTTAATGATATCAAGTCCAGAAACAAACATAGAACTAAACACAATAGAAGAGGCTATTGCAGATATACGCGAGGGCAAGGTTATTATTGTTGTTGATGATGAAAACAGAGAAAATGAGGGTGACTTTTTAGCAGCTGCAGAATTGGCAACACCTGAGACGGTAAACTTTATGGCTACACATGGTAGGGGTCTTATTTGTGCACCTTTAACTGAAAAGCGCTGTGAAGCCTTAGGCCTTCATATGATGGTAGAAAATAATACCGACCCACTAGAAACGGCTTTTACGGTTTCTGTAGATTTGAGAGGACACGGAGTTACTACTGGCATATCAGCCGCAGATCGCTCAAAAACAGTCTGTGCACTTACCAACCCAGAAACAAAACCAAGTGACTTGGCTAGACCAGGTCATATTTTTCCCTTAGTAGCAAAAGAAGGTGGAGTATTACGACGAACGGGACATACTGAAGCTGCCATAGATTTTGCCCGATTAGCTGGCCTTAAGCCTGCGGGTATTATCGTTGAAATTATGAACGAAGACGGTACTATGGCTAGGCTACCGCAACTACTAAAAGTAGCCAAAAAATTTGATCTTAAAATTGTTTCTATCGAAGCTCTTGTGGCTTACCGAATGGAACATGATAGCTTGATTGAAAAAAAGGAAGATTTTACTATTACTACGCGATTTGGCGAATTTAGATTACGTGCCTATAAACAAACAACCAATAATCATATTCATATAGCACTCACCAAAGGTAGTTGGAATAAAGATGAAAAAGTGTTAACCAGAATTAATTCTACACTCGTAAATAATGATATTTTAGGCACGCTAACGAACAACCCAAATAAGAAGTTAGAAAGCATGTTTGAAGCAATTAATAGTAAAGGTAAAGGTGCTATCGTTTTTATTAGTCAAGATTCAGAATCATTAAATCTTTTATCACGACTTGCAGAACTAAAGGTTTTACAAAAACAAGGTTTGTTCAAGGCCCCAAAAATTGATATGGATACTCGCGATTTTGGCATTGGCGCACAAATTTTGCACGATATTAACATTTCTAAAATGAGTTTACTTACAAATCGCACCCAAACTAAAAGAGTAGGTATTGTAGGTTATGGTTTAGAAATTGTTGATTATGTGAAGTATTAAGAAGCTAACTTAAATTTGCTTTTATGATACGTACCATGTGATCGGCCCTTTTTGTTAGCTCATCATCGCTCCAACTTAATTTTATTAAACAAGAAATTGTTCTTCCTATCCAATGATCAGATCTTGAAAAATCAACTTTTTTGAAATCTTGAAGTTGGTTACTTACCTCTTGAGGAAGTTTCGCAAGCGATTTTAGTTCTTTTAAATGGTTCCACTTACGATAATAATGCCAATTGTTATCATACCAATAAAAACAAGCATCTATGCCTCCTTTACCTAAAGCTTCATGTACTTTTTTTGCGCTAATCTCACTTGGTAAAAAGAAGTTTAAAAAGGCATAGCTTTCCTCTCCACCATCAGGCACCCGTCTAAAGCTAACTTCATTTATAGTTTCTAAAGCTTGCCTAAGAATGGTATAATTTTTTTTTTGGATTGATAAAAATGTATCTAATCTTTCAATTTGAGCCAAACCAACAGCAGCATTCAATTCAGAAATCCTATAATTATAGCCTAAAAAAGGATGCGCTTCGGCACCTCTGTCATTACCAAAATGATCATGCCCATGATCAGAATAGTGGTCTGCATTTATCTTGTAACTAGAATTGTTGGTAACTACCGCACCGCCTTCGCCGCAGGTAATTGTCTTCACATAATCAAAAGAAAAGCAACCCAAGTCACCGTAACTGCCTAATGGTTTTCCTTCGTAAGTGCCTCCGATAGCTTGGCAAGCATCTTCGATCAGTAACAAATTATGGGTATCACAAATAGATTTTAAAGCTCTTAAATCGGCCATAGAACCACACATGTGTACAGGCATAACCGCTCTTGTTTTTGGTGTAATTGCTTTTTCAACGGCTACAGGGTTTAAAGTTAAGGTATCATCTACATCTACTAAAACCGGCACAGCCCCTAAAGCTAAAATTGATTCAAAAGTTGCCACAAAAGTGAAGGTAGGCATCAGCACCTCGTCCCCTGCTCCTACGCCTGCACTAGCTAAAGCAACCGTAAGGGCTGCCGTACCACTACTCACCAACTGAGCATGTGCCACTTTCATCCTCCTAGCAAGAGCTTCTTCTAGCTCTAAGGCTTTATAATGTCCTTTTCGAAGCCCCTCAAAACCGTATCGCATTAAAACTCCTGAATCAAGCACATCTTGTACTTGTTCTCTTTCTTTATCTCCAAAAAGTTCAAATCCTGGCATTCTATTCTATTTTAATGAATTGCATAAAGCTCGTAATCAATTTTACGAACTACGAAATTTCAATAATACTATCTTCTAAATCTTTACGTACTTTTTTAAAGGTAGCAAAAGTATCATCTTCTGCACGATAACCAACTGGCAATACTAATACCGAAGTTAGCCCTTTAGCACCTAAACCCAATGCCTCATCATACGCTTGGGGTACAAAACCTTCCATAGGACAAGCATCAATTTCTTCGGCCGCACAAACTGTTAGTAAGTTGCCCATAGCAAGATACGCTTGATTTTTAGACCAGTGCTGAATTTCTTCAATGTTCTTCTTAGAAAAATTTTTGATTAATTCGTCTTTAAAAGGATCGAGAATAGCGCTACTTACTCCTCTTACCTGCTTTACATGCTTAAAATAATTAGTAATAAAAAGACTATTTACTTCATTTTCGGTGCAAATAACAAGCAAATGCGAAGCTTGAGCTACTTGTTGTTGACCAAAAGAATGTGGAACTAATTTTTGCTGTAATTCTTTATTGGAAACAACAACCAACTTAATAGGTTGCAAGCCATAGGAAGTAGCCGTAAGACTAAACGCTTCTTTTAAAATATTAATTTTCTCATTAGAAAGAATTCTAATATCATCAAACTTTTTTACTGCATACCGCCATTTTAGGCTATCAATTACACTCATTTTCTTCTTCTCTTATTTAATTAATAAAAATTAGGCAAAAGTAATTTTAGTGCCATTAATAGCACTGCTATCACTAAAATTTTTTTTATGAACCCGTCTCCTTTATCCACCGATACTCTGCTTGCCAACCAAGCGCCCGATCCATTTCCGATAGCTAAAATTAAACCTAATACCCAGTTTACCTTGTCGTTTAAAACAAATACGAATAGCGCACTTAAACTATACATGCAAACAACCACTACTTTAGTGGCATTTGAACGAACCAATGACATATGGTTAAAGAAATGCAAAAATAGTATAATTACAAAGCCAATACCCGCATTTATAAAACCCCCATAAATACCAAAAAAGAAAAAAACAAAACAACCTATCCATAGATACCTGCCCACTAATCGCTCTTCAAGATTGGTTATTTTTAGCTCAGGTTTAAATACTATAATCAATACTACTACCAACATAACAACACCTAAAATGGTGTTGAACGTTTCTCCTTTAATATCAACAGCAATCATAGAGCCAATTATGGCACCAAATAATGCTGAAACCCCCAAGTATATATTAAAAGGTGCTGTAGACACCTTTTTACTTCTAAAGCCTGCAGTAGCAAGGGCTGTTTGAATTACAACTGCTACGCGATTAGTACCATTTGCAACTGTAGGTGGCAAGCCAAGAAAAATAAGGGCTGGTAAAGAGAGTAAAGATCCTCCTCCGGCAATGGTATTTATGAAGCCAGCTGAGAAACCCACCCCTATTAAAAGTACGTAGTGATACCATTCATTCATGATGTAAAAATAAGTGGTAAAACTAGATATTGAACTAAGAAGTTAGGAATTAAATTGAAATAAAAATAACTGTTGTTTTTAGAGATCCAATAGGCTTATATGGTCTTAGGTAATTCTCCGGATGCTACTAATGCGTTTACCCCTTTAACGATATCCAAATACATTGTTTGCATTTCTTCTCGTTCTGTTTTAAGTCCATTATTAAGTGCTTTTGCAAAAACATATTGTGAAGCAAAATGCGGAATATCGCCAATACCTACTGCTAAATATTCATTTATGATCTCATTCCATTCCAAAACATAGTTTGCCCTGTAGACATCCATATCAGAAATATTTTCAGTTTTCATAAAACCATAAAGTTCAATTTCATATTTGGTAGCATAATCGAGTGCGTCATTCATAAGGCATAACGGTTTTAGATTAATGGTACAGACTCTTTAGGGCGGGGGAGAAATGGTTGTATCTAAACAACAATAAATAATCTGGTTCTAATAGAAACGAAATTATTTTTAATCTAGTATTTGTTAGAAACAATACTTTAAACTAAAATGATAAAAATAAAAAGCACAAATCACTTTAAAGAAAAGAAAAAGCTTTCTATATTTGCAGCCGCATTCAGCATTTAATTGTTGAAATACAAAAGGAGAAATGGCAGAGTGGTCGAATGCGGCAGTCTTGAAAACTGTTGAGGGTCACACCTCCGGGGGTTCGAATCCCTCTTTCTCCGCAGCACAAAGCCTTGTAAGCATAATGTTTACGGGGCTTTTTTTTCCTGTGCAAAGTGGGGTGCTAATGTCTTTCTTTGAACATAGATTTATTTGGACTTAGTAATTTGTCTTGATCCCCCATAAGCCTTGATTTAATATTATTTGCAAAAAAGTTAACAAAAGAATATTATTTAAGGAGAAAACTATCTTTTAAGCGCTTTGATAACTTCGGTTTTATATTTTCTGCCGATGGGAACCTTAAATCCTTTCACCACAACATTGGTTGGAGCAAAGGACTCAATATAATTAAGATTTACTATGAATGAACGGTGAACTCGTTTAAAAGGTTGGTCCTTTAAAGTTTTCTCCAAATTTGAAATACTACCATAGAATATTTGCTCTTTTTCAAAAGTGATTACCTTGATATTGTTCTTAAGACTTTCAAGAAATATAATCTCATGAAGAAAAATTTTATGTTTACTAGAACCCTTTTTAAAAAGCAAAAACTGATTTCTATAGTTAGATAGTTTTTGGTTCTGAACTTTTAGCTCGTCAAGTTTTTTCCTGGATTGCATCCAATGTCCAACCAATTTGCTACCAACTGGAAAAATAGCGGTAATGTTAACATCCATCAATGTATTGGTTAGTTCAATAATATTAAAGTATTGTTTACTATTATAAGGTAAATAGGCTCCTTCTATTACAAATATCATCATTGAGCGCTGAATAAAGACAGTACAGAAAATCAATAGTATTATATATCCCAATACAAATAGCACTAATTTATCTTTTGAAAAAAAGAAAGGGAAAAGAAAAAGGATGGTCCCATACACCAAAACAAGTCTAGCGGGTAAACTGAGTACTTGAATCATAAAATTTCTGAAGTAGTCGTTGTCATAGGTTCCCCAAACAATCGAAAAGAAAATAATGAAAAGACACCAGTAAAGAATATGATAGAAAATAGCACTCTTATTTTCATTCACGAGAATCTTCATTCAACAAGTTTATTTTTTGGATTTTAAAAAGATAAGTTATTAAGTTTTATGTAAAATTTATAATATTTATTACGAACAACCACCTTTTTGATACGAATGAATTGGTCTTAAATTAACATATCATCAGTTATTAGTATTGTAAATTACTACTTCTGTATTAAAAAGTTGTTGATTTTGAGAAACTTATTAAACTTGGGCATAGTCAAGAAAACTATACCAAATGATATATAGGTTAATCATAGCATTGCCGTCGTTATTGCTTTTAATCGCTTGTAAAGAAGAGCACGCGAGGCAAATCGAAGAGATGCAAACAACATCCGTTTCGATGCCTCCTCAGTGGTCTGAGGGTGTTATTTGGTATGAGATTGGGGTAGAGCGTTTTAGAAATGGAGACACTTCCAACGACCCCACCCCGGAGACTATAGAAGGTTCTTACCCTGGCTTTGTGCCAGCGGGGTGGAAAATAACACCATGGACCCAAGATTGGTATGAGGAGGATGGTTACTTTAAAAACATTGAACAGCAAAAAGATGTAAATGGTAATACACCGAAAAAATTTGTTGACAAAGTACAGCTAAGACGATATGGTGGCGACCTACAGGGAGTGCTTGACAAAGTCGATTATATAGATTCACTTGGAGTAAGCGCAATTTACTTTAGACCTCTTAACGATGCCCCTTCTTTGCACAAGTATGACGCCAGAAATTGGAGACATATTGATGTTAATTTCGGTCCAAATCCTGAATTGGATATGAAGACCATAGCCGCTGAGACTCCGGATGACCCGTCTACCTGGAAAATGACCGAAGCAGACAAAATGTTCGTAAGAGTTTTGAAAGAATTTCATGCCCGTCATATTAAAGTTATTTTGGATTATTCGTGGAACCACACCGGGTCTACTTTTTGGGCGTGGAAAGATGTACTCCAAAATCAAACGCGCTCAAATTATAAGGATTGGTACTGGATTAAAGAGTTTGATGATATCGCGACCCCTAAAAATGAATTTGTTTATCACGGTTGGTCAGATGTTCCTTCTTTGCCGGAAATTAGGGAAACAGAGAAGCAAGACTTGTCTGATGGTGTAACCATTTTTGAGGGCAACATTTATAAAGAGGAAGCCAAAAACCACATTTTCAATGTAACATTACGTTGGTTGGATCCTAACGGCGACGGCGACCCTTCTGACGGGGTAGACGGCTATCGATTAGATGTTGCAGCAGAAACTCCTCTTGGTTTTTGGAGAGATTTTAGAAAGCATGTTCGAAAAATAAACCCTAATGTCTATCTCATAGGTGAAATTTGGTGGGAAAAATGGCCAGATAAGCTATTGGATCCTTCACCGTATTTGAATGGCGATGTCTTTGATGCAGTAATGAATTACAGATGGTATCGGGTTGTGCGTAATTTTTTCAATGAATCTCCTAATAAAATCTCACCCTATCAACTTATTGATAGTTTAAACCGAATTAAAGCCAATATTGGAAAAGGGAACAACTATGCCATGATGAACTATACGGGTGGTTTTGACACACCAAGAATACTGACTTCCTTATTCAATAAAAATGTATACAAATATCAGTGTAAGGTTCATGAAAATCCCGAATATAAAGTACATAAACCTGATGCGGCCACACACCAAACTTTAAAATTATTATTGACGCAGCAATACACTTACATAGGTGCACCCCACATATATGCAGGAGATGAAATGGGAATGTGGGGTGCCGACGATCCATCTTGTAGAAAGCCTTTGATCTGGAAAGATTTTTCTTTTGAAGACGAAAGGGCACATCCCCTCAACGCTCAAAAACCTATTGATAAAGTACAATTTAATGAGGAGCATTTTCTTTTCTACCAAAAATTAATTGCGTTAAGAAAAGCAAATCCAGTACTTACTCAAGGTGATTTGGAATTTATCGACCCTGAACAAACAGGCGGCCTATTTGCCTATAGACGATTCGACGGAGAAAATGAAATAGTAGTGGCCTTTAATCACAAACATGAACCCAAAAAACTAGTGCTTAACAACACCAAAAATAATACCTATGAAAATCTTATGGAAGACCTTGAATTCGAGGAAAAGGAGAACGGAAATCTTATGGTAGAAATACCCGCGAGAGATGCAGTAATTCTTCGAAAAATTGCTTTATAGCCTGAATATTTTGTAATGAAAATTAACTAACAAAAACTCAATTTATGCATTATACACGAAAACTTGTTTTTCTGATACTGCTCGCCGGTCCATTTTTGCTCAGCGCACAAAATATGGTCTCTGGTAAGGTAACGGACAAAACATCGAATGAACCATTGCCCGGTGCTAGTATTGTGGTAAAAGGCACCACAAATGGCACGACAACCGATTTTGACGGAAATTATCAAATTTCGGCAGAAACGGGCGATACACTGATTTTCTCTTATATCGGTTTTAAACCCTTTGAGGTGATTATCACCGAGAATTCATTGGATATTCAATTGGAAGAAGATACCAATCAACTAGATGAAGTAGTAATTATCGGTTACGGTACCACAACAAAAAAAGATGCCACAGGATCTGTAATCGGAGTTACCGAAGAAGAGTTGAACAAAGGATTCATAGCCTCTCCCCAAGACCTGATTGTCGGAAAAGCGGCCGGGGTCAATATTACAACGGCAGGCGGCGCACCTGGAGCAGGTTCTCAAATTAGAATTCGGGGTGGATCGTCATTGGCCGCAAGTAATGATCCTTTGATCATCATTGATGGTGTTCCGTTGGACAATGGGGAGATTGCGGGTTCTAGAAATATCTTTGATTTTATCAATCCATCCGATATTTCGTCCTTCACTATTTTAAAAGATGCTTCCGCCACCGCTATTTACGGTTCAAGAGCGTCTAACGGGGTAATTATAATAACCACGAAAAAAGGAGTAACGGGAGAATTAAAATTCGCCTTGAATTCATCGACTTCAATTGGTTCTGTGGTCAATACGATTGATGTGTTAACGGCTGATCAATTCCGTAATGCGGTTGGGCAAAGGTTACCTGATAGAGTTGGTGAACTTGGTAGTGCAAATACGAATTGGCAAGACCAGATTTTTGACAATGCATTCGGTACAGATACCAATTTTAGCGTACGCGGTGGAGCACTTGGTATTCCTTTCCGAGCATCTCTAGGACATACCGAGCAAGATGGAATTCTAAAGACCGAGGCATTACAGAGAACTACAGGCTCCTTTAGCCTAACACCAAGACTATTCGATGATAAATTAAAGATTGAAATAAATGCCCGGGGTTCTTATATCAAAAACAATTTCGCGGATACAGGAGCCATCGGTAATGCGTTGCAATTCGATCCGACCCAGCTAGTTTTTGATGAAACATTACCAGGAGGTTTTTTTGATTATTATCAAGTTGATGGTACAGCCACAAATAATACCGCGAATAATCCTCTTGCGTTATTGGAACTGAGAGATAATCGTTCAAATGTCAGAAGGTTCGTTGGAAACATTAAATTAGATTATGAACTTCCATTTTTTCCAGCGGTCACCACTACTTTAAACCTTGGACTAGACCGTACCAATTCAGAAGGTGTCGATATTCAACCGAGAACCTTGGCCTCACAACTCATCAATTTGGGAACCACCGTGGATTATTGCTCCGACATTGAAAACAAATTATTGGATTTCTATTTGAAGTATTCCACTGAATTCGAAAAGATAAATGCTCGTTTCGATTTAACCAGCGGATATTCATACCAAAATTTCTATACAGATAGGTATACCAGTAACACCCGCGGTGATGGCGTCGGAGGAACGGTGACTGTTAACGATATTCTTGAAAATAATTTACAGTCTTATTTCGGTAGAGCCAATTTCGCATTAAACGATAAGTATCTTTTTACCTTTACCTTTCGTCGTGATGGATCCTCAAGATTTGGTGGAGACAATCGATGGGGTAATTTCCCAGCAGCAGCCTTTGCATGGAATATCTCTGATGAAAATTTTTTAGAAGATAAGAAATCCCTATCTAATCTTAAATTAAGGTTGGGATGGGGTATCACGGGTCAGCAAGACGTTTTACAAGGCAATGACACACAACCTTATCTTCCACAATTTGCACCAAGTCAAAACGGAGCAAGAGTACAAATTGGGCAAGATGCAAATGGCAATCCCGTATTCACCCAAACGTTAAGAGCGCAACCCTTCGATGCGAATATTAAATGGGAGGAGACTACAACCTATAATGTCGGATTGGACTTTGGATTTTTTGATGACAGGTTGAGTGGGGCTTTGGAATTGTACTACAGGGAAACTGATGATTTATTGAGCACTGTCAACGTAGCGGCAGGAAGTAACCTCACTAATCGGCTTCCCACCAATATAGGAAGTCTTACCAATCAGGGTATTGAGTTCATCTTGGATGCAGCACTCGTTCAAAGCGAGGACTTTAATTGGAACCTAGGGCTCAATTATGCCTACAACAATAATGAAATAGATCGCTTATTTCTTACAGGCAATATCGTTGGGGTAGGAATACCGGTAAACGGAACACAACTTGTAGGTATCGGAGGTGATGATGGAACCCAATACAATATTGTAGGGCAACCAACAAACAGTTATTTCGCTTTCGTACAGGCCTACAATCAAAATGGCAGCCCTATTGAAGGTGTTGTTTTGGATTTAAATGGAGACGGCCAAATAGATGATTCAGATAGACGCCCCTTTAAACAGGCTGCACCATTAGTCAATCTTGGGCTAAACAGTAGGCTAAATTATAAATCTTGGGACCTTGGGTTTTCGATGCGCGCTAGTATCGGCAACTATAATTATAACGGCATTGAACTATTGAATGGAAATTACAGAAACCTGACCATAGGTCAAGATCTTCGAAATGTTACGACAGGCGTATTGACAACCAACTTTGAACAAGATAGGCCAGAGTTAACCTTTTCAGATTATTTTGTTCAAGATGCCTCTTTTATCAGATTAGACAATATGAGTTTGGGGTACACTTTCGAAAATATGTTTCAAAAAAACTTAAAAATTCGGGTCTTTGGAGCTATGCAAAATGTATTTGTTATAACCAATTATGAAGGTTTAGATCCGGAGGTTCAAAATGGAATAGACAATAATATATTCCCTCGCCCTTTCATCACACAATTTGGAGTTTCACTTGATTTTTAATTCACAGCTATGAAAACAATACTAAAAAAATACACGATGCATTTATCCATGGCTATCTTCCTACTTGGGGTTGTTGGCTGTACAGATGATTTGGACAACATTGCCACGAACAATGTTAATTCCAGTAATGCCTTCGACAATCCAGATAGTTATTTGCAGTTCTTAGCTAAAATTTATGCTGGCCTTAGTGTTACTGGGCAACAAGGACCTGCTGGACAAGGGGATTTGATTGGTTTTGATGAGGGCGCTTCTCAATACGCCAGAAACTACTTCAACCTTAATGAGTTTACAGCTGATGCCCTGAAATGGAGGTTCAATGATTCCGGTTTTAGGGCATTACACGAAAATACTTGGACAGCTGATAACGATGTCATTTCGGTGATGTATAACCGGATCATTTTTCAGGTGACACAAGCCAATGAGTTTATCAGACAGACAGCAGACCAAAGCGATGCGGAAATTGCATTTTATCGATCCGAAGCCAGATTTTTAAGGGCTTTAAGCTATTATCACGGATTGGAGTTATTTGGAGGGAACATCCCTTTTGTGACGGAGGATGATTTACCAGGGGCTTTTCTTCCAGAGCAAACAAACGGGTCGGATTTATTTACCTACATAGAGTCCGAGCTATTGGAAATAGCTGATTTAATGGTCGCCCCCAGACAAAACGGATATGGTAGAGCGGATAGAGGTGCCGCTTTGACACTATTGGCAAAACTCTATCTCAATGCGGAAGCTTTTATCGGGGAAAATCGATATGCCGATTGCTTGTCTGTTTGCCAAGATATCTTGGCAGCTGGTTATCAATTAGAACCAGAGTATGCAAATCTTTTTCAGGTAGATAATAACACCGCTCAAGGAGTGATTTTTCCTATAACGCATGATGGAATTCAGACCCAGTCTTTCGGATTAATGTTTGTTTTAGTCAATGGCACGGTAAATGCCGATGTAAATGCCGAATTGGGAATTCAGGGCAACAACGGTGGTTTTGCAGCTTTTTCTTGTCGGGAAGAATTTGTGAATCTTTATGAATTTCCGGATGACGATCCTTTTCAGGATAGCCCAGATGTCAGGGCATCTTTCTTGTTCAAAACAGGCCACAGTGTTGATGTTCCATCTCCACCTGTCGGTAGTGCCTTTACAGAAGGCTTTGCTTACACAAAATTTAGAAATGATATGACCAACGGCACAAGAGGTCAGGACAATACTTTTCCTGATACCGATTTTCCGTTGTTTCGATTGGCAGATGTTTATTTGATGTATGCTGAAGCACACCTTAGAGGAGGAGGTGGCGATTTGGCCACCGCATTGGATTTGGTCAACCAAATTCGAACAAGGGCATATGGAGATAATTCCGGTAATGTAACCAGCATCGATTTACAATTTATACTTGACGAGCGCGGACGTGAGTTATCTTGGGAAGGTCAGCGCAGAACAGACTTGATACGTTTCGGTCAATATACGGGATCTACATATATGTGGGATTGGAAAGGTGGTTCAGCACAAGGTACCTCCATCGAGGAATTTAGAAAAATATTTCCGTTGCCTTCAGGTGATTTGAATGCAAACCCAAATTTGGTCCAGAATCCTGGTTATTAATAATAAACTCAATAATTAACTAATAAGAAATAAAAATGAAAACGCTATTTAAAAAGTTATTTACGGTCGTCTTCCTAGTATTCTGGGTTTCTTCCTGTGAGGAAGATGACAACGTAAGCTTCACGTTACAAGAAGCATCCGAAAACGTTGCATTTACCAATACATTTTCTGGAAGTTATTTGTTATCTGCAGAAACCAGCTCAAATATTGCTGAACGATTGGTTTGGAATCCAGTCGATTTCGGAGCTCCTACTGTAGTCACTTATACCCTAGAAGGATCCGTTGATAACACCACTTTTGAAGAAATTTCCTCAACAACGGAAACCAATATTGCGATAACTGTCGCAAAGCTTCTTGAATTCGCTGAAACCCTCGGCCTTGACAACGATCCTAATACTGATGATGGCGCTGGCAACCCGAATAATACGGGTATCGTCTATTTTAGGGTAAGCGCAGCTCCCGGAGATGCGAGCGCGGCAAATGCGCCTCAATCGGTATCTGACATAATTCAATTGAACATTTCCATTATTGAGCTTGAAGAAACAACGGGTCCTGGGATGAATCCTATTGCAGTTTCTGCCTTCGGCTTAGTCGGTGATGCTATAAATTCATTTGGTGGTGATGGTCCGGATATTCCAATGTATACTAGAGGTGACGGAGTACACTTTGTGGCCATCAATAACCCTGGCGAGGGTACCGAATTCAAGATTCGCGAGAATAACGATTGGGGATTGCCAAATTATGGCCCAGGAGATTCTGACGGAACCATTGGTGATTCTGGATTCGACAATTTTGTTTTCCCAGCTGGTGATATCCTAATCATTTCCGTAGATATCGATAATTTGACCATTTCTATAGATACAGGTGATTCATGGGGCGTTGTTGGTGATATCATAAACGACTTTGGTAACGGAGGACCTGACATTCGACTTACCGAAGATCCTGAACAACCTGGTCTTTGGTTTGCGCTAGGTATCGAACTAGAAGCCGGTCAAACCAAGTTTAGGTTAAATAATGATTGGACAACCAATTGGGGGCCTGATGGTTCGGGTGGTTTGTCTATGGGGTCTTTTGACAATTTTCAAGTAGATGCAGGCACTTACAATATTACGCTCGATTTGCGAACTACTGGCTCAGAAATGGGTGGTTTTGAACAGCAGTAGGGGGTAATTTTAAGTTGAGTTTAAAGCCCCTGACCAATGGTTTTGGGGTTTTCACTTTAATTGGTAAAAGTTAATGTTATTAAATAGGGCATACAAAATCGGAATTACATTTATTAGTATGGTTTCCATTGGATGTAGTAATAAGACCGTTGCCAAAGGGCTCATGATTTTGACTTGGTTTCTGATTTTGCTCTTTTGAGTTTTTTTTTACGTCTTTTTATTGTTTTTATAGTGTATTCACCTCTTTTGTATGGGTTATTTCTCTTAATTTTTAGAAT
>CANKUU010000008.1 GCA_947486785.1 uncultured Flavobacteriaceae bacterium | reverse complement strand
CAAATTTGAAACAACAAATACCACGCAGTTAACTCTTTTTTACTAAATTCCTTATGTCGAACTCAGGTTATTAGCTTCTGTTTCTCGTAACTAAAAGCTTTCACTAATTTTAATGTGGTAACTTATTTCTAAGTAAGCCATATGTAAAGGTGCCTAAAAGTGCGGCTGCAATGAGTAAAAGAACACTAAACGCACCTGTCCCAATCAAAATGAACATTGGGCCGGGGCAAGCACCTGCAAGAGCCCAACCTAAACCAAATAAAGTGCCTCCTAAAAGGTAACGTATAATGCTTTGTTTTTTTTTAGGAATTATAATCTTATCACCTTCAATACTCGATATATCATATTTTTTAAAAATCCATAGAAAGATAATGCCAAGACCTACAGCCGAACCAATGATGCCATACATATGAAATGATTGAAATTTAAACATTTCAAATATACGATACCATGAAACTGCTTCAGATTTTACCAAAACAATACCGAATAGAATACCTACAAGCAAGAATTTTATAAACTTCATAATTAAAATAGTATTGGAAATAAAAGGTGCGTCATAATAAGGCCTCCAATAAAGAAGCCAACTACCGCAATTAACGAGGGAATTTGTAAGTTGCTTAAGCCCGTTATTGCATGGCCAGAGGTACAACCGCCAGCATACCTGGTTCCAAAACCAATTAAGAAACCTGATGTTAGTATTATTAAAAATCCTTTTAAACTTAAGATTGAAGACCAGTCATAAATTTCTGAAGGTACTAATGTTGCACCCACATTTTTAAATCCAAGTGCATTAAGATCTACAATCGTAGCTGGGTTGAGGTCTATCGTGGATCTATCTGATAAAAATTGAACTGCTATAAAGCCACCAATAATAGCCCCAAGAACAACAGTTAAATTCCATTTTTGATTTTTCCAGTCTATTTTAAAAAAATCAGCATATTTGTCTGCACCCCCAAGTGTACAAAGCGTTCTAAGGTTAGAAGACATACCAAAGGTTTTACCAAAGTATATTAAAATAGCCATTATTATGGCGATGAGTGGGCCCGAAATATACCATGGCCAGGGTTGTAGAATGGTTTGCATAGGCTGAGAATTTTTGTAAAAATACTCTAAAAACCTTTAGTCAAAGTAATGTAAGTTACATACAAGGGTGTAGATGAATACATGAAATGATAAAATTTTATACGTAGATGTTCTGCCTACTAAGTATTTTACTAGCACATATTTTAATTGTTTTTTTGCCACACTTATGTAATAACAGACTATAATTTAGGAGGTGTCAATGCAGCATCGTCACATTTTAAATCACCTACAGCATATTGCATACCGTCTAAAAAGAATTGTAGTAGCTCGGGCTGTTCTAAACTTTGTGCATTGTGGCTTGGTGCGGAATAAAAAACACGTCCTTTTCCGTGTTTTTTTATCCAAGATACGTAAACAATTTTGTCTTCAACGGGTCTTATTACGGCAATTAGTTTATCTACTTCAATATAAAGTAAAGGTCTAAAGTTATAGTCATAATACGCATTTTTAAAAAAATAGGGCTCGTCTATATGAGTAAGTCCTTGTCCTTTAAAAGCTTTTACTAATGGATGGTTTTTGTCCACTTCTTTTAGGTGTATTTTTTGCTGTTTTGGGTGCCAGTCAAAACTACCACCTACCATTTTGCTAAACGCAATAGAGTTATTTTGCATGGTGATTGCCCCATGCATAATCATTAGTCCACCACCTTTGGCTACATATGTCATTAAATTTTGCTCATAAGAAGCCGCTTTAATTTTTATTTCTTCATTTGATAAGTTGGTGTTTTGTCTCAATAAATCTGCAAATAAATTACGGTCAGGGCCGCTAGGGTTACTATTGTTAAGAACTACCGCATCATATTTTTTGAGGTTTTTTTTATCAAAATTCTCAATATCATATCCGACATGAATTTCAAAAGCTTTGGTTTTGTTTGCTAGTATTTTGAGCATCTCAATATTGTGAGGAATAGTCCAATGATTAAACCCGGTGGCTTTCGAAAAAACTAGAATTTTTCTTTTTATCTCTGATGAGACTCTAGTTTTTGATGGCGCATTTTTTTGTAGTGTAGATAGCCAAGTGGAGTCTATTTTAAGAGGTTCGAAATCTTGAGCAAAGCTATTTAAACAAACTATGAATGAAAGTAGTATCGTTAAGCATTGTTGCATAATATATAGGTTTAGTTATTTTTCGTTTTTTCTAATGGTTTTATTTCAAAACACAAAAAAGTAAATTTTAAGCGTATTGGCACTAGTTTATTAGTAATGTAATAAGCTAAAACTAGCTGTTTTTTTCATAATTTAAAATAGTTAATTTTTAAAAATAGTAGACCACAAGTGTAACGCTAACGCTAGACTATATTAAAAGAGTAAAAATAAAATTATAATTACCCTCCGTAGCATACTTTTTAAGCTTTACTCGTTTGCATTAAACTGAGATGTTTACAAGAAAAGTTAATTGTATTACCCTATAAGATAGTTTAATTATTATAGAAAAAAGGCCTTAAATTTTTTACGAGTGGTTTTATAACATGTACTATTTGAACTTTCGATAAGCTAAGAAAGACACCCAACTGACCGCCGTAGATTTTATAGTAATAAAAACGCTGAAACCCATAAAAAATGAAGCAATAATAAAGTAGCTATAAATCATGTTTAAATGAGCTTTTAATAAATGAATAATGTTTAACTAGGTCAATTTTCACAAAAATACAATAGCCCTGTTTAATTGTAAGGTAGTAAAGCAAAAGATAGAATAGATCTCCAGCAATTTTGAAGCACTAGGTTTTGTTACAAATTCTGTTGACAATAAGCGCAATGGGGTAATAAACTATGCTAAAGTGGAAATAATTCTAAAAATAGAAGATGTATGTATGTATTTGATTATCTGGTTATTATGACGGAAACAAATCAAAAACAATAATGGTATTGCCACCAAAGTGATGCTCTTGCTAGCGCTGTAATGATAATGGTAGTATTTTTAAGTATATTCTTTTCTTAAACATCACTTTAATCGCCGAGAGTTTTTTGTTTAATCGATTAAAATTAAGTTAGCCTTCTTATATTTACGTAGATCTTCTAAAAATACTCGATATGAAATTAGCAATTTTTATACTTTTTTTGAGTCTTATATGTTCTTGTGCACCTAATTTTGAAGAGCCCGCTATTTCTTTAGAGGACTATCAAATAGAAGAGGGTTTTGATTTAGAGTTAATTGCTTCAGAACCTTTATTAAAAGCTCCTGTAGCTATCGATTTTGATGCAAAAGGTCGTATTTGGGTAGCACAGATGCCAGGTTATATGAGCGATATGCAAGGTTCTCAAGAAGACGAGCCCATAGGTAGTATTGTTATTCTTGAAGATAAAGATCAAGACGGTAGAGCAGACCATGTAAAACCTTTTTTAGATAGTTTGGTAATGCCAAGGGCGCTTGCACACGTGTATGGTGGTCTGCTTTATGCAACACCTCCTTTCTTATATTTTGTAGAAATTAAAGATGATAAACCCGTAAATAGGGTAGTGGTTGATTCGCTTTATGCCGCGGAGGGCAATCCAGAGCATCAGCCAAATGGTTTACTTTTAAATATTGATAATTGGATTTACAACGCAAAATCTAATTTCAGATATCAAAGAAAAAATGGTTTGTGGATAAAGGAGCCTACTTCGTTTAGGGGGCAGTGGGGTATTTCACATGATAATTTTGGACGGTTATATTACAATAATAATTCGAGACAATTATTGGGCGATCATGTGCTGCCAAATCGCATTATTAAAAATAAATATGCCACCCCTAAATTGGGTGTAAATCAAACTTTAACAAAAGATCAACGGGTGTACCCTTTACATGCAACCACCGTAAATAGGGGCTATGCACCAGGGGTTTTAAATGCCGATAGTATTTTAGTAAATACTACCGCCGCTGCAGGATTAGTGGTGTACAGAGGTGGAAATTTTCCTAAAGACTATGATCAAAATGTATTTGTGAGCATACCAGAGGCTAATTTAATTAAACGTAATTTGCTGTCTTTTAAAGACGATGTTACTCTTGCAAAACAAGCATGGCAAGGAAAAGAATTTTTAGCAGCAACAGATGAAGGCTTTCGTCCTGTAACTTTAAAAAATGGACCTGATGGTAGTCTTTATATCGTAGATATGCATCGAGGGATGATTGGGCACCATGCCTATTTAAGTCCGTATTTAAAAAAGAAAAATGAACTTGTTCGTTTAGATACGATAACAGACTATGGCCGTATCTTAAAAGTAACGAGTGCCAACAACGTAGCTAGAGTAGCACCAAACTTTGAAACTCTTTCAGGGTCAGAATTGGTAGCCTTATTAGCAAACGAAAATGGATGGATTCGCGATCGTGCTCAACATTATTTGGTATTTAAAAAGCATACAGAAATGCTGCCAAAGCTCAAAGAAATAGCCTTAGACACCACAAATGCCCTAGCGCAAATACATGCCTTACATACGCTCTCAGGTTTAGATGGTTTGGCTTTTGATTTACTTGTAACGCTAAGCGAAAAAAGCAATGCTGCCGTAGCTTCGCATGCAGTTTTGTTATTAGAGCAGTTTGCTTCTAAAAAGCATAGCGCAAAAACAGCAGCCCTTTTTACAAACTTGTTAGGGCGAAATGATAAAATGCTAGATCTTTACATAGCTAATAGCATTGGTACTTGGCTGCCTCATAGTACAAGTGCATTTGTAAAACACGTGGTTCTTATGTTAGAGAAACACCAGAGAGCCCCAATGTTAAGAGAGGCACTAATAGGGGGGTTAAAAGACGGAGGAATTAGCTTGAAAGCTGCGCTTAAGAAAATTACACATTTTAAAGACCAAGAACTTCTTTTGTCGCTATCAGAGAGTGTGGTAAATAAAGAAAAAAATACCTTAAACAATATTTATACGCGTAAGTCGCTTGGCGAAGATAATAGAACAGCAGGTGCAAAAATGTTCTTTCAAATTTGTGCATCGTGTCACGGGGTAAACGGTGAAGGTATTGAAGGGTTGGCACCACCTTTAATGAATTCTGAGCATGTTGCAGATGTAGAGCGTTTGGCACTCATTATTCTGCATGGTCTTGAAGGTCCAATACGTGTAAAAGGGAAACAATACCAGTTTAACTTAGCCATGCCTGGCCTTGTTAGAAATGCTACTATTACTGACAAAGATATTGCCGACGTAATGGCCTATGTTAACAATGCTTTTTCAAGTACACCAGCATATTTAAGTAAAGATAAAATAGGAGAACTTAGAACGTTAATACCTAAAAGCGGAGCCGAATATACTGAAGAAGAGCTCTTAGAATACACTAAAAAACACCCAAGTATGGTAAAAGAAATTAAATTGAATTAGAAAATTAAAATGAAAACCACTTAAAATAGGTTATATAATTAATGAAGGTAACAGCCAGGACGTTGCCAAAATGACTAATCATAACACTTTCTTTATCAGTAATTTAAAAAAAATGAGGGAAGTTTAATAAAAGATGTATTCGATTAATTATTGAGTAAATACAAACCTAATTACAGTTTCTTATATCATAGCTGTCGGTATTGTAATGATCTTTAAGTATCAGAAATATTCTGAATTCGATATAAATATTTTTGATTTTGGAGATGTGTTCTTCTTTTTAAAAGCACCTTTTTCTGACCTTTTTATACTTCTTTTGGCAGGATGCATTATTGCCTTAATTCTCAAATAAACCTAAAGGTGTTACCAGATACAACGAAAACGGTTTAAGATGAAGAAAGGGCACAATTCTTTCGCAGGGGTAAACTAGGTTAAACCAAAATTTCGCTCAATTTTAGTTTCTGGAGTGTAAAGTAATGATAAAAGATATGGTTAATCTGTAACAATTGCAGAAAAATACAATCTCTATTAAAAACAAAGTAATGAATAAAACGCTTACGCTTCTTTGCGCCTTTTTTATTGTGCAAGGGTATACTCAAACGAAAATAGATTATCTAAAAAATAACAGATTTGATTTAAATTCATCAGATTTTGTCTTTCCTCAAAACGAATTTAAAATAATTGGTTTTGGCGCTTATCATGGAAGTGCAAAAACTGAAAAGGCCGAATATGCTTTGCTTAAGGCTCTTGTCAAAAATAAAAAGATAAGCTACTATTTACCAGAGACAGACTTTTGTATTGGGGAGTATTTTAACCAGTATTTAAAAACAGGTGACACACTCTTATTAAGAGATTTGGTTCGAAATTATGGTGCCCGAGTGCCCCAAGAAAAAAGTATTGAAACTTATGAAAAGTGGAAAAAAATAAAAGCGTTAAATGATAATTTACAGGAAGAAAATAAACTAACCGTAGTAGGTGTTGATCTTTTAGTAACCTATAAGTATACTGCTAAATATTTATTAGAACTGGTTAATTATCAAAACAATACAAGTGCGTCTTTGCAGAAAATAGTACGTATGGTCACCTTAGATACGACAGATTATTCACCGAATTACAACAGTTATTCAAAAAATGTTTTAAGGGAATTTGTGAATGACTATGAAAAAAATACTACTGAATTTAACAAGCATATTAGCGATAAATTTAAATTTGATCATATTGTGCAAAATTTAAAAAATACATTTGAAGACTTCTCGTTCAAAAGAGAGCAAATCATCTATGATAACTATATGCATTTAATGCGTTTACACGACTTTGATAAAAAACCACAGTTCTTTCGATTTGGTTTTTTTCACCTAGAAAAAGAAAGAGAAGGAAATAATGCATCATTTTTTACAAATCTAATTGAGAATGCCGTTTATAAGCGAGAAGATATAGTTTCTGTAATCGGCTACCTCACTGAAAGTAGGGTGCTTTGGGACGTTGTTTATGATGATAATCAAAACTATAAAACCTATACCACAGAAGGTGGTTATGGAATTGGAGATTATGAAAAAGAATATTTTAGAGGTATCGATAATTTAAAGAAAGCCAAAATCTCAGATGTTACACTTTTTCAATTAAATAAAAGTAATACGCCATACAATGATGGCATACCCGATTTAATTGAAATTGTAATGACCGATGAGAAATCTAATGGCGAAGCCGTAAAAGGTAAATCAACCACCAGATTTTTAGATTATGCAGTACTTATATCAAATTCTAAAGCAAATGTTCCCATTCAAGAACTAGATTAAAACGTTTTAAAAATATTTTTAGTAATACATAGTTTTAATAAAGGGCATTAATCATGTACACTAAGTGTCGCTTTTATACCCTCAACTAAAAGGGATACCTTCTTTATTTTGAAAGCTTTGCTTAACTTTTTTAAAGACCCGAATAGTTATTTTATTGAGCGTGTTTAATGAGTTTTGTCTTATTTAGCCTTATCTTATGGTCTATTAAAAAACCATAAATTTTATTTAAATGGCCAATCAATATATAGACTTAAATACGCTTAAATTTTTACTGTATCAAGTTCACAATCTACAAGAAGTACTAGATCAAGACAGGTATGTAGATCATGATAAGGCCTCTATAGATCTACTTCTAAATTCGGTTAAAGATTTTTCAGATAAAGAATTATATCCTTTTTTTCGTGAAATGGATGAAAATCCAGCCTATTTTAAGGAGGGTGAAATTGTTGTGCACCCGCAGGTTTTAAAGTATATGAAAGCGGGTGGTGAAATGGGATTTATTTCGGGTGCTTTTTCTTATGAAGATGGTGGTATGCAACTGCCGGCGATAGTTAATAATGCTTTAGCTTTTATTCAAGATGCTGCAAATAATCACTTGCCAGGTTATATTGGTCTTACCATAGGTGCTGCAGAATTAATAACTCATTTTGCGAGTAAAAAATTACAAGAACGCTACGTTCCAAAAATGTTAGCAGGTATTTGGGGTGGCACCATGTGCCTAACAGAACCACAAGCAGGTAGTTCATTATCAGATATTACTACCGCTGCAACACCCGATGGAGAAACGTATAAAATTCATGGCCAAAAAATATTTATTTCTGGAGGCGATTATCAAGGGGTTGAAAATATCGTACATCTAGTTTTGGCAAGGGTAAAAGGAGCCCCTGCTGGCACAAAAGGAATTTCGTTATTTGTGGTGCCAAAAAAACGACAAAATGCTGAGGGTAATTTAGTGGCAAATGATGTGGAAACTGTTGCCGACTTTCAAAAAATGGGACAGCGTGGGTATTGTACCACCCATTTGTTTTTTGGAGATCAACAAGATTGTAAAGGCTGGTTAGTAGGCAAAGAAAATCAAGGTCTAAAATATATGTTTTTAATGATGAATGGTGCCAGAATTGCCGTTGGCCGAGGAGCAGCAGCGATTGCATCCGCAGCTTACCAAGCGTCTTTAAATTACGCTAATGAACGTGCCCAAGGTAGAAAACTATCAAGTACGGGCAAGAAAGATGCCAATCAAGAACAGACATTAATTATAAATCATCCAGATGTTCGTCGTATGTTATTATTTCAAAAAGTAGTAACTGAAGGTTCGCTTAGTTTGGTGTTTAAAGCCGCAAAATATCATGATTTATCTATAGCACATGCAAATAAAGAACAACGAGAAAAATACAATTTGTTGTTAGAGATACTAACGCCTATAGTAAAAACGTATCCCTCAGAAATGGGAAGAATAGCAGTTGATAATGGTTTGCAGGTTTTGGGTGGTTATGGTTTTTGCACAGATTATGTGTTACAGCAATACTTAAGAGATATTCGTATTTCTGCCCTATATGAGGGTACAACGGGCATTCAATCTCAAGATTTATTAGGACGAAAAATAACAATGAACAACGGTAAGGCATTGCAATTGCTATCTGAAGAAATTCGTAGTACAATTCAAGCAATGGATGCATATCCAAACCTTGCTCCATATGCTATAAAATTGACTGAAAAATTAGCATTAACACAGCAGGTATTGCAATCGCTTATGGGCTTTGCTATGAAAGGTGATTATGAACGTTTTCTTTCAGACGCAACGCCTTTTATGGAATTTTTTAGCACTATTGTTCTGTCGTGGCTTTGGTTAGATATAGCAAAAGAAGCGCAAACTGCACTAAACGAAGAAAACACAGCAAATAGCAAAGCATTCTATGAAAGTAAAATTCATGCCATGCAGTTCTATTTTAAATATGAACTACCCAAAACTAAAGGATTAGCAGAGGTGTTAATGCATGATGAAGTATTTACAATTAAGACAAATAAAGAGGTGTTTATGTAATATATCGTCAATCCTATTAAAACCATTTTCAGTAGCAATTACATAAAAATATAATATAAAACTATGAGTTTAAGCGCAAAGTTTGATCTTAGTAATAAGGTGGCAATAGTTACAGGTTCTAGCAAAGGTATAGGACTAGCGATTGCCAAAGGTCTTGCAGAAAATGGAGCTAAATTGGTTATTAGTAGTCGTAACCAAAAAGGGGTAGAAGAGCGTGCTAAAGAATTTAAAGCTGCGGGCTTAGAAGCAATTGGTATTGCCTGTCATATTGGCGATGCAGAACAACGCAAGGCTCTTGTAGCAAAAACTATTGAAGCATATGGCCAAATAGATATCTTAGTAAATAATGCGGCAATTAATCCATATTATGGACCTTTAGAATCGGCAGATGAAGCCGTTTTTGACAAAATAATGAATGTTAATGTAAAAGCACCATGGATGCTTTCAAATTTGGTTCTACCCCATATGAAAGTTAATGGCAGTGGTAGTATTATAAATATTTCTTCGGTAGAAGGTATACATCCCGGTTTTCGTTTAGGTTTATATAGCATGACAAAATCAGCTTTAATTATGCTTACTAAAAATCAAGCAAAAGAATGGGGTAAATATGGTATTCGTTCTAACGTGGTTTGTCCAGGACTAATAAAAACCAAGTTTAGCGAAAGCCTATGGTCTAACGAAAAATTGGCCGCAGGCTACAATCAAATCGTTCCTTTAAAAAGAATGGCAGAGCCCAATGAAATGGCGGGTATAGTAATGCTATTGGCATCAAATGCAAGCTCTTACATGACTGGCGGTGTATATGCCGCCGATGGGGGTTATTTAATTTCAGGTTAAGCCAAAGGAGTTCAAATGAGAATCAAAATAGTACTTAATCGGTCTAAATAAGTAGGGTAAAATGAATTTTGAATATAGTGATAAATCAAAGGAGCTTCAAGAAAAATTGAAACAATTTATGGCTCAGCATATTACACCTGTTGAAGCAGAGGTTAATGCTTTTCATAGTAACCCAGCCAATGCTTGGCAAAGATGGCCTGGTTTAGAAGACTTAAAGCAAACGGCAAAAGACGCGGGGTTGTGGAATCTTTTTCTTCCGAAAGCCTACGGAAATTTAAGCCCAGGATTAAGTAATTTAGAGTATGCACCACTAGCCGAAATTATGGGACGTGTTTTATGGGCATCTGAAGTTTTTAATTGTAGTGCACCCGATACGGGTAATATGGAGGTTTTAGCAAAATATGGTACTAAAGAACAACAAGAAAAGTGGCTATTTCCGTTAATGAACGGATTGATACGATCTTCATTTTTAATGACAGAACCTGCTGTAGCTTCATCAGATGCCACCAATATAGAAACATCTATTGTTGCTGATGGTGATAGGTACGTAATTAATGGCACTAAATGGTGGTCTTCTGGTGCTATGGACCCGAAATGTGAAATAGCTATTGTAATGGGTAAAACAAGTTTTGATGCACCGCGCCATGTGCAACAAAGTATGATTTTGGTTCCAATGAATACCCCAGGATTAAACATCGTGCGCCCATTAAGCGTTTTTGGTTATAAAGATTCTCCAGAAGGGCATGCAGAAATTACGCTAAATAATGTTCGCGTACCTAAAGAAAATTTATTGGTAGGTGAAGGCAAGGGATTTGAAATTGCACAAGGCAGATTAGGTCCGGGTAGAGTGCACCATTGCATGCGGTTAGTAGGTATGGCGCAACGAGCACTAGAGTTGATGTCTGCTCGCAGTATAAAAAGAAAACCCTTTGGCAGAACCTTAGATACCTATAGCAGTATTCGCCAAGAAATTGCTATTTCGGCTTGCGAGATAGAGCAAACCAGATTATTAGTGCTTTCCGCAGCCGATAAAATGGATCGCTTAGGCAATAAAGAAGCAAAAGATCTTATTGCTATGATAAAGATCGTAACCCCTAAGATGACCCTTCGCGTGGTAGACAGAGCAATGCAAATAATGGGAGGCAAAGGCGTTAGTAGTGATACGCCTTTAGCACATTTTTATGCAGCCGCCAGAATTTTAAGACTTGCCGATGGACCAGATGAGGTACATTTAAGTCAGTTAGGTAAAAACACCATCAAAAAATACATTTAAGATTTATAATGGCCAATAATCAACAAATAAAGCCTGTTAGAAAAGGAGAAGAACTACAGAAGAAAAATCTAAAGAATTTTTTATATCAACATCATTTAATTCAAGCTGTTACTAGTGAATTAAAAATCCATCAATTTTCTAACGGATTTTCTAACCTTACCTACCTTTTGCGAATTGAAGATAAAGAATATGTATTACGTCGTCCACCAGTTGCAGCTCCTAAAAGAGGGCATGATATGGGTAGAGAATATAAAGTGCTGCATCAGCTAAACAAGGTGTTTCATAAAAAACCAAAAGCACTCGCATTTTCAGATAACTACGGCATAATAGGAGCTCCTTTTTATATTATGAGTAAGGTAGATGGTATTATTTTAACAGCTAAAGAGGCAAATCAAAGACAGGTTACACCTGATCAATTTAAAGATATTTCAACAACTTGGTTACAGTCTTTTGTAGATTTTCATACCATAGATTATCATGCTGCAGGTTTGCAAGATCTAGGCCGGCCAGATGGTTATGTTGCGCGGCAGGTGTTAAACTGGAGCAAACAATATTTGGCAGCAGCAACAGATGAGGTGCCAACCGCAGAGAAGGTGGTGAAATGGATGAATGAAAAGCAACCTAAAGTATATGATCATACGCTTATTCACAACGATTTTAAGTATGATAATGTAGTTTTTAAGGATGATAGCTGGCAAGAAATTTCAGCTATTTTAGATTGGGAAATGTGTACATTAGGTGATCCTCTTATGGATCTTGGAACCTCATTAGGATATTGGACTACGATCGCAGATTCGGAGTTTATGAAGCAAGGTTTACAATCACCAACCATGATGGAAGGCAACCCAAGTCGTACAGAAATAGTGCAACAATATGCACTAAAAAGCGGCAGAAATATAGAACACCTTACATTTTATTATGTTTACGGATTATTCAAAATTGCAGTTATTGCACAACAAATTTATTATAGATACAAAAAAGGGCATACCAAAGATCCAAAATTTGCACAACTCAACAAGGCTTCTGAGTGGTGTTGTAATACAGCTTGGCAAGCAATTCAAAAGAATCAAATTGACCATTTATATTAGAATAACTCGCCCTAGTAAAGATGGTACTCTAAAAAGATTTTTTTTAAAATATATTCGGAGTTCTATTCAATCAATCTAAAAGAATGCAAATGAATTTAGCACATAAAGTAGTAGTAATTACCGGCGCAGGAAGTGGAATAGGTGCTGCAACCGCACAACTTTTTGCTGCGCATAACGCTAAGGTTGTTGTATCAGATATTCATTTAGAAAACGCACAAAAAAATGCCGCTGCTATAACCGCGGCAGGGGGTATAGCGATAGCTATAAAAACTAACGTTACAAGCTTTGAAGAAGTTGAAGCTTTAATAGCATTTGCAGTTTCAAAATATGGTTGCTTAGATATAATGGTAAATAATGCGGGTATCGGTGGTAAACATCAATTTAAAACTGCTGCGCATACTTTAGATGATTGGCATAATGTAATAGCAGTAAACCAAACAGGTGTTTTTTATGGAATGAAATTGGCTTTGCAACAAATGCTAATTCAGGGTTATGGTAGTATAGTAAATGTAGCATCACTAGCAGGTTTAAAAGCTTCTGGTAACAACCTATCTTATAGTGCCAGTAAATTTGCGGTAGTAGGAATGACAAAATCGGCAGCTTTAGAATATGGTCGTAAGAATATTAGAATTAATGCTGTTTGCCCCGGTTTTACCCATTCGGCGTTATTAGAACAATTGGTAGCGGTTAGTCCTGATATGGAAGATAAGTTAAAACGATATATTCCTATGGGCCGATTTGGTGAAGCAGAAGAAATTGCAGAAGCCATTTGTTGGCTAGCATCTGAAAATTCAAAATTTATTACCGGACAAACAATTACCTTAGACGGAGGAACATCATTATAAAAACTATGAACACATTAGAAGTAAGTTATAAAGAAGACTATGCCATTGTTCACATGAACAGAGGTAAAGTAAATGCTATTAATTTTGAAATGGTAACGGAGTTAAGATCCCTTTTTAAAAGCTTAGAAGCTAATGAAGCAGTAAAGGGCGTAATTTTAACAGGTAAACCGCATTACTTTTCAGCAGGTTTAGATTTAATTGAATTATTTGAATATGATAAAAAGCAAATACAAGCGTTTTTTGCCTCTTTTGGTGCGCTTTACTTAGAGTTAGTACAATTTAAAAAGCCTTTTATTTCTGCAATAACAGGTCATTCACCAGCGGGGGGCTGTGTGCTTGCAGTTACGAGCGACAATAGGTATATGGCAGATGGAGAAAAATATGTAATTGGCTTGAATGAGGTAGCAGTGCATATACAGATTAGTCAAAATCTAACAGAAATTTATGCTTTTTGGATGGGTGCTGGTGTAGCAAGTAGGTACATTTTAGAGGGTAAACTCTTATCGGGTAAAGAAGCCTTAGCAGCTGGCTTAGTAGATGAATTGGTGCCCTTAGATGAGGTGCTCGATCGCGCAGAAAAACAAATGCAATTATACCTAAAGGCCGATCAAGAAATTTTGTTAAGTACAAAAGCTAAAGTTCGAAAACATTTATGGGATAAGTTAGATTTAAATGCAGAAAACGCATTAAAAGAAGCTTCTGAACTTTGGTGGAAACCCGAAATACGAGCTAAAATGAAGGCTTACGTAGACAGCTTTAGTAGCAAATAGTTAAAGCCTAAGAACAAAATTAAAGCACTGGAGCTTTGCGATAAGGTAGCTGATTTGGGCATTTTATAGGTTGATTATTTAAATATAAATTATGAATAAAAAATTAGTTTTAGTAAAACGTCCAGTTGGTGCAGCAGATGCTTCTACTTGGTCATTAGAAACAAATCCAATTCCACAAATTAATGAAGGTGAAATCTTAGTGAAACAGCATTTCATATCATTAGATCCGGCAATGCGAGGATGGATGAACGAAGGAAAATCATACATCGCGCCAGTAGAAATTGGAGCCGTTATGCGTGCCGGATCAGTTGGTGAAGTGATCGCTTCAAAAAATGCTAAATTTAAAGTTGGCGATTACGTTGCCGGTACTGGTGGTGTACAACAATATGCGGTAAGTGATGGTAAAGGTTTTTATCAAGTTGATCCACAATTGGCGCCATTGCCTATGTACATTGGTACTTTAGGCATGCCCGGAATGACCGCTTATTTTGGGATTACGGAAGTAGGAAAAATAAGAGAGGGTGAAACTGTTTTGGTTTCTGGTGCAGCAGGTGCAGTAGGTAGCATTGTGGGGCAAGTAGCTAAGATAAAAGGATGTAAAGTAGTGGGTATAGCAGGCGGCCCCGAGAAATGCAAATATGTAGTAGAAGAGTTGGGTTTTGACGCCTGTATCGATTACAAAAATGAAAATATAGCTACTCGATTTAAAGAAGAATGCCCAAAGGGTATAGATGTTTATTTTGATAATGTAGGAGGTGAAATATTAGATGTTGCATTAACGCGATTGCGTATGCACTCTAGAATTGTTATTTGCGGGGCAATATCACAATATAATAACAAAACAAGAATAAAAGGGCCAAGTAACTATTTATCACTTTTAGTAAATAGAGCAAGCATGACGGGTATGGTAGTTTTTGACTATGCCGATCGATATGTAGAAGGTGCAAAAATATTAGCAGGCTGGTTGGCAGAAGGAAAATTGAAAAGTAGAGAAGATATTTACTACGGCATCGAAAATTTTCCAGAAACCTACAATCGACTTTTTTCTGGAGAAAAAATGGGTAAACTTATTTTAAAAGTGAGCGAAGACTAAAGTCAAAAAACAAAAACGAATTTATTTTAAGGTTCTGTTTTTAGCGTAAAATACCTGTACGCTGGTTTTGTGAATAATAAAAATATGCCAAAAATATGAGAGCAATTAGATGTACAGCATACGGTCTTCCTTCATCGCTGGTTTTACAAGAAGTACCCGCCTTAAAACCGGCTTCAAATGAAATTGTAGTTTTCGTAAAGGCCTGCGGAATTAATTTTCCGGATACACTTATTATTCAAGGTTTATATCAGTTAAAGCCAGACTTACCTTTTACACCGGGCAGTGATATTTCGGGCGTTGTAAAAGAAGTAGGTGAAGCAGTACGGCATTTAAAACCTGGCGATGAGGTTTTTGGCTTTGTATCGCATGGCGGCTTGGCAGAAGAAGTGATTGTGCCATCACAGGCTTGTTTTCATAAGCCAAAGCAAATGGAGCATCACATAGCAGCCTCATTTTTAATGGCCTATGGCACTTCGTATCACGCATTAAAAGATAGGGCAAAGTTAGCTCAAGATGAAACACTCTTGGTGCTTGGTGCCTCGGGCGGAGTTGGCTTAGCTGCTGTAGCTTTAGGAAAATTAATGGGGGCCACAGTAATAGCCGCAGCCTCCACTGATGAAAAGTTAGCACTATGCAAATCATATGGTGCTGATGCCACTATTAATTATAATAATCAAGATTTAAAAAGTAGTATTAAACAATTAACCGGTGGTAAAGGTGTTGATGTAATTTATGACCCTGTTGGCGGATTATATACCGAAGCAGCATTTAGGGGCATTGCCTACAATGGTCGTTATTTGGTAGTTGGCTTCGCTAATGGTACAATACCAAAAATGCCATTAAATTTACCTTTATTGAAAGGGGCTTCCATTGTGGGTGTCTTTTGGGGTGCTTTTGCTATGAAAATGCCTAAAGAAAATATGGCAAATACAGCAGACCTGTTACAATGGTACAGCGAAGGAAAATTAAAGCCACATATTCATGCAATTTATAATTTAGAAGATACAGCGATAGCTTTAAACGAAATGATGCAAAGAAAAGTAAAAGGAAAACTAGTAGTACGTACCTCAAAATAAAAGAGATATGGCTCAGTTACAACTAAATAATTTTGAAGAATTTAAAGCTTGGAAAAAAAAGAAGCTTCCTTCAAGTGATTGGCTTACTGTTACTCAAGAAATGATCAATGATTTTGCAAAAGCAACCATGGATTTTCAGTGGATTCATGTCGATGTTGAAAAAGCAAATAACCATTCACCCTTTAAAAAACCGGTTGCGCATGGCTTTATGTCTATAGCACTACTCTCTAAAATGTTAGCTGATACGGTTTATATTAAGTCAACAACTATGGCCGTTAATTATGGTTTAAATAAAGTTCGTTTTCCTAGCCCAGTTGTAGTAAATAGTCGAGTTCGGTTAAATGTAATTATTGACGCAATTGAAGAATATAAGCCTGCAGGTTTAAAAGTGATTTGGAATTGTACAGTAGAAATAGAACAATCGGCAAAGCCAGCCTGTGTAGCAGAGTTTATTAGTTTAATGTTCGAATAAATCGCTTTTTTTCTTTTCAAAAGTAATGAGTAACTTATTGGCTTCATGTTGCGCTATGCGCAATGTTTATACGAACGGGGTATCTATTTAAAGCTAAAATTTATGACAAGACTTTTCGATTTGTTGTACTATCAACTTAAAAATCACCCCATACCAAATGCAATAAATGGTCGCGATTCTGCAAATAATTGGAAATCGTATAGTTCTCAACAAGTAGTTGATGCATCAGAAAAGGCGGCTGCAGGTTTAATAGGCTTAGGTTTGAAACCTGGAGATAAAGTAGCGATTGTCGTCTATAAAAATCGCCCCGAATGGCTAATAATAGATTTTGCCATTCAAATGGCAGGTTTAATTAGCATACCATTGTATCCTACCATCAGCGTAAAGGAGTATGCGTATATTTTAAATGAAACTGAAGTAAAAATTGCTTTTTGTGGTTCGGGTGATTTGTTTGATAAATTATCTGCATCAAAAGAACAGGTAGCCAGCCTCAAAACCATATTCACTTTTGACGAAGTACCTAACAAACCATTTTGGGAGACTATTTTTAGCACAGATTTTAAGCAAGAATTGGCACAAACCAAAGCACGTATTACCGAAGAAAATTTAGTTACCATTATCTATACTTCGGGCACCACAGGTAACCCAAAGGGGGCTATGCTAACGCATACGAATATAATGCATGTGGTAAAAAATGTTGCGCCTGAAATGGCAGTAACCGAAGGAGATCATGTACTAAGTTTTCTTCCGCTCTGTCATATTTTTGAGAGATCAGCTTCTTTTGCATATTATTATAAAGGGTGTAAAACGTTTTTTGTAGGCACTGATAACCTCAGTGGTTCTAATGGAGATTTGTTGGCTGTACAACCGGTAAGCTTTACTGCAGTACCGCGGTTATTAGAGAAAATTTATGAAGCTATTTACAATAAAGGTTTGGCTTTAGATGGCATTAAAAAAAAGCTATTCTTTTGGTCTTTAGAACTTACGAATCATTTTGAGCTCGACCAAAAATCATCATGGTTTAAACAGTTAAAATTGAGTATTGCAGATACTTTAGTTTATAGTAAATGGCGCAAGGCATTAGGCGGAAAGGTAAAAGCTATTGTAACGGGTGCGGCCCCATGTCCTGTAAAAATACTGCGGGTGTTCTGTGCTGCAGGTATTCCTATTCGTGAAGGGTATGGGCTTACCGAAACTTCACCAACACTAACCTTAAATACATTAAAACCTTATGGTGCTATGTTTGGGTCTGCTGGCCCAACGATTGACGGAGTAGAACTATTTATTGATCAAGAATCGGGTAAATATAAAGAGGATGAAGGCGAAATTTTGGCATACGGACCTAATGTAATGTTAGGGTATTATAAAAAACCAGACATAAATGCACAAGTATTTCGTGAGATAGATAAAAAGCGATGGTTTTGTACTGGTGATATCGGTAAAATTGTAAAAGGACCAAAAGGCACCAATTTTCTGAAAATTACCGACAGAAAGAAAGAATTGCTTAAGACGACCGGAGGAAAATATGTTGCGCCGGCCCCCATAGAAAACAGAATAAGAGAAGCGTTTTTGGTAGCGCAAATTATGGTGATTGGTGATCAACAAAAATTTGTATCGGCATTAATAGTTCCTGCAGAGGAAGCCTTAAAAAATTACTGCGCTAAAAAGAAGATTTTTACAACAAGTTTAGAGCAGCTGGCAACACATAAAAAAATAATTAAGCGCTTTCAAAAAATTATTGACCGTTGCAATCCAGAGTTTAGTCATGTCGAACAAATTAAAAAGTTTAGGCTTGTGATGTCGCCGTGGTTACCATTTCACGAAGATGGTAGTGCTGCCGAATTAACCCCTACTTTTAAGCTAAAGCGTCGTGTTATTCTCCAAAAGTATAAAGCAGAGATAGCTAGTATTTATGAAAAATAGGTACAAATAATTTTGGTTTTATTTCGTGTAGGTAATAATTTGCTACAATAGGAAGGTAGTAGCTAATTAGCTTAGGAATACCCTTAACCTAAAAAAGCACTTTTGGAAGTGGTTCAAGCTATTGAATTTCATGTGGACGATTCTTCTTTTTAGATAAACAAAACCCCGAAGATGAGTCTGTAGCTCTAAAACGGGGTATGATCTATTAGAAGTGTGTTTAATCTACTAAAATTCAACAATTTACAGTGTAGATTTTATTGCACATCAAAATCAGAAGTTTTTAATTTTTTTATAGAGCGCTATAGTTTGTGCAAAAATTTACTTTAAAAGAATGTCGTTGGGTTTTTATAGTCGTAAAATTATGAGGTATCGAACCTAAAAATTAAATCTAGATTAGATCTAATGACAACCCATTTGATTTTTTTTTTGCAATTACTTGTTCTTATTTTCACTTGTATCCTCTTTTCTTTCTGCTATTTTTGATTGGTATTGTTTAAGAAATTTTTTCTGCATCGTACGCATGCGCTGGTGTAATTTATCAATATTCATGAAGTCTTTACCAAATTCGCTTTCGAAAAACTCTTCGGTGTTAAAGCCTTTAGAAAAAAGAGAATCTTCTTTAAATAATTCTTCAAAGCCATCGGTATTAAAGTTGGAGAAGTTGCGATAAAATTTTGATTGTATCGATTTTATGAGGCTATCACGATCTAGTTTAGATAATTTTTCTATATCGCTACCTGAAGACCATGAGTAAACAGAATCATACTGAATTAGGTTTCCTGCTTCATCATATTCTTTATTTACTTCCCAATTACCTCTGGGTTTTTCGTTTTTATTATCTTCTTTTAATTTATTCTCTTGACTACTGCAGCCGATAACCAAAAAAGCGGCACATAAAAATGTTGCATATGTTTTCATTTTATTTAAGTATTAAGTGAAACGTTTAGTGCTTAAGTTTTAAAAATTCCTCCTGTATGGTTCAGTTTTAATAATCTACTTTGGTGTAGTATGGGCGAAAATCTTTCTCCATTTTTATAAAAAACACATTCTAAATAGGTATTTGGGTGACCACACCCAAAAAGAGGCTGTTTTTTAGGCACATATTTTATCACCTCCATTTTAGGAGTATCTGATTTTCCTTTTAGTTTTACCCAATCACCGGGTTTAAATTTTCGTTTTCTCATAGTTGCTATTTGTCTAGTTAAAAAATGGCGAAGTTAATTGTCGCCATTTTTAAATAGGTTTACAAACCCACATGGGGTATAAAACTTAACAGAAAACAACAGATTTAAATAGTTTTAAAAAAGTGTACATACCATATGTGGGTTGTTTTAAAATAATTTTACAAAAAGCCCTAATAACTTTCTAAAACAAAATGTATTTAAGAAATTCTGTTCTTAAATTTTTCTAATTTCATTCGCAGTTTTTTTACTAAGCCTTTTTCATCAGTATTTGTTTTATCGAGCATCTGTTTTTCAATTTCTTCAATAGCTTCGTGAATTTCTTTAAACTCCTTATCTTTTTTTCCGTAGCCTAGGGCTTCGGCAAAATTTATTTCATAATCTGCATTGTCTAATAAAGTTTTTACAGCATCTTGATCAAAATCATCTTCTTTTACCAGAAGCTCTATTTCTTTTAACATATGTTCTGCTCTCAGCAAGGGTAATGGCACTGTTTTTTTATCAATTACAATAGTGTTTAATGCAGAATTTAAGAACACTATTGCCTCTTGGTATTTTTTTTCTTTTGCTAGTACCAGAGCTTGTTTTAATACTTCAGGGTAGGTAGCAATGGGTAATTTGTATTCGTTGATGTTTAGTTCACTTTGTAGGCCGTCTAAAAGTTCTCGAGCCTGTTGTATTTTGCCGTCATTTAGAGCATCTTCTGCTTGTTTAGCTATTTTTTCAACCGTTTTTAGGTCGGTTACCACATCATTAACCCCTATGCTAACATCTAAAGGCGCTAAGGCCATTTCTGGGTTTAAAACAACTATGGTTTCGGCTTTTCCAATACCAGATTCAATATGTTTTCTTGCTTTTGCAAAACTACTATCTGCAATGGCTTTCATTGCAGCTTTGGTATCTTCAACTACTTCTTTAGCGTTCGTTAAAAGTTTATCGTTGGCTAATTTGTAAGTGTTTTCTATTTCTTGATCAATTGCGGCCTGTAATTGCGATTTTTCAAAATAATTTTTTAGTGGTTTTTCAAGAGATGCTGTAGGTTCTGAATTATTTATAGCCAGATCTTTACGATCTAATTCTTTATGCTCTTGTCCACAAGACCAAAGCATAAAGCTTAATAAACCAATTACGATATATTTTAGCGTTGCTTTCATCTTTATAAATTTTGGGTTCTACGTATGTTTATTTCGTTCGCTAAGAACAAGGTTTTACGCGATAACTAATTTATGCGAATGCTTTTGCTTTTAGCGGTACCCTGCTTAGCTTTTGCCACCCTAATATCTAGGCGACCATTCTTCATTTTAGCTTCAATTTTTTCAGAATCTGCATTCGACGGTAAGGCAAAGGCTCTGTAGAACGAGTTGCTCACAAACTCGGTTCTTACCCAGTTTTTGTGTTTCTCTTCATGACTTTCATTTTTATACGCACTAACGATAAGATAATCGTCTTGTATTTGAATATTTACATCGTTTTTATCTAAACCAGGTAGTGCAAAAGAAAGCTCAAAGGCCTTTTCCTCATTGCTAATATTGGTAGAAGGAATGGTAACCAATTCTTCATTATCACTATTTTTATTGGGTAATAGTTTGCCGAAAAAATTATCGATAACAGGGGGTATCTTAATATCCTTTCCTATTTCTTTTCCAAATACTTTCATACTAGTATCATTTAAAATTTCGACGTAGTTTAAACGATATCAATTTTATTTAAAAGAGGCCGGCATCACCGGCCTCTAATCACTCAATCCTTATGAAATTTTGATGCTCCTTGCAGGTTTTTGAATGGCTTCCTCTTTCTTTGGTAAGTGTATACTTAGAATACCATCGTAATATTCTGCTTTAATATCATCTTCTTTTATAGTTTCTGGTAGCGAGAAGGTCCTTTTAAAAGATGAATAACCAAATTCTCTTCTAATATAATTCTCTTTTTGGTTTTCGTTGTTTTCTTCTACTTCAGTAGAAATGCATAAAACTTGGTTATCAAGATCAATATTAAAATCAGATTTTTTGAGACCAGGCACCGCCATATCAACAAAATAAGCATCTTTAGTTTCCCTGATGTTTACCTTAGGCAGGGTTATTCCGGTATTAAAATTTGAGGTAAAAACAGTTGGTAAATCTCTGTTGAACATTTCATCAATCCATGAAGACCATTTGGGGAAAGTAGTACCATTCGAATTTGTGTTTGCTAAACTTTCATTTCTTTTTGTTACAAGATTGCTCATGATTTTAAAAAATTTTAGGTTAAACAATAATTCAAATTATTGGTAAACTAATCGGCAAAATAAATGCCAAATAAAAAGGCACTCTTTTTTAACAAAAATATTTTAAATTTTCATTAAGATTTAGCCCATTAAATCTTAATAATATCTTAAATACCAATGTCATTCTGACATTTTAACCTCGCTTTAAATGTCATTTTTTCATATTTAAACAGCTGCCTGTCATTTGATTAGGTGCTGGCTTGTTTTTTGAATATTAGAATAGCTAAATACGCATAATCGTAGTAGCGCTATTCTTTAAAATTGCATTTTAATTTTTGCTGCTACAAGAAAATTTAGAGTTTTTAAAAAGTATTTTTTTGCTAAAAATTATTGTTTAAAATTTTAAAAATAGGTTTGTTATGCAACTGAATAATCAAAAAAATAGGTTTTGTCAGAAGAGAGGTTTATCTGGTCTTTCAGCATTACAGTTTAAGCAACTAATTCGACTCAAAGAGATCAACGAACAAACCGAATTTAATCGAATTATGGAGCGATTATTACCAGATGTAGCTGGGTATATAGCCCGTCGTTTAAGTAGTGCGGTTAAAAACGGCGATTTACCACCTCAAAAATATAAGGTGGCCGATTTTACCGATGAGTTATACTTAAAGGCTTATGATCAAATAAACGAAGTAAGCGATGAAAAAGAACTACACCCTTGGCTCTTTATAAAAGCTGATGAGCTTTTAGAAGAAACTATTCGTACAGAAGATAAAGACGCTAGTTTTTTTGAGAATATAGACAGGTTTACTAAGGCAGAATGGAAACAAATGCAAGAAGAATTTAGTGCCGATGTTGATGGAGAACTAAGGTTATTAGAAGAGTTTGATGATGTGTCTTACCCTAAATATGAATATCATTGGCAAGATGCTTTAGTAACGGATAACTCTGAAGAAAAATACCTTGAGGCCTTAGATTCAGGTTTAACTAATAGTGAAATTCATCAGCATATAGATATGGTTTTACATCGGTTGCCTACACCAATGCGATCGATATATGATCTTGCGGTACATCAACGTTTTAGCCCTAATGAAATTGCGAAGATTAAACGTATTTCTGTGCAACAAGTTAAGTGCTATCTAAAGCAAGCAAAAGATAGTATTCGTAAAAGTCTCGAAAACAGATTTAGAAAACACAGCGCATAGTTTACCTATAATTTAAGGGTGTAGCGGTTGTTTTTTAAGAGTTAGAGCGTTGAATTATTTGGCATACTTTACGACCCTATTTTAAAATATTTTTAACAATATAAATGCTTTTTTTGGTCTAAAATTTGTCTATTAAAATCTGAGGAATAGAGTTTTAAATTTTTTTGATATGAAAAATTGGAATGTGATACTCATGTTTTTGACCCTTCTTTATATAGTTTTTTTGTGCCTTACTACAAGAACAATTTTAAAAGATGTTTTTTTAAAATCTAGTGCCACAAGGGCTAAGAAAAAAAATAAGATACATAGGTAGCCTTGCTAAATTTTAATTATGCATCAATTAAAAGTAGTAGGTCTTTAGTGCTTTTAGGGTTATAAAAAAAGGGTAGCGTCTTTTTAAATACGTGTTACTAAAATTAAATAAAATGTTTAACCTAAATTTTAAAACAATGAAGAATAGTGAAAAACCTCAAAAGAGATGGAAAACATACCTCTTTTCTGCACTTATAGCGTTTGTTGTAAGTTTTGGGGTAATTAATTTGAATGAAAGATTAAAAGAAGACCCCATAGCGATACAGCAAGTGAGTGGATTAAAAGGGCAACATGTGCTATATACCGCAGATAATGAGGGTAATATTAAACCATTAGACTTTACAAAAACTACCGATAAGGTACTTGATGCTGTGGTACATATAAAGTCTATAAAATCGAGTGCAAGCGGTTCTGCCGAACAATTTGAATATCGTCAGTTACCAGATCCTTTTAGAGATTTTTTTGGTGATATGTTTAAGAGGGCACCCGAGGGTAAAATACAACCACAGCCTATATACGGTACAGGCTCTGGTGTAATTATACATGATGAAGGATATATTATTACGAATAACCACGTCATCGATAACGCAGATGAGGTTGAGGTAACTTTGTATAATAATGAAACCTATGATGCTACCGTAATTGGTACGGATCCTACTACAGATTTAGCGTTATTACAGATAAGAGCAGACAATTTAAAGACCATGGCAATGGTAAATTCTGACGATGTTGAGGTAGGCGAATGGGTATTGGCAGTAGGTAATCCTATGGGATTAAACTCTACCGTTACGGCTGGTATTGTAAGTGCAAAAGCAAGAAATATTAATATTAATAAAGAGAAATTTGCTGTAGAGAGTTTTATACAAACCGATGCTGCTATTAACCCGGGTAATAGTGGCGGTGCGCTCGTAAATTTAGAAGGTAATTTAATCGGAGTTAATACGGCAATAGCCAGTAGAACAGGTACTTATAATGGATATGGCTTTGCAGTTCCAAGTAATATAATAACCAAAGTGGTTGAAGACCTTTTAAAATATGGTAAAGTTCAACGTGGTATGTTAGGGGTTACTATTCGTACCATGGATGGTACCCTTGCAAAAGAAAAAAATGTTGAATTTTCAAAAGGTGTTTGGGTAGAAAACGTTGGGGAAAATAGTGCTGCAGATAAAGCAGGTATTGAGCCTGGTGATATCATTTTAAAAGTAAATGATGTCATGGTAAATACCTCACCTCGGTTACAAGAAATTATAGCAAGTAAAAGACCAGGCGATACCGTTAAAATAACGGTTAAACGCGATGGTAAAGAGAAAATATTTAAGGTTGTTCTTGAAAATGCAAAGGGTACTACCGATATTCTCAAGAAAGAGCGTAAAGAAGTATTGAATCTTTTAGGTGCAGATTTTGAGACTATAGATAAAAGCATTGCTAAAAAGCTTGGTATTGATGGCGGCGTAAAAGTAGTGCGTTTGTATCCAGGAAAAATTCGCAAAGAAACACAAATGAGAGAAGGGTTTATCATTACACATATCGATGGTAAAAAAGTAACAGATATAGACGATATTGCTAAACTGCTCGAAGACAAAAAGGGTGGGGTAATGCTTCAAGGTACTTATGAAAAAGACCCCGGTAAATATTATTATGCCTTTGGTTTAGATTCTTAGTTAAAAAGGGGGCGAAAGCCCCTTTTTTTATGCGATAAATGAGTTACTTCATTTTTATATTAAAGCGAATTGGCATCTGCCTTTAAAGCCTTAAAGTCGTTTTAGCACTTTCTTTAGAGGTACTTCTACAAGTAGATTAATCTTTTATTTTTCAGATATATACTTCTCATTTTTAGACAAACAAAACCCCGAATATGAGTCTATAGCGTTAAAAACCGCATATTTTATAGATATGCCTACGGCACCAAGATGCAACAAATAACTGTGCCGATTATCTTAAACATCACAAATAGAAGAATTTAATCGTTTTTAGAAGTTGATTTGGCCTGCCTTTTAAGTATACAAAAGCGCTTTAAGGGCTATTTTAGCGCTATGTGATGTATGTTTTTACCAGTCGTTATTTTTCAATTTCATACAATACACATTCTTCTAAATCTGTGCATTTAGAAAGTAGTGGGTGATTAAAATTTTTAATCTTTTTCATTCCTATTTTTTTCATCACTTTTTCTGATTTTTCATTCACCTTAGGACAGATTGATTTAATATTTTGCAGTCCTATTTTGTCAAATGCATATTCTAGGCATTTCTTTGCGCCTTCAGTAGCAAAACCTTTTCCCCACTCGGTTTTAGCTAATCTCCAACCAATATCTACGCAAGGTGTAAAATCAGATTCAAAGGTTTGTTTTGCGATTCCAATAAAACCTATAAATTCTTTGGTTTTAAGTTTCTCAACCGCAAAATAACAATATCCATTTTCAGAAAATTGAGTTTTCATTCGGTCAATGAATGCATCAGTTTGTTTTTGCGATATACTCGTTGGAAAATATTCCATCACTTTTGGGTCAGCGTTAATACGCCCCATTTTTATTTTATCATGCGCTGTCCAATTTCTAAATCCTAATCGTTCGGATTTAAATAGGTAATTTTCCATTTCGATTTTGTAAGAGTTTAGTAAATAATTAATAACATGTTTTCACACACCAACTTTTTGGTTAACCAAAGCCGTTATTTACTTTTTTAAGTGAGTAAACCGCTATTATTTTTAAACAAGTTACCAGCAGTTATTCTATTCCAAATTTTCCATTCAGTTCCTCTACTATTAACCGTGGGTCATATCCGTAACCATCTTTGAAAACGAAATCTATATTTCGTATGCCTTTTTCAATAGTTCCTTTAATAACAATAAAATCAGCTTTTTTGTTTTTTTCAATAGTTCCTATTTCAGAGTCCGAAAGTACTTTCGCTCCATTACTAGTCATAATTTTAAGTGTTTCTTCATTTGTAAAACCAGCTTCTTTAAGTAGCTCAAAATTTCGTTGGTCACCAAAACCAGGAAGCAAGTGCCTTGCGGCGTCTACACCTGCTGTTAGCGTTCCGCCCATTTTAAAAAATTGATACTCAAATTCCATTATACGTTTTAGTCTTTTTTCTCTTAGGTTTTCACGTGACTTTTGGGAATTATAACTATTTCTTCTTTCATGATATTGTGAAAGTAAAAAGGGTGCCATTATTTTTAATGTCCGTTCATCTGCAACAGCTCTAAGCGGAATACTTGTTTCATAAATCGCTAAAGTGGAAGTTAAAAAGACATTTTTATCAATCATTAATTGTTGAAGTTGTTGTACACTTTTACTTTCAACATCTAATTCATCTATATATTCTCGTGAACCATCACAAATTCCAAAGGTTTTATTTTTTCTAAAATCACTTGTGCTATTAAATCCGTGTTCTATTCCGTCAATTCCTAATTTTGATGCTTGTTCAAAAGTGATTGAACATAAATGACCTGTTACTTTTGCATTTTGCTTGTGAGCTTCCGCAATTATTACTTTTAAATCGCTTGGGGTCGTATGTCTGTACACTTTAAACCAAGTAACTCCTTTTTTGGTCCAGTATTTAATAGTGTCCCTAATCTGTTTTTCGTTTTTTGGAATAATCATACTAGAGCTACCTCCTTTTCCTGTAAAATAAGGGCCACTTGTTATGATGTTTGGACCAAGAGACTCCCCTTTTTTTATTTTATTAGAAAGTGCTACGTCTTGTTCTGGTGATGCTGAACCACAAGTTTGAATAGTGGTTACTCCAGAAGCCAAATATAATTTTGATGCAATATCTCCTACAAAGTGAAATCTTGGAATATGAAGATGGTTATGAACTCCAACAATTCCAGGAATAATAGTTTTTCCTTCTAAATTTATTACCTCTGCATTTTTTGGAATCTTAATTTCTGAATTTTGTACAATGGATTTAAAATATCCATTTATAACAATTATGGTTTGGTTTTTTTTAGCGGGATTTCCTTTTCCATCATAAACGGTCGCATTTTTTAGAGCAATGGTATCAGAGCTAAATTTTACATATTTAAGTACATCTTGATTGAGTTGCGTACGCTTTTTTTTAAACTCTATTTCTGAATTTATAGCGGTTAAACTCAATTCCATTTTGGGATTTTGTTTGCAAGCAATAAGAAGTATTGCTAATAGAAGTATGAATCTTAATTTTTTCAATGAAGTCTGTTTATAATTCCATGAACTGGTTTTGTGTATGTTTTCGTTGTCTGGTTACACAGGTAATTTAGCAAACACAAACCAAATAGAACATCTGCAATGATTTTCATAGGTAGGCTAGTGCTCGCTTTTAATTTTACAAGATCTTAAAAGCCGTTTTTTATTTCATTTGATCAATTAACTTTAAAACTTCATCAGCTACAAATTTTCCACTAGTAGAAAAAGAAGCAGTTATTAATCTATTTTCAGAATCTACGATTTCATAATTTATTTTCTTTTCGTGATTATACACTTTTAAATTAGCACCTCTTTTTAACAATTCCGTTTCCATATCATAAGGCAACAGCTTTCCATAGTCGGACTGTTTCATTATGTTCTTTTCATTCCAAGTAGGAAAACTTGTCATTGTCTTGTCTTTTACTAAATATTCTTCTGAATTCAATTTCACATCGATAAGTGTTGCTGTTCCGTGACCGATGGTTCCAACAATTCCACCATTATCATATATTTCTGATATCACTCGAAGAATATCTGAATCTTTATGAGTGTCCCAAAATTGACCATATCCACCAGGAATGATAACGGCTAAATACGCTTCTGGATTTATTTCTGTCGGTTTTAAACTATTATTTGTCTTATTTTTAAATAGCTCACTTCTGATAATAGATTTAACTAAACTCGTTGTGTCTCCGCTATGGTAGAGTGGTATTTTACCTCCTTTTGGTGATATAATATCAATTGAAAACTGTTTTTCAGAAAATTGCTTGAATGGAATTGCTAATTCAATTAAGTAAGTACCATTTGATTCATTTTTCATTTCATTAACATTGGTTGTTATGAAAAGAATTTTCGTTTTTTTAGTTTTCTTATGACAAGATGCAACTAAAAAAAATACTAAAAATAGGGTCAAAATTTTGTTCATAGTTCTATTTTTCTCAAATGGCTTTCAACAGTCTTGTGTATGAAACACAAGGCAGGTGATACGTAGTGTTGTTTCGGTTTATTACTTATTTAAAAATAAATATTTTATCTCATAAAATTGTGAGTTTTATGCTCGTTTTTATGTTTGGTCTGTGGTGGAAAAAGGCAAGCTCTTTTTATTTTTTAAAGTAAAAGCAAAACCAAATGTGCTTGAACCTGTGAGGTTTTTTTAGCTTGCAGTTAACACTTAAGCAAAGAACAATATAGGAGTAAACCAAGGTTTGCTTTGCGCTACGTAAATTGCAAAATTTTTTTGTTTTGATTTATTTTTTGCTGTTAGGAGCAAAATCCAAAAAAAAATGGGGAATCTTATAAAAAGGCACTTCATTTTAAATTAAGCACCAAACCCCGTATTAATTATAGCTCTTGTTTTGTGTTCGTTTTTTTATTCCGTTATATTTTTAATTTCATTACCTGTTAAATGCTGTAAGTTTTGTGTAATTTTTTCAATATCCCAATTCCACCATTTCAGCGCTAACAATTTGCTAATGATCTCTTTTGAAAATCTTTTTTTAATTTCTTTAGCCGGGTTTCCCCCTACAATTGAATAAGGCGCTACATCTTTAATTACGGTAGCGTTTGTGGCAATAATTGCGCCATCTCCAATTGTTACTCCTGCCATAATAGTTGCATTGTAACCTATCCAAACATCGTTGCCTATAGTAATATTTCCTTTTTTTGGATAGCTCTTTCCATCCATTGCATTTTCCCAACCATTTCCAAAAATCGCAAAAGGATAAGTCGATAATGAGTTGGTTAAATGATTTGCTCCGTTCATTATAAATTTAACGTCAGAAGCAATCATACAGAATTTTCCAATTATTAATTTGTCATCAACAAAGTCAAAATGATATTTTACATTTTTTTCAAAATTTTCCACATTTTCAAAATCATCATAATAGGTGTAGTCTCCAACAATTATGTTAGGGTTTTTTACTATATTTTTTAAAAAGCAAAGCTTGTCATAATTATTAAGTGGAAATTTTATGTGCTTATCTGGTCCTGTCATTCCGTTTTAATTTAGTTAATAGCGGTCTTATATGTTTTATAGCGGCTTCGGCTATGAGTAGTAATAGATTAAATGGAACTGTTCTTCCGATTAATCTCTTAGTCAAAACTGTTTATTTTGTTTTAATTTTTCTCTTTTAATACTAAATCAAAAAAAATGGCGATTTTACAAACAAGCACTAACCGTCTTATTTGCTATCTATAATGTAAAGTAAGGCTTTTTATTGGCGCGCTTTTACAATTCCTTTTTTTTGAGCCAAAAGAATGTCTTTATCATCTTTTGATCATAAACTTTCATTAGCAGTAAACTTCACAACGCCTATATCATTTGCGTTAACCAACCCAATGTGATGTTTATTAAATAGAAATATAGCAAGTTTTTTTAAACTTATGGCGTCACTTTATTTTAAATGATACATATTGGTGTTGTTTTTAAAACTTGTTATACCTATGCCATCTATTTTAGGTAACTCAGAAACTATTTTAAAAGACATTTGAACAACTTCATTCAATCGTTCATTAATACTATGTAAATAATGCAATGCTACAGACGTATGGTTGCAGTTTTGAAATACAGTTTTTTCCACGTATTTTTATTTGAGGTGAAATTTGGTTAATGATTTTTGCAGCACCACATAGTATCGCCCCAACGGCGGCGTTTACAAATTTATAGAGAGAACTATAAAATGGCATCAAAATATGATGCATGTGCTGAAAGTGAGGTGCTGGAGAAAGCAAATGCTAGATGTATTTGTGCTCCATCTAAATGCATTCTATAATTATTCTCTTTGCAATAGCTTGAAATTTCCATTATTATATTAATGGGCATAAAAGCTGCATTAGCGCGACGTATTGGTTTTTCAGTTACAATTGTTCTTAAACCACGTTTAAAAACGCCATTGGTATTTGAATAAAGGTTCGCAATATCGTTTAATTAGCTTGTCATTTTGTACCTAATGGTTTAAGATTAAGTAGCCTTTATTTAAGATGGGTCAAAATTAATGGCGATGGTCTTGTATAAGGTTAGTTTCGTCGTTTTGCATTTAACTTTCTAAGCACAGACCAAACCTAAAATCTTCGCAGATTTTCAGAAGTAGGCAAGAACAAGCAATTACTTATAGCTATTGTTAGCTTTAGCTTTTTAATCTGTAGTATAATTTAATTCCGAATGAAAAATTAGCGCCAAAAACGGTACCTTCCAAGTTTTTATAATCATCAAACCCAAACATATCACCCCCTTCGGGACCTAAATCTACAAAATTCGGGTTTATGACATTTGAAAAAGTGTTTCTTCTTATTCTCAGTCCCAATCCAGTATATAGGTTTAATCCTAATCTCTTTTTTGAATAAATAATGAAACCATATTTTAAGTTTAAACCATATTTCTGTCTTTTAAAATCAGATTTATCATAGGACATTGATTCTCCGCTAACAGGAAAGTAATGTTGGTTATAAAAAATATCTTTATGATTGATATAAAATAATTCGAGAGAAAAGTATTTTTTTGTTTTACGTTCAGGATTGATAATATGATATAATTCGGGTCTAAATTCCCATATTTGATAATCTTTCCCAATCTTATCGCCAAAATCAGAAAAAGACAAATTTCGATTTCCATATCCAATGTCTAGTCCAGCTTTCCACTTTTCATTTATATTTTTGATGTAACCAATGCGCCAACGAGGATTGAACGTATTTAATGAGGATAATAAATTTATCGTAAAATAAGAGTTATTATCCAAATTTTTAATTTTCTCAGTTTGGGCATTTCCTTTTACCATACCAGCTATTAAAATCAGCATTAGGGTAATTGAAAATTTAATAGTCTTAGTTTTTTTCATAATTAAAGCTACTCTACTAGTCTAATATAAGAAAAGTAGATCAGTTGTATGCGTAACTTTTTGGTGAAGCACAAGTCAAATTTTTAAATTTATCAATTTGGCAAATAAGCTATATACGTTGTTGGCAGTAGTTTTTATTTTTTAGTCAATGCTATCGCTTTTTCTAAAACTACATCTTTGTCTGATAAAAAATCATCAATGGATTGTTCAATTTCAATATTTGGTTCAATAGCAGCCTTTGGATCTTTTTCTTGAATAGCTGTAATAAATATGTTTCGAGCTACAGAATAAGTAAATTTTGTGTTCGTTAATTCAAACTGTTTTTGATTTGCAGTACAGAATTGATTTGAGCCTAAAGTTTCTCCAACAAAAACTACTCTATTTTTATCTTTGTATATAGATGCTAAATGACCAACAGTAGAGTAACCATCTCCATTCATTACAAAAATGATTTTTCCTTTAAAATTGTTTTCAAAAGGTTGATATATCTCGTTTCTTCCAAAATCACTATTTACAAAGTATTGAAAAGGTTCTTGTAGTGTGTATTTTAAGAGATGAATTGAAGCTTCTGCTGGTCCTCCTAAATTTTCACGAACATCTATTATTAAATTTCTATAGCCTTCGGTTTTAATTTCGTTAAAAGAACTATTTAGGAAATTTAAAAAAAGCTTTGTTTTATCACCATAATAGGCGAAGTTTCGTAAGGTTAATAAAACGGTTTCTGCATTAACTTCTGTTAAACAAAAATCACTTTGGCAAGGGTGTTTTTTACTAAATAATGGTGCGTAAGGCGGGTTTTTATGAAGTGATTTTAAACTAATTGTTCCATTTTTACCTGCAATTTTTATTTTGTAAGCATTAGGAAAATTTAAAGCGTAAGGAATTATAGCGGTATTATACCCATTAAAAAGTCTTCTTTTTGAACTTTCGATATCTGCCTGAGAGTTGATATGTGCATAAATATTAGACATAATTTCACTAATAGACTTACCATTAATTTGGCTTATTTCTTGACCGATTTCTACCTTATCTTTATTAGTTAAATTGTCGATAACATAAAGTTTATTATGAATAAGTCTTGTTAGAAGAGGAAAATAGTCTTTGGGTTTTAGTAAATCTCTTTGTTGATTAAAAAAACCTAATGAAGTATGACCACAATTAACTTTAGCAATGACCTCGCTCAACTTCCAAATAAAATCTTCTTTGGTTGTTGTATTATCAATTTCATTTCTTAATTGTTTAACTTTCTTTTCGAAATCAGATTTTGATGTAAATTCATAGAGAGCCGGATGATAGGTAGTCAACGTATCAATTAGTTCATTATAATCTGCTAAATAATTTTGAGCTTTTTCGTTTAATTCCTCTTTTTTTACTTCTTGTCCTTTACAAGAAGAAAAGCAGAAAATTGACAAAATAAGAATATTAAAAAGGTTGATTTTCATTTTAATTATTTTTGAATTTCAACAAATCTATTCAAATGCAAAAATAAAGAAGTATTGTACTTGCTTTTAAATGTTCTGATTTATAAAAAAGAACTTTTTTGTGCTTTATATTTAGCTGGCGTAGTTTTCGTAAATTTATTAAAAGCCTTGTAAAATGCTGATTTAGAGTTAAATCCGGATTGATTTCCAATTGCTTCAATAGTGTATAAAGAGTTATCCTCAATTAATTGTTTAGCTTGTTCAATTCGATACTCATTAATAAAATCTGTAAAATTTTTACCTGTACTATCATTAATTAATTTAGATAATTCGTGTGCAGAAATATCTAATTTTTCTGCTACTTCTGATAATTTTAAGTTTGAATTTAAAAATAACTGTTCATTAACCATAACTTCATTTAATTGGTTAATAAGAAGTAGGTTTTTTTGAGAAGAACTAAAAGTGTTTTTCTTTTTTGTTTTTTCAAAAATTTTTGATGCGTATCTTTTTTTAATAAGAAAATACACAAAGAACAAATAAAACAGTATTGAAAAAACAATAGACCCACTTACAAAATAATCAAAACTTATAAAGGTGTAGTTTGACCAAAGAGTTAATAGGGCTAAGGTTAAAATTAAAAGCCATTTTATTTTGATTTGATTGTTCTTTTGCGTTTTAAAATTTGATTTTATAAAAATGGCGGAAAGTAAGATAAAAAACAGCCATTGTAAATTTATGATGGGTAAAATTATTGTTTTGTTAAGGTCAATATTTTCTTTAAAAGGAACAAAAATCATCAAGAAAATAACTACACTTAACCAAAATAGAAGATGATGTTTCCAATACGTTATCCAAAATGAATTTGGTTTGATAATACGTAATGTGTAGCAAAAAAATAAGGGACCAATTAGTAAGAAAAAAGAAGGCCCAGATTGTAAAAACCAAATAGGTTCATCAGTAGAAAACGCATAGAATAACGATTTTAAAATTCTTAAGTTCAATATGAATAAGAATAATGCAAAGAGTCGATTACTTAAATTTGAATACGATTTATTAATCAACAAATAAACAGCTACCATAAAACTGTTAAAAACTCCTATTGCACCAAAGAAAAATAATATTTGAGTTATAAAATTCATTAATTCAAATGTAACATTTTCATTCAGAGTTGAGTGAGTTTAAAGTATTGCCAAGGCTTGAGCTACCAACAGTACTGGAGCAAACTAGTGTTTGCTTTCCGCCAAGCATAAAGCGAAATACGTTGGTTTTATTTTTTTCTTTGTCGCATTAAAAAGCAAAATACAAAGATTTTACAGACGCTTTAAAAATACACAAACCTTTCGATTAAGCTCGAAGCCCGTATTGTTTATAGGTTATGTTGGTAGCTGGTTTTTATTTATCACTAGTAGAAAATTCTATTAGATAAGGTTTTAATGGTATTCCATCGATATTTCTAAATCCGGACCCAACTAAAATTTGATAGGTTTTGTTTGGTATTAAGGGTTCAATTTCTAAACTCAATGACTTCGCATTTTCTGAAAAAGCCAAATTTCCTTTGAATTTTAGCAAATTATCTTTTCCTAGTGGTCCGACCTCAAAATTTCGGAATCTAGTATCCATTGGTTGCGTGAAATTTATGGTTATTTTCTCGGTTTTCAAACTTACGTTCTGCACCTTGTTCTCAAATGGTGCAATACTCAAAACATTAGGACGACTATCTTCAAAAGACTTTTTGTAATTAATTAATGGTTTGGCAAAATAATTTGAGGCTTCCACAAATTTTATTAATTCATCTTCATTATTGTAATCTAATTCTATCATTTGTTTAATTGCTTCTGATTTATTAGATGCCAATTGATAGTATTCTTCACAGATTTTATAACCTACATAATAGGCTAAATCACGCATTCCAAATTCATTGTCAGGACTATTCCAAATCCAATTGTATAGATATGGTGAGAACATTTCTTTTAAAAACTCAGCTTTAATTTTCTCGTTGTTTTCGTTTCCGAATTTTATTTGTGGATTTGGCGACTCCACCTTTAAGGCTTTTGAAGCTATGAACTCCGCTACACCCTCAATTAATGTTTGTGATAACAAAGTTGTACCAATCGTAGTTTTTTGCTGCGTATGAACGTATTCGTGAAGATTGAGAAAAACAATATTGTTAATAGGTTCATTATCAAAATAGGCTCTTAAATGAGATAGGTTTTTTGGAAATTCATTAGTTGGTATATCCTTGTTTGCAAAAGCCAGTTCAGAACCAATTAGAACTAAACTGTCCATTGTAGTGCCTCCACTTCTTAGGGCTCCGATGGTAAAATAGATCTTGGCAGGTTTTAAATCAGGATAAATTTGTTCAAGTTTATCGATAGCATTTTTAAGTTCTTTATGATACTTTTTCGCACCAAGTGTATTTTGCCGTATCGAAGTCCAAAATTTCGGAAAGTTATTTATCGCAAATAAATATTCTTTTGTGGAGTATCCTCTAACAGCTATCATTGCTTTTTGTCCAGAGGTTCCTTTGTCAATAAAAAATTCTTTTAAATATTGTTCTTGTTGCAAAGTGTCCTTTGTAGCTATCACTTTATCATAAGCTTCCCAAAAGTTCTTAATGTCAGAAATGATAATTTTTGAATCCGATTTTTTTGATTCTTGCTTGCAACCTAAAATTGAAATAGATAGAATTATTAAGAATAAGATATTTTTCATGTGTGTCTTTTTACATAAGGATATGTTTTCTAAAGTTTTGTTACAGTTTTTAGCTTTTTACCTACGACTTTGGCTATGAGTAGTGCGGGAGTAGGGAAGGGGTAACTTGCGAACTTGTTCAAAAGTTCTAAACTTTGGGTTAAGCTCCAAAACCCGTATTAACTTTAGTCCTTGTTGTGTTGTCGTTTTTTATTTCTTCAAAGTTTTTTACCTCTATTTTTCCTTTTGTAGGTATCATGTTCTGCCAAACCCAATTGTAATGTTCAATCACTTTTTCGGCTTTCAAATGAGGTCTATCTCCAGTTGTGTGTCCGTTCGCTACAACAGTTATATGGTAATCTTTTGTCAAAGCAGATTGTACTGTAGATTCAACACAAAAATCGGTTGCGCAGCCTGTTATGAACAGTTCGCTGATATTCAATTCTATCAGCTCGGATTGAAGTTGAGATTTGTAAAAAATATCATTAGCATATTTGTCAATTCGCAAATCAGTTGGTTCAACCAATAATTCGTCCAGATTTTCCCATTCAGGTGAGTTTTTTTCAAATTCTCCAGTTCCAGTTCCATCGTGTTGAATATAAATCACAGGAAAATTCTGTTCTCTAAATATTGAACCAAGTTCGTTTATTCGCTGAACAACGCCGTCCGTATCAAATCGAGGTGTTTTAGGTGTGAAAGAACCTTTTTGCATATCAATTATCAAAAGAGATTTTCTGTTTTTCATTTAGTTACAATGTTTTTCTCGAATGCGCCCCAGCGTTGTAGGGTATGAAACGTAGCGTGTAAAAAGACGCTAACTTTTCGGGTTAACATAGAGCCGAGTGTTTATATTTTGTTTTTAACTGATTCACCTTAAAAGCCAAATTTAAAAATTTGCCGGTCTTTGTAAAAAGATAAAAACCTTTTGTAAAGACTTTAATAGCAATTTTTTAGATATGTTGTTGTACGCAGTTATTTTTTCACTTTATATAAATAATCTGCTCCAGCGTTACTCATTTCTCGAAAATCGTGACCAATATTTGGTATAAGTACTAATTTATAGTTGAATTCAGCGTTTAATTTCGATGCAATTTTCTTTGACTCATTATAAAAATATGTTCCTCTTTCCAATCGATGAAGGCCTTGTTTGTCAACTTCTGGTGAACGTCTTAAATCTCCTCTTGTCTCATTTAGTTTTTTATTAGGGACGGAAGTTTTTTTCAAATAAACACAGATAGAAAGTCTGCGAGGACTTTCGTAAACTGGCTAAACAATTAATTATACGCTTTGTTGTAAGTAGTTTTTTTCCACGTTAAAATCATAATTACCCAAATCACAAAGCAAATTATTGTTACATACATATCTCGGCTAATCAGCAAAGCGTGAATTGACGCAGCGACTAAAATCGAATTCGTTCTGGTTGTTGCAAATCCGATTATAAACGAAACTATTACTGATAAAAGTAAGTAAATATGAAATCCTCCCCATTGATTAAAATTCTCAAATAGTAATAAATGCCAAAAAGACCATAAAATTCCCGTTACGATATATTTGATAACAAGATATTTTGGTTTAATGAGGTCGTTTAGGTAGCCACGCCAAAAAGATTCCTCCATTATGTCATAAACCAAAGTCATTGAAACGAAAAATAAACCCCATAAATTTTGATTTATTCCGTACTTATTCGAAATTCCAACTATAGAATAAGCAATCAAAACTATTACGGGGAAAATTATACTCTTTATTTTATTGTTACCTAATAAGGTAGTTTCTCTTTTTGTCTTAAAAAACAGGTATCCAATTATTGTTGTTACTAAAAGTGCAATACCGTGATTCCAATTGAAAGGTAATCTAAATTCAAATAGCAGTAATCCAAGTCCACGAATTCCATTTGGTAGTTTTAGAACTAAAAACGTCAAAAGCATTGCAATTCCGTAAACAATTACAATCGTTTTCCAGTCAGTTTTAATCGCGTTGAGAATTGCTTTTTTCAAAATTTTAATGTTTTAGCGATGGTGGTGTTAAATTGCTTAGAGCCATTGTTAGCATTTCGTTATTTTTTAAATTTAAAATCCATTCCAAACATTAAATATCCTAGTGAAAAAAAATTGTTTCCAACCATTCCGCTTATCGGTCTTATTTCGTAAGCTATTTTTCGTTTAGGCGAGTCTATTCTTAATCCAATTGAAAAATTTCCTCCGTAATAGAAAGAATTAAAAAATTCAGAACTATTATTTCGAAAATCTCCATCTCCTCCAGTTCCTAAAAGTCCTCTAGAATATGATACAAAAGGACCAAGGGTAGTTACAATTGATATTGATTTATATTTTATTAAATCATAATGAAGATTATATCCAATGGTAGTTATTCTATAGAATTGGTCACGAGTATCCGTAATTCCAAAAGGCAGAAAACCGCCTATCATTAAATTTGGATTTAACCTGAACCTTTGTTTTTTTCCAACCGTCTTTTGCAATCCAATGGAATAAACAAGTCCGATTCCTGTTTCTCTTTCTCCTTCATTAAAACCAATTCCTATTCCTGTTTTTAAAGATGTTTTTTTGAATTCATAATCTTGTGCATTACATACACTAATACTGCTAGTTAATACAATTAAAACTATTAGGTTCTTCATTTTTAGTTCATTTATTATGTATGGCAACGGTTTTGTATTAGAATAGTAGCGAATTTTTACACACTAAATTTTGCGGTAAAACACAGACCTTTTTTATATTCGCTTACTTTCGTTTTAGCGATTAAACCGTTATTATTTTTTACATTGTTCGCAAACGTTTCTTTATTATTTCTCTTTTCAATTCTGGTATATTCCTTTATTTTAGTTCTCTTTTGATTTTAGATTCTGTATAATCTTAACATCAACCCAATATTGTTTTCCAATGTAAGTACGCTTTCCGTCTTTATTTAACTTCCATTCCCCTCGTGTGAAAAAGAAATAGTTACCATCAGGCGATATTTGTGGAGAGCTCTCTTGCATATCAGTGTTTATGGTTGGCCCCATATTCATCGTTTTTGACCAAGTGCCATCATTTTTCTTAAAGCTAATATATAAATCAGATTGCCCATATCCACCTTCTCTTTCCACATTCCAGATTAAATAAGACTCATCGGGGGAGATTAGAGATCCCGCAATATATGCTCCTCTATTAATATCATCATTTAATTTGATGGGCTCTTCATAGTTACCATTAACAAGTCGCGTATAGTAAATAGCACCAATCGGACCTGGCTCATGGTATGCTGTAAAATAGTAAGTACCCTTAGCTGAAACAGATAGCCCATGCGCCATATGCTTGAGAAAAGCTCCAGGACTTTTAGGTTCTGTCCACGTATTACCCTTTCGTTCTCTATAAAGTTTGCCCATGAACATCTTGCTACCATCAGCTGAAAATTGTGGCCATTTTATATCCGTCTCAGCCTCCTGACCCCAACGATTATTTTCGTAATTGATAACGAAAAAAGTGCGTTTATTATAGGTACCGTTTGTTCTTGTAAAGTAACACGATTTCATATCATGCGAAAATGTAACTTGTTCTAAACTGCCTTCTGGAGAAAGAATATCAGGAGCAAAAAGCTCAGGAATTAAACTTGGTGGCTTTTGTCCAAAATAACGATCTTTAACTACTGGAAAATCAGCATTGTTTGATTTTTGGTTTTTAGTATTGCAGGCATTTAAAAATAGTGTTAATACAAGTAATAAAAGAAGCGCTTTGTAGTATTTCATTGATTAATCGTTTGTAGTGTTTGGCAACGTGGTTGTATAAGATTTGTGCGGCTTAAAATCCTCCAGATTTCCAGCCTAGTACCAATGGTTATTGGTTGTTTGGAATTTACAATTTTTCTTAAAATATAGCATAAATTTTATACGGTATTGGCAACAGTTTTAATTCTTTTCGTTCCACTCTTCAATTAACCTGAACGTTTTACTGTTCTTTACAATATCTAAATGTTTTACATTTTCTACTATTTTAACATGTGCAAATTTTTTAGCAGGCTCAAATACAATTGGAAATTTTTCAGGGTAAAAGCTTTCATCCTCATTACCGACCAAGACCAAACATGGTATATCAATGTTTTTTATTTCATTTTGATAGTCTTTTGTGTCAAAATTCATTGTTAAGTTGTATGAATAGGAAGGGACTTGTAGGCTGTCATTAATGTTTTCAGGACGATTAAAAAACAATACAGGTAGGTGATTTAAACTTTTTACCTGCAAATTATTAAGCATAGAAAGTCCGATGATTCTTTTTAAAGCGACTTTTACCCATCCTCCACTATTGGATTTTACTGTTGGCGCCTTATATCCTAAATAGGGTGCAAGTAAAATGGCTTTATCCACTTGAATGTTTTTTGGATTTCCAATGTACCTCAAGACAAATCCTCCACCCGATGAATGCCCAGCTAAAATGATTTTATTTGCAGAAAGTTTTTTATTACTAAATTGGATTAAATCTTCAATATCGTTTTCAAGTTGTCCAATAAAATCAATATCACCTCGCCTGCCTTTATTTCTCCCATGTCCTCTTATATCGGGAGTTATTACAGTAGCAATATTTTTACTTGCGATTTCATTTGAAATTTCTGATAAATATCTACTTTCAGATCCAGAGCCGTGAATAAGAATCATCACATCTTTGCTCTGACTTTTATAAACGCTACTAAAAATTTCATAGCCATCTCTCATTTTTAGCCATTGTTCAGTTCCTATAGTTATTTCTGTTTGTTCTTTAACAGAACTATAATCATAATTCTTTACATTTTTTTCAAGTTTAATCGGCCAGTAAATGAGAGTTAAACATATTAGTGTATAAATAAAAAGACCTATTAAAAGAGTCTTAATAATTCGTTTAAAAATTTTGTGTCGCATTTGTTGAGTTAATTATTTTTTATTAAAAATGAATCTAAAATTCTATTGTTAGAAAAATTAAATTCTGAATTGTTGTTTTTAAACGATGAGCTGTCAAATTGTTGTCAACAAACAAATATACCTACCTAAATCACCCAACAGTAAGTTTGTATTAGATTTTTGCAAATACCATAAGACATAACCAACTGGGTTACCTAAATAAGGGTTAATACATTTAGATTCAAATTATATAAGGTACGAAATAGTGTAAGCTCATGGTTAATCAGTTGCCAAAAAACTGCACGAGTGCTGCAAGGTAATACGCTACAAGTAATACCCACATCTAAAGCCCTTGAGAAAATATGTAGTTGTGGTAGGTTAAATAAATGGTTTTAAACATTTGCCCTAGGAAACGATGAGCCGCCTTAAATGGTATAGTTTGAAGGTGAATATTAGATGAAAAAGAGGAGTTAAACTTAAAAAACCCCGTATGTACGAGGTTTTTTTAAAAATAATGTGACCCTGACAAGATTCGAACTTGTAACCTTCTGATTCGTAGTCAGATGCGCTATCCAGTTGCGCCACAGGGCCAAAATGGCCTTTCATAAGGGCTGCAAATATATTTCTTTTTACTTTTAACACAAAATAACTCAGAACAAAAGAAATGAATTTTAGCGACTATATACGAGACATCAAAGATTTTCCGAAAGAGGGCATTGTTTTTAAAGATATCACCCCGCTCCTTAAAGATGCAAAGGCTTTAAATGAAAGCACAAAAGCACTTCTTAATTTAGTGGGTAACCAAAAGATAGATAAAGTAGTAGGTATGGAGAGTAGAGGTTTTTTCTTTGCTCCGATCTTAGCGCTAGCGCTAAATGCTGGGTTTGTGCCCGTTAGAAAAGCAGGTAAGCTACCCTGTACCAGTTTAAAGGAAGCGTATAGTTTAGAGTACGGCAATGATGTCTTAGAAATTCATGCAGATAGTATAATAAAAGGCGAACGTATCTTAATTCATGATGATGTTTTGGCAACAGGAGGTACTGCAGCAGCCGTTTGTAGACTTATTGAACGTATGGGTGGTGTAGTAGTGCAATGCAACTTTTTAATTGAGCTCGATTTTTTAAACGGAGCACAAAAAATAGAAAAATATCCTGTAAAATCGCTATTGCATTTTTAGTCAATAGCGTTGGTGGTAACAAAATAACGCCAACCTATAATGGCTAATTGTAATTTTGATGCTTTTGAAAGGTCTAGTCTTTTTTTAGTAAAAGAAGGTAATAAAACCTTATTCGCACTTGCCAATATTTTGAAGAAAGCTTTTTTCATTACACTAGTTTTAACAAATATAAGGTCTTAATTAATTTTTTAAAATAAATAATCCTGTCGATCACGACAGGATTATTTTAACTGCTTTTGAGCAAACTAGTTTTACTCAATATTATATAGGCCTATATGAGTCTCAACTAAGCAATCATGCTAATTAAAGTTACTAGCATAAACAATAAAACTTTTGCAAGTGTAATCATAATTGGAGGGTTTTTAGGGTTAATATTAAAAGTTTATAATCGACTATTCAAACAAGATATGTAGTATTACTTATCATTTGCAAGTGTTTTTGATAAAATCGATATAACTGAATACACTTATGAAATCAAATTAAGACTATTAATTATAATATTTATAGTTAATGCTACATTATAATTATAAAATGTAAGCATAAAATTATCTTATTATTTTAAAATATAATGTTTATAGCGCTTTTTTTTATCTTTTTTAGTATTGTAAGGCGTTTTTCGTCTTAAAAACACCTTTTTTTCGCCTTTTCGTTTAAAAGCTCACAAAAATAGACCTATACTAAGGGGGTGTTTTGTTAATGGGTTTTAAGGGAGTACTATTTTTTAATAGGCTTTAGAAGTGCCCTTAGTTAAATGGCAGAGCGAAATATAAAATAGTAATACGCACAGCAGATAGCCTAAAAATAGTAGAAATAGCTCATGTTCTGTATATTTTTCGGGTTAAGGTGCTAGGGTTAAGTTTTAATAGTTCGCGGGGGTAGTATAATCACGCAGTACCAATAACTTTAGAGAGAGAATAAATTGAGCTGTTAGGGGGGTAAAAAAAACACAGTAAAAAAAGATGGTTTACTTTAAAAAAGTTTCTTGGGTTAAAGCGATACCCTAAAAGGCATAAAAAAAGCGAAACTAAAACTACAATTTACAAGAGCTACAGTAACAAAGTTTTTATTTAAATGTTTTTTGTAATACAATTAATATTGTCTTTTAATTTGGTAGCATAAATTTTATCTTCCTATGAAGAGCAAGAAACCAAATTTTTACAAGTGTCATACTTAGCTATGTTACTTAGGTTTACCAATTTTTTGTGCTAAACTTCTTTAGAAATTATTGCAGGGTATTTATGCGTATTTTTAAAAGTTGCATGGGCTACATCTGTCTTTTCTTATCAATGGTGCCCGTGGGTAGATAAAGAGTTGTAGTGGTTATTTTGCAGGCTACTGCTGCTATAATTACTTAAAAAAATACTGATTTATGGCGCCAAAGTGGGTTCATTATTTCTTCTTCTTTGAGTATGGTTTTACAACTATTTTTTTTGAGTGCATTTTAAGTTTTGAGGAGTTTTAAAAGAGCCGGTTTTGAATTCTTCAATGTATATTTGTCAAAATTTACCTATGGAAAATACATGCTATATTTTGGCAGGTCTGCTGCTTCTAATTCTTGGAGGTAGCTGGTTGCTTAAAGCTGCGGTGGCCTTATCACTAAAATTAAATATCCCTAAAATAGTGATAGGTATGACTGTGGTGTCTTTTGCCACTTCTGCACCAGAGCTTATTGTTAGTATAAAGGCAGCTTTAGATGGTTTTCCTGATTTGGCTTTGGGTAATGTAGTAGGCTCTAATATTGCTAATTTGGGTTTGGTTTTAGCAGTAACTGTTTTGCTAAGTGGTATCGATGTAGCTAAGAGTTTTTACAAGACCGATTGGCCCGTAATGATATTGGCTTCTCTTATGTTTTTTATGTTCATTTATTTTGATGGTGAGCTACAGCAATATGAGGGCGTTCTTATGGTAAGCTTTCTTATTGGTTTTTTAGTTTATATTTTAAAATTTCAGAAAATTGCAGTAGCTGATGTTGTGCCTGAAGATGTTGCACCTTTACCCTTGTATAAAACTATTTTGTTTTTAGCTGTAGGGGGTTTGGGACTCTGGGGAGGTTCTGAATTGCTAATTAACGGTGCGGTAGGTATGGCATCTTCATATGGGGTTAGCGAACGGGTAATTGGTATTACCGTGGTGTCGGTGGGTACTAGCATACCTGAGTTAGCAGCATCGGTAATTGCTATAGTAAAGAAGGAAAAAGCAATTTCTTTAGGTAATTTAATTGGCTCTAATATTTTTAATCTTTTAGCGGTCTTGGGTATCACTTCTATCATTACGCCGATACAGGTGGTAGATACCGGTTTACTTAGTAATGATATCTGGTGGATGTTGGGCATCTCATTTTTAGTATTGCCTTTGGTCTTTTTGCCACAAAAACTAAAGCTCGGCTGGCGAGAGGGCTTAGTACTAATTAGTTTCTATATCGTGTTTGTATATCTTACGATCACATAAGCGTTACAAACCAAAAAACCGCTTTCAAAATAATTTTGAAAGCGGTTTTAAGACAACAATTAATTTTAGTTTAAAGTTCAGCCGTTTTAACTGTTTTTACAATTCTAGCTGCAATTTTATACGGGTCACCGTTTGATGCAGGTCTTCTATCTTCTAGCCAACCTTTCCAGCCTTTTTCTACGGTAATAATTGGTATGCGAATAGATGCACCTCTATCTGAAATACCATAGGAGAAATCAGTGATAGATGCTGTTTCGTGGTCGCCTGTTAAACGTTGATCGTTAAATTCTCCGTATACCGCAATATGTTCTTTAACTACAGGTCTGAACGCTTCACAAATTTTCTCGTAAACCTCTTGCGAACCACAAGTTCTTAGTGTGGTGTTAGAAAAGTTGGCGTGCATACCAGAGCCGTTCCAATCCATATCTTTACCTAATGGTTTCGGGTGGTACTCAATATAATATCCTTTTTTTTCTGTTAATCGATCTAATAAATATCGAGCAACCCATATTTCATCACCGGCTTTTTTAGCTCCTTTAGCAAAAAGTTGAAATTCCCACTGTCCAGAGGCAACTTCTTGGTTAATACCTTCAAAATTTAGTCCAGCATCAATACATAAATCGGCGTGTTCTTCTACTAAATCTCTACCGTGTGTGTTTTTGCCACCAACAGAGCAATAGTACATTCCTTGTGGGGCAGGATATCCGCCAATAGGAAAACCTAAAGGCAACTGCGTTTTGGTATCCATAATAAAGTACTCTTGCTCAAAGCCAAACCAGAAATCATCATCTTCATCTTCAATGGTAGATCGGGCGTTTGATACGTGAGGCGTACCATCTGCATTTAAAACTTCGGTCATTACTAAGAAACCATCTCTGCGTGCAGGATCTGGGTAGATTGCAACTGGTTTTAGTAAACAATCAGAAGAGCCTCCAGAAGCTTGTCGTGTAGAAGAACCATCAAAAGACCATATTGGACAATCTTCTAGTTTTCCACTAAAATTTTCTTCTACTTTTGTTTTGCTACGCATGTTTTGAGTGGGGTAATAACCATCCAGCCAAATGTATTCTAATTTTGATTTACTCATAATGGGAGTCATTTTTTGTTTTTAAAGACAAGCAAAAATATGTTTTTTAACTTAATATCTTATTTTTAATGGGGGTATTTTTTTAAAAAAGTTATTATTTTTCACAAAGACCCTAATTTTTATAGGGTGAATTGTGAATAGTTTAAATAATGATGTTAATTTTACACAATTCTTAAAATTATTGTTTCCCTTAGAACTAATTATTATGTCAAAATTAAGATTTGAAGCCTTAAAAGAAAGTAGCAGTAGAAACCGAATATTGATAGAAGAGAAGGGAAGGCGTTCAGAGCTTTTTGCGCAAAACGTTTTTAATGAGCAGCGCATGCTGCAATATTTAACAAAAGATGCATTGAGTAGCGTGCAGAACGCTATTTTTTCGGGCTCTAAAATAGATCGAAAAATTGCAGATCAAGTTGCAGAGTCAATGAAAGGTTGGGCTATTACTATGGGGGCAACCCATTACACCCATTGGTTTCAACCACTAACAGGTTCCACCGCAGAGAAACATGATGCTTTTTTTGATTTATTACTCGATGGGCGAGCCTTAGAAAAATTTGACGGTAGTCAGTTGGTACAGCAAGAACCAGATGCCTCTAGCTTTCCTAGCGGAGGTATTAGAAACACCTTTGAGGCTCGAGGCTATACGGCTTGGGATCCTACCTCACCCGCCTTTATTTATGAAACTACCTTATGTATACCTACCATTTTTGTGTCGTATACCGGTGAAGCCTTAGATAATAAAGCGCCTTTATTGCGTGCTTTAAGTGCAGTTGACACTGCTGCCACCGCTGTAGCTAAGTTTTTTGATAAAAATGTGAGTAAAGTAAATGCAACTTTAGGTTGGGAGCAAGAGTATTTTCTTATTGATAAAGCCCTTGCTAATTCAAGACCAGATATTAGCTTAACAGGTAGAACTTTGTTGGGGCACTCCGCGGCAAAAGGGCAGCAATTAGACGACCATTATTTTGGTGTTATTCCGGGTAGGGTTTTGAGTTTTATGAGTGATTTAGAAAAGGAGTGTATTAAATTAGGTATTCCAGTAAAAACGCGTCATAATGAAGTTGCGCCCAATCAATTTGAATTAGCACCTGTTTTTGAAGAAGCAAATTTGGCGGTTGATCATAACCTATTGTTGATGGATGTGATGGATAAAATTGCCGACAAACATAGCTTTAAGGTGCTTTTTCATGAAAAACCTTTTAAGGGTATAAATGGTTCTGGTAAACATAACAATTGGTCACTTGCTACAGATACAGGTGTAAACCTTTTGAGTCCGGGGTCTACACCAATGAAAAATCTACAATTTTTAACCTTTTTTATAAATACAATAAAGGCTGTTGATACGTATGAAGAGTTGCTGCGCTCGTCTATAGCTTCGGCAGGTAATGATCATCGTTTGGGGGCAAATGAAGCACCACCAGCCATTCTTTCTATTTTTATTGGCGATCAGCTGAGTCGTGTTTTAGATGAGCTAGAGGGGGTTTCGAAAGGAAAGTTATCGCCAGAAGAAAAAACAGAGCTTAAATTGAATGTGGTAGGTAAAATTCCTGAAATTTTGATGGATAATACCGATCGTAATCGCACCTCACCTTTTGCGTTTACAGGGAATAAATTTGAAATGCGTGGCGTAGGTTCAACCGCAAATTGTGCTAAACCTATGACCGTTTTAAATACCATTGTAGCAAAACAATTAATAGCATTTAAAAAGGAAGTTGATCAATTGGTTGAAGGTAATGGTTTAAAGAAAGATGAGGCAGTTTTTAATGTGTTGCGAGAGTATATAAAGACTTCAAAAAGAATACGTTTTGATGGTGATGGTTATAGTAATGATTGGCAGAAAGAGGCTAAAAAAAGAAAATTAAGTAATAATAAAACTACGCCAGAGGCACTTAAAGTGCAAACTTCTGCTGCAAGCTTAGAACTTTTTGAATCGATGAATGTGATGAGCGAAGTAGAGCTTAGAGCAAGACAAGAAGTTGAAATGGAGACTTATATTCTTCAAGTTCAAATAGAAGGTAGGGTGTTAAATGAGCTTGTGTATAATCATGTCATACCAGCGGCTATAGATTATCAAAATATAGTACTACAAAATGTAATGGGCTTTAAAGATATTTACGGTGAAGCTCATAAAAATATTGCTGAATGCCAATTACAAATAATTGAGCAAATTAACGAGCATATGTCTCAATTGAAACAGAAAACAGACACTATGATTGATGCTAGAAAAAATGCAAATAAATTAACAGATAGTCATAAAAAAGCAACAGCATATGCTAAAAATATTAAGCCTTATTTTGATGAAATTCGCTATCATTCTGATAAGTTAGAACGATTAGTGGCTGATCAAATATGGCCATTAACAAAATATCGCGAACTTTTGTTTATAAAGTAGTATGTAGAGTTTCTTTTACTAGAAACAATTCACTTATTTTTGCGATAAATATCTAGAAAAATGAGCTCATCACATAGTGAAAGGTATAATCAAAGAGGTGTTTCTGCATCAAAGGAAGACGTTCATAACGCTATAAAAAGTATTAATAAAGGTTTGTTTCCTAAGGCTTTTTGTAAAATTGTTCCGGATTACTTAACTAATGATGAAGATTATTGCTTAATAATGCATGCCGACGGTGCGGGTACTAAATCTTCTTTAGCCTACATGTATTGGAAAGAAACTGGCGACGTATCAGTTTGGAAAGGCATTGCACAAGACGCACTCATTATGAATATTGACGATCTTATTTGTGTGGGCGCTACCGACAATATTATGCTTTCTTCTACCATAGGTAGAAATAAAAACCTGATTCCGGGCGAAGTTTTATCTGCAATTATCAACGGTACAGAAGAGTTAATTACTGATTTAAAAAAGCATGGTATTACCATACATTCTACGGGCGGAGAAACTGCTGATGTGGGCGATTTAGTTCGCACAATAATTGTTGACTCTACCGTAACTGCTCGAATGAAACGCAGTAAGGTAATTGATAATGCAAATATTAAAGCAGGTGATGTAATTGTAGGTTTTGCTTCATTTGGGCAAGCTACTTATGAGAAAGAATATAATGGTGGTATGGGAAGTAATGGATTAACTTCTGCGCGCCATGATGTTTTTTCAAAATATTTAGCAGACTGTTATCCTGAAAGTTTTGATGCTGCGGTACCAAAAGAATTAGTGTATTCTGGTAAAACAAAACTTACCGATACGGTAGAAGGCACCTCGCTTGATGCGGGTAAATTGGTATTGTCGCCTACAAGAACTTATGCGCCAATAGTTAAAAAAATACTAGAAAAATATTCCTCGCAAGATATACATGGCATGGTACATTGTAGTGGAGGGGCACAAACAAAAATTCTTCATTTTGTAGATCAATTTCACATAATTAAGGATAACTTATTTTCAGTTCCGCCACTTTTTAAATTAATTCAAGAGCAATCGGGTACCGATTGGAAAGAAATGTATCAAGTATTTAACTGTGGGCATAGGCTTGAGCTTTATGTAAATGAAAGTATCGCAGAGGATTTAATTGCGATTGCATCTAGCTTTAATGTTGATGCTCAGGTGATTGGACGAGTTGAAGAAAGTGCTTCAAAAAAACTTACAATAAAAAGTCCTTATGGTCAGTACACCTACTAGAGCTTACGAATAGTTGTGTGTGTTTTGGTTGTCGTCGTGTATGACTTGTTCGAATTATTGCCGATATAATTTTAATGAATATCAGCAAAATTCATTTTGTGGTCACGAGACCTTGTGCTATTAAAATTTTGCCAAAAACGGCAAGTAGTATACTGTGTAAAGTATAAGTTATTCTATCTGCAACTGTAGATAAGCCGCTGAATAAATGCAATCGAAAAGACCGAAACTAAGTATATTTTTCATATTAATTATGAGGGGAATATTTTTTAGAATCAATACTAAAGATGCTCTTTTTAGTGTGTCTAGAAGCTAAACCTAGCTTAAAAGCATAAAAAAATACTACTGTCACTATCAGTAATGTATATCTGGGTTTTTATAAGTTTAAAGGCATAAAGAAAGTTATAAAATTATAACAGCTCAGCTATTTTGGTTAGCGCCATTTCTTATATAAGTTGTGAAAGACGATTTTGTGATTTAGTGCTCTAAAAAGTTATGTATTCTTAGTAAATTGTTAGCTATAAATGTGGTTGCAAGTTAAAATTAAGAGGTGATTTAAGAATACCTGCAAAATCATGTATTGATCTAAAAACAGCATGTTCCTAAAATAATTGTGGCTACCAGGGAATATGATTAGTGACAAATGGGGATACTAAAATTTTTAAACCGCAAGATAAAATTAGTGATGAAGAAGAAAACCACTTCGGTAAAAAAAACAATTAATTTATTCAACCAAATAGGAATAGGCTTATTTTTAGAATATAAAATAACTCTTTTTGGCATTTAATTTGTTAACTTAATTGAAGTTTAACTGCTAGGAATATTTCAAGTTGCGGTTATAATTCTAAAATATAATTAATTTCAAAATGATAGAAAGAAAAAAATTTTTAAAAACCTTGGGTGCCGGTGCTGCCTTTGCACTTGTTTTTCCTTGCTATGTAGGCTGTTCTAAAAATGATGATAGTACTAGTGCTGATACTTCTCCGGTTGATTTTACCGTTGATCTTAGGTCAGATGAAGCAAGCAATTTGAGTGAAAATGGCGGCTTTATTTTAAAAAATTCAGTCGTAATTGTAAAAAATCTAGAGGGTGAATTTATAGCTGCTAGTCAAATTTGTAGCCATCAAGCATTTGATCAAGTTCGTTTTACTAACCAAAATGGAGGTATATTTTTTTGCGATGTACACGGTTCTCGTTTCGAGCAAAATGGTACACCTATTAATCAGGTAGATTCAAATTCAGCAAGGCCCCTAAAAGTATATAGAACTGCATTGTCTAATAATATCTTAAGAATTTTCGAATAAGCAATAAGCGTTATAATAGCGAACGCTTTTAAGTCGTTTACTAATTGAGGGCTAAAGTGCAGCTAAGTAAATAGTTATAAATATAATAGTAAAGATTAAAGGATTGATTAAGTATTTCGTTAATCCGTTTCTTATTTTCACGTAAACTACTATTGTTTTTTTAGAGACCTTTAATCGCAGTAAACTTAGTCTAAAATCTAGTGTTGTAATTAAAATTTTATTTAATTTGAAAAAGTTTGTCTTTTTATTTTTCGGGTTTTATTATATTCAAATGTTTGCGCAGCACAAAAATATTGAGGCTACTCAAACTGTCGATTTAATGGGTACTACTTTTGAAATAACCGTTGTGGTTGTGAATAAAGATATAGCAGAAATAAATATAAATGAGGCAATTGAAGAAATTAAGAGAATAGAAAGATTAATTTCTGTTGATTACCAAAACTCAGAAGTATTTAAAATTAATAAGTATGCAGGACTAAGGCCTGTAAAGGTAAAAGAAGAGCTCTTTTCTCTAATAGAGCGTTGCCGCCAGATTTCAGAATTTACGAATGGTGCTTTTGATATAACTTATGCTTCATTAGATAAAGTTTGGAACTTTGATAATACCATGATGGATGTTCCTTCGGCTGAGGAAGTGCGGCGATCGATTTCTAAAATCGGTTATGATAAGATTATTTTAAACGAAAGCGAAAGAACTGTTTTTTTAAAAGAAAAAGGTATGAAAGTGTCTTTTGATGCAATTGGTAAAGGTTATGCGGTAGACAAGGCTAAAGAGTTTTTGGTTTCAAGACGCGTAGCAGGGGGCGCCATAAATGCAGATGGTGATGCTACAACATGGGGTACAAAGGCAAATGGCGATAAATGGATGACTGCTATTAAAAACCCACTCAAGAGCGATAAAAAGTTCTTGTGGCTTCCTATTGTAGAATCATCAATAGCAACCTCTGGTGATTCTTCTAAATATCTTGCATACAATGGTAAGCGATATTCTTGTATTATAGACCCAAGAACAGGTTACCCTTCTGCAGCTGTAAAACAAGTCTCTATTTTTGCCAAGAGTGCGGCGCTTTGCGATGCGCTTGCTACCGCGGTTTTTATATTGGGTAAAGATGAAGGGCTTACCTTAATAGACCAATTAGGAGGTATTGATGTTATTCTCTTTGATAGCGATAATGAAGTACATAAAAGCGCAGGTGTTCAATAGTAAGGCTAGCCTTATATAAAATGCAAGTAGCTCAATACTACTTAAACTACTATAGTTGGTGAATGTGCTATTTAAGTACAAAGAAAGAAGTGAATATTATGGTTTGCAGCCCTTTTTTAAGTCGATATAGCCTTCGTTTTTATGATTTTTTCTGCTTAAGTCTGTTTTAAATGATCTGTTTTTTTTATGAAAGATAGAATCACTCATTGCAAAAATTTTATGGTGGAAATAATGGGTAATTATAAATTTGATCTGTTCTTTTTTGTAGCAATTAATAGTTTAGTTTTTCAACATAATTCGGACGATAGATAAACAAGGTTGTTTTCGTAAAATAAAGTGCTTTTCAGAATTTGTAATTTTAGAGTTGAAGCACTTTTGGCGCACCAGAAGAAATTTGACCGGTATAAAAGGTTTTTTAAAATGATGTTCAGCTTTTAAAATAGGAGTAGTTGCATTAAAATAAATTGTGGGGGTGGTAAAACAACTTACAGGAAGATACTGCTTGTAAAATTGAAATGAAGGCTCAATTAATATATAACCGAATGGTGGTTGATATCAATAGATAGGATTTACAATCAATGTACAAAATTATTGTAAATTCGCAATACAACAGACGAGTGTAACATGATAGATAAATTAAACATTGTAAAACAACGTTTTGATGAGGTGTCAGACTTGATTATTCAACCTGATATAATTTCTGATCAAAAACGGTATGTGCAATTAACTAAAGAGTATAGTGATTTAAAAGCGCTTGTAGAAAAGCGAAAGCAGTATTTAGAGCTTACCAACAATTTAGAAGAAGCACAGGCAATTATCGCCGATGGTAGTGATGCTGAAATGGTAGAAATGGCAAGGATGCAATTGGATGAGGCAAAAGAAGGATTTCCAAAATTAGAAGAAGAAATAAAGTTAATGCTTATTCCAAAAGATCCTGAAGATGCCAAAGATGTGGTAATGAAAATAGGTGCAGGCACAGGAGGTGATGAGGCAAGTATATTTGCAGGCGATTTATTTCGAATGTATACCAAATATTGTGAGTCTAAAGGGTGGAAAACCAATGTGATCGATTTAAGTGAAGGTACAAGTGGCGGCTATAAAGAGATAGAATTTGAAGTAACAGGAAAAGATGTGTACGGCACCTTAAAATTTGAGGCAGGTGTACACCGAGTGCAACGTGTGCCACAAACAGAAACTCAAGGTAGGGTGCATACAAGTGCAGCAACAGTAATGGTGTTACCCGAAGCTGAAGATTTTGATGTTCAAATAGATCCGAAAGATGTTCGAATTGATTTTTTCTGCTCTTCAGGACCAGGTGGACAATCGGTAAACACCACCTATTCTGCGGTAAGGCTCACGCATATACCTACTGGATTAGTGGCACAATGTCAAGATCAGAAATCACAGCACAAAAACAAAGAAAAAGCATTTAAAGTGTTGCGTTCGCGACTATATGATCAAGAATTAGCTAAAAAACAAGAAGAAGATGCTGCCAGAAGAAACTCACAAGTGAGTAGCGGAGACCGTTCTGCAAAAATTAGAACCTATAATTACGCTCAAGGCAGGGTTACTGATCATCGAATCGGTTTAACGCTATATGATTTACAGAATATTATTAATGGAGATATTCAAAAAATAATAGATGAGCTTAGTTTAGTAGAAAATACTGAGAAATTGAAAGAGGCCTCGGAGATATTCTAAAAATCCGCAAATGACAACAGAATTTTTAGTTCAACAAATACAGCTTAAGCAATCGTTTCTTTGTATTGGTTTAGATACCGATTTAGAAAAAATTCCGAAGCATCTGCTCAAAGAAGAAGATCCGTTGTATGCCTTTAATAAAGCTATTATAGATGCAACACATCATTTATGTGTTGCTTATAAACCAAATACTGCATTTTATGAAGCTTATGGTTTAAAAGGCTGGCAGGCTTTGGAAAAGACTATTCAATATTTAAATAAAAATTATCCTGATATTTTTACCATTGCAGACGCAAAACGTGGCGATATAGGAAATACTTCTACAAGATATGCAAAAGCATTTTTTGAAGAATTAGAATTTGATGCCGTAACTATTGCTCCCTATATGGGAAAAGATTCCGTGGAGCCTTTTTTAGCTTTTAAAGATAAGCATACTATACTTTTAGCATTAACTTCTAATGTAGGGGCATATGATTTTCAGACCCAAATGGAAGAGGGTAAAGCGCTTTATGAAAAAGTATTAAATACCTCACAAACTTACGAGAATGCAGCGAATTTAATGTATGTAGTAGGAGCTACCAAAGCTACTTTTCTTGCGGAAATACGCAAATTAGTTCCTGATAGTTTTTTATTGGTTCCGGGGGTTGGTGCCCAAGGTGGTAGTTTAGAAGAAGTATGCCGTTACGGGATGACTAAAAATATAGGCTTGTTAGTAAATTCTTCTAGAGGTATTATTTATGCTTCAGACCAAGAGAATTTTGCTTTAGCTGCGGCAGAAAATGCAAAGCACATTCAAGGCCAAATGAGCATTGAGCTGAATAAACTAAACAAGTAGTTAGGCAATGTTCTCTAACATTTTTTGAACTTTCTGCGCTTTTGATTCAAAAAATTCAACCAAACGAATATCGTTAATAGACGACGCTTTGTTCATAAAATTTTGGTATTGATATTCTAAAATATCTATGTTTTGTTGGCTATTGTTAATTGGGGTAATAGCGCCTACTTTGCAATATTGATTTTCCATGATTAGCATAATTAGTTCATCAAATATACGGGCAAGAAGTAGTTTTAGATCTTAAAGTTCGTTATATTCAATAAAATATTAGTTCTATTGCTGATTACTTAAGTAATTAGCAACTATTGTTTTATGAATATGTAGAATATTGTGTTAAAATATCTGTTTATTAAAAAATAACACTTAAAATTTAATACATTGGTCTAAGACGAAATTTACGACATACCCTAAAAACGTGTTAGATTATACAACATATATACATAAAGAAACTACAATTTGGGTAACCTTTATCCATGGGGCCGGAGGTAGCTCCTCCATATGGTATCAGCAAGTGCGTGAGTTTAGAAAACATTTCAATGTACTTCTTTTAGATTTAAGAGGACACGGTAAATCAAAGCCAAGTTTAAAAGATGCTTTTGATACAAGTTATACTTTTGACGCAATTACTAATGATATTTCTGAGCTTATTGAGCATTTAAAGATAAAGAAATCACATTTTGTAGGTATTTCTTTGGGTACTATTTTGATTCGTAATTATGCAGAAAAGTATCCACATCGTGTAGAGAGTATGATTTTAGCCGGCGCAATAATGAAGCTTAATTTTAGATCGCAAATACTTATGCGCTTAGGTATTATTTTTAAATCAGTATTACCCTATTTATGGTTGTATCGGTTTTTTGCATTTATTATTATGCCTAATAGTAATCATAAACATTCTCGTTTACTATTTATTCGCGAAGCAAAAAAACTATGTCAAAAAGAGTTTATTCGATGGTTTAAATTAACCGCAGAAATTAATCCCCTTCTAAAATTTTTCAGGAGCACACCAAATAAAATTCCTACATTTTATGTAATGGGTAGTGAAGATTATCTTTTTTTGCCTGCTGTAAAAAAAACAGTTGAAAATCATGAAAACTCAAGCTTGCTTATAATTGAATATTGCGGTCATGTTGTGAATGTAGAGCAGCCAAAAATATTTAATCAATTAGTAATAGATTATATCTCTGATATTAGTTGGGAAACAATTCTCGTTTTAAAAACATTGAAAGAGCAGCAGAAGCTTCATTCTAAGGTATAGCTACCTGTTTTTGGGTATTTTAAAATCTGTTACTGAAGCGAAATACAAAAGCTATAATTTGGTAAACTTTTTCTTAAATGAAAAAAACCGGTGCTCCCACCGGTTTTTGAATAACTAACTAACTCAAAAAAATTACTAACTCAAAAAATTACTTTCTATTTTAGTGAAATAGAATTTACATTTCTTATGTAAGTATAACGAGGTAAAACTTAAATTATTATACTATCGTTTTAAATACAATAAAGTTTAGTCTTGTAAGACAAAAACTTTCTTCAATAAATCTGTGGTTCGTGAAGAAGCCTTGGTTCTAATTTGTTTTTCCTCTACCGCAATCATCTTGTAAACACCGTTAAGTGCTTCATTGGTTACATAATCAGTTAAATCGGTATTTACATTTTTTGTTAATGGTATGCTGTTATATTTTTTAATTATATTTTTCCAAATTTTAGCTGCCCCAACTTTTTCAAAAGAATTTTTAATGACGGGGTTAAATTTAGCATAAAGCGCGGTTTTGGTGCTGTTTGTAAGATACTGCGTTGCTGCATCGTCTTTGCCTAATAATATAGTTTTAGCGTCATTAAAGCTCATATTTTTTACGGCATTGATAAAAATTGGCGTAGCCTCACCAACTGCATCCTCTGCGGCTCTGTTTAATACCTTTAAGCCTTCATCAGCCAAACTACCTAGTCCTATATCTCGTAAGGTTTTGTCTACTTTTTGTAATTCTTTTGGAAGCAATATTTTCACTAAGGTATTTTTATAGAAACCGTCTTTTTGGGTTAATTTGGTCACTTGTTTATCAATGCCAAAGTCTAAGGCTTGTTTAAGACCAGATGCAATTTGAGCAGAACCAATTTCTGAGGTTCCTTGCGGTAATTGATTAACTACTTGCTGTAGCTCTGCACAGGCTAAAAGTTGAAATGCGATTAAAATGATAGTTATCTTTTTCATAGGGTTATTCTCTTGTTTAATTACTAGGGTTAAAAAAAATGTAGTTTTAATTTTAGTGAGTTGATGTTTACTAAATATAAGATTTGGTTTGCAGACCCAAAACGTTTTTGAATCATCAATAGTATCTTTAGACTAGTTTAATTTGTGAACGATCGATTTTTTTAAAATACTTATGAAAATATGACAGTTTTATTATTGTAAACCATTGTTTTTCCTTGTAAATGTAATTTTACTGCTCTAGCAAGTACTATTTTTTCTAGATCTCTTCCCTTTATAATGAAATCATCAATCGAGTGAGAATGCGTTACGGTAGTAACATCTTGCTCAATAATTGGGCCAGCGTCTAAAGCTTCGGTAATGTAGTGGCTGGTTGCACCAATGATTTTAACACCACGTTTAAAGGCAGCATGATACGGCTTGGCTCCGGCAAATGCGGGTAAAAATGAATGATGTATATTAATTATCTTATTAGCATATTCATCAATAAGTTTAGCGCTCACGATTTGCATATATCTAGCAAGAACAATAAAATCTATTTCTTTTTCTTTTAAAAGCGCTAGTTGTTTTTCTTCTGCTTCAACCTTATTCTCTTTTGAAACAGGTATGTGATAAAAGGGAATATCAAACTGGTCGGCAATATCTTTTAAGTCGATGTGATTGCTAATGATAAAGGGAATTTCAACCTTCAATTCTTTAGACTTATGGCGACTTAGTAGATCATACAAACAGTGATTGTATTTTGATACAAATATGGCCATTTTAGGGGTTTCGCCATCTGTGCGATAGCTCCATTTCATTTGATATGGCTCGGCAAGTTGACTTTCAAATTGTTCTTTAAAATTGGTTAAAGAAAATCTATCATTTTCAAAGTCGCTTACTAAGCGCATGAAGAAAATATTTGCTTGCTTGTCGACATGCTGGTCTAAATAAATAATGTTTCCTCCTTGAGATTGAATAAAGCCGGTGACATTACAAATTATTCCGGGTTGGTCAGGGCAATTGATGAGAAAGGTAGTTTTCAAGATTCTAATTTTTAAAAAAGCCAAAATTAGAACATTTTATACATCAAAGTTGAGAAATTGTGTATTTAAAATTAGTGCCAAATTTTACCTTAGGTTAAGCTCTAAGAAAATAATTAGGTGTTGTTTAAAGAATTAGTCCATTTTTTAAATGCCTTTCTAAAGCTTTTTATTTCTTGGCGCAGTAACTGAAGATACTCTTTTTCTTTAACACCATCTTTTTCGAGTCCGGTACAATACGAATTGAGATTGCGGATCATGATGTTTATAAAAGTGGTGTTTTGTACCCGTACAGTATAAGAATTTGAGTAAACTACTTGCTCAATTTTTTTCGAAATTAGCGCAGTATCTGTTAACAAAGAGCCTGCAATACTGTCTCTAAGACTATTAGATTGGTATAGTTTTATAAGGTCTTTATTAAAAGAAACATAAGAAACTACATGTCTGCTTAGCTCGTAAAGCTGAAGTGCTTTTTTGTAAACAAGTATGGGTCCACGATTTCTGTCGGGCATTTTCTTTAATTTAAACTTAAGTTAGCCTACAAATTTAAGGGCATTGTTAATTTTTTTAATTTGCATTCAATAGTTTAACAGTACTTTTGCTTTAGATTATTAATTTTTATTTCATTTTACTTATGAATTTTAAGATAGACGAATTAAACTGGAAAATATTAGAAAAGCTGCAGGTAAATTCTCGTATTTCGTTTACCGAAATCGGCAGAAAGGTTGGCCTAACAGCACCTGCGGTAGCTGAACGGGTGAAGAAAATGGAAGACCTGGAGATTATTGAAGGGTATACCGCAAGGGTTTCTCATGCTAAAACAGGTCATCAATTAAAAGCTATCATTACTTTGCGTGCTTTTATGGGTAAATTAAGACCCTTTCTTACCAAAGTTGTAGATTTTAAAGAAGTAGTTAATTGCTACAGAATTACGGGAAATGAGAATATTGTTATGGAGGTGATACTAAAAGATCAGTTTCATTTAGAACTATTTATTGATCAACTTATTCAGTATGGAGAAACAAGAACACATATTATTTTGTCTAATGTTGTAACTAATGCCCCTATTTTAATGCCAGAGCAATAGCTTTAGTGTATTTAAATACGTGGATAGTTTAAAAATGATCTGCGGTTCTTTGTTACTTTATCTAAGCAAATATCTGCATCGGTTTTTTTGATTCTTATAAATTATGTTTGCGATAGTTCTAAACTGCAATTGATTTTTTTTTATTGTAATTGCAGTGCCACATTTGCTTTGCGATAATATGGACAAATTTAATTTTTCTGTTTAAGCCAATCAGCAGGTTAAAGAACTAAACAGGTAGCTTAAAAAATAGAGGATAATTGCTTGGTAATTTGTAGCTGCGAAATTTAATTCTTTATTTTATCAAATGGAAATCGATAAAATTGGGGAGTATTTTAAAATCATTGCCGTAGAGGCGTATCCCTTTGTTAAAAAAATAGCATTAGCGGCTCTGATTTTATGGGTTGGTTTTAAAATAATAAAGAAAGTAATAAAATTTATTGATTTAGCTTTAGTTAAAGCCAGCGTTTCAGAAACGCTTCGCCCATTTTTGCGCTCTACGTTCAGCTTTGTTTTAAAAGGTGCTTTGTTATTTGGTGTTGCCTCTATAATTGGTGCAGACCTAACGGGCCTACTTGCAATACTTGCAGCTGCAGGATTTGCTATTGGTATGGCATTGCAAGGCAGTTTAGGTAATTTTGCCTCTGGAATATTAATTTTAACACTTAAACCTTATAAAATTGGCGATTGGATTCAGTTAGAGGATAAATTTGGCCAAGTACAGGAAATAGGTATTTTTAGTACAGATGTGCTAACCCCAGGTAATAAAATTTTGATTATCCCAAACTCTATGATTACCGAAACGGTGGTTACGAATTTTTCAGAGCGTGGAAAAATACGGCTAGAGTTAGAGGTAACTATGCCTTATGATGAGAGTTTTCCGAAGGTTAAACAGATTATTATTGATGCCTTACTTGAGCTTCCACAGGTTGTTAAAGATCCTTTGCCCGATGTAGGTATTCAAAATTTTGATAGTCACAGCGTTCAGTTGTTGGTTCGCCCTTATGTAGAACCAGATCAATATTGGTCGGTTGTTTTTGAATCAAATAGGGCAATTAAAAAAGCGTTTAGTGAAAACAATATTAAAGTAGCTTACTCAGAAGGTGTAGAGATGGGATCTATCGGCGAATAAACCAATTGACCACCTTTTTAGCGAGAATCAAATTTTGGCTAGATTTTTGATTAATAAATTAAGTATGAAAAAAGCATTAATCGTTTTCTTTTTATCTTTCTCTTTTTGTCTCTCTGCGCAAGAAATTAGCTTATACAAAGGCGTTGTTACAGACAACCTAACGATACATGATTCAATTTCAGAAAATTTTGCAATTTACCTACCCAAAAATTTTTCAAAAACTAGAGAATGGCCTGTAGTTTTTTTGTTTGATATGCAAGGTCGGGGTAAGCAAGTAGTGGGTATGTTTAAACAGGCGGCCGAGGAGCAAGGGTATATTTTAGCTGCTTCTAACAATAATTATGATACCTTATCACTTTCTAAAAATATTTTAATAGCTAGTCGATTATTAGATAAGGTTTTTGATCTTCTACCTATTAAAAGGGGCAGGGTATATACTGCTGGTTTTGGTAGTGGAGCTAGAATGGCTTCGCTAATACCTTCTTTCATTAAAGGTGTGTCAGGTGTTATTTCGTGTGGTTCTCCAATAGCAAATGTTGAGGTGCTAAGTACTAAAAATAAATTTCATTTTATAGGTATTGTGGGCAATGAAGATTATAATTTTCGGCCAATGTTAAGCACTCAAAAAGAACTAAAAAAGTTAAAATTTTTTAATCAGCTTTTAATTTTTGAAGGAGGATCTGTTTGGCCAGAATCTAAATATTTATCCAAAGCTTTAGCATTTTTTACAATTGCAGCTATGTCAAAAGGTATTGAACTAGAGGATGAACATTTTGTGAACGTTTCGTTTAATAAAAATATGGGGGAGGTTAGTGCTTTACTTGCTCAAAGAAAGCCCCTTTTTACAGAAAAATTACTTGTCGAAATGATAGATGTTTTTAGAACCTTTAAAGATGTTGATTCGTTAAAAGCTAATTTGAAAAATATTCGAAAAAGCCCATTGTTTAAAGAGCAAAATCGTAGTCGAAATGCGGCATTTTTAATAGAAAATTTTATTAAAGATGAATACATCTATTTAGTTGAGGAAGATGTAGCAACCTATAACTATGATAATTTAGGTTGGTGGAAGTATAAAATAGAAGAATTGGCAAAGTTAGAAGCGGGGAATAATGTTTTTGAGAAGCATATGGCCAAACGCTTAAAAGGCTTTTTAAATGCCCTTATAGACGATCATGTTTATGAGTTATTAAATCATGTTCCGCTAGATGAAGAAGCTTTAACTTTTCTTTACATGTTAAAAACAATTACAGATCCTCAAAATCCTGATCCGTATATGCAGGTTATTTCCAATAGCGCTAAGGTAGAAGATTATGGCACGGCTTTATTTTATCTTGAAGAGCTTTTAAAAATCGGTTACACCAATAAAGAAGAATTATATGCCATACCAAATACCGCAATTTTTAGGTTAACACCAGAATTTAATGAGTTAGTCGCAAGATATTTAAAAGTAGAGCGCTATAAAGTTCCGATTGAGGAAAATTAAGGGTTGACAATAAGTTTTGGTATTTCGTCTAAATTCCAATCGATAACGAGCCCTTTAGAAATTGATTTTGTTATCTCTTTACCGTATAAATATTCACATAAATACAGAGCAGCTTCAAAACTTTTAGCTCCACCGGCAGAAGTAATATACTTGCCATCATGAACGAAAAGTACATTGTCTTTTACGTCTAATTGAGGAAATGTTTTTTTAAATAATGCAATATCACTTGGAAACGTTGTGCAACTTACTTCGTTTAACACTCCAGCTTTGGCGAGAATAAAGGCCCCATCACAGTGACTGGTCATAAATTGTGCAGTTTTATCTACTTCTTTAACAAAATTAAGCAGTGCGATATCGTTTAGGTCAGTATCTAAATGGTGTTCTGCACTCGGTACTACTAAAATATCAATTTTGGGTAGTATATCTTTAGTGTAGTCGTAGTCAGGTATAATTCGCAATCCTTCAAAAGTAGTAATTGGTTTTAGGGTATTTGCAACAGTAAAAGTATTCATGCCTTTAATATTTTTTCGTGATTGCGTATGCTGAAAAATATCATAAGGAGCTGTAAATTCAGTATTATACGTGCCATCCATAATAAGAAAGGCGACATTGTAGCGATTTGGAACTAATTGCGGAAGTATTCTTTTGTTCTCTAAAGTTTCCGGTAGCTCTTGTTTTTTTTCGTTGCAAGAGCTAAAGCTTAGTATTAATAGTGCAAAATAGATATAGTTTTTCATGCTATTTTATATTTAGGGTTGAAAAGTACAACACAAACTGTAAATACGATTCATGTTAAATTGTATTTTTGTAAAATAAGTTTAGCTCATGAGAAAGTTAGTTTCTGTTTTTATATTAGTTTTAAGTGTTAGTTTTTTGAGGTGCAAGCAAGGAAAAAGATATCATGATGAAGAAAGTAAACAAGAATCTTTAGTTGTTGATAACAGGCTGCAAGATATTTTAAGTTTTCAAAAAGCTAAAAATGAGAAATTTAGCAACCCGAAAACCTCACCTTTGCCCGATAGATATCGAAAAAACTTTATAGCCCTTGATTTTTTTGCGCCAGATACAAATTATGCAGTTTACGCAAAGTTAGTGCGAACACCAAACGCAGTTCCTTTTCAAATGCAGACGACTTCGAATCGCAAATTTACTGAGGTGGTATATGGTGTAGCTTATTTTATGCTTAATGGGCAAGAACATCAACTTGAAATTTATCAGAACGCAGAATTAATTCAGGAAAAGGATTTAGAGGATTATTTGTTTCTTCCTTTTACTGATTTAACGAATGATGAAGAAACCTACGGTGGAGGTAGGTATATTGATTTGCGAATTCCGAAGGGAGATAGTATCATCATCGATTTTAACAAGGCTTATAATCCTTTTTGTGCGTATAATAGAAAGTATTCATGCCCCATTGTTCCTAAAGTAAACCATTTAAATATAAAAGTCTTAGCGGGTGAAAAGGCATTTAAGATGGGTGTAGATAAGTAGGTTTAGCCAAAACACAAAATTTGTGCTTTGTAGGTTATTGGTTTTAAAAGGAATAGATTGCTGCGATTAAAAAGCTAGAGAGGCTTTTGGTGGGGTTTAGATTAGAATCTAAAAAATTGTTATCATTCCAAGAATCTATTCTTATTTCTGGTTTAATTATTAATTTTTCGTAGGTATAACTGGCGGTTAGCGTAGCTGCAAAAACACTTGAATTATCTGTATTATTATCATCATCTGTCGATGTAAAATATTCACCTCTTAAGCCAAGGGATAAATTTTTTGAAGTTTTTAATTGTGGGTATAAGGCAGCACCCGAGAAACCGACGCCATTATTGTCGGCGTAGGCCGCATTAATGCCTAAGAAAAAGTTATTCGACAGGTTAAAACCACCTGTGTAATCTACCTCAAAGCCAAGTTTTGCTTTGCCATCATAGTAAAGGTTAAGAGATTGACCTAAATAGGAAAATTGAGCCCCTAAAGCGTATGCTCCAGGTACAGAGCCTGCCAAAATACCAGAATTAAAGTTTTCGTCTGTTACATTCATTACCGCTAGCATCAAACTAAAATCATCAAATAAATTGAAATCTGCCTTTAGACCAGTATGAGAAAAAGGGCCATTAGAAAACAAGAAAGAGGTGCTATAATTAAAGTTTTCTACCGGCGAAATAAGCTCGTATCCCAAAAAGGTATTAAATCTACCAAGCGTTAGGCTAATTTTATCAGAAACATGCCAAAACGCATAGAGTTGATTAATAAAGATTCCCGTATTTCCACCAACAGCATCTAAACCTCTTGGGCCAAAAGCAAGATCTGCAAGAGCACCTGTTTTTTTACCTTTGTAGCCGGCGATAACATTAGCCATTCCTAAGGCAAAACCAGTTTGATTTGCAAAAGAAGATCCGAATGAAAGTGCATTGGCATCAGAATCGGTTAAATTTGTTTGAAAATAAGCATCAACACTACCTTCAAAGGTAATTTTTGCTTTTTCTTCTTTAACTTCTTCTTTTTGAGCAAAAATACTTACCTGTGTTAAAATTAACATAGGTAAAAAGATAATATTTTTTACGAAATTTGTTTTTGTAATCATGTTCATAATTATAAATTTTAGGTTTTCCCAGCGGAGGATCTTATTTTTAATGGATCTGCTTTAAGGCAGAAATGTTTAGATTGTGAAAGGATTATAAAAAACGGAGCGTTCTGCAAAACGCTCCGTTTGCCTTTAATTAGTCATTCATAAAGTCTGGGTAGGCATCCATACCATGTTCATGAAGGTCAAGACCTTCTATTTCTTCATTTTTAGTAACTCTAATACCACTTATAGCTTTTAATGTGTAAATAATTATCATCGAAGAAATTAAGCAAAACACTCCAATGATGATGATGCCCGAAAACTGCGCTGTTAATTGACTGATGCTTGCTTTAGAACCAAAAACACCTACAGCTAGAGTGCCCCAAATACCGCAAAATAAGTGAACGGCTACTGCCCCTACAGGGTCATCCAGTTTCAATCTATCAATTAAAGCAATACCTAAAACAATCAACACCCCCGAAATTAAACCTATAAGAACAGCCTCGTTAGGCGACATTAAATCTGCTCCTGCGGTAATGCCCACTAAGCCACCTAATATGCCATTTAAGAACATAGTGAGATCTAGGTTTTTGTAAAAGATATATGATAGTATCATTGCTGCAACCCCACCAGCTGCTGCTGATAAACTTGTTGTAACTAGTACTAGTGAAGTAGCTGCTGGATCTGCAGATAAAACAGATCCTCCATTAAATCCAAACCAACCAAGCCATAAAATAAGTACACCTGTAGTGGCTAATGGAATGCTATGACCTGGTATTGCTTTAAGCTGACCATCTTCATCAAATTTTCCATGCCTTGCGCCCAGCAGGGTTATGGCAACCAAAGCCGCCCAGCCACCCACGGAATGAACCAACGAAGAGCCTGCAAAGTCATAAAAGCCCCAAGTGTCTAAGAATCCACCACCCCATTTCCATGCTCCAACAATTGGATAAACCAGTCCAATGTATAGCACAGTAAATATCATAAAAGAGCCAATTTTCATTCGTTCGGCTACAGCGCCAGAAACAATTGTGGCTGCTGTGGCAGCAAACATACCCTGAAATAAGAAGTCAGTCCACCAAGTGTATCCTCCATTGGCGTAATCTGCAGTCATTCCATTTTCTGGTGGGCTAATTCCGAAGCTACTGAAGAAGTCGAATTTAATAATTCCTAAAGAGCCTTCTTCAAAACCAGGGTACATTAAGTTAAAACCCCATGCATAATAGAGTAGTAGCCCTACAGTTATTATGAAAATATTTTTAAATAGTATATTAATTGTGTTTTTAGATCTCGTTAGGCCAATTTCTAAAAATGCAAAGCCTGTATGCATGAAAAATACCAAGGCAGTAGCCAACATCATCCAAACATTATTTGCGGTAAATAATCCTTCGTCCATAGTTTTTTTTTTTTTAGTTAGATTCGGTTAGTTGATGCCTGCACTTCCGCTTTCTTTGGTTCGTATTCTATACGCTTCTTTTATTTCGGAAACGAATATTTTACCATCGCCGACATTGCCGGTATATGCTGATTCTAAAATGATGTTTATCGTTCTTTCTAGAAATTCGTCAGATACAACAATAGATAAATAGCGCCTTTGAATGTCACTTGTGCTGTAGGATATACCTCTGTAGACATGACCTTGTTTTTCATTTCCAACACCAGTTACATCCCAGTAACTGAAGAAATTTACTTCAATACTGTGCAGCGCCTTTTTGACCTCGTCGAATTTCGATTTTCGGATAATTGCCTCGATTTGTTTCATGTTTATTTTATTTGTTGATAATCAAATATATGTCAAATATAAATCTAACCCCTAAAAAAGTAGGGGTTATTTATAAATATTTACATATAATTTTAAAAAGACCCTTTTGTATTGAGGGGTTTGTTTATTTTAATGTTGAATTTTGAGAATTTAATTATCGCTAATTTAATTAGAATAGGTGCTTTGGTTTTATTTCATCTAATAGGGGTTTAAAACGTGTATCAAGCTCACTTGTCTACCTAGTGTGGTGTAAGGCGTTAATTCTTTGTACTCAAGAGTTAAGTGCTTTTATTTATATTTTGCTCTCTAGTATCAGCAATGGGGAGTACCCTGTTTGGTCTTAGTATAAAGTTGTATTTGGTTTTTAGGTAAATGAATTAGTTGTATCACTAAAGAAGGTAGTTATTTCCGTTGAAAATGGTAAAGCCTAAAGTGGAGTAGTAGGTGCCTGGTATCTTTTATTGCTGTATATAACAACATGTAAAGAAATAGCTTTTATTAAAAACCGATAGAGGGCTTGGCGTTTGGTTTTTTATAAGATTGATTTGGGCTTCAATTTTTTCGAATAAAGAAATATAGCTAATTAATCTGATTTATATTTTGAAGAGGTGAAAGATTGCAGAAACACTTTATAGTGCTCTAGAAAACCATAGTCCTAATGCGATAGCTAAGACTCCAACTATAATACTCGCAATTAAATATAGCCAAAAGTACATGAGTTCGCCAGAACGAAGTAATGTTAACTTTTCAAAGGCAAAGGTAGAAAAGGTTGTAAAACCACCGCAAAAACCTGTTGCAAGTAATAAGGTTTGATTTGTAGATAAAAAATTACTTTTAAGTGAAAGTCCTAAAATTAATCCAATTAATAAACACCCGATTACATTTACTAAAAAGGTTCCAAGAAAGAAATGTTGAAAAAAGGGATTGAAATTTTTTGATATGAGGTATCTCAGCACGCTACCCATACCGCCGCCCAAAAAAACGAGTACTAATTGTTTCATGCTTAAAGGTAAAAACCTATACTGCTTTTTTGTATTTAGAAGAGATTATATCTATTGGATATACTTTAGAGGGTGTGGTACCTTCTTTTTTTTTGGGGTTTTTATTTGAGTTTCTAAGGCTAAGAATCATTAAGATGATATTTAAACCTAAAATGCTAAATAAAATGGTAAAAAATGTTAACATTAGTTCGCCTCTTTAAACTTTACAACGTAAAAATACGATGTTCAGTATAATTTACGGGATAAAATGCACTTTAGATCTTTAAAGACGTAAATTTTAACAAATTCGTAAGATGAACGTTAATTTTTAAGTGTAAACTTAATAACAAACAAAATAATTAGAAATATTACAAATGAAATTGCTATCCATTTGACGCCTTTATAGTTTTTAGCGTGCAGGTTTTTGTCTTTTTGGTAAGAAAAAATAATTATAACGAAAAAACTAACTGCAAAAAGTGCTGCAAATATTAATTGCCCAGTGCTAAACATATCTTTATTTTTACGCAAAGCTAACTTAAATACAAACATTTATGCAAGATAAAATTAAAGCCGTAGCCTTGTTTCATTCTTCTTTTGGTCTAGGTATTTCACAAACACAACAAGCCAACTTAGGAGAAGATAAAAATAAGCTTCGTTTTAATCTAATGGACGAAGAAAATAAAGAATACTTAGAAGCAGCAATGAATAATGATATGGTTGAGGTTGCAGATGCGCTTGGCGATATGTTATATATTTTGTGCGGTACTATTTTAGAGCACGGCATGCAGCATAAGATAGAAGAAGTTTTCAATGAAATACAGCGCAGTAACATGAGTAAATTAGGTGCTGATGGTAAACCAATTTACCGTGAGGACGGTAAAGTTTTAAAAGGACCAAATTATTTTAAGCCAAATATTTTAGAAATCTTAGCGTCTTAACAGAAGTTTATTAAGTGTTTTATTGGTGAAGTAGTTCTTGTTTTTCTTAACTGCTTGTTCACTAAATAGGGTGGTTATTTCTCTAAACCTTTTAAAGTTGTTTGCTTTTAAATGATTTAGTTGTCTTTTTTTTAATACTGTTATGATTTGGGCTTCTCTAAAGAACAACGTTTGTATAATGTGCTTGCAAATATTGTTAGCTCCTTGCAATAACTAGTTTTGTTAAAATTAATTTCAAAAAAAACAAAATCACTTTGGGCTTTTGAGTTTTAATAAATAGGCACTTTCAGTAGTAAGCCAATTTTTAGAATTAGGATGAATTAATAATGCCTATGAATTTTTGGTGAGTTTTTTTATGTTCATCAAAGAGCTTTTTTCAATGCTATAGATTTATAACTTGATTTGAATGAGGTTTGGGCCAGTCCCTTTGCGCTGTTTTTAATTTTTGTTTGGCTGCCTATTGTAGTTACTTTGTCATTTTTCTGCCAATATCGCCGACAATCGTATAGTTGAGAAGACGCTCATTACGAAAATCGATCATGAAAAAAAACGGATAATTGATATTTTCGTTGCGCTGTTCAACTATACCAAAAGCGTTTATCAAATCAATCCATGGCGCGCGCATATGTTGTTTATATTGGCTTCTAAAATGCGATTGAAAAAAAGTTAAAATTTTCTATTTATGATGTGAAAGAAAATTTGCGCTGTAAATTGTTGAAAATTAGAATCTAAAGATATTCCTATATCAGATAATACCCCGTTTTAAAGCCTTACACTTATATTCGGGGTTTTATTATCTTAAAATAAGAATCATATATATATGAAAATCAGTAGATGGAGCTAACAGGTTGATTCGGGTATATTATAGTTTTACACGCCAACCAAAATTATCTTCTGTTCGGTTATATTGAATATCAGTAATACGCTTTTTAAGCATCGTTGCATAGCTATTTTCTAACTCAGGTAAATCATAATCACTTTCTCTAAAACCGAAAGTAGCAATTGGTGATATTACCGCAGCGGTACCTGCTCCAAACATTTCTTTAAGTGTTCCTTTTTTTGCAGCTTCAACAACTTCCGTAACTGTAATATTTCTAATTTCAGTTTTTATCCCTTCCGTTTCTGCTATTTTCAGTACACTTCTTCTAGTGATGCCATCTAAAATTCTGTCACTTGTTGGAGCGGTTACTAAAGTATCGCCAATGCGGATAAATATATTCATGGCACCTGCTTCTTCAATATTTTCATGGGTATTATCATCGGTCCATATTACCTGACTATAGCCTTTTTGTTTGGCCAATTGTGTAGGATGAAATTGACCTGCATAATTACCTCCTGTTTTGGCAAATCCCACGCCACCATTTGCCGAACGAGAATAAGTTTCTTCGATTCTCACTTTTACCTTGCCTGAAAAATATGCGCCTGATGGAGCTAAGCAAATAAGAAATTTATAAGCATCGGCTGGTGAGGCATGAAAACCCTCTCCTGAAGCAAACATAAACGGGCGAATATACATGGCGCTTCCGTCTGTTTGTGGTATCCATTTCTCCTCTAGTTTTAAAAGTGCTTTAAGACCTTCTAAAAAATATTCTTCGGGAAATTCTGGCATCGACATTCTACTAGCTGAAATGTTCAAACGTTTGTGGTTGTCTGATGGTCTAAAGAGAAATATATCGTTATTATTATCTTTATAAGCTTTCATTCCTTCGAAAATTGACTGACCGTAATGAAATATTTTTGCAGAAGGGTCTAGGCTTAAAGGTCCGTATGGTACTATAGTGGGGGACTCCCACGCACCATTTTTATAGTCGCATACAAGCATATGATCTGTAAAAGTACTTCCGAAGGCAAGGTTGTCAAAATCAACTTTATCAATTTTAGAAGTGGAAGCTTTATGTATAGCTATAGCGGTCTTTAGAGTGCTTTTCATTTAAGTTTTATTTAAAAAATAAAATTAATGAAATATCCTGTTTTGAAGCTGTTTTTTCGTTAAAAATTAGCAATTTTGTAAAAAACTATTAATAAATATAAATATATGTTGCGTTTTAACATTTTTCTTGGCTTTTTCTTTGTTTTTGCTGCAATTTTCGCTCAAAATAAAAAATCAATTTCACAAACTACATCTGAAAAAGCAGCACAAAATACTTATTTCGGACTTGAATTTGACCAAAGTAAAGCAGTAAGCGCCTCAGAGATGGCCACTATATATGAGCAAATGAGGGCTACAGATACCATAAAAACCAAATTTAAAGCAATTGTTACCGATGTTTGTCAGGCCAAAGGATGTTGGATGAAGTTAGCTTTAGGAGATGGATCAGAAACGATGGTGCGGTTTAAGGATTACGCATTTTTTATGCCAGTAGACCTAAAGGGCAGAGAGGTGATGGTTAATGGATTCGCTTATGTGGAAGAAATGAGCGTTGAAGATCAAAGACATTACGCTAAAGATGGGGGTAAATCTGAGGCGGATATTTTAAAAATTACTTCGGTGAAAAAATCACTTAGTTTTGAGGCGGATGGTGTATTCTTAAAAAAATAATTTGCAACGAAAAATCATTACTACATCGGATGGTTCTAAAACCATACATATTGCAGATTGGAACGAGCAGTATCATTCCAAACATGGCGCAATTCAAGAAGCTTATCATGTATTTATAAAATCGGGCTTATCACTTTTTAAGAACAGAGACTTAGCATTGCTTGAAATAGGTTTTGGTACAGGATTAAATGCTTTTATTAGCCTTTTAGAAGCTAAAAGCAGAGGCTTAAATATTGCTTATACAGGGGTTGAAGCGTACCCGATAACTACTGATGAACTTCAACAGCTTAATTATGTTTCTGAATTAGATGCGGAAAATTTTGAAGAATATTTTTTTAAAATGCATGCCTGTTTATGGGAAGAGCCAACTAAAATTTTAGATCATTTTTGGCTGCATAAACAGCAAAAAAATTTTATGAAAATAGATAATATTGAAGAGTTTAATCTAATTTATTTTGATGCCTTTGGGGCAAGGGTGCAACCCGAATTATGGACAGAGGAGATGTTTTGCAAAATGTTTCAATCTTTAAAAAGTAATGGTGTTTTAGTTACCTATGCGGCAAAGGGTAGTGTTAGAAGAGCAATGCAGGCAGTAGGCTTTAAGGTAGAGCGTTTGCCGGGTCCGCCCGGCAAACGCGAGATGCTTCGTGCGATTAAAACGAAGTAAATTGTGTGATTTTATTTTCAAAAAGTAAGAGGTGCATTACTTAAAGTATGAAATGTTTAAAAAGAGTGTTAAATCACCACAAAATTATCTTGACTGCATTGCAAAATCCGATATATTTGAGCATGAAGATATTGATAACAGGTGCTACTGGTTTGGTAGGTAGCGAGATTGTATGTTTGTGTAAAGAGCGCGGTATAGATGTTAACTATCTAACAACTAGCAGGTCTAAAATTGTATCTGAACCTAACTTTCAAGGTTATTATTGGAATCCAGATGTTCGAGAAATTGACATGAACTGTTTTGCAGGTGTTACTTCGATAATAACTTTAGCTGGTGCGTCAATTTCAAAGAGATGGACTCCTGCATACAAAAAGAAAGTTCTTTCTAGTAGGGTAAACACTTTGCGAACCTTAAGCCAAGCCCTTGATAAAATTGATCGCTCAAAAATTACGGCTATAGTAGCAGCTTCTGCAATAGGTATATACCCTAATTCATTATCAAACTTTTATACCGAAGAAGAGACGAAAATTGACGATAGTTTTCTTGGAAAGGTTGTTACCGAATGGGAAAGAGAAATAGATGCATTAAATACATTTAATATAAAACTTTCAAAAATTAGAATTGGTTTGGTGATGTCTAATAAAGGTGGTGCGCTACCCCAAATGGCAAAACCCATAGCCTATGGTTTAGGTGCCGCTTTTGGTAAAGGTTCTCAGTGGCAATCTTGGATTCATGTCAACGATTTGGCGAGAATGTTCTTATTCGTTTTAGATTCAGATAAAAACGGAGTTTTTAATGGGGTAAGCCCTAACCCAATTAGTAATGCTAAATTAGTAAAAGAGATTGCTAAAGTGTTTAAGCGGCCCTTGTTTTTGCCTAATATTCCGCAGTTTGTAATGAAAACAGTTTTAGGTGAAATGTCTTACCTTTTATTTGCAAGTCAACGGGTAAGTAGTAAAAAAATTGAAGAAACAGGTTTTGTTTTTGCTTATCCTAACATCTATAGGGCATTGCAAGATTTGTATTCTGAAGCATCAACCTCGTTGGTTCCAAAAACAAATTAATACAATACAATTACTCCTTCATGTTCGTACTTTAATGTCGTAAACTATGGTTTTAGTTTAGGGCTTGTAATCTCTCGTTTTTTTGTGTCGGTATTCTTTTTTTAGATAGACTATCGATCAAAATTTTCTATGTTTTTTTATGACATTTTGACATTTTTAAAGAATTGGCAGTACTTTTGCAAATCAAAATTGAATGAAAAAATACAAGTTCTAATGAGTGAAAAAGATAAATCTGAAGAAGTAGAAGATATACGCTCTGATGCAGAAGTAAATACCGAAGAGAAGGTAAGCCCCGAAGAGCAAGTAGGCCCTGAAAAAATAGAGGAAGTATCAATAGAAGAAAAATTACAAGAAGATTTAGCTAAAGAAAAGGATAAGTTTTTACGTCTTTTTGCCGAATTTGAAAATTATAAAAAACGTACGTCTAAAGAGCGAATAGAGCTGTTTAAAACCGCAGGTCAAGAAGTTATAATTTCTTTATTACCCGTAATAGACGATTTTGACCGTGCTTTAAAAGAGCTTTCAAAGTCAGAAGAAAAAGAAATGTTTAAGGGTATTGAATTGATTAACAATAAGTTTAAAGAAACCTTAAAAAACAAAGGTTTACTTGAGATGGAAGTGAAGCAAGGAGATGCGTTTGATGCTGAAGTTCACGATGCGATTACTCAAATTGCCGCACCAAATAAGAAGTTAAAAGGTAAGATAGTTGATGTTGTTGAAAAAGGATTTAAGTTAGGAGATAAAATCATTCGTCACCCAAAAGTGGTTGTCGGGAACTAAGAAAAAAGAATGAAGCAAGATTATTACGAGATTTTAGGTGTTAGTAAAAATGCTAGCGCTGCCGAGATTAAAAAGGCTTATCGTAAAAAAGCAGTTCAGTATCATCCTGATAAAAACCCAGATGATACAAAGGCAGAAGAAAATTTCAAGAAAGCTGCGGAGGCTTATGAGGTTTTAAGTAATGCTGATAAAAAAGCTAGATATGATCAGTTTGGTCATGCTGCATTTGAAGGTGGCGGCGGCCATGGCGGCGGCAGTATGAATATGGATGATATCTTTAGTCAGTTTGGCGATATCTTTGGTGGTGCTTTCGGCGGAGGTGGATTTAGTGGCTTCGGCGGTGGAGGTCAGCGTAGAGTAAAAGGCAGCAATCTTAGAATACGGGTAAAGTTAAATCTAGAGGAAGTAGCTACAGGTGTAGAAAAAAAGGTAAAAGTTCGTAGAAAAGTACAAGCATCTGGTGTCACATACAAAACTTGTGGTACTTGCGCTGGTCGCGGTCAAGTAACTAAAATAACAAATACCATTTTAGGTAGAATGCAAACCGCAGCCACATGTAACGCGTGCGGAGGTAGTGGGCAGATGATAGATAAGCGTCCAAGTGATGCAGATGCCCAAGGATTGAAAATTTCAGAAGAAACAGTCTCAATAAATATACCTGCAGGAGTTGAGGAAGGTATGCAGCTCAAAGTACCTAATAAAGGAAATGAAGCACCAGGCAATGGTGTGCCTGGTGATTTATTGGTGGCTATTGAAACTTTAGACCACGAAACGCTAAAACGTGAAGGAGATAATTTACATTACGACCTTTATATTAGTATCTCAGAAGCTGTTTTAGGTACCTCAAAAGAAATAGATGCCGTTGGTGGTAAGGTGAGAATAAAATTAGAACCAGGCATTCAATCGGGAAAGATTTTAAGATTACGAGGAAAAGGAATTTCTAGTTTAAATGGCTATGGCAGCGGTGATTTGTTAGTTCATGTTAATGTTTGGACACCTAAAGAATTAAATAAAGAACAAAGAGAGTTCTTTGAGAAAATGCAAACGAATGAGAATTTTACTCCAAACCCTGAAAAATCAGATAAATCTTTCTTCGAAAAAGTAAAAGATATGTTCTCTTAATGTTTATCGCACGCATTTAAATAAAAAACGTATATTTGAGAACGTGTTAGGCAACTAACACAAATTTTCTTTTTCATAGCAATTTTTTTCCCATCCTTGATTCATTAAGGGTGGGTTTTGTTTTTTAACACCTTTAGCCGCTTTTTTAATTAAAAATTAATACCCAGCTCACCACCGTTTTAAACGATTATTTATCTTTGATAAAACAGCTTACATGAACAATATTTTGGTCACAAAGGAAGTAACCAAACAATTTGGAGACTACAAGGCCCTTAATAAAGTGTCTTTAGAAATACCTAAGAATAGCATCTATGGCTTGTTAGGACCAAATGGCGCAGGAAAAACTACACTAATACGTATTATTAATCAAATTACTTTTCCAGATAGTGGAACTGTTTTTTTTGATGGTGCCCCCCTCGAACCTAAACATATTTCAATGATTGGTTATTTGCCAGAAGAGCGAGGTTTGTACAAAAGTATGAAAGTGGGTGAGCAGGCACTTTATTTAGCACAATTAAAAGGTTTAAGTAAGTCAGAAGCAAAAGACCGCTTAAAATATTGGTTCGACCGTTTAGAAATTGGCGATTGGTGGAATAAGAAAGTTCAAGAACTATCAAAGGGGATGGCTCAAAAAATACAGTTTATTGTTACGGTTTTACATCGTCCTAAGCTTTTAATTTTTGACGAACCATTTAGTGGTTTTGATCCTATTAATGCCAACATAATTAAAGATGAAATACTAGAATTAAAAAATGAAGGAACTTCCATTATTTTTTCAACACACCGAATGGAGTCTGTAGAAGAGCTATGCGACCATATTGCACTTATCCATCAATCCGAGAAAATATTAGATGGTAAGTTGTCTGATATTAAAAAGGCATATAAAAATAATATTTATGATGTAGGGGTACAGGTTGCAAATGCAGATGCTTTATTAAACCCTATGAAAGAGAAGTTTCAAATATCACATAGTACCTACCACAAAGATGAAGAGCTACTTAATTTTAAAATTCAGTTGCCATCAAATGATACTAGTGACTTCTTAACCTATTTATCAGATAAAACAATTGTAAATCAGTTTGTGGAGCAAGTACCTTCGGCAAACGAAATTTTTATACGAACTGTTCAAGATAAAGATGCTCATGAATAAACTAGGTTTAATAATCAGACGAGAGTATTTAGCAAAAGTTCGTAACAAGTCTTTTGTGGTAATGACTTTCTTGAGCCCGATACTAATGGTAGGTATGGTAGTATTAATTGCTTATCTCACTAAACTTAATGATAGCGAAAAACATGTCATTTCGGTGTTAAATAATAGCGATTATTTTTCTGAAGATTTCATTTCAACAGAAAGTGTAGGTTATATACATTTCACTAATCTTGATTTAGAAACAGCAAAGGATTCAGCGGCTAATTTAGGATTTTACGGCTTGTTATATATACCTGATGAAGAAAATTTAGAAACTGTAGCAGAAAAGGCATATTTCTATTCTAAAGAAGCTGCTAGCACTCAATTATTATCTAGAATAGAAAATAGTTTTCAAGAACGATTAAGGCAGCGTAAACTCGAGAAACTTGGTGTGTCATCAGAAGAATTTGCTCAAATAGGAGATACTTTTGAAATACAGACCTCAACCTTTGATGGCGAACAAAACCTAAAGGGTGTTAATGAACTTAAAGTTGCCATTGGTGGTGCTTTTGGGTACTTAATTATGATGTTTATTATTATCTATGGGGGATTTGTGATGCGAAGTGTTATCGAAGAAAAAACCAGTAGAATCATAGAAGTAATCGTTTCTTCAGTAAAGCCTTTTCAATTAATGCTAGGTAAAATCATAGGAACATCTTTGGCGGGTATTACACAGTTTGCAATTTGGATTATTTCTGCCTCGCTACTTTTATTTGTCGCTTTTGCTGTTTTTAAAATTGATCCTGCAACTATGAATTCAACCGCAGATTTAACAGCAAATATGGGTGTAAATGTAGACAGCCCTATTCCGTCCAATAGTCAGCTAATACAATATGCGAAAGAAATTTACAAAGTACCATGGGGTATGCTTATTTTTTTCTTCTTTATTTATTTTATTTTGGGCTACTTAATTTATAGCTCCATTTATGCAGCAATAGGCGCTGCGGTTGATAATGAAACAGATACACAACAATTTATTTTTCCTGTTATATTACCTTTAATGCTTGCTATTTACGTTGGGTTCTTCTCTGTTTTTAGCAATCCTCATGGGCCTATTGCAGTTGGTTTTTCGCTTTTTCCTTTAACCTCTCCTATTGTTATGTTAATGCGATTGCCTAACGGCTTAGGCGAGGGTGGGGTGCCCATTTGGCAGGTTGTAACATCAATTTTTTTGCTGATATTGACGTTTATTGGTATCGTTTGGATGGCGGCTAAAATATATCGGGTAGGTATTTTAATGTATGGTAAAAAACCAAGTTATAAGGAAATTTTTAAATGGTTAAAATACTAAGATGGAAAATCTAGATACTATACTTTTATCAATTAAAAACTTTTTGTCTTATTCAATTTATGATAGTAGTACAGCTCATGTAACCATAGGTACTTTCTTAGCAATTATTTTTGCGATTTTTTTGGTAACCTATGCGTTAAAACTTATTCATAAAATAGTTGCAGTAAAGTTACCCGAGGAGGATAAAAACAAGTTTGAAAGTATTTTTATTTTTTTAAAATACCTTTTTTACATTTTAGTCGTCGTAGCTATTTTACACGCTTCGGGTGTAAATTTAACCCTGCTATTAACTGCCTCGGCGGCCTTATTTGTTGGGCTTGGTTTGGCTTTGCAATATTTATTTCAAGACATCATTTCTGGAATTTTGATTATTTTGGATCAGTCTTTGCACGTAGGTGACATAATAGAGGTTGAGCAAAAGGTTGGGCGTGTTTTTGAAATAAGACTTAGAACCACAAGAGCTTTAACAAGAGATGATAAAGTAATTGTAATACCTAACCACAAGTTTTTAACAGATAGCATATACAACTACACGCAAAACCACAAGACCACAAGAGAATCTATAAACATTGGTGTTGCTTATGGTAGTGATGTAGATTTAGTTACAAGCCTTTTAAAAGAGGTTGCTTCTGAACAAAAAAATGTGTTAAAAAATCCGAAGCCTTTTGTTCTATTTGAAGATTTTGGAGACTCGGCACTGATGTTCTCTTTAAACTATTACATAACGGATAGTTTTAGTGATCCAAAAACAAAAAGTGAGATGAGATATATGATCGATGCAAAATTTAGAGCTCATAATATTTCTATTCCTTTTCCTCAAAGAGATGTTCATATGTATAAAAACTAGAGCGTTCAAAAATATATAATTGGGTCTTTTTTTTAAGTAGTTGAAGTATGATCTAAAAGCAAAGATTAAATTTGAGTTTCACTTTTTAGATACCAAAATAAAAACACGTTTTGTACTATTTTTGAAGTAGCCAGATTTAAAATATAATTTAAAAGAATAAATACACATGTCAAAGATATTAGTTATTGAAGATGAAGCAGCTATCCGGAGAGTTTTAGTTAAAATTCTTTCAGAGGAGAGTGAAACCTATCATTTAGAAGAAGCAGAAGATGGTTTAAAAGGACTTGAAGCTGTTAAGAATAATGATTATGATTTGGTGCTTTGTGATATTAAAATGCCTAAAATGGATGGTATTGAGGTTTTAGAAGCTGCAAGAAAAATAAAACCAGAAGTGCCATTTATTATGATATCTGGCCATGGCGATCTTGATACTGCTGTAGGTACCATGCGAGCGGGTGCTTTTGATTATATTTCTAAACCGCCAGATTTGAATCGACTTTTAACAACAGTTCGTAATGCACTTGATCGCAAAGAACTGGTTGTTGAGAATAAAAATTTAAAGAAAAAAGTTAGTAAATCTTATGAAATGGTTGGTGAAAGTCCTGAAATAGAATCAATCAAAAATATGATCGAGAAAGTGGCGCCAACAGACGCGCGTGTTCTTATTACTGGCTCTAACGGTACAGGTAAAGAATTGGTAGCCCATTGGATACATGAGAAAAGCGCTAGAAGTAATGGTCCTTTTATTGAAGTTAATTGCGCAGCAATACCATCTGAGCTAATAGAAAGTGAATTGTTTGGTCACGTTAAAGGTGCTTTTACCTCCGCAGTAAAAGATAGGGCAGGTAAATTTGAAGCGGCAAATAAAGGTACTCTATTTTTAGATGAAATAGGAGACATGAGTATGTCTGCCCAAGCTAAAGTTTTAAGAGCATTACAAGAAAGTAAAATATCTCGAGTTGGTTCTGATAAAGATATTAAAGTGAATGTACGCGTAGTTGCTGCAACAAATAAGGACTTAAAAAAGGAGATAGAAGCTGGTAGATTTCGAGAAGATTTATATCATAGACTTGCGGTTATATTGATAAAGGTTCCTGCTTTAAATGATCGGCGAGATGATATACCCATTTTAATACAACATTTCACAAATAAAATTATAAGTGAACAGGGTATGGCTAAAAAAACTTTTTCAAGCAGTGCTATTAAATTGCTAAAGGCATACGACTGGACCGGAAATATTAGAGAGCTGCGAAATGTTGTAGAGCGCTTAATTATTTTAGGTGGAGCGGAAGTATCTGAAGAAGATGTAAAGTTGTTTGCTAGTAAATAGCTTATTTTATATAGGCAAATTTAGTTATTTGCCTTTTGGTTTTCGCAATTACCTAATCGAGATAAAGCTTCACTAGCTATTTGCTGTGTCTTTAGATTATAGTATTTTTTACCTTCAGAGAGGTTGTTTTTTAAGAGTTCTTTTTCACATTCTTCAAACACCCTTTTTGTAAATTTGTATGCATCGATACAATTTAGGGAGTCCACCACAACATTTAAAGATGCTTCAAATTTCTGTAAAGAGATATCTATTTTTCTATGCAACTCAGCAGTACTATATTTTGAAATATAGCTTTTCCTTTGATTCGAAATAGAATTTTCCATTTTAAGCTCTTTTGATACTAAGGCGTAATCATGGTTTTCATGTTTCGCAATGTTACTCAAAGCTTTGTATATGTTTTGTAATGATTCTTTAAGTAAAGTTTTAGAACCGTTTATAGATTTAGCTCTAGCGGCCGCTTTTAAATTTAGTAAACTTTTTAAGATGTTATCTTCAGCATCTTTACATCCACATTCGCTAATTTTTGTTGATGATTTTTGAATCGTTTTTATGGCCTTATAAATGTAAAACTTAGCTTTATCTATACTATGATCTTCAATAGCTTTGTTTGTCTGAGTTTGAACATATGTCATATTCGAATCTAAATAACTACAAGCTTCACTAGGAGTAAAGGAAGGAAAGAGACATAGTATCGCAAAACAGAACATAAAGTATCGTTTCTTCATAAATGTTAGATTTGATCAAAAATACTATGATCATATTCATTGGTAAAATTAGAAGATATCGTTGTTTTGAGCATATTTTTTCGACAGCTCACCCTGCTTCTATAGTATTTTGGTTGAAGTGTTTTTTTATGGAGATAAATTGCTACTTTTTTTAACGTTTTAAACCTTTCATCGATAAAAAATTTTATCTTTTACACATGATCAATGTAAAACAAAGTCAATTTAAAGTAACTGAAGCGGTAAAACTGTCAGATTTTGATACCAACCTAAATTTAAATACGAGTGATAAAGAACTAAAAAAGCACTTAAAACAAGTGCGCAGGCAACTTGGAGATTTACAGAATACGCTATATGCTCATGGTAAATATAGCGTTCTTGTTTGTTTACAAGGTATGGATACCGCAGGTAAAGACAGCCTCATTCGAGAGGTTTTTAAACATTTTAATGTTCACGGCATTGTGGTTCATAGTTTTAAGGTGCCCACAGCGTTAGAGCTAAAGCATGATTATCTATGGAGGCACTATATTGCATTACCAGCGAAAGGAAAATTTGGAGTTTTTAATAGAACACACTATGAAAATGTTTTAGTTACAAGGGTACATCCAGAATATATTTTAGGAGAACATCTTCCGGGTATCTATGAGGTGTCAGATATTGATCAAAATTTTTGGGACAAGCGCTTTAAACAGATTAATGATTTTGAAGAGCACCTAGCTCAAAATGGTACTTTAATTTTTAAGTTCTTTTTACATTTATCTAAAGAAGAACAAAGGCTTCGTTTATTAAGACGACTACGTTTGCAAGATAAAAATTGGAAATTTTCACCAGGAGACCTTAAAGAACGTAAACTTTGGAATGTGTATCAACAATGTTATGAAGATGCCATTAATGCTACTTCAAAAGCTCATGCTCCTTGGTATATAATTCCTGCAGATAACAAAAAGGCAGCAAGAGTTATTGTTGCGTCAATTCTATTAGAAGCGTTAAAAAAACTTAAAGATATTAAAGAACCCGAGCTGCCCGCCAAAATAAAAGCTAATTTAGAAATTTATAAATCTGATTTAAAAAACGAGAAGAAATGAAAAAGTTAGGTATAATGCTATTATTTATATGTATTCAAGCATTAGGTCAACAAGAGGATGAAAAAGTAATTCGTTCAGTTTATGATGCAGCCTTAGAAGAGGGTAAAGCGTATAATTGGCTTAATTATTTATCTAATCAAATTGGTGGAAGATTGTCTGGTTCGGTGCAGGCACAGCAAGCAATAGAATATACTAAATCGCAATTAGATGCATTGGGTCTAGACCGTGTTTGGCTACAGCCAGTAATGGTGCCAAAGTGGGTAAGGGGTACCCCCGAATTTGCTTATTTAGAAACAGCTCCTGGAGTAACAAGTAATATGCCTATTTGTGCACTAGGTGGTTCTGTGGCAACCACGGGTAGAGGTATTAAAGCCAAGGTTGTTGAGGTGCAAAGTATTGAGGAACTAAAAATTTTAGGGAAGGAAAAAATTTCAGGAAAAATTGTCTTTTTTAATAGACCAATGAACCCCAAACTAATTAATACCTTTGAAGCCTATTCTGATGCTGTTGACCAACGGGGGCAAGGTGCTGCCGAAGCTGGTAAGTACGAAGCCCTGGGTGTTATTGTGCGTTCTATGAATTTGAAATTAGACGATTATCCACATGCAGGAGGCATGAGTTATGGCGATACACCAGAGGCAGAACGTATACCTGCGGCTGCAATTAGTACTAATGGTGCAGATTTGTTAAGTGCAACACTACGATTAAATCCAGATATTAATTTTTTCTTTAAACTAAACTGTAAACAACTAAACGAAGTAGAATCGTTCAATGTAATAGGTGAGATTAAAGGAACAACGTATCCTAATGAAATAATGGTAGTAGGCGGACATTTAGATTCTTGGGATTTAGGAGATGGTTCTCATGATGATGGGGCTGGTTGTGTACAGAGTATGGATGTACTTAGAATTTTTAAAAAAATAGGGTATAAGCCAAAAAGAACCTTACGAGTGGTTCTTTTTATGAATGAAGAAAACGGCTTGCGTGGCGGTTTAAAATATGCAGAAATTGCTAAAGCAAATAATGAGAATCATGTTTTTGCACTAGAGAGTGATAGTGGAGGTTTTACACCCAGAGGTTTTTCTTTTGATTCTACAGAAGAGAATTTAGATCAGGTTAAAAGTTGGCAAAAACTTTTTGAACCCTATAACCTTCATCTATTTGTAAAAGGTTTCTCAGGAGCCGATATTAGTCCGTTAAAAACAAAACAAATAGTTTTAGCGGGTTTACGACCAGATTCGCAAAGATACTTCGATCATCATCATTCAGAAAGTGATACTTTTGAACATATTAATCGCAGAGAGTTAGAGCTGGGTTCAGCAGCAATGACAAGCCTAATTTATTTGTTTGACAAGTATGGCATAGTAACTAAAAATAAAAAATAATTTTAATAGACTGGTATTCAAAATTTGCAAACTTAAAACTCCTAACAATTTTGATTATCTTTGCCGCTCATTAAAATAAGCACAAAATGCAAGACGGAATTTACGCAAAATTCAATACTTCAAAAGGAGAAATAGTAGTAAAGTTAACACATGATAAAACACCTGGTACCGTAGGTAATTTTGTTGCCTTGGCAGAAGGTAAACAAAAAAATACGGCAAAAGCAGCAGGCGAACCATACTATAATGGTTTAAAGTTTCATAGGGTAATTCCTGATTTTATGGTGCAAGGTGGTTGCCCATTAGGCACAGGAACAGGAGATGCTGGTTATAAGTTTGATGATGAATTTCATCCCGAATTAACACACGAAGGTCCTGGAGTTCTTTCTATGGCAAATGCAGGTCCCGCTACCAATGGCAGTCAGTTTTTTATTACCCATGTTGCAACACCTTGGTTAGATAACAAGCATACTGTTTTTGGTCATGTAGTTACTGGTCAAGATATAGTAGACGCCATAGCTCAGGGCGATCTTATTGAAAGCTTAGATATTTTAAGAGTGGGTGCCGAAGCGGAAAGCTGGGATGCGCTTAAAGCGTTTGAAACCTTTAAAGCGGCAGGTGCTGATCGTATGGCCGAAGAAAGAGCTAAACAAGAGAAAGCCTTAGAGAAAGTTGCTGCAGGTTTTGAAAAAACAGAAAGTGGTTTACGTTATAAGATAATTCAAAAAGGGAGTGGCGCAAAAGCTGAAACTGGTTGTAAAGTCTCTGTACATTACGAAGGGTCTTTGTTAAATGGTCAAGTTTTTGATTCGTCATATAAGAGAAATCAACCCATAGATTTTCAGCTAGGAGTGGGTCAAGTAATAAAGGGATGGGATGAAGGAATCTCATTATTACAAATAGGTGATAAAGCTCGTTTTGTTATTCCTTCAGACTTGGGTTACGGTAGTGCTGGTGCTGGTGGTGTTATTCCTCCTAACGCGACTTTAATATTTGATGTAGAATTGATGGGTGTAAGCTAGTTGTAAAATACATTTATTTTTTAAGCTCCTTTTCAGATCTACTGGAAGGGAGTTTTTTAATATGAATCATATTTACCTAAAACACCGCTAGTATATTTTATAGAAAAAGGAGAAAATTTGAAATGACCAGACCATTAAAATTTGTGTTTATTGCAGAGAAACTTTTGTTATAAGGCAGTAAACTAAACAACTGATGTGATATACATTTAGTTGTCATTGTTGTCTATCTCTAATGAGCTAAACTTTAAAAAAGCAATATTTACAACAACCAAAACAAAAAGAATACTAAAAAAGGTGATCATAATATTATAGATTATTTTTTACACAAGTATTAAAGTTTGTATAGAACGCATAACAATGCATTTTATTGCAAGTAGTTAGAATATCATTTTTTGTGCATTGACGGTTGAATTATTTGCAAAAAAAAAAAGCCCTGACAAAAATGTCAAGGCTCTATGCTTTAAAAAAGTTTAATACCTACCTAGTCAATTACTTTCACATTAACGGCGTTCAATCCTTTTTTACCTTGTTGTAGTTCAAATTCTACAACATCACCTTCTCGAACTTCATCGATTAAGCCAGAAATGTGTACAAAATGATCTTCGTTCGAACCATCTTCAGTGATGAAACCATAACCTTTGGAATCGTTGAAGAATTTTACTGTTCCTTTACTCATAATACTAAAAATTATTAATTATTAAAGTTCAAAGATAGTATTTAATTGTTAAAATTTTAAACTTTTGAAAGTTATATTTATTTTTTGATGATATTTTGAGTTTCAATTCTGCTACTGTAATGCATACATTAACAGTGGTTTAAGAGAACACTAACTTAACAAGCGCTATTATTTGGCTTTTTTTTGAAGCTGCAATAGCTTATTTTTTTGTTAATTTTCGCATCATCACCCATTGCTTAAGGGTTTCTCGTGAATCTTGTGCTGGGTACCCTAAAACTGTTTTGCCTGCTGCAATATCGTTTAACACGCCCGAACCTGCACCTATAGTAGCCCCTGAATGAATTGTAGTGTGATCTTTTATCGATGCACTACCTCCAATAATAACACCATCTCCTAAAGTTACAGAACCTGCCAACCCACTATGACCCGCCATAATACATGATCGGCCTAAAACGCAGTTGTGTGCAATTTGGACTTGGTTATCTATTTTGCAATTATCACCAATAATAGTTGCGCTAAATTTTCCGCGATCTACGCATGAGTTTGCTCCTATTTCAACATCATTACCTATAATTACAGTACCTATTTGCGGTATCTTAACTAAACCACGACCATCATCGCTCGGTCTATACCCAAAGCCATCAGCACCAATACTTACGTTGTTGTGAAAAATACAATCGCTACCAATAGTACAGCGTTCTCTTATCACCGAACCTGGCCATACTGTAGTGGCTCGCCCAATAACCGTTTCGTCTAAAATAGTCACGTTAGGGTAAAGAATAACTTCATCAGCTAAAATTACATCTTTGCCTACATAGACATTTGCACCAATCTTACAACCATTACCAATACTTGCCGTTTCGTGGATTACAGCCGTTGGATGAATATCGACATCAAATATTGGAGCTTGTAATTGATATGCTTCTAATATTTTGGCCATTGCTAAATCTGCATTCTTTACCTTAATAATTGCGCGGTTTTCACCTGGTTCTACATCTAAATTAGCATTTACAATTGCTGCACATGCTTTAGATTTTTTCCAACTAGAAAGGTACTTAACACTTCCAATAATGGTGATGTGTTGTACTTGGGCTTTTGAAATTTCTTCCGGACCAGTTATTTTTTGATCAGTATTTCCTATTAATTCACCCTTTACAAGGTCATTTATTTGATTGATACTAAAAATTTTCATAAATTTTTTATTTTGTTAATAGGTATTTATACAGTTAAAGATAAAGATTTAAATAGCAACATAAAGGTTGCCATTATATTAGAGATAATATCTACATCATAAAATTTAGAGATGAGAAAAGTGTATTTCGTAATTTAGAGCTCTTGAAGTATAAAAAAGCAAGCGCTTTTTTTATTTATATTTTGGATAAATCGCCAATTTTTTCTCGATTAAGAACACTATTTTTAAATTCTTTTAAATTTTGTAGACAGTAGCGCATATTAACTTTATTGGTAAACGTTACTATAACTTAATCAACAATATGGCATTATATACAAGGGTAGGGCAACTACCGTAAAGCAGTATTATCAAGGGTTTATTTAGATTGGTCTAGGCTGTTTAGTTGCCTATTGTAAAAAGAAAGAGGCTCTCTTAGGTAGGAAGACAGCCTCTTAAAATTTAGTTTAAGTGTTACATCGTAGGATCGGGTGTCATGCGTAAATAAGGCTTTATTTCTTCTACACCTTTTGAGAAAATAGTTTTAGCGTCAGTTGTAGAAATAGCAGGACTTACCACCACATTTTCACCATTTTGCCAATTTGCAGGAGTAGCAACTTTATGATTTGCAGTAAGTTGCAACGAATCAATTACACGTAGTAATTCATAAAAATTTCTACCAGTTGATGCTGGGTAGGTGAGGGTTAGTTTAATCTTTTTATCAGGACTTATAATAAAGACAGAACGCACCGTTAAGGTATTATCTGCATTAGGATGTATCATATCATACAAATCAGAAACTTTTCTATCCTCATCTGCAATTATTGGAAAATCTACAAAAGTGTTTTGTACTTCGTTAATATCTTTAATCCATTCTAAATGCGAATCTACACCATCAACACTCAGTGCTAAAATATTTACATTTCGTAGGTCAAATTCTTTTTTGAATTTTGCTGCAGTACCAAGTTCGGTAGTACAAACTGGTGTAAAGTCTGCCGGGTGTGAAAATAATATCCCCCAAGAATCCCCTAGGTATTCATATAAGTTAATAATCCCTATAGAGCTATTAGCTGTAAAATTTGGTGCAGTATCTCCTAGTTTTAATGAAGCCATTTAATAAAATTTATGTGTTATTTTTCGGCAAAAGTACAAAACTATTCATAGATGTATTTTTCTTTTTAACGGGTATACCTTATAATTTATTTTTATAATTTTATCTAATGAATGATACTACTGAAACCTTAAAATACCCAATCGGAAAATTTAAATCGCCGAAAATCATTGGTTCAAATGATATAGCTGAAGCCATATTAATCTTAGAAGAGTTTCCGAGACGATTAATACATCTTGTTGAAGATCTAACTAGCGAACAGCTTGAATCTTCTTACCGCCCCGGGGGCTGGACAATTAGACAACTCATTCATCACATAGCAGATAGTCATCATCATAGTTATACCCGATTTAAATGGGCCTTAGCTGAAGATGGTCCATTAATTAAGGCTTATCAAGAAAAAGAATGGAGTAATTTATTTGACGCAAATACGGCCCCCATTATACTTTCATTAAATTATATATCCGCTTTACATGCAAAACTAGTATATCTGTTAAGAGGACTTTCACCTAAAGATTTAAAAAAGTTTTTTATTCATCCCGAAGATAATTTGTCGGTAACGGTAGAGGAGAATATTCTAAAATATGCTTGGCATAGCCAACATCATTATGCTCATATTGAAGCTTATTTAAAACGCGAAAGTTAAAAATATTTAGTATTAAATTAGGCTTGCTTTTGTACTAGAAGATAAATGTTTAAGGCTATAGTTTTAGCACATTACTTCTTTTAGCATTACCCACATGGCGCGTTCTTCTTTTAGCACCTCTTTAAAACTCACATTTGTGGCTTTATGTATTTTGAATCCGTTTTTGAGATAAAAATTTAGAGCAGGTCCTTTTTGCATGGTATCGAGACAAATCACTTTTTTTGATAATTTTTGTGCTCGTAGTTCTATAAATTGGATTATTTTTTTGCCTATTCCTTGATTTGCATATGCTGCAATAATGTAAATTTTATCGATATATAAAGCTTCTCTTTTGTTATAGCTGTCCAATTCAAAATCGAGAGTTATTTTAAAAATACCCACTGCAACTTTATTCAATTTTATGAGATACAGAATGGTGTTTTCGTCTTTTTCTTCTTGCTGTAGTACTTCTTTAGTGAAGCTATTTTTAATGTATGGCAGAGAGTTTTTGTTTGGCCAGAGATGTAAATAATGTTGGTTATAGGCACAAGTACCCACATCAATATAGGTTTGGTAGGTTTTTTGGGTTATGGGCTCAAAATGTAATATTTTACGCAAAGCTTTATGTTTTTTTACTTTCTTGGTGGTCTATCTTGTTTGGTTTATATTCTTCTGCGCTTAGGCTATAACGTGCAAATAAACCATTAAAAAAGTCGCGGCATCTATTCATTTTTAATGTGATGTTTAACTTTTTCTCCATTTAATATTACAGCCTATACTAGGCTTTTGAATTGGATTTATTTCAGTTTCTGTTAAAATATTATGTAGTGCATTTCTTAAGTCTGTTCCGCTGAGTGGTACGCCGTTTCCTGGGCGTGAGTCATCTAATTGTCCACGGTACACCAGTTTTAAATCTTTATCAAAGGCATAAAAATCTGGTGTACAAGCTGCATCATAAGCTTTTGCTACTGCTTGTGTTTCATCATATAAATACGGAAAAATATAAGCCTCCTTTTTTGCGACTTCTTTCATCAGATGTGGGGCGTCTTGAGGATAGTTTTCAATGTCATTACTTGAAATAGCAATAAATTTAATTCCTTTTTCTTTATAATCTTTCGCGATTTTCGAAAGCTCTTTATTGATATGTATAACAAATGGGCAGTGATTGCATATAAAGGATACTACTGTTCCGTGGCTTCCTTTTAGTTCATTTAAACTTAATTTAGTATTAGTAACAGCATCTATTAATTTAAAATAAGGCGCTTTAGTGCCTAATGCTAGCATATTGCTTGGTGTTAAAGACATATTTTTTATTGATGTATTGGTAATTAAAGTTAAACATATTTTACAATTCCTTTGTTATCCAAATAGCAATTTTTAACTTCAAAATATTCTTTAAAAGCTAATAATAATTATATGAAAGAAACCATCAATTGGAAAGACTTTGCTAAAATTGATATTCGTGTTGGGACCATTACTCAGGTGAAAGATTTTCCTGAAGCCCATAATCCGTCTTATCAAGTATATATTGATTTTGGTGCTGAAATTGGTACAAAAAAATCGTCTGCTCAAATTACCAAACGTTACACAAAAGAAGATTTAATGGGTTCGCAAGTGATTGCAGTAGTTAATTTTGAAAAGAAACAGATTGCTAATTTTATGAGTGAATGTCTTATCTTAGGTGCGGTTGAAGGTGAAAATGTTACTATTATTCAACCCAACTTATTAGTCACCAACGGATCTATAATTTCTTAAATTTTTGACTGCTACTATTGATACGATTCATATTAATTTTGAGGTGCAAACCATATGGGCACTCAATCTTGCGCTTGCGTTAGTTATGTTTGGAATCGCACTAGAAATTTCTATTGCCGATTTTAAACAACTCTTAAAGCACCCAAAATCCATTTTAGTTGGGGTTTGTAGTCAATTTTTTGCATTGCCAGCCATCACTTTTTTGCTTGTTTTAGTTTTAAAACCATTACCAAGTATTGCGCTGGGCATGTTTATGGTTGCTGCATGCCCCGGCGGTAATGTATCCAATTTTATAGCTCATTTAGCTAAAGGTAATACCGCTTTATCAATTAGTTTAACCGCAATTGCCACAATAGTAGCTGTAGTAATGACCCCATTTAACTTGCAGTTCTGGAGTTCTTTATACGAGCCTAGCTTACCTATTTTAAAGGAAGTAGCAATTTCTCCTTTAAAAATGATGCAAGTAGTAAGTTTACTTTTAGGAGTGCCCCTAGTACTTGGTATTTGGGTCAATTATAAAAGGCCAAAATTCGCAAAACTGATGGCAAAAAAATTCAAGTTAGTTTCTTTACTATTCTTCATTATTTTGGTAGTAATGGCATTATTCACAAATCGAACGGTTTTTATGGATTATGTGGCTTATGTATTTTGGATTGTTTTGATTCATAATTTGCTTGCTTTTAGTACTGGATTTACACTAAGTAAAGTGTTTAATTTACCTAAGGATGATGTAAAAAGTATCACAATAGAAACAGGAATTCAGAATTCTGGTTTGGGATTGTTATTAATTTTTACTTTTTTTGATGGTCTGGGAGGTATGGCACTATTGGCTGCTTTTTGGGGTGTTTGGCATCTTATTTCTGGCTTATTGTTGGCGATATTTTGGGGAAATATATCAATTATAAAAAAGAAGCTAATTTGAAAAATTTTGTGTACGCTACCATAAAACGTTGGATGCAGATAAATCTGTATTTGTATTTCGCTAAGATTGAAATGCACGGCTTATCAAATGTACCCAAAAATAAGCCGGTGTTGTTTTTACCCAATCATCAAAGCGCTCTTTTAGATGTGCTCTTAATAGCCGTAGATTGTAATAGAAAGCCTTGGTTTTTAACGCGATCAGATGTTTTTAAAAAAAAATTCTTTCAGATCTTGTTTGAGTTTTTTCAAATGATTCCAATTTATAGAATTCGTGATGGTCGTGAAGCACTAAGAAATAATCAAGCTGTTTTTGATCGTTGCGCTTCATTGTTACAAAAAAACGAAGCTGTTTTGATGTTTCCTGAAGCAAACCATAACCTTAAAAGAAGGGTGCGGCCTTTAAGTAAAGGTTTTACGCGTATTTTGTTTAATACTCTAGAAAAATATCCAGATACAGATATTCAAATTATACCCGTAGGTTTAAATTATAAAAACGCCGTTAATTTTCCTGATAAAGTAGCTTTGTATTTTGGTACACCTATTGCCGTTCGAAAATGGTATATGCCTAACCATGAAAAACAAGCTGTTGAGAATTTGAAAAAAGTAGTTTCTGATCAATTGAAGCAGCTAACCACCCATATAGAAGATGAGCAAAACTATAACCAAATTATAAAAGTACTGCAAACGAATAATTTTGATTTTTTAAATCCATCTAAAGTTAATTTACAACTAACCAACCTTGATGAAATTAAACCACAAAAGCGCAGAAATATTCAAGGGCACGTATTAAAATTGGCAAAAGGTCTATTTTTAATAGTTAACCTACCTTTGGTTTTTATTTGGCGAATGTTTTTTAAGCCTAAGGTGTGGGAGCCTGAATTTATGGGTACTTTACGGTTTGCTTTTGTAGTAATCGCTTATCCATTGTATTATGCTTTTTTGTTCTTTCTAGTATGTTTTTGTACAAACATGATTACAGCATTGGTATTAATTTTAGGATTGTTTACGTTTAATTTGGTATATGTAAAATGTAGCTAGTTTTAGAAACCTTAGATCCGCTTTTTTCTCTTAACAATTTTGGTAGTTTTTTTTAAAGGCTTCGATAGCCTTGTTGTCTTATTTATAGTGTAATTTTCTAGAGACTTTTAAACATTCTTGTTATCATAGCCGTTTAGTGTTTTGTAATTAACAGCCTCTAACACAGATACTGGTTAAACTTCATAAATTTTTAGACTCATAGAGTTTTAACTATTCCCGTATAGTTTTTAAGTAAAGCCCAACTTGGTCGCTAACTAACTTTGATAAGAAACTTCATTTTTTTAAGCAACTACAAGGTTTTGATACGATCATGAGCCTTAACTGTCGTTGTTTTTGATCATAATGAACAAAGCTCTTTTTTACGCTCCAATACTAAAACCTGTATCTTTTTTGCCTACTTTAATTATCCGAAATACTACAGTAATATCAAATAAGATTGCTATAAATTCTTTTTTTACTGTCTTTAAATCTTAAATGAATTACAGCGCTTGGTTTAGGCGTGGTTGTGTGGTTTGTCGTACAATGTTCATATTTAATTTATAGCTAAAGCAAGCTAACTACATCATTTCACCAAAAAAGATAGCATTCATCAACAATTTATTAGTGCCATACCAAAAAGCTCTAAAATTATTGTTGTCTGTAAAAATAATGACCTTGCCTTTACCTAAGCCCTTGACTTTAAAAGGAACCGTATTTTTTAAAAGATCTAAATTTTCTTCAGAAATATAACCACTAGCTAGGGGTTTAGAAGTATACTGAATAGGGTTGTTATAACTATTTTTATCTGCTTCTAGAAAAATATTAGTATTTCTAAATACTGCCAGACTACTATTTTTATATCCAAAATTAATAGGGTGTGAACGATCTAACTTAGTTTTAAATATAGCGCCACCAGTAACCTGTGCCCCGTAAAAATCTCCTTTTTTATCAAAAGGAATATTTTTAGCAACCAAAGTGTCTTTTTTAAATTTCAACTTCATTAATCCACTATTGTTAAACCATGTTGCTGCGGTTCTGTACCCAATAAGTGTACCCCCATTTTTCACCCATTCTTTCAACTTATCGGCATTCTTTTTAGTTTGTAAGTTTTGGGCGGGGCTAGTAATTATAATATCAGTATAGCTACTTAAATCAATAGTATTAAAATATCTCATGTCAATTTTTGTTAATTGCATGTTATATCGTGTGTCAAATAAATGCCATATTTCACCAGCATCATAAGATCGAATACCGTCACCCACTAAAATAGCGACTTTTTGTTTTTTAATAGGATCAAAGTCGTTACTGCCTAAATCAATTCCTTTGGTAAGTCCTGTGCCAACTGCAGTAATTTGTATTTTGCTTTCAAGGGCGACTTGGTTAAGAAAAGAATGTAAGTCATCAGCATCTAATTTTTGATTTTGAACAGGAATCATTATTGTACCGTAGTCATAGTTTTTACCTTCTACTGAAAACGGTGCCTTTGCTACTTTAGCACGTAAACCTTTCTCTACAATTTTATTAAGTGCTTTTGGTGTGTAGTACTCATGCCATTCAAAAAGGTAAGCATAGGTGCTTTTTCTACTAACAGATCCTTTAAGGGGTTCAAATTTTGTGATTTCTTTTCCAGCATTACTAAGATTGCTTAACTCGGCATAATCGACATTAAAGGCAAGTGGAAAAGTCCAAGCAGATACATCGTAAAATAAACTATCGGTAAAAGTGATACGTTTTTCAAACATTGCCTTAATAAGTCTATGATTCTTTTGATTCATGGGTACCACATAGCTGTTCCCTTTTTTATATTTCTTGCCTCCAATGCTGGTATTACTTGCCAGCTCGTGAAATTTAATTTTATGACGGTTCATAATTTCCGCAAGATGCCAAGCTTTAGCAGCATCTTTGCTGTCGCCAAATACTATAGCTTTGGTTTTACTTTTTGCCGCTTCATTTCTAGCATTAGTATAAAATTTACGTTGGTAGTTTAAGATTTTTGAACGCATATTTTTTGCCGCTTCAATGGTAGATAATGCAGTAGTAAATTGATTTCTTATGGTAAACGGAAAAGTAAGTAAGCCATTTTCACTTTCTTGAATATGACCTCTTGAGCTGCCTTGTTCAAACAATATTCCTATGCTGCCATTTACATCAGGAAAAGTAGACCCTTTGCCATAATAATAGTCATCATAATTTTCTTCTGAATAGTACAAAGAACCTATTTTATCTAGAGCCTTAGCATGATAGCTGCCTATTTCTGCAGTTAACTCTTGATTAATTTTTGGTGTTAGTGGGTGTACCCTAGTAGGTTCTCCAGGTTGAAAAAAGAAGGTAGAGTTAGTTCCCATTTCATGATGATCTGTTAAGATGTTAGGCATCCATTTATGAAAACTTTCTATGCGTGCTCTACTTTCTGGTAATTGTACAGGTAGCCAATCACGATTCATATCAAACCAATAATGATTAGTTCGCCCACCAGGCCAAACTTCATGATATTCTCTGTCGTTGTTATCTGAGGTAAGATTTTTGGCTTTATTGGTGTTGGCCCAATAGGCAAAGCGCTGCAAGCCATCGGGGTTAAAAGACGGATCCATTAAAATAACCATATTTTCAAGTAAAGTCTCTATTTCTTCACCTTCTGCCGCGGCTAGATAATAGGCATAAGCCAAACCAGCATTTGAACCACTAGGTTCGTTACCATGTATAGAAAAACCTTGGTACACCACTATAGGCATAGTTTCAATGGCTGCGTTATTGCTGCCATTTTCGGTTAATGCCACATGTTTTTTTCTAATTTCTTCTAAATTTTGATGGTTTTTTGGCGAAGTAATTGTGAGTAATAGTATAGGTCTCCCTTCAAAAGTATAACCTCTATTTTCAATTGAAATCCGGTCAGAGGCTTTTGCCAGAGTTTGCATGTAAAACATCAACTTATCGTGTGTTACATGCCATTCGCCAACTTCATGCCCTATAATTTCTTTGGGTGTGGGTATTTTTTTGTTATAAGAGATACCCTGTGGAAGGTAGTAATTTAGGTCTAAATTTTGTTGGGCAACTATCGGTTGAAGTGCTGCAAATGCGATTAAAAATAGTGCTATTTTTTTCATTTTTAGTAAAATTGGTGTGATAGTAAAGTTAACAAATGTATTGCGCTTAATAAAAAAAAAGCCCTTCAAAAGAAAGGCTTTTACTACTTACTAAATGCATTTAAAATTTTAAATGTCATCAAAATCAACATCTGTAAAATTTTCTAATGATTTTGCTTCTTCGCCTACAAGGCTTGGTTGTTCCTCTTCTTTCTTAAAATCTTTCTGGTGTCTTTCAGAAATAACTTCTATGCCTTTTTCGTTTATGATGAAATCCATCATTTCAATGATATTTTCCTTAAAAGCATCAAAGTCTTCTTTGTAGAGGTATATTTTGTGTTTTTTGTAGTGAAAAGAGCCATCATCATGAGTGAACTTCTTACTTTCGGTAATGGTGAGGTAATAATCTCCAGCTTTTGTACTTCTTACATCGAAAAAATAAGTGCGTCTACCAGCTCGTAATACTTTAGAATGAATCTCCTCTTGATCCATTGATTCTCTTTCGCTCATCTTGTTTATTGTCTAATTGTTAGTAACATAAGGTTCTTTCAAAAATGAAAAAAAAATGCTAAAGCAACAACATTATAGTTAACTTTATTTCTCGGTAAGTTGATTTTTGTACAACTCTTTATAAAAACCTTCGGTGTTGTTTAAGCTTTCATGCGTGCCTTCTTGCAGTAATTCTCCATCCTGTAAGACCAAAATTTTGTTCGCATTTATGGCGGAAGAAACTCTATGGCTAACGATTAGCGTAGTTTTATTTTGAGATGCTTTTTTAAGATTATTTAATATTTCCTCTTCAGTTTCTGTATCTACCGCTGAAAGGCAATCGTCAAAAGCATAAATTCTGGGCTCTTTTAAAAGGGCTCTCGCAATAGAAACACGTTGCTTTTGTCCACCACTTAGAGTTATACCGCGCTCTCCTAAGACGGTTTCATATTTTTGCGAAAAAGCCATAATATTGTCATGAACTACTGCGTTTTTAGCAACTTGTATCACTTCTTCATCCGTAGCATCATATTTGCCAAACCTAATATTGTTTTTGATAGAATCGGAAAATAAAAAGGCGTCTTGTGGCACTGCACCAATAGCTTCTCTAAGGCTGTAAAGGTTTAATTTTTTAATAGGTACGTCATCAATTAAAATTTCACCAGAACTTACATCATAAAGGCGTGCAATTAAATCTAAAATAGTAGATTTACCAGAGCCTGTTTTTCCTAAAATAGCAATTGTTTCCCCTACATTAACGGTAAAAGATATATTTTTTAATGCAGTAATTTTAGTGTCTTCATAAGTAAATGAAACATTTTTAAACTCTATTTTACCCTTAATTGGTGTAATAGAATGCTCTTGGTTTTGTATTTCTGGTTCTTGCTTTAAAAATTCGTTAATTCTTTTTTGCGATGCCTCAGCCCTTTGCACTATAGTAGTTAGCCATCCAACAATTGCAACCGGCCAAGTAAGCATATTTACATAAAGAATAAACTCCGCAATAAGACCTACTCCTATTTCACCGGCAATATATTGCTTACCTCCGATATAAATAACAAAGATGTTGCTAATACCGATTAATAGAATCATTAGTGGAAAAAACCAAGCATTAACTCTAGCTAGCGCCATACTTTTATTTTTACCGTCTAAAGCAAGTGTTTTAAGTTCTTCATTAATTTGTGGTTCTATGGCATAGGCTTTAATGACGGTTACCCCTGAAAAAACTTCTTGTGTAAAGGTGGATAAAGCACTTAAATACTCTTGAACAACAGTACTTCTTTTATGAATTATTTTACTTATCTGATAGATTAATATAGATAAAATAGGCAACGGCAATAAGGTATAGAGGGCTAGGGTAGGAGCCTTAATAAACATTAGAGGTATTAAACATGCAAAAAGCGTTAGGGTTTGAATTCCGTACATAATTGCGGGGCCTGCGTACAAACGAACTTGATTAATGTCTTCACTTATACGATTCATTAAATCACCAGTACGATTTTTCTTGTAAAAATTTAGACTTAAAAATTGATAGTGATCAAAAACCTCATTTTTTAAATCGTATTCGATATAACGAGAAACATTAATAATGGTTTGACGCATAAGAAAGGTGAAAAAGCCAGAGAGCAACGACGCACCTACGATAATTAAAATAAACTCTAAAAGTAAATCTTGGGCTTCTAGCTTGGTTATCGATTTATTAAAATAAGATTCAACCGTAGCAATAGATTTATTTACATAAGAAGGCAATACCAACTGAAAAATACGTGCTATTATGGTAATTATTATTCCAACAAATAATTGAGACCAATATCTTTTAAAGTATTTATTAAGGTGTTTAAGCTCCTTCATTTGGTGATAATACTATCTTTTGTTCGCTGTATTTTAAGTTGCAAAGGTAGGGGTTTAGGGCGAAACCAACTGTTATAAATAACTTAACATAATAGCAAAGAGGTGATGCACTATTTAAATTAGATTAGTACTTTTGTCAACTATATTTTTATCCTGAATCATATAAAGTTCTTTAACATGTTAACAAGAAGACATATAAGAGTAAAAGTGATGCAATGCATCTATGCGCTGCACCAATCAAAAGATGACTCTTTAGAAAAGCAAGAAGCATTTTTAAAAAGTAGTATTGAAAATATGTACACCTTGTATTTGGTAATGCTAAGTCTATTAAGCGAAATACACGGTTTTGCAAGTAGCCAAGTGGCTCTTTCTGCTAAAAAATATTTAGAGAATGCGTCAGATAGCTATCCAAATAAAGAGAAATTTATAAGGAATAAGTTATTGTTGCAAATTGCTAATAATCAATTGCTAAAAGATGAATTTTCGCATCGAAAGTTAGAGAATTGGTATTTAAACGATGAGTATGTAAAGTTGCTTTATAAAGAAATTGTAGAAAGTGAAGTGTATGTTGAATACATGCAGACCCCTACGAGTACGTATGAAGAGGATAGACAATTAGTTAAAGTCTTATTTGAAAAAGTGATTGCGCCAAACGATAAAATATATGACTATTTTGAGGATGATAAGCTTACTTGGGTCGACGATATTCCTATCATAAATACATTTATTTTAAGATTATTAAAAAAAGTTAAGGTAGATCAAGAGGCTTCGTTCTTTTTACCAAAATTGATAAAAGACGATTCTGATATGCAATATGCGAGACTTTTGTTGACAAAAACCTTGCTGAATGACAATGTATTAGAGAAAGAAATAGAAGGTAAAACACCAAATTGGGATAAAGATCGCATTGCCGACATAGATTCTATACTATTAAAAATGGCAATTTGCGAACTTTTAAATTTCCCCTCAATACCCGAAAAGGTTACTATTAACGAGTTTTTAGAGATTGCAAAAGAATATTCTACACCAAAAAGTAGCATCTTTATAAACGGAATTCTAGATAAACTCGTTAAAGAATATAGAGTAAGCGGTAGACTTAATAAAATGGGAAGAGGTCTATTGTAATTTTTTTTTCTAATTTTGTTCCCGTACTAAATAATTTAAAAATGAATAAAGCAATCGTAACATTAGGTTTATTAAGTCTTTTGGCTTTTGTTTCCTGTAAGGAAAACGCATCAAGTAAAGTTAACGCAGACAATGTAGCAGTAGCTGCAGAAAGAGATGAAGCTGCTAAATTAGTGCCAGTAATGAGCTTTGAAAAATCAGAGCATGATTTTGGTACCATAACTAAAGGAACTCCACAAGAAACGGTTTTTAAATTTACCAATACGGGTAATGGTCCTTTAATTATTACTGACGCTAAAAGTAGCTGTGGTTGTACTGTGCCTACTTATCCAAAAAATACACCTATTGCACCAGGAGATTCTGGCGAAATGGTAGTAAAGTTTAATGGACAAGGCCAAAACCAAGTAACAAAAACTATTACTGTTAAAGCAAATACAGAAAAAGGTTCTGAACTTTTAAGAATCAAAGCATTTATAAATGCTGATGCTGCTGCTGCCGTAGGCCCAACAGCAAAATAATTTAATATAGAACATTTATTTTATGGAAGGATTAGGTCAATGGCCGTTTATGATTGCCATTTTTGTGGTATTCTTTGTCTTTATGATTTTACCACAAAGAAAACGCCAAAAAGAAGAGAAAAAGTTTAATGAGAGCTTAAAAAGAGGTGACAAAGTGATTACCAAAAGCGGACTTCATGGTAAAGTTTTTGAATTAAATGATAAAGATAATTCTTTAGTCATTGAAACTATGGCCGGTAAGTTAAAGTTTGACCGAAGTGCTCTTTCCATGGAGATGAGTAAAAAACTTAATGCTCCTAAAGCCGAGAAGAAATAATCTTGGTAAAAAAATAGTAGAGAAAAAGCCCCAGTAGTATTACTGGGGCTTTTTATGCTTTAGATACTATTAAGAGAAATATAAAGAATAGTTATATAAATTGTCTACTTCTTTTTTTTAGAATGTATTCAGAATACCCATGGCAACTAGAGCTTTTTTAGTTTTAATAGTAGCTATACTTTTGTTTAAAGCTTGTTTGTAAAATCTGAATTTGCCCCTTAACCCTTTTTTTAATCGTTTTTTAGAAGATGATTTGAGTAAAATAAACGCATAACTTGGAGCGATTTGATGAACGCCTTTGGTTTAGTAGAGCAGCTCAACTGCAAAATCGATTATCAGTTCTTTTGCGGAATTCATCTTGGTATTGAGGGTTGTAGTACCTAAAGAATTGTCAATAAGATTCGTTATTAACTTGCGAATAATTTCGATATCCGAAACTTACAGCAGGCTCTGTTTTATTCTTAGTAGCCTTATATAGCGGATAAGCATAGAACTGTGATAGATGTCAACTGTTACTTGAGTGAACTCAGATACCCTAGCAGCGAAAAGCTTTAATGGGGAAGGCGTCGAGTGGAGCTATCCTTTTCTATGGGCTATCTGCAAGGTCTTGGCTATAAAAACACCTCGTAGCAAATTTTTAAAATGAAAAAGACGCACTATATCTTACTACAAAATGCGCCGAACGACAAAAACCAGATTGAAAGGCACAGATGCCATATATGCTAGTGCCAAAAATAGCCGGTTCTTTTATAAATAATATATCAGCACTGATTATAGAACAAAGCGAAGGGCCGCAGGCTTAGAAGGTAGTTTTGAAACGGAAAAAGAGAGCATTACTTTTTCAAAAACATAAAGGCTAAAACCAAGCAAATAGCAACATTATGGATATTCTTCAATATACATTCTGCGAATATCCTCGAGATTAGAAAAAGAATGTCGAGAGAACTATAACAGGTAGTCTAAAAAAAATAGAACAGCGACAATGGAAAACATGCTCTAAACCGAGCTGTAGCATTGAAAAATAGGTCGTAAATAAACATGAAAATTGACCCATAAAAAATAAATCCAGAGGCATTTTTAATTAGTTCTATTTCTAAAAATTGGGATACTCCTAAAAGTGTTTGTATTAGAGCCGAAAAATTGGTCTTTTGTTTACTACGAAAAAGCACGGCTAATTTTAAGGCTTACTTTTTTGCTTGTAATCTAGCTAGCCTTTAGAAGTACTCATCTCAGGTACGAAAGACCTGTTTACGAGAGAGAGTTAACTTCTTTTTAATTCTTTTTCAACTAAAGCTATATAATTTAGCATCGCCTCTTCTTTGCTAATGTCTTTTGCTTGAAAAAGAGCATTTGCTTTAAAAGCATTTATCAGTGGGGTAGTGCTGCCTGGGTTGTTATTGTTTTGATTTGCAATTTTGTAATAGGCATATAGTTTTAATAATAAATCTGCTGGTAGCGGTGTTGTGTAGTTATTAACAAAAGCTACTGCATCTTCAAATTTTGAAACTATAGAATTATCATTCACCATGTTCTTTTTTATCTATAATAGCTGCAATACAGGTTTTTGCCCCAACCACTTTTTGATTAAGTTTTACAGCTACTGCACAGTTTAAGGGTAGAAATAAATCAACTCTTGAACCAAATTTTATAAAACCAGCATCTTGACCTTGTTGTGCATTATCGCCTTTTTCAGCATAGTTTACAATACGACGGGCCAAAGCACCTGCCACTTGGCGATATAAAATTTCACCAAATTTTGGCGTGTTAATTACTACCGTAGTTCGCTCATTATCTGTGCTAGATTTTGGATGCCAAGCAACGAGATATTTACCTGGGTGGTATTTTGAATATTTTATAGTACCACTTGCGGGGTACCTAGTAACATGTACATTGGTGGGCGACATAAAAATTGAAACTTGCATTCTTTTGTCTTTAAAATATTCAGTTTCCTCTACCTCTTCAATTACAACTACTTTACCATCGACTGGAGCTAAAATTTCATCAAAATTAGGATTAACAAGACGCTTTGGGTTTCTAAAAAATTGTAGAATTAAAATTAAAACTATTATAGCGGTAATTTGAAGCGCTAACCTCAGCCAAGTAAGGTCTACAAAGTATTGACTGATTAAAACTATTGCACAAACGCTAAAAAAAGTGGTCAATATAATTGTTTGACCCTCTCTATGAAACATAAGTAAAAATATTTAAAGTTAAATAAGCAAATGGAGCAGCAAATATTAGACTATCGAGCCGATCTAGCATTCCGCCGTGCCCGGGTAAAATAGCACCACTATCTTTTACACCAGCAACTCTTTTAAATTTAGACTCTACAAGATCGCCTAAACTACCCGAAAAAACAATAACTATTGCAAGAATTATCCATTGGTTAGTAGTTATCGTTGGTGCATAAAGTGAGATGATATAAGCAGCAATTATAGAAAAGAATAATCCGCCTATACTACCTTCAACGGTTTTTTTTGGTGAAACTTGTGCATAAAGTTTTGTCTTACCAATGGCCGATCCGACAAGATATGCAAAGGTGTCATTTACCCAAATCAGTATAAAAATACCAACAATTAATAGTTGAACAAAACTATTGTCTTTGTAGGGTATCATGGTAAGAAAAATGCATCCGCCACCAATATAAAAAAGACCAATAAAGAATTTTTGAAACTTTGTAAAGAATTTTTCTTTTCTTGAAAACAGATATCCTAATAAAATAAAGTCAACAATAAGAGTTAAAACAATTAGTGGTAAAAGCAGCATTTTATCATTTAAAAAAACCTGATCTGGTATTAGGTAAATAAAAACCCACCACAGTAATAGATAAGCTATAAAAACATGATAACCCTTTAATTGTACCAGTCGCTTGTATTCATATAGACAAGCAAGACCAAAGGTCATAAAGAGAAAATCAAATGCATTAGAATTAAGAAATACGGCAGATAGCAGTAAAATAATATAAACCAAACCAGTTAACGAACGTCTTACAATTTGTGTCATATTATAAGTCCTCTAAAAGTAATAAATAGAGATTTTTAGAGCTACTGCCATAGGTAAGAAAATCATCAGAGTTTTCTTTGTTTGCTTGAAAGTGTTTTAGTGTGGTAATGTTTGCCGGTATACTTCGGCCATATTTTTTTTTAATTTTTTTAAGACCCTCTCCTATTGATTCAACGATTTGGCTTGTGGTAGAAAAAACGATAATATTATCCGGTAGTTCATTTAGTTTTTTCTCATGTAGTTGGTTCGAACAAACCAGAATAGATCCATTTTGCGCAATTAAATGTTCGCAAGTGGTAAAGAATACTTCACTATCCTTCGCTTTTTTGGTGAAGGTTAAGCCGTATTTAGAAAATTTTTTGACTAAAGTGGGGTTCATGACAAAGAACGGATGATCTTGCCAACTGTTTTCGTCTACAATACTCTGTACTGCATTAGAAACTTCTTTGAAAGAATCACAATAGATAAATTTTCCACCATTCTTTTTAAAATATATGGTAAATTTTTCATCTATAGGTATATTAAGATCTGGCATGTGAAGCCCTCTAGTTTCTTGTGTTTCTGAAGAAACCTTTTTTTTGCCTCCGCCAAATAATTTATCAAATAGCCCCATTTAAATTCTTAAATTCAAGTAAAACAACAAAAATTAGTTACCTATTAAAATTAGGCAGTTATCAATTGATTTAAAAAAAGTTATACCTCGTTGCTGTTTTCTTCTGTTTGCTCGGTAACGTCTTCTAAAATGGTGTCACCAAAAGTTCTTTTTCCAAATATTTTTTCTAAATCTTCTTTAAAAATAACTTCTTTTTCTAACAGCCTCTCTGCTAAGGTTTTTAATTTGTCTTTATGTTCTGTTAAGACTTCAATAGCTCTTTGGTATTGTTCTTCAATGATTTTTGAAATTTCTTGATCTATTTTTCTTGCTGTTTCTTCGCTATATGGTTTAGAGAAACCATAAGAGTCTTGACCTGAAGAATCATAATAAGTTAAATTTCCAATTTCAGAATTTAGTCCGTAAATGGTAACCATAGCTCTTGCCTGTTTGGTTACTTTTTCTAAATCGCTTAATGCTCCTGTAGAAATTTTATTAAAAATAACCTTTTCAGCAGCTCTACCGCCTAAAGCAGCGCACATTTCATCAAGCATTTGTTCTGGACGCACAATTAAACGTTCTTCTGGTAAATACCAGGCTGCACCTAATGATTGTCCTCTTGGTACAATGGTAACTTTTACTAATGGCGCAGCATGTTCTAGCATCCAGCTCGTGGTGGCATGACCTGCTTCATGATAGGCTATTGTTTCTTTTTCGCCTTGTGTTATTATTTTGTTCTTCTTTTCAAGTCCGCCAACAATTCGATCAACAGCATCTAAAAAATCTTGCTTATTTACCGCTTTCTTTTCTTTTCGAGCAGCAATCAAAGCAGCTTCATTACAAACATTTGCGATGTCTGCGCCCGAAAAACCTGGTGTTTGTCTTGCTAAGAAGTCTAAATCGAGGGTTTCAGCTGTTTTGATGGGTCTTAAATGCACATCGAAAATCTCTTTTCGCTCTCTAATATCTGGAAGATCAACATATATTTGTCTATCAAAACGACCAGCTCTCATTAAGGCTTTATCTAATACATCTGCTCGGTTGGTTGCAGCTAGTACAATAACGTTGGTATTAGTGCCAAAGCCATCCATTTCAGTTAAAAGTTGATTCAAAGTGTTTTCACGCTCGTCATTAGAACCGGTGAAATTATTTTTACCTCTCGCTCTACCAATAGCATCAATTTCATCAATAAAAATTATGGCTGGAGATTTGTCTTTAGCTTGTTTAAAAAGATCACGTACTCTTGATGCACCAACACCCACAAACATTTCAACAAAATCTGAACCTGATAATGAGAAAAACGGCACTTTGGCTTCGCCTGCAACAGCTTTTGCCAATAATGTTTTACCAGTACCTGGAGGGCCTACCAAAAGAGCACCTTTTGGTATTTTACCGCCAAGGGAGGTATATTTATCCGGATTTCTTAAAAACTCAACAATTTCTTCAACTTCTTCTTTTGCACCCTCAAGACCTGCAACGTCTTTAAATGAAGTTCTAGTATCTGTTTTTTCATCAAACAATTTTGCTTTAGATTTTCCGATGTTAAAAATCTGCCCTCCTGCGCCGCCACCGCCACCGCCAGACATTCTACGCATGAGATATACCCAAATACCGATAATTAGTATAAACGGTAAAACCGAAACCAGTATGTCAAAAAATAGATTGTTTTCACTATCGAATAAAATCTTAGTGCTTAAGTTGTTTTCGGTTTTTATGGCTTTTATATCATCTTCAAAGTTTTGCGGATCTCCAAACTTAACCATGTATTGTGGGTTGCCACTACCTAAAAGTGCTGGCTTGTCTGTAACATCTTTATGCTCTTCTTTGGCAAGCGCCTCTTGTGTTAGGAAAATTTTTGCTTGACGCGTATTATTAATGACAAGTATTTTTTCTACATCACCATTTCTTAAAAACTCGTGTAATTGAGAAGTTGTGGTTTCTGAGGTATTATTAAAACTATTACTGCCAATAAATTGAAAACCAATTAGCAATATTGCTACTAAACCGTAAATCCACCAAGAATTAAATTTTGATTTTTTTGGATTTGAACTATTATTATCTTTAGCCATTATTTTTATTTACTTAATTTATGCTATTGTCTATTTTGGTAAATTTTGCATCACCCCAGAGTCCTTCTATATCGTAAAATTCTCGAACATGTTTTTGAAATACATGAACAACTATATTAATATAGTCCATTAAAACCCATTCGGCGTTGTCTTGTCCTTCAATGTGCCAAGGTTTATCATGAATAGCTTTACTAACTGTTTTTTGAATTGAGCCAACAATAGCGTTTACTTGCGTGTTCGATGTACCGTTACAAATAATAAAATAGTCGCAAACAGTATTTTCAATTTCTCTTAAATCTAGAAGAATAGTATCATGCCCTTTAACGTTTTCTATACCCTGTAGAATTGTTGCAATCAATTCATCGGGGCTTGCTATCTTATTCTGCATTAAAAATTATTAATTTCTACAAAGTTATTATTTTTTTGTTCTTTTAACCCAAGTTTTTAATAATAGATTGCACTTTATTATCGTGATAAGATATGTTTATAGTCAAACTTAATGCCACGGATTCTACCAACGAATATTTAAAGAGCCTAATGTGTTCAAAAGAAGTAGAAGATTTTACCGTAGTTTGGGCCAATAAACAATACAAAGGAAGGGGCCAAATGGGAACTGTCTGGGTTTCTGACCCTGGTAAAAACCTTACCTTTAGTGTTTTAAAGCGATTAAATAATTTAAACATCCAAGATCAATTTCTACTTAATATTAGTGTGTCTTTAGCTATTATAAAGGTCTTAAAAGCAATTTCAATACCAGATTTAAGTATAAAATGGCCAAACGACATTATGTCAGGCACTACCAAAATTTGTGGTATTCTTATAGAAAACACCCTTTTAGGAGACCAAATTCAAACTTCAGTTATAGGTATAGGTCTTAATGTGAATCAACTAGAGTTTAATATGCTTAAAAACGTATCTTCTTTAAAATTGTTGTTGGGTAAAACTCTTAATTTAGAAGAATTACTTTTTGCTATTGTAAAAGAGCTAAAATTTAATTTTTCTCTTCTTAAAGAACATCAAAAAAATGACTTGTGGGCTAAGTACAAACAAAATTTATTTAGAAGAAATAAACCCTCTACATTTAACGATATAAACGGAGATTTTTTTATGGGTTTTATTAAAGATGTCTCGTTACAAGGCAAATTGATAGTAGAGCTTGAAGATGCTGTTTTAAAAGAATTCGATTTAAAAGAACTTCGCTTAATGTATTAAAAGTAGTACGTTTTTAAATGTTTATAATCTTAGCAATTTTTTAGGTTTTCGGAAATAGTTTTGATGAAGTTTGTAATGGGTGATTTTATCATCATTGCCATCATTGCATTGAACTCTCCGGTAAAACTTAATGTAACTTCGGTTTCCGTTGGCGATAACGCCACTAAATTAGCGGTTAGCGTAAAGGGTAATTTATCACTTGCTGCACCTAAAACAAGCTGACTATACGGTGTTTGCGATTTTCGTTCTAAGACAATTTCTGGCATTCCTTTTAATGAAAACAGAAACCTATCATCATTAATCATTTCAAATTTGTTAATGTTTTCTGGCATCAACTGTTCAAAATTCTTAAGAACGGTTAAAAATTCAAAAACATCTTTCTCGCTTTTAGGAACAATACTTTTCGGACTTTCTATAAACATGATATTTCTATGGTTTCCAGGCAGATGGGTTTTTTTTCCAATCTTTAAGGGTGTTTAATTGTGCTTCTTTAATGTGACCAGTTTCGGCAGCTTGTTCAATCAAATAATCATAACTACTTAAGGTATGTAATTCAATATTTTTTTTGGCGAAATTTTGATCTGCTACGTCAAAACCATAGCTAAAAATAGCAAGCATACCCTTAATGTTCGCATCATGTGCCCTAAGGGCATCAACAGCATTTAAGCTACTTTTACCCGTGCTAATGAGATCTTCTATAACAACAACGTTCTGGTTAGCTTCTAATTTACCTTCTATTTGATTTTGCCTACCATGTGCTTTAGCTTCGGGTCGAACATAGATAAAGGGTAAGCCTAAATATTCGGCTACTAACATACCAATACCAATGGCACCAGTAGCAACCCCTGCAATAACATCGGGTTTGCCGAAAAGATTTTCTACCTGTTTACCCATTTCTTCTCTAATATAGTTGCGAATTAATGGATATGATAAAATAATTCGATTATCACAATAAATTGGAGATTTCCATCCAGATGCCCAAGTAAAAGGATTTTCCAGTTCCAATTTAATTGCATTAATTTGTAATAGAAGTTCTGCCGATTTTTTTGCAGTGTCTTTGTTTAAAACCATGACGCAAATGTATAAAGTTTTTGTCAATGAGTTGCCCCTCATTTTAACAAATAAGCTCAGTGAAACGGCAAATGGCGAATATTTTTTATTAAACGCTTCCGCAATTCAAGAAGCTATTGACGCCTTAGCAAAAAAAAAGCTAAAAGAAGCTTACATCTATCATCCAAATTATGAGGAAATTCTTAAAAAATTTACAACTAAAATTCCATTAGTTGTTGCTGCTGGCGGGGTAGTGACCAACAAGAAAGGCAAGGTGCTTTTTATTTATAGAAATGATAAATGGGATTTGCCTAAAGGAAAACTAGACAAGGGTGAAACTATTGAACAGTGCGCGCTGCGTGAGGTTGAAGAAGAGACAGGCGTAAAAGGGCTTAAAATAGAAAATGTACTACAAACCACCTACCATATCTTTAAAAGAAATGGCACTTATAAACTGAAAGAGGTGCATTGGTATGCCATGACTACTAATTATAAGGGTAAATTAAAGGGGCAAAAAAGTGAGGGTATTATGAAAGTGAAATGGAAAGACCCTAAACAGATTGAAGAAGCGCTTAAAAACTCGTACAGAAATATCAAAATTTTATTTGTAAACTAATTTTTTAAAATTCTATATACAGGATATTGAAGATGTGAAGCCTCGTAATGAGGCGAACGTTTAAATATCCAATCAAGTTGCGCGTACCAATCGGATGCAAAGGCTTCATCATTTAATTTTTCTAATTCAAATGCAGATTTAAGTTTATCGTCTTTTAGTAGCATTTTGTAAGCCTCATCTTCAAAAACATAAGGTGAAAACCCTTCTTTTTGTTGTAAAATAGTGTCAAAAAAATTCCAGTTAAAAAAAGAGTCTTTAGCAGAAGGTTCTAAGGTTTCCAAAATATACCGAATACCTTTTTGGTCTGTAGGCACCAAGATATCTCCTTTTTCAAACAATATTTCTCTGCCACTGTGCGATACTTTCGTATTGTAGTGTGGGTAATGACCTTCGTAGGGCTTTTCTTGGGTTTCATACTCTAAAATACGATATGCATCTACGTGTATAAGGGTGTCTTTTTTAAGTTTAGCATATTTTATATTATTTAGATTTAAACGTTTCATTACATTGTCGTATCCTTTTTTTATAACGTACCATGAAGGAATTTCTATGGAGTCTACTGCTTTAAAATAATTTTGGTAGCGAACTTCTTTGGTGAATGGCATGTTTCTATTGTATTTAAGCCTCTTAAAACCAGTTACTTTACTAATAATAGTGTCGGCTTGAAACCCTTTGAAGTTTATTATTGAACTTTTAGTAGTATCAACGGCCCAGGCTGTGGGGTAATATTTCCAATTTATATGTTGACTAAGGGCATTTTTACGAAGCGTCTTTATTTTTTTACCGTCTTTTTCTGCAATGGCAATCATTTCATTCATTAAATTATAAGTAGCTTCAACTCTCTTGTTGTATGGTTTAAGCATATGAGTTTCTACCATCATTCCTAAGCTATTCCAAAGCGCAGTGTACCCTGTTGAATATCTTGGATGATCTATAAATTGCGAAAATCCTTTTTCAGGTACGTCATTATAAACATTAACATAAGGCGTAATATCCCAATTGATTTTTTCTAAATTATTTTCAAGCATTGGCATCATATCTTGGTGTAAATAGGTTCCAAGATCACCACCCAATTTATTGTGTTGAGTAAATAAATGCGTTAGCGTATACTGATAGTCTGCGCCGTTGCTTACATGGTTATCGATAAAAATATCAGGGTTTACTTCATGAAATATTTTAGAAAAAGTTTCTGCGTTTTTGGTGTCAGTTTTTATGAAATCTCTATTAAGGTCATAGTTTTTGGTATTCCCTCTAAAGCCGTACGATTTAGGTCCATTTTGATTTACCCTTGTGTTACTATTTCTGTTTAATGAGCCGCCAATATTGTATATGGGGATAGTTACGATAACAGTATTTTGAGGAGTTGGTATTTTGCCCAGAGCTAAATCGCGAAATAGCATCATTGTAGCATCGATTCCATCGCTCTCTCCTGGATGTATACCGTTGTTAATTAAAAGGATAGTTTTTGTCTTAGCAATTTTTTTAAAATTAAAATCACCGTTTTTATTAAAGGTAACGATATGCAACGGATTCCCGCTATCTGTATCACCTATGGTTTTTATGTTTATTTCCGAAAATTCTTGCGCTATTTCTTTGTAGAAGTCTATCGTTTGATGATAAGTAGCTGTTTCGCTACCATTTGAATTTTCAAAATGAGCAGAAAAGCTGTTTGTTTCAAACTCTTTTTTTACCTCACATGAAATAAACAAACATAAAAGTATTGCACTAAAAAAAAGTCTCATGAATAAAGCTATTTATTCTATAAAACTAATCAAAATTCAATCTAATGCAATTTTTGTTACTTTTTCTATTTTTTCTTTACTAACCGGTTTGCTGGTGTATAAAATTGTATGATGAGTTTGCTTTTTGTAATACTGCCAGTTATTTTTATCAGCACTATCTATTGAAGAGGTAATAATATTTATCTGTATTTTCTCTTTTATCGGTAGGGCAATAAACTCTTGTAAAAATTGCCATCCATCCATAATGGGCATATTAATATCTAAAAATATGAGGTCTGGTAAGTTTTGATGGGTTGCTAGTATATTTTTAATAGCATCAAGGGCTAATTTTCCATTAACAAACGTATTTAGACTCTCGTAATTTACAGTAGATTTCAGTATTTTTTTGATACCAAATAGTGTTATCGAGCAGTCATCTACAACGTAAATAGAATTAATCTTCTTCATTAAAATAAATTTTAAAAGTTGTTCCTATACCAACTTCACTACTAACAGAAACCTTTCCTTTCATTGCTATTATCTGATTTTTTGTAATATAAAGCCCTATACCTCTTGAGTTTTCATTATTATGAAATGTCTTGTACATGCCAAAAAGTCTGTCTCTATTGTTTTTAAGATCCATTCCTAAGCCATTGTCTTTTACCGTTAGAACATAAAATTTACCTTCTTTTACTCCTTCGAGTTCAATAATGGGGTCTCGGTCAGGTGATCTAAAGTTAATTGAGTTTGTGAGAAAATTATTTAATATACTATGTAGGTAGGTAGGCACCACATTTAGATCAATATCACCAGCAACTTTGTTGATAATTTTAACATTATAGTTTTTAATGTCGGCTGATAAAATTTCTTTAAAGCTATCTATTTTAGATTTTAAATTTATAGGTTCTTTTCTTAATTCTTGTTTTGAATTTATATCAACCACCTCGTTAAGGTTGTTTAAGGTCTCCATAAGGTTATCAGAAGAACTAATAAGCATTTGTAAAATTTTATCTTTCTCTTCTTGAGATTCTTCTGTTTTTAAAAAATTTAGCAGCATTGAAAAATTTGCGCTGTGAGAACGCAGATTGTGCGAGACGATATGTGCAAAATTTATAAGTCTTTCGTTTTGTGAAGAGGTAATATTAATTAGTTCTCTAAGTTCTATTTCCTTTCTTTTTAATTCAGAAATATCCATACTAATACCAACTAATCCGTAAGAGTGGCCATCTTCGTCTATTAAAGGTATTTTTGATGTTAAAAAGGTAGCTGATTTACCATCTTGTTTGATAAGTGATACTTCTTCACCTAAAATTGGCTTATGCTCGCGCATAACTTTTAAGTCTGCTTTTCTTGTTTTTTCAGCAAATTTTTGCCCATAAATTGCAAAATCGTCTTTGCCTAAAATTTCATTTTCGTTCTTAGCTCCACAAAATTCTACCTCCGCTTTGTTGACTAATATTTTACGCGATTCTAAATCTTTGATGAATACATTTAAGGGTAAATTATCAATCAAAGTACGCAATAGATGCTCATTTTCTCTTCGTTTAATTTCGGCAGAATTAATTTCATCTATATCTTGAAGAGTACCAACAAGACCTACCATTTTTTTATTTTTAAATATTGGCTTTCCAGAGATAATGACCCATATTTCCTTGTTTTTAGCAGTAATTAATTGTAATTTTTCTCTAAAAGGAATTGCCTGATTAATAGCCTTATCTATAGCCATATAGATGGTGTTTCGGCTAAAACCAATTTTAAAAAAATTAGGAGTGTCTAAAAAAGTTGGACAATATTGTTCTTCTACTTGGTAAATTTTCTTTGTTTTCGTAGACCAAGTCATCTCATCTTTTTCCAAGCTGTAATCCCAAAGGCCAATGTTGGCAATATCAGACATTTGTTCAGACATAATCTGAAGCTTTTCAAGTTTTACTTCATCTGAGACCTCTTTGGTAACATCTTTGGTTTGCAAAATAGTGCCAATAACATTTTCGTTCTCATCATGCCAAGGGGTGCTTTTTATTTGATACCACTTCTTATTTCCTTTAGTATCAACATACTCCCCTTTAGTGGTTATACTTAAACCATTATTAATGGCATTTTCTATGAGTTGAGACCAGTTTTTATTTGGGTTTTGAAAAAGTTTGTTGATCGGCTTTCCAAGCGTGTTATGGTTGGGACAGTCAAATTCTTGCATCCACTTATCAGAAGCGTAAACAATTTCCATAAACTTATTAACAAAAGCGGTAGCTTTTGGTAACTGTCTTATTAAAAAGTTGTTTGTAGATGTTTTGCCGCTGCGTAACATATAAATGTAATTTCTTACAATATTAAATAGAAAATGTTTTCACCTTTAAGAATTGTTGTGAATACCGCTTTTACTGTGGTTTGCTAGAGCTTTAAGATTAAAATTCAGTTTTATAACACTTATTTTGTAAGAATTTACACTTGTTAAGATAAGGTGTTACGCTCTTTAATTATTGTTTAAATTTTACACTTGTAGGAACCAAGCCAGTATAATCGCCTCCATTTCTAATAACATCTCTTACAATAGATGAGCTAATATATGATTTACCTGAAGAGGTAAGTAAAAATACTGTTTCTATTTCTGAGAGTTTTCGATTGGTATGAGCAATCGCTTTTTCAAATTCGAAATCTCCAGGATTTCGAAGTCCTCTTAAAATAAAATCAGCGTTTACTTTTTTGCAAAAATCTACGGTTAAACCTTCGTAGGTGTAAATTTTAATTTTGGGCTCATTTTTAAATGCTTCCTTAATAAATGAAGTTCTTTCTTGTAAAGAAAACATATATTTTTTATCAGCATTGATGCCAATAGCAATTATAAGTTCATCAAAAAGGGTTATTCCTCTAGTAATAATGTCGTGATGACCTAGGGTTAAAGGATCAAACGACCCCGGAAAAATTGCACGTCTCATTTAATTTAATATTACAACTGATTAAGTTATTTTTTAAGATAAAGCTTCAATAATGGCATTTTCAAATAGTTGCTCCAAAGATATTCCTGCAGCTTTTGCCTGTTCAGGTAAAATACTATGGGTGGTTAGGCCTGGTGTAGTATTCATTTCTAGCATAAATGGTTCATCGTCTACAAAGATAAACTCGCTCCTTGAAAAGCCTTTTATTTTTAAAACATCATACACCCTTTTAGCAGTTGCTACCACCTTGTCTTTTTGGGTCTTAGATATTCTGGCAGGTGTTATTTCTTTTGACTTTCCTTCGTATTTTGCTTCATAGTCAAAAAAGTCATTTTCTGTTACGATTTCAGTAATTGGTAATACTTTAGTTTCTCCCTCAAATTTAATAACCCCTACCGAAACTTCGATGCCATCTAAAAATGCTTCAATAATAATTTCGTTATCCTCTTTATAAGCATTAGTAATGGCTGCTTGTAGCTGTTCACGCTGGTAAACTTTTGAAACACCGAAACTGCTGCCTGCTTTATTAGCTTTTACAAAGCAGGGTAAACCTACTTTATTAATAATGGCATTTTCGTCAATTATATCTCCTTTGTTGAGGTAATAAGAGGCTGCTGACTTTATGCCATAAGGCTTTAATACACTTAAAAAATCACGTTTGTTAAAAGTTAACGCTGCTTGATATGGATCGCATGAGGTATGGGGTATACTTAAGAGCTCAAAATAGGACTGCATCAATCCATCTTCGCCCGGCGTGCCATGAATTGCATTAAAAACACAATCAAAATGAACAACACCTGATTTTAGTTGTAGGGAAAAATCATGACGATTAACAGGGTATTCTTTTTTATCTTCCGCAAGATATACCCATTTTTCTTTGGAAATTATAATGCTGTACTTCTCAAATTTTTTAGAATCTAAGTATTCATGTACCACCGTTCCACTTTTTATAGAGATCTCATATTCGCTAGAATAACCTCCCATAATTATGGCAATCTTTTTTTTCATAAGCAATCTTTTAAGGCTTTTAATGTAAAATGTACGCTCATCAAAGTAAAGAAAAAGTGACGGTTTTCATCGACCTGACAGGTTTTTTTTTAAAAGCACCTATTCATTCATAGATATAGGCGTTCATTTTATATATTTGTCAATATAATTGTGAGGTAAAAATTGATGTTGCGCTTCATTTTTTTGCCCATCGAGAATATGTGGGCTAGTAACCTTTAGTCAAATAGATAAGATCTTAAATTTCGATAAATAGCAGTAAATGATAACATTTTTTAGATTTTTAAAGAGCCGTAGTTTTTTAATTCAGATAGGCTTGGCATTGTTAGCTGTTATTTTGATAGTATTTATAGTGTTGCGTTGGCTCAGTAGTACAACGAATCACGGTAAGTTTATTGTAGTTCCTGATTTTTCAAAAATGTCTGTTATGGATATGCGAAAAGCAGCAGAAGAATCAAAATTAAGATATGAAGTAGTAGATTCGGCAAATTTTAACCCCGACTACCCTCGGTTTTCAATAATAGAACAAAACCCACCTGCGGGTAACAAAGTAAAAGAGAATCGTAAAATTTATTTATGGGTTAACCCATCTGGTTATAAGAAAGTTTCTTTACCGAATGTAGTTCAGGTTACGCAAAGAAATGCAGCATCTATGCTACGTGCTGTTGGTCTTGATGTGCAGCGCGTAAGTTATATAGATCAAATAGGGAAGGATATGGTGTACTATGTAAAATATAAAGGAAAGCAAGTATCACCAGGCGACAAACTACCAAAAACATCAAAAGTAGAGTTAGTTTGTGGTAGTGGTAGGGTAGGTCAAAAAAATGAATCTAAAGAAGATTCTCAATAGGTATGGAATCTGAATATGGACCCAAGCTTAATAATGATGAACTTTATGAGCATCATAAAATAGTAGCTACAAAAGGGCAAGACCCTCTTCGGGTAGATAAATTTTTAATGAATTTTATTGAGAATGCTACGCGCAATAAGATTCAACAATCGGCGAAAGATGGTCATGTTTGGGTAAATGAAGTTGCCGTAAAATCAAATTATAAGGTAAAGGCTGGTGATGTTGTAAGAGTGATGTTTGAGCATCCACCGCATGAGTTTTTATTAATTCCTGAAGATATTCCAATTGACATCGTTTATGAAGATGAGGTGTTGTTGGTTGTTAATAAACCTGCGGGTATGGTTGTGCATCCGGGTCACGGAAATTATTCTGGCACCCTAATTAATGCGCTTATACATCATGTTGATAATTTACCAGTAAATAGTAATGAGCGCCCTGGTTTAGTGCATCGAATTGATAAAGACACTTCAGGGCTGTTATTAGTGGCAAAAACAGAAGCTGCTATGACACACCTATCTAAACAATTTTTTAGCAAAACCTCTGAAAGAGAATACATAGCCTTAGTTTGGGGTAATGTTGAAAATGATGAAGGCACTATAGAAGGTAATATTGCGCGTCATCCTAAGAATAGACTTCAAATGCATGTTTTTCCTGAGGGTGACCAAGGTAAAGAAGCGGTAACGCATTATAAAGTTATAGAACGCTTGGGTTACGTAACTTTAGTTTCATGTAAGTTAGAAACGGGCCGCACACACCAAATTAGAGTGCATATGAAATACATAGGCCATACGCTGTTTAATGATGAGCGATATGGTGGTGAACGCATATTAAAAGGTACAACTTTTACCAAGTATAAGCAGTTTGTTGAAAATGCTTTCAAGATTTTACCTCGTCAAGCTTTACATGCTAAAACATTAGGTTTTGTTCATCCTGTTTCTGGTGAAATGATGCGTTTTAATTCTGATATACCTGAAGATATTGCAAACTGCATTGAGAAATGGAGGCACTATTCAAAGCATAGCCAATAGGCTGCGCCAAAATACATATTGTACAAATAGTGTTTTTTGAGCTAAAATTTAACACCTTAAAACTCTCTTTTAATAGAATAGGCATTTTATAAAATAGGTTTTATTTTTACACTTAAATACACGATTTATGAAAATTGTTATCTCGCCTGCAAAGTCTTTAGATTTTGAATCAAAATTACCCACTAAAAAGTATTCAAAGCCCGTTTTTTTAGAGCAATCAATTAAACTCAATACAGTTTTAGTTAAAAAAAAACCTGAGGCCTTAGCTGAATTGATGCATATTTCTGATAAGCTTGCACAATTGAATTGGCAAAGAAATCAAGAATTTAACACGCCCTTCACCCCTCAAAATGCCCGCCCTGCAGTTTTTGCTTTTGATGGTGATGTATACAAAGGTTTAGATGCCTACACCTTATCTGCCGATAAAATTGATAAATTACAAGATACTCTTCTTATTTTATCGGGCCTCTATGGTGTTTTAAAGCCTTTAGATTTAATACAGCCCTATCGTCTTGAAATGGGTACATCTTTAGAGATTGGATCCAATAAAAATTTATACCAGTTTTGGAAGAAAGCGCTAAGCTCTTATTTGAATTCAGTGCTAGTAGCGGATGAGCTTTTTGTTAATTTAGCAAGTAACGAGTACTTTTCTGCCATAGAAAAAAAGGCACTAAAGGTTCCAGTAATTAGTCCTGTTTTTAAGGACTGGAAAAATGACAAACTAAAAATTATCAGCTTTTATGCAAAAAAAGCACGTGGGTTAATGGTAAGGTATATTGTAGATACAAATGCCCAAACATTAGATGATATAAAAGGATTTGATTTAGACGGCTATCGGTTTAGCGAAGCGAATACCTTAAAAGAGAACGAACCTGTATTTATAAGATAGAATATTTTTGATAAGTCTTCGTTTTAGTAATGTAACGTTAAAGTTGAAATTTATGAAACCTGTTTTATCTTTAATGCTAAGTTTTGTTGTTGTTTTGGTCTCATGTACTGACCGAGACGATAATTTAACAGGCATTCAAATTCGTGTTCAAAATAATACCGAAACTCTTTTTGCCGAAGTTGTAATTGATACCCTTTCTTTTTTTGATATACAACCGCAACAGCAAAAGTTTTATAAGAATTATTCAAATGATAGGTTACCTGAACGTATGAGCATAAGAACAGATTCGTTGATGTTTGACCTAACAGTTGATAATCAAATTACTTTTGACACAACAGATTTAAACCTTTTTACATATCGTATTTTTAAGATGGATGATTCAACTGACTTTAAAGCAACAATCGTTAAAGATTAGTAAGACTTATTAAAGTAGTTGCCGAATAATCCTCTTAAGAATACCTTTAGAGGGCACGGTTATTTAAACTGATGTTTTTTCTTTAATTTTAATTGTGTTTTAAGCAAAATCCTAGGTGCAATAAAAAGTTACAAAATGTTTTGTTGCATTAATTTAAAATTCTCTAAATAGAGAAAAATATTAAATCGCAATTCTTTCAGCGCATATTTTGATTATATTATAGGGTCTTTGGTTTATATTATTTTATAATCACAACGTTTTGTTTTTACATACACACCCATTTCAACCCTTTCTGTATCCTGAAGTTACGAAGCTCATCGTAGGTACTTTGCCGCCACCAAGATTTACCGAAGGTACTTTAAAAGATAAGGATGTAAACTTTTGCTACGGCAGTTGTAGCGGCCAACTTTGGCCAATTTTAGATAAAATTTTTAATCTGCATTTAGCATATGAAACTTCTGACTTTGCAGTAAAACAACGGAAAAACTTTTTAATAAACCGTAAAATCGGAATTTGTGATATTGTTGCTAGTGCAGAAAGAGAGAAGATAGACGCTTCTGATTTAGGCATGAAAAATATTAAATTAAGAAACTTGATAGGGTATTTACAGGAATATAAGAAGGTTAATACCATTTTGTTCACTGGGGGTAATAGTAAAAATGGTCCGGAATATTTTTTTAGAAAACATTTAAAAGAGCACCAGTTATACTTGAAGGTAGTGTCTGATAAGGTGCCAAGAATACACGAGTTTAATATGCCTAATCAAATAATAAAAGTTGATAGGTCGCATATAAACGAACAAAGAATTATTAGAACAATTTCTTTGACAGCACCTTCGGGCGCAGCCAATCGGGCAATTGGTAGCATGCCTGCGTACAGGAAGGCAAAAGACCAAAATGCTAATTATAGTACTTTTGATTTTAGAGTAGCCCAATACCGAGCATTTTTTTAAAAGCGTAGTGTTGGTTTAATTTTCAACGCATAACTCATTTCATTTACAGCAGCTGTAAACTAAAATTTATAAGAGCGCATTAACACTACGCTTTTAAATCTTTACAACTAAAATTATCGGTAACATAAGGTAAAAGTGTTATTTTAAAGATCAACCATTTAAAACTAAAAAGAGCTCAACCTTTTGAAGACTGAGCTCTTTTACGAGAACACTATATGAAAATGAAAACTTTTATTTCTTAATTACTTTGTAAATCTATTATCTTTTGGGCTGATGTAGAAACTATTGTTGTTAAGTGTGTTGTTTTTGTGGTGTAGGTGCTGTTTTTTGTTATTTACATTCAATCATTAGGCTCGATTGTCTTTTAATAACGATATTTAAGGCTTAAGATTATCAGTCTATCAAATAATACAATTTCAAAAAAAGGAGAATTATATGCATCAATCTGAACGATTACTTGCCTTTAAAGCATCGGTACAAAACAAGTTTAATGTATTCAATGGCTTTTTTTTAAATCTACCATATCGAAATATTGAAAATATTGGAATGCTTATTCCATTATTATTACACCAATGCCAGAAGGGTTTAAAAAGCGGTAGTAGCCCTAATAAAATACTAACATCCTTTTTTAAAGATTACGCCAATATTACTTCAGAAAATGAACAGATAGATTTTATGTTCCGTATCATTCAATATGTAGAACGGCAAGTTGTTTTGTATGATAGTGTTGAAGATGCCGCTTTTTCTAAGCTCAACGAGCACAGTAGCACCCTAGCTTTAAAAGACTATTTTCAATACGTTGCTAAAAATAAGAATTGGAGCACTGTTCAAGAGCAGCTCGAAAATTTTAGTGCTAGAATTGTTTTTACGGCACACCCTACACAGTTTTATACGCCTGCAGTTCTAGATATTATGGATAATCTTCGTTCTTTAATTTTAGAAGATAAATTAGATGAAATTGACATTACACTTCAGCAATTGGGTTTAACTTCACTAATGAATGCAAAGAAACCCACGCCTTTAGATGAAGCAAAAAATATAATTCATATACTCAGAAATGTATATTATGATGCAGTTGGTGATTTATACTCCGAAATTAAGTCGAATGTAAATGATTCTAATTTTGAAAATTTAAATATAATAAAACTCGGTTTTTGGCCTGGTGGCGATAGAGATGGTAACCCATTTGTTACTGCCGATGTTACTAGCGCCGTTGCCGATGAACTACGTATTAGTTTAATGAAATGTTATTATAATGATTTAAAGAAAATTCAACAGAAATTAAGCTTTAGAGAAATACAAGCACCTTTAGCTCAATTAAGAGCCAGTTTGTATGGGGCTATGTTTAACCCTAACGAAATTGTAAATTACGCGGATATTATAATGCATTTGCAAACCATTCGCAGCTTGTTAATTACAAAGTATCAAAGCTTATATCTAACAGATTTAGATCGCTTTATTGATAAGGTTAAAATTTTCAGAACCCATTTTGCTACCTTAGATATTCGCCAAGACCATAGTAAACATTACGCTACCGTTGAAGCAATTTTATTAAAAAACAAAATAATATCTAACAGTCTTGAAGAATTGTCTAAACAGGAGCTACAAGAGGTACTGCTACATAAAGTCATGGAGGTTTCACCGAAAGATTATGAAGAAGGTATTGTTAAAGACACCATCAAAAATATCTTACAATTAAAGTTTATTCAAAGAAAAAATGGTGAAGAAGGTTGCAATCGATATATTATAAGTAATTCTGAAGATGTTTTTTCTGTCCTTTTTGTTTACGGTTTGTTTCGTTGGATGGGGTATGACGTAAATGAAATTAGATTCGATATTGTTCCGTTATTCGAAACAATGAGTGGTATGGAGAATGCCGAAGCAACCATGAAGCATTTATTTGCTATCCCCGAATACCGAAAACATGTGAAAGATAGAAGTGATAAACAAACCATTATGTTAGGTTTTTCTGATGGAACAAAAGATGGGGGCTACCTAAAAGCAAATTGGTCTATTTTAAAAACTAAAGAAGTACTTTCTTCAGTTTGTTCTGAAAATGAGGTAAAAGCTATATTTTTTGATGGTAGGGGAGGACCTCCAGCAAGAGGAGGTGGCAAAACACATCGTTTTTATGCCGCTCAAACTAAAGAGGTTGCAAACAATGAAATTCAATTAACCATTCAAGGTCAAACAATTACGAGTACTTATGGCACCAAAGAGCAGTTTCAATATAACTGCGAGCAGTTGTTAGCCGCAGGCTTGTCTAACAATATCTTTGAAAAAGAAAATGTAATTTCTGAAACCCAACGAGAGTTAATAGAGGAACTGTCTACCCTTAGCTTTGAAAAATATGATGCCTTAAAACATCATGAGAAGTTTATGTCATATTTAGAGAATAGAAGTACCTTACGGTATTACAACAAAGCAAATATTGGCAGTAGACCTGGTAAGCGTGGAAGTAAAGCAAAATTAGAATTAAATGATCTTAGGGCCATTTCTTTTGTTGGTTCGTGGAGCCAGTTGAAACAAAATGTACCTGGGTATTTTGGAATTGGCACTGCCCTAAAAAAAATAAAAGATGATGGGCGCTTAGAAATGGTGAAGGCGCTATATAATGAGGTTCCCTTTTTTCAGGCGTTAATGGCAAACAGTATGATGTCGCTCTCTAAATGTTATTTTGAATTAACCAGCTATATGAAAGAGGATGCCGAATATAAAGAGTTTTGGACCATTTTACACGATGAGTATCAGTTATCAAAAGAAATGTTGTTGTTAATTTCTGATATGGATATTTTAATGGAAAAAGAAGTAATCTCACGCGAGTCCATAAAAATTAGAGAAAATATCGTATTGCCGTTATTAGTTATACAACAGTATGCGCTACAAAAAATAAGTTCGGGCAGCCATTTTAAAGAACTTTATGCTAAAATTGTTACGCGCTCTTTATATGGTAATATTAATGCAAGCAGAAATTCAGCTTAGTTTTCATAAACTTTAAACTCAGCTCCCATACCATAGTTGTGATGACCTGTTTGTATTAGTTTTGATTTCTGATTGTACGATTTGTCAAAAATTTGCCATTTTTTATTATTCCAAAAGATACGACGAACGTAGGTGTTTTGATTTATAAGTTTTTTGGTAAAAGGAAGTAAAGGTCTAAAAGAAGTAGAAATTTTTTGCACTCCTCTTGCCGTTTTTATTTCGCGGTATTGTTTGGTTTGTGCTAAGCCTCCTTTTGAGTTTGCGTAGCCCAAAACTTGAATAGCGACAAATATGCCCGATTTAGGTATAAATATATCCTTTGCCGATATATTAAGTTCATAAACTTTATCCGCTTCTTCATTTATTGCAAATACAATATCGTCATACAATAAGGCGTCTTTAGGAAGCCCTTTATAGTTTTCATAGAACTGAACACGAAAAATAGTTGCAAATTTTCCTTTTCCTTTTGTTTTGTATTTCGATTCTGTATTTATGGGTAGTAGTAGTTTTGAAATTTGCGTGGGCTGCTTCTCATATCTTTTGAATAATACGGCAACCTCACTTTCAACCGTAGGCAACCATGATGCAAATACATCGTTGTGGGTCACTGGCTTGCGCTTTCGGGTTTTAAATTTGCCCGATTTTGGAGCGAAAACAACAACTTCATTCAATTGAGATACTTCAGGCTTAAGCCTTAAAATTTTTGGTAAAACCTTCGTTGAAAGTTTCTTGTCAGCGTAACCCATGGCAGAAATAAAAAGGCTGTCTACATCCGTATATTTATTTTTGCTAAATTGAAATCGACCATCTTCATCGGCAAAACTACCATGGCCATTTCCAAAGGAAATAGTTGCATAGGCTATAGGCTCATTATCGGTGCTATCTACGATTGCTAATTGGGAAAAACAAAACTGTATGGTACAGCTAAAAATAAATAGTAGATAGGTTTTCATAAACAGCTATTTTCTTCAATTATAAACGCTTTTTTAATGCCGATAGTATTTTTATTTTCCAACGTGGCATTTCATAAGTTAAAAGGTACATTAATTATGTTCACTTAGATAGGAGAAGATCGTTGATAACCATTTCATTTTAAGTCTTTGGCCCACAGATTAACAGGTTTTAATTGATAAGTTTTAGTTAATTAGTAGCCATTTATTGATGAAAAACAGTTTAAAAATTACTGTTAATGGTTTGGTTACATGTAACATAGGTGATAAAAAACTATTTTTACTGGAAAGAAAATAATTAAGTGTATTGGTTTTAATACCTACGTTGCTCCTAGCTTTTAATTTTTAATCAATAGCGTTCAGTTTATTTTAAGAATAAGCTATCGATAGGTTTTAATATAAAATAAACGTTTGCGTCAATACTTTGCAAAGTAGTTATGAAAAAGTAAAGATAGCAGCTAAATAAATTTTCATTTGTTTTCAGGTGGGTTAGCCGAGCATACAAGAACCACCTCTACAGTTTTGTTAGGCTAGTTTAAAGGAGTGCTCAAAATACTATAAAAAACCTTAATGCCATAGGCGATTTGTCCAATTTTAAGGTTTTCATTTGGGCTATGTTGATTGTTGTCAGGATTTACCATTGGTACAATAAAAGCCGGAATTTTCAACTCATTAATAAAAGGAGATATGGGTACAGTACCCCCCATGATACGAATTTGAACCACGTCTTCGTTCAGGTTCTCTTTTATGGTTTTTACTAGATATTGTCCGTAGTTATTATTTAAGTCTGTTCTAAAAGCATCTGTTACACTACCTTCGGTGATAGTCATTATTTTATTATGACTCATTCTTTCTTTTATTGAGGGAATGGTATCGGTTATATAAAAACCCAGCTTTTGAATATGTTTTTTAACCAATCCTTTAAGTCGTGAGCCATCACTTTCAGGAACAAGCCTTAAATCAAGTTCAGCTGTTGCTGTTGCGGGTACAATTGTTCTTGCTTTTTTACCTACCCAACCAGAGCCTAAACCTCTTATGTTAAGTGATGGGTATTGTAAGGCTTCTTGATAAAAAGCACCTACCTTTTCAGGAGTTTTGATCGCTAAATTAGTATTTATAATAGTGGCGTCATCTGGCACATTCTTTAAAACTTTTTGCGCCATGTCATTAATGGTTATGCCATCATAATATCCTTCAATTTCTACTTTTCCTTCATCATTTTTCATTGTGGCTAAAGCTTCTGCCAAAAGAAACCCTGGATTTGGTGCATAATTACCATAATGCCCACTATGCTGAGGTTTTATTGGTCCGTAAGTGGTTAATGAAAGCGTTGTAATACCTCTACAGCCGTAAACTATTGTTGGCTTGCTAGAGACGTGAACAGGCCCGTCGTTTATTATCAAAAAATCAGCCTTTAATAAGTCACGATATTTTTTTACTGCATTTGGTAAAGGTTTACTGCTTTTTTCTTCTTCACTATCTAGAATTACTTTTACATTAAACGGAATTTCTTGTCCGTTTTCTTGAAGCAAATCAATAGCTTCTAACAACATGATTATTGGTCCTTTGTCGTCTGATGTTGATCGCCCAAATAAACGCCAATTGTAGTTAATATTCTCACTTAAATCTTCAAAAGATTCATTTTTCCAGCCATTGCCATTCGATGATTTTAAAACTACTTCATAAGGATTTTGTTGATTCCATTTAGAAGGGTCAACCGATTGCCCGTCAAAGTGCATGTAAAATAGAATAGTAGGCTTACTATCATCTACAGGTAATGCCGCAAAAAATAACCCTTCGCCTTCGGTGGGTAATATTGATGAATTAAACCCACGAGTATTAAAGGCTTTTGTTAACCAGGTTAAATTTCTATTGATGTCTGCATGTTCTAAAGCATCATTCGGAATTTTAACAAACTCTCGAATATCATTAATAGCATGGCCAACATGCGATTTTATTTGACTCTCTGTTTGTGCGCTACTCCAAAAAGTACAAAAGCTAATTATTAAACCAACTACAGATTTAAAGGTGTTTTTTATCATAATCTAAAAGTAAGCGAATCAGTTTTACGATAAAAATTTTTCCTTAAGATCTTTAGTTAAAAAGGCAAAAAAGTAAAAGCCTCCATTTTTATACGGAGGCTTTTTAAAAATAATTATAAATTGGTTAGTGTTTCATGATTACTTGTTTTGTTCTTTTTTAGCTATTTCTTAAGGCTTTTAGAACTAAACTCGATGATAGGCTATGTTTTAAATCTCTGTAAATTCTAAACTATTTTAATGCTTAAACACTAGTTGATAATTAACAAGCGTAAATTTTATTAAAATAAACGTAAAGTAATAATAGTGTTGATTTTTGTTCAGGGCAAAAATTTACGATAAAGTGTTATTATAAACTTTTAATTCTAGTTCTTAAAATAGAACTTAGTGGTATTTATGCTTAAGGTTTAGTGCCAATTATTTTTAAAATTATCAATCGAACTAAGAGTAAGAATGGAAACCCGTGAACAAATACATCAAGCCAGTCTTTAAGCTTCATACCTGTGTTGTCACCTAAAACCCATTTTATTTTTCCCCAAAGATGCGGCTCAGGCATAAAAGGCATCAAGCCAATGGTGAGGCAAAGAAAAAGTAATACTTTCCAATTGTTTAGCAATGCCTTCAAAATCAGCGAATTGTTTTTACAAAACTAGCTATTGAAGTGGCGCCATATTTGGTTAAGTGCTTAATAAAAGCAGAACCAATAATAGCCCCGTTAGCATATGTAGTGGCGGCTTGAAAAGTGGAGGCATCTTTTATACCGAAACCTACAATTTGCGGGTTTTTCAATTTCATATCGGCTATTCGCTTGAAATATTCGGTTTGTGTAGCTCCAAATCCTGATTTAGATCCGGTAACACTTGCAGAACTTACCATATAAATAAAGCCGTCTGATGCAGTATCAATTTGTCTAATCCGTTCATTGCTTGTTTGTGGTGTAATTAAAAATATGTTTATTAGGCCGTATTTTTTAAAAATAGCTTCATATTCCTCCTGATAAACGTCTAAGGGTAAATCTGGCATAATAATACCATCAATGCCAATTTCGCTACACTTTTTGCAAAAGGCTTCTACTCCGTATTGTAACATCGGATTAAAATATCCCATTATAATTAGAGGAATGCTTACCGTTTTTCGAATATCTTTTAATTGTTTTAAAAGTAGTTCTGTATGCATTCCATTTTTTAGGGCGCTTGTAGAACTTTCTTGAATCGTTGGACCGTCTGCCAAAGGATCGCTAAACGGTAAACCAATTTCTATCATGTCAACACCATTGCGTTCTAAGTCTTCAATGATTTGAACAGTATCATTTATGGCAGGATATCCTGCTGTAAAATATATAGAGAGTAGCTTTTTATTCTCTTTAAGTTTTTGGTTAATTCTATTCTTCATTAGGCTAATTTGAAATAGTCAATATAGGTGTTTAAATCTTTGTCGCCCCGGCCAGATAAGCTAATAACGACTACGTCATTGGGTTTAAATTTTTTGTGCTGAAATATAGCGAAAGCATGACCAGTTTCTATCGCAGGTATAATACCTTCTAGTTGTGAGAGTTCTAGGCCCGCTTTCATAGCTTCTTTGTCGGTTGCCGAATAAAATTCGGCTCTTTTACTGGTATATAAATGGGCGTGCATGGGTCCTACCCCTGGGTAGTCTAAACCAGCTGAAATGGAATATGGCTCGGTAATTTGCCCATCTTTGGTTTGCATAAGTAGGGTTTTACAACCATGTATAATACCTACTTTACCAAGTGCTGATGTTGCTGCACTTTCGGTAGTATCTACACCTTTTCCGGCTGCTTCAACCGCAATTATACCCACATTTTCTTCATCTAAAAAGTGATAATATGTACCAGCGGCATTACTACCGCCTCCAATACAAGCTACTACATAGTCAGGGTTTTCTCGTCCTTCTTTCTCCTTTAATTGCCATTTTATTTCTTCAGAAATGACCGACTGAAATCGGGTTACCATGTCAGGATATGGGTGTGGGCCAATAGCAGAACCTATAATGTAGTGGGTGTCTACGGGGTTGTTTATCCAATCGCGAATAGCTTCATTTGTTGCATCTTTTAAGGTGCGACTACCTGAAAATGCTGGTCTAACAGTAGCTCCAAGCATTTTCATTCGAGCTACGTTTGGTGCTTGCCGTGCGATATCAATTTCTCCCATATAGACAATACATTCCATACCCATTAAAGCGCAAACTGTGGCGGTTGCCACACCGTGCTGTCCGGCCCCTGTCTCTGCAATAATTCTTGATTTACCTAAACGTTTTGCCATCAAAATTTGCCCTATGGTATTATTTACCTTGTGCGCACCAGTATGGTTTAAATCTTCGCGTTTTAGATAAACTTTACAATTGTATTTTTTTGAAAGTCGTTTTGCAAAATAGAGCGGCGACGGTCTACCAACGTAGTCTTTTAAAAGATTATGAAATTCTTTTTGAAAAGAATCCTCATACATAATTGCTAGATATTTTTTGCGCAATTCTTCTACGTTAGGATAGAGCATTTCTGGTATAAATGCTCCGCCAAATTCGCCGTAATATCCTTTTTCGTCTGCGTGATAGTTCATGTTATTTGTTTTTTAAATCGTAGAAACTAGTTGCATCTACTATTGCTGGTCTGCATGTAAAGCGGTTTTAAATTTCTTTAGCTTCTCTATATTTTTTAAACCGGGCTCAATTTCAAATCTACTATTTATGTCAACAGCATGACAGTATAATGATTCGGGTTGAGCCATAAATTTTTTAAGATTTTCTAATTCATCTAAGCCAACGCCGCCACTTAAAAAATAGGGCTTTGTTGAAGGGTATTTTTTTAAAACTTGCCAGTTAAAAAGATAGCCGTTACCACCTGGTAATTTACCTTTGGTATCAAATAGATAATAGTCACAAAGATCTTCAAAATGAGTAAGTTCAACAAAATCAAAATCATTTTGTATCGTAAACACTTTAATTATTTTTAAGTGTGGCAATTTTGCTTTTAAAGCATCACAGAAAGAGGCAGTTTCATTACCGTGTAATTGTACTGCTATCAAATCAAAGGTCTTTACTTTTTCAGTGATTTCTTCCATATTAGCATTTACAAAAACACCTACCTTTTTAATGCTATGCGGTATAGATGGCATTTTACCCTCAAAAAAACGTTTTGATGGTTTCCAAAAAATAAAACCGAGATAATCTGGTTTTAATATTGCTACCTCGCTGGTATTTAAATTCATACCGCAAATTTTAAGCTTTAATTGTGCCAAATTAGGCTTGCGGTTTATAGTTGGTTTTTTAGAATACTTATAGTCCACTTGTTAAATTATTTTTTGAATAAACGCGGCAGCACTTTGACCAGGATTGTCGGTTTTCATAAAATTTTCTCCAATTAAAAACCCTTGGAAACCATGGTTTTTTAAATCTTTTATAGTACTAATACTACTGATTCCACTTTCAGATACTTTTACAAATTCATTGGGTATTAATGGAGCTATTGATTTACTTGTGTTTAAATTTACCTCAAAGGTTTTTAAATTTCTATTGTTAACACCTAACATATCGATACTGGGCATTATTGATTTGTACAACTCTGTTTCGTTGTGTACTTCTAGTAACACCTCTAAATTTAAACTTTTTGCAAGTTCAGAAAAACACTTTATTTTTTCCTTAGATAGTACAGAAGCTATAAGTAAAATAGCATCTGCACCATTTGCCTTTGCTTCAAGAATTTGATAGGTGTCAATAATAAACTCTTTTCTTAGAAGCGGCATTTTTACACAAGCTCTAGCTAAAAGTAGATCTTCTAACGACCCTCCAAAATATTTAATATCTGTAAGTACACTCATGCCGCAAACATTAGCTTTTTCATATGCTTTAGCAACTTGGCCTACATTAGTATTTTGATTAATGGTTAATTTAGACGGTGAGCGTCTTTTGTGTTCTGCAATAATACCAGAGCTACTATTTCTTAAAGCAACAGCTAAAGAATTAACAGGACGATTAAACAAAACAGAATTTTCTAATTGCGAACTAGGAATTAGCGCTTTTTTAAGGGCTACTTCTTTGTGTTTATCTTTAATTATTTTATCTAAAATATTCATGCTATTTCTATTGCTATTCATTTATTTAGAAGAATAGTGTTGTTACCCACATAGTGGTAGAACTAACTTCTGCTTATTTCTTGTAATTTTTTTAGTGCATTTAATGCATTTCCGCTATTAAGCGATTCTTTGGCTTTTTCAAATCCGGCTTTTATTGTACACTTGTTAACGGTTGCAATAGCGACTCCTGCGTTTGCACAAACTACGTTGTTTTGAGCTTCAGTTCCTTTTCCTTGTAATACGTTTAAAAATATTTGTGATGAAGATTCTATGGTAGCTCCGCCAACAATCTCAGTTGGTTTAATTAATTCTAGACCAAAGTCAGAAGGTTTAATCATTCCTTCAGAAGAATTGGAAATTGTTTTGGTATTACCTGTCAATGAAATTTCATCATAACCATCTAAGGCGTGTAGTACGGTAAAATTCTTGTTGGTATTTTGATAGAGGTAACCGTACATTCGAGCTAATTCTAAATTAAAAACCCCTACCATTTGGTTTTTTGGAAAAGCTGGATTTACCATGGGGCCAAGCATATTAAAAAATGTTTTTACGCCCAGTTCTCGTCGTATGGGTGCTACATTTTTCATTGCAGGATGAAATAGTGGTGCATGTAAAACACAAATACCTGCTTCTTCTATTGATTTTTTTAAAAAATCTTCTTGATTACTAAATTTAATACCAAGAAACTCCATTACATTACTGCTTCCGCATGTAGAAGATACGCCGTAATTACCATGTTTAGTTACTTTAACACCTGCACCAGCGGCTACAAAAGAAGCTAAGGTTGAAATATTAAAAGTGTCTTTACCATCGCCACCAGTTCCGCACAAATCGATGGGGTTATAAGCAGCCAAATCAACTGCTAGGCATAATTCTAAGAGGGCGTCTCTAAATCCTTCTAATTCTTCAATGGTGATGCTACGCATCATATAAACAGTTAAAAAGGCAGCTATTTGGCTGGTGTTGTAATCGCCTTTAGCGATATTAACCAAAATCTGTTTTGCATCTTCTTTCGTAAGAATGTCGTGGTTGATTAGTTTATTTAGTGTCTGTTTCATTCTTAAAATACAATTAGCTCTTAAGCGATTTGTTTTAGATTTTTGTGTGTTATTTAGTTACACATTGTGTTTTGATCTTTATTAAATTTTAGTTTTCTAACCAATTTTCTAAAATTTTTTTTCCATTTGGAGTTAAGACAGATTCTGGATGAAACTGTACTGCGCAAACATCAAAAATTTTATGTCGTATTGACATTACCTGACCGTTTTTATCAAATGACGTAGCTTCTAAAACTTCTGGTAAATTAGGGTTTACTACCCAAGAGTGATATCTACCTACTTCAATCTCTTTTGGTAAATCTTTAAATAAAACATCTTCTTTGGTAATGTTTATTTTGGTCGCAATACCATGATATACTTGTTTGAGGTTTATTAAAGAACCACCGAAAACTTCGCAAATAGCTTGTTGACCCAAACAAACCCCAAAAATACTTTTGGTAGCAGCATATTTTGCTATAATTTTTTTTAAAAGCCCTGCTTCGTCAGGAATGCCAGGGCCAGGAGAAAGTACAATTTTATCGAATATAGCAACCTCGTCTAAAGTCAATTGATCATTTCGTTTTACGTATACTTCACCATCTAAATCTTCAAGGTAATGTACTAAATTATAGGTAAAACTATCGTAGTTATCTACAACTAATATCTTCTTCATATTAAATGTTTTCAGCAATTTCTAATGCTTTTGTTAAAGCTCCTAGTTTGTTATATGTTTCTTGTAATTCATCTTCTGCATTTGATGCGGCAACTAATCCTGCGCCTGCTTGGTAGTGTAGTTCATGATTTTTACTAAGAAATGTTCGAATCATAATGGCGTGATTAAAGTTTCCATTAAAATCCATAAAGCCTATTGCTCCTCCATAGTATCCGCGACTTGTTTTTTCATATTTTTCAATAAGTTGCATGGCCTTATGTTTAGGGGCACCACTTAGGGTACCTGCAGGAAAAGTATCGGCTACCACTTTCATTGTAGAACTATTTGCTTTCTTTTGCCCAATCACCTTGGAGACCAAATGTATTACATGAGAGAAAAATTGTACCTCTCTATAATTTATAACTTTAACCGCAGTACCGTTTCGACTAAGATCATTTCTTGCTAAGTCTACTAACATTACATGTTCGCTATTTTCTTTATCGTCTTCTGAGAGTTGTTTTGCTAAAATGGCATCTTCTTCGTCGTTACCGGTACGTTTAAATGTGCCTGCAATGGGATGAATTTCAGCAGTACCGTTTTGAACAATAAGTTGTGCTTCGGGCGAGCTACCAAATATCTTAAAATCTCCATAATCAAAATAGAACAAATATGGCGATGGGTTTACAGATCGAAGCGCTCTGTAAACATTGAATTCATCGCCTTTAAATCTTTGTGAAAACCTGCGAGAGAGAACAAGTTGAAAAACATCACCACGCTGGCAATGTTTTTTAGCTAAGGCTACTTGCTCTTTAAATTTTTCGTCCTCTAAATTGGATGTAGCTGATCCGGATAACGAAAAATTATAAGAAGCAAAATTCTTTACGTTTAAAATATGTTCAATTTCTGCAATATTATTTTCGGTTTGGTAGCAGTTCGCAAAAATGTATGCTTCGTTCTTAAAATGGTTGATTGCGATAATATTTTGATAAATAGCGTAATAGATATCTGGAATCTCAATTGATCCTTCTTTTTTTGATAGGTTTATATCTTCAAAATAGCGAACAGCATCATAGGCCATGTAGCCAAAAAGACCGTTGCTAATAAACTTAAAATCACTCTTAGGAGCAGTAAATTGTTGACTAAATTCGTTGATGATAGCTACAACGTTGGTGCTTTTTTGAATTTTTTGTTCATCAACTGTACCATCAGGATATTGCTGTATGATAGTTTCATTCTCAACTTTAATAGATGAAATTGGATTGCAACAGATGTACGAAAAACTATTGTCATTTGCGTGATAATCACTACTTTCTAAGAGTATACTATTTGGGAATCGATCTCTTATTTTTAGGTATACGCTAACGGGCGTTACTGTATCTGCGAGTATTTTTTTATGGTATGTTTGTAAATGATATTTCATTGGTTTCTTAAAATAAGTAAGGCTTGTCGTGATGACAAGCCTTTTATAGTTTCTCTATAATGATGCTTTGCTCACGATAAATTTCGAGAGTTTAGCCACCACCAAATATTTGAGTTTATTTTTTGCATTGGTCAAATATAGAAATCATTTTTAAAATCACCAATGCAGTTGCAAAATAAAAATATAAAAAAAAATCTGCACGGTTGAAGTGCAGATTTTTTTAAATGACCTTCATCATGCGAACTAAAATTCTAAATCTACGACTAAATCAAACTCATCATAAATTGCTTTATCTTTTAAAGTGTCGGTAAAATTTGTTGAACCGTAATGTATATCATAATTAGTTCGATCAATTTTTAAGGTTGCGGTTGCTTTACTGCCGTATACAGATAAGTTAAACTTAATAGGTTTTGTAATGTCTTTTATGGTTAAATCACCACTAACTTCGTAGGAGTTTTTACCAGATGGTTTTACACTAGTAAAAATTAATTTCGAAGTAGCATATTTTTCTGTTCCAAAGAAGTCTGGAGCTTTTAAATGCCCCTCTAATTTTTCTTTACCTTCATCGAGTTTTAAATCTTCTACGCTTATAGTTGTCATATCAACTTCAAACTCACCACCAGTTAATTGGTCATCATTGAAGATTAGTGTGCCAGATTTAAGGGCAATATTCCCATTGTGCGAACCAGCAAATTTGTAACCTTTCCAAGTTATTTTACTAGTAGTTGTATTTACTTCTTTTTTTTCGCTTTCTGTCTGTGCAGTACCTGTGGTAGTTACTCCAAATACGATGGCTAGTGCTAAGCTTAGTGCTATTTTTTTCATGTTGATAATTTAAAATTTGTATTAATTAGTGTTTCTGTTTTAAAATTTGTTTTTAAAATTAAGCTATTTAAGATTCTTTTTTAGATCACACTTTTAAATGTATTTTGTTTGATATTACAATCTTCTTGTTGATTATAGGGCACTACGTTTTAAATATACTGCATCGAGCAACAAACTTTTATATGAGTAGTATGTTTGCTAGCGGTATTAGAGTCTTGTTTTAATCAACCTTTTATGTTTAAATTGGATAAGTTTTAATTCTTTTCCTAAGGTCATTTAAAATTTTAAGCGTTATACTGCTGTTCCAATATTTTCTGTTTTACGGAATAGGCTATTTTGTTTAAAGGTGTGTTAAATCAAATTTTGTTTAGCCAAATATATTGTTTATCAATTTTTATCGGGTAACGTTGTGTTACAATTTTTTGTTAAAAGCAATAGCAAAGCTTTGGTATGGAAATTGTATTTTTGATAATGTTAGCAACAAAACAGATTTAAATCGTTTTTTAATCTACTCATTGCTAAACAATAAAAATAAATACATTAAACCCAATAGTAGAATGGCAAATTTATCACAAGAACAGTGGTCAGAGCAATTAGAAAAAGATGAAAATGCGTTTATTTTAGACGTTAGAACAGATGATGAGTTTGAAGAAGGTTATATACCTCGCGCAAATCATATAGATATTTACTTAGGACAGGGTTTTATTGACGAACTTCAAAAATTAGATAAAAGCAAAAACTATTATGTCTATTGCCGAAGTGGAAATCGAAGCGGTCAGGCATGTGCTATTATGAATAGTATAGGTTTTGAAAATACCTATAATTTAGAAGGTGGGTTTATGAACTGGCAAGGAGAAGTGTCAGAATAATCTAATTTTAATTTACTATTTATCTTACATTAATTTTTCATATATTGATGCGCAAGTTCTTGTTCAAAGTCAATCATGCGCGAAGATCTGTTACATTTTATTTGGAAATATAAAAAGCTAGCTTTAACAGATTTAGCTACTACCAAGGGCGAAGCTATTTTGTTGATAGAAACAGGAACTCATAATCATCTAGCCGGTCCTGATTTTTTTAATGCTCGAATGAAGATTAATGGTCAATTATGGGCAGGCAATGTTGAAGTTCATTGTAAATCTTCAGACTGGTATGCGCATATGCACCAAAACGACACTAACTATGATTCTGTAGTTTTACATGTAGTTTGGTCAGATGATTTAAGTGTTTTTCGAAACGATGGTTCTGAAATTCCTACGCTCGAATTAAAAAAATATATATCAAAAGAATTACTTAAAGCCTATCAAAATTTATTTGACAAGAAGCAAAAGACGTTTATTAATTGCGAAAAACATATTAATCAAATAGACTTGTTTTTAATACAAAATTGGCTAGATCGTTTGTACTTTGAACGGTTAGAGGATAAAGCACAGCACATAACTGTATTATTGCAAAAATCTAAAAATAATTGGGAACGAGTGATGTTTCAGCTTTTGTTAAAAAACTTTGGATTAAATATTAATGGAGCATCTTTTGAAAACCTTGCTAACACCATTGATTTTTCTATAATTCGCAAATTACAAGGGGAAGCATCAAAATTAGAGAGCTTATTTTTTGGAATGTCTATATTGTTAGAAAATGATACGGTTTATGACACCTATTTTTTTGAACTTAAAAGCGAATTTAAATACCTAAAAGCAAAATTTGGATTAGACAACTCTAATGCACTAAAGCCCGATTTTTTTAAACTTAGACCTGCTAATTTTCCAACAATTCGACTTTCTCAATTGGCTAATTTGTACGCACAACAACAGCATTTGTTTGATAAATTAATAAATGCATCTTCTATAGAAGAAATATATAGTTTGTTTGATGTAAAGGCAAGTGACTACTGGGATAGTCATTTTACCTTTGGTAAATCTTCTAAAATAAGTAGTAAAAAGCTCACAAAATCATTTATTGATTTGTTGGTGATAAATACGATTTTACCCCTAAAATTCTGTTATGCAAAGTATTCAGGTTTAGATGTAAATGAGCGTATACTTACGATTATGACAAGTATTAATGCCGAGAAAAATACAATTACATCAAATTTTAAAAAGCATGGTTTAGTTGCTAAAAACAGTAAGGATAGCCAAGCAATACTGCAATTGTATAAAAAGTATTGTACTAAAAATAAGTGCTTATCATGTGCAATTGGTTGTTCATTATTAAAAAAGTAGACATGGTATTAGAGCTCCTATTGCTAAAAGGTAAATCTTGTAGGTTTAAGATATAATTATGTTCATGCTCTTAATTCGGGACGATAATTATCAACTTAGCGAAACCCCAAAGAGGATTTGCAATTTAAAAAGTAGACTTTACATTTAAAAATCGTAATTAAGACTGTTGAGATTTTATAGGAGTAAGAAAATGTTTTGTTAAACTAAATCGACTAGTAAAAAAACAAGATGCTCGCTATCAATTTTCATTTCTAAGGCTTTTCTGTTCTAGGAAACAATTTGTTGGTGCTTTAGTGTACTTTAAAGTTACCAACAAACTTTAATCAAATTTGAAACAATTACGAAAACGCCATTAGATATTTTTTTGGGTACTTATGCGTAATTGAAAACTCAGGTTTAGGCCTAGTAGATTTTATCTAAAAAACTTTTTAATTAGATTTACACCATGAATATGTTTTACAATGTACTATACTATTTTCAAAAGCGAGGTTTTGAAGTATGTCGTCGTATTGCAGAAAGATTAGGTATTCGCGCAAGGGTGGTAAGAACATCATTTATTTATGTTACGTTTGTTACTGTAGGGTTCGGCTTTGCATTATATCTCTTTTTAGCTTTTTGGTTAAAAATTAAGGATTTGATTTATACGAAAAGAAGCTCTGTATTTGACCTTTAAATATGATTAAACTTTCTCGATCTAAAATTTATGTGGCATCAACGCTAATTTTAGCGGTCTTGCTATTTGGCGTGCTTGGTTATCGCTTTATATCTGACTATTCTTGGATAGATGCATTTTATATGACTGTTATCACTATGGCTACAGTTGGCTATCATGAAGTGCAGCCATTAGATAATACAGCTAAAATATTTACCATATTTTTAATTTTAGCAAGTGTTTTTATTTTAGGTTATGCAATTTCTGTTATTACTGAATATATTTTAGGACGAAACTCATTAGAATTATTAAAAACAAGAAAAGTGAAAAATAAAATTAATAGTTTGTCAAATCATGTGGTTTTGTGTGGCTATGGGCGTAATGGTATGCAGGCTGCAGAGCGATTAAACGCCTACAAGAAACCTTTTGTAGTGATTGAAAAAAACAAAGAGGTTATCGAAAAATATGAATCTGACGTACTCTTTGTAGAAGGCGACGCTACGGATGATCAAATTTTACTTGATTCTGGTATTGAAAAGGCACAATATTTAATAGCAGCTATGCCCGATGATGCAGCTAATCTTTTTGTTGTGCTTTCTGCGCGGCAATTAAACCATAACTTATTTATAATTAGTAGGGCCTCTTTGTTAAACTCGCAACGAAAAATAGTTTTAGCGGGGGCAAATAAAGTTATAATGCCTGATAAAATTGGGGGTGACCATATGGCATCTCTTGTGGTAATGCCAGATTTAATTACTTTTATGGATAAGTTATCAGTAGAAGGGGTACATACCACAAATTTAGAGGAAGTTGCTATTGAAGAATTTGCCGGTCAGGTAGATTGCAATTCGCTTCGAGATTTAGATTTAAGAAATAGAACTGGCTGCACAATTATTGGGTATATTGATCCAGAAGGGGAGTATATTATTAACCCAGAAGCTGATTTGCAATTACAGCCTAAAAGCAAGGTTATCGTTTTAGGCAGACCTGAACAAATTCGAAAATTGAACGAAATGTTTCACATTGTCTAAGTATATTTTATCATATTGTTTGATTGTGTAGCTTATTTTTAGGATATTCACACCTGACAAATTTAATTCAACGTTAGTCAAACTTTAAAACTAAACCAAAACTCAAATTATGAAGTACAAAGTTCTTTCAATTTTTACTTTACTATTCCCTCTTTTTTCTATTGCTCAAGAAACTGCAGAAAAGACGATTGATGAAAGAGTAAACGATGCATTTATGCCCTTTGCCACTTGGTGGGAGGGTTTTGTTCTTACTCCTATACCTGTAGCTGGTTATGATTTACCAATAGTATTAATATTATTGATACTTGGTGCTACATTTTTCACCATCTATTTCAAGGTTCCGGGTATTTCTAAATTTGGCCTTGCAATTAATACCGTTCGTGGAAAGTATGATGAGATGGATGATCACGGTGTTGAAAAGTCAAATTTAAATGTGGTAGACGGCGATATTGTGGATACAATCGGCGATGAAAGTAAAGACGGTGAGGTTAGCCATTTTCAAGCCTTAGCAACAGCTGTTTCAGGTACTGTAGGTTTGGGTAACATTGCTGGTGTTGCCGTAGCAATTGCACTAGGTGGACCAGGAGCCACATTTTGGATGGTTATATGCGGTCTAATAGGTATGTCTACAAAATTTGTAGAATGTACTTTAGGTGTAAAATATAGAGATGTTGGAGAAGACGGAACCGTATACGGAGGTCCAATGTATTATTTGTCAAAAGGGTTAAAAGAAAACGGACGCGCAGGTCTTGGTAAAGTTTTAGGTGTATTGTTCGCAATTCTATGCGTTGGGGCTTCTTTTGGTGGAGGAAATGCATTTCAGTCGAATCAAGCCGCAGTTCAATTAACCACTATGTTTAATTTAGAAGGTGGAGCAACAGGTCTTATTATCGGTGTAATAATGGCTGTTTTAGTGGGCATCGTTATTATTGGAGGAATTAAAAAGATTGCAAGCGTTACTGAAAAAATTGTTCCTTTTATGGCAGGTATTTATGTGTTGGCATCTTTGGTTATCATTTTTGCAAACATTAAATATGTAGGTGATGCTTTCGGGATGATTTTCGCTGGTGCCTTTACACCCGCAGCAGGTATTGGTGGTATTGTAGGTGTTATAATTGTTGGATTTCAAAGAGCGGCTTTCTCAAATGAAGCAGGAGCTGGTTCGGCGGCAATTGCACATTCTGCAGTAAGAACTAAATACGCTGCTAGTGAGGGTGTTGTTGCGCTATTAGAGCCATTTATTGATACGGTTGTAATTTGTACCATGACGGCTTTGGTTATTATTTTCTTTAATATGGATACCGGTGCATTTGAGTACGGAAATGCAGTAGGTAGTACGGTTTTGTTAACTGATTCTCAGACTTATGTAGGGGGCGTTGATTTAACGTCAATGGCATACGACTCGGTAATACCAGGTTTTAGATATGTATTGACAATTGCAATTATCATGTTTGCATTTTCTACAATGATTTCGTGGTCTTATTATGGTCTACAATCTTGGAAATTTCTTTTCGGAAGAGGTAAAGTAGCTGACACCGTTTATAAAATTTTGTTTCTACTATTTGTTGTTATAGGTGCAGCGGCAACTTTAGATGCAGTAATTAAATTTTCAGATGCAATGATTTTAGCGTTGGTTTTTCCAAATATGGTAGGTCTATTATTCTTGTTTCCTAAGGTAAAAGCGGAATTAAATTCTTATCTATCAGACATAAAGGCAAACTTTAATTAGTATAGGTTTGAAAAATTTCAAATCCCACTTCAAGTTTAATAAACAAGAACGAAGTGGGATTTTCTTTTTACTACTGATAATAATTTTAATTCAAGTAGGGTATTATTTAGTACAAAGATTTTCTGTAAATAATACGACATCCTTTTATTTAGATTCTGAATTACAGGGCAAGATTGATTCTTTAAAACAAGAAGCTTTGCAAAGAGATTCAATCACAATTTATCCGTTTAATCCCAATTTTATTTCAGATTATAAAGGGTATACCTTAGGTATGTCTACAATCGAAATAGATCGCCTTCACCATTTTAGAAAACAAAACAAATACGTTAACTCGTCAAAAGAGTTTCAGAATGTTACTTTAATTTCAGACTCATTATTAAAGCATATTGCGCCTTATTTTAAATTTCCAGATTGGGTGAATGCAAATAAAAAGACAAAAACACCTCCAACTTCTAGCTCAAACTTGAGTAGAGATGGTATATCCAAAAAAGAAGGATATAAAGATCTAAATACGGCTACCATCGAAGATCTTAAACAAGTAAATGGTATTGGAGAAAAACTATCAGCAAGGATAATAAAATTTAGAGATAGGTTGGGTGGTTTTTTGGTAGCCGAACAGCTATATGATGTATACGGACTAAAAGAAGAAGTTGTAAAGCGTGCTCTAAATAGATTTAAGGTGTTGAATACTCCAAAAATTAAAAAAATTAACATAAATACAGCTTCTGTTGAAATGTTAACGAAATTGATATATCTTCAAGAAGATGTCGCTATTGATCTAGTTAATTATCGAAATTCTAAAGGAACGATAGATTCTTTTGAGGAATTGATAAATATTGAAAATTTTCCGGCAAAAAAAATCGAGAGAATAGCTCTATATTTGTCGTTAAAAGAATAATGCTATGCAGCACATATATTTCACAGAAGAGCATCAATTATTTAGAGAAAGTCTTAAAGAATTTTTAAAGAAAGAAGTTAGTCCATATATCGATAAATGGGAAGAATCTGGTAAAATAGATCGTTTCATTTGGAAAAAGTTTGGTGAGATGGGCTATTTTGGTCTTGCAATTCCTGAGGCTGATGGTGGTTTAGATTTAGATCTGTTTTATACCGTTATTTTTCTTGAAGAATTGCAGAAAATTAACTCTGGCGGTTTTGCTGCAGCCATGTGGGCTCATGCTTATTTGGCTATGACTCATCTTAAAAAAAATGCCAGTAATGAACTTCGTAAAGAGTATTTAGAGCCAAGCGTATTAGGTGATAAAATTGGTTGTTTGGGTGTTAGTGAGCCTTTTGGCGGTAGTGATGTTGCAGGTATGCGAACAACGGCAGTTAAAGATGGAGATTCATACATAATAAATGGTTCAAAAACCTTTATTACAAATGGAGTGTATTGCGACTATATGATTGTTGCAGCTAAGACCGATCCTGCGGCAGGTAATAAAGGGATTACTATTTTTGTTGTTGATAGGCATAGTAAAGGTGTTTCTGCAAACAAATTAAATAAACTAGGGTGGAGAGCATCAGATACTGCGGAATTGGCTTTTGATAATGTTAAAGTGCCAGCTACTCATATTTTAGGAGAAATTGGAAAAGGATTTACTTACATCATGCAAGCTTTTGCTTTAGAACGCCTTGTTATGGGCATTAATGCTCATGCGAGAGCTGATTATGCTATTGAGTACGCGCTTCAATATATGTCAGAGCGAGAAACTTTCGGTAAAAAAATTAACCAATACCAAGCTTTAAGACACAAAATTGCAGATTTGTATGCCGATATGGATATGTGCCGAGAGTACAATTATTCAGTAGCTCATAAATTACAACTGGGTCAATATGTAGTTAAAGAGGCTACAATATCTAAGTTGAGATCTACTAAAATGGCAGATGAGGTTATTTATGAATGTTTGCAGTTTTTAGGAGGATATGGGTATATGGAAGATTACCCTATGGCTAGATTGTTGCGCGACAGTCGTCTTGGGCCTATAGGCGGGGGTACTTCGGAAATACTTCGAGAAATAATAGCAAAGATGGTCGTTGATAAAAAGGAGTATAGTGTCCCGAAAAGCTAGCGATTTGGGTAGCTTAAGCTAATTTTAGATTAATAGTAAATATTTGGTTGTAGATTGTAAATTAGTTTATATATTTGCACTCTTAATCACTAAAGAAAGGAGGTTGTAGCCCATGTTAATTATACCAATAAAAGAAGGAGAAAACATCGATAGAGCTTTAAAACGTTTTAAACGTAAGTTCGACAAAACAGGTACAATGCGTCAGTTGCGAAAGCGACAAGCATTCACAAAGCCTTCAGTAGCTCGAAGAGCTCAAATTCAAAAAGCTGAATATATTCAAGGCTTAAGAGATCAAGAAGAAATTTGATTCAAGTCTAAAATAGATATTAAAAGCCTCACAATGTGAGGCTTTTTTTAGTTTACCAAATTTATCTCAGTTCTGTTTTAAAAATTTAAAAAAATAACCAAGTTGTAATTAAACTAGTTTAGAGTTTATATACATTACTTTGGACCTTTTTGTTATTGCCTGGTAGGTACTTCTGCTAATAAAACAATGGCACAAAATAATCTGTTTGGATAAGCTCCATTAAAAAGTTGTGCTATTTTTTGCCTGCGTTTTAAATTTTGGGCAGTTTTTTAGCAAAAGCTGATTCTAGGTTCATTTATAAATCAATTGCACATTAAACGGGTTTCACATTTATTTAGAAATGTAAATTTCATTTAAAGCATATGTTCTGCTTAAATAAAGCTTTTTTCTATAAGCTAAAGTAGTTTAATGCTTGCTAAATAAGGGTGCCATTTTTTATATTAAAACGTAGGCTTTATCATGCATTTGTTTAGAATCTGCTATAAAGTTACGTTATTTAATTAGTCCGTTTTAAGCATTTTGGCTAGGTTAGCAATATTTGGTATCGACCAGTAAATTTTAGTAAAAACCTGAGTTCGACTTAAAAAAGTTGTTTTTTTAACAGAGAAAAAGTAGAATATTTAGTATATTAAAGTAATGACTTTCAATATATTATAAAAATATTCTACTTATGATTTCTAA
>CANKUU010000007.1 GCA_947486785.1 uncultured Flavobacteriaceae bacterium | reverse complement strand
CTTCAATCAAATTTGAAACAACAAATACCACGCAGTTAACTCTTTTTTACTAAATTCCTTATGTCGAACTCAGGTTAATAGGTTATTGATAAGAAATGACCTCGTAATTGAGACAAATTAGTTTCAATGCGCTTTCTTATCTTCCCTCTTATATTTAAAAAAGTCACATAACCATGTTGATTTCTTTTGCATTGGAACAGACCGACTATTATTTGAATTGAGAAACAAATCTATCTGATAATCGGCACTTACATAAGCTATATCACCGATTTATGTGCACTTTTCTAAAAAGTGTTTTACATCTTTAAAATACTTAATATCATGAATATGTGTTGAAGCTAAAACAAAAGAATGAACCCCACCATTTTTGTCACAAATAGCATGAAATTTATATCCAAAATACTGGCTTTTTTGAGAAGCACAATGTGCAAAATATAGGCTAATTATCATAAATCGCACATATATTTGAAAGCGTAGCTCTTGCATATTTGCATAAAACTATATTAAGTCTGCGCAAGTTAATTTTAGGTTATTCAAGATAATTTAGTGATTTTTAATACGATTATTAGTAATATTTAAATATTTGATATTCAATTAAATACACCATTCACAAATCACTTTAACCATCTTTTTTCTAAACAAATAACAGGTATTTTAATCTATACTATAAGCGAACTTCATCTAGTTCACCTATTTATGTTTAACCGAAACACAGCTTATTTATCCGAAAATATGGACAAAATTTTAATAAAAAAATAAGATTTTTACTCTTGACACCAAAAACTGAATTTATTAATTTTGAGTGTTATTTTTAATATCTCTTGTTATGAAGACAACATCCTTTATAAAAAAAGCGGTATTATTTGTATCGCTTTTCACGTTTACACACAGTAGCTATTCGCAAACGTTGTATGCCCTAAAAATAGATCGTAAAATACGAAACGAAGCTATTGACATTACAGCTCAATATCAGCCAAGGTTGGTAATGAGTGCAGATCAAGCTTTAGAATTTCAAAATACTGTTGCTCGTTTTTTGGTGAAGAAAAAAGCGGTTTATGAAGACACCAGTCTATCGCCTAGCGCTCAATACGAGATTTTAAAGCAGCTCTCCAGTAAAGAAACTTCCGCAATGGCTATGGTTTTAGAATCATTTCGGTTGCAAGAGTATATGCGAATAAAAAACGAAATACAACCTCTAGAACGACCGCCGAGGAAAACTAGAGACATTCTTGCTATAAAGTAAAATACATAGGCGAATACCCAGTAAAAAATTATAGCTTAGGATAATAAAAATTGATATGTTTTTGTTATCGCTAAATAAATTCGACTGTAGAACGTATAGCTAGTTAGAGTTTTATTTTAAAGATTAAAACCTTCGCTATTCTATCTTTTGGCAATTAGGCGTGTTAGTAGGCTTTCATTGTTAATTAGGTTTACAACTTATATCTAAGAGAAATGTTATATACTAGCTAGCTATACGCTCATCTTATATATTTTAAAACCACCTTAATTTTGGCTCTAGTAATTAAACTCTTTTCCAGAAATAAGGCGTTAGTAAAATAAGTACTGTAAAAAGCTCTAATCTACCTGCAAGCATAAGAAAACCACACCATAATTTACCGGCATCTGGCAAGGCATTGAAGTTACTGAGCGGATTTAAACTACCTAAACCAGGGCCAACATTACCCAAAGAAGATGCTGCACCACCAATGGCGGAAACAAAATCAATACCCATTGCACCTAACACAAGAGCGCCGATAATAAATAACAACATATAAAGCACAAAAAAAGCGATAATATTATACACTATATGCTCTTTAATTGTTTTATCATTGTACCGAACGGGTATGATCGCATTTGGATGCAAGGTTCTCTTAAATTCTAGTAAACCATTTTTAATAATAAGTAAATGCCTCATAACTTTTATACCACCAGAAGTAGACCCAGCAGAACCACCTAAGAAAAATAAACCAAAGAAAAGAATAGTTAAAAAGGGTGTCCAAGCAGTAAAATCTGCTGTAACAAAACCTGTTGTAGTTATTACAGATACTACTTGAAAAAGGGCATGACGAAATGAGCTTTCACCAGAACCTAAAACCATTGGGTGATACTCAGAAACAGGAACATTAGCCTGTGTGTAAATAATTAAAGCTGATATAACTGTAAAAATAAAAATAAACCCTAAGTAGTATTTAAACTCCTCATCTTTTAATATTCGTTGTACTTTTCCTTTAAAAGCAAAGTAACTAAGCACAAAATTACTACCAGCTAAAACCATAAAAAACAAAACAATATATTGTATTAACGGGCTATAATTCCAAAAAGCAAGACTGGCATTTTTAGTAGAAAAACCTCCAGTAGAAAGGGTTGCCAAAGAATGATTAACCGCATCAAAAAACGACATTCCTGCAAGGCTAAGCAGTACGGTTTCTGCAGCAGTATATCCGACATAAATTAACCAAAGACGTTTTGCCGTATCTGTAATTCTAGGATGTAATTTTTCGGCACTTGGCCCAGGCGCCTCTGCTGCAAATAGCTGCATACCACCAATTCCTAAAAGTGGCAAAATAGCAATGGCGAGCACAATAATACCCATGCCGCCTATCCAATGAGTAAGACTACGCCACAGTAAAATACCTTCTGGCAAGGCTTCAATATCATCAACTATTGATGCTCCCGTTGTGGTATAACCAGAAATGGTTTCAAAAAACGCATTGGTGATATCAGGTATTGCACCTGAAAATAAGTAGGGTAACATCCCCGAAAGAGAAAGAACAATCCAACCAAAGGTGACAATTATATAACCTTCTTTACGCTGTACTTCTTTTTTATGATTGCGTGTAGCCAACATACACATAACACCAACAAGTATGGTAACTAGTGACGCTAAAAAAATACCTGTAGTTGCTTCATCTTTGTAAAAAAAACTTACGAAAGAGGCTATCAACATAAATGCTCCGTTGCATAACAACAAGAGTCCCATAATGTGAAATATGATTCGAGAATTTAGTCTCATTTTATAAGAACAATCTTTCTATTTTTGTAATAGCTTCTGGCAAACAACAAACTACTACCCTATCGCCAGCCTCTATTTGAAATCCACCCAAAGCAATAACACCTAAACCATTTCGAACAACACCACCTATTGATGCCATTTTTGGAAAATCAAGTTCTCGTATCACCTTTCCTGTTACTCTAGATTTTGGCTTTACAATAAATTCTAATATTTCGGCATTTAAGTTGTTTAACCGCATTGATGCTACTACTTCACCTTTACGAATATGCTTAAAAATATTATTTGCAGCTAAAAGTTTTTTATTGATTAATGTATCAATACCAATAGAATGCGAAAGTTGAAAATAATCCATATTCTCAACCAAAGCTATAGTCTTTTTTATATTTTTAGACTTAGCCACAAGACAAGACATAATGTTGGTTTCAGAATTTCCAGTAACTGCTACAAAGGCGTCCATTGAAGCCAAGCTTTCCTCTTCTAAAAGCTCCACATTTCTACCATCACCATTAATAACTAATGCTGCTGGTAAGTCATCTGCTAAATCAAAAGCTTTCTCCTTATTTTTTTCAATCAACTTAACGTTAAATTTTTGCAAGCATAAATCTCGTGCTGCTTTAAAACCAACTTTACTCCCTCCTAAAATCATGACATTTTTAATATCCTGCTTTCGTTTTCCGGTCAATTTATACAACTCGTCTACGCCTTCTTTTAGGGTAATAAAATAAACTTGATCACCCTCTTTAAAAATAGTATCGCCTCGTGGTATTACTGTATATTGCGTGCCTGCTCTTTTTAAAGCAATTGGCATAAAATGTAACTCCGGAAAAATTTTAGCTGCTTCTTTTACCTCATTACCTACAAAGGGTGCTGCTTTTGGTAAAGAAACACCTACCATAATTAATTTACCTTCCTCAAACTCAAAGGTATCATTGAAAGCCGACTTATTCAGTAATAATTGTATTTCTGTTGCTGCTAATTCTTCAGGTGATATTAATTCATCAATACCCAACTCATCAAATTTGATGGAATCTTTACAATCGATAAACTCTGTATTTGAAATTCGAGCTATGGTACGTTGGCAGCCTAATTGCTTTGCTAACATACACAAGGTAATATTCGTAGTTTCAGAAGAAGTAACACCTATAACAAGGTTTGAATTTTGAACCTGCGCATCGTTTAATACACTTATTGACGTAGCATCCCCTTTAAGAACGCGAATATCTAAATGACTGTCTGCATAGTTCAAACTTTCTTTATTTGTATCAATCAAGGTAATATCTTGAGACTCATAAGAAAGTAATTTTGCCAAATGAAAACCAACTTCTCCGGCCCCAGCAATTATAATTTTCATTTACTATATATGTTGTTCATTAATGAGAAAAAAAGTTCTTTACTTTAAAAAGAAACATCATTTGAAAAGCTAATTTTATAAAGCCCTATATCTTAAAAAATTACACTATTGTGGAACGAAATTACATAAATAAAAATGGATTGCCCAAAACAGATTTGGTATTAAACAGTACTACAAGAAGTTTATTGTATAAAATATCGTCTGTACGATCATAGCATAAATTGTATCTTTGCTAAAAATTAGCCATAAATGACTAAAAAGGTTACCCCATACAAAGATTCAGAGCTCGGAAAAAAAGAACAGGTAACCAAAATGTTCGATACCATCTCAAAAAATTACGATGATCTCAATCGAGTTATTTCTTTTGGTATTGATATTAAATGGCGCAGAAGAGTAGTTAACATTTTAGCTAAAAAAAAGCCACAAACTGTTCTTGATATCGCTACTGGTACCGGCGACTTAGCAATTAACCTGATCGATACCGGAGCTAAAAAAATTATTGGTCTCGATATTTCAGCCGGTATGCTCGAGGTAGGCAAAAATAAAATTCGGAACAAAAAACTTCACAATACCATAGAAATGGTGGTTGGAGATAGTGAAAACTTACCTTTTGAAGAAAATTCTTTTGATGCTGTTACTGTTGCCTTTGGAGTGCGAAATTTTGAAACCCTAGAAAAAGGCTTATCCGAAATCTACAGGGTTTTAAAACCTAAAGGTACTTTTATTGTTTTAGAAACCTCAGTACCTACAAAAACACCCTATAAACAAGGCTACCAAATACATTGTAAATATATACTACCCTTTATTGGTCGCCTTTTTTCAAAAGACCAGTCTGCATATACCTATTTGTCTAATTCTGCTGCAGTTTTTCCACATGGTGAAAACTTCAACAATATTTTACGTAAAACAGGGTTTATAGATGTAGAGAATAAGCCTCAAACATTTGGGGTGGCTTCAATTTATATAGCTACGAAATAAATTTATGAAAAGATATTGTTTTCTTTTTCTTGGAATATTCTTACTCATCTGCCCTGCAATGGCTCAGTTTAATGAGAAACCAGTACTTAATATCGAAAGTAAAGATAAAAAGTTTTTGAATTATGGATATTATCTAGGAATAAACCAGTACGATTTCAAATTTGAATATAAGAACAATACAGATGATGTTTTAGTTGACAAATCTTTAGGGTTTACCGTTGGTCTTATAGGGGAAATGCGAATTAATGAATTTTTAGATCTTCGTATTGAGCCAGGACTCGCCTATAACATTAGAACCTTAGGTTTTCCTGGGTTTGACAACGCACAAGATGCTCTGCGTGAAGTAAAATCTACCTACATCAACTTTCCGCTATTGTTAAAAGTAAGCATGCGTAGATTTGGCAATTTTAAACCTTTTATAATAGGCGGCCCTTCGGCATCTTTAAATTTAGGAAGTAATGAAGATAATATTGATGATAATTTGACCGGTACTTTTCGAATGAAAAAGTGGGTTTACAACTATGAAATAGGCTTCGGAATCGATTTTTATCTAGAATATTTCAAATTTACACCTTCTATTAGGGGCGTTTTTGCAATTAATGATGAGCTTGTAAGAGATGATGATCCAAATAGCCCTTGGACCGGTAATATTGCAGGAATGCGAACGCGTGGATTATTTATCAATTTTACATTTGAATAGCCTTTAAAATCGACAAGCCTAATAACAACTTACTTGTTGTAATGAGCCTTTTATGTACTTTCTAGCCTCGACACAATTCGCTTAATAAAATAGCTGTTGCTGTAGCAACATTTAAACTTTCTGCAGTTTCAGCACCAAATTGAGGTATGCTAATTTTTTTGGTGATTAAAGCGCTAACCTCGTTAGAAATACCATTAGCCTCATTACCTAAAACCAAAACACCCTTTTTAGGAAATTGAGTTTTATAAACTGATTTTTTACCCATAAAAGCACCATAAATAGGTGACAAACAGTCTTTTAGTACAGTTTCTAAATCAACATATTTTATATTCACTCTGGTGATAGATCCCATGGTGGCCTGTAACACTTTTGGATTATAACAATCAACAGTCTTTTTAGAACAAACGAGCTGAGCTATTCCAAACCAATCGCAAAGACGTATTATAGTACCTAAATTACCAGGATCACGAACATCATCAAGAGCAATAACCCAATCAGAAAAACTAATCTTACTTGCTTCGGGTATGTAAAAAACACCTAAAACACCCGATGGGTTTTTTAGATAACTAATCTGCTTGAGCTCAGCTTTTGAAATGTATGAAAGAAGATGAGAAGGCAGATCAAAAGTGTCTGTAAACGTTGTAAAAATATGATAAGGAGCAATTGTTGAACTTAATAATTCTAACACCGTCTTTTTTCCTTCAACAAAAAACAAACCGTGTTCATTTCTGTACTTTTTTTGCTGCAAGCTTCGAATTAGTTTTATTTGACTTTTATTCAGCATTAAGATAATGTAATTTTAGTGTATTTTTGACTTCTATGAGGATTAAAGTGCCCCATCAAAATAGTTACGCAAAAATAATCTTATTTATTTTAGCAAGCGTTATCACCTCATGCAACTCGCTCAAAAGAGTGGAAGATCATGAGCTTTTAATTGCAAACAACACGATACTTATTGACAGTATAAAAGTGTCTGACGAGGCTATTGAAAGTCTCATAGCTCAAAAGCCTAATAGTGATATATTAGGCTATAATTGGCGCTTAAACCTGTACAATTTAGCCAAAGTAAACCCAGACAAACAATACCAAGAATGGCTTTACAAAAAGCCTAAAAGAAAAGAGCGTTTAACCAAAATTTTATCAGAAAAGCAAGTAAAAAGACTAGGCGAATCATTCTTAGTGAAGCGGTTAAGCAAATGGTTAAAAAAAATTGGCGAAGCACCTGTAGTGCTTGACAGTTCTAAAACTATAAAAAGTTTGCAAAGATTAAGTGCGTACTTTGGCACTAAAGGTTATTTTAATAACACCACTACATTTACAATAGATAGTTTAAAAAAGAAACAACGGGTTAATGTTAATTATAAAATAACTTTGGGCGATCCGTACATGATAGATACAATTCAATATAAAATTACTTCACCACAAATAGACTCTATTTATAAAATAATAAAGAAAGATTCTTATATAAAGATTGGTCAGCAATTTGATTCAGAAAATTTTAACAAAGAACGTGAGCGATTAACTGCAAGTTTTAGAGATAGAGGAGTGTTTAATTTTCAAGAAAGCGCAATTAGTTTTGATTTAATTAGCGACACTACGCGCCTAGGTAACGATCGTCAAATGAACATAAAGCTAAATATTGATGATTTAAAAACAAGAACAAAAAACTCAATTACCACCTCAAAATTTAAAGTTTTTAAATTTGACAAAATCAATATTTATACCGATCAAAGCAAATCGCAGCTAAAGCGTTTTAAAAATTACAACATATACTACAAGGATAAATTAAAATTTAAACCCGAAACACTAACCAACGCCATCTTTTTTGTTAAAGACAGTGTATATAGAGATACCTCTCGCAGTAGAACTTTACGACAACTATCAAGTTTAAATGTTTTTAGATTTCCAACGGTAAATTTCGAAACAGACACAACCACAAACAAACTAACAGCAAATATTTATTTAACTGAGAGACCAAAGTATTCATTCAGAACAAATTTAGATATTACTCATTCAAACATACAAACAATAGGCTTGTCTTTCAGCCCTTCTTTACAATGGAGAAACCTCTTTAAAGGAGCTGAAAACTTAAGCCTGTCTGGCCGCATAAATATTGGATCATCAAGTCAAGAAATTGACGATAGACGCTTCTTTAATCTTTTTGAGTTTGGTGCAGATTTAAAATTAGATTTCCCAAGAATATGGTTTCCTTTCATTAAAACAGAAAAATTAATTCCTAATTATATGCTGCCAAGAACTTCGGCCAGCATCGGTTTTGGTTCTCAGAAAAATATTGGCTTAGACAAAAGAACACTAAACGCCACCTTAAGTTATAATTGGAACCCGAGTGATTATAGAAAAAACAACTTTGAATTATTAAATATTGAATTTGTTAAAAACCTGAAACCAGAGCAATTTTTTAATGTTTACAGAAACACCTATCAACGACTAGACAACCTAGCTGACAATTATGATGAACCCGACGAATATGAAAGCCTAGAGGAATACCAAAAATTTGAGGGTTTCTTTGAGCCAGACCCAGATAATCCGGGTGACCCAAGACTAAATACAGAAACTGGAGCTTTTGGGTTTTTAGAAGCAAAACTGAATGATGGATTTATGGGCTTTTCACAAAATGATACTCGTGAAGCCATTGGAATAATTGAGCGCGGAGCAAGACTTACTCAAGAAAACCTAATTTTAGCCTCAAACTATACCTATCACAAAAATAATAGACAAGGCTTAGCAGATAACAATTTTTATAAATTTAGATGGAAAATAGAAACCGCTGGCAACCTATTAGCAGGACTTTCAGATTTATTAAAATTTAATTCTGATGAAGATGGAAAAAAATTATTTCTAAACGTTCCTTTTTCTCAATATGTAAAAACAGAATTTGATTTTGTAAAATATTGGGAACTAAAAAAATCTGGCGTATTAGCTTTTAGAAGCTTCTTTGGTATCGCAATACCCTACGGTAATTCTGACAACATACCTTTTGCGCGAAGTTATTTTGGGGGTGGCTCAAATGACAATAGAGCATGGGCTCCTTATTCACTCGGACCAGGTAAAGCAGAAAACCTTTTTGAGTTTAACGAGGCAAATCTTAAAATAGCATTAAATTTAGAATATAGGTTTCCATTGTTTGGCAATTTTAATGGAGCCATTTTTGCAGATGCAGGTAATATTTGGAATGTTTTTGATGACTCTAACCTACCTGGATCAAAATTTACAAGTATAGATTCGCTTGGCGATATAGCCCTAGGAACAGGTTTAGGGATTAGATACGATTTTACATACTTTCTATTTCGATTAGACTTAGGCTTCAAAACCTACAACCCAGTTGAAGAAGTTTCTAAGAGATGGTTTAGAGACTATAACTTAAGTAACTCTGTACTACAAATAGGCATCAACTATCCATTTTAAATATTGGTAATTAGTTGTTTAGCGCCATGAGCAATGCCTAATAACGACGTTTAAAAAATCTCAAGTAACCACAAGCACAATACTTACTATTTTATTTTAAGAAAAAATAAGATCCGTAAAAAGTCCGAAAAATTGCAAAATCATCTTTGTATGTAAAAAAAGGAGTAAAAAACTTGAAATTGATTTACACCATGAACTTATATAAATTCATTACTTTTGTTTTAATCATTTAAGAATTTTAAAGACTACATAAATAATGGCTCATAATATTAAACCAGGTGTCGCTACAGGAGACGAAGTACAAGCAATTTTCAACTACGCAAAAGAGAAAGGATTTGCTCTTCCGGCAGTAAATGTAATAGGCTCTAATACCATCAACGGGGTTTTAGAAACAGCAGCCAGTTTAAATGCACCCGTTATTCTTCAATTCTCTAATGGTGGTGCTCAATTTAATGCAGGCAAAGGTTTATCAAATGAAGGTCAGAATGCTGCCATACATGGTGCTATAGCAGGCGCTAAACATGTGCATCAACTAGCTGAGGCCTACGGTGCTACCGTTATTTTACATACAGATCATTGCGCAAAAAAACTATTGCCATGGATTGATGGTCTATTAGATGCTAGTGAAAAGCATTTTGCTGAAACCGGAAAGTCACTATTTAGTTCACACATGATTGATTTATCTGAAGAGCCAATTGAAGAAAACATTGAAATTTGTAAAGGCTACTTGAAGCGAATGGCTAAAATGAATATGACCTTAGAAATTGAATTAGGCATCACAGGTGGCGAGGAAGACGGAGTAGACAACTCAGACGTTGATGATTCTAAATTATATACACAACCTGAGGAAGTTGCGTATGCCTATGAAGAACTTTCTAAAATAAGCCCAAGATTTACCATTGCGGCTGCTTTTGGAAATGTACACGGGGTTTACAAGCCAGGTAATGTAAAATTAACTCCGAAAATTTTAAAAAATTCTCAAGAATACATCTCAAAAAAATACGGTGTAGGGCATAACCATATTGATTTTGTTTTTCACGGTGGATCAGGTTCTACAGTAGATGAAATTCGCGAAGGCATTAGTTACGGTGTTATAAAAATGAATATCGATACAGACCTACAATATGCATTTCTTGAAGGTGTTAGAGACTATGTACAAGATAAAAAAGAATATTTACAGTCTCAAATAGGAAATCCAAAAGGAGCAGACGAGCCAAATAAAAAGAATTATGACCCAAGAGTTTGGTTGCGAGAAGGCGAAAAATCGTTTGTTGAACGTTTGAAAAAAGCGTTTGAAGACCTTAACAACGTAAATACCTTGTAATAAACTTGTATAACCCAAATAAGTAAGAAATGACGGCTTGGTTTAAAAGAAAAGAGAAAGGAATTCAAACAGCAACAGAAGAAAAAAAAGACACCCCTAAAGGGTTGTGGTATAAATCTCCGACTGGTAAAATTGTAGAATCAGAAGACCTAGCAAAAAACTTTTATGTAAGTCCAGAAGATGACTATCATGTTCGTATCGGTAGCAAAGAGTACTTTGAAATACTTTTTGATGACAATAAGTTTACCGAGCTAGATGCAAAACTTACTGCAAAAGACCCTTTAAAATTTGAAGACACCAAAAAATATAAAGAACGCCTAGTTGCAGCGCAAAAGAAAACAGGTTTAAAAGATGCGGTAAGAACCGGTTTTGGTAAATCTTTAGGTAAAGATATCGTAATCTGCTGTATGGATTTTAACTTTATAGGTGGATCTATGGGCAGCGTTGTGGGTGAAAAAATTGCACGTGGTATTGACCACGCCATTAAAAAGAAAGTACCTTTTGTAATGATTTCAAAATCAGGTGGTGCTCGAATGATGGAAGCAGCTTTATCACTTATGCAATTAGCAAAAACATCTGCTAAATTAGCACAATTAGCAGAAGCAAAATTACCTTATATTTCGCTTTGTACAGACCCAACAACGGGAGGAACTACCGCTTCTTATGCTATGCTAGGAGATATTAATATTGCAGAACCCGGAGCTTTAATTGGCTTTGCAGGTCCAAGAATTGTAAAAGAAGCTACAGGTAAAGATTTACCTGATGGTTTTCAAACCTCAGAATTTTTAAAAGAACATGGCTTTCTTGATTTTATAGTGCACAGAAGAGACTTAAAAACAAAAATTAACCTTTATATTGATTTAATACAAAACAAGCAAGTTCGATCCTAAAAGGGTTTAAAAATACGCTGTAAAATCTTAATTTTTTTTTAATACAAATTTTTAATATCAAATAGTAAGACCTATAAAAATATCATTATCTTTGCATTCTTGATTAAAAATTAATCATTTATACATAATAATCATTTATATAATATTTGCATGTACTTAACAAAAGAAGTAAAAGCCGAAATTTTCAAAAAACATGGTGGTAAATCAGAAAATACTGGTTCTACAGAAGGCCAAGTGGCATTATTCACCTACCGCATTAACCATCTAACTGGTCACTTGAAAAAAAATCATAAAGATTTTAATACAGAGAGATCACTTGTAAAATTAGTAGGTAAAAGAAGAAGTTTACTAGATTATTTAAAAAAGAAGGATATCGTTAAATATCGTGAATTAATTAAAGAATTAGGTATTAGAAAATAGTACTATTAGGGGCTGAAAAATTTCAGCCCCTATTTTTATACAAAAAATCTTTGCGAATTTTAGTGAAGATATATTAAAAGCTGCACACAGTTTTTCATTGGTCAACAACACAACACACAACAACTCCGGCCAGAGAAATTAAATGGCGGAGTGACCATTGTTTAACAAAATCCCGAAGAAAAAAATCGGGTAAAAATCAATTTTATGATTCCAAAGGTATTTAAAGAGGTCATAGACCTTGGTGACGGTAGAGAGATTTCTATCGAAACTGGAAAATTAGCAAAACAGGCACATGGTTCTGTTGTTGTTCAGTCAGGAAAATGTATGCTGTTATGTACAGTAGTATCTAATTATGAGCAAAAAGACATAGATTTTCTTCCGCTCACGGTAGATTATCGTGAAAAATTTGCAGCAGCTGGGCGTTACCCCGGCGGTTTTTTTAAAAGGGAAGCTAGACCAAGTGATGGCGAAGTATTAACTATGCGTTTAGTAGATCGTGTTTTACGGCCCTTATTCCCAAAAGATTATCATTCTGAAACTCAAGTGATGATTCAACTAATGTCTCATGATGATGATGTTATGCCAGATGCTATGGCAGGTTTAGCCGCATCTGCAGCTATTCAATTATCAGATTTTCCATTCGAATGTGCCATTTCTGAAGCAAGAGTTGGTCGTATAAATGGAGAATTCATTATAAACCCAACTAGATCGCAATTAGCAGAATCAGACATTGATATGATGATCGGTGCTTCGGCTGATTCGGTAATGATGGTTGAAGGTGAAATGGATGAAATTTCTGAAGAAGAAATGGCTGATGCAATCAAATTTGCACATGATGCCATTAAAGTACAATGCGCTGCGCAATTGCGTTTGGCAGAAGCTTTTGGAAAAAAAGAAGTTCGTGAATACCCTGAAGAACGAGAAGATGAAGATCTTGCTAAAAAAGTTCATGATATGGCGTATGATAAAGTATACGCAATTGCTAAAGCAAGTTCTGCAAAGCACGAAAGAAGTGCCGCATTTAAAGAAATAAAAGAAGAAATTATAGCTACATTTTCCGAGGAAGAATTAGAGGACTTCGGAGGACTAGTTTCAAAGTATTACCGTAAAGCTGAAAAAGCTGCCATTCGTGATCTTACTTTGAATGAAGGTTTACGTTTAGACGGTCGTAAGACCGATGAAATTCGCCCGATTTGGTGTGAGATCGACTACCTTCCTTCTACACACGGTTCTGCCATTTTCTCACGCGGAGAAACTCAAGCATTAGCGACAGTTACACTAGGTACTTCTAGAGATGCGAACAAAATAGACATGCCGTCGCACGAAGGAGAAGAAAATTTTTATTTACATTACAACTTCCCTCCTTTTTGTACTGGTGAAGCAAGACCAATACGCGGTACATCTCGAAGAGAGGTAGGCCATGGTAACTTAGCACAACGTGCTTTAAAAGGAATGGTGCCAGAGGATTGCCCGTATACTGTTCGGGTTGTTTCGGAGGTACTAGAATCAAATGGCTCTTCTTCGATGGCTACGGTTTGTGCTGGCACAATGGCAATGATGGATGCTGGTGTTCAATTAAAAAAACCCGTTTCTGGTATAGCTATGGGTTTAATTTCTGATGCTGATTCTGGAAACTATGCGGTTCTTTCTGACATCTTAGGTGATGAAGATCACTTAGGTGATATGGATTTTAAGGTAACTGGTACTGAAGACGGAATTACCGCCTGTCAGATGGACATTAAAGTGAAAGGACTTTCTTATGAAATTCTGGTTAATGCCTTAAAACAAGCAAGAGCTGGTCGTTTACACATCTTGACAAAATTAACCGATACCATCGCTACACCGGCCTCAGAAGTGAAACCTCATTCTCCGAAAATGGTGACCCGTACTATTCCTAATGAATTTATAGGTGCTCTTATTGGTCCTGGCGGAAAAGTAATTCAAGAACTCCAAAAAGAGACAGGTACTACCATTGTAATCAATGAAGACCCTGTTACTGAAGAAGGTATTGTTGAAATATTAGGCACCGATCAAGATGGTATTGATGCTGTATTAACGAAGATTGACTCTTTGATGTTTAAACCTCAAATGAATCAATCCTATAAAGTTAAAGTAATTAAAATGTTAGATTTTGGTGCTGTAGTAGAATATCTTGATGCTCCCGGCAACGAGACCTTATTACATGTATCTGAGTTAGCATGGGAACGCACAGAAAATGTTTCTGATGTTGTAAATATGGGTGATGAGTTCGAAGTAAAATATTTAGGAACTGACCCTAGAACCCGTAAAGAGAAAGTTTCTCGTAAAGCATTATTAGAAAAGCCTGAGGGTTATGTTGAAAGGCCACCGCGTAAAAGCAATGATCGTGATCGTAGCAGAGGCAGAGACGATAGAAATAGAGATCGTAAACCAAGAAGAGATTAAGTACTCTTTTCTATAACTACATTAAAGCCTCAATAGAAATATTGAGGCTTTTTGTTATAATAATTTGATAAAACCTACCTATAACATTTACTTCTCAACAAACAAGTATATCCTTAGTTGTACAAATATTTAGCATCGCATTAAAACCATATAAACTCTTATAATTTTATTTTTTTTGATAGATTTTCTATGTATTCTTTTAAAGTTAATTCTTTATAATTAGTCAATTAAAAACACACACTTGCATTTTTTTAAATCTAGCATTTAATAAAATTTACTTTTCATTTTACCGAGGCAAATAAGTTATTGTAGAATCATAGCCACGGAGTATTTTTTTTGACAATAGCAAAGAAAGATATAGAAACTTCAGTAGTTAAAACAGCAGGAACATAAGGAGAAAAAGAAACATTTACAGAAACATACGATTTACAGAAAAAGTCACATACACTATTTTCAAATATGTTTACCAAAACTGAAGAAATCATGTTGACTGAAAAATTAAGTCACTTTGAAATGCCTATTGAAGCAAGCTATGCGATGGTAAAAAACAATCAATTAAGCGTGAATGCAATTGCTGGCATCAGTATTAGATACGCTACTAACAATAGTATATATGCAAATAATGTAAACCTTCCTTTGACATTATTAGGTTCAAACGATTCATATTCTGATAGCCGCCTTGGCATACATATAGGTTTGGACACCTACTACAAGATTAACGAATCCTTTCAGCTTCAATTTGAATCTATTTTTAAGCTACAACTAAAATTTTACAAAAATAATACTAGTAATACTCCTTACCTTTTCAATGTACAAATTGGCCTGAGATATAGATTATAAACATAGATAAAGACTGTTTAATAAAAGTACCAAATAAGTTTCATGGTGAAAATCCACTTTTTTATACACATCTAAAATTCAATGACATAAACAATAAATTCGGCCGTAAATAGCAACTACAAAGTCTGTGCTAAATGTACTTAAAATGAACACCAACACCAACATCTACACCAGCAACAAATAACTCTAGCATTATAGAATTAAGAGACCCCTGCTTCATTACTTTAAAAAATTAGATAACCTAAGTAATTCAATCAAAACCGATTAAACTCGTACAAAAAGTATATTTTAGCCGCATCAAGAAGTGAATTAATCTAAATCATTTTCCAATTACCTTGTCCCTAAAATAAACATAAAATCTACGCCGGAAGTTTAATCATCATCCTTTAAATAGTGAAATTATATCATTGCTATATCCAATAAAAAAATACCGAAAAGCAATTGTAGAAGACAAAATCATTTTATTCAACAAGAACCCTTTTTAACCCCCAAAAAGCATTAAAATGAAAAACAAAGTAAAAAAGCAGTCAGTATTAAGTTACTTACTTATACTATTCATGTGCCATTTAACACAAGCACAAAAAAGTGATATTATATTAACTGTTGATGATGATATTATTGAAGCCAAAGTTACGCTGGTAGGCGATACACGTATACAATATCAAAAATCTGATGATGAAAAAACATATGAATTAGCTACAGCCAAAATACGTCGTATAAAATATGCCAACGGTGAAATATTAAAATTTGGTATTTCAGAAAACAAAACGAAAAAAAAAGCCCAAGTGTATACCCACCCCCCTTTTAACGAAAATTTAGTTGCTGTAATACCCTTTGATTTTTATGATGGAAAATCTGGCAAAAGCTTAGGCAGAAAAGGGTTGCAAGCACAAGAATATGTAGTAAACAGGTTAATTAGCGCATCAGATTTAGAAGTACTAGACAACAGAAAAACTATAAGCTACCTTAGAAAAGCAAAAGTAGATTATCGTTCGTTAGAAACTTATGACATGGATGAGTTGGGCAAAATTCTCGGTGCTGGAACCATCGTTTGTGGCAGCGTTCAGTATTCTTTTGATGAAAAAATAGTAGCAAATGACCGTTATGTACAAACTTCAGAAGGCGGAGTTGTTGTAAAAGAAACAGTAGAAATTAATGAATATGGCGACGCTTATTACTCTGAAGAAATTTACGAGGTACCACCTTCAGGCTACTGGGACGTTGATATTTCGCAATATGAAAAAATCCAAACAGTAACCAGACTCGAAATTTATAAGCAAGGGAAGAAAATATTTACTGAGATGAGAGACCCACTCTTTACATGGAACTTACCCGATCAATGGGAAGGCAATATTGATTGGCTGTTGAAAAAAAGCCCTTGGAAGGTGAGGCGCCCTAAATAAATAGCGAATGCATCTTATTTTTTTTACTTATAAATTATGGAACTTGTGCCATAAGTTTGGCATACTAAAGTTCCGCAGCTATGGTTATGCAACAAAAACAGACTTCATTACAACACAACAGCTATAATTATCGGTTTCTAAAAAGTTAAGACGAGTTTAGTACTAATTGCAGGGTTTTCATCGAAAAAAACAACTTTATTTTGTCAATTTGTAACATTTTAAAAAAATCTACGTATAAGTATATGCAATCTATCGCATATCAATTTAATCCTCTTACATGAGACAACTTAAAATTACAAAACAGGTCACTAATAGAGAGACCGCATCTTTGGACAAGTACTTACAAGAAATTGGAAAAGTTGACTTAATTACCGCAGACGAAGAAGTAGAATTGGCACAAAGAATCAAGGCAGGCGACCAGATCGCTCTTGAAAAACTCACAAAAGCCAACCTTCGTTTCGTAGTATCCGTAGCCAAACAGTACCAAAACCAAGGCCTTACTCTGCCCGACTTAATCAATGAAGGAAATTTAGGATTGATAAAAGCGGCACAACGTTTTGATGAAACACGTGGTTTCAAATTTATCTCTTACGCTGTATGGTGGATTCGTCAATCTATCTTACAAGCTTTAGCTGAACAGTCTCGTATTGTTCGCTTACCATTGAACAAAATTGGTTCAATAAATAAAATAAACAAAACTTTTGCTTTTCTAGAGCAAGCGCATGAACGAATGCCTTCTGCCGAAGAAATTGCAAAAGAATTAGATATGACCGTTGCAGACGTAAAACAGTCATTAAAAAATTCTGGACGTCACGTATCTATGGATGCTCCCTTAATAGCTGGGGAAGATTCTAATTTGTATGATGTGCTTCGTAGTGGTGAATCGCCAAATCCAGATCGTGAATTACTACACGAATCTTTACGTACTGAAATTGAGCGTGCTTTAGAAACTTTAACCCCAAGAGAAGCCGATGTTATTCGCTTATATTTTGGTTTAGCTGGACAGCATTCGATGACCTTAGAAGAAATTGGTGAAACTTTCGAGCTAACAAGAGAAAGAGTTCGTCAAATTAAAGAAAAAGCGATTCGCAGATTAAAGCACACGTCAAGAAGTAAAATATTAAAAACATACTTAGGTTAAAAAAAGACAATCAATAAGTGTTAAATTAAACCTAAATTGGAAATTTGGCATATATATTGTAATTTTGAAAGTAACAACAGTATATCATGACTGTTCGTTTTTTGATTGATGAATAAACTCCGGCTGATTACCGGAGTTTTGTCATTTTACATAATTCCGTTCACCGCTTTTGTGTAACGATGAATAAAAAATTAAACATTAATTTAAATACAATAAACTTTACGCCTTTTCATTTTCAGGCTATAATATGTAGTAAAACGCGTCATTAATTTAGTAGAATTATATACTTTTAAGCGTCTAGCATGTACAAGTAAAAATTAGTGCATGTTCAACAAAAGAACCTTTTAAGAAGTTTTTGCTATTCCTCTAAGTAGTTGTAAGTTTAAACTTTTTAGTTACATTATGAATAAAAAACAAGAACAGCCAAACAACCCACTACATGGCGTTAAATTAGTTGATATTTTAGAGTATCTTACCGCAAAATATACTTGGGAAGACCTTGCTGGGCAGATCAATATAAATTGCTTTAAAAGTAATCCTACCATAAAATCAAGTTTAAAATTTCTGCGAAGAACACCTTGGGCAAGAGAAAAAGTAGAACACTTGTATTTACAATCTATTAAAAAATAATGGCGTTTAACATTGTTCTTATTGAACCCGAAATACCAAATAACACTGGTAACATTGGCAGATTAGCTTTGGCATCTGGCTCACATCTTCATTTAGTAAAACCATTTGGTTTTGAAATAAACGACAAACGTCTTAAAAGAGCCGGGCTTGATTATTGGCAACACCTTTCGGTAAGTATTTATGAAAGTATCGAAGAATTTTTCGAAATTCAAGCCAACCAACGTATGGTTTTCTTCTCTAGTCATGCCATTAAAAATCATTGGACCATAGACTACCGCGATGATTTATTTTTAATTTTTGGAAAAGAATCTGTAGGCTTATCAAATGCTGTACTAAAAAAAGCGTCAACCCAACTCTTCAAAATTCCGCTTTACAGCCAACATATTCGCAGTTTAAACTTAGCAAATTCAGTTGGTATTGTTGTTTATGAAGGACTACGCCAATTACATAGTTAATCGTTAGCAATTTTTTTTTACACCTAAAGCGAAAGGGCTAATAGTAATAAAAATTACCGCAACACTATCTTATCGTAACTCCAAGGTAAGGTTTACATAAATCATATGCTTGAGCTAAATATAGTATATCATTAAACTTTAAAAACTAAGGGTAAACCCAAACCCATAAACCTTATTAATGCTGTTAAAATAGCCTAATTTTTACTATTTTTAATGACAAGCAAATTTTTATCACCGAGATGAATAAAATCGCTACTACCATAATTTTCTTATGTTTTGTTCTATCTTCTTGTTCCAATGATGTAGAACAATCAAAATCGAAAGAAAAAATAATAGACATTGAATTTAAGATTCCTGAAGGCTTTGTTTTAGAAGATCTATACCAACCAAGTAAAAATAACCAAGGATCTTGGGTTGCATTGGCTCAGGGCCCAAAAGACATTATTTATGCCTGCGACCAATATGGTAAAATCTATTATTTTAAATCTCCTAAAATTAATGAAAAGCTAAAAGCATCAGCTGTACATACTCTTGATTTAGAAATAGGCGATGCACAGGGCATGCTTTGGGCCTTTAACAGCCTTTATGTTGCAGTAAATAAAAAATGGAACGATGATATACCTGACGAAAAAGAAAATGGTAGTGGTATTTATCGCATTACCGACACCAATAAAGATGGGGTGTTAGATCAAGTAAAAATGCTACTTAAACTAGAAGGATATAGTGAGCATGGACCTCACAGTTTGGAGCTTTCGCCTAATGGAAAAGAAATTTACTTTATTGCCGGTAATCATACCCTATTACCAGAGCTTTTAAAGAAAAATAGTCGATTACCCAGTAATTGGGGTGAAGACAATTTATTTAAACCATATTTAGATGCTCGTGGACATGCAAACAATATTAAAGCCCCTGGAGGATGGATTTGTAAATTTAATGCAGATGGTACAGCTTGGGAGTTAGTTTCTGCCGGATATCGAAATCCCTTTGATTTGGCCTTTAACAAGCATGGGCAGCTTTTTACCTATGATGCTGACATGGAATGGGATATTGGCATGCCTTGGTATCGACCAACTCGTATTTGTCATGTTACCAGTGGTAGCGAATATGGATGGCGAACTGGCTCTGGAAAATGGCCCAGCTATTACCCCGACGCACTTCCTGCTATTCACAATTTAGAACAAGGTTCTCCAACAGGAATTCTTTCAGGACACAAATTAAATTTTCCAAAAAGTTACAAAAATGGCCTTTTTGTTATGGATTGGAGTTTTGGAACGCTATACTTTGCGAATCTTAAACCAAAAGGAAGTAGCTATACCGCAGAACGAAAAGAATTTTTATCGGGTACCCCTCTACCCCTAACAGATATAATTGCTGGTTTTGATGGTAACCTTTACTTTTCTTCAGGCGGACGTAGATTAAGCTCACATTTATTTAGGCTGCGGTATACGGGTTCTGAGATAAAAGAGATGCCGGAAAAATTAAATATTGAGGCTAAAAACCTACGTGATTTACGCGAAAAAATTGAAAACTACCATGCCACTATTTCTACTGAAGCAATAGCTTTAGCATGGGACAACTTAGACCACAAAGATCGACATATACGATATGCTGCACGTATTGCCCTAGAGCATCAGCCCATAGCACAATGGTTACCATTATTCTTAAAAGAAAAAGTACCAGAAAAAATAATTGAAGCAAGTATTGGACTAGCACGACAAGCTAGTAAATCTTTACAAGCCAAGATAATTGAAAAATTATCTTCAATTGAGCTAATCAAATTGTCAACACAGCAACAATTAAACCTTTTAAGAAGCTATGAATTACTATTTATTAGAATGGGACCACCAAATGAAAAAAATAAAATAGTTTTAAAAAATCAACTTAAAAAACACTTTCCGCACACCAAAAATGAAATGAATCGTGAATTAAGTCAAGTGTTACTTTACTTAGATACTGAAGGTATTACCACTATTCTTATAGCGCTCTTAGAAAAGCACACTAAAGCTGGAACCCGTCTTTCAAACGATTTTTTATCTAAAGAAATTACAGAGCGAAGCGAACAATACGGTCCCTTAATTAGAGAGATTTTATCGAAAATGCCCCCAAGCGAAGCCATATATTATGGAGTTCTATTAAGTCATGCAAAAAAGGGATGGACTAAAGAATCACGAACAAAATACTTTAACTGGTTTTATGATGCATTAAACACCCAAGGTGGCTTGAGCTTTAAGCCAGGTATGGAGAATGTACGGTTAGCAGCCATGAAAAATGTACCCGAAGATGAAAAAGAATATTTTGAAAAAATATCAGGTGTATATTCACCTTCTACTGTAATTGCCACATTACCTCAACCTATTGGGCCTGGAGATGAATATAGCGGAGATGACCTTGGAGAAATTATTTGGGGAGACACCTTTCAAGACCATCAAGCAAGCTTTGCTAAAGGGAAGCGCGCCTTTAAAGCCGGTATGTGCATTCTTTGCCATAGAATACGTGGAGAAGGAGCCGCTATCGGCCCCGATTTAACCCAAGCACATACTAAATTCAATACCTATGAAATGATGTTTGCTACCTATAGCCCAAATGATGAAATTTCAGATCAATACGTAAACACCTTGTTTCATTTAAAAGATGGAAAGAAGATATCGGGACGCATAAAATCTGAAACCAAGGAAAAGATTATTTTATCACCAAATCCATTCAACGAAAGCCATACGGTTGAATTATTAAAAACCGAGATCCTAAAAAAAGAAGCGTCGCCATTGTCACCAATGCCATCGGGACTACTAAACCGATTAAACAAAACGGAAATTAAAGAGCTTTTTACTTTTTTAGAAGCTGGCGGCAACGAGAACAGCATACTATATAGCAAAACTAAATCACCATAATTTTGAAAGAAGAAGAAGATTATATTTTAGGTACAGACAAGCAAGAACTTTTTAGACTAGGAGTGCAACACCAAGTATGGGCTGAAGAAGCACAAAAAGGATGGCGCCTAGCTAATTTTAAACCTGAGCAAACCATTTTAGACCTCGGTTGCGGTCCCGGGTTTTGTAGCAAAGAACTAGCCTATTTAGTTGGTCAAAAAGGTAAAGTTATCAGTATTGATAAGTCTGCAAACTATATATCTTTTTTAGAGAATATTGCACAGACTCACAACTTAAATATTGAGACTTTTACTGGCGATTTTAATATGATGAAATTAAAACCAGAAAGCTTAGACGGTATGTATTGCAGATGGGCTTTGGCATGGGTTCCAGAGCCAAAAAAAGTTTTAAAAATGGTTTCGGATGCACTTCTTCCCGGTGGCAAAATGGTTATCCAAGAATACTACGATTGGTCGAGCTTACAAACTGAACCAAGAAAGAAAAACCTTTCAAAAGCAATTTCGGGCGCATTAAAAAGCTTCAAAGATTCTGATTCTGAAATAGATATAGGTAGATATTTACCTAAAATTCTTGGTGATATCGGTATGAGTATAACTAGTTTTCGGCCGATGCTGAAAATTGCAACCCCTGAGAACGGAATTTGGCAATGGCCAAAAACATTTTTTCAGAGCTACTTTCCAAGATTAGTTCTGCAAAACTATTTATCACAAGAAGAAGCAAACGCAGCTTTGGCAGAATTAGAAGAGCTAGAGCAGCTTAAAGATGCATCAATATGCACTTGTTTAATGGTAGAAATTATAGCTGAAAAACCGTTATAAAATCAATCAAAAACAAAAAACATTAAAATACAAAGCCCTAAAGATGGTACAAAAAAATAACTGGCACCTAAAAAAATCGATGGTTAAGTACCAAAGCATTTCATTACTTTTGCTATAAATGTTTAAGCCTTCTTAGAAATGAATACTACAAAAATTGCACCTTCATTATTGGCAGCCGATTTTGGTAACCTACAAAAAGATGTAGAAATGGTGAATAATAGTGCTGCAGATTGGCATCATATTGATGTAATGGATGGTGTTTTTGTTCCCAACATTTCTTATGGAATGCCTGTAATTAAGGCTATTGCTGAACATGCAACCAAACCTTTAGATGTGCATTTAATGATTGTAGATCCTGATCGATACATCAAACATTTTGCTGAACTAGGCGCAAACATTCTCAGCGTTCATTACGAAGCTTGCACCCATTTACATCGCACCATTCAGGCCATTAAGAAAGAGGGTATGAAAGCTGGCGTCGCCTTAAACCCGCATACAAGCGTTCAACTTCTTGAAAATATAATTAATGATATTGATGTGGTTTGTTTGATGAGTGTAAATCCTGGTTTTGGCGGACAATCTTTTATAGAAAATACGTATTCTAAAACAAAGGCTTTAAAAGATCTTATTCTTAAAAAAAAGGCGAAAACACTTATAGAAATTGACGGAGGTGTTACCGCTTTAAACGCCCAAGCACTTGTAGGCGCAGGAGCTAATATATTAGTTGCGGGTAGTTTTGTATTTAAAAGCGAGAATCCCACACAAACTATCTATGACCTTAAAAAAATTGCAGGGTGATACAATCATCATTTGATCTTGTAATTATTGGAGGCGGACCTATCGGTATTGCTTGTGGACTAGCCGCAAAAAAAAATGGCCTTAATTACCTCATTTTAGAAAAAGGAACTATCGTAAATTCGCTGTTTAACTACCCCGCAAACATGCAGTTTTTCTCGTCATCAGAAAAACTTGAGATTGAAAACATACCTTTCATTAGTAAAGAGTCGAAACCAAAACGCGATGAAGCATTAGAATACTTTCGTAGAATTGTAACATCAAACAAACTAAATATCAACCTCTTTGAAAGAGTAAATCGGGTTACTAAAAAAGGACATTTATTCTCAATTGTTTCTAATAAAGCTACATATTCATCTTTGAATATAGTTTTAGCAACCGGCTTTTATGATATACCCAATAAGTTAATTGTACCAGGTGAAGAATTAGCAAAAGTTTCTCATTACTACGATAATCCTCATTATTACGCCCGGCAAAAATTAGCCGTTATTGGCGCAAGTAATTCGGCGATTGATGCTGCCCTAGAATGCTATCGCAAGGGAGCTGAAGTTAGTTTAATCATAAGAGGTGCAGAAGTTGGCAAACGCGTAAAATATTGGGTAAGACCAGATGTTATTAATCGTATAGAGGAAGGTAGTATAAAAGCTTATTATAATGCTCAGGTAAAAGAAATTAAAGAGGAACGTATAATTATAGAACAGTTTAGTAAAACTATAAGCATTGAAAACGATTTTGTTTTAGCACTAACCGGATACAGACCAAATTTTAAATTCTTAAAAGAACTCGGTGTTCAATTATCGATGGATGAGAAAAGGCTTCCGAAATACAACCAAAATACAATGGAATCTAATGTTACTGGACTTTATTTAGCTGGTGTTATTTGTGGTGGTCTAGAAACTCATAAATGGTTTATTGAGAACTCTCGCGTACATGCAAAATTAATTGTGAAAGCAATTTTGAACAAAAAAAAGACACATAAATAGATGAGCAAATTCTCAATAGCCATACATGGTGGCGCAGGTACTTTGGTAAAAGGTATGATGACCAAAGAAAAAGAAACTTCTTATAGAAAAGCGTTGCAAAAAGCTTTACAAATAGGCTACAAAGTTTTAGAACAAGAAGGAACAGCTATTGATGCCGTAAACCAAGCTGTAATATCATTAGAAGATTCGCCATTATTTAACGCAGGAAAAGGTAGTGTGTTTACCGCAGATGGCACACATGAAATGGATGCTGCGATTATGGACGGCAAAAATCTAAATGCAGGTGCCGTTTCATTGATTACAGGAATTAAAAACCCTATTAATCTCGCAAAAGATGTCATGGAAAAAAGTGACCACGTTTTTTTAGCTGGTGAAGGAGCGCTGCGCTTTGCTAAAGAAATGAACTATTCGCTAGAAGAAAAAACTTATTTTTTTGATGAACTTCGTCATCAACAGTGGTTAGATATTAGAGATACAGATAGTTTTCAACTAGACCATTCCGTAAAAAAAGATTCAAAATTTGGTACTGTTGGTGCTGTAGCCTGCGACACCAAAGGTAATGTTGCTGCAGCAACCTCAACTGGAGGCATGACGAATAAGCGCTATGGACGTGTTGGTGATAGCCCTATGATTGGTTCGGGTAATTACGCCAACAACAAAACCTGTGCAGTATCTTGTACCGGTAGCGGAGAATATTTTATTAGAGGAGTTGTTGCATATGACGTTTCTTGTTTAATGGAGTATAAAGGCATGTCAATATCTGAAGCCGCCACAGAAGTTATTCAAAAAAGAATTTTAGAAATAGGTGGTGACGGCGGACTAATTGCCGTGGACGCATATGGAAACATCGCTATGCCTTTCAATACTGAAGGTATGTATCGTGCGTTTAAAACATCAACCAAAAACGAAGGAATTATGATCTATAAGACCTAAACAAAAGGAGCGTCTAAAGGCAAAACCTTTATTTTTCTTTTTTTAATATTAAATCGATCTCCATTGGCTAAAATATGTGTCTTTAAGTTGGATATAGACATTGGGGCTCCATCTGATAGTATTTTCTGGTTATTATGCTTTAGTTTAGACGCATCAAAAAGAATAACCATACCTGAACCAATAACCTCTACACTATTACCATTTTTTATAACGAGACCAGTATCTTCTGCTAGGCCTACTCCCAAAAGATTGGGGTGTATAGCAATAGCTTCGGCAAGCCGCCCAAATCTGCCTCTTCGAATAAAATGAGAATCAATAATAAGGTCTGGTATAAAGCTCATACCCTCACCCATAGCTACAGCTCCTTTAATAAATGACTCTTTGCTACTACCGCCTATAATCATTTCTTTACTCATACACATGGCGCCAGCACTTGTGCCTGCAATAACAATAGAATCATTTTTATACCTATCTAAAAGAATTTTATGTATTGTGGTACCTGCAATCTTTTTAGTTATTTCTGACTGATCGCCACCAGAAAACATAACACAATCAGCTTTTTTAATGAGTGCTATATGCGGTTCAAATTCTGATTCTTCTCGCTTTCGCAAATCTAAAACCTGTGTGTTTGTGCAGCCTAATTTACCAAATGCAGTTAAATAGTTTTCACCAACCTCATCAGGTATACTCGAAGCAGTAGGTATAACAACAATTAATGCATCTTCACCCCCACTTTCACGAACTACTCGCGCCAAAATACCTTCTCCAATGAACTCCAAATTATTCACCTCCATAGTATCTATTCCCTTGTCCTCATTACCTCCAATAGGTATCAATGTGCCTTTAAAATTCATATTATCATCATTTAGAATGTAAAAATACGCTTATCGTTCAATAAATTGTTATATATTTAAAAATTCACCAAACTAATACCCTCCGAATATGAGAATAAGAGAAATAAATGCAATGCGAGGACCAAACTTTTGGTCAATTCGCAGACATAAGCTTATAGTAATGGTTTTAGATCTCCAGGATATGGAGGAACATCCATCCGATAAAATACCAGGTTTTTCTGACCGGCTAAAAACCATGTTTCCTAGTATGTTATCTCATCGTTGTTCTGAAGGTTGCGAAGGTGGGTTTTTTATGCGTGTAGATGAGGGCACCTGGATGGGGCATGTTGTAGAGCACATCGCATTAGAAATTCAAACCCTAGCTGGTATGGATACTGGTTTTGGTCGAACAAGAGGCTATGGTGAAAAAGGAGTGTATAACGTTGTATTCTCTTATTTAGAAGAAAATGCTGGTCGCTATGCCGCAAAAGCTGCAGTAGCAATCTGCGAAGCGCTTATTTCTGGAAAGGAATATGATCTTGAAGAAGATTTGCAAAAAATGAGAGAACTACGAGAAGTAGAACGTTTAGGGCCAAGTACCGGATCTATTGTTGAAGAAGCAGTTAGTAGGGGCATTCCGTGGCTACGATTAAATAAATATTCTTTATGCCAATTAGGCTATGGAGCAAATCAAAAAAGAATTCAAGCAACTGTTACAAGTGAAACAAGTAGTATTGGAGTAGAGTTAGCTTGCGACAAAGAAGATACTAAGTTTTTATTAGAGCAAGCAGAAATTGAGGTTCCAAGAGGTGATATCATCAGCAGAGAGCGCAGCTTAAAAGAGGCTTGTCGTTATGTTGGTTATCCTTTGGTAATTAAGCCAATTGATGGTAATCATGGCCGAGGAATTACGGTAGATATCAACAACTATGAAGATGCACTAGAGGGCTTTAACCAAGCAAAAGAAGTTTCAAGACGTGTAATAATTGAAAAATATATTACCGGTGAAGACTACCGCCTTTTAGTTATCAATAACGTTTTTGTGGCAGGTGCCAAACGAACTCCGGCGCATGTTATCGGAAATGGTTCATCTAGCATTAAAGAATTAATTGAAGAAACCAACAAAGATCCTCGTAGAGGCTACGGTCATGAAAAAGTACTTACAGCAATATCAATAAACAATCTCACTAAAACTATCATTGCCGATGCTGGCTATACCGTGGACTCTGTTTTAAAAGATGGGGAACGGCTTATTTTAAAAGACACCGCAAACCTAAGTACAGGCGGAACAGCTGAAGATGTTACCGATATTGTTCACCCAGCAAATGTATCTATGGCAGAAAGAATTTCTAAAATTATAGATTTAGATATCTGCGGTATTGATATTATGACTACTGATATAAGTAAACCATTGTCAGAAACAGGAGGTGCCGTATTAGAAGTAAATGCCGGCCCTGGTTTTAGAATGCACTTAGCACCTACCACCGGACTACCAAGAAACGTAGCCGCACCTGTGGTAGATAAACTGTTTCCACAAAAAGGCGATACCGGTCGCATACCAATTGTTGCTATAACGGGAACAAACGGTAAAACTACTACTAGCAGATTAATCGCTCATATGGCTAAAATGAGTGGCTACCGAGTAGGCTATACTACTAGTGATGGCGTTTATATTCAAAATCGCTTGTTAATGAAAGGAGATTGTACCGGACCACAAAGTGCCGAATTTGTACTAAAAGACCCTACTGTAAATTTTGCTGTACTTGAATGTGCACGGGGCGGACTATTGCGTGCCGGATTAGGTTTCTCTAATTGTGATATTGGTATTGTCACCAACCTATCTGCTGATCATTTAGGACTAAAAGGTATTCATACCATTGAACAATTAGCTCAAGTAAAGGGTGTTGTACCAGAAACGGTACTACCTGATGGTTATGCCATTTTAAATGCTGATGACGACTTGGTATATGAGATGCGCAAAGGATTAAAATGTAATGTTGCTTTATTCTCTATGGATGAAAACAACCCTCGTATACAGGCATTACAACGAAAAGGAGGCATTACCGCTATTTATGAAAATGGCTACGTAACCATATGCAGAGGTTCATGGAAAATGCGAATTATGAAAGCAAAAAATATTCCATTGACCTTTGGTGGCAAAGCGAAGTTTATGATTCAAAACATACTTCCTGCAATAATTAGTGCCAATATAAAAGGAATAAGTATTGAAGATATGAAAGCGGCTTTAGGAACTTTTATTCCGTCAGCAGCACAAACTCCCGGTAGGTTAAATCTTTTTAAGTTTAAGAAATTTCAGGTTTTATTAGATTATGCGCACAACCCTGCTGGTATGAGAGCTCTTCAACATTTTATTAGCGAAATTGATGCCACTATTAAAATAGGAATTGTTGCAGGTATAGGTGATAGACGCATAGAAGACAACAATGAGATGGGAGAGATTGCAGCAGAAATGTTCGACGAAATCATTATTAGACAAGATAAAAATTTACGCGGTAAGACTGAAGAAGAGCTAATTAAGATGATTAAAAAGGGAATTAAATCTAAACATCCTGAAAAGAAAATCACTATTATTCCTTCAGAACAAAAAGCGATACATTACGCCGTTGACAATGCTATTGACGGTGCATTAATCGTACTTTGTAGTGACGTCGTGCCAGATGCTCTTGAATTAGTTAAAAACCTAAAAGAAGAGGAAAGCAAACAAGAAACGATATAAGAATTAAGTTTTTTAAACTAATCAAAAAAGCCACACCTAATACGTGTGGTTTTTTATTCTTGTACGTTTATGCATGCACGGGTTAGGCTTTAAAAAATACACTTGCCCGGTGCGTATCAAAAGCAATTCAATATATTGATTTTTAGACATTTAATTCATCTTATTGGATGAACAAAACCATATACTGTTTTGTAAGTGATATTGCCGTATCCCTCCGAGGAACTACATACTAATGTTTTCGTTAAAATAGTTGGGTAAAAGTTGCTCTAGCTTTTGAATATTCCAATCAGGGATAAGCACCTATAATAGCTATATCGCTAAATTAGCATCATTAATTTTGACACCTATTGATTTCTCTACAAACTAAAAACACCTTAAAAATCTGAAAACCAGATGATTAAGGTGTTTATTTAGTGACCGCGAAGGGATTCAAACCCCCAACCCTCAGAGCCGAAATCTGATGCGCTATTCAGTTGCGCCACGCGGCCTTACTTTATTTTTAAACTAAATTTCTCTTTACTATGGTCGATATCGTTTTACCGTCTGTCTGACCTGCTAATTTCTTTGACACAAGACCCATTACCTTACCCATATCTTTCATTCCAGAGGCCCCTACTTGTGCTATAACAGCTACCACGTGTTCTTCAACATCTTCTTCACTTAACTGCGGCGGCAAAAATTGCTCAATAACCGCAACCTGTTCTAATTCTGGCGCTGCCAAGTCTTCTCTACCTTGTTCTATAAAAATGGCTGCACTATCCTTACGTTGCTTGACTAATTTTTGAATCAAGCTAATTTCTGCATCTTCGCTAATTTCACTTCCCGAGCCTGTTTCGGTTTGTGCCAACAGCAAAGCAGACTTAATAGCTCTCAATGATTCTAAAGCTACTTTATCTTTAGATTTCATTGCTAACTTCATCTTTTCCATAACTTGCTTTTGTAAGCTCATCGCGACAGTTTTTTTACAGATGGCAAAGATAAAAAATAAACCCGAAAATTTAATTAATTTTCGGGTTTAAATGTAATAACCATTGATGTTATTTTAATCTACATTATCGTGTAAAAAAGAATTATTAGAACGTAATTGTATTTCATTATTACTGTCTTCTCCAAGCGTAGTTCTAGAGACTCTTTTCTCGTTTATTCTTTCATTTAAGCTTACACCTTTGCGCTTATAGGCTGGCTCTTTCTCAATTTCATCAATATTATTTAAATTGTTTTGAAATTTATAATTAAAATCTTTTAGTTTTCTTCTTCGCACATCTGCCCTTTGACGTAACAAATCTTCGAGTGGACTCTCCATTGGGTCAATAGGTTCAACTGCATCTGCTTGCTCTTCAACAGCTACCGTTTTGCTTTCAAAAACCAAATCTTTTTCTATATTTTTAGGCTGTACCTCATCTGGTGTTGATCGGGCGCTAGTTAATTGGTTTTCAAACTCCATATAATCATCAAGCGTATATCTAGTTTCACCCTTACTTTCAGATTTTAATTCAGGTACAGCTTCTACATGATCTTCAACCTCAGTGCTACTCAAGTCATCATCTAGATTAAAAATGATGCTATTTTCTACTTCTTCCTCTTTATTTGAAGCTAAAGGTAAATCAAAACTCATTTCTATTTGATCTTGCTCCTCTTTGTAGCCTGATACTATTTCAGCATCTACAACATCCAACTTCTTTATAGATTCGTCTGAATTGATAATTACGAAATCATCTTCAGATACATTTTGCGCTGCTACTTCCTCGTAAAAAACATTAAAGTTTTTAATATAATTCGTAGAAGGAATTAGATCCATTTCATCAAAATCATCCTTTAGCGTATTCGTCTTAAAATCAGTTGTTTTTACCTCAGCTTCATCTTCAATCAAATGATGAACAACTGGTTTAGCGGTCAAATTTCTAACTGCTTTTTGACCTTCCTCTAAAGTGTGAATTATTTTTTTTGCTTCTGTATTTACTATATTATCTTGTTGATCAATATCAAAACCAGTAGCTATTACCGTTACTGCTATTGATTCTCCTAATTCTGGGTCTTCACCAACACCCATGATAATATTTGCGCTATGCCCTGCTTCAATTTGAATATGGTCGTTAATCTCTCCTATTTCATCAATAGTAATCTCTTGCGAGCCAGAAACAATAAGTAACAATACATTTTTAGCCCCTGATATTTTGTTGTCATTCAACAAAGGTGAATCTAATGCTTTCATAATAGCCTCATTTGCACGGCCAGAACCTGTTGCAATTGAGGATCCCATTATAGCAGTACCACTATTAGAAAGTACCGTTTTAGCATCACGTAAATCTATATTTTGTGTGTAGTGATGGGTAATTACTTCTGCAATGCCTCGCGCCGCTGTTGCTAAAACTTCATCTGCTTTTGAAAAACCAGCTTTAAAGCCTAAATTTCCATAAACTTCTCGTAGCTTGTTATTATTTATCACGATTAAGGAGTCAACATTGTTTCGAAGTTTTTCTATCCCTAATTGAGCTTGGTGACAACGCGTTTTTCCTTCGAAAAGAAATGGCATGGTTACGATACCTACCGTTAAGATATCCATTTCCTTTGCCATTTTTGCGATTACAGGAGCAGCACCAGTACCTGTTCCCCCTCCCATACCGGCTGTAATAAACACCATTTTTGTGGTAACGTCGAGCATCGCTTTTATATCTTCGGTACTCTCAATTGCTGCTTGTTCACCAACCTCAGGGTTGGCACCTGCTCCTAATCCCTCTGTAAGAGAAACGCCTAATTGTATTTTGTTTGGCACAGAACTGTTAGTTAATGCCTGAGAGTCGGTATTTAAAATTACAAAATCAACCCCGTTAATACCGGCTTGAAACATGTGGTTTATTGCATTACTACCGCCGCCGCCAACGCCTATTACTTTTATTACATTACTTTTATTTTTGGGCAAATCGAATGATATTCCCTCAAAGTCCGTGTTATTACTCATGCTTATATTGTTACTGGTTATGTTTTACTATTCTTGTTTTAACTTCTACCTTTATCTACTCGGCATTATCTAAAAATTCTTTTAATTTTTCTGTCCATTTATCCAAAACCGATTTTCGATTTTGCATTTTCTTAGCCACCTTATTCTCTGTTTGAGCTTCTTTATTAATGAACTCATCTGTATCTGTAACATTGGGCGCCAATTTACCTGCCTTACCCTTTAGCCCCTGATCTTCTATATTAGTTTGATCTAAATTATCTTGGATATCTGCAGTAGTATCTGGCTGCTTACGCCCTTTTTCTAAGGCAGTCATTAAAAGACCTACGGCAGTAGCATATAACGGACTAGCGATAAATTCATCTGAATCTCCGGCCAAATGCTCGTTTGGATAACCTATTCTGGTATCCATTCCTGTAATATACTCCACCAATTGTTTTAAGTGTTTCAGTTGGCTTCCGCCACCTGTTAAAACAATACCTGCAATTAATTTCTTCTTCTGCTCTTCATGTCCGTAGTTTTTAATTTCCACGTATACCTGCTCAATAATCTCAACAACTCTCGCATGAATTATTTTTGATAAATTTTTAAGGGTAATTTCTTTAGGCTCTCGCCCTCTTAAACCAGGAATAGAAACAATTTCATTGTCTTTATTTTCTCCTGGCCAAGCTGAGCCAAACTTTATTTTTAAGAGTTCGGCTTGCTTCTCTATTATTGAACAACCTTCTTTAATATCTTCTGTAATTACACCACCACCAAAGGGTATTACCGCAGTATGACGAATAATTCCATCTTTAAATATTGCTAAATCTGTGGTGCCGCCTCCTATATCAATTAATGCAACACCAGCCTCTTTTTCTTCTTGACTAAGCACTGCGTCTGCAGATGCAAGTGGTTCTAGTGTAATATTTCCTAAATCTAAACCTGCACTTTTAATGCATCTTGCCACATTTTTAATTGATGAGACTTGCCCAACAACTACATGAAAATTCGCTTCTAAGCGACCTCCATACATACCAATCGGCTGCTTTATCTCTGCTTGTCCGTCAACTTTATACTCCTGCGGCAAAACATGAATAATTTCTTCACCAGGCAGCATAACCAATTGATAAACCTGACTACATAGTTTTTCTAAATCTTCGTCATTAATTACCTCTTCTGAATCTGCTCGTGTAATATAATCGCTATGATGAAGACTTCGTATATGCTGCCCTGCGATACCCACCACAACTGATGAAATTTTTAATCCTGCATTTGCTTGAGCTTCTTCAATTGCCTGTTGAATAGAGGCTATTGTTTGGGTTATGTTATTCACTACACCACGATGAACACCTAAACTTTTAGATTTACCTATACCTAAAACCTCAATTTTACCATACTCGTTTTCTTTTCCAATTATAGCCACAATTTTTGTTGTGCCAATATCGAGACCTACCGAATACTCTGAAAAATTAATGTCTTGAACCTCTAAATTCACTTTATGCTTTTTTGAATTACTGCCCTGTTCCATTTCTTTTATTTAAATTTTGGTGCACACCACTTGATTGTTAAACTCTAAACTAACGACATTATAATTATCTAAAGTTTTATCTCTATTTGCCTTTGTATAAAAAGCTTTAAAATTGTTAAACTTTGCCTCAAGACCATCAATTCCACCGAGGTTAACCACAAATTGCTCTACTCTAAACCGCAATTGATACTTGCTTTCTTTTCGTATATGAATTCCGATAACATTTTTTCTAAGAAACTTATCTTTATTGATATACTTCAAAATTTCATAAACATCTTCGAGACTTTTGCCTGAAATTGTACCAGTGATAATAGGAACCCTAGCTGAATGACTCATAGAAAAAGGCATACGCTTGCCTTCATCGTCTAAATAAAATTTATTTTCACCTTCGATACGCCCAATTGGTTTTCGCTGCATGATTTTTGCCTCAAGTTTGCCGTCTACAGAGAGATAAACTTGAGCCTTTTTAACCATTTTATTAGCCTCAATAACCTTTTCTATTTTATTCAAAGCTAATTTTTCTTTCGGCACATTAGTTACCCTACCATAATTTTGTATTAACAATTTATTAACCGCGTCTTCGGTTATATAAAGCCCTTGATCACCAACGAATTCGATGTTTATTTGGGCGATATTTTTAGACCTACTTCTATAATCGGCGAATGCATAAAGGCCAATTACCACAATAACTAGAGTTATTAACTTTACGTAATTCCAATTAATCTTCATCTTGTAACTCTTTTTTAATTTCTGCAACTTGCAAACCGATATCACCAGCACCCATGGTTACCAAAACATCGGTATTTTGTTTTTTAATCTCGTCAACTAAACTTGCTTTTGAAATCAGTTTTTTATTTCTATTCTGTATTTTACCCAATAACCATTCAGAAGTAATGCCAGCTATAGGTTCTTCTCTCGCAGGATAAATATCTAATAAAAAAACAGTATCAAACTTCGCTAAACTCAATGCAAAATCAGCTACAAAATCTTTAGTTCTTGAAAAGAGATGTGGTTGAAAAATTGCCAATATTTTTTTATTAGGATGCATCTCTGAAATAGCATCGTATACCGCATTAATTTCGGTTGGATGATGAGCATAATCATCGATGAAAATAAAATTATCTGTTTTTATTTGATACGAAAACCTTCTTTTTACCCCTTTAAATGTAGCCAATGCTTGCGCGAGTAGCTCTACAGGAGCTTTAGATTCAACCGCCATTGCAAAGGCCACCAAAGCATTTAGCAAATTATGACGGCCGGGTTTATTAAACTTAACCGATAATAGCGTGGTATCGGGAGTTTCTAAATCGAATATGTAGGCACCATGTTCTATTCTTAAGTTTCTGATACAAAAATCTGAATCATCATCAATACCATATGTAATTCCTTGAATCGACAAACCATTTCGAACAAACAATTTTCCATTGGGTTTTAATCTGTTTGTAAAATCGATGAATGATTTTTCAAGTGCTTCACCACTACCATAAATATCTAAATGATCTGCATCCATTGATGTAATACAAGCTACATTTGGAGACAATCTTAAAAAAGACCGATCAAACTCATCAGCTTCAACTACTGAAAAATCAGTTCCTTTTAACAAAAAATTACTTTCAAAATCTTCCGAAATACCACCTAAAAATGCAGTTAACGGAACACCAGACGCATTTAATAGATGAGCCAAAATACTTGAAGTTGTTGTTTTACCGTGCGTTCCTGCAACCGCAAAACAGAAGGTATCTTTTGTAATAAGACCTAAAACTTCAGATCTTTTTTTAAGCTCAAAATTATGCTTGAGAAAATAGCTATATTCAGAGTGACTTGTTGGCACCGCTGGCGTGTAAACTACTAAGGTAGTATCTGAATTTAAAAATTCGGTTGGTATAGCCTCAATAGCGTCGGTATAATGCAAGGCGATACCAATTTGAACCAAATTTTGCGTTAGCGGTGTTTCTGTTTTGTCGTAACCCGCAACATTCTTATTAATAAATTTAAAATAACGTGCCAATGCAGACATACCAATACCACCAACACCAATGAAGTAAACGTTATGTATGTTATTTAAATTCATTCTATTTGGTCAAAAGTTTTTCAATTTCATCTACAATATGAGCTGTTGCTTTAGGCAGCGCCAACTTTTTAAGATTTTCGGCTAGCTCTGATTGTCTCGTCTTTGAACCAAAAAGATTTTCGAACACCATTTCAAAATCAGTATCTAAATCCTTCTCTTTTATTAAAATAGCTGCATTTTTAGCTACCAAAGCTTCTGCATTTTTAGTTTGATGATCTTCGGCCACATTAGGCGAAGGAATAAATATGGTAGGCTTACCTACAATGCTTAACTCAGAAACCGAACCTGCACCAGCCCTTGAGATAATAATATCAGCAGCTGTATACGCAAAATCCATTCGATTCATAAAATCGACTACTTTAACCGTTTCTGATTGGTATTCTTTATACTGTTCATAATAAAGCTTACCACATTGCCAAATGACCTGAATAGCATTTCTTTTAAAAAGATCTAAATTTGATGCTACTAGTTGATTAATTCTTCTAGAACCTAAACTACCTCCTAAAACTAACAAGGTTGAACTACTTTCATTTAATTGATAAAAGCTACAAGCATCAGTTTTACTAGAATTTAGCTCCGCAAGATTACCACGAACTGGATTACCCGTTTTTACGATACGATCTGCTGGAAAAAAAGCATCCATACCGTCATAAGCCACACATATTTTAGCTACTTTATCTTTCAACAGCTTATTAGTAAGACCTGCATATGAATTTTGTTCTTGTAATACACATGGAATTCCTCTACCAGAAGCTACCTTTAAAACAGGCCCACTTGCAAATCCGCCGGTACCAATGACAACATCGGGTTTGAATTCTGAAACAATTTTTCCGGCTTTTTTCAAACTCATGATTAATTTAAAAGGAAATGATAAATTTTTCAGAGTAAATTTTCGTTGAAACCCTGCAACCTGTAATCCAATAATAGTATAGCCTGCCATAGGCACCTTTTCCATCTCCATTCTGTTTTCGGCACCAACAAATAAAAACGCTGCCTTTGGGTATCTTTTTTTTAATTCATTGGCAATAGCAATAGCTGGGTAAATATGCCCACCTGTTCCACCACCTGAAAGAATAAATCTATAATTGCCCACTTAATATTTCTAAAGGATTAGTTTCATCTATATCAAAAGTATTTGAGCTCTTTTTGTTCATTTTATTACTAACACTCAAAACTATACCAATCGCCAAACAGGTCATCCAGGCAGAAGTTCCACCACTACTTATAAGAGGTAAATTTTGACCTGTAACAGGAAATAACTCAACAGCTACCGCCATATTTATAATTGCTTGAAAAATAATTGGCAAGCCCACACCAAGGGCTAACAACGTACCAAAAGTAGTAGAACTGCTATTAGCTATAACTACTATTCTAAACAACAAAAACAAAAATAAAAACATGAGCAATACGCCACCGACAAGACCATATTCTTCAACAATAATTGCGAAAATAAAATCAGAGGAACTTTGTGGTAAAAAATTCTTTTGAACACTTTTACCTGCCCCCTTGCCCGCAATACCACCAGTTGCAATAGCTATTTTTGAACGCTCTATTTGATAGCCTGATTCGGTAGCTTCACCATTTACAAAACTTTCGTACCTACTTTCCCATGTATCAACACGGTTTGAAAATGAATCAGGAAAAGCCTTAGCGACAACAATAAACATTACTAATGCTAACAAACCAACACCAACCATACTTATTAAATACTTGAAAGGATACCCACCTATAAAGCAAAGTATCATTACCATTGAAAATATAATTGCAGCGGTTGAAAAGTTAGCTGGCAATATAAGCCCAACAACTAAGAATACGGGAAGCCATAAAGGAATAATACTTTCTCTGAACGTGATTTTTCGACCCTGTATTTTAGTTAAATATCGAGCAACAAAAATCATTAACACTACCGATGCCATGGTAGATGTTTGAAACTTAACAAAAGGAAGTCGAATCCAGCGGCTTGCATTCGTGCCATCTACAGAGCTCCCTTGAAATAAGGTAATAATTAATAAGGCAATTACAATGGGTAAAGCAATTAACGAAAGCCCCTTAAAAAAATGGGTAGGTATGCGATGTACACCATAGATAATACCAAAACCAAAGATTAAAAATACGGCATGCTTTACCAAATGGCCTATAGGTGTACCATTTCCAACTACATACACCAAATTACTACTGGCGCTGTAAACGGGCAAAAATGAAAATAGACCCAACAGGGCTACAACCGCCCAGAGCGCTTTATCTCCGTTAATATTTTTAAATATTGCTAACACTTGTTATAAATTTTTAACTGCTTCTTTAAATTGATTTCCTCGATCTTCATAATTTTCAAAAAGATCAAAACTTGCGCAGGCAGGTGACAATAAAACTGTATCACCCCGCTCCGCAATTTTATAGGCCACCTTAATAGCTTCGTCCATTGCATAGGTTTCAACTAGCAAATCAACAACATTTCCAAAAGCGTCTTTTATTTTAGAATTATCAGAACCTAAACAAATGATGGCTTTTACTTTTTCACGTACTAAAGGCATTAATTGAGCGTAATCATTACCCTTATCAACGCCACCAACAATCCAAACAGTAGGCGCACTCATACTATCTAAAGCAAAGAAAGTAGCATTTACATTTGTTGCTTTTGAATCATTGATATATTGTACATGCCCAATTTTTAATACTTTTTCTAGGCGATGTTCAGCCCCTTGAAAGTTTTTAATACAGTCGCGTATCGTTTGCTTTCGAATACTTACCAATTTAGCTGCGGCAGAAGCAGCCATGGTGTTCTTAAGATTATGTTTTCCTTCTAGTGCTAAGTGGTCTGTTGACATTATTGTTGTTTCGTTTTGAATGGTTATTTTTATGTTATTATCTATGAGACATACCCCTTCCTCTAACTCATATTGGATAGAAAAAGGTATTAGTTGAGATTTTACAGGATGGTCTTTTAACCATTTTACTATTACTTGATCATCTGCATCATATATCAGATAATCTTTCTCTGTCTGGTTTAAAGCAACACGAAATTTAGAGGCTACATAGTTTTCAAACTTATAATCATATCGATCTAAATGATCTGGTGAAATATTCGTTAGAATAGCGATATGCGGCTTAAAATTTATGATTCCGTCTAGTTGAAAACTACTTATCTCTAACACGTAAAAGTCGAAATCATTTTCAGCTACCATCTTCGCATAACTATCGCCAATATTACCAGCCATACCTACATTAAGATTCGCTTGCTTAAAAATATGATTTGTTAACATGGTTGTAGTAGTTTTTCCGTTACTACCTGTTACAGCTATTAGGGTGGCATCCGTAAATGTTGATGCAAACTCTATTTCAGAAATTACAGGAATACCCTTTGCTTTTAATGCAACAACCAAGGCAACAGTGTCTGGAATACCCGGGCTCTTTATTACCACATCAGCATTCAGTATAAGTACCTCTGTATGAGTTTCCTCCTCCCAGTCAATCTCAAAATGCTCAAGAACGTTCTTATATTTTTTTTTAATTTTTCCTTTATCAGAGACAAAAACTTCATACCCTCGCTTTTGCCCTAGTAGCGCCGCACCTACTCCACTCTCACCTCCGCCTAATACAACCAATCGACTCATTTTAGCGTATTTTTAAGGTGACTACGGTTATAATTGCTAGCATTATACCTACAATCCAAAAACGAGTTACAATCTTACTTTCGTGATATCCTTTTTTTTGATAATGGTGATGCAGCGGCGCCATTAAAAAAATACGCCTTCCTTCACCATATTTCTTTTTTGTAAATTTAAAATAGCCTACTTGTAGCATAACAGAAATTGACTCTGCAAAGAAAATTCCGCATAGTACCGGAATAAGCAATTCCTTTCTTAAGATTATGGCAATAACAGCTATAATGCCTCCGATAGTTAAACTTCCAGTATCACCCATAAAAACCTGAGCAGGAAAAGCATTATACCATAAAAAACCAACTAGAGCACCTACAAAAGCAGTAATAAAAACCAAAAGTTCACCTGAACCAGATATGTACATGACATCTAAATATTCGGACAAGAAAATATTACCTGAAACCAAAGCAAATATTCCTAGAGTAAAAACAATAATTGCAGAGATACCTCCGGCCAGCCCATCTATACCATCGGTTAGGTTTGCGCCATTTGAAACACCGCTTACAATCAAAATTATAATGGGTATAAAAATTAGATATGCAAACTTTTCGGCCCCAGGCCCCGCCCAGGAAATAAAAGTGCTGTAGTCTAACTCATTGTTCTTAAAAAAAGGAACTGTGGTCATAGTAGATTTTAGGTCTTGCCCGCGCACCTCTTCTACGGTATACTGTTCGGTTATTATAGATTTTGTGTGCTCTCGCATCGTTACATCTGGATGAAAATATAATGTAACGCCAACAATTAAACCGAGCCCTACTTGCCCCAAGACTTTAAACCTACCTTTTAAGCCTTCTTTATCTTTTTTAAATACTTTGATATAATCATCAAGAAAGCCGATTACCCCCATCCAAAGGGTTGTTACTATTAATAATAAGATATATATGTTATTTAACTTTGCAAAAAGCAACACAGGTATAAGCATTGCCAGAATAATTATTAAGCCTCCCATGGTAGGCGTACCAGCTTTCTGCTTTTGACCATCAAGACCAAGGTCTCTAACGGTTTCGCCTATCTGCTTTTTTTGCAAAAAGAGGATAATGCGTTTACCATAAACAGTAGCGATAATAAGTGAGAACAAGATCGCCATACCCGCGCGAAAGGTTGTATACTGAAACAGACTAGCCCCAGGTACTTGGTACTGTTTTTCTAAATATTCAAATAGGTAATAGAGCATTTTCTATTTTTTACTTTTATTTATCAAGGCGTTTTAAAAAACCCGTAACTATTTTAAAATCATCAAAATCGATTCGCTCACCATTGGTTTCTTGATAAGTTTCATGACCTTTACCAGCAACGAGAATGATGTCGTTAGCTGAAGCCATTTGGCAGGCCGCATTTATGGCTTGTTTTCTATTCTCTATAGACACAATCTTTCTTATATTCTGTGGCGCTACACCACTCTCCATTTCTTCAATGATGAGGGCAGGAGATTCTGATCTAGGATTGTCGGAAGTAAATATAACTTTGCTACTCATTTCCGAGGCAATATCTCCCATAATGGGTCGCTTAGAGGCATCTCTATCGCCTCCACAACCTACAACCGTAATAACACGCTCATTTCCAGTTCTTAAAGAGTTAATGGTACGTAATACATTTTTAAGCGCATCAGGTGTGTGAGCATAATCAACTATAGCAGTAATTTTACCTTTAGAAATGTAATATTGAAACCTACCATCCACATTCTCTAACTCACTTAACAAGCGCAATATTTCAAGTTTCTCTAAACCTAATAAATCTGCAGTTGCGTAAATCGCAAGCATATTGTAAGCATTAAACCCTCCTATTAGTTTTGACCATAACTCATGATTATTAATTTTCAGTAATTGACCATCGAACTGATTTTCTAAAATTTGAGCTCTATAATCGGCATAGCTTTTTAAGGCATAACTATACTTTCTTGCTTTACTGTTTTGAAGCATCACCATGCCATTTTTATCATCAATATTAACAAGGGCAAATGCCTTTTTACCCAAAGTATCAAAAAGTACTTTTTTGGTATCGCGATACTCAGCAAAAGAGTTATGATAATCTAAATGATCATGCGACAGATTTGAAAAAATAGCCCCTTCAAAAACCAATCCCTCTATTCTTTTTTGATGAATGCCATGAGAGCTTACCTCCATAAAACAGAATTCAACCCCTGCTTTATTCATTTTATTTAAAAATTGATTTATAATTAGTGCATCTGGCGTGGTGTGGCGCGTTGGATACTCTTCAACATCAACCATAATCTTAATCGTTGAGATTAAACCAACCTTAAAGCCAGCTTTTTTAAACAGCTGATATAGCAAGCTACTAATGGTGGTTTTGCCGTTGGTGCCCGTAATACCGATCAACTTTAAATTCTTAGAAGGATTATCATAAAAGTTTGATGCCATAATTGCTAACGCACTATTTGCATTATCAACTTCAACGTATGTAATTTCATCTATCAGTTGCTTTGGGAGCTCCTCGCAAACCACAACCTTAACACCCAAATGAATAGCTTTTTCAATATAGTTATGACCATCGGTTATTGTACCACGAATAGCAACAAAAACACCATCCGCATCTAGTTGTCGCGAATCAAAATTAATGGCATTCACCATTACATCGGTAGAACCTTTAACTACACGAAGACTAATACCATACAAAATGTCTTTTAATAACTTCATGAAAGATCCAGTACTATTTTTTTTGTTTTATTGATATCTTCACCCTGAGCCACAGACTGTTTTATAACTCTTCCGTTACCGTTAATTTCAACTTTAAGCCCTAAATTTTCTAATATTGATATCGCATCCATACCACTCATACCTTCAACATTTGGCACTTTATTATACTTTTTTTGAGCCTCTACATAATAGCGCTGATAAGAGGTGTCAGACTTTTTACTACCCTCTAAAAAACTATCAACTTCTTCAATTAAAGGTGATGTTGCAAAAACTTTTTGAGCAATTGATTTAAAAACTGGCCCAGACACATCGGCACCATAATACCCAACACTTTTGTCTGGCTCATGAATTACTACAATGCAAGAGTATTTTGGATTATCAGCAGGAAAATAGCCTGAAAAAGTAGATATATACTTTAGCTTATCAGGATCTTTACTCACATAATTCTTTTGAGCAGTACCGGTTTTGCCCGCCATTGAAAAGTTTGGCGAATACAAACGGTGACCCGTACCATGCTTTTTCTCTACTACATTCTTCAAGAGTTGCCGCACTTGCCTTGCAGTCTCTTTTGAACATATTGCTGGATTAATAATTTCTTTGTCAAATTTTTCAATGGTTTTGTCCCACTCTTTAACCTCTTTAATAAACCTTGGTTTTACCATAACCCCGTCATTGGCAATTGCATTATAAAAAGTTAGCGTTTGCAGCGGTGTTAATGAGACTTCATAGCCATAAGCCATTTGAGCCAATGACAAACCAGACCACCCTTTATCACCAGGGAAGCGAATAATAGGTTTGCCTTCACCTTTTATAGGAAGACCTATTTCTTCGTTTAAATTCATACTTACCAAACGATTCACATACTTAGAAGGGTGCTCTTTATACCCATCATGAATCATTTGAGCAAAAGCCGTATTCGAAGAAACTTCAAACGCCTTTGCCATTGAAATTTTACCGTATCCGCCATTTTTAGAATCTTTAACCCGATGATTATATATTTTCCAATACCCTTTTCCAGTATCCTTTACCGTACTTGTATCAACAATTTTGTCCTCTAGAGCAGCTACCATATTCATTAGTTTAAAAGTAGACCCTGGCTCATGAGATTCGCCTATCGCATAATTTAAACGCTCGTAATACTTACCTTGTTTGGTAATACCAAGGTTAGAAATGGCTCTAACTTCGCCTGTTTCGGTCTCCATCACTATAACGCATCCATGATCTGCCTTATACTTCTCTAGTTGTCTTAACAGTGCATGATGCGCTATATCTTGAATATTGATATCAATGGTTGAAATTAAGTCATACCCATCTTTCGGCTCTACAATATTATCCCAGCCAATGGGCTTCCATTGTCCTTTCGCTATTTTCTGCTTTAATCTTTTACCTTCAACCCCTCTTAAAAATTCACCGTAAGCACGCTCTAATCCAACACCACTATAGTATCCGTTCTCATCAATATTTTCATACCCTACGCTACGTTCTGCTATTTTACCTAAGGGATGCTCGCGAACCGTTTTCTGCTCTATTATTAAACCCCCTTTGTAAGGCCCTTTATTAAACAAGGGAAAGGTTTTTACTTTCACATACTCAGAATAGTCTAAATTTCTTGCAATAAGTGCATATCTATTCTTGTTTGCTCTTGCCTTGCGAAGTACTTGCTGGTAATAAGAAGATGACTTTCCTAATAGATCTGAAAGTGCTTTAGACAAGGGTTTAACATTAGCATTAAAATCTTGTGATTTTACAGTTACGGCATCAAAGCGAATGGTATAGCGAGAAACCGAAGTTGCCAATAAACTACCATCATCAGATATTAAATTACCCCGGTTAGGGGCAATGGTAAACATTTTTGAAGTTCGTTGTTGAGCAAGTTGCTTATATTTAGAGCCCTCAACGAATTGAATGCTAACCAACTTAAAAAGCACGGCGCAAGCGAATATAAATAGACCTCCTGCAACAAAGTACAAACGTGTTAATATGTTTTTATCTTTATCTACCACTACTCTATTTTACTAGTTTTTACTTTTATTTTTCTTGGCGGAACCTCAGATGGGTATATTTCATTTTTAGAGAGAACCTTTGCTATTTTAGATTCTAAACGCAATTGTTGAACCTCAGTACGCCCATCTAAAAATTGATTCCTTAACTCTTTAACCTCTTCATTTAATGCTGCAATTTGATGTACTTTTTTATCTGCACTATGAGAGCTACCAATCATAACAGCGGCTAAAAACGATACAAAAATGATAAAGAGCCAGTTTTTAGGCGCATCGTTACTTACCAGAAATTTTCCTTTTAAAATATCTAACAGTCCTTTTTTCATTTCTTAATTATTTAATTCTAAAGGCGTTCAGCAATTCTCAACTTGGCACTTCGCGCTCTATTATTCAAATAAATTTCTTGTTCAGAAGGAACAATTAACCCGCCAATTTTTTTAAACGGAACATTAATATTTCCGTAGAAATCTTTGTCGGGCTCACCCTCAAACTTACCCGCTCTAATATATCTTTTCACCAAACGATCTTCTAAAGAGTGGTAACTTATAGCACTTAATCGACCTCCTTTAAGGAGTAAATCGGGCGTTTGGGTTAAAAATTCCTCCAAGGCTGCAATCTCTTGATTCACCTCAATACGTATCGCTTGATATATTTGAGCTAAAATCTTATGTTCTTTTGACTTGGGCAAAAATGGCTTTAAAACCAGCTTAAGCATATCACCACTCTTAATTGGTGCTATTTCTCTTTCAGCAACAATCGCCTTAGCTATAGCATTTGCATTTCGTAAATCACCAAATTTGAACAACACATTTCTAAGATCTTCGAAAGAGTACTTGTTTACAACCTCGTTAGCCGACACCGTATTCTTCTTGCTCATTCTCATATCTAGCTCTGCGTCAAAACGGGTTGAAAAACCACGCTCTGCTATATCAAACTGATGCGATGAAACACCAAAATCTGCTAATATTCCGTCTACATTTCGTACACCATAGAACTTCAAAAACTGCTTCAGGTATCTAAAATTCTCATTTATCAACGTAAATCGTTCATCGTTCAAATCATTTTCTAGAGCATCTTCATCTTGATCGAAAGCAAATAATTTACCATTATCACCTAAGCGATTAAGAATTTCTTTCGAGTGACCTCCTCCACCGAATGTAACGTCTACATAAACGCCATCTTCTTTAATATTAAGTGCGTCTACAGACTCTTTTAACAATACAGGATTATGATATATCGACATCTTCATCTTCTTCACCCATTACTTCTTCAACCAACGCTGCAAAATCTTCTGCAGTTTCATCAATCACTTTTTCGTAATTATCCTTATCCCAAATTTCAATAATGTTGATTGCAGAACTTAATACCACCTCTTTGGTAATTCCAGCAACATCAACAAGCGTCTTTGGAATTAACAATCGACCCGTACTATCAATCTCCACCACCTTAAGACCAGCCTGAAATCTGCGAATAAAATCGTTATTCTTTTTTTTAAATCGATTCTTCTTGTTGACCTTCTCCATTAGTAAATTCCATTCCTTCATTGGATATAATTCCAAACAAGGCTGAAAAACAGATCTTTTAATAACAAATTGATCTTTTAAAATTGGAAGCATCTGATTCTTTAGCGCAACTGGCATCATTACCCTACCTTTGGCATCGGCTTTACAATCGTATGTTCCAATGAAATTGACCACTTAAATATCTGATTATTGCTATAATAACTCAAATATATATATTTTATTACCACTATTTACCACAAATTACCACTTTGTTAATAAAAACTCCCATTTATTAGATGAAATACACTTTTTTGAACAAAAAAAACAAACTTGCCAACCTTCAATTTTGAAAAAAATATTAAAATTTAAGATCTTTTTAGAGTAAATAAAACTTACTTTTAAAAGGTTGCATTCTTACATTTATTTAGTGATAAATTTTATTTTTTTGCTAAACTTTGTTAACACATTTAGACTTAAATACCCACCCTTGAGCTAATTAAAACAGAAACTTTAAAGCTTTAATAAACTTGAATGTTGTTTAACGAGCTAAATACCTATATTTGTTTATGATAATGAAGAAACTTTAATGAAAGAAAACTTAATCTCCGAGGGTAAATTCAAGTATATAGAAGTGGGTGAAGGTACTCCTGTAATCATTTTACATGGTCTTATGGGAGGTTTGAGTAACTTTCAAGGGGTAACGGACTATTTTCCAAAGAAGGGATATAAAATTCTTATTCCAGAATTACCCATTTACGATATGCCGATGTTGAAGACCAACGTAAAGCAATTTGCTAAATTTTTAAAAAAATTCATTGAATTTAAAGGTTTAGATGATGTCATTCTTTTAGGTAATTCTTTAGGTGGACATATTGGACTGCTACACTCAAAAATGTATCCAAAAAAAGTTAGAGCCTTAGTAATTACTGGTAGTTCTGGACTGTATGAAAGTGCTATGGGTGATGGATATCCAAAACGGGGCGATTACGAGTTTATAAAAAAGAAAGCACAAGACGTTTTTTACAACCCTGCTGTTGCGACTAAAGAAATTGTAGATGAAGTTTTTGCTACCGTAAATGATCGGGTTAAATTAGTTAAAACCCTTGCTATCGCAAAGAGTGCAATAAGACATAATATGGCTCAAGATCTGCCAAAAATGCGAACACCAACTTGCATCATTTGGGGTGAAAATGATAATGTAACACCACCTGATGTTGCTGTACTTTTTGATGAATTATTACCTGATTCAGATTTATTTTGGATTAAAGAATGTGGTCATGCCCCCATGATGGAACATCCTAGTAAATTTAATGAAATTCTTGACGCTTGGTTTATAAAACGAGGCTATTTAGGCGAGAAATAACTTTGCAATTGAGTTAAATTGTAATATGCTTTAGTCGAAATCTTCAAATAATACTCTTTTTCTGTTTTTAAAATTTTACCCGTGAAAATCAAATCTGCTACCTTCGTAATGAGCAATTCAGAGGTCGCTAAATGCCCTACTGAACCACTACCAGAATATGCTTTTATTGGACGATCTAATGTAGGAAAATCTTCATTAATTAACATGTTGATGGATCGTAAACACCTAGCAAAAACTTCAGGAAGACCAGGAAAAACACAGCTTATAAACCATTTTCGAGTAAACGACAATTGGTTTCTTGTAGATTTACCGGGCTATGGCTTTGCTCGTGTCTCTAAAAAAGAGAAACATACATTTCAAAAATATATTACCAACTATTTTGAACAACGCACTCAGCTTGTATGTTCATTTATTTTAGTAGACGTACGTCATGAGCCTCAAAAAATTGATTTAGAATTTATGCAATGGATGGGCGAGAAAGAGATTCCTTTCTGCATCATATTTACCAAGGCAGATAAACTAAAGCCTAATGTAATACTTAAAAATGTAGCTAATTATTTAAACACCTTAACTAGTGGTATTTGGGAGGAAGCCCCGCAGCATTTTGTAACTTCGTCTTCTAAGTTTCTTGGTCGAGATGAACTTTTAAAGTTTATCGAGCAAATTAATGATCAATTTTTTAAAATTAGTAAAAAATAGCGCAAACAAAAAAAAACAACTTCTTAATAAGCAGTTTTTCTAAAGTACTTAGCCTATTCTTTGTTTAATTAACTCGATAAGTTCCTTTGAATTTTTTAGCTCATTTAATTCTTCTGTCGTTATAAATACCTCAAACTCATCACCAGTATCAACTAAAACAATGGGAAACGTAAACCTATGATTAAATTTAGAAACAAAAGAGCTGTCAAAATCATTTTTATGCAAAAATTGCATGTTCAGGTGAGATTGTTTCCTAAACATTTGCCACTCGAAACTTTCTTTGAAGATTCGATAGGTTAATTTACAAAGACTACATTTATAAGTGCTTGGTCTAAATATTTTATGAAAACTATTGGCTATGGTATTAAAAAAACCTGAGTCTGCATTATATATAAAAATCAATTTTTGCACGGGGGACTTATGCATGCTAAAAAAATTTTGTAACGACTTAGCGCTACCGGTTACATATTCATAAATTACAATCGCATTAAAACTATTATTGTTAATAAAACAGGCGTATTAAACCAATAAAAGACCATAATACGCTAAACCTATTTTTTGTGTAGCTTCAAACTAAGCTATTGAAAATAACATAATTGACTTAATATCTGACAAAAATAATAAATTACTCCCTTTCAAATTTATTTTTTATTTAGCCAAGACTAACAAAATTTTAGAAATACTACTTTAAACCTAAGTTCTTTTCAAAATAAGAGCAAAAATCTTTCATTGTAGCGGTCATTTTCTCATCTTGAGTTGCTTTCATAAAAGTATCTGATAGCGAAACTAGGGTCTGATGAAAAAATATTTTCATTTCATCAACAGGCATATCTTTTGTCCACAAATCAATTTTTAGTGACTCTTTATTGTTACTATCCCAAACAGATAATAGCATTGCCTTGGCCTGTTCATTTTCTACTCCTCCATCTTGCGCTGACCAATGCAAGGTTTCTGGTACTTGATTTTCATCAAGGCCGACGGTTAACTTAATTTCTGAAGTGTGTAAGTTTGACATATTATTTGCGAGGTTTAAATCTTGATTTTTTAAAAATATCTTCTGCATTCAAATTTAGCAACTGTTGTAAGGTGATATCATTATTACTCATAAAAGCCTTTACAATTTGCCATCCAATATATTGCCCCAAACGCCCTGGAGATTCATTGTCAAAAATTAACCCAAACTTTGAAAAAGGTGCAGGCTCAACAAATCGAAGCGTTAAATCTCTATCTGTACTAAAAAGATATTCTTTCTCAATAAAATTACGCCATATTGGCTCCTCATTTGCTATTGCCCAATTTAGTTGATCTTGAGAATACCCAATTTTAATTTCATCTGATGAAGATGGCATTAACCTATCTTTTAAGTATAATATTTTACCGAAATAGATAATACTTGAGAGAAACGTTCGATCATTTAACCTAGGTACCACCGTAGTTGCAAAATCTTCGGCTACATCGCTAACGATGTACTTCTTATCTAGGTCTGCGGCAATATAATTTTGAATATCAACATAAAATTTATGCTCTGGACCTAAGTAATTATCAAGACCTATAAGTAACAAAGTGTCTGCCAAAATAACCCTATTGTTATAGTCCACCTCAGAAGTTAATGTTATAACGCGTGGCACTTTAAATTCTGGAAAATAATATTTTATATGCTGAAAAAGCCGTTTCAAATCTTGAGCTTCAGCATCAAAAACAGGAAAAGTTTTACCTACCTCTTCAAACAACTCTATCTGAATACTATCTTTTAATTTAGCCTCCCAAATACTATCTGGATACTGCTTTGGAAATAAGTAGGGATATTTTTTCTTTAAATGAGGCAAATTAGTCACTTTTGATTCTGCGAATTCACGATCAAAACGACTTACTTCTACAGTAAGATTAATTTTTGAAATTTCATCTTCAATTTTATCCGTTGTATTACACCCCAAAACATAAAATAATAAAAATACTGTAATTAAAATCTTTGTTTTCATTTGTTAAAATCTCTATTGTTATTACAATTAGTAACGCCGTAAACCCTTACCCTAATTGGATAGGCAAAATTAATGGACTCATACTTACTACAAACATTACCTACTAAATTGAATTAAAGTAATTAAAGCTTCATTTTTGTATTACAAAGGTTCGTATTAATTTAGTCGCAAAGTTAAACGTTTAAATAATTAACAAAGACATGCAAACAGAAAAAGTAGTCAATCATATTGTAAAATGGCTTAAAGACTATGCAATAAATGCAAATGTTAAGGGGTTTACTATAGGAATTTCAGGTGGTATTGACTCTGCTGTCACTTCGACACTTTGTGCAAGAACAGGCTTAGATTTGTTGTGTTTAGAAATGCCTATTCATCAAGAAAAAAACCAAATGACTAGGGCTTCAAATCATATAAAATGGCTTCAAGAAAGGTACGAAACCACAAAACGACTTGAAGTAAATTTAACTCCGACGTTTGACACCTTTGTAGCTGCAGTACCACCAGTAGCAAATGAGGAAGATCGCTTTATGTCATTAGCGAACACTAGAGCAAGACTACGAATGACTACCTTATATTATTTTGCTGCACTAAATGGGTATTTAGTGGCTGGCACAGGAAACAAAGTAGAAGATTTTGGCGTTGGGTTTTACACGAAGTACGGAGATGGAGGTGTAGATTTAAGCCCTATTGCCGATTTACTAAAGTCTGAAGTTTACCAAATTGCAAAATTTTTAGAAATTAACGAAGAAATTATTACAGCTGCTCCTACAGACGGACTTTGGGGAGATGATAGAACCGACGAAGATCAAATTGGTGCATCTTATCCAGAGTTAGAATGGGCTATGCAAATGAAAGAAGAAGGTAAAAAAAGCGAGGACTTCGATGGAAGGGAAAAAGAGGTATTTAACATTTTTACATCTTACAACAATGCCAATCAACATAAGATGCTTCCTATACCAATTTGTACTATACCGAGCACATTTTTAGGTATTACATCGTAAAATACCTCTTTTTTGACGAATAAACTTACATAAATTTGCGATTTTTCTAAAAAAATTCAATTTTTGTGGTCTAATCAGATAATTAAATCTTACTTTGCGTGTTATTAATGTTAAGTAAGGCGAACCAACTAAGGTTCATGTCCCAAAAACAACCAAAATGATTAAAGTTCTTATCGCAGACAGTCACCCAATAATTAGAATGGGTGTAACACATGTTTTAAATTCAGTTTCAGGATTTGAAGTTTTAGATTCAGTATCATCAACGACTGAATTATTTTCGAAACTCGAAAATCTTACTCCTGACGTACTTATTCTTGAGATGGATATTCCAGATATAAATGGAATAGCAACACTTCGCAAGATGAAAAAAGAGCATCCAGAAGTTAAAGTCTTAATGTACAGCAGCCAATCAGAGGATGTTTATGCATTAAGTACTATTCGTGCTGGAGCTTTCGGATACCTTTCAAAAACTTCTGATATTGATTACATCATCACAGCGGTTAAAAAAGTAAGTGAGGGTAATATGTTTATTACTAATGAACTTGCACAAAGATTAGCCTTTGATGAGGGAACTCAAAAACCCAGAAGATTTTTCAGAAAGTTATCTGCTAGAGAAATAGAGGTTTTAAAACTTCTTGCTAGTGGTAAACGTAACAAAGATGTTGCTCAAGGCCTTAACCTAAATGAAAAAACTGTAAGCACCTATAAAGCGCGTTTAATGAAAAAATTAAATGTAGACAATATGGTTGATTTACTACAGCAAGCTAAAGCTTTAGAATTATACTAAACATAAGCTTCTTATAACAAACCAAAAAAGTCCTTTTTAAGGGCTTTTTTTTATTCTTATACTTTAAGAGCGTTGCCGCTATTTTTATATTATGAGACCAGAGGTTAAGACTTGTTGGCATGCTTATTAAGCTCGAAACACCTGTTTTTCTCAAAAAAAAAGAGCCTAAAAAGTTAGATTTACTCAGTAAGAAAGAAATGACCAGGGTAAAACCAAGCACAAGGCCTTTTAATTATAGAGGGATAGCCAAGAGTAAAAACATTAGGTAATTTATCAAAGTCCATAACTTTTTGACTTGACCTCATCGTATCGGCAAAATAGCTTGATTAAGTCCGCTACGCTATCAATTTAAGAGCTAAACCGATATGGGTTCTCGAATTCAATTTTCTCAATCTCTCTTTTCTGTCCGCTACAGGATATACATAATGAAGTAACTACAAACTCTTTCTTAATTATTGCTAAAATTGCCCAAACAAGGCTTATTCAAAAGCATTATGTTTTCCCTTTCTCTCAATAAACAATGCCTTTCTTTCATTTAAATAGATATTATTATTCTGTAATAATTATCTCAATATCTTTTTGCAATGAAATTTCTGTACTTATAATCTCCGACATTGACATTTTTAAAAATTCCTTTTTATCTTCTCCAGTTTCTTTATAATTGGTGTAAATGAAATCTATTAACTTTTCCGATTTTAGTCGCAAAAGCTCTGCTTGTTCTTCAATATCTGCCAAAATAGATACTTTATCATAATCCATGAGTTCAATTTTTGAACTTGAAATAGCTTTCCATGAGTTGATTTTTATGGTGGGTACGAAAATCCCCTGCGCTTTTTCTACAACCCCATACAATGAAATTTGATCATCTTTTAAATAGAAATCAAGCGAATCTATTAACATCCTTTGTTTAACCAACTTGTCTGCGATATCATCATTAGTTTCAACTAACTCTTTATTAATTGATATTGATATTCGATTAATGTAATGTTGGTCCTTTCGATCTTCATTCCAATTATTAATGTATAATGCAATTAAAATACCAACTACAATTGGCACTATTTCTTTAAAAAATGCTTTGATTATCTTTTTCATTTATTGGTGGTATAAGGTGTTTTTCTGCGTGCTGTTGTGCCTACACTCTTCACACAATATTGTCATAGAAACGTAATCAACTCCAATATTGCCTATTAACTTTAAGCGTTATATCAAGATAATACTCTATTCAGCTTTTTATTTAATAAATTATTTAGCTGTAAATAATTCATTACTTCTTCTAATGCTTCACGATTATCAACAGAACTATTCTCGGTATTCTTTTGTAACTCAAACATTCTCTTCTTAATTAGAAAACATCGTAAAGTTAAAATAGTTTCGCTGACAAGTTGGGCTATTACTGTTTTTTTGTCTTTAGGATAAATATCTTTTCGTGTCCAATCATGTAGTACGTATTTTTCTTCCTCCATTAAAATCGAAGAAATTTCAGAAATCATATCTTGATCTAAACCTGCCATAAAAGTATTTACCGTAAAATCTTTATTTTCATTTAGCGCTTCGATTAATTTTTGATAAATATTTCTAAACTTCACATTGGCTAATTCAATTTCATCTTCTTGTAGGTCTAAATAAATTTTTTCGTACACTTTTATTTTTAATGATTCTGGCTCGAGAATAAGCTCTCCCTCTTCATTTTCTTTAAGTACTAAATCTTCAAATTCTTCTTCATCTGTGCCGTATAACAAAAGCATCTCAATAATCTTACGCTCTAACTCGTACTGAACATCTACTTTCTCTGTAGGCTCATTATTCTTTACTACATCAAAGGCCTTTTGCTTTTTCGAAACCGCTTTTGAAACCTCCTTTTGATTTTTTTTCCCAATCTGTGCCAAAGTGCTAAAAAGAACTCCTTCAGAAACTTTCATAATATGCGCACATTCTTGAATATATATTTCGCGCTTAATCGCATCAGGAATTTTAGCAATACTATTTACAATATCTCGAACAGTATCGGCCCTTTGAATTGGATCATCGGCGGCTGCTTCAGCCAGTAGATTTGCCTTAAATTGTATAAAATCTTTAGAATTGTTGTTTAAATAATCTAAAACATCTTCAAGAGTGTTGTTTTTAGAAAAACTATCAGGGTCTTCACCTTCTGGAAAAGTGCAGACCTTAACATTCATACCTTGCTCCAAAATAAGATCTATACCTCGTAAAGAAGCTCTTAAACCCGCTGCATCACCATCAAAAAGAACGGTTATATTCTTTGTTAGTCTATTTATTAATCGAATTTGTTCTGAGGTTAATGCGGTACCGCTAGAGGCAACTACATTTTCAATACCTCGTTGATGCATCTGAATAACATCTGTATAACCTTCAACCAGATAACAATTATCTTCTTTTGCAATTGCCTGTTTCGCATAATAAATACCGTAGAGAACTTTACTCTTATGATAAATATCACTCTCAGGAGAATTCAGGTATTTTGCTGCTTTCTTTTCATTGGTTAATATTCTCCCTCCAAACCCCAGTACTCTACCACTCATAGAATGAATAGGGAACATTACTCTCGCCTTAAATCTGTCGAATTTCTTTGAGTTTTGAGGATTTGAGGTGTCTGGTTTTACAATAGTTAATCCTGTTTTTTCCAGGTACCTAATTAAATAGCCCTTTTCTAATGCTGCCCTCGTAAAACCATCCCATTGATCTAAACAATATCCGAGATGAAACTTATTAATCGTTTCATCGCTAAAGCCTCGCTCTTTAAAATAACTTAATCCAATTGCCTTACCCAGCTCACTTTTCCATAAAATTTCAGAAAAGTAGTTTTGAGCATATTCAGACACCAAATACATACTTTCACGTTCATTGGCCTCTTCCTTTTGGGCATCAGTTCGCTCAGTTTCTTCTACTTCAATATTATATTTTTTGGCTAAATACTTAATAGCCTCTGGGTAGGTAAAATGTTCGTGTTCCATTAAAAAAGCAACCACATTACCCCCTTTGCCACTACTAAAATCTTTCCAAATTTGTTTTACTGGCGACACCATAAAACTAGGGGAACGCTCATCGGTAAACGGACTTAATCCTTTAAAGTTAGATCCTGATTTTTTGAGTTGCACAAAATCACCAATAACCTCCTCTAAGCGAGCAGTTTCATAAACTTGATCAATGGTAAGTTTTGATATCAATGGTGTTTCAAATTAAGCTTGTAAAGATAGTAATCTGCCACTATAAATATACTCAAAATGAATCTTTGTCCTAATCCTTTCTACCCGTATATGATTACTACAAATCAAATCGTAAGCCGAGGGAGATATTTCGTTGCTCAACAGCAGCGTTTTTAAAAATAGGATTTAAATCATACTTCATATAAAAAAGAATACCATCAAAACCAGCATAAGCACTTAACCCATACACAAAACTGTTGGTATTGTATCCCCCTTTTAATTTATCCTTTACACGTTTGCCATCGCTGATGTATTTCAATTTTTGACGAGCACCCAAGTTAACCCCTCCATAGCCTCCAAACCCAAACCGAAACTTGTGCTTTAATGAATAACGTATGGTATGTTCCGTTTTATGAAGCTTTGAAGATCCAATCTCAAAATGCATAGGAAATACTAAATTATCCATTCTAAACTTAGATTTGCTTAGATCAAATTCAAACGTTTCAAGGTTAACTTCACCGTCATCATTCAATACAAAATAAGTGTTATTCTTGGGCTTTAAACCATTAAACTGAAAAGAGAATCCATAATTAAATCTCAAAAAATTAGTGTTTTTAAACACTCTTTTTCGCCATGCCCAACCCATTTCAAAAAAGCGACTACCACCAATTTGATAAGGCGTATCGTTTAATGATTGCCCCTGGATTAATGCATTATTAAAACCAAAGGCAAACACAAAATCGGAATATGTACGGCGATCATATTTTAGCTTCTTCTTTTTCTTTCTCCAATCATCGGTTGCAATATCAATCAATGTCCCCAATTGTAATTTGGATGCCGCCTCCGATTTTCGATATTCCGCTATAGTCTCATAACGCTTATTAGTGTGTAGCAGCGATATTTGGGCATCAATAATAGCAATTCTATTTTCAATATTTAAAGCATGTTTTTTGGCAGCTTCAAGCTTAAGAGCTTTCGATTCTTCTGCTGTAATTTCACCAGCTTTAAGCTGCTCATTTATAGCTATTACAGCCATCTTTAATGCCTCCTTTTCACTTTGCTGAACATCTTTCTTGCTTATTTCTAGTTTATTAATTTCACGTTTATAATCAAACTCTTGTGCAAAACTTTCTTGCATAAAAAAACAAACTAAAACAACTGTTATGTGATACGTAATTTTTCTCATTTTGATTTTGATTTAAACATCTCTTCCCACCACTCTACTTGAGAGCGGTGTTTAGAGACAATTGATGATTGATGAATATTTTTAGTTATTTCTATCGGCTAATGCCGTTCTAACTTTGAGGAAACCCTCTTTTAAACTTTCAAAAATTTGAGCTCTGAACGATTTATCCAATTCGTTTTCAACTTCATTTAATAAGGCCATAGCTCCCAGAGAATCTTTATTTACAAAAAGTTTTTCTTTGAGAATTTCTTGCTGCGCCTGTCTTAGTAGCCTATCTACCTCGGCTTCGGTTATTTGGGCATTATTCTTTTCGAGAGAATCAACAACCGCTACAATTTCTAGTATTTTAGTATTAATTACCTCCTCTTTAAGTGTATTAGCAACGAGCACCCCTTTTTGATTTGTATTACGCTCAACTTCAAACGCTTCGCTTAGCGCTATTTCACTTTGCAGTTGAGGAACCTCATTCTTAGTCGGTTTTTTCATTTCTAACTCCCTAGCGGCTTCATTCTTAGAAACCTCAACCCCCAACTCTATTGCCTCTTTAGGTTGAACAAGTTGCTTTCTTCCTTGAAGCGTATCTACCTTAGCACCTCCTTTTTCTACATCTACCACCTCAATAGCAGGACTTTTACCCACCTCATCAGCGATAAAATACCACACTGAAGCAACTAACAAGCATACAACACAGGCAGCTACAGCATACCAAGAAAAGGACTTTTCTTCAGATACAGGCACCTCCTCTAATTGTTTTGACAATCGCTTCCAAGCATCTGCCGAAGGGCGTATCTCATGCTGCTTCAACTTCTCCTTTATATGTTTCTCAAATTTATTCAGTGCCATAACCAATACTATTTTGCCTTTTTAATTTTTCTTGCAACATTTTACGCGCCTTAAACAATTGCGATTTTGAAGTGCTCTCAGTAATATCAAGTAAAGTTGCAATTTCGGCATGCTTATACCCTTCAACAGCGTACATTATAAATACGGTTTTGTACCCATCGGGCAAAGTATCAATCAACAGCTGTATCTGCTCTACATTTATATTAGCTATTGAAAACGAAAAAGCCTCATTATTACCCTTTGCTACAATGTCATCATCATAAACTACAAATTGCCTTTTGCGTAAATACGATATACTCTCACGCACCATAATTTTACGAATCCACCCTTCAAAACTACCTTCATTTCGAAACGTTTTTAAATTTTTAAAAACCTTTAAAAACCCTTGCACCATAACATCTTCTGCAAAATGTACATCCTTTATATATTGTCTACAAACGCCCAGCATTTTAGGGGCATACTTTTCATAAAGCTGTTTTTGCGCCTCTCTATTGCCAGCTGCTGATTTTTGAATCAGCTTTTTCTCGTTTGTATAAAATGGTATGATTTTCAAGGTTTTTTTATTTTCTTCTATTAATATAGACGCAACAACTTTAAAAAAGGTTGCCTATGATTTAATTTTTTTCATTGCGTAACAAGCATGAAATAATTTTTAGATAGAGAAACTGGCAAAGAAAGCACTCAAAATAGGAACCTAAACTCACAAAGTATCCACTATTTTTTTCGATCTACTACATAATTTACCATAAGCTCAAGCGAGCTCTTATATGTTGAATCTGGGTAAGCACTCAATAGTTGTAAGGCTTCATTTTTATAAGCAAGCATTTTTTCAACGGCATAAGACAAACCGCCTTTTTCTTTTACAAAAGCAATTACTTCTTTAACGCGCTTCTTGTCTTTATTGTGATTTTTTATGGAGTTAATAAGCCATTTTTTTTCGCTCTTAGAGCAGGTATTCAACACATGAATAAGCGGAAGTGTCATTTTTTGTTCTTTAATATCAATACCTGTTGGTTTGCCTATTTTTTCTCCTCCATAGTCAAAAAGGTCATCTTTTATTTGAAACGCCATACCGCATAACTCTCCAAATTTTCTAAAAACTTCTATATCATCAGAATCTGGCTTTACAGAACTGGCACCCAAAGCACAACACGCAGCAATAAGAGTTGCTGTTTTCTGACGAATAATATCATAATAAACCACTTCTGTAATATCTAACCTTCGGGCTTTTTCAATTTGAAGTAGTTCTCCTTCGCTCATTTCACGTACTGCAACAGATATGATACGTAATAAATCAAAATCACCGTTATCAATAGACAACAAAAGCCCCTTAGATAATAAATAATCACCGACTAAAACAGCAATTTTATTTTTCCATAATGCATTTACAGAAAAAAAATCTCGCCTTTTGTTACTTTCATCTACCACATCATCGTGCACCAAAGTTGCGGTATGTATAAGTTCAATAACTGAAGCACCTCTATAGGTACGCTCATTTATTTGCCCATTATTGAGCAGTTTTGCGGTTAAAAAAACAAACATAGGCCGCATTTGTTTGCCTTTTCTGTTTACTATATAATGTGTAATACGATTTAATAGAGCGACTTTAGAAGACATTGAGTCTCGAAATTTAGACTCAAAAAGTTCTATTTCTGTTTGTATAGGCTCTTTTATTTTAGAAACTACTTTCAAAAAAACAATTCTTTTTTGTTGCGGTTATAATAGCTGATAAATTTAATAAAAAGCAAGCAGTAATTAGAAGTTGCTTGCCACTATTACTAATTTAAAGCGTATCAGAATTTCAGCACTTAGTTTAGTAGGGCTATAGGCTAAAAATTAGCTTTTTTATAACCTTATGATTTATTTGCTAATTGCCCACAAGCTGCATCAATATCTTTACCACGCGATCGGCGAACGGTTACAACGATACCGTTTTTTTCTAGCATTCTTACATACATATCTATAGCTTTATCTGACGCTTGTTGAAATTCACCTTCATCAATGGGGTTATATTCAATTAAATTTACTTTTGACGGGGCAAAACCACAAAACTCTACCAAGGCCGCAGCATCCTTAGGACTATCATTAATTCCTTTCCAAACTACATACTCATAGGTAATTCTACTTTTTGTTTTGGCATACCAATACTGCAAAGACGCTCTTAAGTCTGCTAAAGTAAAACTAGCATTAAAAGGCATTATTGAAGTTCTAATTTCATCTATAGCCGAGTGTAAAGATACTGCTAGTTTAAACTTCACCTCTTCATCTGCCATCTTTTTAATTATTTTTGGCACACCTGAGGTAGATACAATAACGCGTTTGGGCGACATACCTAATCCTTCAGGAGCGGTAATTTTATCAATCGCTTTTAATACATTTTTATAATTCATGAGCGGCTCACCCATACCCATAAATACTATATTACTCAGAGGCCTACCAAAATACAACCGGCTTTCATTATCTATTGCTACTACCTGATCATAAATCTCGTCAGGGTTTAAATTGCGCATTCTCTTTAAACGCGAAGTTGCACAAAATCTGCAATCTAAACTACATCCTACCTGACTTGAAACACAAGCTGTTGTTCTAGTTTTTGTGGGTATTAAAACAGATTCAACCACTAGATCATCATGCAAACGAACAGCATTTTTTATGGTGCCATCTGAACTTTTCTGCATTACATCTACCTTTATGTGGTTGATAACAAAATTTGTTTCAAGCATTTCTCGAGTTTTCATCGAGAGATTAGTCATCACTTCAAAAGAATGTGCCGATTTTTGCCAAAGCCATTCATATACTTGATTACCTCGAAAAGGTTTTTCGCCATTAGCAACAAAAAATTCGCGTAATTGCTCTTTTGTTAAAGCTCGTATATCTTTCTTTTTTGTATCCACAATATTGTATAAAAAACCCTCTTTATATTTTAAAATGATAAAAGAGGGTTTTACTAAAATTTATTACCCCAAAAGGGATAAACCAATTATTTAAATAATCAACATGGCGTCTCCATATGAATAGAACTTATAGTTTTCTAAAATGGCCTCTTTATACGCTCTATTCATTAAATCATGTCCCATAAACGCAGACACCATCATTAAAAGCGTAGATTTAGGCAAATGAAAATTAGTTACCATTGCATTGGCTATACTAAATTCATAAGGAGGGAAAATAAATTTATTCGTCCATCCATCATGTGTATTTAATGTTTGTTGTGATGAAACTGCACTTTCAAGACCTCTCATTGCAGTAGTACCTATAGCACATATTCTACGTTTGTTCGCTTTTGCATTATTTACAATTTCTGTAGCTCTTTCATCAATAATCAGCTCCTCACTATCCATTTTATGCTTAGAAAGATCTTCAACTTCAACTGGGTTAAATGTACCCAAACCTACATGTAAAGTTATCTCTGCAAAATTAACCCCTTTGATTTCTAATCTTTTCAATAAATGCTTTGAGAAATGAAGTCCCGCGGTTGGCGCTGCAACTGCACCTTCATGCTTTGCATAAATGGTTTGGTAGCGATCTTCATCTTCGGGCTCTACATCTCTTTTTATATATTTAGGTAACGGAGTTTCGCCTAATTCTTTTAATTTTCTTCTAAAGTCACCATAAGAACCATCATACAAAAAACGAAGTGTTCTACCTCTAGAGGTTGTATTATCAATTACCTCGGCCACTAAGGTTTCATCATCTCCAAAATAAAGCTTGTTTCCAATCCGTATTTTTCGTGCAGGATCTACTAATACATCCCACAAGCGTTGTTCTTCATTTAGTTCACGCAATAAAAAAACTTCTATTCGCGCTCCTGTTTTTTCCTTGTTGCCATATAATCTTGCAGGAAACACTTTAGTATTATTGATTACCATGATATCATCTTCATCAAAATAATCAATCATATCTTTGAACATTTTATGTTCAATTTTTCCAGTTTCTCTATGGATGACCATTAATTTAGATTCATCTCTATTTTCAGAGGGGTATTCTGCTAATAAATTTTCGGGCAGCTCAAAACCAAAGTTTGATAATTTCATTTAAATTTTTTTATTTTTTTACTCGTTTACAAATATACGATTACAAGATAGGGGATGTCAAGTAAAACGATAATTAAATAGAATGTTAATCTAATAAAAACCTGCAATCGAAAAACCCTCTTTTCAATTACCCTGATCCTAATTTTGATTAATAGTGATCATTAGCTTTTTTAAATCGTCCCAGAAATCAGGATATGATTTTGAAACCACCTCAGCATTATTAATTACAATCTGCGTCTTTAAAGCCAAAGGTGCAAATGCCATGGCCATTCTATGATCATTATAGGTATCTATTGCCACGTTCGGTTTTATATGCTCAGCAGGCTCTAAGTTTAAAGCGTTGTTTGTAACTGCTATTGTTGCTCCTAATTTAGACAGTTCTGTTTGCAACGCCTCTAAACGATCTGTTTCTTTAATTTTTAAGGTGTGCAAACCTGTTAGTTTACAACCTATGTGTAATCCGAAACACGTAACAGCTATCGTCTGAGCAATATCGGGTGAATTTACTAAGTCGTAACTTAGCGATTCATACGGACAGTCTTTTATTTTACGTAAAACTATTTCAGTTTGTTGGTTTTGGGTCTCTACACCAAAATCAGCATAAATTTCGGCCAATACACTATCGCCTTGTAGGCTATTTTTCTTAAAAGATGATAATTTAATTTCTGACCCTACCTCACTTAAAGCAATAATACTATAAAAATAAGATGCTGAACTCCAATCAGACTCTACTATTAAATGCTTATTTAAAACGAATTGCTTAGGTTGCACTTTAATTAGGTTGTCGCTAAATGAATTATCTACACCAATTTCGGTTAACAAACCTAAAGTCATTTTTATATAAGGTACTGATGTAATAGAACCTATTAGCTCTAGCTCAAGACCATTTTCTAAGCTTGGTGCAATTAATAGTAACGATGAGATATATTGGCTACTAATATTTGCAGGCAAGCTCACCTTATTTTTAGTTAGTCTTTTACCGCATATACGAATTGGCGGGTAGCCATCATTTACCAAATATTCAATTTTAGCACCAAGCAACCGAAGGGCGTCTACTAAAACTTTAATCGGTCTTTCTGTCATACGTTTAGACCCAGTTAAAACAACCTCTTTACCTTCTTGCGATGCAAAATATCCCGTAAGAAAACGCATTGCAGTGCCGGCATGGTGTATATCGACTTCGCCATTTACTATCTTAAGTCCGCTTTGCATAACCCGAGCATCATCAGAATTTGAAACGTTACTAATGGTCAAATTTGGATATAATGCTTGTAAAAGCAAAGAGCGGTTTGATTCGCTTTTTGAGCCAGTTATTTGAATAGATGCTCTAATAAGAATACTCGTCGGTGTGGTTAGCCGTAAATTCAAAGTTCAATTTTCTTTAAGTTATTTACCATAGAAGACCGTACCATCTTTTGACAAAGAGGTAAAATATTCTTATTATTTAGGCATCAAAGATACTATTATTTCAATTTAATATTATTGTGATGCCTATCGTGATCGCGCTTGGTTTTTAGGTCTAATTTTTTATCAAAAGCTTCTTGTAAGTTTACCCCTGTTTGGTTTGCCAAACATAGTACTACAAAAAGAACGTCTGCCAACTCTTCACCTAAATCTTTACTCTTATCAGATTCTTTCTCACTTTGTTCTCCATACCTACGAGCGATAATGCGAGCCACCTCTCCTACTTCTTCTGTAAGCTGTGCCATATTGGTAAGTTCATTAAAGTAACGTACGCCGTGAGATTTTATCCAGTCATCTACAACTTGTTGGGCATTTTCTATATTCATTTTCATATTTTTTTTAGACAAAACTATTTGCTTTGATTCTTTTTTCAACCGCAATGTTATAAAATTCTAATAAATCACCATTTGTATAATTAGACGAATTGATGTAGTTGTTTTTAAGATCTAGAAAAAGCTGAATAAGCATGCTCATATGCTAAAATTTGCATGTAAAATTCGTGTAAATTATACTGATCTTCGAAATAACTATGGTTATTCTTTTCTTTTGGTATCAATTATAATGGTTACCGGGCCATCGTTCAGCAATTCTACTTTCATATCGGCACCAAAAACGCCTGTACCAACACTTTTTCCTAAGTCTAGTTTCAACCGTTTTACAAAATTCTCATATAAAATTATGGCCTGCTCTGGACTTGCTGCTTTAATATAAGAGGGGCGATTTCCTTTTTTTGTAGCCGCATGAAGTGTGAATTGACTCACGACTATTGCATCTCCTTTACTTTGTAAAAGCGACTCATTCATTATACCAGAGGCATCATTAAAAATACGAAGGTTTGATATTTTTCTAGATAGCCAATCAATATCTTCTTTATCATCCGACGCTTCAATTCCTAAAAAAATTAGCAGTCCTTTTTCAATTTTTGATACATACTGCCCCTCTACTTCTACACTAGCTCTTGATACTCTTTGTATTACTGCCCTCACTTTTTTTCGCTATAAATATCTGTTCTGTAATTCTCATCCTCACCTTTTAGTATTTGCACATAACTTTTATATCGGCTCCATGCTACCTCATCATTGTCTAAAGCTTCTTTTACTGCGCATTTTGGCTCATCTAAATGTAAGCAATTATTAAATTTACAGTTTATTTTTAGATTGAAAAACTCTTTAAAATAGTCCCCTATTTCCTCTTTTTTCATGTCTACAACTCCAAAACCCTTAATACCAGGGGTATCTATTATTTTGGCATTAAAACTTAAATCATACATTTCGGCGAAAGTAGTGGTATGTTGTCCTTGAAGATGCTGCTCTGAAATCTGAGCGGTTTTTAATTTTAAATTTGGTTCTAATACATTTACTAAAGTAGATTTTCCTGCGCCAGAATGTCCTATAAACATACTTGTTTTAGAGAGCATTAGTTTCTTAACCTTATCGACATTTTTGGCGGTAATTGCCGAAATACCAATACACTGATAACCAATTTTTCGGTATAAAGCTGCAAGGTATTTTATCTCAAGTAATTCATCTTCGTTATAAGTGTCTATTTTATTAAAAAGTAACACCACAGGAATATCGTAAGCTTCTGCTGTTGCCAAAAATCGATCAATAAATACTGGATACGTCTTTGGATTATTTAGCGTGATGATTAAAAAAACCTGATCTAAATTAGACGCGATAATGTGCGTTTGTTTTGAGAGGTTTACCGATTTTCTAATTATATAATTTTTCCGTTCTTCAATTGCCGAAATAGTACCCACGGTGACGTCTCCTAACTTCTCTATTTCGAATATCACACCATCACCCACAGCAATAGGGTTAGTACTCTTAATGCCTTGTATTCTAAATTTTCCTTTAATTCGACATTCATAGAAATCACCATCTTCTGTTTTTACTGTATACCAGCTTCCTGTAGATTTATAAACGACACCAACCATACGTACAATCAAATTATTTATATGTCACAAAGTAAGTCTAAAATTGCGAAAATATATCCTATTTTTCTTTAAACAATTTTACACACAAACCATTAAACCTATAAAAATGAAATACTTTAAAAAACTATGTATTCTTGTTTTATGTTTTATCACCTCCTCTTTTTATAACCAAGAAACGATTAGCAATAAAACTGTTATTGAATTGGTTGAGTTTGAGTTTGATGCTTATACCATAATCGACAAGATAAATAGTTCAAATGTAAAAATTGACCCCAAACATGCTCTAAATTTTAGCGTTGATGAATTAGAAGGCAATAAATTTAAAGTTATTTTAGCTCTTTTAGCTCCGGCGAATATTGTTTTACAGAACAAAATCAGGTGCCTCACGATAGAGAAAGCCGTGCTGTATTTGACTTTTCAGTACAATACCATTTTTATGAATAAAAAAAGTCCGTTTAAATCAACGGACTTTTTTTTTATAAAATTACTTAACCAGTATGGCTTATTCATTTAACCCAGAAATTACTTTTAAGAGTTAATAATCTTTTCTTGATGATTAATTGATTCTTGATGAATAGCCTTAAACATTCTTAGCACAAATTCTTCACTCAAGCCTTTTGTTTCACCTTCTAAAATCATTTTACCTAGAATAGCATTCCATCTGTTTGATTGTAACACAGCTACATTTCGTTCTTTTTTCAAGCCTCCAATACCATCTGAAACTTTCATTCGTTTTCCTAAAGTTTCAATCAATTGATTATCAATAACATCAATTTGAGCTCTTAAATTACTTAATTTATTATTGTAATCAGCCTCAGGATCAGACTCTTTTCTAATCTTTAAATCGGTCATAATTTGAACTAAGCGATCTGGTGTCACCTGTTGTGCAGCATCACTCCAAGCATTATCAGGATCGTGGTGCGTTTCTATCATTAAACCGTCAAAATTGAGATCTAAAGCGGTTTGAGAAACATCAAAAATCATATCACGTTTACCGGTAATATGCGAAGGATCGTTAATCAAAGGTAAATCAGGAAATTTATTTTGAAACTCAATAGCTAATTGCCACTCTGGAATATTTCTATATTTAGATTTCTCGTAAGTAGAAAAGCCTCTATGAATAGCTCCCAATTTTTTAATTCCTGCAGTATGCAGTCTTTCTATACCTCCGAGCCACAATGCCAAATCGGGGTTTACTGGATTTTTTACCAAAACAATTTTATCGGTTCCTGCTAAAGCGTCTGCCAACTCTTGCATAATAAAAGGGCTTACCGTTGATCTTGCGCCAATCCAAAGTAAATCCACATCGTGCTCTAAGGCTAACTCTACATGAGCTCGATTAGCTACCTCTGTTGCTGTTTTTAAACCGGTTTCCTGCTTTACCTTCTGTAACCATTTTAAACCCAAAGCTCCAACTCCTTCAAAATTACCAGGTCGTGTTCTGGGTTTCCAAATTCCTGCGCGGTAGTAATTTACATCAGTATCTTTTAAGCTATGCGCAATTCGCAATACTTGATCTTCGGTTTCTGCACTACATGGCCCTGCTATTACTAGTGGATGATCTAAACCCATATCGTCCAACCATGTTCTCATTTCTTTTGTATTTTTCATTACTTTGTTTTTGTACGAAGACGTTATTAGTGAGTAATAAAGGTTTTGTTTTCACTAGCTCGTTTCTTCAGGTATTTAATTAATAATTGATTTTATACTTTGGTTAACCAGCAATTTTAGTTTAAAACTCGCCCCTTTAGATGAATAAATATTGAGCTCTTGGCAAAGTAAATCTTTGTTGTAAGACCTAAGCGCAATATTTTCTTTGTATTTATGAGACGAATAGTTTTTTAAATGCATCATGCGGGTTTAATAATTACACCTACTCTTAATTTTTAGTTAGAGGTATACCGTTTAATATTTCTTTTATTCTATTGGTATTATTCATCTCATTATATATTCCTTTAAAATTATCTGTACTTAACATTTTTTTAAACGCTTCTAGATTATTTATAAACTCATTTAAAGTTTCTATAACATTCTCTTTATTCTGCTCAAAAATAGGTGTCCACATCGCTGGCGAACTTTTTGCCAAACGAACTGTACTCTCAAAACCCGAACCTGCCATGTCAAAAATATCACGCTCATTTTTCTCTTTTTCAATAACAGTTTTTCCTAACATAAAAGAACTAATATGTGACAAATGAGATACGTAAGCAATGTGTTTATCATGTGCCTCTGGGTTCATATAACGAATACGCATACCCATATTTTGAAATAATTCTAGTGCTCTTTCTTGCAATTTAAAAGCGGTTTCCTCTACCTCACAGATGATATTAGTTTTACCTTCATACAAACCCTCAATTGCTGCTGCGGGACCAGAAAATTCGGTACCTGCAATTGGGTGACATGCCAAATAGTTTCTTCTCTTAGGATGGTTCTTTAATTGCTCACAAATTAACTTCTTTGTTGAGCCTCCATCAAACACCACACAATCATCACCTACCTTATCCAATATAGTTGGTAACTCGGTAACCAATACATCAACAGGTATTGTTACAATAACTATGTCAGCAATTTTTAGATCGTTATAACTCGATTTAAAATCAATAAGTTTTAATTTTAAAGCCTCTTCTAAATGCGCCTTATTAACATCAATACCATATATATTTACTGCTGGCACAATTCGCTTAATGTCTTTTGCAAAAGACCCACCTATTAATCCTACACCAATTACAAATACATTCATTTTATCTACCTATTTATCCTTTTTCAAATCAAAATTTAATTCTAAAAGCCTATTCAAAATATTTCAATTTTAAAGCCATTACTAAAACCGATCAATTGCTTCTTGAATTTTAGCCGCATCTACACATAATGAAAACCTTATATACCCTTCTCCATTACTTCCGAAAATGGTGCCAGGAGTTATAAAAATATCTTTAGTATACAAAATACCGTCTATAAATTTTTCTGAAGATGGTATGGTGTCGGGTAACTTCGCCCAAATAAACATGCCAACAGAATTTTCATCATATGTACATCCTATTTTTTTTACCAGTTGTACCATTAATTGTTTTCTTCTTTCATATACTTCAGTGAGATTATCAAACCAAGTTTGCGGACTTTCTAAGGCTGCAATTGCTCCTTTTTGGATACCGTAAAACATGCCAGAATCCATATTGCTTTTTACTTTTAAAACTGCCGTTAAGTTAAGTTTACTACCTAATAGCATACCTACACGCCAACCCGCCATATTAAAGGTTTTACTTAAAGAATTTAATTCAAGTGCTACTTCTTTTGCGCCATCAATACTTAAAATACTATGTGCCTGTTTATTTAAAACAAAACTATAAGGGTTATCGTTCACCAATAATATTTTATTGCGTTTTGCAAATGCTATTAGTGCTTTAAATTGAGCCTCATTGGCGGTAGCCCCAGTAGGCATATGTGGATAACTTACCCACATTAACTTCACTTTTGATAAATCTTCTTTTTCTAAAAGTGATAGATCAGGAAACCAACCACTATTTTCTGTTAAATCGTAATACGTGGGTATTGCACCTACCAATTTGCTAACAGAAGTATATGTTGGGTAGCCAGGGTTAGGAATTAAAACCCCATCACCTTCATTTAAAAAAGCCATACTAATATGCATTATGCCTTCTTTAGAGCCCATTAATGGTAAAACTTCGGTAAGCGCATCTAATGCTACATCAAATTTATTTTTATAAAATGTACTCATCGCTTGCCTTAATTCTGGAAGGCCTTGATAGCTTTGATATTGATGTGCACCAGCATCAGTTACCGCATTCTGTATTGCTTTTATCACTTCTTTAGAGGGTGCTAAATCTGGACTACCAATACCCATATTAATAATAGGTTTGCCTTGCGCTATTAAGCCACGCACTTCTCTTAATTTTTTTGAAAAGTAATATTCTTGAACCGTTTTTAACCTTTCTGCGGTTTGTATCATAGTCTAGCATTTTTATATTCTCCGAGTACTTTAAAGTCTTCAGACATGATGCTTAATAAAGCTTTAGCTTTTTCAAATTTTTCAAACCCATTAAATGTTATATCAACGAAAAAGGCATATTTCCATGGCGTCTCTACTACAGGCAAACTTTGAATTTTAGTTAAGTTTAAGTTACAATCGCTCATAACGTTTAATATTGCTGCCAAACTACCTCGTTTATGATCAGTTAAAAAACGAATTGAAGCCTTATTAATCATTTCTTTCGGTATCTCCTTATTCTTATTTTTTACAATAATAAACCGTGTTGAGTTGTACTTCATCGTTTGTATGTCATCTGCTACGATGTTCAAACCATACATTTCTGAAGATACTTGTGGCGCTATAGCCGCTACATGCTTTAGTTTTTCTTCTTGAATACGTCTTGCTGGCTCGGCCGTATCTACATCTTCCACTAATTTAATGTGTGGATGATTTTGAAAAAATTTTTTACATTGAAGTAATGCCATTGGATGTGATCGCACTTCCGATATATCTGCGATGGTTTGTCCTTTTAAAGCCATTAGATTATGATGAATATTTAAATATTGTTCTCCAACCACATAAAGGTTATTGTGATAGATTAAATTATAATTAGGAATAATTGAACCTGCTATTGAATTTTCAATAGCCATAATTCCCTTATCGGCTTTGCCATCTACGATAGCCTGCACTAATGCATCAAAAGACAAGCACTCTAGCAATTGAACATCCTCTCCATAATTATCTATTGCAACCTGGTGGTGGTTAGATCCTTTTATCCCCTGAATGGCAATGATTAAACTCATTTAATTTTTACTTCTTAAAAAATGACTAAAAAAAAAGCCCCATATTAAATGGAGCTTTTACTTGTTTTTATTTTTTCAATATATCACAACAGCTCCGTTCCTCTTTTAAAAAAGAAGTAAAAAAAAGTACTGCTATAAAAATATTGATTAATCATGGTTCACTTAAACTTAGGCTAAAGTATGAATTATATTTAAAAATATCCTTACGTCCTAATCTTTTTTTTTAATCAGAACTATTCCGCTGCATACAACAACTTAGAATATTTTGTGCACTGATTTAGCAATGGCCCTCTTATAAATTTTGAAATTTTCGAACCAATTCTTGGCGATTTGATACTTGTAGTTTAGCGTAAATATTGGTAATATGTGTTTTTACAGTATTTAAGCTTATGTAAAGTTCGTTTGCAATCTCCTTGTTACTCATGCCTTTTAAAATAAGACTTTGTACATTCTTCTCTTGCCTACTCAAATCAACCTTTACATTTAATTTTCGTTGTTTCAGTTTAAAAACAAACAAACCTAAACCTACGATTACGATAGTCAGTAAAGCAATTAACCACTTACTTAAAACATATTTTTTTTCTATTTCATCCGCTTTTATAAAAGCCAGTTTGTTTTCTAAAAATAAGTATTGAGAACGATCAATTTCACTTGCTCTTAATTCTGCTAAAAGGTCTGAATAATATGCTGGATTCTTAAGAATATCTTTCGCTAGCAATTCTTTACTATCTAACTGTTTTAAACCAATTAACTTTACCATCAAAATTTCTAATGAATCTTTAGTAAAAGCTTTAATATTACCAATGTATGAGGTAGATAAACTATCTTCTTTTTTTAAATCGATAGGTCTTAGCTTCTGTTCAAATTTTTTCAATTTTTGCCATTCTTTATTCGCTAGATTGCTATTAACGTAAGATGTAAAAGGGATGCGCGATTTCTTAAAATGAATGCTATCCTTTTTTGAAAGAATAAATAGTTGGCCTACTTGCAGCGTGTCTTTTAAGGCTGCTTCTATTTGATTTACATAGACTTTATAAATTGCATTTTTATCAGCAATTAGTTGCTTCTTAAACTCAAAAAAACCATTTTTATCTATGCGAGTAGAGGCTATCTTTTTTACTTGGCTTAATTTGATATGATCTTCTAGCGCGATTTGACCAAGATGCACTTCATAAGATGCATTACTTTCATCACCGGATACATACCCAGTTATAGCCGTTTGAGCCTTTACTGCACAAACATTTAAGATAAGCAACACAACTACTATTCTCTTCATCAATTAAAGCCTAAAAAATTAAAGCCTAAAAATAAATAAAATCAAACAAATAATTTTAAACCACTACATCTGCGTTGTGATTTGTAATTAATATATCTATTACCTCATCTAGTTCATCTTGGATATTTGGGTTTGTGCAATTGATTAAGAATACAAAAACCATCTGTTGTTTTGGGTACACATAAAAATTAGCATACCCACCCACTCCATTACCTACATGACCATAAAAAGATCTTCCCCTGGCATCTTTGCTAACTTGCCAACCTAGCCCATAATAGGTTTTTTCTTGATTAATCATTTCTGAAGTTAAAAACTGAGATAACACTTCGCTACTCATAATTCCATTTTCTAAATACGCCTGACCTAGTTTAGCAATATCTTGGGTAGTAGAAACAAAACCACCGCCAGCAAGCTTATAGTGGTTATCAACCGTAATCGCTTCTTTAAAACCAGATCGATTTTTAGAATAAAATGTAACCATATCCTCAAAAAAGGTAGGCTCTGAAAACGTATGATTCATTTCTAAGGGGCGAAACACTTTATCTTTTACATATTCTTCAAATGGAATGCCACTAACTTCTTGCATTGCTAACGAAATTAAAACCCAATTAAAGCTATTATATAAATAGTTCGTGCCTGGCTCAAACAAAAGTTCATCATCTTTAAAAATAGAGATACCTTCTTTTATGCTAAAAGGCTTATTAAGACCATACTCTTTACCCCTGTAACCCCGAACTCCTGAGGTGTGACTAGCAAGTTGACGGATAGTAAAATCCCATTTTTTTTTTGGGTAATAGGGTACATAATCATAAAACGATTTGTCTAAATTTATTAAACCATCTTTTACCATATGTGCTAAAGCTGTTGCGGCTATAGGCTTGGATACACTAGCGATTCTAAAAATTGATTTTTGAGTATTAACAGGAATTCTATTTTTTAAATTAATAAAACCATATCCTTTTTCTAATACTGGCTTCCCTTCTTTTAATACAGTAACGGCCATTCCAGGTACTTTTTCCTTAATAATTAAACCATTTAGCAAATCATTTGCTTTGGTTAAACCAGCTAAAGGAGTATTTTCTATAAGAATGCGCTTTTTTGCGAAAAAATTTTTTAGAAAATTTGAAATGGGATAGTACATAAATAGGCAAAATTTAAAAATAAGATAGTTTTTAGGTTTTGTTACTTCACTACAAACTCCATATCTACTTATTAAAAATCAGTTTTCCTTTATATAGTTCTTGTACATCAACCATTGGAGGCTGGTTTCTGACATGCACATTGCCCGTTCCTCGGATTCTTCCTATAATTTCGTCCCTAGGGTTTACGAACAAGTCGTTAGAGCCTCTGTGATCAAAATTTACAACTTGTGCCTCAAGAAGTCCAGCTTCTATTCTAGAATCACCCGCGGCAACGGTTATTCTGAAAAAATCTGCAGTTCCATTTAATTTAAAATAGGCCAAACCATTCACTACAATCGTAAGGGATTGTACGTTAAGATTTAAATCAAAAGAACCGTCTTTTGTTTTAGCCTCTGGATTATTAAAACTTTCAGAAATTAATGCTAAACTTCGGTAGTTTAGTACACCTTCACTTTTTATTGGTAAACCTGTGCTGCTTTTAATCTCAGTAATATTAGGCGCCGTAACGTACACCTTTGTTAATCCATAATCGCGTACAAAATTACAAGTATTAGTGTCTCTTAAAAGTAATCTACCGTTTTCTACAGATACATCTACTTGGTTGCGTAAGTTTTTACCTGTTTCAACTACCACTTTTGTTTCTGGTCCTTGTTTTAAAATCATAGCTACATTTTCAAACACCGTAATTTGGTTAAAATCTGCAACAACAAGCTCATCAGCCACAATATCCCCGGCACGTTGAAAACAATCTGAAGCCGTTTCAGAATTACATGCGGCAACAAAGATAGATACAAAGACGATCCGTATATTTTTTAATTTAAACATTAGTTTTTGCTATTTCTGTTTATAATGGGGCCATTTCTAATAAAATATTACTTTAAAATCGTACTCCTAAGCCAAATTCTACCGCTTCTGCTGCTGCTGCGTGTGATTTTAAACTAATAGCAGCAAATAGGTTCTTTCCTAAAATGCGTTTTAACACTATCCGGTTATAAATTTTTCCTTCAAAATCATACGGATAATATACATAGTACCCTAGTTGGGTTTCTATTGAAAATTTATTTATCAACAATTCATGTCCTAAAAAGACTCCTACTCGTTTATAATCTGTTTCTGGGTCAATATTATTTTCTGGAAAAGAACTTGATTGAAAACGAATGAGTTCTTTTAAAAAATTACTAAAAAATACATCTGCACCAAATTGAATAGCACTTCTTCTACCAACTATTTTATCGGCATAAGCTGAGAAAATATAGAAAGGAAACTGTCCAGATCCTATATTATCGCTTTCATTAATACCCGTTCTAAAAACCACATTATATTGCATAGGCCATGCGGCAATCTTCTCTTTTTCTCGAATAACAAATTCTGGTTCTTTTTGAAGTAAATTATAAGTTACACCTACATTAAATGCCAAAGTGTTTGTAGAGGTATTTGGCGATTTTGTATTTGCGTTTGAGTAATGCGAAATCGATAGACCTGCCTTAAAACCTATACCGTCAAAAATATTTTCTTTATAATAATTAAGCATTAATAAGGTTGAACTCAAAAAACGAGAACCATAAGCATTATTACGAAAATTATCATTTTTATCATAAGGGTTTGTGTTGTATACAATGCCTTGCGCCGCTCGTAATTGCAAATTACGGCCAAGAAAATAAAAATTGTAATGCGCATATAAGGCATAATTATCTCCTAGTGTTGAATTCGCCATATCTTGATATACAAAAGTTGCACCAAAATCTGGATAATTATACCATTGCTCCCATTCTTCTAAACCAAAAGATTTTTTATTAACGCCTAAAACAAAGCCTTTCGGATGACCTGTAATTAAATGCGATATATCTGGGTTATGTAATAAAATAGACCCAGCAAACACACTCGCGTCTAGGGTGTAAATTGGTTTTGACTCTTTATTTTGACCGAAAGAAAAACGCACCAAAATTAGAACAAAAAAGCAGGTTTTTAATTTCATTGCAATCAAAGGTAATCATGATGCTTGATATAGCTTATCAAAAAAAGAAAAAAAATGAGCCATCTATTGTTTTTGTTTAGTCACCCATTTAATAATTGTTGGACGCCGATATATCATTCACATAAAACGCTAAAAAAATATAGTTATAACAAAACTATGGGTCTTTAAATCTAATCTACCCACGTTATTTATACTATTTGACAAGAAAATAAAATTTGAATTGCACGATTGATAGGAGCTAATGGTCTGCTGATATACTATTAAAACTAAAAGATCTCACTTGCTATCGCACGAATATTATCAGATTTACCCATAGAATAGTAATGCAATACCGGCACCCCTGCTGCTTTTAATTCTTTTGATTGCTCTATAGCCCATTCTACACCAACCTGCCGCACTGCTTTATTATTAGCGCAATCATCTACAGCATCAATTAAATCTTGGGGCAAATCAATCCGAAAAACCTGAGGCAATAGTTGCAGGTGCCGCTTTACTGCGAGGGGCTTTATACCCGGGATAATAGGAATATTAATACCTATATCTTTTGCTGCATCAACAAATTCAAAATATTTATTGTTATCAAAAAACATCTGTGTCACCACATAATCAGCTCCGGCATCAACCTTCTGCTTTAAACGTTTTAAATCTGTTTTTAATGATGGTGCTTCTAAATGCTTCTCCGGATAACCGGCAACTCCAATACAAAAATTGGCACAATCATCGGTTTCTATAACCTCATGTAAATACTTTCCACAATTCAAATTTTGAATTTGAGTTACCAATTCTACAGCAAAAGAATGACCGCCTTTTGTAGGTGTAAAATACTTTTCTTCGCGCATGGCATCTCCCCTAAGTGCCATAACATTTTCGATACCCAAATAATGACAATCTACCAAAAGGTACTCGGTTTCTTCTTTGGTAAATCCGCCACAAAGCACGTGAGGTACTGTATCTACATTATATTTATGTTTGATAGATGCACAAATACCCACGGTACCTGGTCGCATTCTAGTTAATTTCTTATCCAACAGGCCAGAGCGATCTAAATAAATATACTCCTCGCGAGAGGTTGTTACGTCAATAAATGGCGGGTTAAACTCCATCAAAGGGTCTATGTTATCATATAACTGTTGAATTTTATGACCTTTAACAGGCGGTATAATTTCAAAGGAAAATAGTGTTTGTCCTTTTGCGCCCTTAATGTGCTCTGTTACTTTCATTTTATTTTTTTATAACTATCTACTGCGTTCATTTTATTCTTTTAAATGAACACTTACTCCTCTATGTTTGGAGAAAGCCATTTTTTAGCTTCTTCTAAAGAAATTTTCTTTCGCTTTGCAAAGTCTTTTACTTGGTCTAATTTTATTTTTCCTAAACCGAAATAACGGGCCTCTTGATTTCCAAAATAATATCCACTTACTGAAGCTGCTGGCCACATCGCTAAACTTTCTGTTAATTGTACCCCTATATTTTTTTCTACTTGAAGAATGTTCCAAATAGTCAGCTTTTCTAGGTGATCTGGACATGCAGGATAACCAGGGGCGGGGCGAATACCTTTATATGATTCTTTAATGAGTTCTTCATTGGTTAAATTTTCATTTTTAGCATAACCCCAATGTTTTGTTCGCACTTCTTTATGTAGGTGTTCGGCAAAAGCTTCGGCCAATCTATCTGCTAAAGCTTTTATCATTATTGCATTATAATCATCTAAATCTTTCTCATATGCAGCCGCTAATTCGGCGGTTCCAAAACCTGTAGAAACACAAAAACAACCTATATAATCTTGTTTACCACTTTCTTTTGGCGCAATAAAATCGGCTAAAGCATAGTCTGCAACGCCCTCTCTACGTTGTAACTGTTGCCTTAATGTTCGAAAAATAAACGTATTCGTATTTACACGTACTTCAATATCATCATTATTAATCGTATTGGCAGGAAACAATCCAAATACAGCCTTTGCCTTTAGTTGCTTTTCGGCGATTACTTTTTTAAGCATTACCTGCGCATCTTTAAAAAGGTCTGTAGCTTGTTCACCTACAATAGCATCGTTAAGAATATCAGGATATTTACCATGTAGCTCCCAACTTCTAAAAAAAGGTGTCCAATCAATAAACGGAACCAGTAGCTCTAAATTTAACTCTTCAATAACTTGAATTCCAAGTTGATTTGGTTTTACAATTTTACTTAAATTCCAATCAATTTTATATTTATTAGCTCTTGCACTTACAATGCTTTTGTATGTTTTTTTTACCGAGCGTTTCAAAAACTTATCTCTAAATACGTCATAGTCCTCTTTAATTCCTTTTTTATATTCTTCTGACGTCTCTTTCTGCAATAGATCACCAGCCACGGTTACTGCTCTTGAAGCATCATTAACATGCACAACCGAAGCACTATACTCTGGGTCAATTTTTACAGCAGTATGCGCTTTACTTGTGGTTGCGCCGCCTATCATTAAAGGAAGTTTTAAATTTTTTCGCTCCATTTCCTTCGCCAAGTGCACCATCTCGTCTAATGATGGAGTAATTAATCCGCTCAAACCAATTATATCAACCTTTTCTTCAATAGCTGCCTGAAGTATCTTTTCAGGTGGCACCATCACCCCCAAATCAATAATCTCATAATTATTACAAGCTAGCACTACGCCAACAATATTTTTTCCAATATCATGTACATCCCCTTTTACGGTTGCCATTAATATTTTTCCATTACCATCTGAATCTCCTTCTTGAGGATTCAACAATTTTTCTTCTTCAATATAGGGTAGTAAATAAGCAACTGCTTTTTTCATTACTCGAGCAGATTTTACCACTTGAGGTAAAAACATTTTACCGCTTCCGAAGAGATCACCTACCACGTTCATACCAGTCATTAAGTTTCCTTCGATAACTTGTATAGGTTTATCTGCTGCTTGCCTTGCCTCTTCTACATCTTCAATAATATATTGATCGATACCTTTAACCAATGCTCTTGTAATTCTATTCTGAACTGATTCTTCTCGCCATGATAAATCAACCGTACTATTTTTAGCGACACCAACAACCGATTCTGCAAAGGTTAACAATCGCTCGGTAGCATCATCTCTTCTATTTAGCATTACATCTTCGACATGCTCTAATAAATCTTTTGGAATATCATCATACACCTCTAACATAGTAGGGTTTACAATACCCATATTCATACCCGCTTTTATAGCGTGATATAAAAATACCGAGTGCATAGCTTCTCGAACAGGATTATTACCCCTAAAGGAAAAAGAAATATTACTCACTCCTCCGCTCACATTGCAATGTGGTAAGTTTTCACGAACCCACTTTGTAGCATTTATAAAATCTAATGCATTAAGCTTATGCTCCTCCATACCAGTAGCTACTGGAAAAACATTTAAATCGAAAATGATATCTTCTGGTGGAAAACCAACTTTATTTACCAAAATAGAATACGAACGCTTCGAAATTTCAATCCGCCGCTCATAAGTATCGGCCTGTCCTACCTCATCAAAAGCCATTACAATAACAGCTGCCCCATATCTTTTAATAAGCTTGGCCTGGTTTATAAACGTTGCTTCTCCTTCTTTTAAACTTATAGAATTTACAACACATTTACCCTGTACCACTTGAAGACCTGCTTCAATAATTTGCCACTTAGAACTGTCGATCATTATAGGAACACGGGCAATATCTGGCTCGGCAATTACTAAATTTAAGAACTTCACCATGGCTTTTTTGCCATCGATAAGTCCATCATCCATATTAATATCAATAATTTGGGCACCGCCTTCTACTTGATGACGGGCAACATCTAGGGCTTCTTCAAATTTTTCTTCTTTAATAAGACGTAAAAATTTCTTTGAACCTGCAACATTGGTTCGCTCACCAACATTAATAAAATTAGTTTCAGGGCTAAGAACAAGGGGTTCAAGTCCGCTTAATTTTAAAAACTTAGAGTTTTGTTTTAAGCTGTCTTTTGACTGTATGTTTGCATGCTCTTTAGACATTAATTATTGTTTTTATGGTCACAATACTAGCTAATAGCTATTACTTTTTAAGTGTTTTTATATTAAGATTTACTCTAGTACTAGCTGCTACCGTTTAACAAACTTGTACTTTTTTAATGAACATTTGCGAACTCTCTCGGATTATATTGATCTACTAATTTTGCAATAGCTCTAATATGTTCTGGTGTTGTTCCACAACAACCACCTACAATGTTTACCAAGCTTTTTTCTACATATTCTTTAATCTGATCTGCCATTTGCTCTGGCGACTCATCATATTCACCAAAGGCATTTGGTAAACCTGCATTTGGATGCGCAGAAATAGCATGTTCAGTTTTGCCTGCCAGCACCTCTAAATGTGGAACAAGTTGGTTAGCACCTAATGCACAATTAAAGCCAACCGATAAAATTGGAATATGAGAAATAGCTATTAAAAAAGCCTCTGCTGTTTGGCCCGATAAGGTTCTACCAGAAGCATCAGTTATGGTACCACTAACCATAATTGGCACATTGATATTTCTTTCTTCTTTCACCTCTTCTATAGCAAAAAGCGCAGCTTTTGCATTTAATGTATCAAAAATGGTTTCAACCAATAAAATATCGACACCGCCGTCTAGTAAAGCCTCTACCTGCTGTTTATAAGCTATTCGCAACTCATTAAAAGAAATGGCTCTAAAGCCCGGATCGTTTACATCGGGCGACATACTTGCGGTTTTATTTGTTGGGCCGATACTGCCTGCAACAAATCTTGGTTTATGGGGTTCTTTTGCGGTAAACTCGTCGGCTACTCTTTTTGCAATTCGAGCAGATTCAAAATTGAGTTCGTAAACAAAATCTTCCATGTAATAATCGGCCATTGCAATTGTAGTGCTCGAAAACGTATTGGTTTCTACAATATCTGCACCGGCTGCAAAATATTTTTTATGCACCTCAGCAATTGCCTCTGGCTGGGTAAGCGATAACATATCATTATTACCCTGCAGCGGATATTTCCAATCTTTAAAACGTTCTCCACGAAAATCTTCTTCTTGAAATTTATAGCGTTGTAACATGGTGCCCATGGCACCGTCGAGCACTAAAATTCGTTCTTTTAAAATAGTAATAAGTTTCACCATAATACAATTACTAAACACTCTAAGTTTACGATAAAATGTTATGCAAGTAAAAGGGATGGTTTTTCTTTTGGTTATCTGCCGAAGTTAAATCTAATTAAACAATCAGTAGAATGTAGCACCTTCTTTAAGGTTAAAGGGTTGCTAAGGCTTCGTTGGGTCTATTCCCTCCGCCTTTCTTGATAACAGTTTCAACGTTTCTATGAACTAAATACAAAGTAACGGCACAGCTTGATGAAAACCAAATAATAGCTTTCTTTTTTACCAAAACGCACAAGAAGTTAAGCTACCTAATTTAAAAAATTGTTGCTATTTATTTTTTCACAAAAAACAACTGCTACAAAATACGTTGAACTACTTCTTTTTTTGCGATTTTTTTACTTCCATCGAAACCCTCTACTCCACCAACCGTAGTATATTTCATTACATATCGCTTACCCGGATTAATTAACTGGTATGCGTATTGACACATCACCGCAGCCTCATGAAAACCAGATAAAATTAATTTTAATTTTCCCTCGTAGGTATTTACATCACCAATTGCAAATACCCCAGGTATATTAGTTTGATAATCTTTAGCATTATTTACCTTAATCGCATTTTTTTCTATTTCTAATCCCCACTCACTCATAGGGCCTAACTTTGGTGATAAACCAAAAAGTGGAATAAAATTATCTACCTCTAAATAGGTTTCTTTTTTATTAGTGTCTTTATGCTTTATTACTACCGCCTCTAGTTGATTATTACCATGTAGCTGTTTTACTTCAGCTTCGGTAAACAACTTAATTTTACCCAATTTAGCCAGTTCAGATGCTTTTTCTACAGAATCAAGTGATCCTCTAAACTCGTTTCGTCGATGAACTAAAGAGACTTCTGATGCTATATCGGCAAGAAAAATAGCCCAATCTAAAGCAGAATCTCCCCCTCCAGAAATAACTACTTTTTTGTTTCGATACACCTCTGGGTCTTTTATAATATAGGCCACCCCTTTATCTTCAAAATCTTGAATATTCGCTATAGCCGGCTTACGTGGTTCAAAAGAACCTAGCCCTCCTGCAATAACAACCACCGGAGCTTGATGCTGAGTTCCTTTAGTAGTCGTGACTATAAAAGAACCATCTTCTTGCTTTATTAAAGTTTCTGCTCGTTCTCCTAAAGTAAAACCAGGCTTAAAGGGTTTTATCTGGTTCATAAGATTATCTACCAAATCGCCCGCTAGTATTTCTGTAAATGCTGGAATATCATAAATGGGTTTCTTCGGATAAATTTCTGAGCATTGCCCACCTGCCTGTGGTAATGCATCAATTAAATGGCATTTTAATTTTAACAATCCTGCTTCGAAAACGGTAAACAATCCTGTTGGACCTGCTCCTATAATTACTATATCTGTCTTTATCATTACTTTAGTATTTTATTCATTTAAAATGAGCGCAGATCACAGACCCAGCGCTAAGGACATTTATTATTTTTTGATTGTTTTTAAGATTTATCGACCAAAGATTGTGTTATTTCATTCATCTTATTCACTTTCTCTTCAAAATCACCCTTTAGTGTTTTTCTATAATCATTCAAGTTTTGAACCATTTTTGTAATATCTTCAGGTATAACTTCTTCAAAAAATTGACGCAGCCTTTTAGCGGTAGTGGGTGATTTGCCGTTGGTAGATATTGCTATTTTAACATTACCTTTTGTCACAATACCTCCCATATAAAAATCGCAATATGGCGGATTATCTGCTACGTTAACTAATTTATCTAAGGCTCTGCAGTCGTTATAAACCTTTAAGTTTACCTCAGGCACATCGGTCGTTGCAATTACCAAATGTTTTCCTTTTAAATAACTTTGATTGTAGCTATCAACTATAAGTTTAACATCGAAATTTGCTGCCACTTTTTTAGTTTGTTTTCTAAACATGGGTGATACCATTGTCACTTTCGAATCAGGACTCGATTTTGTTAAAAATCGTAATTTCTCCTCTGCAACGTTTCCTCCCCCAACAATTAAAACATGTAGCTTTGAAGTTTTTAAAAAAACAGGATATAAATTGTTTCTTTCCATGTTATACCAGCGTTAGTTGAGGATAACGATATTCTCTTTGAATTTTTGCAATACTCGTTTTATGTCTTACCACTTCACCAATGATAATAATTGCAGGATTTGCCAATTTCAAACGCGCTACCTCTTGTTCTATAGAAGCTATGGTAGCTACACCAACTTTCTCATCTGCTCGTGTGCCATTTTGAATAATTGCGATAGGCATTTGAGCCTTACCTTCTTTTTTAAATAGTGCTACAATTTGAGATAGTTTTGACATGCCCATTAAAATAACAACAGTTGCATTTGATTTAGCGGCTAAACCAACGTCACTTGATAATTTATGTGCTTTTGTTGTTCCTGTAATTACCCAAAAACTTTCAGCAAAACCTCTCTTAGTAACCGGAATATTTTGAGATGCGGGTACCGACAAACATGAAGATATTCCGGGTACTAATGCAACTTTTAATCCGTTTGCCGCAGCGTACTCCATTTCTTCAGATCCACGTCCAAAAACAAAGGGGTCACCTCCCTTGAGGCGAACCACATGTCCACTGCTCTTTGACAGACTAACAATGAGTTCATTAATTTGCTCTTGTTGATATGAATAACAGCCCTTTCGTTTGCCCACAAAAATGTGCTCTGCTTGTGGTGCATATGCTAATAGTGCTGTATCTACTAAGGCATCATATAGTACCACGTCTGCACTTTGCAAACTTTTAATTGCTTTAATGGTAATAAGTTCTATATCACCAGGGCCAGCACCAACTACGGTTAATTTAGGTTCTTTACACATGTGCTAATTCAAATTTTCTGAATGCGTGAACATTTTTTAAAAACTCTTTTGCATCATTTAAATACTTCTTTGCAAAGGCTTCTGTAGGTTCGTTTTTATTTAACTGTAAGACTAATTCTTCAAAACCGCATTCTAGCTTTATTTTGCCAGAAGTGACAAACCTTTCATCAAAATCTTTAATGATACTCGCATGGGTATTAGCTTTTAGTTTCTCGGCTGTTAATAACGCTTTAGCAGAGTTTACCATAGAAGCATATGCATGATAAATACTGGCCGCCCATTTCTTTTCCGCAAAGGTATCGTCGGCTTTATTAATTTTATCTTCACTTTCAAAAAGTAAGGTTGCAATAAGGTCGATTACCACACCTGCACACTCACCAATACCAATTTCTTTCTTATATTTTTCTGTAGTTCCCCAGTCGATAAAATCTTCTTGTGTTAAATTATCGACATCGGTTAATGGCTTTAAAAAATTATAAAAATAATGCTCTCCCTTTTCGGCATAGTAATCTGCAAAAGCGCTTTGATTTCCATTAGCTTCGTAATCATCTAAAATTAAACGTAAAGCTTCTGGGCCTCTTCGGCTTGGCACTTTTACTACTTTATCGGCAAAACGTCCATTGCCATTACCGTCATTACCTCCTCCTAATAATACCTGTAATGCGGGCGCTACCAATTTATCTTTGGTTCGTATGCTCATTCCTTGAAAACCAATATTTGCCATATTATGTTGCCCACAGGCATTCATACAACCACTTATTTTGATCACCACATCTGAATTATTGACATACTTCGGATATTCATTTTTTATAACTCGCTCTAATTCATCAGCAATTCCTGTACTACTTGCTATTCCTAAATTGCAAGTATCGGTGCCAGGGCAGGCGGTAATATCTATGGCTTTGTTATAGCCAACTTCTACGAAACCTAATTTCTCTAATTCGGTATAAAAAAAAGGAATGTATTCTTGTTTCACATAAGGAATTAGAATGTTCTGTCTTAATGATAGTCGCAATTCGCCTGCGGCATACTTCTGAACTAAATCTGCTAATAACCTTGCTTTATCTGTATAAAAATCACCAAGTAAAACCTTGATGCCAATGGCCACGTAGCCGTTTTGTTTTTGCTTTACAATATTGGTAAATTTCCATTGTCGAAAAGCATCTTCATTTTTAATAGCTACCATTGGAGCTTGCAATGAAGGGAGTTTAACTTTTGGATACGCTAAAGCATCAATAGGAATGCTCTTAAAAGGAACTGCCTTTTGTTCTTCATCAATTAATTTTTTAAATGAATCAAGACCAAGATCTTTGATCAAAAACTTCATTCTGGCTTTTGCTCTACTTTTGCGTTCGCCATATCGATCAAACACTCGAATTACGCCATCCATTAATGGTATAATTTTATCTACTGCTAAAAACTCATAAAGCACATCGGCATGCCTTGGTTGTGAGCCTAAACCACCACCAATCATCACTTTAAAACCTTTAACGCTATCTTTAATTTTTGCTATAAAACCCAAATCATGCATGTAAGAGAGTCCGGTATCCGCATCACTCGCCGAGAAAGAAACCTTAAATTTTCTTCCCATTTCTTGACTAATTGGGTTTCGTAAGAAGTAGCGAAATAAAGCATCTGCATAAGGAGATACATCAAAAGGTTCATTCACATCTATACCTGCAGTTTCACTTGCGGTAACATTACGCACCGTATTACCACATGCTTCTCGTAAAGTAACTTCATCTTTTTCTAGCTGTGACCATAGTTCTGGGGTACGATCTAAATCAACATAATGTATTTGAATATCTTGACGTGTTGTAATATGCAAACGCCCCGTGGAATACTCATCAGATACATCGCATATTCTTTTCAACTGAGTTGCGGTTACCTTACCATATGGCAACTTTATTCTTATCATCTGAACTCCTTGTTGGCGCTGACCGTAAACCCCACGTGCTAAGCGTAGGCTTCGAAATTTTTCTTCATTGAGCTTACCCTCTTTAAACTGATGAATTTTTTTTTCTAACTCAAGTATATCTTTGGCTACTACTGGATTCTCTATTTCTGTTCTAAAACTTTGCATCTTTTGATGTGTTGTAAATTTGTACGTATAATTATATAAATACTATAGGATAACTAGAGTAATATAAAAAGTTCTATCTCGCAATTTATTTTATTAATTAATAAAACCAGCTCCTACGGTATTGTTTGACTGTGTATCAATTAAAATAAATGAGCCATTGGTTCGGTGCTCTTTAAAAGCATCAAAAAATATAGGCTTATTCAACTTAAAGCTTACTTGTGCGATATCATTCATGCCTAAAGAGCTTGCAGAATCGTCAATACCAGAGTAATCAGGATAAATTTTATGATGTATCGTTGCTACTTTTGCTAGAACTTTATGTACCCCATGCTGCACCACATATTTATTTCCTACGCTTAATTCTTTAGCATCCATCCAAGAAACAGTTGCAGTGAACTGCTTATCAATAGTAGGCAAATCATCTTCTTTTACTAACATATCACCCCTACTCACATTTATTTCGTCTTCTAAAGTAATAGTAACCGAAGATCGTCTAGATGCTGAATGATACTTTTTGTCGTAAAAATAAATCTCTTTAATTCTAGATTTTGTTTGAGATGGCAATGCAACTACTGTATCACCAACACTCAACTCTCCGCCATACACCTTACCTGCAAAACCTCTAAAATCATGAAAATCATCTGTTTTAGGGCGAATTACATATTGTACCGGAAACCGTGGTGTACCCACATTAGATACCGCTTCCATATCTAAACCTTCGAGGTGCTCTAATAAAGTTTCTCCTTTGTACCAAGGGGTGCTTTCAGATCTGTTTACCACATTATCACCCTTTAGCGCACTCACAGGAATGAAGGTTATTTTTTGTTCTTGATAGTCACGTTTTTCCATCAATTGTTTAAAATCTGATTTAATGGTCTCGTATCTTTCTTGAGAAAATTCTACCAAATCCATCTTATTAATGGCTACAATAACTTCCTTTATCCGCAATAAATTATTAATAAAAAAATGCCTATTTGTTTGTTCAACTACACCCCTTCTTGCATCTATTAAAATAATTGCTGCTTGCGACGTAGAAGCGCCAGTAACCATATTTCGGGTATACTCTACATGCCCAGGGGTATCTGCAATTATGTAACTTTTTTTAGCGGTTGAAAAGTAAATATGTGCCACATCGATAGTGATACCTTGTTCACGTTCGGCGACTAAACCATCTGTAGCCAAAGAGAAATCTAAATAGTCATAGCCCTTTTGCTTACTTTTCTTTTCAATAGCCTCTAGCTTATCGGTGGTTAAGGATTTTGTATCGTAAAGCAACCTTCCTATTAAAGTGCTTTTACCATCGTCTACACTTCCTGCCGTTGCTATTTTTAGTACCTCCATTATAGTTTTTACTTAGTGGTTGCTTTTACTATTGCTGTTCTTAAAGTTACTTTTAACTAAAAGCAACAGTAATTTTTAAACCCAATTTAAATATTATGTTATTGCTATCTTGATTGTTTTATTATGGCTAACTTATGTCACAAGCTTATAGTTCATTATAAGGCCTTACTAGCATATCAATTCTAAAAATATCCTTGTTGTTTTCTTTTTTCCATAGCTGCCTCAGAACGCTTATCATCAATACGAGCTCCTCTCTCTGAAATGACAGAATCTCTAATTTCTTGAACCACAGATTCTATATCTGCTGCTTCTGAGAAAACTGCTGCAGTACAACTCATATCGCCCACGGTTCTAAAGCGAACCATTCTTTCTAACACCTCTTCATCTTCTTCTTGAAAAACATAATCTGAATGTGACCAAATTAAGCCGTCTCTTAAAAACACCTTACGTTTATGAGCGAAATAGATCGAAGGAATTTCAATATTTTCTTTTTCTATATAAGACCAAACGTCTAGTTCTGTCCAATTAGAAATAGGAAAAACACGCACATTTTGCCCTAATTCAATTTGTCCGTTTAACATATCAAATAACTCAGGGCGTTGACTTTTTTCATCCCATTGTCCAAAATCATCTCGGACAGAAAAAATACGTTCCTTTGCTCTAGCCTTTTCTTCATCTCTTCTCGCCCCGCCAATACAGGCATCAAACTTAAACTCTTCAATAGCATCTAAAAGCGTGGTAGTTTGCAAAGAATTTCTGCTTGCATATTTACCCGACTCCTCTTTTACTTTACCAGCATCAATAGCATCTTGGACATTTCTAACAATTAGTTCCAATCCTAATTCTTCTACTAACCGATCACGAAAGGCAATAGTTTCAGGAAAATTATGCCCCGTATCGATATGTAATAATGGAAAAGGAATTTTGGCAGGCCAAAATGCTTTTTGTGCTAAGCGAACCAAGGTGATAGAGTCTTTACCCCCAGAAAATAACAAAACTGGTTTTTCAAACTGAGCAGCTACTTCTCTAAAGATATAGATTGCTTCGTTTTCTAAGGGATTAATATGTGATGTATCTTTCATAACAATATATTTTGGTTTTTGGAGAACTTGACCCTATGACTAAAGCTTTGCTCTGAATTACTGTTTTTAGCCGTGTAAGCCACATTCTCTATTTTCTAAAACTTTAGTAGGATCAAAATAATTATGCTCATTCGGTAATTTTCTTTGCCTCAAATAAGTATCTAACTGAGTATCGTTCCAATGATAAAAAGGACTCACTTTTAAAACACCATCTTTACTCAAACTTAAAATATCTAAACGATCGCGATGCGCCGTTTGCCCTTTACGTAAATTAGTAAACCACACATCGGGCTGGTGCGCTGCCATAGCCCTTCTAAAAGGTTCTAATTTTACTTGTTCGGTAAAAACAGCATGTTTAGGATCATCAATTTGCGGTATACCTAATTCTACATCTCTAAAAGCAGTTGTTTGTTTGGGTACATATAAATCAATATTTAAGTTGAGCAGTTGTATCAGCTCTTTGGCATGTTTATAAGTGCTAGGCGTATTATAACCAGTGTCGCACCACACGATGGGTATATTTTTCTGAACCTCAGTAATTGCATGTAGAATAGCCACTTCATACGGGCGAAAATTAGTGGTTAAAATTGGTTTTTTTGCATTCTTTACCGCCCATGAAATAATTTCTGTTGGCGGTATACCCTTAAACTGGTTATTCAACTTCTCGATTTGCTCTTCTGTAAATGCCATATATTTCTTATTTACTTACCCCATTTGACCATATTCCATAAACGCTCATGAAAAAAATACAATACCATTTTAGTTAAAAAATCTACAGACGCAATAGAAGCAGCAAGCGCTATTTTTCCGGTAAGTAGATAAGAAACAATTAAGGTATCAACTGTGCCAATAACTCTCCAACTTAAAGCTTTTGCAATACTGCGCGCAGGCTTCTCCGATTTTTTGTCATCATTAAAGCTCTCCTTGGAAGTTGTTTTATTTAAAAATAAGCGATCAGTAATCATATTTTTATTTAAGCAATTACCCTATAGATTTAATAGGATATCCAAAACTACAATTAAATACTTAAACCAGATGCAAAAAAATTAAGAATTTTCATATTAACCTATAGATTTACTAGGTTATTAAAAAACAAAGCCGTTTTATGCGAAAATCTAAAGGTTTCATAATGTTTGTTTTGATATTGACAATAGTAAAGCCATGGGCAGGCTAAGGCATACGCATATCGTGATTTTTGAGCGTGACTATCTTTTGCCTTTTAGCTATTTATCTTATTGAATTAAGTCTGCAAGAGTATTGTTTCTAAAAATGGTAAGGTTGGCATCTCTCACCTTTAACATCAACTTATTTACAGAACATGACTTTTCATCTGGGCAGTCGTCACATTTTTCATAAAAATTTAAACTAACACAAGGCACCATGGCAATGGGTCCCTCTAAAACTCGCATTACATCTGTCATTAAAACTTCTTGGGGTTCCTTAATCAAGTAATAACCTCCACCTTTTCCTTTTTTAGAGCCCAAAAAACCAGATTTCTTTAAGGATAATAAAATACTCTCTAAAAATTTTTGAGAGATATTTTCCTCTTTAGCAATCTCAGCAATTTGTATCGGAGCTTTGTCTTTTTGAGAGGCCAAAAATGTTAGTGCTTTTAATCCGTATTTTGTCTTTTTAGAGAGCATAAAGCTAAGATATAAAAATAGACTTCTGTATGAGAACTTTATAGAATTAAAAAAAACTAATTCGATAAAATTCCGTTTAAAATAAATTGAGTAAGCTGTTTCTCTAGTTCTATTGGGTTAATCTTGTTTTCGCCATCAATATACTTTGCATAAATCCATCGTATTGATGCTAAAATCGTTGCTACTGCAATTTCAGTATCCATGTCCGCGAAATTACCTTGCTTAACGCCTTCTTCAAAAATCATTTTTATTTTGTTTTCATAATCTTGTCTACGGTCAACAAACTCTTGCCGTCGAGGTACTTTTAAATTTCGCCATTCATTTACTAGCAAGGCCTGCTCATAAGGTCTTTTTGATGTTATCTGAATATATGAATTAATTACCATGTTTATTTTTTTTGGCGCATCGTAAGAAGAGTCCAAAATATGATCTAATGCTTCATGAAATTCATCTTGTATACCAAATAAAAATGTTTCAAGGAGTTCATTTTTTGAGCTAATATAATTGTACACATTGGCCACCTCAAAATTTAACTCACTCGCGATGGCTCTCATTGTGGTTGCTTTAAACCCATTTTTATAAATTAAACTCAATGCTACTTTAAAAAATCGATCTCTTTTGATGTACTTGTTTACTGGCATAAAACTTTACATAATTAAATTGTTTCAAACGCAAATCGATTACAATTTAAGAACATTTGTATATATTTACATTAACAATCGTTCATTAAATAAAATTTCATGAATTTTAACCACAACGTTTTTCCTGAAAAACTATTTGCTTGCTGGCATCCTGTAGGTTTCAGCAATGAAATTATATCTGATCAACCTTTTGGCACCTTTCTTTTAGATGAGCCTATAGTGCTGTGGCGCACTTCTGACAAAAAGGTACACGCAATGCGTGATATTTGTATTCACCGCGGAACCGCTCTTTCATTGGGTTGGATCAAAGATGATTGTTTGGTTTGCCCTTATCATGCTTGGCAATTTGACAAAAAAGGAAAATGCGTGCATATACCGCAAGCCCCAGATACTCATATTCCGAATAAAGCAAAAACACCCAAGTATCATTGTCAAGAAAAATTTGGAATAGTTTGGGTGGCATTGAAAACACCAATTTATAAGCTTCCTGATATTCCCGAATATGAGAATAGCGATTGGAAGATGGTCAACACAGGCCCTTTTGAATGGAATAGCGACAGCTCAAGACAAGTTGAAAATTTTACTGATTTTGGGCATTTCCCATGGGTACATCCTGGCTTACTAGGAGATCCTAAAAGACCCAAAGTTCCAGAATGTAAAGTGAACGTTAAAGAGGCTGTTTTACATTATTCGGTAAAAAGACCAGAAGCCACCAATAGTGATGATTTTCCAATTTTCGCAAATGATGATATTGTAACCCCAGAGCGTCACAGCGTTTATGAGTTACACTTGCCCTACACCATCGTTTTAAGATTAGGCTGGGGTGGCGAAAAAGGCATGATATACTTTTTTACTTCGCAACCTATTTCTACTAATAAATGTCGTGGTTTTTGCAGTATAGGTCGAAATTACAACCATGACGAACCAGATACCATTTTACAAGAATTTGAACAAGTAATTTTTGATCAAGATAAACGTATTGTTGAGTCGCAAAGACCAGAACAAGTGCCTTTTGATTTTACCGAAGAATTGCATTTGAAATTTGATGCGGTTGCCATGAACTACAGGCGAGCAATGAAAAAGCAGGGTTTAAGTTACTAGTTAAACCCGATGAAATAGTCATGTTATTTATATTTTTAGAAGTTGTATTTTTAAGAAATAAATAACCTCGGCAACGCCCTAAAAAAATAGTACTCCTTTTTATTGGCATTCTTATTTTACTGAACCATTTTAGGCTCAAAAACACATTTTAATCGAAAATGTAAAGGTATGTAAGATGGTACTCGTAAACAACTTAGTAAAAATGTAAGCGTACTTATCAGGAACAATCTTATTGTTCAGGTCGGAAAAATTAAAAGCATAAAACCAGAAACGCTAATTATCCATGGAAAAGGGCATGTACTAATTCCTTGATTATCCCATAAAATGTTCATTTATCTACAACATTGGGTGGTAAAGAAGCAAAGAATGACACCCATTAGATGTATTCTGCAATTCGTGCCGGTAAAAGTGCTGAGCGTTTTTTGATGATGGGGTTTACAACTGTTGGAAACATGGGATGGCCTGTATATGGACTAAAAAGAGCCGTAGATGAAGGCATGGTAATTGGCCTGCGAATTTATCTATCTGGAGCTTATATAAGTCAAACATCGAGTCAGGGAGATATGAGAAGTACCAATCAACCTAGTGTAGCACTATTTGGAAGTCAGATGCATCTCTCAGATGCTGTTCTTGGTTGGTCTTTTGTAGTTGACGGAGTACCAGAAGTACTAAAGGCTTCACGAGAAAACCTCCGCAAAAGCGCAATACAACTTTAAGTAATGGCAGGCGGAGGAATCGCGTCTGAATTTGACCCTATACATAATGAAGAAACTATTAAATTAGTTAAAGAAAAAGACGCCTCCTTAGTACCTCAGGCATTTTGGATAGAGACGCCTGCCAGTTTTTGGGTGCCTAGAAAAGATACGATTCCTGTAGCGTTGAACAAAAAAATGAAACCTGCCTTAGAAGGAACCGATACCGTTTTTAAACGAGTTAAAAAACACCAAATTTTGGAGACTTTGGTTCTAACGCCTACGGTGATGTTGGCTATGCGTCTTATGCATTAACTGAATATACAACACGAGCTAAATGGCACTCCCCTGTAGAAATATTAAAACAAGTAACTTCTGAAAACGGTCGATTATTCGCTCTAACAAGAAAAAAACTACAGCGAAGGTAAATTAGAAATAAGAGCACCCGCTGCATATGCCGATTTATTAATTTATGAAGGTAATCCATTAGATGACATAATGGTTATAGCACAGCCTAAAAAAAACGCAAAATTAATACCCACGAAAGTATTTTTCTTATACGAAGTAAAATGATTGTACTAAGAAGAACCACATGCCCGGCTATCTTAAGGTACTTTAAAGAAGAAGATTTACAGCCATACGTAAATTTAAGAACTTAATGACTAGCAACAATTCGAACCAATAAAATTAATGATCAAATGCAGAAACCAAATCAATGATTTATATAAAATTGGCACCCGGATAAAGACCTACAGCTACCCTTTTCATATATGCGAGTATTCCTTGTAGTTTATTGTAATGCCTGTTGAATATCTCGTATAATATCTTCGCTATGCTCTAAGCCTACAGATACACGTACCGTACCATCGGTAATACCTGTCTCGGCTCTTTCAGAGATTGATAATTTACTATGAGTGGTTGATGCTGGGTGGGTTACTATACTTCTTGAATCTCCTAAATTTGCGGATAACGATAGAAGCTTAATCGAATTAAAAAACTGCTGACCAGCTTCTAAGCCACCTTTTACCTCAAAAGCAACTACACAGCCACCTGCCTTCATTTGTTTTTTTGCAATTTCATACTTTGGATGTGACCTAAGAAACGGATATTTTACCCAATTTACTTTATCGTGCCCTTCTAAAAATTGAGCCAATTTTAAAGCATTTTCACAGTGACGATCTACACGAACCGCTAAAGTCTCTAAACTTTTAGAAATTACCCAAGCATTAAACGGTGAAAGTGCCGGACCTGTTATTCGTGAAAATCGATAAATTTTATCCATTAATTCGGCGTTACCAACAGTAATTCCCGCTAATACTCTACCCTGACCATCCATTAGCTTGGTACCTGAGTGTATAACTAAATCTGCACCAAAATTTATTGGCTGTTGCAAGTAAGGCGAAGCAAAGCAATTATCGATGATTAATATTAAATTATACTTTTTTGCAATAGAACCCAAAAGCTCTAAATCTACCACGTCTACTCCAGGGTTGGTTGGTGATTCGGCATAAATTATTTTGGTCTGCGGCGTAATTAAGTTTTCAATAGTGTCTAAATCATCAATCTTAAAGTAGGTATGTGAGATATTCCACTTTGGAAAAAACTTAGTAAACAAAGCGTGTGTAGACCCAAAAATATTACGAGCAGAAAGCACATGATCGCCACTATCTAATAACGCTGCAAAAGTTGAGAACACAGCAGCCATACCTGAGGCAAAAGCAAAACCAGCTTCGGCTCCCTCCATCTGACATACTTTTTTAACAAATTCTGATGAGTTTGGGTTAGAATATCGCGAATAAATATTTCGCTCTTTTTCCTCAGCAAATGACGCACGCATATCTTCTGCATCTTCAAAAACAAAACTGGAGGTTAAATATAATGGAACCGAATGCTCTAAATTATTAGAACGTTCTAATTGTGTTCGTATCGCGTTGGTTTCAAATTTATTCATCTAACTTTTTTCAGCAATTCTTAAAATATCTCCAAAAACTCCTCTAGCGGTAACTGCGGCTCCAGCCCCAGCACCTTGAATAACGAGGGGGTTTTTCCCATAAGATTCTGTATAAATCTCAATAATAGAATCAGAGCCTTTTACTTGCCCTAAAGCGCTTTCTTTGGGTACAGAAACTAATTTTACATCTAAGATACCCTTTTCTTGCTGTAAATTACCATGTAAATCACCTACATAACGCAATACATGACCTTCTCTTTGATTTTTTTTAATGGTGCTAAAAATATGATCTAGCTGCTCTACGTTTTCTAAAAAATGAGTGGCATTACCTTCTCGTAAATCTTCTGGAATTAAATTATGAATTTGAACTTCTGACAATTCATTCCTTAAATCTAGTTCTCGTGCTAAAATCAACAACTTTCTACCTACATCGTTTCCTGAAAGATCTTCACGAGGATCAGGTTCTGTAAAACCTTGTTCCATAGCATCTTTTACTATTTGAGAAAAAGGCATATCAACTTCAGAAAAAGTATTAAAAATGTAACTCAAAGATCCTGAAAAGACACCTTTAATTCTAGTGATATTTTCTCCTGATAAATGTAAAAGTTTAATAGTATCAATTAAAGGTAGACCTGCACCAACATTTGTTTCATATAAATATTGTTTCTGATTTTTAATCAACTCTTCTCTTAACAACTGATAATAATCGAACCTAAGTGTATTTGCAATTTTATTAGATGAAACAATATCAAAACCATTTTCTACAAAATCGAAATAATGTGCTACAAAATTTTCACTAGCCGTATTATCTACAACTATCAAATTTTCGAGATGATGCTTTTTTGCAAAATGAAAAACATCTTTTACAGTGTAAGTTTCGCCCTTTTCCAACAATGCCTTTTTCCAGTCTTTTGGAATACCATTTTCGTTCAAAAGAATATTTCGAGAATTCGCAACCGCAAAAACATTTAAAGCTATTCCTTTTCTTTTTGCTATTGTTTTCGAAGATTTAAACACCTGATCTACTAAGGTACCACCAACATTACCATGACCAAAAACAGCTAAATTAATCTTTTTACTAATACCAAATATTTGGCCATGCATAACATTCAAAGCCTTATTTAGGTCAGATTTTTTAACTACCAAACTTACATTTTTACCAGAAACTGTATTATTAAACAAAAGTGGTACAATCTGGTTTTTAATTAGCGCATTAAATGGTTTATGAAAGGTGCTTAAATCTTGTCCTACTATCGATACTACCGACACCTCATCAACCACGGTAATCATATTTATGTCCTTCGATTTAAAATCACTTGTAAATTCTTTTTCTAGGGCAAGCTTTGCGCTATTAGCTTTACCTTTATTTACCACTAAACCAATACCCCGTTCAGAAGAACCTTGAGATATGATACTTACATTAATATCATTCTCTTCTAATGCTTTAAAAATTCTTGCATCAATACCAACTTTACCCAAAAGCCCCCTTCCCTCTAAATTAATTAAAGACACATCTTCAATTACTGAAAGTGATTTTATTCCTTCTTTACTAGATTTGGCACTTATTAAAGTTCCCTCATTATCATTTTTAAACGTATTTAGTATACGTAAGGGTATGTTTTTTTCAATTAGCGGTATAATAGTTTTGGCGTGCAAGATATTTGCTCCAAAATTAGCTAGTTCGTTTGCTTCTTCATACGACAAATTAGACAGGCGTTTTGCTTGAGGTACCAAATCTGGATTTGCTGTAAAAATACCATCTACATGGGTATAATTCTGCAGTTCTTCTGCATCTAAATAGTTTGCTATTAAAGCGGCAGTATAATTACTGCCATTTCTGCCTAAAGTGGTAGTTTCATTACGCTCAGTAGCAGCTATAAAACCAGTAATTATAGGTACTTCATCTACTGAATATTCAGCAAATTCACTTGAAACATTCTCTTTTGAAAGGTTTTCAATAAGTTTAGCATCACCAAAAGTAGCATCTGTTCTTAATAAGGTACGTGCATCTACTAGCTTTGCTTTAACTCCTTTTCCTATTAATAATTTTGTTACTAGTTTTGCCGATAAAAGTTCGCCAAAAGCCAAAACTTCATCTTTAATTTTTGGACTATAGTCTTCTAATAACGAAACTCCTTCAAATAGTTTGGCTAAGGCCTTAAACTCTTGTGAAAGACTTACATTTTTAAATGTATGCTTCTGGTAAGACTCAAAATCTTCAAAATCAGTACTGTAATCATCTCCTCTAGCTGCTTTTTCTAGTATCTCTTCTAATTGATCTGTAGCATTACCCCTCGCCGATAAAACAACGGCAATGCGTTCATTTGCCTGAACTTTATTTGTTATTATATCTAAAACCCTACCAATTCCCTCGCCGTTACTTAATGATTTGCCTCCAAACTTTAAAACTTTTATCTTATTTGTGCTACCAAGCTTGTTAAAAACAAGATCAAGTAGCTTCTCTACTTGCTTAAATTCTATTAAAAATGCATCATGCCCATGTAATGAATGTATTTCACCGTAGGTCACATTACTATTGGCCTGGGCAAGCTGTTTAAAGGTGTCTTTATTTTCTTTAGCTGTAAAAAACAAATCAGAATCGACACCTATAATATGTATATTAGTATCGCTATTTTGAAGTTTAATAAAATTATTATTTCCATCTCGGGTAACGTCAATAGTCTTTAACAACTGATTCATTAATTTATATGCCGATAATTGAAAACGTCCTTTTAGTTTTTCACCATGATGGGTTAACCAACTTTCCACATTAAAAACTTGAAGTTTATCGTTCGTACTTCGTTTAAAACGCTCTTTAAACGATTCTGGAGTTCGATAGCACAACATTGCATGCATGCGAGCATCATGCACCGGCTGCTTAGAGTTTATTAAAAATTGCTCTTGAATTTGACAATTTGCAATTAACCAATCTGTTGATTTCCAATCAGATGCTACAGGAATCAAATGCTCTGTTAAATTTGGATTTAATGCTGCCATTTCCCATGCGATACCACCACCTAACGAGCCTCCAATTATTGCAAATAGACGATTAATTTTTAGCTGTTTTAAGCCTTCTAAAAAAAGATAGGCAATATCGCCTGCAACAAAATCTTTATAATTTTCAATGATAAATTTATCGTAACCATTTCCTGGAATATTAAAAGCAAGTATCGTATACTTTCTAGTATCAATACATTTGCCCTCGCCTATTAGTGCAGACCACCAACCATCTTTACCTGTAACGTTAGAATTGCCTGTTAAGGCATGATTAACCAAAACAATTGGTGCAGAATTAAGCGCTTTACCAAATAATTGGTATGATAGCTCAATATCTTGCGTTTTGCCACTTATAGTGGTATAGCTGTTAATTTTTAAATGATGTAGCATGTTACTATTTGAACGTAAAGTTATTTTTTAAACGAAACCTAAAAAACTATTTAGGCAATTCGACTACTATGATTTTAGTTTAACCACAAAGGATAGCTAAAACGCTTCGGCATTAAATTACTTCAAAAGAAAAAGCCGTTTAAATCTTTTGTTTTTCTATAATATGCTTTGAGTAAACCAGTACAATACGCTTTATATCTAGTTTAAAAACCTCACCTTAAATCATGCGATAGAAGGTGAATGTTCTTTTAATTTTGTGCTTAAGCTTGCGCTGTTGTGCCGATTGCCGCAAAAGCGTTTTTTAGATCTGATTTTAAATCTTCTATATCTTCTAAGCCTACAGAAAGACGAATTAAATCTTGACCAACACCTGCAGCCTCTTGCTGTTCAACTGTTAATTGCTGATGAGTTGTACTTGCTGGATGAATAATTAATGATTTAGTATCGCCTATGTTCGCTAGCAATGAAAAAACCTTCGTTGTATCTGTAACTTTCTTGGCCGCTTCAAAACCTCCTTTTACCCCAAAGGTTACCAAGCCACTTTGGCCTTTTGGCAAGTACTCTTGCGCTAAATTATAATACGTATTACTTTTTAGTCCTGGGTAATTAACCCAAGCAACTTCTTCTCTGGTTTCTAACCATGTTGCTAATGCTAGGGCATTTTTACTATGCTGTTTTATGCGTACTGGTAATGTTTCTAAACCCTGAATTATTTGAAAAGCGTTAAAAGGACTAAGTGCTCCTCCAAAATCGCGCAATCCTTCTAGAATTAATTTAAATGTAAAGGCAGCTGCACCCAAAGCCTCGCTATAAACCAAACCATGATAGCCAGCCGAAGGCTCTGTAAATTCGGGAAACTTACCATTGGCCCAATTAAAAGTACCCGCATCTATAATTGCTCCTCCTAAAGAAGATCCATGCCCTCCAATATACTTTGTAAGCGAATGAATTACAAGGTTTGCCCCATGCTCTATAGGGTTTAAAAGCCCAGGCGTAGCAACTGTATTATCAACAATAAAAGGTACTTGAGCAGCCTTTGCTTCTTTTGAAATTGCTTTTAAATCTAAAACATCTAACTTTGGATTACCCAGAGATTCTACAAAAATAGCTCTTGTATTTTCTTGAACTGCTGCTCCAAAATTCTCAGGTTTTGAAGCATCTACGAAGGTGGTAGTAATACCTAATCTAGGTAAGGTAACGTTTAATAAATTAAAGGTGCCACCGTATAAACTGCTGGATGCTACAATATGATCACCTGCTTTTAAAAGTGTTAATAAACCTGTTGAAATTGCAGCTGTACCTGAAGCAAATACCACAGCACCAACCCCACCTTCTACCGCCGCTAAACGATCTTGCAATATTTGATTTGTTGGGTTATTCAATCGAGTGTAGATAAACCCAAGCTCTCCTAACGAAAATAAATTTGCAGCATGTTCCGTATCTTTAAAAACATAAGACGATGTTTGGTAAATAGGCACCGCTCTTGCGCCTCCTGTTTGTGTGGTGTCATGCCCTGCATGTAAAGCATTTGTTGCTAATTTTGGTGTACTCATCTTTTTTAATTTTACGCATTCTCTTGTAAAGTTGTAATGCTAGTATTTAAATAAATTATTTAAAGACAAACCCTTACTGCGCGTATCGCAGATAGGTTAAATTAAAAAGTTAAAAGAAAGTGAGATCGAGTAAAATCGATAACTGTTATCCTTCCCCTAGGGGCAGAATTTAGCACCTTCTTTGTATAGAACAAAGGGTTGCTAAGGTTTCATAGGGTCTAATCCCTCCACCTTTCTTGATAACTATTCAATACGTGTTTGAACTTTGATGATGCAAATTAAGGACAGAATTTTTATAAAACCTAATTTATCGTCAAAAAATAATATAATTACCCCATCAATTTACAAGACTATTTACTCTAACACAGAAAATTCGATGCTAGAATCGGTAAAAACAGTATGCGTTTGGGTTTTAAAATCTTCTTTTTTAGCTTTAAATATATTATCAACATAAGTCTGCGGATTTAAATCTATAAGCGGAAACCAAGTACTTTGCACCTGTACCTGTAACTTATGACCCTTTTTAATCGTATGAAAAACATCTTGTAATGTTATATTAACCTCAGTCTTTTCATTTGGATTAAATTGTTCGGGATGTACAAAACTATTTCTAAAACGACCCCGCATTACTTCGCTTCTAACCATTAAATGATAATTGCTCATTTTTAAATGATCTTGCATTTCTTCGTTGGTTTGTTGTTCTGCCGGATGTACATCTATTATCTTAACAATCCAATCGGCAGCCGTACCCGTCGTAGCTACTTTTAATTTTGCTAAAATGTCACCAGCTAAAGTTAGGTCTTCTTGCAAAACATCGGTTTCAAAAACCAAAACATCAGGGCGCCTTGCTGCAAAACGCTGGTCATCTGTCATATATTTTCGTGGCGTAAAAACGGTTTTAATATCTTCAGAATAAGGTACTGGCTTGGTAACGTCACTAACAAAAGTGATCGGCTCAACTACATCTAACTCTGAAATTAAATCTTGATTTTTAGCTAAATACATCGCTCTCTTAGTTACACCCTTAGGTGGCCATGCATCGTACTGCTTCCATTCTTTTTTACCTGAATCAAAGACATAGGCTTCTGGGAGACCACTATTTTTATCGCCGCTACCCTTTAAAAAATGATTAAAAAACTTAGTTTCTATTTGCTCTTGAAAAAATTCAGAAATTCCGTCACCAAAATAATAATTGCCTACCGTAGACCTGCCCGCTCTTTTGGCCCATTTACCATGATCCCAGGGTCCAACTACTATTGTATTATAATTATCTTTATTATATTTCTCAATATTTTTATAGGTTTGAAGTGGTCCGTACAAATCTTCGGCATCAAACCAACCGCCAACAATCATCGTAGCTACATGAGACTTTACATTTTTTAAATGCTGAATAAGGCCTCTACTTTGCCATAGCTGATCATAATTTGGATGTTCTTTTAGTTCGTTCCAGAAAAAATCATCTGTTTGCCCCTCAACTGCCATTCTAGACGTATCAGCGGTTTCATATTCAAAATAAGAATCTAAATTTTTAAGCGGCCCAATATCTAAAAAGAACTGATATTGGTCTTCGGTGGGTAGTTTAGGCAAACTATACCATGCCGTATCTATAGGCATGTCGCCATTCGGGCGAGGGGTACCAAAGAGTGAAGTTGCTCTAAAATAACTCAATAAATAGGCTCCGTTATGGTGAAAATCATCAAAAAAGAAATCACCTATACAGGCTTGTGGTGATGCAGCCTTTAGTGCTGGGTGTGCATCTACCGTAGCGTATGTTGAATAATAACCTGGGTATGATATTCCCCAAATACCCACATTGCCATTATTATTCTCAACGTTTGTAACAAGCCATTCAATAGTATCATACGTGTCGGAGCTTTCATCTACGTCTTGCTCTGAAGTTTTATTTGGCAGGTAAGCTCTCATATTTTCATAATGCCCTTCGCTGAGCCATCTTCCGCGAACATCTTGATACACCACAATATAACCTTCTTGCATCATATGAATATTTGGACCTATTTTTTCTTTAAACTCGTTAGCTCCATACGGCTTAGAACTATATGGGGTGCGTTGCATTATAATTGGGTATTTCTTCGAAGTATCTTTAGGAGCGTAAATAGTGGTATGTAGTGTAACCCCATCTCTCATTTTAATGTCTACTTCTTTTTTGCTGTAATGTTCTTTTACGTAACCTTTTAAGGCATCTGATTCTGTGTTTATGGTTTTTGAACAAGAAACTACTGTAAAAACCACTATTAGCATTAAAATTGAAATACAAAATTTATGATGCCACCTATTCTTCATAATCATTAGAGTTTAAATTTACTTCACCAAGTTAAAAGTAAGAAGAAAGTGGTGTATAAAAAAAGCCCATCAATAGATTGACGGACTTTTAATACATGCTTTAGAGCAATTATTTTAAATTAAAGGCCTCTTTGATAGCATTTACTTGATCTAGTTTTTCCCAAGTAAAAAGCTCTACCTCTTTTTCTACCTTTCCGTTATAGGGGCTTTCAAAAACTTTAGTCACCATTTTTGGCTTTTTACCCATATGACCATAAGCAGCAGTTTCTAAGTAAATAGGATTCCGCAATTTAAGTCGTTCTTCAATAGCAAAAGGACGCATATCAAATAATTCGCCAACCTTTTGAGCTATCGCCCCATCCGATAAATCTAAATTAGATGTACCATAGGTATCAACAAAAATAGAGGTTGGTTCTACTACTCCTATCGCATAACTTACTTGAACTAATATTTCATCAGAAACTCCTGCAGCAACCAAATTTTTAGCTGCATGCCGTGCGGCATACGCTGCGCTTCTATCTACTTTACTCGGGTCTTTACCACTAAAAGCTCCACCACCATGGGCTCCTTTACCGCCGTACGTATCTACTATTATTTTTCTTCCTGTTAAACCAGTATCTCCATGCGGACCACCAATTACAAACTTACCCGTAGGGTTGATATGATAGGTAATTTGATCGTCAAAAAGTTGTTGAATATCTAACGATAATTGTGCTTTAACTCGCGGAATTAATATTGATATGATGTCCGATTTTATCTTCGCCAACATAGCTTCATCATCTTCGTCAAAAGAATCGTGCTGCGTAGAAACTACAATAGTATCTATCCGAAGTGGCACATTATCATCAGAATACTCAATAGTTACCTGCGATTTTGCGTCAGGTCTTAAATAGTTCATTTGAGATCCTTCTTTTCTTAACGCTGCTAAAACCTGCAATATTCTATGTGAAATATCTAAAGCCAAAGGCATAAAATTTTCAGTTTCTTTTGTAGCATATCCAAACATCATTCCTTGGTCACCGGCACCTTGCTCCTCTTTGGCACCTCTATCTACACCCTGGTTGATTTCTTGAGACTGCTCGTGAATTAGAGAAATTACGCCACAAGAATCACCACTAAACTGATATTCTCCTTTGGTATATCCAATTTTATTGATGACCTCTCTTGCTATATTTTGAACATCGAGATATGTACCACTTTTTACTTCACCAGCCAATACTACTTGCCCCGTAGTTACAAGGGTTTCACAAGCTACTTTACTATCTGGATCAAAAGCTAAAAAATGATCTAAAAGCGCGTCACTTATTTGATCTGCAACTTTATCAGGATGTCCTTCGCTCACGGACTCTGAAGTAAATAAATACGACATAAAACTATATATTTAAATGTTATGCACAATTTTGACCGTACTGCTGCGAGAAGTATACTAATGAAGATAGTCATTAACAACTGCTTTAGCATTTTTTTTGAGGTTGCAATCAGTCAAATTTGTCCTCATTATATTTTCAGCAAAAGTATAAAATAGTTTTGTAGATGAACTACTTACTTAAGAATTTATATCCAAAAAATAAAAATAAGTCTGCGGTAGCGAATACAACGTAAAAAACCCTGTTTTTATCTAAAGATAAATGGCTATTTTTACAAAACTAAATTTGCAGCAAAACATGCGAAGACATAAACTTTTGAAATACATCCGCTAAAACTTGAGATATTGACAACTAACTGGATAGCTAAAAGTCTGCATTTTTATATCTTTTTAGCTTACAATTTTTTCTGAAACTCCTTATACTTCGTATATTGTCTTGCCTTCCGAGATTAATAGAGTGCTAACCATAATTTATAATTTTATCATGCATATTGCAGTTGCTGGAAACATAGGGGCAGGAAAAACTACCCTAACCAAATTACTTTCAAACCATTACAAATGGGAGGCTCACTTTGAAGATGTTGTAGACAACCCATATTTAGATGATTTTTATACCCAAATGGCTCGCTGGAGTTTTAATCTTCAAATTTACTTTTTAAACCATCGCTACCGTCAAATTCTTAAAATAAGAAAATCTGGAAAAAGCATTATTCAAGATCGAACAATTTATGAAGATGCTTATATTTTTGCTCCAAACCTGCATGCAATGGGCTTAATGACGAATCGAGATTTTAATAATTATTCAAGCTTATTTGAACTAATGGAAAGTTTGGTAGAACCGCCAGATTTATTAATTTATTTGCGAAGCTCTATTCCAAATCTGGTAAAGCAAATTCACAAAAGAGGGCGTGATTATGAAAACACAATTTCTATTGATTATTTAAGCAGATTAAACGAACGTTACGAAGCGTGGGTACATGGTTACGAAAAAAGCAACCTTTTAGTGATTGATGTTGATGAATTAGATTTTGTAGATAAACCCGAAGATTTAGGTCTAATAATCAACAGGATTGACGCTGAAATTAACGGCTTATTTTAAGATGACCAACTGTATTCTCGCAAGCACTTCTACGCTCTACAAGGGCACTTATCTCGATTATCTTTTAGAATCTTTATGCGAACTTTTTAAGAACACCGACGAGGTGATTTTTATTCCCTACGCCCAGCCTAGTGGAATTTCTTTTGACACCTATGAGACTATTGCAAAAACAGCGTTTGAAAAAATAGATAAAGAAATTCGTAGTATTCACAGATTTGAAAACCCAGCTGAAACCATTAGCAATGCCAAAGGTATTTTTACAGGAGGAGGAAATTCTTTTGTTCTTGTGAATGAGCTCTACCGGCTTAAACTAATAAAACCTTTACAGAAAATTATTAAAAATGGGACTCCTTATCTTGGAACTAGTGCAGGAAGCAACATTGCTGGACCAAGTATTAAGACTACTAATGATATGCCGATTGTTTATCCGCCTAGTTTTAACACATTAAGCGTTGTTCCGTTTAACATTAATCCGCATTATTTAGATCCTCAACCAAATTCAACACATAAAGGAGAGACCAGAGAAACTAGAATTAAGGAGTTTCATAAGTTTAACAGTACACCTGTTGTTGGCCTTAGAGAAGGAAGCTGGGTGCGGGTACAAAACAACACCTTAAAATTAATAGGTGATGGACTTACAGCAAGAATTTTTGAACAAAACAAAGTACCCTTTGAACTTGACGCAAATTCGTCTTTAGATTTTCTACATTAATACTGTCTACGAAATAGATTTACACATTTTTTTATATAAAACCATTTTGCCTAGCATGCTTAATAGCATCTTCGCTTTTATCTACTAATAAAATAAGTGTGTTTTTATGGTTTTCTACTAGTTTACGAACACGTAGCATCTTTTTTTTATGCTTTACGCTTCGCAAATAAATAGCCGCAACCTGATTAGGATATTCTTTAGAAATTGCGATATAAATATCAGCATCAAGTTCACCACTATCACCAATTAATATAAATCGCAATCTAGGATTAGATTTAAAAATATTTTCTATCTCCTTTTGCTTTTGAGGCTTTTGTTTGCGATTTTTTAAACTTCCAAAGTCAGAAATACTTCGCAATAAAATTGGCCCTTTGGGAAAATTATTTTTTTTGAGAAAAAGTTCTAAATATCGATATAAGTTCCAAGGGCTATGGCTTACATAAAATATAGGATTAGCTTCATTTCCAGATACACCTTTATGTAATAGATGGTAAAACCTAGCCGAACCTTCTAGTGGCATTCGCTTATCTACATTTTTAAAAAAGGTATTAAAAACCACCCTCCATTTTAACGAGGAGGACACCCCCGTATGTAAGATAGTATCATCAATGTCGCTAATTACTCCAAATTTTGAACTTTTAGACGGTATTAGCATTTCGCCAGAGAAACTATTCTTGTGCAAAATTCTTGTTTTTAAAGTAGCCGATTCAAAAGAGATCTTGTACTGCAACCAACCCTCTTCGTTAATCATTTGATTTAAACCTTCAGCGGGTTCATTTATCAAATAATAACCATTCTTATTGGTGATACCCTCAAAAATTTTTCCATTAGAAAGCCGAATTATAACTGAGGCATTTTTAATTTCATCTGTTTCAAAACGTTTTAATGAATTGACAAAAAGTTTAAAGAAACCTTTCGCTGCAAGATCTATATTTTCATCTTCAAGCGCTCGACCTCTAGCATAAAAGTGAGCTTCGGTGCCATAAGTTTGAAAAGCTATTAGCTGTAATTTATCTTTTTTACCGAACCAACTCATACCTTCAAAAATACAAATCTTAAGATCAAAAAAAATCCTACTACCGTAATAAAGTAACATTTTACACACTTGAATATACTTCAATCTTGATTACATGTAAGTATCTATCGACACAATCAACTCACATATTAAAATATTAGAAAGCGAGTTTTACTTCTATTCTAATTTTTAGCAGCTTTATGAAAAATAAATTATGAAACCACAAAAAAGCTTTTTGAAGATTAGAGATTAGTCATAGAAAATTAAATTCGAATTTTAAACCTGTCATAGCATAATACGTATTAAAATGATGAATTAGTACTCATAAAAAAATGACAAGAAGTGCGACGTGTTTTTTATCACTTATCTAGCGTATTTACAGAAAGCAAAAAACAGCTAACTAATAGCAGTAATATGAGATATAGTCTATTGCGAGGTTGCTATAATTGTAAATCTTACCGAATTATTAATGAGCTATTACTCGCATTTTTAGTTTAAAAAAAAACTGTTTAAAGAAGATTGCTTCCTTAAACAGTTTTTTTTTTAATGTATAGAAAAAATTATCTGCGATCTACTTTATTTTTATAAGCCTCAACCAAAGTCTCAAGCTCAGCTTTTGTTTTTGCAATAAATTCTTTTACTTCTTTCTTTTCCTCTCCCATCTCATTGTAAGTAGAACGAACAACAGCTTTAAAAGAGCCATCTGTTGTATTACTTATTTCAATCAGGAAGTTTTTTTCAACATTCTTGCTCTCGATAATACCATCCTCAGTAATAGAAACTACAGTACCATCTACTTTAGTTATACCAATACCATCGACTAAAGCATGCCCTCCTAATATTGGGGCAATTACTAAACCTATTAAACATGTTAATTTAATTAAAATATTCATTGAGGGCCCTGATGTATCTTTAAACGGATCTCCTACAGTATCACCAGTTACTGCTGCCTTATGTGCCTCTGAACCCTTATAGGTCATCTCTCCATTAATTTCTACACCTGCTTCAAAAGATTTCTTAGCATTATCCCATGCACCACCAGCATTATTTTGAAAGATTGCCCAAAGCACCCCACTTACGGTAACACCAGCCATATAACCACCAAGCATTTCTGCAATAGCTAATCTATTCATTCCGAATAGTAAAGGAACAAAAGCTATGATTAAAGGAAAACCAATCGTTAATAAACCTGGCAACATCATTTCTTTTAAAGAGGCCTCAGTTGAAATAGCAACACATTTATCATATTCGGGCTTACCAGTACCCTCCATAATACCGGGAATTTCTCTAAACTGTCTTCTTACTTCTTGCACCATTTCCATCGCAGCTTTACCGACCGCATTCATTGCCAAGGCCGAAAAAACTACAGGTACCATTGCCCCAACAAATAACATAGCTAATACTGGAGCTTTAAAAATGTTAATTCCATCAATTCCGGTAAAGGTTACGTATGCTGCAAATAGCGCTAAAGATGTTAAAGCAGCGGAAGCAATCGCAAAACCTTTTCCTGTTGCTGCTGTTGTATTTCCAACAGAATCTAATATATCTGTACGTTCTCTTACGATAGGATCTTGCTCACTCATTTCAGCAATACCACCTGCATTATCTGATATAGGACCAAAAGCATCAATAGCCAATTGCATTGCAGTTGTAGCCATCATTGCAGAGGCAGCTAACGCCACACCATAAAAACCAGCAAAAGCATAAGATGCCCAAATAGCTCCGGCAAATAATAATACAGATGGAAAGGTAGAGATCATACCTGTTGCTAAACCTGCAATAATATTTGTTCCTGCCCCTGTGCTAGATTGCTGTACTATTTTTAAAATTGGTTTTTTACCTAAACCGGTATAATATTCTGTTACTGAAGAAATCACAGCTCCTACAACTAACCCAACTATTGTGGCACCAAAAACACGCATAGAAGAAATTTCTACCAAACCTTCACCGAAAAATTCCATTTGCATGGTTTCTGGAAGCATCCACTTACATAATCCAAAGCATGCTGCTGCCACTAAAGCAATAGAGGTCCAGTTACCAATATTTAAGGCTCCCATCACTTCTGATTCTTTAGCATCATTATTTTTTATTTTAACCAACATGGCGCCAATAATGGATATTATAATACCCACACCTGCAATAGCCATGGGCAATAAAATAGGACCAATTCCGCCAAAAGTGTCAGAAATACTGCCTCCCATATCTTTTATTACGTAATTACCTAAAACCATCGCCGCTAAAACAGTAGCAACATACGAACCAAATAAATCGGCACCCATACCAGCTACATCTCCAACATTATCACCTACGTTATCTGCAATTGTAGCAGGGTTACGAGGATCATCTTCAGGAATACCAGCTTCAACTTTACCTACTAAATCTGCACCTACATCGGCTGCTTTGGTATAGATACCTCCACCCACACGAGCAAACAAAGCGATAGATTCTGCACCAAGAGAAAAACCAGCTAAAGTTTCTAAAACAATAGTCATATCTGCCGTATTGGTCCAAATACCTCCCATAAAAACATGAAAGAAAATAATAAAGAAAAACGTTAAACCTAAAACCGCTAAACCTGCAACGCCAAGTCCCATTACAGTACCACCACCAAAAGATATATTTAGGGCATTTGGCAAACTTGTTCTTGCAGCCTGGGTTGTTCTTACATTAGTTTTCGTTGCTATTTTCATACCTATATTACCTGCAAAAGCCGAAAATACAGCTCCAAATATAAAAGCAATTACAATTAACCAATGCGTTGTAGGTACTACAAACGAAACGATTGCTAGTAAGATACTAACGACCACTACAAAAATAGCTAGCAATCGATATTCGGCACTTAAAAAAGCCAGAGCACCTTCGTAGATATGATCTGAAATTTCTTTCATTTTACCATCACCGGCATCTTGCTTTAATACCCATGTCCTTTTTATACCCATGTATATTAGCCCTATAAATGCCATTAAAATTGGCATATAAATCATAATTGAATCCATACAAAATTTTTATTTGAGTGTTTTTAGCGCGGCAAAAGTAATGAAAATGAGGAGAATAAAAAAAGCCTCTATTTTAAATCTAAAGAGGCTTGTTTTTGCTTTTTTTTTACAAATACCGTTAAATGGTAAATGTTCGTTTCTTTTTATGCTCGCTATCGTCGTAACGTTTTTTGCATTCGAAATATATTTTACGAGCCTCATCAGCATCTCCCCAACCTCCAACATCAACTTTCTTTTTCTCTAAGTCTTTATACACCTGAAAAAAGTGTTCGATTTCTTTTAGTCGATGCGGGTTAATATCGCCTAAATCATTCTTTTGATTCCAAATTGGATCAGAAACAGGAACGCATATAATTTTTTCATCAGGCCCCTTCTCGTCTGCCATATGAAATACTCCGATTGGCTTTACTTCAACTACAACCATAGGGTAGGTTGGTTCTGTACACATCACCAACACATCTAAGGGGTCTTTATCTAAAGCCAAAGTTTCTGGAATAAAACCATAGTCACCTGGGTACATCATTGAAGAGAATAAGGTACGGTCAAATCTAATTTTATGTAATGTAAAATCATATTCATATTTATTTCTACTTCCTTTTGGAATCTCAATTAAAACGTCAAAAGTGATCTGCTCTTTACTCATCTAAATTTTTTATGCATTAATGATTAAAAGTGAAACGAATCTACAACTGTTAAATTGCAATTCCAATTTCTAAAAGTTAAACCCAAATGTACCTGTTACACTAAAGGGTCTTACGTTTGGTGCACCCAAATAATTACCTCTAAAATTAAAATCGATTCGTAATATTTTAAATATGTTACCAATTCCAAAAGAATATTCATAATAAATTTGGTCTGTTGGTGCTTGCAAAGGATTGTTTCTATTTGCTGGGGCACTCAATGCTTTATTGGCATCTGACAGTGAACCCCAAACTCCTCGTAATGCAATTACCTCTCGAAGATTCCATTTTTTAATTATCGGAATTCTTGAAAATATACGTCCGTTAAAATTATGCTCTAAATGCAGCGCCGCATAGGTATCCGTTACAAACTCGTAAAAATCTAAATTTGTAAAAGTGCCATAATTAGAAAAATAAGTTTGGTTACCTGGCACTACACTTAGCAGACCTAGAGGAACTTCACCAAAAGTTTTACCTAACTCAATTGTGCTAAAAAGACGCCCAAAACCACCTAAATGCCATGGCTTACTATAAGAAAATTGAAGTTTATCATAGTTAAAGTCGCTATCTATTACGCCTTTTAAACCCTTCGAGTATTTTAAGATTAGGGTACTATAATTATTATTAATTACTCTTTGCTCAACTCCAAAGCCAATAGTTTGTTTTTTTGGGGTATATACTAGCAAGGTATTTATATCAAATTGTTTTATCTCAGACGAAATGCCTCTTGGCGATTTTGAGTCGACAAAATCGAGACTAAAGAAATTAGGCAACGCTGAACTAAGTTTTCTAAAGGTGCCGCCTACACCAAATTTTAAATTAGTAAACAACTCTATTTCAACACTTAAAGCACTCAAATTAATATTAGAGAGCATATTATTAGCACCAACGGTTAAAAGCGATGACGAAGCAATACTTCGTCCTAAAACATCGTTTGTTGCCGATAAGCTTACCCCAAGTTGTTCAATATCTCTTCGGTTTCCACCAGCTATAATTAGTCTACTTTCTTTATCTAAAAGAACTTTTCCTGAAATACCTGTTTTAAACTTGTGATCTTTAAAACCATAAGCCAAATACCCTTCTAATCGCCAAAGATCATTTTCACTAAAATAAGATCGTGCTCCTAGTCGAATTCGAGCACCCTCGGCTTCATTATATCCAAAAAAATCATAAGCAGAGCCCATATCTAAATTCCATTTATCAATCGCGACATAGCCAGATCCTAAAACACTTACAAGGTTATAATAAGACTTAAATTTGGGTACAGTTTTCAACGTATCTAGTAAAGAATAAATACCTGCTTCATCTGCATTTAATGGCTCAAGACGATTCTCTACCCAAAAATGATCATCTTTATTAGTATAATCGAGATTAAAACGGTTTTTATTAACTTTATAAAAATCTTTTGGTTTTGCCTCATTAAATCTATAATTATCATAAACAGTAGTACGCTTACCATAAACTCCTCGAGATTCTTCTTTTTTACGAAAACTAAAATCGCTCAGCATATAATCACGCTCTAAGAGAAAAGTTGAATCGTTTACTAACTTAAAATCTTGTTCGATATAAATTTCTTTTACCCAATTAATGTTCGCACTTTTAGCAACTTCTAAATTTATGTTTTTAATTGCGTAGGTTGAGTCATTCACCCAAAAATCACCTTTAAAAGTTAATTCGTTTTTTCTTCGAGGATAGTAGACAATATTGTAACACCATTTATCATCAATAAAAGCACTATCGCGCAACGCGTAATTATAGGTATCTATACCTGTTTTTGAGAGGGGACTTGTAAAGCTTTTATCAAAAAAAATTAAGTAATTATCGTAAATATTGTATTCTTGGTACAAATCTGCAACAAAAGCAATAATTGCTTGATTGCTATCAAAACCAGAGTTTTTATTACCTAAAACCTCTTCTTTTTCTTCTTTTAAAATATGATCTCCGTAAACCTTTGAAAAGGTCTCCGTTAAGAATATTGGCAAGTAAGTCTTACCAGTAATTTTTGAGGTATCCAAATCTTGAAATATAAACTCAAGGCCTTTAAAAACTTTGCTCTTCATTAAGGCACTATCAATCGTGTTCAAATCAAACTCTACTTTTTCATATTTATCAAAAGCATATTGATCAAACTTACGCAAGCCATTTATATGCTTTTTAGACCAAATTTTACGTAAAATATCGATTGCTGGGTTGTTCTTTTTTGATTGCTTACCCGCAACAAGCATCACCTCATTTAGTTGCTCTACAGCTTCAGACATCGTTATTATCATTTCATAACTCACCTGCTTGCTCAAAGTAATTTCTTTGTCTTCATAACCTACAAAGGAAACTAGAAGCGTTTTGTAGGTATCATCTGATTCTAAATAAAATCGCCCATTTTCATCAGAGATAGTACCATCGTTTGAGTCCTTAAAAATAATATTTGCAAATGCCACAGGTTCACCCAAATGATCAACCACAATACCTCCAACTTTTGATTGCGCGTTTAAGCCAAAAACTAAAAGAAATGGTATTAAAAAAAAATAATATTTCATTTAAAATATATCATAACAACGCACAACTAAAATATTGTGTATGAATAAACAGGGAAAACGCTACAAAACTAGCTTAGCTTGTATTTCAGTAATAATCTTGTATTACAGTAATAAAGATTACCTGTAAAGCACTCTATTTACAGCATTTATAACATCTTTATGGTTTGGTAACCATTGCTCTAATAAAACTGGAGAATATGGGGCAGGAGTATCGGCCGTATTAATTTTTTCTATCGGAGCATCTAGGTAATCAAAAGCATGCTTTTGAACATGAAACGTAATTTCAGTTGCTACATTACCAAAAGGCCAAGCTTCTTCTAAAATTACCAACCTATTGGTTTTCTTTACAGAAGTTAAAATTGCTTCATAATCCATTGGTTTTATGGTACGTAGATCTATAATCTCACAACTAACACCTTCTTTTTCTAATTCAACTGCTGCCTTGTCTGCTTCTTTTATAATTTTACCAAAAGAAACAATGGTAACATCTTTACCTTCTCTTCGAATATCAGCCACACCCAATGGCACTATGTAATCTCCTTCCGGAACCTCACCCTTATCACCATACATTTGCTCAGACTCCATAAAAATAACTGGATCATTATCGCGAATAGCTGCTTTTAATAAGCCTTTGGCGTCCGCTGGATTTGATGGAACCACCACCTTTAGACCGGGGCAGTTTGCATACCAACTTTCAAATGCTTGAGAATGGGTTGCAGCTAACTGACCTGCAGAGCCCGTAGGACCTCTAAAGACAATTGGACAAGGAAATTGCCCACCCGACATTTGGCGAATTTTTGCTGCATTGTTAATAATTTGATCTATACCAACTAAGGCAAAATTAAAAGTCATAAATTCAATAATAGGTCGATTGCCCGTCATTGTAGAACCAACGCCTATGCCTGCAAATCCAAGTTCAGAAATAGGTGTATCGATAACTCTTTTTGCTCCAAACTCATCAAGCATACCTTTTGAAGCCTTGTAGGCTCCATTATACTCAGCAACTTCTTCACCCATTAAGTATATGGACTCATCTTTTCTCATTTCTTCTGACATGGCCTCACAAATGGCTTCTCTAAACTGTAATGTCTTCATAGGGTATGTTTCTTTATTACATCAAAAAATGCATGCAAAAATAAGAAAATATATCGCAAAAAAGCATAGCAATAAATCAAAAAAAGTCACAAAATTTACTATGCATGCATAGTAAATTTGAAAATTAATACTTATATTTGGGCCATCATTCTAAAGACTTAATAATGAAAATATTAGTTTGTTTAAGTAACGTACCCGATACGACCTCCAAAATAAATTTCACCGACGGTGATTTAAAATTTGACACGAATGGGGTTCAGTTTGTAATTAACCCAAACGATGAATTTGGTTTAACAAGAGCGATGTGGTTTAAAGAAAAACAAGGTGCTACTGTACACGTTGCCAACGTGGGTTTAGCTACAACAGAACCAACCATACGAAAAGCATTAGCAATTGGCGCTGATGAAGCTATTCGCGTAAATGCAGAACCAACAGATGGTTTTTACGTTGCTCAGCAATTGGCAGAAATTGTTAAAGCTGGGGCATATGATTTGGTTATAGCAGGTAGAGAATCTATCGATTACAATGGTGGTATGGTACCTGGCATCTTAGCAAGCTTACTAGAAATGAATTTTGTAAATACATGTGTAAGTCTTGAAATTGAAGGAACAACAGCTACAGCAATTCGTGAAATAGATGGCGGAAAAGAAACAATAACAACAACTTTACCTCTTATAATAGGAGGACAAAAAGGTTTAGTAGAAGAAAGTGACCTTAGAATACCTAATATGCGTGGTATTATGATGGCTAGAAAAAAAACGCTCCGAGTCTTAGAGCCCATTGAAGCGACTGCCAAAACAATAGATACCAAATTTGAAAAACCTGAAGCAAAAGGAAGTGTAAAATTGGTTGATAATGTTGATGATTTAATCGATTTACTTCATAACGAAGCAAAAGCAATTTAAAAATAATAATATTTTCAGCATTACTTTTCGTAATTATTTCTCGAAATCAGTTTTGAAAATTGAAATTTGATAATTTTATGCCAGTATTAGTTTATACAGAATCAGAAAACGGAAAATTCAAAAAAAATGCCTTTGAGGTTGCTTCCTACGCTGCATCAGTAGCAAAGCAATTAGACACAACGGTAACAGCAATATCTTTTAACGCTGCGGAAAATGAAAGTTTAGGTGCATATGGTGTGTCTAAAGTTCTAAATATTGAAAACGACACCTTAAAAATTTTTAATGCCAAGGCTTACGCAAATGCAATTTGCCAAGCCGTTTCAAAAGAAAATGCAAATGTTGTTGTTGTAAGCTCTAGTACCGACACAAAGTTTCTTACCCCCTTAGTAGCGGGAAAACTGGGCGCAGGTTATGTTCCAAATGTTGTCGAAGGCCCAGAGAGCATCGCACCATTTATAGTGAAACGCACCGCCTTTAGCAATAAAGGTTTTGCCAAAACTCAAATTAACGCTGACCTGAAAATAATTGGTGTATCTAACAACTCTTTTGGAGTTATTGAAAACCCGACTACAGCAACTGTTGAAAGTTACAATCCCACATTAAGTGAGTCTGATTTTTCAACCAAATCTATTGAAATTGACAAAGTGGTAGGCAAAGCCACTATTGCCGATGCAGATATTGTTGTTTCTGGGGGGCGTGGCTTGAAAGGACCTGAAAATTGGAATATGATTGAAGAGCTTGCAGCGGTTTTAGGTGCAGCCACAGCCTGTTCTAAACCAGTTTCGGACTTAGGATGGAGACCCCACGGCGAGCACGTAGGCCAAACTGGAAAACCTGTAGCGAGTAATTTATATATAGCAATCGGAATTTCAGGGGCAATTCAACATTTAGCCGGCGTTAGCTCTTCAAAAGTAAAAGTAGTGATCAATACAGACCCTGAAGCACCATTCTTTAAAGTAGCAGATTACGGCATTGTTGGCGATGCCTTCGAGGTAATACCACAGCTTATCGAAAAATTAAAAGAATTTAAAGCCCAAAACGCTTAAATTTTGTTAATTTGCCCTAATTAAATAAGGGCTGTTCAATCAAGTTGGTCATCCCTTTTTGTTTGAACAGCCCTTATTAAGTTGAAAAGATACTATGAGTCTAGTACGGTTAAAAATAAAAGGAATATCCTATAGTCAAACACAAAATGGTGCATACGCCCTAATTTTGAATGAAGTCGAGGGTGACCGCAAACTTCCCATAGTCATCGGAGCTTTTGAAGCCCAATCTATAGCTATCGCTCTAGAAAAAGAAATAAAACCCCCACGCCCACTAACCCATGATTTGTTTAAAAATTTTTCAGATCGTTTTGATATTGTAATCAAACAGGTCATCATTCACAAATTAGTCGATGGTGTTTTTTATTCAAGTATTATTTGTGAAAGAGATAAAATAGAAGAAATAATTGATGCGCGTACGAGTGACGCTATAGCCCTAGCGCTGCGCTTTAACGCACCCATATTTACTTACAAAACCATTTTAGATAAGGCTGGCATTTTCTTAAAATTTTCATCAAAAGAAAAAGATGAAGAAGATCTTGACAATAGTATTATGGTAGATGAAATTTTACAAGAAGGAGCAACGGTAGAAATTGAACAGGGCGCTTCTGATGGATATACTGAATTAACTATTGACGAACTCAACAAAGAACTTGAAAAAGCAGTTAATAACGAAGACTACGAAAAAGCAGCCAAATTAAGAGACGAAATATCAAAACGAAACTAACGAATTTAAAAGCCAGTATACTATGAAAACCAAACTATGGCTTTTATTACTTGCATTTTGTTTGGTTTTCCCCTCGATGGCCCAAGAAGCTAACTCTGTTCTTACACCTGCAATTGAGAGTACAGTAGTAAATGAAAGTGAAAAATTAATTCCCAATCAAGGCTTCACTATAAACAGTATTTGGAGAGGATTAGTTGGTATGATTTCGCTTCTTCTTATCGCTTTTTTGTTTAGTGCTAACAGATCTGCCATTAACTGGCGAACAGTTGCCATAGGCCTAGGCTTGCAGCTAATTATAGCAATTGGCGTATTAAAAGTAAAATTCATTCAGCTGATTTTTGAAAATATAGGAACAATTTTCATAAGTATTTTAGAGTATACAAAAGCAGGCAGTAAGTTTCTTTTTGAGGGTTTAGTGGTTGATACAGGTACATTTGGATACATTTTCGCTTTTCAGGTTTTACCTACTATTATCTTTTTTTCTGCACTAACCTCATTACTTTATTACTTAGGAGTTATTCAAAAAGTGGTTAAAGGACTTGCTTGGTTACTCTCAAAAAGCCTAGGTATTTCAGGGGCCGAAAGTTTATCGGTAGCAGGTAATATTTTTTTAGGTCAGACCGAAGCGCCTTTGCTTATTAAAGCATACCTCGAAAAAATGACAAAATCAGAAATGATGCTGGTAATGATTGGAGGTATGGCTACAGTTGCAGGTGCCGTTTTGGCCGCATATATAGGTTTTTTAGGCGGAGAGGATAAAGCGCTACAGCTCGTTTTTGCTAAGCATCTTTTAGCCGCATCTGTGATGGCAGCACCTGGCGCAATTGTTATCTCAAAAATGTTATATCCACAAACAGAAGAAGTGAACACAGATGTAAGTGTTTCTTCAGAAAAAATAGGTTCAAATATTTTAGATGCCGTTGCAAACGGAACTACTGAAGGCTTAAAACTTGCGGTTAATGTAGGCGCTATGTTATTGGTATTCGTAGCAATTATTGCTATGGTTAATGGTATTTTAAATTGGACAGGAGAATTAACGCATCTAAATCAATGGATTGCGTCAAATACAAGCTATGAAAAATTCTCCCTCGAGGCTATTTTAGGTACTATATTTGCACCGCTAATGTGGCTCATTGGCATTGCCAAAGAAGATATTATGCTAATGGGACAACTACTAGGTATTAAATTAGCAGCTAGCGAGTTTATAGGATACATACAATTAGCAGAGCTCAAAAACATAGCAAATACACCGCATTTTGTTTATAACAAATCAATAATAATGGCAACGTATATGCTTTGTGGGTTTGCCAACTTTGCTTCTATTGGAATTCAAATCGGCGGTATTGGTTCATTAGCCCCCAGCCAACGTAAGACACTTTCTGAATTTGGTTTAAAAGCTGTTTTAGGAGGCTCATTAGCGTCGTTACTTTCCGCAACAATTGCAGGTATGATTTTAGGATAATCACCGTTAATAACCTTTTAATAAAATGAGTGCGGTTTAAAAGTTTATCCCTATTCATTTTTTTACTTTTACGCTACACAGAAAAGACTAAAATGCAACAATATCATGACCTTTTAAAACATGTTCTTGCAACAGGAAACCAAAAAGGTGATCGTACAGGAACAGGAACAATAAGTGTATTTGGTTATCAAATGCGCTTTAATTTAAGTGATGGATTTCCCATGGTAACCACTAAAAAACTACACTTAAAATCGATAATTTATGAGCTTTTGTGGTTTTTAAAAGGAGACACCAACGTTAAATACCTACAGGAAAATGGCGTTCGAATATGGAATGATTGGGCAAATGAAAATGGCGATTTAGGCCCTGTATACGGTCATCAATGGCGCAACTGGAACGATGATGAGATTGACCAAATTAAAGAAGTAATTCATTCTTTAAAGCACAACCCAAATAGTCGTCGTATGATGGTCTCTGCTTGGAACCCTAGTGTACTGCCCGATACTACCAAATCATTTGATGAGAACATTTCTAATGGAAAGGTAGCTTTACCCCCATGTCATGCATTTTTTCAGTTTTATGTTGCCAATGGCAAACTATCGTGCCAACTGTATCAACGTAGTGCAGATATCTTTTTAGGCGTGCCATTCAATATCGCTTCGTATGCTTTATTTACCATGATGATTGCACAAGTTTGTGGTTATGAAGCCGGTGAATTCATTCATACTTTTGGTGATGCTCATATCTACAACAATCATATCAATCAAGTTGAGTTACAGCTTAAACGCGAATGTAGACCCTTACCAAAAATGCAAATCAACTCTAAAGTAAAAGACATATTTGACTTTAAGTTTGAAGATTTTGAATTGATTAATTATGATCCACATCCCCACATCAAAGGTATTGTTGCTGTTTAGCAAAACTTTTATATCTATCATGATGCTAAATAAAAATAAGTTAAATTAATTTTAAGGAGAGAAAATTGATGCTTGCTGTGCTAAAAAACGAAGAAGATCTGTTGATGTAAAATCTTTTTTTTAGAAGTACTATAATACTTGTAAAAAACCTTTAAAATAGATTTTCGATAGCAAGAAGAAAAGCAATAGATTAGAATTTGCGTTACAAAAAACGTCATTTTAAAGTGAAACAAAAAAAAGCCAGCATGAAACATCATGCTGGCTTTTTTTTAATAGTACTTATTAAATCTACAATTCTAAAACTGCGTTTTCTGAACCTGCAAATTCATTCCATTGATAGCGATCTGCTTGATCATCGTTTACATAATTACCATCGATAAGATACTTGAATTCGAAAGTTGATTCTTTAGGAAGCGCTAAAGTTCCTTTAAAATTTCCATTTTTCAACTTTTTTAAAGCGCTTTCTTTGTTAGCTTTCCAATTATTGAAATCGCCAACAACCGCTACTTTTTTAGCATCCTCTGCCGGTACTGTAAAAGTAACTTTACAAACTGGTTTTGATTTTAAATACTGTTTTGCTATTGCCATGATATTACTATTTTAATTTTTAAGAAGCTCGTTTAGAACTGAACTGCAAATTTAAAGCATTAACTACCTCATTTACAACATATAAGACCATTTTTATTATTTTCGTAATTTCATGACAGAAAAGACTTAATCTTCTCAAAAAAATGGAGTTCAAATTCTTAATAACAAAATTCTATACTACTTTTTTTATAATTCGTATAATTTCAATAATCTCATTTTCAGTATTATAAAAATGAAAACCCAAACGTATGCCGTCCCCTCTTTGCGCACAAACTACTTTATTTTCTATTAGATGTTGAAATAATGAATGAGTACCTTTAATATTAAAGATGGTACTATGTTTTTCTCTAAGTTGAACGCGCTTATCTAAAAGATTAAGTTTAGCAAACTCATTCTTTGCTATTTTTGATAAGTTTTGGTTGTGCGCTTGAATTTTATCCTTCCCTACTTTTTCAAGAAAGAGTAATGAAAACCTTAAACTTCCAAAATTTAGGCTCGATAAATGACCTGGCTCAAACAGCCTAGCAAAACGAATATTATTCTTTTTATCAGGTACTGCATTTGCGGCATTAAAACCAATAGTTCGTAATTGGCATCTATTTTTAACACGCTCTTTAAATAACATAAGTCCACTTCCGTACCCCGCCAACAACCATTTGTAGGCGCTTGCCCCTAGAACATCAAAAGCAGATGACTCAAAATCGAAATTTGTAGTGCCTAAAAACTGGGTTCCATCACCAATAATTATCAAATTTGAAAATTCATTTTTCAACGCTTTTAAGAAATTTAAATCTATTTTTATACCACTTTGCCATTGTACAACGCTAAGGGCTAAAACAGATATATTTTTACTTCTAATTGCTGTTCGAATATTATCTTCTAAGTTTTCATCAATTGTAGCATAAAAAATTTCAAAACCTCTACTATGAAAAGGCCAATGAACTGAGGGATAGTCATTTTCTAATAAGAGTATTCTTTCAGATTTATCAAGCCCTTCTAACAGCATATTTAAACCTGTAGAAAAATTATTTAAAAGCGCTACATTTTCTCTTTTACATCCGAAGAACTTACCCACCATTGTTCTGGTATCCGAAATAGTTGCTAAGCTATTTGTTCGCATATCGCTAGCTTTTAATAAAAATTCAAGATCATGCTCTTGCCGCCAACGCAATAAACTATCGTAAAAGGGACCAAAAACAGGCGTATTTACATAAATGGATTGTTTTAATACGGCGAACTGCTTTCTTACTTTTTCCATAGTTTACTTTAAATTATTAAGGCATTATAAAGTTATAAAACTAAAAAACAATCTTAAACCACATAACAATTAATTGCGCTGTTTTATGGTTAACTAATAAATAGTACCTTCGAAAAAATCAGACCTTCTTTGGTAAGAATTAGAATTAATCTATTTTAAACCTATAAATAAATTTCGTGAAAAGTATTGTATTAATAGCTGCTGCTGCAAAAAATAACGCCTTAGGAAAAGACAACGATTTACTATGGCATCTGCCTGATGATTTTAAACGTTTTAAAAAGCTAACCACGGGACATCAAATTATAATGGGGCGTAAAACTTTCGAAAGTTTTCCTAAACCTTTACCTAAACGATTACACATTATTATTACGCGTGACAAAGACTATAGGGTAGAATTTGACAATTGTACAGTTGTACACTCTATTGAAGCTGCTTTAGAGTTGGTAAAAAATGATGCCGTATCTTACATTATTGGAGGAGGAGAAATTTACAGACAGAGCGAAAAATATGCAAACCGTATAGAGCTCACTAGGGTTCACAAAGAATTTGAAGCAGATACTTTTTTTCCAGACATAAATTTAAAAAATTGGAAACTCATTAGCGAGCAGTACCACCCAAAAGACGAGAAACATTTATATGCTTTTACATATTTAAGCTATGTTAAGCGAGAAAATAATCCGTAATTTTAAAGAACAAGCATCGAGGTAAACCCCTTTAATTCAGTTGTGTTTGTTTTAATAAAAATGTATCGTTTTAATTAAAATATTTTCACACCCTATTTCAAGAAATTTATCTATCACAACTTCATTTAACTGTCTTAATTGCTATGAAACTGAGCTTGAAGAATATTTCAAGAAAACAACCAAATAAATAAAGCTGAAAAGATTTACATATCGAATGAAAGCTGCACAAAAAAATGCATTTTCAATTTTAAAACGTAAAAAATTTTAAGTCTAAGAAACACGAAATAATTACGGGTTAAATAAAGTATCACAAACAAATTTCTCTTTTAATTTTACTTTGCTTGCTAAAATCTATTTTAAGTAAAAGTTGCTAAAACGAGAGGTATTTAATTTGGCTTTGTTGTTGTTCTGGCACTAAAAAACTTTTTAAAATTTCAACGTTTGAATTCGTAAAAAATTGGTGGTTTTTAGAGGCATTTTTCGTATTAATGAGATTATACCTGTTTAAAATGGCTTTAGTTTGTTTTGCAACGGCTTTGCCAGAATCAATAATAACGACGTGCTTAGGAAGAATTTCTTCTAATACAGGAATTAAATAAGGGTAATGTGTGCAACCCAAAACCAAATAATCAATACCCTGTTCAAGCATAGGCTTAAGGTATTTTAAAAGTATTTGTTTTGTGAAATTTGCTCTAGCGTCTCCCTGCTCTATTAATGTAACAAGACCTTTGCCCTCCTGCTCAAAAATCTCAATACCTGCCGCATGATTTTCGGAAGTACTATGAAAAAGACTACTTGCTAAAGTTCCTTTTGTAGCTAGCACCCCTACTTTTCTTGATTTTGAATATAATGCTGCAGGCTTAATGGCTGGCTCAATACCAATAAACTGTATATCATAGTGCTGTCGAAGGTATGCGATAGCGTTAGTAGTAGCTGTATTACAAGCAACTACAATTAATTTACATTTCTTAGCAATAAGAAGCTCTGTATTTTTAATGCTTAGTTGTAAAATTTCATTTTGAGATTTTTCGCCGTAGGGTGCATTTATACTATCGGCTAGGTATATGGTATTTTCTAAGGGCATCATTTTGTTGATTTCTCTCCAAACTGAAGTTCCTCCTACTCCAGAATCAAAAATACCAATAGGGCGATTATTCATACCTCTAATTATTCTAATACCTCAGCAATAGGCTTACCAGTTGTGCCATTTGGAAAAGCTATACCCAACAAAGCAGCCATTGTCGGAGCTATATCTGGTATTTCTGTTCTTTCATAAGTACTTCCTCTACGAATTCCTTTTCCATAAAACAATAAGGGCACATGGGTGTCATAAATCTGAGGCGAACCATGTGTAGAACCCGTTTTGCCATAACTAATTACACCAGGTTTTAAAACAATTAAAACGTCTCCAGAACGTTTTTGGTTGTAGCCATTCTGTAAAATATAGGGTATGCCATTCGTATAGTTATTCTTCCACATCTGCTGCCCTGTATAAACACGGTCAACACCCTCATAATTCAATAGCTCTTGTGCTATAATTTCTTGTGCCTCAGCAATATCTATTCCTAAATTTTTAATTACTTTATGATCTAAAAAATACTGGTTATTAGAAAAATTTTTTACAATATCTGTTGTGCCAAATTTATACTCTAAAAATTCATTAAACTTAGCTTTTAAAGCTTTTAAATCGATATAACCGGCAGGTATTTTTTTATCATTCAAATAAGCGGGTACATTAATAGCCGCATGATCTGCGGTAAGAAACACGGTATAGTTTCCTTTACCAACTTTTTTATCTAATGCTTTAAACAATCGTTCTAAATCTTTATCTAAACGTATATAGGTATCCTCAATCTCTTTAGAATTAACACCATAAAAATGACCCACATAATCAGTACTCGAAAAACTAACCGCTAAAAAATCTGTAATCATATCGCTGCCTAAGCGCTCTCCACTAAGAGCTGCAATTGCAAAATCTGCGGTAATACTATTACCAAATGGCGTAGCTTTAAGTAGACTATATTTGCCATTATCCTCCCATAATTTCGGCAAATCATGCGGAAAGGTTGGCGTATTTTCACCTTTTAACAAGCCTTCATAAGGATTGTTATCGCTACCACTTTCTACATAAGAATTCACACTTTTTAAAGTAGTCCAAGGTTTCTTATAGGTTTCTGCAATTTTTGAAGAATTAAAATCTTCCACCCATTTCGGAAGCTTATTCATGTAGTACGAACTTGTAATCCAATTACCTTCATCTGCCCCATGAAACCAATATGCGGCGTTAGCCGTATGGCCACCAGGCAAAACAGCTCCTCTATCCTTTAAAGAAACGGCAATGGTTTTACCCCGCATTTGCGTGTGTAATCGTAGTTGATCGGTTATAGTTGTCACATTCATACGATGAGGAGACATTTTTCCAGCATCAGAGGTGGTTCCTACAGAAATATAACTATCATCAAAGGCACAATATACCTCAGCATTCTCCTCCTTATCATACCAATTATTACCGATAATACCATGCGTTGCTGGTGTAGTACCTGTATAGACAGAGGTATGCCCAGGCCCTGTGCTAGTTGGCGCATAATTAAAATGATTGTTTTTACAATTGAAACCATCATTAACCAATCGCTTAAAACCGCCATCGTCAAAATGATTCCAAAACCGACTAATATAATCGTATCGCATTTGATCTACGATAATACCAACTACTAATTTGGGCGAGGACTCAAGACTATTGTTTACATTACTTTTTATTTTTTTTTGTCCAGAAACGCTAAATATTCCTAAAGCAATTAAAAAAAATATTTGCAAAGACAAGGTATTTTTCTTCTTCATATAACGATCTATTGATGAAGCAAAAGTAAAGAAAATACCCTTTTAAAGATAAATCACACACTAAATCAATTGCATTATTGTTATTTTTACTTTAAATAGGATAATTTTTTTTACATGAAGTATCTTTCAGCTATTGGTGGCTATGCAATTATGGTGGTTGAGGTTTTTAAAAAACCCACCAAATGGAGGATAATGAAGAGCCTCATACTCAAAGAAGTAGATGAGCTCATCTACGGTTCTTTGGGTATAATTGTATTCATTTCATTCTTTATTGGCGCTGTAGTTTCTATACAAACTGCAATGAACCTTACTAATGAGTTAATTCCGAAAAATTTAATTGGGTTTGCTACACGCCAATCGATTATATTAGAATTTGCACCAACCTTTTGCTCTGTAATTATGGCAGGAAAAGTAGGCTCATTTATTACTTCTAGCATTGGCACTATGAGAGTTACCGAACAAATTGATGCGCTAGAGGTTATGGGTGTTAATGCTTTAAACTACCTTGTTTTTCCTAAAATTATTGCGATGCTGCTGTATCCTTTTATAATTGCAGTCTCTATGTATGTAGGTATTTTTGGTGGATGGTTCGCTGGAGTTTTCGGTGGTTTTATAACTAGTGCAGATTTTGTTGATGGCGTTACCCTAGATTTTATTCCCTTTCATGTAACATACTCTTTTATAAAAACTGTCGTTTTTGCGTTTCTACTTGCAACTATACCTTCTTTTCATGGCTTTTATATGAAAGGCGGAGCTTTAGAAGTAGGTAAGGCTAGCACAACTTCATTTGTTTGGACGAGTGTTGTTATCATCATCACAAATTATATTTTAACCCAACTATTATTAACCTAATGATAGAAGTTGATCACATACACAAGTCTTTTAAAGACACCCATATTTTAAAGGGAATTAGCACCACTTTTGAAACAGGGAAGACCAATTTAATTATTGGTCAAAGTGGCTCTGGTAAGACCGTATTTTTAAAATGCCTTCTTGGTTTGTTTGATGCCACAGATGGAAAAATACTTTATGATGGCAAGCAGTATACCGAACTAAGCTCCGCAGAACAAAGAAATCTGCGACAAGAAATGGGCATGGTGTTTCAAGGCAGTGCCCTTTTTGATGGATTAACGGTGGAAGGAAATGTTAAATTTCCGTTAGAAATGTTTACAAAACAGTCAAAATCTGAAATGCAAGATCGGGTTGATACGGTTTTAAAACGTGTTAATTTAGTAGATGCACACCACAAATTTCCCTCAGAAATTTCTGGAGGAATGCAAAAAAGAGTTGCTATTGCAAGAGCGATAGTAATGAACCCAAAATATCTTTTTTGTGATGAACCAAACTCTGGCCTAGACCCAAGAACCGCTATTGTAATCGACAACCTTATTCAAGAAATAACCGAAGAATATGCCATTACAACTGTAATTAACACCCACGACATGAATTCTGTAATGGAAATTGGCGAAAAAATTCTTTTTCTAAAAAACGGTCTCAAAGAATGGGAAGGCACTAAACATGAAATATTTAAAACAGATAACAAAGCGGTTACTGATTTTGTGTACTCCTCTGAATTATTTAAAAAAGTTAGACAGATGTATATCGAAGAGCGAAACTAATGGCTCTTACTATAAGTTTAGTCTTGTATAATTTCTGTTAAAAGGATGGTACTATCTTTTAACCGTACTTTTAGCCAAGTATGAAGTTTTTTAGACTCCTTCAAAATGGTTGCCCTTTTTGCTTCTCGTTTCCATTTCGCTTCAAAAACAGAAACTGTATCAAGTTTTTTAAAGTCGGTACGTATGGCGTTTGAAAAAGCTAAATATTCTAAATTTTCATAATTCGCTTGAGCTTCTGCACTAATATCTTGAAATGGAATTTGCTTCGCATTCAATTTATTTAGCCGCTGTAATTCTGACTCTAAAAATTGTATTTTCTCGTCTTTATCTAATAGCTCTGTCTTCTGAGTTTGATATAACTCCTCTACGTACTTTAGTTGCTCAACTTGATCATTTGAAGAGCCTTGTATCACTTTTAACTCGCAAGCCTCAAGATCATCAAATTTTTTCATATTCGATTTCCAAGTAGCAATTACCCCTTCTGGTACGCCTTCGTTTCCCATAAAAATAAGCTCTATCTCTGGGTCTTTGTCTCGGCTAAAATTTAAGACGGTTAGGTCCTTTAAAAATCGACCATCTTTGGTAAATGTATAGGGTATTACATTTTCTTGAATAAAGCTATTCGCATCACTTTTAAATTTAAACTCTTGGTAAACCCCCCAAAAAATCCATCCGGCAGGCACCATAACTGCAAGAGCTGTAAATGAAACTACACGTGCTATTTGTCTTCGCCGCTTAGAATTCGCATAACGAACCATAGGAAAACGTAAAATCTTAAGAACCAAAAATGTGGCTAGAGCAATAAAAATGGTATTTATACCAAACAACAACAAGGCTTTTCCTGCGTAATCAAAATTGCCAATTGCCAAACCAAAGCCAACAGTACACAACGGTGGCATTAATGCTGTTGCAATAGCAACACCGAAAATTACACTTGCAATAGTGCCTTTTTTTGCACGTGCTATTACTAGGGCTAAGCCACCAAAAAATGCAATAAGTACATCACGAATATCTGGTTTTGTTCTTGCCAAAAGCTCAGAAGACTCTTCTTGTAAAGGAAAAATAGCAAAGAATAAATAAGCGGTGAGTACACTCAGTACTACCATTACCGTTAAATTTTTTAACGATCTTCTCAGCGTATCAATATCATTTATAGCTAAAGACATGCCCATACCTAAAATCGGTCCCATTAGAGGCGATATTAACATGGCGCCAATTACCACCGCCGTTGAATTCGCATTTAAACCGATTGAAGCTATAAAGATCGAACAAATTAAAATCCAAGAAGTATGTCCTTTAAATGGAATATCAGCTATAATTGCCGCTTTGGTAGCCTCTTGATCGGTATTCTCACGAATATCTAAAAGCTCAGTAAGAAATTTCTTAGTACTCTCTAAAAGGCCCTGAAAATCTTTCTGAACCTCTTTTTTACTTTCAATAGGTTCGTCTAAATGGTCTATTTCGTCTTTATTTATCTCTTCACTCATATTATGCGTATTCGTCGCCAAATGTATTTTTAACCGTATTTAAAACTTGTTTAATGTCTTGTTCTTTAGATTTTGGATAAATAAGGAGCACCTCTTCTTTGTCCACAATGATATAATCATTTAAGCCATCAACCACTACTACTTTGTTTTTTGTTGAACGAATCATATTACCATTAGCATCTTGACTAATCACCTTACTATTCACAACAGCATTATTATTGTTGTCTTTCGTTAGTTTGTCATAAAGAGAACCCCATGTACCTAAATCATTCCAATCAAAACTAGCTGGAAGTACATAAATTGATTTTGAATTCTCTAAAATTGCATAATCTATCGATATATTTTCTGCCTTTGGATAGTTCTCCTTTATAAAATTAGCCTCGGCATCGGTATTATAGTAATCCATGCCTGCGTTAAATAGATCATACTGCGCTTTTTGATACTCTTTAAAAGCACTTACAATGGTATTTACACTCCACATAAAAATACCAGCATTCCATAAAAAATTACCTTGTGCTAAAAATTCTTTTGCAGTTTCATAATTTGGTTTTTCTAGAAACTGATCTACCTTTTTAATGCTTGTTTCTCCTGCTTTTTGGTATTCGATGTAGCCAAAACCCGTATTTGGAAATGAAGGCTTTACACCCAATGTGCAGAGTACATCATCTTGTTCGCACTTCTCAAAACACGAGGTAACATCTTTAGCAAAAGCTACTTCATCTTCTATCCAATGATCACTAGGAGCAACAATCATTACCGCATTGGGGTTCATTTTCTGAATTTTCATTGCTGCATACAAGATACAAGGAGCCGTATTTCGCATCGCAGGTTCTAAAACAACTTGTTCTTGCTTTACAAGTGGCAACTGCTCTAAGACCAAATCATTATACCGATTATTGGTTAAAATTAAAATATTCTCAGTAGGTATAAACCTATTTAGCCTTTTAAATGTTTTCTGTATTAAAGTATCACCGGTTCCAAGCATATCATGGAACTGTTTTGGGTTCTCGCTGGTACTTATTGGCCAAAATCTTGACCCTACACCACCTGCCATTAATACGGCATAATAATTCTTGTTCATATTTCTTAAAGATTTAATCCTTTATCAATTCTACCGATGCATTTGGCTGAAACAAATATAACTTTCCTGAGTGAAGCTCTAAACATTCAAAACGTTTTACGCGCTTTTTCCCCTTTTTGTATAATTTACCGTTGTGAACGCGAAAAATACTTCCAATAGGTAACTCAAAAACGTATAAATTATCTGATTGTTGCGCATCATACTGCTGCAAAGCAATTGATAGTTGAGCGTCTGTACTGCTGCTTGCCTTTGGGTTTCTAAAATGTTTCGCTAAAAGAGGTAAAAGCTTCGATGGAAAAATTTCTGGGCGAATAAATGGCAGCATTAAATGTTGAAAAGTACGCTTCCACTCTAAACCATGAGGTTTAATTCGTCGTCCATAGTTTTCAAAAGCAATTAAATGTGCAAGTTCATGAATAAGGGTGATTAAGAAACGATACCGATTTAGAGAAGCATTGACCGTTATTTGATGCCTACCATCGGGCATTCTTCGATAATCACCATGCTTCGTTACCCGCTCGTTCACGATTTTTAAGTGAGCACCTGACTCCTGAATTAATGCCATGCAATTAGCGATGGCACGTTCTGGTACATATTTTTTAAGGATATTATCCATTTCATGTAAAAATAACTCAAGTTTATGTATTTGCTAAATCATTGACAAAAGTTTAGCAATTTTAGTAGATATCTTTTTCAGTTAAATATCTAAATGAACCATTTAATTTAAATCAAACATCTAAAGCTCCTAAATTGATGGCAAACAGATGCTGTTGCTGTTTTTTTTTAAACGGAGAAGTATCTTTTTAGGTATCTTGTTTTAAAACCTCTTGATTAAGAAAGTTCTAAATTAACATTCTAATAAACACCATCCTCTAAAATACTCCGATTAAAATATTTAACTACAAAAAACTGTTTTAAGGTTAAATTTATTTGACCTATCCTCCATTACTTGATTACCTTAGGCACAGCCTTTTAAGAAACCATCATCACAATCATAAATGATATGTTTTTCGCTCTAATTATATCATATATTGCAAAAAATGGCTTTTTATACAGTAACTTTAATTTAGATTTAAAAGAAGTAATTAAATGAATAAATTAACAATTAGCCTTTTTATTACTTTTATGATGGGCTGTAGTCCAGCAACTTTTAAAGCAAAATGGGCTAAAGAAATTGCGCCAGAAACCTTTATTACTCGTTTTGAAACCACAAAAGGAAATTTTGACATTAAAGTTACCCGAAAATTATCACCTAAAGCAGCTGATCGTTTTTATCAGTTGGTAAAAACCCGCTTTTTTGATCAGGGAATGTTCTATAGGGTAAACCCTGGTTTTGTAGCTCAATTTGGTAGTGTTGATTACCCTAAGCAAAAGTTCTGGAGCGCTATTAATGTACCCGACGAAAAAGTAGTTCAGGGCAATAGAAGAGGAACTTTAAGTTTTGCCAGAGGAGGTAAAGAAAGTAGAACTACAGATCTATTTATAAATCTTAGCGATAATCGGCGACTAGACACTTTACGCTATAACGGAGTAAAGGGTTTTCCAACCTTTGGCGAAGTAATTAAAGGCCTATCTGTTATAGATTCTTTAAACAGCAAATATTCTGATAGAACAATGTCATCGCTAGATTTAATGTATAAGAACAAGGCAAAATTTCTCAAAAAATATCCTAATCTAGACCAAATAAAAAAAGCATATCTAATTAAAAAATAGTTCCCGCTATTTAAGGTGTAGTGCTAGAAACCTGAAGTAGCTTTCCATTGTACAACGCATTGCCATTAAGTGAAAAATCTTTTATATAGGATGCCATATTTAAAGCTGAAATAGGGGCTAAATAACCAGGAAATGCTTCTTCTAACATTTCGGTTTGTATAGCACCTAAGGCAAGTACATTAAAAGATGGACCTGTTTCTTTAAATTCCTCTGCCCACAACTCGGTTAACGTAATAATAGCCGCCTTACTTGAACTATATGCAGACAAACCAGGAAATTTTACACTACCTTGAACTCCACCCATTGAACTAATTGAAAGAACATGACCATTTTTAGGCATTTTTGGCAGTACTAATTTTGTGATATTTGCTAGTCCAAAAACATTTACCTTATACACCTCCTCAAATTCAACTGCTTCAGTTTCTAAAAAAGGCTTATTTAAAAGTTTACCGGCATTATTAATGAGCACATCAACTGTTTTCCAATTTTGAATAAAAGTCGCTACTTTTTTAAGATCAGCGTGTTTTGAAATATCACAAGAAAAAGTGCTAACATTTTCAAGTGCTAAATCGCGAACAGGGTTTTCATTTCTAGACAAAGCAAGAATATGATGCCCATCGGCAGCAAAAAGCTTAACTAGCTCAAAACCAATACCTCTGCTAGCGCCTGTAATAATAATATTTGCCATTTAATTATATTTAATTTCTTTTGTAGGTGCATTTATAATGGCTTCCAAAACTGGTATCATTTTGTTTACCACATTTGCCATATGACCAAAATCCATCAACTTGTTCTCATCACCTACCTTGTGGTAATGATCAAAATTGGTGAAATCAAAAGTACTAAAGGTCTGAGACGGCACCTTAAATATTTCATGAAAAGAATAATTATCAGACCTAGCAAATAAATTAAACTCTTTTGCCTTAGGTAAAAAACCTACAACTTTCTCATTAGAATATGAATTACTAACTTCTGCTAAGTTTGATAATGTATATCCAGTAAGATACATGAGATAGTCTTTTCCCTCCAAGGGTACACCTACCATTTCAAAATTCAACATTGTGTATAAGTTCAAGTTCTGATCTTTAAGCTTTTGTGCCAAATGTTTTGAACCTAAGAGACCCTTTTCTTCGGCAGTAAATAGGGCAAAAATAATACTGCGTTTATTGTTTTTGGCATTTGCAAAATAACGAGCTAACTCTAATACTGTTGTTGTGCCAGACGCATTATCGTTGGCTCCATTTGCAATACTATCATTACTGGCCGATTTTGTGATACCAATATGATCATAATGTGCCCCTACAACAATAAATTCATTTTTTAAGATTTTATCATTCCCCGGAATTAGGCCTACAATATTGAATGCCACGTCTTCAAAATTTGAGATGGTGTCTCTATAAGATTCAAAGTAGGGGGCTATTTTGTGGGTTTTAAATATAGTTTCAATATAATTTGCTGCTGACGCAATACCTTCACTACCTGCTTCACGACCTTGCAGCTCATCTGAAGCCAATACATTCATTACCTCTTCAACACTATTACTAGTTGTTTGCGCAGGAACAGATTTACATCCTATTGCTACTAAAAAGAATAGATAAACAAAATATTTCATGATTTTAATTTAGTTGTATTATAAATATAACAAAAGCACCCGAAAATTATCGGATGCTTTTACTATAAATTTAAATCAATGTAACTTAAGCTAACATAGTAACAGGGTTCTCTAGATACGCTCTTAAAGTCATTAAAAACTGAGCTCCAGTTGCCCCATCTACAGTTCTATGATCACAAGCTAACGTAACCTTCATGGTATTACCTACTACAATTTCTCCATTGCGAACAACTGGCTTTTCTACAATGGCTCCTACCGATAAAATAGCTGAATTTGGTTGGTTGATTATTGAAGTAAAATCAACGATACCAAACATGCCCAAATTAGAAACTGTAAAGGTACTTCCCTCCATTTCTGCAGGGGTTAATTTTTTGTTTCTAGCTTTACCCGCTAATTCTTTTACTGAGGCACCTATTTGCGTTAATGTCATTTGGTCAGCAAATTTTAATACAGGCACCATTAATCCATCTGGCACAGCCACAGCTACTCCGATATGAACGTGTTGATGATACACCATCGCTGCATCATTCCAAGTTGTATTAACTTGTGGGTGTTTTTTTAGGGCCATTGCGCATGCTTTTACAACTAAATCGTTGAAAGATACTTTGGTATCAGGCAATTCGTTTATTTTTTTTCGAGATGCCATGGCACTACTCATATCTACTTCAATATTTAAGTAGTAATGCGGAGCCGAAAATTTAGATTCAGAAAGACGTTTCGCAATCACTTTACGCATTTGCGAATTTTTTACTTCGTGTTGTCCTTCTGTTCCAACAGGTAGGTTTATTAAACCTGTATTTAAGCTATTATTTTCAGAAACTTCTTTAACTTCTATTTCAACCGGAGCAGGAGCTTTATAATTTTCAATATCCTTTTTAACAATTCTTCCATGCTCGCCAGAGCCCTTAATATCCTGAAGACTTAATCCTCGCTCTTTTGCTATTTTCTTTGCGAGTGGCGAAGCAAAAATACGTTTACCATCTGCAGGAACTTTAGTTTCGTTTGAGCTAGTATTTACATTTTCTACTGTCTTTTCTTTAGGTTCAACTAATTCAATTGACGCTGATGAATTTGATTTAGGCTTAACATCTGAAATTGATGATGATGATGAAGCAGATTTAAGAATGGGTTCTACATCAGTACCCTCTGGACCAATGATAGCCAAAACCTCATCTACAGGAGAAGATTCACCTTCTTGAATACCTATATAAAGTAGTGTGCCAGCATAAAAAGATTCAAACTCCATAGTAGCTTTATCGGTCTCTATTTCAGCTAAAATATCGCCTTCTTCTACAGAATCTCCCACATTTTTAAGCCAAGCCGCTACGGTACCTTCTTCCATCGTATCACTTAAACGAGGCATTTTTACAACTTCAACTCCTTCTGGTACTACTTTGGCATCTGAGGAGGCCTCTAAAGTTGCAACGCTAGCTCTATCATCTACTTGCTGATTAGAACTTGATGCTTCATTTGAGGTATCGGTAATGCCTCCGCTTCCGTTGAGCAAGTCAGAAATATCCTCACCTTCTTCCCCAATAATAGCTAGTAAAACATCTACTGGTGCAGTATCACCTTCGGCCACACCTTTATGTAACAAAGTACCCTCATTAAAGGATTCAAATTCCATAGTGGCTTTATCGGTTTCAATCTCTGCTAGAATATCTCCTTCTTCAATTTTATCACCTACATTTTTTAACCATGCGGCAACGGTGCCTTCTTCCATGGTATCACTTAAACGGGGCATATTTACTACTATAGCCATCTACTTATTTATTTATGTTCTACAAATGGAAAGTTATCTTGATCATACACCATATCATAGAGCTGTTCTACTGGAGGATAATCAGATTCTTCTGCAAATTTTTCACATTCTGCAACCCTAGCTTTTACATCTTTATCAATAGCTTTTATTTCCTCATCTGTAGCGTATTCATTTTCTTTAATAATCGCCAAGACTTGACTGATAGGATCTATCTTTTTATATTCTTCTACCTCATCTTTTGTTCGATAGTGTTGGGCATCTGACATTGAATGTCCTCTATAACGGTAGGTCTTCATTTCTAAAAATGTTGGACCGCCGCCTGATCGCGCTCGCTCGATAGCTTTACTCATTTCTTCTGCAACCGTTACAGGATTCATACCATCTACTGGCCCACAAGGCATTTCATAACCAAGACCTAGTTTCCATATATCAGTAGAAAAAGATGTACGAGCCACAGAGGTACCCATAGCATAGCCATTATTTTCGCAAATAAAAACAACAGGCAACTGCCATAACATCGCCAAATTTAACGCCTCATGAAAAGCCCCTTGTCGAACTGCGCCATCACCCATGTAACAGAGTGTTACATTGTCTCTACCTGCATATTTGTCACCAAACGCCATGCCCGCACCTAATGGAATTTGACCTCCCACAATGCCATGACCACCATGAAAACGGTGTTCTTTTGAAAATATATGCATAGAACCACCCATACCTTGAGAAGTGCCTGTAACTTTACCATAAAGCTCTGCCATAACTCTTTTAGGATCAACCCCCATACCTATTGGCTGCACATGGTTTCTGTAGGCCGTTATCATTCTATCCTTAGACAAATCCATCGCATGTAGAGCGCCGGCTAAGACTGCTTCTTGACCATTATACAAGTGTAAAAAACCTCTAACTTTTTGTTGAATATAAACAGCAGCAAGTTTATCTTCAAACTTTCTCCAGAAGAGCATGTCTTCGTACCACTTTAAATATACTTCTTTGGTTATTTTTTCCATTTACCAAATTTTTAATGAATTTTTCCGCAAAAAACGGAAAACAAAAATACATATTTAATCACTAGTGAAAAAAAAATGAAGAAAAAGGTTTTAGTATATTTTCAACTTGTGGGTCGCAGCAATAAATTGTATTCGTAGATTGGTTTTACCAACTTTTGTTTATTTCATGACGTTAAGTAGGAACTATCGAAAGCCAAGGGTAGTATTTCTGAAATAGAATTACACTTTAAAACCTCGCCCTTTTTACCCATCATAAGTAATGAAATAGGCTGATTTTGCTTAGTTTCATACTCTAACATTGATTGTCTACAACTGCCACATGGTGCTACAGGTGTTTCTAAGATATAATTTATTGAACTTGCGGAAATTGCAATCGATTGTATTTTTACATTCGGAAAATTTGCTCCTGCATAAAAAATAGCCACACGTTCTGCACATAAACCAGAAGGATAGGCAGCGTTTTCTTGATTATTTCCTAAAACAATTTTTCCGTTTTCTAGAAGAACTGCTGCCCCAACTTTAAAATCAGAATATGGTGCATAAGCATTTTCTCTAGCCTCTATTGCGGCTAACATTAAGTTATTATCGATGGAAGAAAGCTCTTCAATCGAATTATACACCAAAATTTTAAAAGAAACAGTTCGTTTTTTCATGCTATAAAATTTAATAATTAAGTTTTGGAAGGTCATTTAAACCTTAAATCTCGCAATACAAGATAGCATAAGAAATACATTTGAAGTAACACAACTCAAAAAAAATGGGTATTTTTCACCAGCTTTATTTTAAAATAATTCCTAAATAAACTGAGCTTATTTATTCAGCAAACTAATAGTAAGGTCTTACCTTTTTTATTTCAGACAAAACAGCTACAAGAAAAGATTGCTAAGATGGTACTACTTTTTTGCATTTTTTAAAAACAACAAAACCTGCCAAAAGCAGGTTTTAGAAGCAAAATATTTTTGTTACTTAAAAATTATAAAATTCTTCACCTAGGTTAAAAGTCAGTGAAAAACGCAAGGTATTTTCTAAAGGGTTTCTCACCTGTGATGTTGAGAATAAATATGATAAATCTATTTGAGTTGATTTAAATTTGAAGCCCGCACCCAAAGAGAAAAACTTTCGAGAACCTTTTACCTCACTTTCATTAAAATACCCGGTGCGCACCATAAACGAATCTTGATATGTATATTCTGCCCCAAGTGCCCAAGTAAATTCTTGTAATTCTTCTCCAAAACCATCTGGCGCATCACCAAAAGATTTAAATACACCACTAACAAAACCAATTTTCTGATACTCCTCATTATCTAAGGCATCTAAAATACCGTCAGGTTCCCCGTTTGGACCAGTAAAATCTTGAGGTGTTGGTACTAAAAGCTTATTAAATTCAGAAGTAACTCCTATTATATTGTCTTGATCGATAATAAAATCGAAACCTACACCAAGCTTTAAGTTAGTTGGTAAAAAATTCTCCTGTCCACCTTCATCATATTGTATTTTAGGGCCAAGATTTGAAAGATTAAACCCTGCTCTCCATCTACCATCAAAACTTTTGAAAGCTCTTTCTCTAGACATATAAAAACCCGAAATATCAACAGCAAAACTATTTGCGGCTTGCGAATCGGCGGCGCCATCCTGAAATTTTAAATTTGAGCTAATATATCTACCCCCAACAGACATCGAAAAAGTAGGACTTAACTTTAAAGAGTAAGAACCATCAAGAGAAAATTCATTTGGCTTTACACGTCGCCCCTGTTCGCCTGCTGTTTGACGTAATTCTATTTCACCTAAGGTAAAATAGCGGAGACTAAGAGCGAACGCGTTTTGATCGTTTATCTTGTTAAAATAACTTGCGTTTAATAAAGATATGTCAGTTATAATACTTTCTAAATATGGTGTATAACTAACCCCTATACCCATTTTACGTTCCGCAAAAACCACTTTTGCGGGGTTCCATTGTTGAGCAAAGGCATCTGCAGAGGTTGCAACTCCAATATCACCCATACCAGCAGATCTTGCATCGGCAGCAATAGTTAAAAAAGGAACAGCTGTGGTAATTACTCGCCCGTTATCTTGGGCCGTTACTTTACAAATAAAGGCAAGCAACACTAGCATTGATATTTTCTTCATTTCTTTCAGGTAATTTTAATTGGCAAAAGCTATTTATAGCGCAATTTTCCTCAAAAAAGGAGGGTTTCATACAGGTAAACGACGTTTTTAAAGATATCTTATAAAGTTGAGGTATTATTTTTATCCAAAAGAGCATAATCTACAAATCACCCGTTCAGACGATGATTCTAATACCATATCAAATTTAAGATAAGTAGTTTGTCTTCGATGCCTTAACCCAAACAAAATCACCTAAAACTACACCTATTAAGATACAAAAACGCAATTTAGTTATACTAATGTAGGTTATTTACGCTCAAAGCGACTATTACACAAGATAATATCAGCTTAAAAAATATGCTTGATTTAACAAGAGATAAACTATTTCGTAGCCTAGCTACCTACTTGCGACCTTGAAAACTGCTGTATGATCTATATTTCTTTAAAATTATTTCTTTGATGCACCTATCTATTCATGTGAATTGATTTGTTTTTAAAATATTTCACCTATTAATGAAATATTATATACAAATCATCGTTTTAAATGCCGAAAGAGATGCTTAATTAATCAAAATCCAAATTTTAAAATTGGTTTAAAAAGCAATTAACTTATTTGAATATCAAGTCCTAATTATGAAAAAACAGTTTATCAAAGTTGTACTTTCTTGTGCAGTTATAGCGGGAGGTTTTACAGTTAACAGCTGTAAAAAGTCTGGTTCCTCTAAAAATGTTTCAAGAGCTACAGGCTGGAAAATTAATGCCAAAGAAGGCGGTTTCCAATTTAATACTGATTTTAAAGAGCAAGAAACCTCACCAGGTCTCGTTTTTATAGAAGGTGGTACGTTTACCAAGGGTAAAGTGCAAGACGATGTGATGCATGACTGGAATAATACACCTACTGCACAGCATGTTCAATCTTTTTACATGGATGAAACAGAGGTAACTAATGTAATGTATCTTGAGTATCTTGATTATCTAAAAAGTGTTTATCCACCAGAAAACCCAAAATACACCAATATTTACAAGGGTGCTTTGCCTGATACTCTAGTTTGGAGAAATCGCTTAGGTTTTAATGAAACTATGACGAATAATTATTTACGTCATCCGGCTTATGCAGAATACCCAGTTGTTGGTGTAAACTGGATACAAGCAACCCAATTTGCAGAATGGAGAACAGACCGAGTTAACGAAGTGTTGTTAGAACGAGAAGGCTATTTATCAAAAGATGCTAAATATCAAGCATCTTCGGGAGAAGTAGAAGGTACTTTTAGTACTGAAGCATACCTTAATAGACCTGAATCTGTTTATAATGGCCAGATAGACTCTTTACAAGGAAAAATGAAAAAAGATAGTACAAATATCTACGCAAAGAGAAGTAGTGGTGTTATCTCACCCGAGTATAGATTACCTACAGAAACTGAGTGGGAATACGCTGCTCAAGCCAATCAAGGTACCCGTGAGTACAATAACTACAGAGGTAGAAAAAAATATCCTTGGGATGGTGATTACACTAGAAATGGTCAACGTGTTGGTAGAGGAGATCAACTAGCTAACTTTAAGCAAGGTAAAGGAGATTACGGCGGAATTGCTGGATGGTCTGATGATGGCGCTGATATCACAGCACAAGTAATGTCTTATAAACCAAACGATTTAGGATTATATGATATGGCAGGTAATGTTGCTGAGTGGGTAGCTGATGTATACCGACCGATAGTTGATGATGAAGTTAGTGACTTCAACTACTACAGAGGTAATATTTATATGAAATCTGCTATTGGAGAAGACGGTAAAGTCAACATTTTAAGAGATTCTGTAGTTTATGATACATTGCCTAATGGTAAAGTAGTCGCTGTTAATCTACCTGGAGAAATAAAAATGGTTCCTGTTGATGAAGATGAAACATATTTAAGAACTAATTTTAGCTCATCCGACAACAGATCTTACAGAGATGGTGACGCTGGATCATCTAGATTTTTCGACCAATTTAGTGAAGAAGATGACGAAAATCAACGATCGATGTACGATTCACCAAAGCATAAAGTAGAAAGAGATTCTGCTGGTAAATTAACCCGTGCTTATGACAAATCTAACAACCGTACATCTTTGATTAACGATGAAGTTCGCGTTTTCAAAGGAGGTTCTTGGAGAGACAGAGCATACTGGTTAGATCCTGCACAACGTAGATATTTACCTCAATATATGGCAACAGATTACATCGGCTTTAGATGCGCAATGTCAAGAGTAGGCTCAAAATCTAAAATAAAAAATAAAACCCCAAGAGGTAAAAAAGCAAGATAACAATTATCACTAGAAAATTTAAAAGCCTTGACCTATTGGTCAGGGCTTTTTTTATACTTTTACTTTATGGATATAAACGAACTTTACCAACGCTTTTTAAGGTACCCAAATATCTCAACCGACACTCGTAACATTTTACCAAATTGTATTTTTTTTGCACTAAAAGGCGCTAATTTTAACGGAAATAAATTCGCTTCAGATGCATTACAAAAAGGTGCAAAATTTGCGGTTATAGATGAAAAAAAATACGCCACTTCTGACCAATATATTTTAGTAGATGATGTTCTAAAGACATTACAAAAACTGGCAAACCATCATCGCAATAAAAGTAAAGCAAGAGTCATCGCATTAACAGGAAGCAATGGCAAAACAACGACTAAAGAACTGCTTCATGTTGTTCTTTCAAAAAAATATAAAACTGTAGCTACCAAAGGCAATCTAAATAACCATATTGGCGTTCCTCTTACTTTACTTTCTATCGAAGCAACAACAGAAATTGCAGTAGTGGAAATGGGTGCAAACCATCAAAAAGAGATTGAATTTTTATGCAAAATTGCACAACCTGACTACGGATACATTACCAACTTTGGAAAAGCTCATTTAGAGGGTTTTGGAGGTGAAGAGGGAGTAATTAAAGGAAAAAGTGAACTGTATGAGTTTCTTATTTCGAATAACAAATCGGTCTTTTTAAATGCAGATGACCCAGTTCAAACCAATAAACTTGCTACATACATTAATAAATATGGTTTTTCATTTAGCCAACAACAGTACTACAGAATAGAACTATTAGCGGCAAGCCCTTTTGTTCATCTAAAGGTGGAGGAAACTATTATTAAATCGAACTTGATAGGAACTTATAACTTCACCAATTGCGCTGCTGCTGTTTTAATTGGTAAATATTTAAACGTTTCTTTAACTAAAATTAAAGATGCTATTGAAAACTACACTCCTACTAACAATAGATCTCAACTATTAGAACAAAATGGACACCACATTATTTTAGACGCCTATAATGCCAATCCTACAAGCATGAGAGCTGCTTTGGAAAATATGAAGGATCAAGAAGGAGAAAATAAGGTCGTTATTTTAGGAGATATGTTTGAGCTTGGGGTTAGTGCTGCAATAGAGCATCAACATATCGCTGATTTAACGGAAGAGTTTAATTTTAGTGATGCGTACTTGGTTGGTGAAAATTTTAGTAAAACTAAAACATCATTAAAAAAATTTGAATCTTATGAACTATTTGCAAACTACTTTAAGAACAATTGTTTAAAAAAGAAAACAAAATTACTAATCAAGGGTTCTCGTGGTATGGCCTTAGAGCGAATTCTCGAGATTTTATAGAAAGCTTGTACGTGGATATTCAAAAGTACTTCAAATGATGATTTTCTTCTGAAAAAATTGATGCTTTTTTTTGTCGCCAATGCACAAACCTATTTTTCTTTAATTTCTAGTACAACTATATTTTTAACAGTAACGAGGATAGCCTAACTTCAACTATTCATAAAAATTCCTATTCTGAAATTAAAATAACACAACAGATTCTATATTTTAATCAAACTTTTACTACATTTAAAATTAGTAGCTGTTTTGTAAATGCATACGCTACAAAAAGCTTTACTTAAGACTCCTTACAAATAAAAAATCTATTCGAAATGAAAACTAATCGGAGAAGTTTTATTAAAAAATCTACAGCAGGCGTCGCTGCGGGATTAATTATACCCGGTTACACTTATAACTTAGAAAATAAAGCTATGAATGAAATTATTGGCCATGGTGATTTTAGATATACTGTTGATAAAGAGTGGGGCGTACAAGACCCCTCAAAAATACCAGTTAACGACTGCCATGAAATGGTATTAGACAGTAAAAATCGAATATTAATGACTACAACAGGCGAGCATAACAATAACGTTATTGTCTATGACAGATCTGGAAAGGTTTTAAATTCTTGGGGAACTGAATTTCCAGGAGCGCATGGCTTATCCATTGCAGGAGAAGGCTCTGACCAATTCTTGTTTATAACAGACCCAAATACGCATCAAGTATTCAAAACTACTTTAGATGGCAAAATAATAATGACTCTTGAGTGTCCCAAAGAAATTGAAGACTACACTAGCAACGATCAATTTCTTCCTACAGAGACAGCGATTTTACCTAATGGTGAATTTTATGTTGCCGATGGTTATGGCAAAAACTTTATTATTCATTACAATGCAAAAGGACAATATTTGAATCATTTTGGAGGTAGTGGAAAAGGAGAAGACAAATTCAATTGTTGCCACGGAGTCACTTTAGATACCAGAAATCCATCAAATCCAACTTTATTAATTACTTCGCGAGCAAGTCAAGAGTTTAAGCGATTTTCCTTAGAAGGTAAACATTTAGAAACAATTGCATTACCAGGCTGCTCTATATGCCGACCCGTTATAAACGGAGAAAACATCTTTTTTGCAGTTATTGTTACCAAAACATGGGATTCATGGGACGGTATGCTTGCTATTTTAGATGTAAACAACAAAATTGTATCTCTGCCCGGAGGAAGTAAACCAAACTATACGAACGGTATTTTAACCCCTCCAGAGTTCGACGGTAAAACTTTTCGAAATCCGCACGATGTTTTGGTTGATAATGATGGTAATTTATATGTACCACAGTGGGCTTCTGGAAAAACTTACCCTATAAAACTAAACAGAGTTTAATTTAATTTTAAAGTAACAATAGAAAATAATAGCTATTTAAAACCTTAATTTTTTACATAGAATACGATTTAATTGAAGAGGTCGGTTTTTTTATCTAACATTCAAATAGCATAGTTACGTTTTAACGGCTCAGTATATGAAAAGTAGCGCTGAAAATAAGCGGTTACTTTTCGGATGAAACACAAGCCGAATTTTTAAATTTTACTATTTATTTTTTTATTAAAAATCGTCAAATTTAAAAATTTGGCGACTTCACAAAAACGCGCGAACCATTGTATTGGAAACAACTCGCGTTATTTTTTATATCCGTTGTTTTAAAACGTTTTTTCTGCTCAATTTTCAATTTTAGCGAATCGAACGAGTCAGATTTAATTCCGATTAATCCATATTTTGTTTCGCCTTTTTTAATTAAGGTCCCATTAATGTTATATTCTAACATTTCAGTTTTGAATTTTTTATTAGCAGAACCGGCCGCAATCATATTTCCTCCAACCAAACCTGGACCAACTACAAGTCCAATTGGTGTAGAACTCGTTTGTTCTCCATTTGAGCCTGATGTATATAGATTTAAAGGTGTTAAAAGTAAATGCCACAAATATGATGCAGGACTTTGTTTTAATGTTTTGAATACTTTATCATTCTCCATCACATAAATTTCAGTTCCATTTTCGTAAGTCAACTTAGCATCTCCGCCGAACATTATATCTTTATCAGAGCTATTAGTTATTTTGATAGCAACTAATTTAACTCTTTTTTTAACTTCTTTTTTCGCATATTTTTTGTCAAGTAAATCATATTTATATTCAAGTTTCACATTGTCAGTTTCGTTGGTCGAAACATAATTAATCGTTTTAGGCTCAATCATTTAATAGCCAGATGCACAACTCGTCAATGAAGCTATGGCAATAAATAAAAAGATAATTTTAATAATTCACATTTGTTTAATTTGATTGTTAATGTTTGTTTTAAATGTTTTATAACCAAACGATAAACCGCTATCTACCCAATATTTTAAAGGTTATTTCAAATTTATTTAGACTCTCGCAAATTTAGTAGGCGCCATCTTCTCCTTTAAAAATATTAAAAATAGTTTTATAAATAATATGAATATCTAGCCACAGGCTCCATTTTTCAACATAAAAAATATCTAAACGCGTTCGGTTATATATATCTGATTTCTTAATAATTTCACCTCTATAGCCTTTTATCTGTGCCAAACCAGTAATACCTGGTTTTACAAAATGGCGAACTAAATATTTATCTACAGACACCTCGTAACTTAAGGTATGAAGCTCCATATGTGGTCTTGGACCAACGACACTCATATCACCCATAAGCACGTTAAAAAACTGTGGCAACTCGTCTATACTGGTCTTACGCATGAATTTACCAATACGGGTTAATCGAGAATCATTTTTGGTTGCCATTTTAAAATCAGCATCACTAGTTGTAGTCATCGATCTAAACTTATAACACCAAAAAGGTTTCCTTTTAAGACCATGTCGCCGCTGTTTAAAATATAATGTTCCTTTAGATTCTATTTTTATAAGAATAAATAACACAATACTCAACCAAGATAAAATGCAAATAATAACCAAGGTTGAAAAAACAATATCAAAAGAGCGCTTTATTATACGAGCATATTGAGTATCTAAAGGCACTTTTCTTAAATCAAGCACTGGAACATCGTCGTACGATTCAATAGACATTGCTCTAGAAAATATTTCTTTATTATCTGGTATAACCTTTAACTTGATAAGATTGTTATCTGCAAAATTGATCAAGTTCTTTAATTCTTTATGACTAAATTTCGAGGCTATGCAATAGATTTCATCAATATCATTCTCAAGTATATAAAGAAAACAACTTAATATTTCACCAAGATAGGTGGAGCTATTAGAGGGTTTGTCGTCGAAATATCCTTTATAAACATATCCCAAAAAAGGATGATCAAAAAACTTTTGAATTTTATTTAAGCTAGCATCTCTACCCAAAACCACAACGTTCACAGCGCTTCCGCCCCTTCTTCTATTCATATCTCTTAACCAGAAAAAGATAACTCTGCACCATGTTATAGATGTGAATATGAGAAGTAAGGTTAAAATTTGAAACTCCAGTAACTCATAGTTTTGATTAATAAAACCAAATAATGCAAAATAAGCTAAAGCAAAAACAAAGTATAATTGAAATGATTTGTGAATATTGGTTAAAAATGTTTCTTTACGAGATATTTTGTAATACCTAAGGCTGTATGCAATAATCAGCCATATTGCGCTGTAGTAAATCATCCTGCCATATCCGCTAAAAAACAATTCAGGAGTAAGAAAAGCTAAAATTCCATTTATAATGCACAAATGCAGCAAGATTGAAATTGGAATTGCAAAGTCTATTTTTCTTAACTTTCTCATTAGTGTCTAGTACCGATAAATTAACCTTAATCCGTTTAACTCACGATATTTATAATCGAAACAGAAGTAAAACAATTAAAAAAATAACAATTACGCTTTAATCTGTAACTTAATGTGAAACCTGACACTATAAGCATTTTTAAATGCTCTGATTAAACTCAAAAAGTATTTAAACAGTAACAAGAAAAAAACGTAATCAACAAACCAAAGATATATTTTAGGGGATAACGAGCAAAGAAATTTTGTCCGTTGCAAACTAAGAATGAAGCCATTAAAAGAGCAAAAAAAACAAAAACATTAATAAATAACAGGGCTAGCGCAATTTTAAAAAAAATAAGATTTTTACTACAAAAAAGTATCGCTAAAAATCGTACTCGATAAAGCACAAAAAAATATCGATTAGCTGTTAACTACCCATAGCACTATTGTTTTGAACTGTGTACTTCAAACGGTTAAAGAAATTAAAAATGAAAGGTGTTACGTTAATATTTTTTTAGTTTTTTAAACTTTTGAAGCTTTTGAAGCTTTTTACATATTAAAATACTTGCTACGCATTTTGACACTAAATACACCTCGCTAACCAAGAGTTTAGTAAAAAGTTCCTTTGAGATATACCCTTGGTCCACGAAGAGCCTTCACTATCTTTTTTTGATGAACAATTTAAAACGGTATGGTCGGCGATTGTCTACCTTGGTTTGAGACAAAGTATAGTTTTAATCCTAAACCAACCTCGATAACATTACTTCAGTTGGGCAAACCTTTTGAATGTTTTTCCTAGATTTATCCTTCGTCTATAACCGACCCTCAATGAAGTGGAATCTATAAAGGTCATAATTGTAAGATTGGCCAGTTGACAGGTCTAAAAATAGATGCCCAAGTACTTAAAACTTTCACTTTTGAGTTAAAACTATACGAGAATAGAGGACCGTATCGAGAAACTCCTTGGTAAAAAATTTACCTATATAATCAATATAAAACCTTTTAAAGGTTCTATAATCCGCAAAAGTAGGACAGTTCCTGTATGCTTATCACTTCGGAAAGCGACGTCTTTAATTTTCGAAGGCGCTTTTTACCATTAGATATTAGGCTATTTTACCAAAAAGGAACTAATTATAGCAGCTGTCATCGAAAAAACAGAAAATGTCAATAATTTTAATGGAATAAATCGCAACGAAGTATTCAGGTTAAAAAAATGAAATTCCGTACTGTATGTTATTACGTTTTTCGTTTTTTCTTGTCTTAAGACTCACTTTTTCACACCGAACTCACATTAGTCAACAAAAAAAATCCTCAAAAGGCTTATTTGCAAAAATTTTGGGTCAAAATTTGCCACATTATAAAGTAGTTGCAAAAGATTGCAATTAAAAGTAAAAATAGCTTTAAAAACATTCTAAAGTATATTTAAAAAACTTCAAAACTTTGAATCAAAATAAATTTAAAAAAATAGCAATAAGGTTAAACGAATTAAAGCAGAAGCTATTTATGTCCTCTTTAAACAGCTCTTAGTTCAAAGTATATAAGTACCAAAATAAAAAAAACAAGTAGCTTAATAATTAAATCGTACTAACAAAATTCCACTCTTAAACCCTATATAGCTATCTAAATTAATTAGTAACTAAAATATAGCTATTCAACAATGTAAAACATAATCTTAACAACGATTGACTAATGGCTACAAAAAATAAATCAAGCTAAATTTAAGCACCTAATAGTAGGTAGATCAATATCAATGAACGTATTATTACTTCAAACTGTTCTATCAACAAGCCGAATCTTTTAACGCTAAAACAAAAGCTTTTTGAGCACAATTAAGAGGGGTGAAAAATGTAGAATTCTTCCTTTTTAGATTAACTAGAATTTTTGCTTAAACACAACAATTTGTCTTGATCCCCAATTTGTCTTGATCCTGCATGACCCTTGCCACTTCAAGGCAATAAATATTAATAAAAAAAGCTTCCGAAATTTCGGAAGCTTTTTTTTCTGAAAGTGGGCCCTGTAGGATTCGAACCTACGACCCCCTGCTTGTAAGGCAGGTGCTCTGAACCAACTGAGCTAAGAGCCCTAAATGGGATTGCAAAGATAGCATAGTTTTATAGACTCCAAAAGAAAAAATAAGAAAATTTTAAACTACTTCTGCTACTACAAAATTACTACCTCCTATAAATATAAAATCTTTTTCATTAGCATTTAATTTTGCCGCTGTGAATGCCGAGTTTATTGAGCTGTAAGCATCACCTATTAAACCAAATGTAGCCGCCTCCTTTTTTAATACTAAAGCATCTAAACCTCTTTGATTATTGGGGGAACAAAAATAGTATGTTGCATTTTTTAAAAATAATGGAAGCAGATGAGTTAAATCTTTATCCTTTACAAAACCCAATACAATATGCAAAGTATCGAATTTTTGTTGAGCTATTTGATGTATTACTTCAAGCAAACCTTCTTTATTATGAGCTGTATCGCAAACCACCAACGGATGCTCTGATAAAATTTGCCATCTACCCAAAAGGCCCGTATTTTCAATTACTTTTTTTAATCCGGCAAGAATATGACTATCCATAATTTTAAAGCCTTGCAGTAATTTAAGCGTCAACAATACCCCTTTATAGTTACGGTGCTGATAATTTCCAACAAGATCTAAACTATAGGTCGGAAATGATACACTACTAGCAAACAGAAGCTTGGTATTCATTAATTCGGCTGCATTATGAAACACATCGGCGATCTCTTCTTGATACTCACTTACTACTACAGGTATATTTCTTTTAATAATGCCTGCCTTTTCATATGCGATTTTAGTTAGGGTATCACCCAATATAGCGGTATGATCTATACCAATGTTGGTAATTAAAGAAACTTCAGGCGTAATAATATTGGTAGAATCTAAACGCCCGCCTAAACCAACTTCAATAATAGCTATATCTACTTTCTCCTTTGCAAAACAATCAAATGCCATACCCACGGACATTTCAAAAAATGACATCTTGGTATGCTGAAAATAAGCGAAATTGTTCTTTACAAAATCAGTAACAAATTTTTTACTTACGGGTTTTCCATTAACTCTAATGCGCTCTCTAAAATCTTTTAAATGTGGAGATGTATAAAGTCCAACTTTATACCCAGCCTCTTGCAGAATGGATGAAAGCATATGACTACTTGAACCTTTACCATTGGTGCCAGCAACATGGATGCTTTTAAATTTTTTTTCAGGAAAATCTAGATGCTCTGAGAATTTCAAAATTTTATCAAGCTTACCATTAAAAGCAACCTTTCCTAGTTTTTGATACATGGGTAGTTGCGAAAACAACCAATTTATAGTTTGTTGATAGTTCACTCGCCAAGCTTGAAATTAACGACAACAAATCCTACTTGCTGGCTCGGAGCATTTGAGTCTAAGTTCCATTTATGTTTAAATGCTGTCTTTTTGGCTGGTTCTAACAAACAAGGGCTGTTATTGGTCGTACCTTTAACGCCTGGTGTTGCGCTAATTACATTACCCTGTTTATCTACAACTATTTTTACCACTACTCTACCCGATTCATTACATCTTTGAGGTACTTTACCTTTAGTTACTAGAGACCTACCTCCTAAACCATAGCCTCCTGTGCCACTACCCGAACCAGAACTTCCATAATAGCTTGCAGCATAAGGATCACCATCAGGCTGCCCTTTATCTCCAGACCTATTATCGTCTCCTTCAGATCCAGACGCAGTTCCATCAGACTTGTTAAGTCCTCCCATAAGGGCATCTAGTTTTTTCTTTTTTGCAATTTGCTCTTGCTTTGCACGCTCTTGAGCCTCTCGCTTTTGTTCAGCGATCTTGGCAGCTTTTGCTTTTTCTTTTCTTACTGCATCTTCTTTTCGCTTTTGTTCTTTCTTTGCAGCGTCTTCTGCACGCTTTTTTGCCTCTTTAGCTTGTTTAATTTTTATCGCATTTTCACGTTCTTGAGTAAGAATTTTTTCTGAAGGTGCTTCTTTGGCTACTTCCTCTTCTGGCTTTTCTTCGACCACTTCTTCAACAATCTGCTCTTCGATCTCTTCTTGTTTTGTAGGTTCGACTGGTGGAGTATCTAAAGGCTCTGATCTGACTTTTTCTTTGGGTTGTAGTTGTCCTTTCCCAAAATCTGTTGTTCCAAAGTTAACAGAAATCCCGTTTTCTTCTGGTGGATCCATATAGGTCATGCCTATATAGAATAGAATCAAAACAAGTACACTCAGCAATATAGTTGTGAGTGTAAAAGATTTCTTTTTATGTCTGGTATCTAGAAATGACATGCGCTAATTGGGTCGCACCGCCAAAATAACCTTATAACTATTCCTATTAGCAATGTCCATAACATGTACCGCCTCTTTGATGGCTACACTCTCTTCTGCTCTAAGAATAATTGTAGGCTTATCTTGTCCTTCTAGTGCCTTTTTTAATTCAATTTCTATATACTCTCCGTTAATTTTTTCATTGTTTACAAAATACTGCAAGTTCTTATCAATGCTTACCGACACATTCTGTGTATTAGTAGACTTTCCTTTTGCTTTGGGCAATAGCAAATCTAAGGCATTGGGCGAGTTTGCCGTTAGCATAAAAAATATCAATAGCAGAAAAACAATATCTGTCATTGACGACATGCTAAAATCAGGACTCACTTTATTTCTTCCTTTTAGTTTCATAATGTGAGTGCTTATAACGGTTCGTTCAAAAGATCTAAGAATTCAACCGCATTGGCTTCCATTTTATGTACAACCTTGTCCGTTCTATTTACCAAGTGGTTGTAACCGATATACGCAACAATACCTACAATTAAACCTGCAACAGTAGTCGTCATTGCAGTATAAATACCTGAAGCTAGTGAACCCATTTCTGCCTGCCCACCACTGGTAGCCATTTCATGAAAAGCCAAAATCATACCAATAACTGTACCTAGAAAACCAATCATAGGTGCTGCTCCTGCTACGGTAGCAAGTATGCTGACATTCTTTTCTAATTTATATACTTCAAGCGTACCTGCATTTTCTATAGCTGTATTAATATCATCTAAAGGCTTACCAATTCTAGAAATTCCTTTTTCAGTTAATCTTGCTACGGGCGAATCTGTTTGTGCACAAAGCATTTTGGCAGCATCTAGTTTGCCACTAGTCACATGATCTCGAATTTGATTCATAAAATTTCCATCTATTTTTGACGCTGCTTTTATAGCAAAGATGCGTTCAAAATAAATGTAAAGTGCTATAAATAGCATAATGAAAAGTACAGATATGATAATAACACTACCCGTACCTCCATTAAAAATTAGATCTATAATTGATAACGTTTTCTCTTCAGATAACCCTTCTCCCATTTCTGGATCTTGGATTAGAATTGCAAATAATGATAACATATAATATTTTGAGTTTTACAGTTATCCTTATAACGCTTGATTAAACATAAAATTATGCATTTAAGACAAAATCTCTTAATAAAATAAAAGTAATTGCCCCGCTCAGAAAACCAATTAATGCTAACCAGGCAATATTCTTAAGATACCAAAAGAAATCAATCTTCTCCATTCCCATGGCTACAACGCCTGCTGCCGAACCAATGATCAACATACTACCCCCAGTACCAGCAGAATAAGCTATAAAATGCCAAAGTGGATCATCTAAACCTTCAGAAAACATACCCATGCTTGCAGCTACTAATGGCACGTTATCTATTACCGCTGAACCAACACCAAATAACATAACAACAATATCTGTATTTGGAATAGCGGCATTTAAACTTTCTGCATAATGAAATAATAACCCTAAAGATTCTAGCGCTGCAACTGCCAATAAAATACCAAGAAAGAATAATATACTTGGCAATTCAATTTTAGAAAGCGAATGATGTACCGGGCTATGATGCCCAACCGTATCATTATGTTCATCATCTCCTTCTAAACTAGAAATACTAAACTTAGAGTTACTGTATACTTCTGCAAATGTTGCTACTACTGCCAATGAAAGCATCATGCCCACATAAGGTGGTAAATGTGTTACCGTTTTAAAAAAAGGAACAAAAACAATAGCACCTAAACCTAAGTATAGCATGGTAGCGCCATACTTAGATTTTGGCTCTTCAAGTGTATTTACGTCACTATCAATAGTACCGCTAAAAGCCTTAAAACGACTCGCAAACAAAACAGGTACAACCATACAAACAATAGAAGGCAATAATACATGTTCTACTAACTGTAGCGCTGTTACTTTATTGGCTATCCAAAGCATTGTTGTGGTTACATCTCCTATAGGTGACCAAGCACCACCTGCATTTGCAGTTATTATAATCATACCTGCAAACCACAACCTAGTATCACGATCTTTGACTACTTTTTGTAAAATGGTAATTAACACAATTGTAGCCGTTAGATTATCAATAATTGCAGACAAAACGAAAGCTAAAATTGAAAATAACCAAAGTAAGCTACGCTTGCTTTTTGTTCTGATAAAACCTTTTATGGTTGCGAAACCATCAAAATAATCTATAATTTCAACTATCGTCATTGCTCCCAACAAAAACACCAATATTTCGGCGGTTTTACCTAAATGATGCAACAATATTTCATCAATATGACTTGGTTCAAGTTCGCGAAGTTCTGCATTTACCTCAAACACATCCATATGTGTTAGTGCAATAATTGCCCATAAAATAGCCATCATAGCTAAAGCAGGAATAAGCTTATCTATTTTAAGATTATGCTCAAGAGTTATCGCGAGATAACCTGCAAGAAATACAATAATGATGATAGTCTCCATAATTGGTTGGTTTTAAATTAGTTGTTTTAGTGCTATTTCAAATCCTGTTTTGCTAATGTTGGCTTTATCAGGATTACGTTTAAATATATTTAAAATTGCCTTTCTAATGGTATCTGAGGTGTCATTAAAAATTAATTCATCATCGATACCTACCCTTTGCTCCATAAAATAAGCAAAAACTCTCGCCATTCCACAGTTACTAATAAAGTCAGGTATTAAACTTACTCTGCCATCTGTATACTCCATTATGGGACCAAAAAATATTTCTTTATCTGCAAAAGGCACATTAGCCCCGCAAGAAATAACTTCCAACCCCGTATCAATCATCTGAGAAATCTGTTCTTTTGTAATCAAACGTGAAGCTGCACAAGGTGCAAAAATCTCAGTTTCTAAGGTCCAAATTCGCTCATTAATTTCCTCGAAAGGTATAAGTTGGCTTTTATCAACCGCTAAACTATTACCGTCTTTAGACAGAAAAAAACTTTGAATCTCTTCAAAAGAAAAACCTTGTTCGTTTATAACTCCTCCTGCTCTATCAATTATACCGACCACTTTCGCACCCATTTGTGCCAAGTAATACGCCGCAGCACTACCAACATTTCCAAAACCTTGAACAACTGCCCTTTTACCCACAACACTACCTCCGTAAATATCATAATAATGACGGACGGCTTCTGCAACTCCATATCCGGTTATCATATCGGCAACAGTATATTTTCTGGCAACCGCTGGAGAGAATTTTTTCGCCTCAATAACTTTTATGACACCTAGTCTTAATTGACCAATACGATTTATTTTATCGGCTTCTGTAGGCTTAAAATGCCCATTAAAAACACCTTCTTGTGGATGCCAAACACCTGCATCTTCTGTGATAGGAATAACCTCATGTATTTCATCAACATTTAAATCTCCTCCTGTACCATAGTAACTCTTTAAAAGTGGAGAAACCGCATTATACCATCGCTCCAAAACGCCTTTTTTCCTTGGATCGCTAGGATCAAAATTAATGCCCGATTTCGCTCCTCCAATTGGCGGTCCAGATACTGTAAATTTAACCTCCATAGTTTTTGCTAGGGAAAGTACTTCATTCATGTCGAGGCCCTTTCGCATCCGCGTTCCGCCTCCTGCTGCGCCTCCCCGAAGCGAATTAATTACAGTCCATCCTTCTGCTTCGGTTTCTGCATCCTTCCAATTGAAAACTATTTCAGGTTGTTTATTTTCGTATACTTTTAATAATTCTTTCATTAAATTGATTTCTTAGTTATGTGATCTAATTTTTACTTTTTTCTTGTTTAAAATTTCGTTTTCCCCTTACGGGGTTACTGCTGATCCATAACATTATTGTTTATCAATTTTTTTTAACGGTAATGAACAAATATAAAAATTTGGGTTGATATTGAATGGTTTTTCTAATTTAATTGCCTGTACATTTCTGTTAAATCTATTTATATTATTTTAAACTTACGCAGAGATAAACGTATCTTTGTGAAAATCAAATTATAAAAAGCAGTTTTTATGAATTTTTCATTTTCAGAAGAACATTTAATGATTCAACAAGCAGCAAGAGATTTTGCTCAAAACGAATTATTACCTGGAGTCATTGAAAGAGACGATGAACAAAGGTTTCCATCAGAACAAATTAAAAAGCTTGGTGAGTTAGGTTTTTTAGGGATGATGGTCAACACTAAATATAATGGAAGCGGAATGGATACGCTATCTTACGTTTTAGCGATGGAAGAGCTTTCAAAAGTAGATGCTTCCGCCTCGGTAGTAGTATCTGTCAACAACTCTTTAGTATGCTATGGACTAGAAGTTTACGGTAGCGAAGAGCAAAAACAAAAATATTTAACTCGCTTAGCCTCAGGAGAAATTATTGGAGCATTCTGCTTATCGGAGCCAGAGGCTGGTAGTGATGCCACATCTCAAAAAACAACTGCTATTGACAAAGGTGACCACTACCTATTAAACGGAACCAAAAATTGGATTACTAATGGAAGTTCTGCAGAGGTTTACATAGTAATTGCCCAAACCGACAAAGCAAAAGGTCATAAAGGAATTAATGCCATAATTGTTGAAAAAGGCATGGAAGGTTTTGAAATAGGGCCAAAAGAAAATAAACTTGGCATTCGAGGAAGCGACACGCATTCTTTAATGTTTAATAATGTCAAAGTACCTAAAGAAAATAGGATAAGTGAAGACGGATTCGGTTTTAAATTCGCTATGAAAACTCTTGCTGGTGGTCGAATTGGTATTGCTGCGCAAGCCCTTGGTATTGCAGCAGGTGCTTATGAGTTGGCACTAAAATACTCAAAAGAACGCAAAGCTTTTGGAACTGAAATAAGTAACCACCAAGCAATTGCGTTTAAATTAGCCGAAATGCACACACAAATTGAGGCTGCTCGTCATATGGTTTATAAAGCGGCTTGGGAGAAAGACCAAGGCTTAAATTATGATCTTTCAGGTGCGATGGCAAAATTATACGCCTCACAAGTTGCCATGGATGCGACTGTTGAAGCAGTTCAAATACACGGTGGTAACGGATTTGTAAAAGACTATCATGTAGAACGACTAATGCGCGATGCCAAAATCACTCAAATCTATGAGGGTACTTCAGAAATTCAAAAAATTGTTATTTCGAGATCAATCCTAAAAAATTAAGTAACATACCTAAAATCAACTACAAAAGATCTTTAAAGATAAATTTAAAGATCTTTTTTTTAACACTTTTAAGAAATAGAAAGCAACGCCTTCAATTCTTTGTTTTTCATAAACTATTTATTTTCAAGAGCTTACGTAAGTTTTAAAAAACACAATTTAGACGCGTTTAGCAACTAATCTGTCATTTTCAATAAATAGTTAAATTTATCAATATCATATTTAAAATCCTTAAAATTTCGAATATTACATATTACACATTCATTTATTCCGAACACTGCATATTTTCGTTCATTTAGACTAAAATTATAATAATACCGCAATAAATAATCTATTTTTGAATAAATATGATAATTTATGAGGCTAGAAAAGCAAGGACTATACTCCCCAGAGTTTGAACATGATAATTGCGGTGCTGGATTTATATGCAGCCTAAAAGGAAAGAAATCAAATGACATTATTCATAAAGCTCTTGAAATATTAGATAAGTTAGAGCACCGAGGAGCAGTTAGTGCAGACGGTAAAACCGGTGATGGAGCCGGAATTTTAATTGACATTCCTCATGATTTCTTTACAGCAGAATGCGATTTCAAATTACCAAAACCTGGGCATTACGCAGTTAGTAATGTTTTTCTTCCCCAAAAAGAAAATCAAAGAAATTTTTGCATTTCTGTATTTCAACAAAACATCAAAAAACAAGGTCTAAAACTGTTAGGTTGGCGCGATACCCCGGTTAATAGATCAATTCCAGGAAGAATTGCTTTAGAAACAGAGCCCTTTGTAAAACAACTTTTTATAGCAAAAGAAGATGAAAACCAAGACGAATTTAATTTTAATTTAAAATTATTTATTGCTAGAAAAGTAACCGAGCACACCATAATAAACTCTAAACTTTCGGAGAGAGCTTTTTTTTACGTACCTAGTCTATCTACAAAAATCATCATATTTAAAGGTCTATTAATGCCAAAAGATATTAGCCTTTATTACAAAGATCTGCTAGACCCCCGGGTAGTAACTAGATTAGCATTAGTACACCAACGATTTTCAACAAATACGTTTCCAACCTGGGATTTAGCGCAACCTTTTAGATATATGTGTCATAACGGAGAAATAAATACACTTCGTGGTAATATTTCCAGAATGCGATCTCGTGAAGAATTACTTGAAAGCGATTGGTTTAGCGATGACATAAAGAACGTAATTCCTATTATTCTAAAAGGTAAATCAGATTCGGCAACCATGGATATGGTGGTAGAATTATTGCTTATGACAGGGCGCTCGTTACCTGAAGTAATGATGATTTTGGTGCCAGAGGCTTGGGAGAAAAATACAGAAATGTCAGAAGCCAAAAGGGCTTTTTACGAATATCATTCTTGCATGATGGAACCTTGGGATGGTCCAGCATCAGTTCCTTTTACCGACGGAAATTATATAGGGGCTGTTTTAGACAGAAACGGACTTCGACCATCAAGATACACCGTTACCAAAAATGATTATGTAATTATGTCATCGGAGGTTGGCGTTGTTGATATCGCACCCGAAAATGTTGCATTTCATGGAAGACTAGAGCCTGGTAAAATGTTTTTAGTAAACATGAAGGAAGGTCGTATCATAAATGATGAGGAAATCAAAGAAGATATTGCAAAAAGGCACCCTTATAAGCAATGGCTAGATAAAAATTTAGTACACTTAAAAGACATACCTTATAACGATTGCCCATTATTTTTAGGGGAAACAACTTTAGAGAAAAGAAAAGTTGCTTTCGGTTATACTTTAGAAGATATTAATACAATTATTCTTCCCATGAGTAAAACGGCTAAAGAACCAATAGGCTCTATGGGTGCAGATACGCCAATCGCAGTTCTTTCGCAAAGACCACAATTAATTTACAACTACTTTAAGCAACTGTTCGCACAGGTAACCAATCCACCCTTAGACGGTATTCGTGAAGAGCTCATTACCGATATCAGTTTAACTTTAGGTAGTGATAAGAATATTTTTGATTTTTCGGAATTGCATTGTCAAAAATTAAAAATTCAAAATCCAGTAATTTCTAAAGAAGATTTAGATAAAATAAAGAATTATGATGTTAACCCAAACTATAAAGTAATATCAATCTCTACATTATATGAAATAGAGCGAGGTTTAAATGGATTAGAAGATGCGCTTGAGGCTATTTTAAATGAAGCCTCAAAAGAAGTTGATATGGGCACCAATATCATCATTCTATCCGATAGAAATATAAGTAAAACACTTGCTCCTATTCCTGCGCTTTTAGCTTGTTCTTTTATAAATAGCGGTCTGCAAAAATTAGGAAAGCGCTCCAAATTAAGTATCATAATAGAATCTGCGGAACCAAGAGAAGTTCATCATTTTGCCTTACTTTTTGGCTTTGGAGCAAGTGCAGTTAACCCCTATTTAGTTAACGAAATTATTGGCGAACAGATCAAAGAGCTAGACATTACCGAATACACCTTCGAAGAAGCAGTAAAAAACTACAACAAAGCGGTTGGTAAAGGTATTTTAAAAGTAATGAATAAGATAGGTATCTCAACCTTAAATTCATATCGTGGTTCTCAATTATTCGAATGTATTGGAATAAGCTCGAAAGTCGTAAGTAAATATTTTCCAAATACGCCTACAAGAATTCAAGGAATTAGCTTATATGAAATAGAAAAAGAAATTGCAAAACGACATCATAGAGCTTTTACAAAAAAGGAAATTTCAGCCAATTTAGAAATAGAAATGGGTGGTGACTATCGTTGGAGACGTGATGGTGAAAAACATATGTTTAATCCATTATCGGTGGCAAAACTTCAGAAAGCAGTTAAATATAACGAGCCAAATAGTTACAAAGAATTTGCTAAAATGGTGAATGAGCAATCTAAAAATTTAATGACCATCAGAGGTTTATTTGAATTTTCTAACTACGACCCGATACCTATAGAAGAAGTGGAGCCCTGGACAGAAATTGTAAAACGCTTTAAAACGGGAGCTATGTCTTATGGGTCAATAAGTAAAGAAGCTCATGAGAACTTAGCAATAGCTATGAACCGTATTGGAGGTAAAAGTAATTCAGGAGAGGGTGGGGAAGATTCACAACGCTTTTATAAAAACGCTTCAGGTGATTGGCGAAATAGCGCTATTAAACAAGTAGCATCTGGCCGATTTGGAGTTACTTCTGATTATTTAACTAATGCAAAAGAAATACAAATAAAAATGGCACAGGGTGCCAAACCAGGCGAAGGAGGACAACTACCAGGCCCCAAAGTAAACCCAGAAATTGCAAAAACAAGAAATTCAACACCATATGTAGGACTAATTTCTCCACCTCCACACCATGATATTTATTCTATAGAAGATTTATCACAATTAATTTTTGATTTAAAATCAGCGAATCGAGAAGCCAGAATTAATGTAAAATTAGTATCTGAAATAGGGGTCGGTACAGTAGCAGCAGGTGTTGCAAAGGCAAAAGCTGATGTTGTACTAATTTCAGGATTTGATGGTGGAACAGGAGCTTCACCTTTAACTTCTTTAAAACATGCCGGATTACCTTGGGAGCTGGGTATTGCCGAAGCGCAGCAAACATTAGTAATGAACGATTTAAGAAATCGCATTGTTTTAGAGTGTGATGGTCAATTAAAAACCGGAAGAGATGTGGCTATTGCATGCCTTTTAGGTGCAGAAGAATTTGGTTTTGCAACCGCACCACTAGTAGCCTCCGGTTGTATTATGATGCGCGTATGTCATTTAAATACATGCCCAGTTGGTATTGCTACTCAAAACCCTGAACTAAGAAAAAAATTTAAAGGCAAACCTGAACATGTCGTAAATTATATGTATTTCGTTGCCGAAGAGCTTAGAGAAATTATGGCTCAGCTAGGGTTTAGAACCCTAAATGAAATGGTAGGTCAAGTTGAAAAACTAGATCGCAAAAAAGCAATAAGCCATTATAAAGCAAACGGTATTGATTTAACTCCAATCTTACATCAAGTAGATGTGCCTGCAGGAACAAAGTTTTATAATACTCAAAAACAAGTTCATGATGTAGATAAGTCTATAGAGTTTGAAATTATAGAAAAAGCAAACCCATCATTATTCCGTAAGGAGAAAGCGAGTTTAGATTTTCCAATCAAAAATACAGATCGGGCTATAGGTGCAATCATTAGCAATGAAATTTCAAAAATTTATGGGGCTCAGGGCTTGCCAATAAACACATTGAAACTCAATTTCACAGGATCTGCAGGTCAAAGCTTTGGAGCGTTTGCTACTAAGGGATTAACCATGACAGTAAATGGAAACACTAATGATTATCTGGGAAAAGGGCTATCTGGGGCGAAACTTGTCATTAAAATACCTGAAGGTTCTACAATAGTGCCAGAAGATAATGTAATTACTGGAAATGTAACGCTATATGGTGCAACGGCTGGTAGAGCATATATAAATGGTAAAGCAGGTGAACGTTTTTGTGTTAGAAATTCTGGAGCCAAATGCGTTGTAGAAGGTATAGGCGATCATGGCTGCGAGTATATGACCGGAGGTGTCGCTGTAATACTTGGTGAAGTTGGAAGAAACTTTGGAGCAGGAATGAGCGGAGGAATTGCATATGTTTATGATAAAAATAAAACATTTGAAAAAAACTGTAGCAAAGAAGGTCTTAATCTATTAGCTATAGAAGAAGAAAATGACATTAAACAACTTAAAGAATTAATTGAAAATCATTACAACGCAACACTCAGTCCGTTAGCAAAAAGGCTGTTAGAAAATTGGGAAAATTGCTTATCAGACTTTATTAAAGTATTTCCTGAAGAATATAGACAAGCCTTAATTCGAATGGAAGAAGAAAAATTACAAACCATATAAATCGATCAATGGGAAAGATAACAGGATTTTTGGAATTCGATAGAAAAGTAGAAGAATACGCACCAGTTGCAGAACGCCTAGAAAACTATAAAGAGTTTACCATACCTCTCAAAGAAACAGAATTAAAACAACAAGGTGCACGATGCATGGATTGTGGGATTCCTTTTTGCCATAGTGGATGCCCTTTAGGCAACCTAATTCCGGATTTTAATGACGCTGTTTACCGTGGCAAATGGGAAAAAGCAGCACGTATTTTACATTCTACAAATAACTTCCCTGAATTTACAGGACGATTGTGCCCTGCTCCGTGTGAAGAAGCCTGCGTTCTTGGAATTAATGAAGATCCAGTATCTATTGAAAATATTGAAAAAAACATAGTAGAAAAAGCATTTAAAAAAGGATGGATAATACCCCAACCACCTAGTAAAAGAACAAATAAAACCATTGCTATCATAGGTTCTGGTCCCTCTGGTCTAGCAGCAGCACAACAACTAAACAGAGCAGGACACACTGTTACCGTATTTGAAAGAGATGAAAAACCCGGCGGACTACTTCGCTACGGAATACCTGATTTCAAATTAGAAAAAAGTATCATTGATCGAAGGTTAAAAATCTTAAAAAAAGAAGGTATTGTATTCAAGTGTAACGTTCATGTAGGAAAAGATATTAAAGCCGATCAATTAAAAAAAGATTTTGATGCAATTATCCTTTGCGGTGGAGCGACTGTAACAAGAAATCTTCCAATAAAAGGCTCTGAACTAAAGGGAGTAGCGCAAGCAATGGATTTTTTACCTCAAAATAATAGACGAGTTGCTGGTATGAATAACTTTGATAATGAAATTAAAGCAACAGGTAAACACGTGATCGTTATTGGCGGGGGTGATACCGGCTCAGATTGCATCGGAACCTCGATAAGACAAAAAGCTAAGTCTGTTACTAATTTTGAGATAATGCCTATGGGCACAACTGACAGACCAAAAAATCAGCCTTGGCCATTTTGGCCGATGCGACTAAGAACAAGCTCTTCTCATAAAGAAGGAGTTGATCGGGTTTTTAGTATTTCTACTAAAGAATTTAAAGGGGATAAAGATGGGAATTTGATAAATTTAATAACCACAGAAGTGGAGTGGATTTCCCAAAACGGGCAACGTCCAATTTTAAAAGAAGTAGAAGGAACAGAAAAAGTCTGGCCCTGTCAATTAGCACTTCTTGCTTTGGGATTTTCTGGTTCTGAAATGACCATAGCAGAACAACTAGGTCTTGAAGCAGACCAAAGATCAAATATTAAAGCAAGTGATAGCGACTACATGACAAATGTTTCTGGAATATTTGCTGCAGGAGATCAACGCCGAGGGCAATCTCTTATCGTCTGGGCAATATCCGAAGGCAGACAAGTGGCCTATCATGTAGACCAATATCTTATGGGAAAATCATACCTGCCATTAAAAGGAGAAGGTGATCTTCAATAATAAGCGTAACAACTAAATTAATTAGCAGACCCTTAAAAAGGGAAATTATAGGCAATTTGTTTTACCAAAATGCCATTTGATTCACGAATATTTTTGAATAGAACATATTCTTGAGGTACGAATATAGCCAAAGAACCCTTTGCTCTAGATTGATCATGAAATCATTGAAGTTGAAGTCTGCCGCTGCCCTAATAAAGTTGATGCTGTCCTTCATTTTCCCCTTGAGAAAGCTCCTAGCCGCCAGGTACGATTTTAGATGCCCGATGACCCATTCTATAGCCGCCCTTCTTTTGAAGTGATCCTTTTTTCCGTTTTTGAAAGGTAGTATCCCTATTCAACGGGGCATAGGTATGTTTAGAATATCCTCACTCCACTTGATCCCCAATATCTCGTCTTAAATGTACCAAGTCGGCCGCCCAGAGCGAGACCCACTCTAGGACCGATATGCCTTCGAACCTAAGTTACGTTAATAATAATTACTTTTTTGGCACTTAAAAAAGACTTTCAGTAAATTAAAGTGTTACAATCCAATACGACCTTCGTTAATCACCTTAGCCATCATTTTTCAATTAACTGGTTTCAGAACTTTTAAGCACTTCTATGTTTTCTATGTAAAAAACCATATGAAAGATGATTTCCCTACTACAGTTTCCTATAATAGATTTACAGAACTGATACAGCACAACTAGATGGCTATGACCTTATTTTTAAAGACTTGTTGTTTGGCAGATTACTCTGGAATATAACTTATCGACGCTATCCCGATATGGGTTTGCAAGAACAAGCGCATACACAACCACAAAGTATTCAATGGCATAGCAACTACAGGTAAGTCCACCATGGGTTGGTTTCACCGCTTTTAGTTGCATATTATCATAAACGAGAAAGCAGCGATTTTAAACTTTACTATTACATAAGCCTTATTGGATATAGCTTCTTGCCGAAAAAACTAAACATTAAATTTCAAACCGTTCAAACAAATCAAATTACTTTGCTTTAATCGAACTTAGGTTTAAAATATACATGTGTTATAATCGATTACTTAGTTCTTGGTTAATCAGTTATGGTGATAGTTTTATAAATAAAAAAATCCCCTTCAATTTAATGAAGGGGATTTTCGAGGAAGGCGGCTTCCTACTCTCCCACTTGGTATAGCAGTACCATCGGCGCAGACGGGCTTAACTTCCCTGTTCGGAATGGTAAGGGGTGGGCCCCGTCGCCATGGCCACCTAAATTTTAAATATTTTATACTAAACCAGCAACAGTTTTTTTGCTGTGCAAGGCCTTAGTATGACATAATAATGGGACAGTTTTGAATATTGGTT
>CANKUU010000006.1 GCA_947486785.1 uncultured Flavobacteriaceae bacterium | reverse complement strand
AAGCTATATGCTATAATTTATATCGAAGTCCAGGGATAATTGCGTCTAATTCTAAAAATTAAGAGAAATAACCCATACAAAAGAGGTGAATACACTATAAAAACAATAAAAAGACGTAAAAAAAACTCAAAAGAGCAAAATCAGCAACCAAGTCAAAATCATGAGTCCTTTTGCAACGGTCTTAGATTAAACAAACTAAAATCAAACAAATAGAATATCAACCAGAAACCTTTGACAATGGCGATACAAGAAAACAACTCTTAGCCCGAAGTAGATATCTACTCTACAAAGCTCCTAGTAATTGGACACAAAGTCAATACTTAAGATCTAAAATACTATTTGAGCAATATCCAGACATCAAAAGAGCATATAATCTGGTACAAGGCTTAAGAAATATATTCAATACAGCTACTTCTATACAAACGGCTTATACTAAACTAGCACACTGGTATAAAGACGTGGAACAAACAAGATTTAAGGCTTTTAACACTATTGCAAATACAATAACAATTAACTACAGGTCAATACTGAACTACTTTATAAACAGAAGTACTAATGCTTCGGCGGAATCTTTTAATGCCAAAATTAAAGCCTTTAGAGCTCAGTTTAAAGGTGTCAAAAATGTAGAGTTCTTCCTTTTTAGATTAACTAGAATTTTTGCTTAAACACAACAATTTGTCTTGATCCCAAATCATATCAATTCTTATGATATACTTAAAAACAGAAAAACCTGAAAATCATATGATTAACAGGTTTTTGTTATAGATTGATACTATAATTTGTCGGGGTGGCAGGATTCGAACCTGCGACCTCCGCGTCCCAAACGCGGCGCGATAACCGGGCTACGCTACACCCCGAATGGTTATCATATTTTTTCTGTCTTCACACAAAGACCTCTTGCGGAGAGACAGGGATTCGAACCCTGGGTACCCTTGTTAGAGTACGACGATTTAGCAAACCGTTCCTTTCGGCCACTCAGGCACCTCTCCTTTTAAATGAACATCGCTCTTAAAGCGGTTGCAAATGTACATTTTTATAAGACTATGTTGCAACTATTTTTTTATTTTTTTTCTCTAATTTGAAATTATTTGCGCTTCTGCAAATTATGTCATAATTAAGATTTAAAATGAGGTGAAATTTTCCTCTTAATTTATTCGGGATATTCCACTCTTAAATGATAAATATTGGTGAGTTTTTGCTTAAAAATTTTCTTTAAAGATTCTATCTCTTTAAAAGTAATATCTGCATTTATAAACTGGTTTGCTGCCATTTGGCCGGAAATAATTTTATCTACAAACTGATCAATAATTAAAAAAGTAGGGTTACTAAGACTTTTTGATGCTGCCTCTACCGAATCTGCCATCATTAAAATGGCAGTTTCCTTTGAAAAAGGAATAGGCCCTGGATATCTAAAATCTTCTGTGGTTGTCTCGGGATCTAATTCTTGTTGTTTTTTATAAAAATAGTATACCAAAGAAGTACCATGATGGCTTCTTATAAAATCAATAACCCTATCGGGTAAATTATTTTTTCTAGCTAACTCAATTCCAGATATAACGTGATCAATAATAATTTTGGCACTATCTTTAGGTGATAATTCATCATGGGGGTTTACATTAGTAATTTGATTTTCAGTAAAATAAGTTGGCTTTAACATTTTACCAATATCATGATACAAAGCTCCTACCCGCACAAGCATAGCGTTTGCGCCAATCTCATTTGCTGCTGCCTCTGCTAAATTTGCAACTTGTAGCGAATGATGAAAAGTACCTGGTGCCTTATTGGAAAGCTCTTTTAGTAATTTTGAGTTCGTATCAGAAAGCTCTAAAAGAGAAACATCAGAAACCAAACCAAAAACCTTCTCATAAATATAGATAAGTGGTTGCACAAAAAGTGTTATCATACCACTTAACAAAAATAACCCCAAGTTTACCCAAACAATATTCTGTAGGTTTCCTTCATGTATCATATGAAAGGCCAAATAACCCACTACATAAATAATCGTTATTTGAGCAACAGAAATAAAAAGATTGGCTCTTTTGTATAGCTCTGATACCGTAAGTATCGTAATAATTCCGGCAATTATCTGTAAAAAAATATACTCAAAACTATTTGGCACCACAAAACCTAAAATCAAAACCGTTAAGACATGTACAAAAAGACCTAAGCGTGCGTCAAAAAAGGTTTTAATTACTAGAGGAAGAATACAAAGCGGTACCACAAAAACATAATTATCGTTATATTTTACAGTCATTGTGGTTAAAAAAACCATCAAAAGAATGTTAAAAAATATAAAGGTTACTTTAGTATTATTTTCAAAAACCCAAGGGCGATATTTTTTTAAAAATAAAAGTAGCATCATCAGCACTAAAGCTACAAGAACTGAATAGCCAAAAAGAATAAAATATTGGTTTTTGTTAGTCCATAATTCTGACTGATATTCTGCTTTAAGCGAAGTTAAAATCTTGAAATTTTCTGAGCCAACTAGCTCTCCCTTCGCAATAATTAAATCCCCTTCATCAACGGTACCCCTGGTATGAGAAATTTTAGAAAGTTCTTCTTTTAATGCTCGTTCAGAAATTTTTTTATCAAAGGTAACATTAGGTTCTACTAAATTTAAAAACCATTTATTAAATGTCTTTTTTAAAGAAAGAAGTTTTTTCTTTTTAAGAACACTATCAATTATATGTTCAACATCTTGAAGGCGTGTTAAATCTTTAAAATTTAGCTTACCTGCCTCATTATTTTTTACTAAGTAGATTTGATCAGATGAAGTTTTAAAATTGGTATTATCAACTACTCCATATTCATAAAGTTCATTGAGAATAGATTTACCCGCATTAGATATTTTTTTTAATGGCTCTTTACTAGAAAAAAAAGTAGGTAATTGTTCTTTGAATTTTTGATAAACCTGATCTCGAGAGGCAACATCATATCTATAGTAATCTATATGATTATTAATTACCCTTTGCTCTTCTGCCGCTATTTCAGTTTTACTTTTCTTAATAGAAAAATCAAAAGGTGCTCTTAAATTTTCATGCTGCCATTGCTTTCCTTTTTGAAACTCGTATTTAAATTGACCTCCTCTTGGAAAGAAAAAAACAATAAAAAAAAGTGAGACCACGTAAAGAACATATTTGTATACAAGAGATTGATTTTTATATAACTGATCTAGCGATTTGCTCATAACGAAGATATCTAAGTTCAAAAATAGAGAAATATAAGCGAAGTAGTATTTAGAAGTTTGCTCATTTTTATCTGAATCATAACAAAACCATTTAAAATAGACACCCGTTTATTATTAAAAACCAAGAATACGAAAAGTGCTGTTTATGCTTAATTTTAGTACTTTCGTATTCTTAAAACAAACAAAAGATCAACATGAATAAAGTAGTAATAGTTTCCGCAGTAAGAACGCCCATTGGTTCATTTATGGGTACCTTATCAAACATACCTGCTCCTAAATTAGGAGCAACAGCTATTAAAGCGGCATTAGAAAAAATTGATTTATCACCTAAACTTGTTGAAGAAGTTTTAATGGGTAATGTAGTGCAAGCGGGCACAGGGCAGGCACCTGCGAGACAAGCCGCTATTTTTGCAGGAATTCCAAATAACGTACCATGTACTACCATTAATAAGGTTTGCGCCTCTGGCATGAAAGCTGTAATGCAAGCAGCACAAGCTATCGCCTTAGGGGATGCTTCTATTGTTGTAGCTGGCGGGATGGAAAATATGAGTCTTATTCCTCATTATTTATATCTGAGAAAAGGTCAAAAATTTGGACCAACTTCGATGATTGATGGAATGCAAAAAGATGGTCTTACAGATGTTTATGACCAAACTGCTATGGGGGTATGTGCAGATGCATGCGCAGCAAAATATGAGTTTAGCAGAGAAGATCAAGATGCGTTTGCTATAGAATCGTACAAAAGATCAGCAGAAGCTACAAGACTGGGTAATTTTAAAAATGAAATTATTCCTGTAGAAGTACCTCAACGTAGAGGCGAACCATTAATTTTTTCGGAAGATGAAGAATTTAAGAACGTAAAAATGGAAAAAATTCCTGCTTTACGCCCTGCTTTTTCAAAAGACGGTACGGTAACAGCAGCTAATGCTTCTACGATAAATGACGGTGCTGCAGCACTAGTACTAATGAGTGCCGAAAAAGCAAAAGAGCTAAAATTAAAGCCTTTGGCTACCATAAAAGGATTTGCCGATGCAGCTCACGAACCGGAATGGTTTACTACGGCACCCGCAAAAGCATTGCCTAAAGCTTTAGATAAAGCTAATTTAACTATTGAAGATGTTGACTACTTTGAATTTAACGAAGCTTTTGCTGTTGTAGGCCTTGCAAATATGAAAATACTAGGCTTAGATAATTCTAATGTAAATGTAAATGGTGGAGCCGTTTCTCTTGGTCATCCTTTGGGTTGTTCGGGCGCTAGAATCTTAGTTACTTTAATTCATACTCTTCATCAAAAAAAATCGAAAGTTGGCGCAGCTGCAATATGTAATGGTGGGGGCGGAGCTTCAGCGATAGTCGTTGAAAGAAATTAATAAACACCCTGTATAATTATAAAAATGGAGTTTGGCATTTGCTCTCTAAGTGTTATTGCGATACGATCAAGCGGTGACGAGGTATCAGAAATGGTTTCACAGGTCATTTATGGAGAACATTTTAAAATTTTAGAGCGGCGTAAATTTTATAGTAAAATACGCCACGCTTTTGACGATACTGAGGGTTGGGTTCTTAACAATCAAATTCATGTCATAGAAGAGCGTGTCTATAAAGCTATTGAGAATTTTAAAAACCCAGCTTACGCATCTGATCTTGTTTCTTTCGTAAGCACTAAATCAGACGTTTTAATTCCGATTATGATGGGTTCTGATGTTCACAATACTAGTGCATTGCCAAATAATTTTGAAGGATCTTTTGTAAACGAAAAGCAAGCCAAAACAAAACTAATTAGTGTTGCTTTGCTCTATCTAAACGCTCCTTTTCTTAAAGGTGGGCGAACCCCTTTTGGTCTAGACTGTGCAGGTTTTACACAAATGGTTTATAAAATTAATGGGCATCAACTTAAGAGAAATGCGATAGAGCAATCTGCGCAAGGCGAAGCACTTAGTTTTATTGAAGAAAGTGAGCCAGGAGACCTAGCTTTTTTCGACAACAATGAGGGCATTATTAATCATGTGGGTATTATTATGAACGATAATTATATCATTCACACCCATGGTAAGGTTCGCATTGATCGAATTGATCATACTGGTATTTTTAATACTGAAACTAGAACCTACACTCATTCGCTTAGAGTCATCAAAAAAATTATATAAAAAATCCTCCTTAGCATATGCTAAGGAGGATTTTATTTTGTTGATTAAAGGTATTTTATTACTACTCCCCTAATATCTTTTTAATACGCATAAAGTTTTCATTATCACCCATTGCACCATAGATATTCTTTAGCTGCGTAAGAACACCCTGATTATCTGGATTTAATTTCAAAGCATCCTCTAGAATTTGAGCTCCTTTTCCAAACAAATCATCCTTTTGTTGTTTCAGCTCATCATATCTTGCAATATCGCTTCTAGAATTTCCTAAACTATTCATCTCATCAATTAGCGCATTTCCTTCATTAACATATGTAGTTGAAAGATTTAACTGCGCATTAGTGTAGTTAGGGTTAACTTCTAATGCCTTCATATAAGATGCTCTGGCTTCTTCAAGGTTACCCTGCTCCATATTAATTACACCAATATTGTAATGAAGATCTGCATTATCTGGCTCCATAGTCGATGCTTGTGCCATAAGACTCTTAAACTTATCTTTATCCCCTAATTTATAATGTAGATTCGCTTCTTGTAATACCAAGTTAACATCATCAGGATTAGTAGCTCTTGCCTTAGCATAAGCCTCAAGTGCTTTATCGTCTTGCCCTAATTGACCATAAATTAAAGCCGTATTCTTAACAATTTCGGCAGTTTTTGATGGTGTTTTTTCATCAACTGGATCTTTATACGTGCCAGATTTAACGTATAGTTCTCTCTGAAGCTTATCCATTTCTTCTACTTCTCCTGTTGCAACGTTGGTTGCTTTGTATACAACAGCACTACCATCATAACCCAACTCTTGGAGTTCATTGTAGTATTGTAAAGCATTTTCATAATCCGCACCATTCACAGCACTACTAGCCGCATAATAAAGATATACCGTATCTTTCGGACTTATCTTGTAACTCATATATAACTTTTCAGCGGCTTCTTTAAACTTTTTATTACCGTTATCTTCAACCGCAGAATTAACCAATGCAGCCGTAATCTCTCCTAGTTTTTGCTTAGCTTCATTGGTATATTTTACTTTACCACTCTTCTCCTCGACTGATAATACGTTTTGAAAAGAAGAAACTGCCTCATTAAAAGCAGAGCTATCACCCCCTTTAGCTAGCTTTGAATAAGCACTTCCTCTTAAAAAATGATACTGCGCTTGAATTTTGGCATCAGCATTTGAAATCATTCCTGCTGCAGCATCTAAAGAAGTTTTAGCGGCCATAGCATCACCGCCTTTAAGGGCTTTTGCTGCTGCTTTAATTTGATCTTTCTGGGCAAAACCAACCATTGTAAATGACATTGCCGCCAGCATAAAAATTTTAATTTTCATTTCGTTCTATTTAATATTAATGTTAATTTTTTATTGTTCTTCTTCACTTTTATTGTCAAGGTCACTCTCTGTTGAATCAATAGCCGTGCCACCTTCTGTATCAACAGCCATGTCTAGCACGTCAACATCCTCCAAACTATCTTCATCTTTCATTACCTTAGCAACAGCCGCAATAGCATCATCACCTTTAATGTTGATTAATCTAACTCCTTGAGTTGCCCTACCCATTACTCTAAGATCTTCTACACTCATTCTTATAGCGATACCAGATCGATTAATAATCATCAAATCATCGGAGTCTGTAACATTCTTAATAGCTACTAGTCCACCCGTTTTTTCGGTAATAGAAATTGTCTTTACACCTTTTCCTCCTCGATTAGTTACGCGATAATCATCTATGCTGGATCTTTTACCATACCCATTTTCTGAAACAACTAGTAATTCGTCTTCAAAATTATGAACGGTAACCATACCAATTACTTCATCATTTTCATTGGCTAAGGTAATTCCTCTAACTCCTGAGGCATTTCGCCCCATTGGTCTTGTTTTACTTTCCTCGAACCGAATAGCTTTACCTGATTTAAGTCCTAAAAATACTTGGCTCGATCCTGTTGTTAATTTTGCCTCTAATAGCTCATCTCCCTCACGAATACCTATTGCATTTATTCCATTCTGGCGAGGTCTAGAATACTGCTCTAAAGAAGTCTTTTTTACAGTTCCTTTTTTAGTAGCCATAATTACGTAATGACTATTCACATACTCTTCGTCTTTCAAATCTTGAGTACAAATAAAAGCTTTTACCTTATCATCACTCTCAATATTTATCAAATTTTGAATTGCTCTTCCTTTTGACGTTTTACTACCTTCTGGAATTTCATAAACACGCATCCAGTAACATTTTCCTTTTTGGGTGAAAAATAACATATACTGGTGATTAGTACCCACAAACAAATGCTCTAAAAAGTCTTCATTTCTAGTGGATGATGCTTTTTGTCCAACCCCTCCCCTATTTTGAGTTTTATATTCTGTAAGGGGCGTTCTTTTAATATACCCAGCATGTGATATAGTAATTACAACTTGCTCATTGGGTATCATATCCTCCATGCTTAAATCGCCACCAGCAAAATTTATTTCAGAACGACGTTCATCTCCGTATTTATCTTGAACTTCACGCAACTCATGCTTAATGATGTCCATTCTGCGCTCTTTTCTTTCTAAAATATCTTTAAGATCAGCTATAGTTTTGATAATCTCATCATATTCTGCACGAAGCTTATCTTGTTCAAGACCAGTTAATTGTCGCAAACGCATTTCTACGATGGCTTTGGCCTGAATTTCCGTCAACTTAAATCGCTCTATTAAATTTGATCTGGCTTCATCAGCATTTGAGGAAGCTCTTATAATTTGAATAACCTCATCAATATTATCCGAAGCTATGATAAGACCCTCTAGGATATGAGCTCGATCTTCTGCTTTTTTCAATTCAAATTTGGTTCGCCGAACCACTACTTCATGACGGTGCTCTACAAAATAATGAATCATCTCTTTCACATTCAATAGCTGCGGACGACCATTTACTAGGGCAATATTGTTTACACTAAATGAAGATTGTAAAGCTGTATATTTAAAGAGCGTATTTAGTACTATATTAGGTACTGAATCTCTTCTTAAAATATAAACAATTCGCATTCCGTTTCTATCCGATTCATCGCGGATACTTGAAATACCTTCAATTTTCTTTTCATTTACTAAATCGGCAGTTTTCTTAATCATATCTGCCTTATTAACCTGATAAGGAATTTCGGTTACAATAATACACTCTCTACCTTGAACCTCTTCAAAGGTTGCCTTGGCCCGCATCACTACTCTTCCTCTACCGGTATGAAAAGCTTCTTTTACACCATCATATCCGTAAATAACTCCCCCAGTAGGAAAGTCAGGGGCTTTAATGTGCGTAATTAGCTCATCTATTTCGATATCGTTATTATCAATATAAGCTATGGTGCCATCAATTACCTCAGTAAGGTTGTGCGGCGGCATATTTGTTGCCATTCCTACGGCAATACCCGAGGCACCATTCACTAGAAGATTAGGAACTCGTGCTGGAAGAACTTTTGGTTCTTCAAGAGAATCATCAAAATTCAATTGATGATCTACAGTATCTTTATCAATGTCAGCTAACATATCATCTGCAATCTTGCGCATACGAGCTTCTGTATAACGCATTGCCGCTGGACTATCTCCATCAATAGAACCAAAGTTACCTTGGCCATCAACTAACATATACCTTAAACTCCATTCTTGAGCCATACGTACCATAGAATCGTAAACAGAGGTATCGCCATGCGGGTGGTATTTACCTAAAACCTCACCTACAATACGAGCAGACTTCTTGTGTGCGCTACTAGATCGCACCCCCAATTCGTACATCCCGTAGAGCACTCTTCGGTGAACTGGTTTCAATCCATCCCTGACATCTGGTAGGGCACGTGACACAATGACCGACATTGAATAATCAATGTAGGCAGATTTCATTTCATCTTCGATATTAATTGGTATCAATTTTTCGCCTTCTGCCATCTTAAATATTAAATATTTTAATTCATTAAAAAAGTATGCCAATATACGCAAAATCGACACGTTCAAGGCATAGATGCATTAGTTTAATGAACAATTTATCAACACTTTTTACGTTATAGTTAAATTAGTTAAGAACACTAGAAATTGTTTTGTTTCTTGCAACTTTTTTCGTCACTTGCACCTAATTAAACAAATTCGGGTATAATATTTGCCCAAAATTGATTAAGTTTAATAAATATTATTGCTGATACCCTAGATTTATGGATGATAATTTTTCCCCAAGAGTTAAAGATGTTATTGCTTTTAGTAAAGAGGAAGCCTTAAGGCTTGGTCATGACTTTATTGGCACAGAACACCTTATTCTTGGCCTGTTGCGCGATGGTAATGGCAAAGCAATAAGTATTCTTGATGCTTTGGAGGTTGACCTAGATCATTTACGACGTAAAGTAGAAATTCTAAGCCCATCTAATCCAAACCCAAGCAATAGCCAAAAAGACAAAAAAAACTTGCATTTAACACGGCAGGCGGAACGAGCTCTAAAAACCACTTTTTTAGAAGCTAAACTTTTTCAAAGTTCTTCGATAAACACAGCTCACCTGTTATTATGCATTTTACGAAATGAAAATGACCCTACTACGAAACTTTTACATAAAATGAAAGTAGACTATGATGGGGTAAAAGAACAGTTTAAGTTTATGATCACGAGTGATGATATAATTGACTCTCCAACTTCAGAATCATTTCCAAGCGAAAGAGATGACGCCAATGCAGGAAAGGAAAGTAACTTTAGCGGCAGTTCAAGTCAAAAAGGAAACAAAAAATCAAAAACTCCTGTTTTAGATAATTTTGGACGTGACCTTACTGCAATGGCAGAAGAAAACAAGCTCGACCCAGTTGTTGGTCGAGAAAAAGAAATTGAGCGAGTTTCTCAAATTTTAAGTAGAAGAAAGAAGAATAACCCACTTTTAATTGGTGAGCCAGGTGTTGGCAAAAGTGCTATCGCAGAAGGTCTTGCTTTGCGCATTATCAATAAAAAAGTTTCACGTATTCTGTATGGAAAACGAGTTGTAACACTTGATTTAGCATCTTTAGTAGCAGGCACCAAATATAGAGGTCAATTTGAAGAACGAATGAAAGCGGTTATGAATGAGTTAGAAAAAAATGATGATGTCATTTTGTTCATAGATGAAATTCATACGATCGTAGGCGCTGGAGGCGCAACAGGAAGCTTAGACGCCTCAAATATGTTTAAACCAGCCTTAGCGAGAGGCGAAATTCAATGTATTGGAGCTACCACGTTAGATGAATATCGCCAATACATAGAAAAAGATGGTGCTTTGGAGCGTCGTTTTCAAAAAGTTATTGTTGAACCAACCTCTGTTGAAGAAACCGTTGAAATACTTCAAAATATAAAGAGCAAATATGAAGATCATCATAACGTTCGGTATACAGATGAAGCAATTGTTGCCTGCGTAAAATTAACCAATAGGTATATGACCGATAGGTTTTTACCCGACAAAGCAATCGATGCTTTAGATGAGGCAGGTTCTCGTGTTCATATTGTTAACATGGACGTGCCTAAACAAATTATTGAACTTGAAAAGAAACTAGAAGATGTTCGTGTTCTAAAAAACTCAGTAGTTAAAAAACAGAAATACGAAGAGGCAGCAAAGCTACGAGATGACGAAAAAAGAATAGAAAAAGAACTAGTTATTGCTCAAGAAAAATGGGAAGATGAAAGCAAACTTCATAAAGAAACAGTATCGGAAGATAACGTAGCCGATGTGGTATCAATGATGAGTGGTATTCCTGTAAATAGAATAGCGCAAACTGAAAGCAATAAACTAGCTGAATTACCTAGTTTAATTAAGTCTAACGTTATTGGTCAAGATGAAGCTGTTTCAAAAGTTGCCAAAGCGATTCAGAGAAATAGAGCAGGTTTAAAAGACCCAAACAAACCTATTGGTTCTTTCATATTTTTAGGCCAAACTGGTGTAGGTAAAACACAACTAGCAAAAGTACTTGCAAAAGAGCTTTTTGATTCTGAAGATGCCCTAATTCGAATTGACATGAGTGAATACATGGAAAAATTCGCAATTTCACGATTGGTAGGTGCACCTCCAGGCTATGTAGGTTATGAAGAAGGTGGCCAATTGACCGAAAAAGTACGTCGCAAACCTTATTCTGTAATACTATTAGACGAAGTTGAAAAAGCGCATCCAGATGTCTTTAATATGCTTCTTCAGGTTTTAGATGATGGATATTTAACCGATAGTCTTGGAAGAAAAATAGATTTTAGAAATTCTATAATCATAATGACCTCTAATATTGGAGCTCGTCAATTGAAAGATTTTGGACAAGGGGTTGGTTTTGGTACTTCTGCAAAAAAATCACAAGCCGACAGTCATCAAAAAAGTGTTATTGAAAATGCTTTAAAAAAGGCCTTTGCACCTGAATTTTTAAACAGAATAGACGATGTTATTGTTTTTAACTCTCTTGAAAGAGCTGACATTCATAAAATTATCGATATTGAACTCGCTAAATTATTCGTTAGAATAAAAGATATAGGGTACAACTTAAGTCTTACTGAGGCTGCAAAAGATTACATTGCAGAAAAAGGGTTTGACAAACAGTACGGAGCACGACCTTTAAAAAGAGCCATTCAAAAATACATTGAGGATACGCTTGCAGAAGAAATTGTAAACTCAAAATTACAAGAAGGAGATAGTATCAAGATGGATTTAAACAAAGACAAAGATGAGCTCACAATAAAAATAAAAAAGGCTCAAAAGTCCAGTAAAACCTAATGTTTGTAGGAAAATACAACGAAAAGGAGTTAATTAAAATTAACTCCTTTTTTTGTTTCTAAATTTTAAAAACAAGAATTAAAACTGTTTAAGTTTCTTCTAAAAGTATTATAAACGATATTTCTGTTATTCATCTAATATTTTTCCCTTTGGATAAGTGTAACGATACTTTCGTCAAAGACGCTACAAACTATTCAAATGAAATTAGAACGAAAAAAGAAAAGGAAAATTATTGTAAGAGAGTATCAACTAGAAATTGGAACTGTTCAAGTATTCGAAAACTATTTGGTAACTAACTTCGAAGAAGGAACCACTTTAACTTTAGAGAGGGCATATCAAATACTAGGTATCGCTGAAATTCATTTTAAAGATAAAAAATTTGGTTACATCAGTTTACGCAAGAATTCATTTGCGATTGATCCAAATGTATATCTCTATTTGCGAGGACTTGATAATTTAAAGGCTTTCGCAATTGTTTCTGTTAAAGAAATTGATATGCATAACTTTAAAATTGAAAAATTGTTTTACAAAAAACCCATGAAATTCTTTATTGCATATGAAAATGCTTTAGCCTGGGTAAAACGAAGAGTAAAATAATAGAAAAAATTAACTATTAATGAGCAAAGTTTAGGTGTCCCACTTAAACTTTGCTTTTTTTTATTCTAATCTATATACCTTCTTTTATTAGAATTAATTTAGCTCAACACCATAACAAACAACCTAAACTACCCGTTTAAATAATACTTTTAGAGTAATCATTAGAACACTATTCTTTTAACTAATCGGCTTTCTGCTCTGAAACCTGCTCTGGTATTTTAAATAAATCTATAAATGCCATACCAACAGCTTGAATAATTTTTGAAGCTGTTAAAGATTGATACCCAGTTTGCTCCACCGCAATATCTCCTGCCCTACCATGCAAATAAACACCGAAAATAGCCGCTTTAAGCGGTTCATATCCTTGAGCGATTAAACCAGTAATAATACCGGTTAAAACGTCGCCACTTCCTGCAGTTGCCATACCCGGGTTACCAGAGGTATTCACGTATGCCTTATCATCATAAATAACAATAGAATTTGCCCCTTTTATAACCACAACGCAGTCATATTTTTTTGCAAAGGCTTTCGATTTTTTAAGCTTATCAAAATCATCTTTCCATTTACCTATTAACCTCTCTAACTCTTTAGGGTGCGGCGTTAAGATACTTTGCGATGGCATTTTCTTTAAAAGCTCTTTTTTCTGAGCAAGAATATTTAAACCATCAGCATCTATAACTAAAGACGTTTTGTTGGTCGTTAAAAATTTTGAAAAAGCTTTTACCGTAGCCGGATTAGTTCCAAGACCTACTCCAATACCAATAACATTTGGAGAAATATCAAACTTAATTTCGGAAATAAAATTTAAGCCCCCTGTAATAACCATTGCCTCTGGCAAAGCAGTTTGCAAAGGAATATAACCACATTCTGGCGTATAAGCTGTGACCAAACCGCTACCGGAACTCAAGCAAGCTCTAGAAGCCAATTGAACAGCCCCTATTTTGCCTTTATTCCCCCCGATTATCAGTGAATGCCCATAGGAACCTTTGTGTGAAAATTTTTCTCTCGGAATGTAAAATGGCAAAACTTCTTGCTTTCCTATTAGTTGATAGTCAGCTTCAGTATTTTGCAAAAATTCTCTGTCTAAACCAATATCTAAAATCTCCCATTGGTTACTATAAATTCCCGTTTCAGGAAGAAAAAAAACCAACTTCGGAGCTTGAAAACTTAATACAAAATTAGACTTTACTACCGCATTTGCATCTTCTGGCGATCGATCTGTATACAAACCTGATGGAATATCTACAGAAAGTACAAAAGCTTCGCTCTTATAAAAATGATCCATAATTTTCACCACCCAATCAACAGGCTTTCGATTTAACCCGATACCAAAAATTGCATCAACAATAATGTCATCACGACCGATAGTAGGTAAAATTGATTTGGAATCTAAAAATTCGGGCCATACTTTTCGGTCCTTTAGACGTTCTAAATTCAATAAAAAATCTTTTGATCGCTTTTTACTATAATTTACCACATAAACAGCAATATGATACCCATGTTCTTGCAAATGACGCGCCAATGCAATACCATCACCACCATTGTTACCAATACCACAGAATAAATGAATTTTAACCGGCGCCCCTTGCATTCGGGTATGAATCCAATTGAAAATTTGAACAGCAGAACGCTCCATTAGCGCATCACTAGTAATCTGTTGTTTTTCAATAGTAACCAAATCAGCAGCGTATATCTGCTCGGCAGTAAAAATTTTCATAAAGGGTTCTTTATTAATTAATGACCTGATCTATTAACACCAATTATTTTATGTTTCAACAATTGTGAGCACCTAATTTTAACAATTCTTCAAAAATAATATTGGAGGTTTGATTAGCCATTCAAAAATACTACTTTTACAACTTTAATAGTCTTATGGTTTTTCAAAAAACGGTCTTAGCAACACATTTTTCTCTTTTTAAAGGCTTAAGCCTCCAATCAGCTATTACAACCCCTTTGGGGTAATCGAATATATTCTACGCGTTTTTATTCTACTTATTATCGGTAGACACCTAAAAAATACATCTTAACCCCTTGATCATGAAAGTCTTAAAATTCGGAGGAACCTCAGTTTCCAACGCAAAAAATATAGCCCTTGTAAAAGAAATTGTTTCATCAAAATCAACAACTAAAATTATGGTAGTTGTTTCTGCCTTTGGTGGTGTCACAGATCTTCTGCTAGCAGCTGCGACTAGCGCTTCAAGTCAAAATTCTGAGTACAAGAATATAGTCAAAGAAATAGAAAACAGACATATGACTACTGTCAAAGAATTGATTTCTGTTCAGGCTCAAAGTAAAGTACTTAGCAAGGTAAAGAGTCAAATTAACACCTTGGAGGCCTTGCTAGAAGGAGCATATTTAATTGGAGAAATTACACCACAACTATCGGATAAAATTGTTAGTTATGGCGAGTTATTATCTTCTTATATAATTTGTGAATATTTCACCCAAGATGGTTTAGATGCCGAACTTGTAAATAGTCGAAAGCTAATTATAACAAACGAAATTAATGGCAAAGCAAGCGTTAATTTAACAAGTACTTATCGTAATTGTAAGCACTTTATCAGTAATACAACTAATAGCGTTTTAGTAGCCCCAGGATTTATTGCATCATCCGAAGATGGCAATCCAACAACCTTAGGTAGAGGAGGCTCAGATTATACCGCAGCTATTTTTGCAGCCGCAGTTCAATCAGAAGTATTGGAAATATGGACCGACGTAAGTGGAATGTATACTGCTAACCCAAAATTAGTAAAACAAGCAAAAGCAATTCAGCACCTTTCCTATGAAGAAGCGATGGAACTCTCTCATTTTGGCGCAAAAGTGTTATACCCCCCAACTATACAACCTGTGCTCTCTAAGGGAATAAGTATAGTAATTAAAAATACCTTTAAACCAGATAATGAAGGTACCTTAATTACTAAAAACAAAACAGCTCAAGGTAAAACTGTTCGTGGCATAAGTCATATAGAAAACATAGCGCTTTTATCTTTAGAAGGACCTGGTATGGTTGGTATTCCAGGAATTTCAAAACGTTTTTTTGAAGTACTCTCCTTAGCCGAAATAAGCGTTGTACTAATAACTCAAGTATCTTCTGAACATTCTATTTGTATAGGTATTTCACAAAATGACTGTAAAAAGGCTGCACAAGTGGTAGATACTGCCTTTAAATATGAAATTGAACAAGAAAAAATAAAACCAGCTCTTGTAGAAAAAAATCTAGCTATTATTGCCTTAGTAGGCGATCAAATGAAAAGTCATCAGGGCTTAAGCGGTAAAATGTTTAGCACTCTTGGCAAAAACAACGTAAATATTCGGGTTATTGCCCAAGGAGCTTCAGAACGAAATATTTGCGCTGTTATTAGAAAACAAGATGTAAAAAAAGCACTAAATGCCTTGCATGAAGCGTTTTTTGAGGAAAATATAAAACAACTCAACCTGTTTGTGATGGGTGTAGGTAATGTAGGTGCTAAATTTTTAAATCAAATAGCGCAGCAAAAAAATTACCTAAAAGAAAAATTAAAATTAAATATTAGGGTTGTTGGTATTTCCAACTCAAGAACTATGGTTTTTGATGATGATGAAATTGACCTAAATAATTGGGGAAATCGCTTGAAAACTGGCGAAAAAGCAGATAAATCAAAATTTTTTGAAACCGTTCATCAATTAAACTACCGTAACAGTATTTTTATCGACAATACTGCGAGTGCAGAAATTTCAGAAACCTATCAATCGTACTTAAGAAATAGTATTTCAGTAGTTACTTGTAACAAAATAGCCTGTTCATCTAACTTTACTAAATATCAAGAATTAAAAGATTTAGCAAGAACATTTAATGCTCCTTTTTTATTTGAAACTACGGTAGGCGCTGGATTACCCATTTTAGACACTCTAAAACATTTAATGGCTTCTGGAGATAAAATTTTAAAAATTCAAGCGGTTTTATCAGGGAGTTTAAATTTCGTCTTTAACGCTTTTAATGACCAAACTACATTTCACAATGTAGTAAAACAAGCACAAGAACAAGGTTATACCGAGCCAGACCCTAAAATTGATTTAAGCGGGATTGATGTTATGCGTAAAATTTTAATTTTGGCAAGAGAAAGCGGTTACCAACTCGAAATTGATGCGATTAAAAATGAATCATTTTTACCGCAAGAAAGTATCGACACCACAACTAATGATGACTTTTTTGCCTCCCTTATTCAGTATGAAGAAGATTTTCAACAGTTATTTAAAGATGCTTCAAAAGCCAATAGTAAACTAAAGTACGTTGCTGAGTTTAAAAATGGTACTGCTAGTGTGGGCTTAAAACAGATTAAGAAAGGGCATGATTTTTATAGTCTTAAAGGAAGTGATAATATTGTATTATTTTTTACCGAAAGATACCCAAGCCAACCCTTAATTATAAAAGGCGCTGGAGCTGGTGCCGATGTTACTGCTTCTGGGATATTTGCAGATATTATTAGAATAGGAAATTACTAACAAATGGAATCAATAAAAGTCTTTTGCCCAGCAACTATTGCAAATATATCATGTGGATTTGATGTACTCGGCGTAGCTCTAGATTCGGTTGGTGATGAAATGTTGGTAAAAAAAACCAAAGAAAAGGGTATTCATATTAGCAAATTAGAAGGGCAAGATTTACCCTTAGAAACTTTAAAAAACGTAGCTGGTGTTGCTGGTTTAGCGCTTTTAGAAAAGAGCAACTACCAGGGCGGATTTGAAATTGAAATATATAAAAAGATTAAAGCCGGTAGCGGCATAGGCAGTAGCGCAGCAAGTTCTACTGGTGCAGTTTGGGCTATGAACCAACTTTTAAACGAACCCTTTTCTAGCTTAGATTTAGTTAAATTTGCCATGGAAGGTGAGCGATTAGCGAGTGGCGTTGCTCATGCTGATAATGTAGCGCCTGCTCTATTTGGAGGTTTTACTTTGGTCAGAAGTTATAATCCCTTAGATGTAATAACTATTCCCAGTCCAAAACAATTATTCGCAACAGTCATTCATCCACAGATAGAGATAAAAACATCTGACTCTCGTAAAATACTTAAAACAAATATCACTCTAGCTGATGGTATCAAGCAATGGGGAAATGTTGGTGGATTAGTTGCCGGACTTTTCAAACAAGATTATGATTTAATCGGACGTTCTTTGGTAGATCATATTATTGAACCTGTTCGCTCTATTTTAATACCTAGTTTTGATGCTGTAAAAAAAGTAACGCTGCAAAATGGAGCAATTGGTTGTGGCATATCAGGGTCTGGGCCTTCTATTTTTTCATTTAGCAAAGGAGAAGAAACGGCAAAAAGAGTAGGAATAGCTATGGCAGAAATTTACCAAAACATTGGTATAGATTATGATGTTCATGTTTCAAAAATAAATTCAGAAGGAATTAAAATTTTAAATTAATGAAATATTACAGCCTTAACAAAAAAGCAACAAAAGTATCTTTTAAAGATGCGGTTATCAAAGGTATTGCCCCTGATAGGGGTTTGTATTTCCCAGAACGTATTGATCCACTTCCTGCATCTTTTTTTGACCATATAGAAGAACTTTCTAATCAAGAAATCGCTTTTAACGCTTTATATCAATTTGTAAGTGCTGATATTTCTAATGCAGAATTACGGGCGATTTTAGCCGATATGCTCGACTTTAATTTTCCTGTTGTTGAAGTGGAATCTAATGTAGCAAGCTTAGAATTATTTCATGGCCCTACCATGGCTTTTAAAGATGTAGGCGCTCGTTTTATGGCAAACTGCTTAGGCCTTTTTTCTAAAAATAACGACGCAGAAGTTACTGTTTTAGTAGCAACCTCTGGTGACACTGGCGGTGCTGTAGCCAATGGCTTTCTTGGAGTTGAAGGAGTTAAGGTAGTTATACTTTACCCTAGTGGAAAAGTTAGTGATATTCAAGAACGACAATTAACCACACTAGGTCAAAATATAAGTGCTTTGAAGGTTGATGGCACTTTTGATGATTGTCAAAAAATGGTAAAAACAGCATTTTTAGATAAAGAGCTTTTAAATGCTATGCAATTAACTTCTGCAAATTCAATTAATGTTGCTCGCTGGTTACCACAATTATTATATTTCCTGTTTGCTTATAAACAAGTAAAATCTAAAAACAAAGACATTATATTCTCGGTTCCGAGTGGTAATTTTGGTAATATTTGCGCGGGTATCGTTGCTCAAAAACTTGGTATGCCAGTAAAACATTTTATAGCTGCAACTAATAAAAACAATACAGTTCCTGAGTTTATGAAAACAGGCGTTTATAACCCAAAGCCTTCTTCGGCGACTATATCAAACGCAATGGATGTTGGAGACCCTAGCAACTTTATTCGTATTCGACATTTATTTCAAAATGATTTTGACATCTTATCTAAAAATCTTTCTTCTTATGCTTTTTCAGATGAAGAAACCAAGTTAGCGATGAAATATATGTTTGAAGAAAAGCATTATATAGCGGACCCTCACGGCGCTGTTGGATACCTAGGCTTAAAAAAATATCAAAAAAATCATTCAGATTCGTACGGTATTTTCTTAGAAACTGCTCATCCGGTAAAATTCTTATCAATCGTTGAAGATACAGTTTCGACTAAATTGGCTATTCCTGCTCAGATTGAAAAGGTGATGCACAAAAAGAAGAGATTTTTAAAAATTTCAACCTACAACGAAATGAAAGCTTTTCTTTTAAATAACTAATCAAGTTTAGGTAGCACAAAATCGTCAAGCGGGCTTGGTTGCTTCATCATAGCTTCAATGGCATCGGTAGTTCTGGGTGCCCCAGCAGATAAATTTAAAGGCCCATCTTTAGTAATTAAGATATCGTCTTCAATACGCACGGCGATGCCCCACCATTTTTTGTCACAATTACTACCCTCAGGAATATAAATCCCAGGTTCTACGGTTATTACAGTATTCTCCTTAAATGATTGGTAGGTTCCTTTATCATGTACATCTAAACCTAAATAATGACTGGTGCCGTGTGGAAAATATGTTCTAGCTTGAGAAGCATCTGTAATAATACCTAAATTTATTAATCCTTCGGCAACTACTTTGCTCGCAGCTTTGCCAGTAGCCTGAAACGACGCACCTACAACACTCGCATTAATACCAGCTTCTTGGGCTTCATACACAATATCATAAATCTGTTTCTGTTCTTTGGTAAATTTACCGCTTGCCGGAATTGTTCTTGTTACATCTGCAGTGTATCCATGGTACTCCGCTCCTAAATCCATTAAAACCAAATCATTACCAACATGCTGTTTGTTATTTTCAATATAATGTAAAATACATCCGTTGTTACCTCCTCCAACTATAGATGGATACCCCTCATGCTGAGCACCGTATTTTTTATAAACATACTCATGAATTCCCTGAATTTCTGATTCTGACATATTGGGATGCATCGCCTTCATTACTTCAACTTGACCTACCGCAGAAATTTCAATTGCTTTTTTTAAAAGCACTATTTCTTCTTCTGTTTTTGTTTCTCTAAGCGTACTCATAATTTCAGAAATAAGACTTGAATTAAGATTATTTGCTTTTAGTTTTAAGTCCACTTTATCTTTAACTTCACTTCTTAACCTGTCATTATTTGCATTGATATAGCTATTTAACAAATCATCTTTTTTTAACTCCTCATCAGTATATAAGTGTCTATCAAGAATTTTTACAACGTTAGCACTATTTAAAATTGGGGTTGACCTAATCATTGCATATAGTTGTTGCTTTTTGGCATTATAATTTGAAGGGTAGTTTGCTTTTGACTTAAAACTCTGTATTAAATCGAATAAATCTGCATTAGCAGAACTATCTCTATAATCTTCTTTAAAATCAAAAAATGTTACTAAATCAAACGATTTAAAATCAATTTTTGACTTTATAAAATCTATTCCATTAAAGGCCATTTCAAAACCAAGTTTCTTTTTAACCCCTTCAACACCAAGGCGCTTACCGTTCCATTGCTCTGCCCGCTCATTTTTTTCTTGCACATAAATTAATTCATTGTATCGTTTACCATTCTCGTTTATTTGATTTTCAGAAAAAATTAATAAAACAGCATTAGGCTCTTGGTAACCGCTGAGATAATAAAAATTAGGATCTTGATGATAAACATAATCCACATCATTTGCCCTATTTCTTACTGCATTTGAGAAAAATACGGCTACACTATTAACAGGCAATAATTTACGCACAGCCGCTCTACGCGCTTTATGAAAATCTGCAGTTAAATAATCCCCGGGTGAGTTTTGAGCCACCAAGGATATAACTGAGATTAACGCACTAATTAATGAAACTATTCTTTTTAGCATTTTAATCGATTTACCCTTGAAAAGTAACAATTTTAAGTTAACAATACTACCCGTTCATCTTTTAAATTAATGCAAAACATGTCTTTGTATAGTATGGTTTGGAAAAATATTTCTATAAATTTGTAAATATAAAATTAGAAACCGATGAAGAATACCGCATTAACAGAAACGCATACAGCACTTGGTGCAAAATTAGTCCCTTTTGCAGGCTACAACATGCCTGTATCTTATGAAGGCGTTAATGCGGAACATGAAACCGTTAGAAAAGGTGTTGGCGTTTTTGATGTTTCTCATATGGGTGAATTTTTAATTAGTGGAACCAATGCACTTGAGCTCATACAGAAAGTTACTTCAAATGACGCTAGCAAACTTACCATAGGTAAAGCACAATATAGTTGCCTACCAAATGAAACAGGTGGTATTGTTGATGATCTTATTGTGTACAGAATTAAAGAAGAACAATATCTATTGGTAGTAAATGCATCTAATATTGAAAAAGATTGGAATCATATTTCGAAGTACAACAGCGAGTTTAATGCTGATATGCGTGATATTTCTGAGAACTATTCACTTTTAGCAATACAAGGGCCAAAAGCCATAGCAGCTATGCAAAGCTTAACCTCTGTAGATTTATCAGCTATCAAATTCTATAATTTTAAAGTTTCAGATTTTGCTGGAATTGAAAATGTAATTATTTCGGCAACAGGCTATACTGGATCAGGTGGTTTTGAAATTTATTGTAAAAACGAAGAAGTAAAGCAAATTTGGGATAGGGTCTTTGATGCAGGAGCAGATTTCGGAATTAAACCGATAGGATTAGCTGCACGTGATACTTTAAGACTAGAAATGGGTTATTGTCTTTACGGCAATGATATAAATGATGAAACCTCACCGTTTGAAGCAGGCCTCGGGTGGATAACCAAATTCACTAAAGAATTTGTGAACTCAGAAGCTTTGTCAACTGAAAAAGCCAATGGTACTGAGCGTAAATTAGTTGCTTTTGAATTAGATGATCGTGGCATACCACGACAAGGTTATGCTATTGTTGATGATCAGGGTAACAAAATGGGAGAAGTAACATCAGGCACCATGTCACCCTCTTTAAACAAAGGAATAGGCTTAGGCTATGTACCTTCCGCTTATTCTGAAAAAGGCAGTAAAATTCACATTCAGATTCGTAAGAATATAATTTCCGCAACCGTCGTAAAACTGCCATTTTATAAGGTTTAAATGAGTAAAAAGAAAGGGAGATTGCATGATGGCGGAAAAAAAATTCTTATTCTAGGTGCGAGCGGGTTTATTGGGCATGCTATTTACAAGGAGCTTTGTAACTATTTTAACACCTATGGCACGTATTGTTCAGCAAGAAGGTCTTTCGAAAACAACAAGCAATTTTTTAAATATGACATCTTAGAAGATGATATTCATATTTTGCTAAACAATATAAAACCCGATTTTATCATTTCAGCTTTGCGTGGAAACTTTGCGGTTCAAATTCAAGCGCATAAACATATGATCGAGTATATAGAAGAGCAAAGTTGTAAACTATATTTTATCTCATCGGCAAATGTCTTTGATGCCTATCGTAAATATCCATCTTACGAAAATGATAAGACGCTTTCTGAAAGCATATATGGCAGATTAAAAATAAAGATTGAAAACATGCTGCTTAGAATGCCAAAAGATAAAATGGCCATTTTAAGAGTACCGATGGTATATGGTAACGGATCGCCAAGAATTAAAGAAATTAAAAACAATATTCTAAACAACCAAGCTATTGAAGTCTTTCCTAACTTAGTTTTAAATGTCACTAACGATGATAAATTGACCCAGCAAATTCACTTTTTAATAAACCATGACGAAAGCGGAATCTTTCATCTTGGCAGTCAAGATTTAATTCACCACGAAGACTTCACCAAAGAAATTATAGAACACATTGGAAGTTTTAACCCCATTTATAAAAGAGTATTTACCAGCAACCAAGAGCGATATTTAGCAGTATTACCCAAGGATAATAGATTACCTGAAAATCTTCAGTTTAGCTACCAAGATATTATAGATCATCATATTTTAAACTAAATTTACTACCTCCTTAAAACTACACCAAACAAGTTTAGTAACTATATCAAAAGAAAAGAATGGAAAAATTATCAGATCAACAAATACAAGAGTACTTAAGCAAACTAGAAGGCTGGGAATATGTAGATGGAGCTATTGAAACCTCTTTTGAATTTGAAAATTTCAAGGAAGCTTTTGCAACTATGACGCGTATTGCATTTGAATGTGAAGCGCAGAGCCACCACCCAGACTGGAGTAATGTTTATAAAAATTTACATATTCGACTTAACACACACGATGCGGGTGGTGTTACAGAAAAAGATTTTAAACTGGCTCATACTATTGAAAGTATTATTGAAGGCGTGTGATGCTTTTAAACAAAACTGTAAATTATCAATTTGCTCTTGCGCTTGATTTTATTAAATTTGCTAACCTAATAACTAAAATAACCACAACTTATGGGAAGAGCTTTTGAATTTCGAAAGGCTAGAAAAATGAAAAGGTGGTCCGCAATGTCTAAAGCCTTTACACGTATTGGCAAAGATATTGTTATGGCCGTAAAAGAAGGTGGTCCCGACCCCGATTCAAACTCTAAACTTCGAGCGGTTATTCAGAATGCGAAGTCTGTAAATATGCCAAAGGACAATATTGAGCGCGCAATAAAACGAGCAAGCGACAAAAACCTTGGTGATTATAAAGAAGTATTATTCGAAGGCTATGCCCCTCATGGCATCGCTATTTTAGTGGAAACAGCAACAGACAACAATACTCGAACGGTTGCCAATGTGCGCAGTTATTTTAATAAATGCAACGGTAATTTAGGAACTTCTGGTTCGGTAGAGTTTATGTTTGACCATACCTGTAATTTTAGAATACCTTCAGAAGATATAGACCCAGAAGAATTAGAATTAGAGATGATTGATTTTGGTGCAGAAGAAGTTTTTGTAGATGACGACGGTATTCTAATTTACGCTCCTTTCGAAAGTTTTGGAGCCATTCAGAAAGAATTAGAAAACAGGGGACTTGAAATTTTATCTTCGGGCTTTGAGCGCATTCCTCAAGTAACGAAGCAACTAACCGAAGAACAGGCTGCTGATGTTGAAAAATTGCTTGAAAAAATTGAGGAAGACGATGATGTGCAAAACGTATATCATACCATGCAAGAATAAAACTAAAGAAATAAAAAGAGTAAGTGACCTAGTAGGCCACCTCGCATCTTAAATTCTGACCTTATAGACCCGTAATAAAAGCTATTTTTTTATGTTATTTAAACATAACAGAAGATTAATAATTATTTAATTGATAGCATTCAACGGTTACACCTTAAAATAGAGCTTCAAAAGTTAAGAATGTCCTAAGGTTTAGCATATGCTCTTAAAGCCAAAAACCACCATTTTTAGGTAATACGTTGGTTTAAATATAACATTTTCCTAAAAATTTAAACCGAAGATCGGTAACCTAATCTTAAAAAATCTAGAATTTAAAACAAAAAAGCCTACAAAACAGCAAAAGGCTAATGTTGTTTTGATTTGATATACATTAGGCCCTTTCAAAAACAGATTAATCTATTGATTTTCATAAATATAGTGTAGTGATAGATGCCACCTATTACTAGTGTGATTTAAAAACCAAGCTATAGACTTAAGGTGAAACTAATTTTTTATCAAATAAACATAAAAGCTACTACTATTTCTTCAAGAGTAAAATTCAAACAATTCGTTAGAAAGAAACTCTTTAAAACCTAATTTAATTAAATAGTGTTTTTATGAAATTCTACCAAGCCCTCAATCGGTCTTTGTCGAATAACACCAACAATTAAATCATTGCGTTTTAGAACTGTAACTAGCTCGTCTTTAAGATAATGTGCGATGCTGCCAACAAAATTTACTGGAACTTTTGTAGCTAATTCAAATTGCATAATGTAGTTATTTACAAACTGTTGAAAGCCTTTATCAATCACACCTTTACTATATGGATGCTCTTTATTTTCGACCAAAAAACGAGCAAAAGTTGCTAAGTAGGTATTTGGATTAGGCTGTTTATACAAGTTTTCTTTTATTACATCGGCATCAAGATTATAGCCCTTTTCAAATTTCATTGCAAGATCCTGCGGCATTTTATGAAAGTAGTAATCACGAATAAGTTTTCTGCCGAAAAAATTACCACTACCATCATCCATAGGTATATAGCCCAAAGAAGTTACTTTTTGAAAAAGCTGATGTCCATCATAATAACTGCAATTAGAGCCCGTACCGAGAATACAAACAATACCCTGATGACCTATTTTAGTAGTAGAAAAAATAGCGGCGTACGTATCTTCTTTAACCTTTGTTTTTGCATTAGGAAAAAATTCTGAAAAAATTTCTCCTAAAAATATCTTCATTCGATCAGTACCACAGCCAGCGCCATAAAAGTGTAATCGGGTTACCTTATCCCTGTTTTTAGAAAGCTCAAAGTTATTCGCTAATCGATCTTCAATTACAGCTTTTGTTAAAACCTCTGGGCTTAGGCCTAAAGTTTGCGTCAAAAAAAGTTGGTTACCGTCTTCATCAAGAGCAATCCAATCTGCTTTTGTAGCGCCACTATCAACTATTAGTATCATAAAGTTTTTTTAAAAAAAAGTGCCTTTTAAAATACGAGCAAAGTAAAGACTTTAAAAGACACTTAAATCCGCATTAATATGTATTATAAAGCAGCAATATGCAGGGTAAGATCTACCATTTTATTTGAAAAACCTGCTTCATTATCATACCAACAAATCAATTTAAAAAATTTAGAATTTAATTCAATACCCGCACCTGCATCAAAAATACTTGTCCGTGAATCACTAACAAAATCTTGAGAAACTAACTTCTCTTCTGTATAACCCAAAACACCTTTTAATGCTCCTTCAGATGCTGCTTTAAAGGTCTTTTTAATTTCCTCATAAGAGGTTTCTTTTTCAAGACGAACAGTTAAATCTACCACAGAGACATCAGCCGTTGGCACTCTAAAAGCCATACCTGTAAGCTTTCCTTTTAAAGATGGAATTACTTTAGTTACTGCTACTGCAGCTCCTGTAGAAGCAGGAATTATGTTTAACATGGCACTTCTACCACCTCTCCAATCTTTTTTTGAAGGACCATCAACCGTCATTTGAGTTGCTGTTGTTGCATGAACAGTTGTCATTAAAGCTTCTTCAATACCAAAGTTATCATTTAAAACCTTAGCCATTGGCGCAAGACAATTGGTTGTACATGAAGCATTTGAAACTATAGTATCAGATGCCTTAGCGTCTGTATGATTAACCCCCATCACAAACATAGGTGCATCTTTTGATGGTGCTGAAATAACAACTTTTTTGGCACCTCCATCAATATGGTATTGTGCGGTTTCTAGTGTGGTAAAAATACCCGTACATTCCGCAACAATTTCGGCTTCTACTGCATCCCAAGCTATATTTTTAGGATCTCTTTCTGCGGTAATACGAACAGTTTTTCCGTTTACTACTAGGTGTCCATTTTCTACTTCAACAGTACCGTCAAATTTACCATGAACAGAATCGTACTTTAGTAAGTAAGCTAAGTGCTCTACATCTAAAAGATCATTTATTGCGACTACATCTATATCACCTCGTTTAACCGTTGTTCTGAAGACGAGTCTTCCTATTCGACCAAAACCATTAATTCCTATTTTCAAATTTGCCATGTTTTTTTGTATTAATTTTTGTTATTATGTAGTCATTATATCTGAAACTCGAATAAGCTCTTTATCGATTTTCGTATGTCCTTTTATTGCCTTGTTAATGGGTGTAAGTGTCAACTTATTATCTTTAACACCTACCATTAGATTAGTTTTTCCTTCTAAGAGTGTTTCTACAGCCTTAACTCCCATTCTACTGGCAAGTACACGGTCATAACAAGATGGTGCGCCTCCTCTTTGCAAATGTCCTAATACTGACACGCGCACATCATATATAGGCAAATGTTCTTCAATGTACTCTTTTAATTCAAATACACTTTTACCTATTTTATCGCCTTCTGCAACGACAACTATACTTGAGGATTTTCCAGATTTTTTACTCCGCTTTAATGATTCGACCAAGCGTTCTAATCCTAAATTTTCTTCTGGAATCAAAATTTCTTCGGCTCCGGCTCCAACACCAACATTTAATGCAATATGACCCACATCGCGCCCCATTACCTCCACAAAAAACAGGCGATTATGCGAACTAGCAGTATCTCTAATTTTATCGATTACTTCAACCACCGTATTACAGGCGGTATCAAAACCCAAGGTATTAGAAGTACCAAAAATATCATTATCAATAGTGCCAGGTATACCTATGACAGGAAAGTTATACTCAGAATTAAAAATCATGGCTCCTGTAAAACTACCATCACCACCAATTACTACAAAGGCATCAATCGCTTCGGCAACCAATTGCTTGTAGGCCTTTTTTCTGCCTTCCGCAGTTCTAAAATCTTCGCACCTAGCAGATTTTAATATAGTACCCCCTTTATTTATAATGTTATTAACGCTTCGCGCATCCATTGGTTTAAAATCACCTTCTATCAAACCTTGGTACCCTCTGTAAATACCAATACAATCTACTTTCAAAAAGGCACAAGTTCTTACTACAGCACGAATAGCTGCATTCATACCCGGAGAATCACCACCTGATGTAAAAACACCTATTTTTTTGATTTTTGAAGCCATAAAGTAAACAATTAAGCTAACGAAATTAGCAAACTTATTTCATTAAAAGAACTCAAAAAGCCTTATTTTACTAAGATTTCTTTACGAAATCGTTTTCGTGTGCTCGATAACACTTTAGATGAACTGAATAAAACAAAATTATTCTATTTTGTGTTAAAATGAGCTGCTCAAATTTATCTGATTTTTGCTTTAAATAGCCTTTAAACACATTTGCGCTTAACAGTATTAGAACCAATGTTTCCTAAAAAACTGTCTACCGTTAAAAGCTCAACTATAAATAAATTCTAAATAAAAGTAGAACTTAATCTAAAAAATGCTTTTTAATTCTTTATTTTATTTTTGAGTAGAAACGAAGCAGGCTATCTTTGGGTATCGTTCTTTTAGCGTTGTTTATTGCTTTTGTAGAAACCGTGTCAACTGCTGTTTCTACGGGCAATACATTTTCTTTAGTTTTATTAAATATTCTCTTCCATAATTCTTTAAAGCTATTAAAATCTACTTCATAAGAAATACCTGCACCTTGGGTGTACCCAATTCGATCGGCTAAATATTGCTGTATATCACTTTCACGATTAAAAAACTTAGCACTTAAAGTACCTTCTTCATTTAATAATAATTGAACTTCAACATCACCAGCAACTATTGTTTCTGTTGATCCGCCAACCGGAACCCCAACCTTACCATTCAATAAGAGTCGGTCTGTAATTTTAGTTGAAACAGTTACACCCAATCTACTATCAGTTTCATATTCGCTATTAATACCAGCATTACCTTGTTGAAAATCTACACCAAACTTAAATTTATCATCATCAGAACTTATTAACTGATTTAACATACTTGTTACAGACTGAGTTAAGGTACCTGTTATGGCCTGACCATTTAGACCGCCATCATCGACAAATGAGCCTTGTGCTAATAAAAATAATGCGTTTTTTTCTTCAACCGTTGGATCTTGTAAACGATATTCTAACTGTGATTTAACTATAGAGCTTGCTCCTGGAAAATCGATTTTAAAATCTATCGTCGGACTTTGAAGTTCTCCTGTAAGACCGATGACTACATTTGTGGCTATACTTCTTGTGTAGGCTCTATTTTCAAGCAAAGGTGCAGGATTAGCATTTAAATTATAAACTGCCTTCATGTTAAGTAATGCTGCAAGTGGGTCTTGTTGCCATACGATTGTACCACCAGGTTCTACTCGAAACGTTTTGTCGATAAAGCCACCAAATTTATAATTGTATTCTCCTGTAACCACAACAAAATCTCCAAACATATGAAATTTACCTCGGGTATTAATTCGCATTAATATTAGTCCTGATCCAGTTCCTTTTAAGGTACTACCTGTTTTTGTGTCGGTTACTATTTTTACCTCTGCATCAGGTGTAATATTAAGATCAAATTCTAATTCTAAACCATCAACATCGTTTAGAAAACGTTGCTCATCCGAAGCCTTAACACTATTTTTATCAATAAAATTAATAAACGAATATTCGCCTACCGATACTACATCACTTAACGGAATATTAATCGAAGTACCTTTAGCCGTCTCGCCTTCTACTCTTATAGTAAGTGCGGTTGTTGGACCAAAAATTCTTCCTGTTCCTTTTAAAAAACCTCTTCCATAATACAATTCATCTTCGTCAAATTCAGTATCAAGAATAAGTAATCGATCATTGTTAGTATTTACATTTAGGTCAAGTAACCAATCTTTAAAGTAAGAGTGTTTTATGGTGCCATCAACTGTTGCACTTGAATTTTCGACAACATCTTCTAGTGCAATTTTTTCAAAGTAAAAAGTTTGATCTGTAAGTCGTACACGCGAATTTGGAGCAAAACTGTAGTCTACATTTAAATACGGAACCGCTAGGCCAGCGTTATCTAAAGTTAATAAGCCGTTAATAGAAGGGTTATCAATGGCGCCACTAATTCGAGCACTACCCCCAACAAAACCCCTAATATGATCTATAACACCATCACCTAAAGGATTAAAGGGTTCTAGTTCAAAATTTTTAAAATTCGCTATTAATTCAGCTTCTGGCAAATCTCCTTTATTAATAATATTTCCATAAACACCTAACTTTTCTACCCCATTATCTGTAATTTGGGTGTTAACCACGAAGTCGGTCAAATCTTTATTACCCACAATACCCATAGCTAAATCGCCTAAACGAATACCATTTATAGAAAAATCTTTTACCCCCAGGTTAGACGAGGGCAAATAAACACCATCTTTTTGAAAAATATTGAGTACTCCATTCACCTGACCTTCAAGATTTAAGCTGTCAATAACTGGAGCAATTTTATCTAATGAAACTATTTTAAATTGTAGTCGAAGATCTTTCGCTGTTGAATCGGCTAAAGTACCTCTTAATTTAATTTGCTCCTTCTCCTCGTTATTCATCACAATCTCTTCAATTGCAACGCTATCTAAGGTTCTATTGATAATGACTTTATTTTTAGAATTACCTTCTTCGTTTAAAACCCAAGTATTATTTTTAAAACTTATGTCAGACTTTTTAAATCCTATTACTGATTTATTTTCCTTATTAAAAGTGTGATAAAAGTTTAAATTATAGCTATCATTATATTCGCTTCCACCTTTAAACTCAGACCTAAAAAACAAAGTATCTTTTAGCGTCGTATTTATCAAATTAAAATCTTTAACCTTGTAATAAGGGGTGGATAAATCTCCTACCGATACATAGGTATTAAATAAAGGGTTTTTATTATCTACCTTAACCTCTATTTTATCAGCAGCGGTACCGTATGCTGCAATACTAGGAGATTTAAAGCTGAGTTTAAAATCACCTTCATCTGCAATTATATTTCCTTTTATAAACGTATTAGGATCAAAACGAATTTCTGGAAAAAAGACATCAACAATTTTATTATAAATTTTAAAGTTAAAGGCTAAAGTTTGCCCCTCAGAAATTTCGAATGGCTTGTAATTAGTATATACCGACCCTAAGGAGTTTTGAACTAACTGACCAAGCTCTTTTACCTTATAATTACCCGTTAAGTAACCGGTAATTATATCTTTAGAATTAATATCTATTGTGCGAATAGAGTCGTTTTCAAACCTTGAAGAAACTTTAAAATCTTCAAAATAATAGGTGTCGTTTTTATTTTTAAAGTTTGTTTTGGTAAATTTTATATCACCGATAGCATTATCTAAAGTACTACCAGTAATATCCATATTAACATTTCCTTTAAATATTGATATCGTATCTTTAATAAAGTTTAAATTGACTAAATCTGCATAATCAACATTAGCAATAAAATTAAAATTATTAGTTTTTTCTCCAAACTGCGCTAACCCTTTAAAATTAAACTTTAAATTTTCGTCGTTAACAGCTAAAGACCCATCAAATAATTGATCTTTTACAACCCCAGATACTCTAATATTTTCGTATTTATACTTGTTAAATTCTATTTCATAAATTTTACCAACAACCTCTGTATTTAAGTTTTCTTGGGTAAATCCTTTTCCCTCCACATTAAAATCAAAATTTGTTTTACCTAAACTTTCAGATTCTGAAAATTCTCCTAATTCAAAATCAATAAGCGATACAAATCCTTTATATTCTGCATCATCTATATTATCAATATTGGTTAAGTCTAAATCGATATAACTCTTACCAATGGGTGTGTTTAGGTTCACCTTAGCATTTATTGCAGTCTCTGAAACCAATGCATTACCCAAAACTGTAAACTGACCTAGTTTTTTAAATATGGTAGGTAGTTTTCCTAAAATATTAGGCATTAATGACCGAAGTTCGTAATAGCTAGATGTAACTTTTTTCATTTTGGCATTCATTACAAATGGGTTATCATTTGTAAAGAGGTTTTTAAAATTAAAATCACCCCGAATACCCGTATTATCTGATTGTACAAAAAGTTTTTCTGTATTTAAATCATTTAAAAAACCTGAAATTTTTGAAGAGAAAAGCACTTTTTTTCCTTTTCCAAATTGATTGTACAATAGGTTTATCTCATCAAAGGCTACAGTAGACTCGGAAAATTGCGCCTCTACCTTTACCTTGTTTAAAAAATCAATAAAATCTTTGCGTTTATATTTGAACACCAGATCACCCAACAACTCAGATTCTTTAGTTTTTATTCGTAAAGAATTAAAACTCATCTTCTTTTTGGTGTATTTAAAATCTGTTGAAAGGGTATCAACCTGTAAACCTGTTTTACTATTAAAAGACATCAAATCAATATTAGCCGAAACATTTGGCCCCACGATTTGAAAATCTTTAGCGGAAATATTTAATTTCTTAAAGTTCAACATTTTTTCGGCAGCTCGATTTTCATCTATCAACCTAAAAGTACTATTATTCACCTGTAATTTTGAAGATAAAAAAAAGAAGGGTGCAGCACCAGGCTCTCGAGGTTTACCATTATCAAGCTTATCAATAAAAATATCTAAATTAGTGTCTGTACTATCTCGATAAGTTTTTAGTTTAAAATCAAGGCCATCAACATCAATATCGCCAAACTCTAATCGACCAGCGACCAAATTGCGCATACTTAAAATAGATGTTGTGAGTTTGTCTACATAAAAAAGGGTGTCATTTTTATAATCTTCGATATAAATACCTTTTAAAGCAGTCTCCCAAGAAATTAAGGAAAACTGCAACCGATCAATGTTGATATTGGTACCAAATTTAGCGTTCAGTTCGCTGGTAGTATATTTTGCAAATTTTGTTTGAACAAAAGGTAACGAAAGAACAATGGTGCCCAAAACAATTAGTAGTAGTATTACTAACATTGTACGCAGCAATATTTTTCTTAGTTTTTTGATAGGTCTTTATGTTTTACCTTTGTGTTCAATTTTTATTCCAAACTAATGGATAAAGAAACTATTTACATTCTTGCCATAGAATCTTCTTGTGACGATACTTCTGCAGCAATACTAAGCAACAAAAAAGTATTGAGCAATGTTGTAGCAACGCAAAAAATACATGAAGAATATGGGGGTGTTGTACCCGAATTAGCTTCACGAGCTCACCAACAAAACATTGTTCCGGTAGTGCACCAAGCATTATTAAAAGCAAATATCGATAAAAAACAATTATCAGCCATAGCTTTTACTCGAGGACCTGGTCTTATGGGCTCTTTACTTGTGGGTACTTCATTTGCAAAATCGTTAGCTTTGGGGCTAAAAATTCCGCTTATTGAAGTAAATCATATGCAAGCACATATTCTAGCCCATTTTATCGAAGATGAGCTCAAGTGTGCTCCAAGCTTTCCTTTCTTAGGAATGACCATTAGCGGCGGACATACTCAAATTGTGCTAGTTAGAGATTATTTTGACATAAAAATATTAGGTGAATCTTTAGATGATGCTGTTGGAGAAGCCTTTGACAAAAGCGCAAAAATTCTAGGATTACCCTATCCAGGAGGCCCTTTAATAGATAAATATGCCCAGCTTGGTAACCCCAAAAAATTTACATTTACAAAGCCAAAAGTTGATGGATTAAATTTTAGCTTTAGTGGTTTAAAAACTGGTATTTTGTATTTCATTCAAAGAGAATCAAAGAAAAATTCGAATTTCATCTCTGAAAACTTGAATGATATTTGCGCTTCAATACAATACACTATAATTCAAATTCTGATGGAGAAAATCAAAAAAGCAACCTTACAAACGGGTGTTAAACAAATTGCTATTGGTGGAGGCGTCTCTGCAAACTCAGGTATTCGAAAAGAATTGAAAATAGCATCAAAAAAATATGGATGGACAACGTATATACCTGATTTTCAATATTGTACTGACAATGCTGCAATGATAGGAATTGTTGGGTATTTTAAATATATGAGAAATGATTTTTCAAAACAACACATCTCCGCAAAAGCACGGTATGTGATTGGCACAAAAGGGTAAAAATAAATACATAAAATATTAACTAAACAACATGCAATTATTCTACAATGATCAATTAGATCAAAGTACTACACAATTTACTTTTAGCGAAGAAGAAAGTAAGCACCTTATAAAAGTTCTTCGAAAGAAAGAAGGAGAATTAGTGCATATTACCAATGGACGAGGTTATTTATTTGAAGCTAAAATTATTAATGCAGATGCAAAAAAATGTAAAGCTGAAATTATTGACACCGATAAAAAACATCAGAAAATGTTTTGGTTTCATTTGGTGGTTGCGCCCACAAAAATGAATGATCGTTTTGAATGGCTTCTAGAAAAAGCTACGGAGATTGGTGTTAACGAGATAACGCCTATAATTTGCGATAATTCGGAGCGTAAAATTATAAAAATTAAACGTATGCAGAAAGTAATTTTAGCTGCCATGAAGCAGTCTCTGCAGACCTATCTACCGCTGTTAAATGATCCTATTTCTTATAAAGAATTCATCGCTAAAAACCAGAAAGGACTATTATTTATCGCTCATTGTGAAGACGAAGAAAAGTTAGACTTAAAAAGACGCGTAGCCCCAGATAAAGATGTTACGGTGCTCATCGGCCCTGAAGGAGATTTTTCAAAAAATGAAATAAAACAGGCTTACGAGGCTGGTTTTTTACCCGTATCATTAGGTGAAAATAGGTTACGGACGGAAACAGCTGCTATTGTAACATGCGCTACCATAACTATGATTAATAATGGCTGAAAAATTACCTAATGTAACTTCTCTCATTTAAGTTAGGTTTAGCAAATAGCTTAAAAATTTAAACTCCACATTCTACTAAATATTAGAAAGTGGAGTTTATTATAAAATTACTACATTTTAAGAGCTATAGTTTAATACTGTGTTTAGCCGCAGCTGTAATGTCATAATTATCATTTTCAATCAGTACTATTAGGTTTAGGTGTTCATTTAATTTAACAATTTTAGGAATCACCATATCTACCGTACCGCTGTCTTGATCAATATCGATAACTAACTCCCCTACCACAATATTGCTGTTGATTAGAGTTCTGCTTCTATTTTCTCCACGTTTTACATCGGTGCTACGTTCATCAAGTGCCAAAACAGCCCGTATTTTTTTATCTTTTAGTGCACCCTGTAATTTATAATTAAAAGAAATATTTGTGGCAGATACCTCAACCTTACTAAGACGCACTTGATTTAAAGACCTTTGGTTTTTAAACGTATCAATATAATCATACATTTTTATGGTGTTAGAGCCAACAAAATGCTCTTTTCCGTTTACCACCAATTGGGGCGTATAATTACTTTTATTTCTAAATTTAATATTATAAATACCTTGCTTTTTAGCATATGAGGACTTACTAAATGGATCTTTCCATCCTATATAATTCCAATAATCAACATGATAAGACAATGCGAACACCTCTTTATGAAATTCTTTTTTCACCTTTTGCAGCAATACATCTGCAGAAGGACAACTAGAGCAGCCTTGTGAAGTAAAAAGTTCAAGCACCACTATTGGTTCGAACATCTCATCGGTAACAGGCAATGGATTTTTAGCCTTATTTATTGTCCTATTATTAAAATTCATTAGAATTATGCCGACCAAAACAATTAAGGTGATATGAATATATTTACTCATGATATTGCTTAAATTTGAAAAATTCAATGTTTGGTACGAAGATTTATGAAACAACTTACACAACTAATTATCTTTTATATCTTTTTAACACATTCTATTAGTTTTGGGCAAGAGATAGCAATTTTAAAATACAACGGAGGGGGCGATTGGTATTCAAACCCAACCGCTCTTCCAAATTTAATTCGCTTTTGTAACGAAAACATCAACACCAAAATCAAAGAAAAACCACAAACAGTAGAGGTGAATAGTACTGCACTTTTTCGGTATCCCTTTATTCATATGACAGGGCACGGCAATGTTGTTTTTTCTCAAGAAGAAGCTGAAAATTTAAGAACTTACCTTAGCTCGGGTGGTTTCTTACACATTGATGACAACTATGGCATGGAACCTTTTTTACGTAAAGAACTTGTGAAAGTATTTCCAAATCAAGAATTAGTAGAAATCGATAGTAATCACTCTATTTTCAACAAAGTTTATAAATTTCCGCAGGGATTACCCAAAATTCACGAGCATGACGGTAAAAGACCTCAAGCTTTAGGTATTTTTTATGAAAACCGCTTGGTACTCTTATTTACATTCGAATCTGATTTAGGGGATGGATGGGAAAATCAAGAAGTTCATAACGACCCAAACGAGATTAGAACAAAAGCCCTACAAATGGGGGCAAATATTATTGCATATGCCTTTGAAAATTAAATTTTTGAATTTAAAATTTATAAAACAACACAATTCAAGAAACTTTTAAACACCACCACATGACCTCAAAAACCCTATCAGAAGGTATTTTAAGAGCCGTAGCAATACTCGCTGGTATTGCCCTTTTATTATACTTTTTATATCAAATTAGTTCGGTAATCGCTTACATCGCAATTGCAGGAATTATTTCTCTTATTGGCAGACCTATTGTTTTCTTTTTTAGAAAGAGGCTGAAGTTCAATGAAACATTAGCAGTAATTATAACAATGTTACTTCTTATCGGTGTTTTGGTAGGTATTATCGCCCTATTCGTTCCTTTAATAGTGCAGCAGGGGCATAATCTATCGCTCTTAAATATAGATGCGCTACAGGCAAACATGCAACAATTATATCTTCAAATTACAGACTATTTAAATATTAGTTCATCCGAAATTCAAGAGCGTTTAAAAGATTCTAAAGTCTTAGCTAATTTTGACTTTGGCTTTGTACCCAATTTTCTAAATTCATTTGTAAGTATTCTAGGTAGTTTAAGTATTGGCTTATTCTCTGTTTTATTTATTGCTTTTTTCTTTTTAAAAGACAGTCGATTGTTTGAAGAAGGCCTTATGGTTTTTGTGCCGGATAATAAAGAAAGTCGATTAAAAAAATCGATTAAAATCATTAAAGACTTACTATCAAGATACTTTGTTGGCTTGGTGTTTCAAATTTTAATTCTATTCATTTTTTACACCATAATACTGCTTATTTTCAGGGTTGAAAATGCCATTGTTATAGCCTTTCTTTGTGCCTTATTAAATTTGATACCTTACGTTGGACCCATTATAGGCGGAGTACTTATGCTTACCTTAACCATGAGCAGCAATATTGGGGCCGATTTTAGCGAGGTAATTCTACCAAAAACACTTAAGGTAATGACTGGTTTTTTTATTGGTCAGTTGATTGATAATTTTATATCGCAACCTCGAATTTTTTCGCAAAGCGTTAAATCGCACCCACTAGAAATTTTCTTAGTTATAATTATTGGCGGATTACTTTTTGGTATTACAGGAATGATAGTTGCCGTACCCTCCTACACCGCAATTAAGGTTATTTTAAAAGAGTTTTTATCTGAAAATAAGATTGTAAAATCTTTAACACAAAACCTATAGCATACTTTGAATAAAAATATACTAAATACTGGTGTACAAGATTTTATACTCAAAAATATAGATACCGACATCATGTCAGTAATTCTTAAAAAGCCTCCTTTCTCTGAAATCTCAGCTCAAGAACTCGCTCAACAAATTGAGACCAAAAAAAAATGTAAAAATAAACTTCCGCTGTGGTATAAAACTCCAAATATTTACTACCCTTCCAGGTTAAACTTTGAACAAAGTTCATCTGAAACTACGGCAAAATATAAATCAAAAATTATACATGGAAAATCACTTTTAGACCTAACTGGAGGGTTCGGAATCGACAGCTATTTTTTTAGCAAAAAAGTAGATCATATTACCTATAATGAAGTTGATAAAGAACTTGCTACCATAACTGATCACAACTTGAAGGTTTTAGGTGTAAAAAACTACACTACGTTCAATAATGATGCAATTACTTTTTTGCAAAAAAACAATCAATATTTTGATTGGATTTATCTTGACCCCTCGCGCCGAGATTATAAAAAAAATAAAGTTTTTCGATTAGAAGATTGCCAGCCAGATATTACTCAAAATTTAGAACTTATTTTTAATAGAACTAATTATGTTTTATTAAAAACCTCTCCTCTATTAGATATTACCTTAGGACTTAAAAGTTTAACCTTCGTAAAAGAAATTCACATTGTCGCTATAAATAATGAAGTTAAAGAATTGCTTTGGGTTTTAGAAAAAGGTTTTAAGGCGACAGCTGTTATTAAAACCATTAATTATGGCAAAGCGAATAAAAAAGAAGTATTTAATTTTAAAATAAGTGACGAAAAAAATGTGACTTCAAAATTTGCCCCCCCTCAAAATTTTTTATTTGAACCCAATGCTGCAATTTTAAAATCTGGTGGATTTAAAATTATTGGCGAAAAGTTAGGTCTTACAAAAATTAGCCAACACACTCATTTATATTCGAATGACGAACTAATAGATTTTCCGGGAAGAAGCTTCAAGATTGAACAAATTACAAAATACTCTAAAAAGAACGTAAAAGAATTACAGATCACAAAAGCAAATGTAACAACAAGAAATTTTCCGCTTAGTGTAGCTCAATTAAGACAAAAATTTAAGATTGCTGATGGCGGGTCACTCTTTTTATTTTTCTACAAAAATATAGACAATCAACACCAAATTTTAATTTGTTCAAAAATTTAGCACTAAGTTTTCATTTCTAGCTAAATTTTTAAAAAAAATAAGGCACTAGTTTAAGTTAAAAGAGACCTTGAAACTTTTAAAAAAAAAACTTTAAGAGAATACCATGAATCACAAAGAGAAAAATACTGCTAGTTAATCGACCCTTAAAAAGGGAAGTTAGGGTAAATTTGTTTTACCAAAATACTTTTTGATTCCCGAATATATTTGGATTGAACATATTCTTAAGTTACGAATATAGCCAAAGAACCGTTTCCTTTAGTTCTATCATCAATTTTTAAACTTGAACACTGTTGCTGACATTATAAGCCCATTTGTAACTTGAGGAAGCTTCTAGCCGCTCGGTGGTTCGATTTTAGATACCCGATGACCTCCTTCTTTTGATGTGTTTTCTTTTTTTTTTCGTTTTTGATAGGCATGTGTTTCTCGCTTCATCGGAGAACGATGTCTAGCCCCGTAGCAATCTTTGCACATTTGTCGATGATTTTTTGGTGTAGCATGGTATCCGTGGGATAGTTGATGTTCTTCTCCTATGCCATAATGTCGATACGCTAAGGTCGAGGCTTTGCCGTCCTTACTAAGTTTATCTATAGAATGTTTGATAGCACCTTTACCGCCTAAGTATAGCATTGGGTTTTAATTCTTGAGACCGCGATCTTGTTGCATAAACCAATCGTAAAGTGCTTCTGTTTTATAGGCTCTTATCCACGAGTTATGTCCTACACCAGGGTATTTTGTGAACTTGACAGAATACCCCATACTCTTTAAACGATTTACCATATTTTCAGATTCAGATATAGCAATAGATTTGTCTTCTTCTCCATGAAAAACCCAAATAGGCATTTTTTTATCAATCCAAGACGCATATGGCACGGGAGACATACCACAAACCACAGCCATTGCAGCAAATTTTGTAGGATATTGAACAGCCATTTCCCAAGCAGCTCCTCCACCCCTGCTTAAACCCGTTAAATATATTCGATTTTTATCTACTCTATTATTAGCAACAATGGTATCGAGTAATTGATTTATAGCTCTCGTATTCCACCATTGTTTTTGGTGGGGATTCTGAGGTGCTAAAATTAAAAAAGGAAATTTTTTACCATCAACGATCATTTTTGGTGGACCATTACGCTTTAATGCAACTAGACTGTCGCCAGACTCACCTCCACCATGCAGAAATAAAAGAATAGGAAACATTTTTTTTTGATCACTTTCATAATCATCAGGGTAATATAAATAATAGCTCAGCTTTTCTGAAATTACGGTCTGCATCTCTGCATCTATCAAATTTGGCTTTGATTGCGCTACGCAACTTTGAAAAAGTAACAAAGCAATTAAATATAGTATACATTTTATCATATCCACTAAATGAAATTTCTTCATTTAAAGGTACAAAAAAGACATTCTTTTGAATGTCTTTTAAAACTTATTACTTGATTTATAAATTTGAAACTAATAAACTATATCAAATATGTAAAAAAATGGTAATTGAATAAATTTTAGTTAACGCCTAACTAACGATAAAGGGTAAAATGACCTACATACCTAAGCTTGTTTCTATCATTTGCATTTATCACATACCAATAATCACCTGTTGGTAAAGGGTTACCCGTATCTGCATAGTTACCATCCCAGGTTTTAACTTGATCTAGAATTTTCACAACTCGGCCATATCGATCATAAATTTTCACTTCTATATTCGGAAAAAAGTGTCTGTTTTTTGGTGCCCAAACATCATTTTCACTATCTCCGTCGGGCGTAAAAAACTTCGGAATTTCTACGGTTCCTGTAAATTCAAAAGGTATTGTAATCATTGCTACGCAGCCCCCTTCATCTCTAACTTCAATAGCGACCTCTGTAGTTTCGTTGGTTACAAATACGCCATTTGATCCCGATGATTCACCTTGGAAAAAATATTCATAGTTTCCAAATCCACCTTCTGCAATTGCAGTAACCTCATTAGGTCCTGTTTTTGTAGCTGTCAGAGTCAATGGTTCAAATGCTTCAATAGTAAACTCAATTGCATTTGAACAGCCGTTTTCATGATAAATATATACCACGTGATCACCTTCGGGTAAATCACCCCAAGAATGAATAATATCAGCATTTGAGGTGTTAGCATCGGACGGATCAATAGGATCTAATGCAAATAATAGCTCAGGTAAAGCAGCCGTTTCTTGTAATTTTACTGATGCCGTACTATACGGAAAAATACCTTCGCAACCATATAAAACCTCTATTTCTGCCGCTAGATTTACGCCTAATTCTATCGGTATAACCGTATCACCTTGACATAAACTAGCATCTTGTACTAAAACTATATATTGACCACCTGCTAAGTTAGAAAACTCTAAATCATCATTTCTTACGAATTGCTCTGTACCATCAGAATTGGGTCCAATTAGCTTTGTTTTATAATACGTTTCAAAAGTTACAGGGTCTACAAAGGGAGTACCTCCAGTAATTGATATTGTTGCCGTACCGTCGGCATAACCAAGACACGTTTCAGGTGTTACATCAACTAAACTTGCAGTTATTACATCTGGCTCAATAACGGATGCTACAGCTCTTTCGCCACAACCATTCTCATCTTGAATTAAAAATTCATAATCGCCTGCAGGTAATTCATCAAAAATATATCTACCCGGGGTATCTGGATCATTTGAAAAATCGTTAAAATCGGGTGCCATAGCAAATTTTATTAAGCCAACGCCACCACTTATAACCTCTATTGCAACTGCTCCGTCTGTTTCGCCCTTACAAGTAACCGGAGTTGGTGTTATCCGAAATACAATAGGATCTGGTCTAACTATCGCAAACGGTCCTTTAATATCACTACAGGTTGTACCACTTGTAACAGCGATGTAATAATCGCTTCTATCAGAAAGTCCTTCAAATGTTCCATCAGGTTGAGGACCTCTTATTACCATGGCTGAAGAAACTGGGTTAAAGGCGTCTTCTGGATCTCCTGCATATAAGGTAAACATTTGATTGCCAACACCACCAGATACAAAAGACTCTATTCTACCATCTAAGTCAGCAGAACATGAAATATCATCTGGTGCATTTGCAGCTATTTCAATACCCGTAACATCTGTCATTCTAATACCGTTAGACCGTACTGGTTCGCAAGTATTTAATGCATTTTTCTTACGAATATCATATTCATAACTTATCCCTGAATTTCCTGAAATTAATATAGAGGCGCTTGAAGGCATATCTGCATAAGTACCAACCAAAGTTCCGTTCTCATAGGCTCTATATTCGTAAGTAAAGGCTGGATCTGGTTCTTCAACAAATAAACGCATTTCTCCTTGCCCGCCGCAACCAGGCACCCTTACCATTACTAATTTAGGTCTTATTGGTGGTGGTGATTGTACAAAGTAAGGATCTGTTACATATTCACAATCATAATTTGATGTTACTCGAATAGCATACCAGCCAGAGCTAATATATCCGCCGCTTGCACCCACAAAAGTAGGCGTGTTTTGTAAACCACTTTCAGAAATAATATCGGTATTATTATTACTACCTAATTTTAATAATCTATAATTATAACCAGCGCCCGGATAACCTCCAGTTGCACCCGGTGCTGAAGTAGTTGGATCAAAGGCCTCTAAAACAGCATTATTACTACTCGGACATTGCAAAGAAAAAGACTCTCTAATTCCTGCTTCAATCTGTGGTACACTTGGCAAATTAATATCAAAATCTTTGAGACAAGCTCTTTCATCTCGAATCTCTACGCGATAATCTCCACTTTGTAAGTTTTCAAACTCATTATTAGTTGAAAAAGGAACAATTTCTGTGTATCCAGATCCACTATCATAAAGTAATCGATATTCATAGGGTGCGGTAGTCCAACCACCAGTACCCTCAGCCACTATCATACCTAAATTATCATTACAACCAACATTACCAATAGGCTCTGCAGTTACTTCTAAGCTACCGTTTGGCGTTCTAATAGTAATAACATTACTGTCGGCGCTGCAGAAAGGAGTGTCTAATGAAGTTACCTCAACAAAATAGCTGCCCGCAGCTAAACCTGTGATATTTTCGGGGTTATTAGCCGTATTAAAGCTTCCTGTAGCTAAAGGCGTTGTTTTGCTAGTATCGCTGCCACTATATACTGTATAGTTGTAAGGCCCAGTATAATCAGTAACTTCAATCGAAAACTCACCGTTAGCACTTCCAAAACATTGAACTGATTTTAATTCAGAAATAAGAACTTTTGGCGGCGTTGGATTAGAAACAGTATGAAAAGGCAGTGGATAAGCACAGCCATTAGGAGTATTATCTTGAATTTCAAAAAGATAATCACCTACATCTGGCAAAAACAGATCAACATAGTTATTCCCAGGTGTATTAGTTACAGGGGCTACAGGAACAACTGAAGTGGTTGTAACTGTAAAATTTGATGTACCACTAACTTGGATTCGTACGCGCTCAGGATCTTTACAATTTAATAGATCATTTTCTATAATTGTTGCTACAACATCTGATGGTGGACTAATTGTTACATTAGTAGTTGATTGGCAACCGTTCTGATCAATTGCATAAACAGTAATATTCTGAGTAGTACCATCATCAATAATCTCAAATGTATTTGAATTTTGATAGTTTTCAAAACCTGAAATACTGTATCTATAATTTGTAGGGGTACCTATATCATCTACATTTACCGTAACTATTGAAGAACTATATCTATTTGATCCTGGTTCGCAGGTAAAGGGTGTAGCCGTAGCTGAAATTGAAAATACTGGTGGCTCAGAAATTACTAGCTCGCCCGATAAAACAGTACAATTTCTAGAGGAAACAACTTCAACTTCGTAACGACCTGGTTCAAGATCAGTAAAAGAACCTGAGCTATTATTTGCTATTAATGCTCTGGTACTAAAATTAAGTAATCGATAATTTATGGGGCTATCAACATTAGTCCCCGCTTGCAGGATAATATCAATACTACCATCATCATCACCAAAACAGGTAATATGGCCAAGTATAGATTGACTAATTACAGGAGGAACTGCACGCTCTAAATTTATATTATCAACCAAAAATGTACACTGAGAAGCACCATTGGTTACATCTCTATCGGTTACTAAAATTGAATACGAACCTGGAGCAATACCCGTAAATTCATTATCATCTGTTTGATTGATTGGGCCAACGTTTGATCCAGAATAATCGGTGCCATTTAGTTGATAATCAAAATTACCGCTACCCCCATTTGACATTACTGTAATAGTTCCATCTGAGTTATTACAAGTAGGCATTGTAGTAAATTCAGCTGAAGCGGTAATAAATTCAAATACCTCCGCAGTTCCTTGACTAGTACAACCATTCGCATCGATTACATCGAATACATAGCTACCTGGTGTGTCTACTTTAAATGTATACTCCCAGACTGTTCCATTATCTGTTGGAAATTCAGAATTTCCGTTTAAAATAAATCTTGGTGTATCAACAGATGATGGTACACTTACTATAATATCAAAGTCTTGTGCGGATACGGCACACTGGTTATCAACCGCAAAGGTTGGTACTGGTAAAGGTTGGTCTACAGGAATAATTTCTGCGATTGCGAATGAAGTACAGCCATTTGCATCTTTTACATATACATCATAGCTACCTGCTGGGCCAAAAAATGTAGTATTTGCAGAAAAATTTGATGAAACTGGAGTACTACCCGAAGCCATATAGGCAAAAGTATAAGGAGCACCGCTACCGCCATTGCCTTGAACTGTAATAGAACCATCAGAGGTACAATTAGCTGGATCTGTTCGCAGCACATCAATGCCCGGCAAGTTTTGTGCTATTGTAACCGATGTTGCCGCTGTACAATCATTTGAAAGATCAGTAACAATTACTTGATAATTTCCTGGTAATGTTTCATAGCTGCCAGTATGTATTGGTGATACATTAGTCGGCGATTCTACGGTAACTCGTGATCCATCATCAGAATTCAATACTTCAACCCTTAAATTAGTATTTGCAGCAAAACCTGAAATTTCATAAGAAATTTGACCAAAACGGTTTGCATCACAAAAACCAGGTGTTGCGTTACCAGTTACCGCTAAAGTTGTTGGTCCGGATACAGGATCTATTTCTTCAAAATAAACGCAACCAGTAGCTGTGTCAGTAACTTCTACCGTATAAATCACTCCGAATTGCAAACCTGAAAAAGTATGCTGTCTAGGTGGTGAGTTTGGAGTTACAGGGGCTGCCGGATCATTTGCTAATCGTATCAAGAATGGTCCTATACCTCCGACAATTTCTACCGTATAACTAAAGCCAGTATCAGAACATACTAGTGACGTTGGGTTTTGAGGAACTACATCTAAAACGCTCTGAGTAATTGTTACTGTATCAGTATCTCTACAGCCTAAAGCATCAACAGTAACTACCGTATAAGTACCTGGTTCGAGATTAGGGAAATTTGTAGTTGTACTTGAGGTAGGACCAACTCTTGCAATCTCTACCCCAAATTCATTATGTAGTACATAAGAATAATCAGCACTACCACCAGAAACGGCAGTAACATCAATAGATCCTTCAAGTGTACCTGTAGTACACGTAGCCATATTCGCAACTACTTGAGCATCTGGACTTGGCGTAGAATCTAATGGAATTGTAACAGAAGCAACAGCAGTTTCACAACCTCTTGAATCACGAACTACATAACTGTATGTTGCGCCTGCCACTAGGTCTGAAAATGTTTGCTGAGTACCCCATCCTAAATTATTAAAATTAATTTCAAAGCCTGGCTCTCCACTTGTTGCATCAGGTCTTATGGTAACAATACCATTATCATTTCGACCACAACTTGCAGCACTTACCTCAACAGTAGCCGGATCTATTTGTTGCGGTGGATTTAAGGTAATAACGTTAGAGGTTGCAACACAACCTTCATTATCCGAGATTTTAAAAATATAATCTCCAGGTGTATTGGTATCATAAGTAAAAGTATTGGTTGTAAAAGGAGTTACAGGACCAAAATTGGCACCGTTATCACTACTTACCTGATACGATTTTGGTGTAGCAGAACTCAAATAACCTTGCCTAGCATTTACTGTTATTTGTCCGTCCAAACCTCCACAAGGTATTTCGCTTGAAACACTAATATTAACACGTAATGGTGGATTTATCCTAAACGTAATTTCATCGCTACAATTATTACCATCTACTACCTCAATAGTATAGTTACCTGGGCTAAGGTTCGTAAAAGTATTTGTTGATTGTAATGCTCCTCCGTTAATTCGATAGTTATGGGTGCCAATGTCAGCCGTACCTGCATTAGAATTCACCACTAAAGTAGCGCCAGATGATGGGGAATAACAAAAATCGGAAGCAGCCCTATCAAGCGAAATATCTGGTGCTATAATTTTTGACAAACTAAAAGTAAAGGTGTCTGAACAACCCTCTGCATCAACAACCGTTAAGGTATATGAACCCGCAGCGGAAAGACTACCAAAAACAGGACCTGATTTGGGTCCAACTATGTTTCCGTTAGGGTATGTTAAAGAATATCTATTATTGCCCCAACCTCCAGTAGGCTGTGCTACAACTCTACCCAAATTACCATTTGAACAGCTCATAGGGGTAACATTACCGGTTAAAGATAAAGCGGTAGCTGGTTCGGCAACAGTAAAGCCAACAGAATCTGTACATCCTGTTTCTGTATCAGTAATAGTTATGGTATATGTACCAGCTGCTAAATCGCTAATAGAAACCTCGTTATTAGTTTGAGGTCCGCTTACTGCTTGCCCATTAATACTATAGGTGTATGAGTTTTCAAAACCATCAATTAAGAAAACACCTGAGCCATCTGAAGATCCGGTACATACTTGTGTGTCATTTCCAGCCCTAACTCTAACCCTAATTGAATTTACTACAGTTGGAGAATAGCCCTCAGTATAGGTACAATTATTAGCATCAGTAATTTGAAAAATATAAGACTGACTTGCATCAAGGTCGTCAAAAGTAGCTAAAGAACCGTTATCGATTGTTACTGGGCTAATAATAGAATAATTAGTAATTGGACTATTGCTAGTCGCCACAAGCTCAATATCTACTGTATTTGCAGAACAATTACTATCACTCGAAACAAAATCAATATCTGTGGGTGGGTCAATATCTTCTATAACTATTGCGGTAAGTTCTAAACGACAACCGCCACCATCTTGAATCATAGGGGTGTATGTACCAGCTACCAAATTGGTATAGGATGTAGTAGTTGTAAAATTTGATCCGTTTAAACTGTACGTATAGCCACTCCCTGATCCGCCGCTTGTTGCTCCAAAATCGATTTGACCACCGATAGAACCGCCAGACCCGTCGCATGTGCGATCGGCTATCTTAGTTGCAGAACCCGAAATTACACCTACGGTTGAAACCTGTACACTCGGTAAGGTTATGGTACATTCAAAATCGTCTTGTTGGTACCGTACTTCTATATTATCATAAGTGCCTGCTGCTACAGAAATTGATGGATTTACATCCCAAGCATCGCCTGAATTAACTCGATAAGATAAATTATATCCGTTTGAATCAACTACGTTGAAATTTATTCTAGCACCGCCATTAGAACACGTTCCGTCAACACCAGTTGCATTTACATCTGGTGGAGTTAGCTCCTCTACATGAGAAGAAGCTGTAGAGGTACATCCGTTAGAATCTGTAATTTCAAAGTCATAAGTACCCGCACTAGTTACTGAGTAAGAGGTAGAACCATTAAATGAGGGCTGTACTGGCCCTGAATTAACGGTATATGTGTATGGTGCAGCACCACCAGAGACATTTAAAATAATATCTACACTGTTAATTGTTGAGCACCCGAAACTACTATTCACCTCTGTTGATGAATCTAAAGCTCTTAAGCCATTACCAATAACTAAAGGGTTGCCGTTAATATCCATATCTTGCTGAGGAGGATCAATTCCGTTTAATTGATCGCCTCTACAAGCTTGGGTTTCTACTTGTACTGTATATGTACCAAAACCTACCGATTCAAATGTATAACTATCATCTGCAATAAAAGTGGTAAATTCTTGTGCTACACCACTTGAATCAACCAAAGTGTATTTATAAGGTCCGGGTACCGAATTATTAACATCTACAGAGATACTACCCGTTTCACCAAAACATAAGGCATCTACTAGTGTTGCCTGAATCTCAATATCTTTGCGTTCAATTTCTATAGGTTCGTAAGGATATTCACAAGCACCTGGTGTATCTTTTAAACGAGCTTTTACATTGTAAGTGCCTGGCGTTAAGTTTTCAAAAATAGGCCCTTGCCATGACCCAAAACCGCTACCTGCATCTAAACTATACTCAAAGGCACTCGATAAGCCTGTAATTTGTATTCTACCATCTTGACCACAAATGAAATCAGTTTTTACGTAATTCTGGTTAATCGTACTCTTTTGAACTTCAAAGTAATACCATGGTGCTGTACCATTCACTCGAACTCTAAATTCTGCCCCGGTTCCGGCGGGTATACTAGATGCATCTAATGTTAAAGTTTGCGCTGAGGAAATTGCAGTATAGCTACAACTGTTATCGGGGCATGGCGAGTCTAAATCTGGTGTACATCCGCCAGTTACCTGCTCCCATTGAACACTACTAAAGGTACCACCAGAGAGTGAAATAATACGATTATCACTATTACCACACAAACTAAATTTAGCGATAGTACTACCATCATCGGCACACGTTACTTGTTCATCTGCCCCTTGAATTATGGTGGTAAACATGGGCATAGAGGAAGTCTCTTTTATGTTTACAAATGAATTTGTATTTTGTTTTTTAGGATTGGGACTAAAATTTTCCTTTAAAAAAGTTTCGGAAGGTTCTTTATTAATTACAATTTCAGCTATAAAATCATATATTACGGTATTGGCTATAGCCGAGGTAGCTAAGGCGGAAAAAACCAATATCAGTATGACATTAAGTAGATGCCTTGATTTTTTGGAAAGCATAGGTTAGTTTATTTTGAGAAAGAATACAAGGTTTGGGAAATCATGTAATCTTTGTATAGTAATTATCTGTTCTTATTTAATTCTTTTTTATATTTAACACTCATACGTTTGTAATTCTAATACATCTTTAACGCCTATATATGAAAAACAGTGTATTGCTTTTAACAATATTTATAGCTATTATCAACCTATCTTGCGCGCAAGGTCAAGAAAATCAAGTAGATATCCCTTCCGATATTCCTTTTTCCCCAGAACTATTAATCGATGAATCGAGCATATTTTGGGGTATGACGTTTCTACCTGATGGTGCACTTTTAGCGACTAAAAAATCGGGTGAGTTAGTTCATTTTAAAGATGGACAGGTAACAGCAATCAAAAATTTACCAAAAGTTTATAGCCGAGGACAAGGCGGTTTGTTAGATATTGAATTACACCCAAACTATACATCCAATGGTTGGTTATACCTATCTTATGCTTCGTCTGAAGGAGAAGGTAAAGGAGGGCATACAGCACTCATGAGAGCTAAATTAAAAGGTAATGTATTGGTTGAAAACGAATTGCTTTACAAAGCAGGACCAAATACAACAAAAGGGCAACATTTTGGTTCTCGTATTGCTTTTGATAACGATGGATATCTATACTTATCAATTGGAGAAAGAGGCGAAAGAGATGTAAACCCTCAAGATATTTCGCGAGATGGTGGAAAAATATACCGTTTTAATGCAGATGGGAGTATACCAAAAGATAATCCGTTTTTCGAAACTACAAGTGCGAAAGCCGCCATTTTTAGTTATGGTCACCGAAATCCTCAGGGCTTGGTTAAAAACCCAAAAACTGGTGAAATATGGAATCATGAGCACGGGCCAAAAGGAGGTGATGAGATTAATATCATTAAATCAGGCAAAAACTATGGTTGGCCTTTAATTACCTACGGTGTTAATTATAGCGGAACAAGCATAACCGATAAAACTGAGATGAAAGGCATGGAGCAACCCATACATTATTGGTTACCATCGATTGCCCCTAGCGGTATGACTTTTATTACAACAGACCGCTATGGCTCTGATTGGAATGGAAGCCTACTTGTTGGTTCTTTAAAATTTCAATACCTCGAGCGTCTAAAATTAAATGAAAACAAAGTTATTAAACGTGAAAAAATATTAGCTGATTTAGGCAGAATTAGAGATGTAGAAGAAGGCCCTGAAGGTATAATATATGTATCAGTTGAAGGTAAAGGAATTTACAAATTAAATCCTAAAAGATAAGATGAAATTTTTGGTGTGCTGTTATATTATAATTACTTCATTTACTTCGATGCTACTCTTTCAAGATTCTGAACTTAAAGAGAGTATGAAGCGAGGTAGCGAAATTTATGCAGATTTTTGTGTGAACTGTCATATGAAACAAGGTGAAGGTGTAGAAATGGCTTTCCCCCCACTTGCAAAATCGGACTATCTAATGAAAAATCGTGCCGCAAGTATTCGCGGAATAAAATATGGGCAAACGGGTGAAATAATCGTAAACGGAAAAGTTTATAACAGTACAATGAGCCCAATGGGGCTGGAAGATGAAGAGATTGCAGATGTCATGAATTTCATCTCTAACTCATGGGGTAATTCTGCAGACAAGATAGTAACTAAAGAAGAAGTTAAAGCAATTCAGAAAAATAGTAAATAAATTATTTCCCCGCATCTAATGCCGCCTTTACCGATCCATGCGCTTTCAGTAATTGTTCTGCTCTTGAATAACTAATACCCAAGCCTTCAACCACATAGCGCACACCGCGGTCTACAAGCTTATCATTGCTTAATTGCATATGAACCATTTTATTTCCCTTTACTCTTCCGATTTTAATCATTAGAGCAGTAGAAATCATATTTAATACTAGTTTTTGAGATGTACCACTCTTCATTCGTGTACTACCTGTCAAAAATTCAGGCCCAACATCTACAGCTATTGCGATATCAGCTGCTAAAGAAAGAGGTGAACCTGGGTTGTTTGTGATACCCGCTGTTAATACTCCTCTAGCTTTTGCCTGATTTACGCCGCCAATTACATACGGGGTGGTACCAGAAGCTGCAATACCAACAACAACATCATTTTCAGAAATATCATGTAACTGCAAATCTTTCCAAGCTTGTTCACTATTATCTTCTGCATTTTCAACTGATTTTCTTATTGCTGTATCACCGCCAGCGATAATGCCTACTACCCTCTCATGTGGTAAACCAAATGTAGGAGGAATTTCTGAAGCATCTAAAATACCCAATCGACCACTTGTGCCCGCTCCAATATAAAAAAGTCGCCCTCCGCGCTCAAAACGCTCGGCTAAGGCATCTACTAGCCTTGTGATTTGAGGTATTACTAAGGCTACTGCATCTGGTACTTTTCTGTCCTCTTCATTCATTTTTTGTAACAATGATAAGGTATCAAGTTGTTCTAAGTTATCATGATGAGATGGTGCCTCGGTTATTTTTTTATATTTCATTATAATAGTCTAATGTCGTTATTTTTAAAAAGATGTAATAATTCATCTTCGGGTTTAAGCTCTGTAATCATGGTATTAATCGCATTAATATCACAGGTTTTATATCGGTGCTTTGAATTTAACTTCTCTGATATACATAAAAGTACTGTTTTCTTTGCAGCTTTAATAACCGATTTTTTCAATTGTACAATATCCCAATCAAATTCTGTTAACCCATATTGAGCATCTACATAGCCGGTACCAATAAAACTATAATCTACAGTAATCTCAGAAAGATTATGTATCGCATTTGCGCCAATTGCTATTTGAGCATCTTTAGAAATTCTACCTCCTATAAAAATTACGGTCACATTCGGTTTTGAAGAAAGCTCCATAGCTACTGCTAAGCTTAAAGTGAAACAAGTTAGCTCGATAGTAGTAGGAATTAATCTTGAAAGCTCTAAGCAGGTTGTGCCACCATCTACAAAAATAACAGCTCCATCTTTTAACAAAGCAATTGCCTTAGATGCAATTTCAATTTTCTGTTCTAAAGCATAAATATTAGTATTTCTAGTACTGTTTGAAGTAAACCCTAAAGAAATTGCACCACCGTGCACTTTTCTAAGCTTGTGATCTGTATCTAATTCTTTAACATCTCTACGAACGGTATCTATAGAAACATCAAGTGATTCTGCAATATCTGTTAATAGAATTCGATTGTGAAGATCAACCTCATTTAATATCGCCTGCTGACGTTCTTCTTTTAGCATAAATTTCACCTTAGTTGACAAAGGTAACAAATTAAATTATATGCTGTTTTTTGCTGTTTTAAAAATATAAACACCCACAAAAACTTTAAAAACGCAAATAATTGCAAATAATATTGCAAAAAACAGCAAGTAATCTTATTTTTTATTACTTTCGCAGCTAATAATGTGCTCGAGCACACACTCATTAAAAGATATAGTCTTACTTTATGGAAACATTACTTAAAAAATCAAATGTAGACATCAGTCACAAACCAGCTGGAAAATTTGAAGAAACACGGTATGAAAAAATACACAATGTAATTTTTTCAAATTCAGATGTTGCATCTATTCGAGTTGCAGAAGAAATAGCTAGTCTTATTAAAGAAAAACAAGCTAAAAATAAGCCATGTGTTTTAGGCCTAGCTACCGGATCTTCACCCATTCGTGTCTATGAAGAATTGGTTCGTATGCATAAAGAAGATGGTTTGAGTTTTGCTAACGTAGTTACTTTTAATCTTGACGAGTATTTACCTATGGAGCCAGATAGCAGACATAGCTATTTTCACTTTATGCATGAGCATCTTTTTAATCATGTAGATATTGTGGCAGAAAATATTCATATTCCTGATGGTAGAATTGACTATGATTCGGCAGTTGCATACTGCTTAGCTTATGAAAACAAAATACAAAAATTTGGCGGTCTAGATTTTCAACTTTTAGGTATTGGTAGAACAGGTCATATTGGATTTAATGAACCTGGTTCTCATTATAATTCTGGAACTAGAGTAATTACCTTAGACCATATTACTCGGGTTGATGCCGCCTCTTCTTTTTTAGGTATTGATAATGTACCAAGGAAAGCAATTACCATGGGCATTGCAACAGTACGAAGTGCTAAAAGAATTGTGTTGCTCGGATGGGGCCAGAATAAAGCAGAAATCATAAAAAAAACTATTGAAGGTGAAATTTCTTCTCATGTTCCTGCCACTTATTTACAAAACCATAACAATTGTACTTTTATACTAGATACAAGTGCGGGGAGCCAATTAACCAGAAATAAAACACCATGGTTGGTTGGGCCATGTGATTGGACTGAAGAACTAACTGCAAAAGCAATTGTTTGGCTTTGCAGTAAAACTAACAAAACCATCTTAAGTTTAACAGATAAAGATTATAATGATAATGGTATGGCAGATTTGCTAACCCTACAAGATTCATATGATCTTAATATTAAAATGTTTAATAGATTACAGCATACCATTACAGGTTGGCCTGGTGGAAAACCAAATGCGGATGATACTAGCAGACCCGAGCGCGCGCTGCCTGCGAAAAAGAAAGTAATTATATTTAGCCCCCACCCTGATGATGATGTTATATCTATGGGAGGCACCTTTGATCGGTTAGTTGAGCAAGGCCATGATGTTCATATAGTTTATCAAACGTCAGGTAACATCGCCGTATCTGATATGGATGCAAGAAAATATGCTGAAATATCCAAAAGAATAAGTCCTTCTGAAGAAGCACAAAAAATAATTGATGCAATTAAAAATAAAAAGGAAAGTTCATCTGATGCACCTGAGGTTAGAAAACTAAAAGGTAATATTAGAAGAGGAGAATCTTACGCAGCCACCAGATATATGGGCCTAGAAGATTCAAATGTTCACTTTTTAGATTTACCTTTTTACGAAACTGGCACAATAAAAAAGAATAATTTATCTGATGCTGATATTGATATTATGATGAATATCATTAAAACTATTCAACCACATCAAATTTATGCAGCTGGTGATTTAGCCGATCCACATGGTACACACAAAGTGTGTTTAGATGCAGTTTTTGAGGCCATGCAGCGAATGCAATCCGAACCATTTATGAAAGATTGTTGGTTGTGGCTATATCGCGGGGCATGGCATGAATGGGATATTAACGAAATTGAAATGGCTGTTCCCATGAGCCCTGGTCAAGTTTTAAAGAAAAGACATGCTATTTTTTGTCATCAATCGCAAAAAGACGGCGTAATGTTTCAAGGAGACGACTCTAGAGAATTTTGGATGCGTGCCGAAGAACGAAATAGAGATACTGCAAAAAGATATAGTGCTCTAGGCTTGTCAGATTATGCGGCTATGGAAGCATTTGTTCGTCACAAATTTAATTAAGAATTTTTAGAGAAAAAGGTCTATTTTAATAACAGAATAGACCTTTTTTTTGAGTTAAAATAAAAAATTTCAATTTTTAGCGATTTCCCAATTTAACATAAACAACACAAAAACAACAACTTACACTTATTATTCGTTTAAACTAAGTAAGTTTTAATTGTATTTATCGGTTTATTTAATACGAAGAAATTTAAGTAGTAAATCACTATAAGAGCCATATTTTAGATCGGAATCTTGTAGCTAAACCTAAGAAAAATTTTGCATTATGGGTTGTTCATAAGAACTGTTCCTATAAGTGAGAGAAATTAGTTGTAATTCTCTTTCTTATCTTCCCTTTTATCTTTGAAAAAGATACCTAACTATGTTGATTTTTTCGAATTGAAACAGACTGGTCGATATTTGAATGGGTAAACAAATCGACCTTACAATCGGCACTTATGAAAGCGCTGTCATCGATTCATTTGCAATTTTTAAACCGTGTTTTTATATATTTTAAATAATTGATATTCAATAAAATATACGATTTTCGAATCAATTAGATCATCATTTTTTTAAATGATTAATAGATAGTTATAATTAATTTTAAAGGCCTCTATTTAAAAAAATCTATTTTATTCTAATTTTGATGCTCTATGCTTTTGTATGCTGCAATTACTTTTTTAACTAATTTGTGTCTAATTACATCTTTGTCATCTAAATAAATCACCTTAATTCCTTCAAGATTTTGAAGTACTAAAATCGCTTCTTTTAAACCCGAAGTTACACGCCTTGGTAAATCTATCTGCCCAGGATCTCCAGTAATTAAAAACTTAGCATTTTTACCCATACGCGTTAAAAACATTTTCATTTGCGCATGGGTAGTATTTTGAGCTTCGTCTAAGATAACAAAGGCATGATCTAATGTTCGGCCTCTCATGAAAGCCATCGGTGCTATTTGTATAGTACCATTTTCTATGTAATGCGTTAACTTTTCTGGTGAAATCATATCGCGCAAAGCATCATACAAGGGCTGCATATAGGGGTCTAATTTCTCTTTTAAATCACCTGGTAAAAAGCCTAAATTTTCACCTGCTTCTACGGCTGGTCGTGTAAGTATGATTCTCTTTACCTGCTTCTCTTTTAATGCCTTCACCGCTAAAGCTACACCAGTATAAGTTTTTCCTGTGCCTGCCGGCCCTATTGCGAAAACCATATCATTCTTCTTAGCTGCATCAACCAACAAACGTTGATTGGGAGTCATTGCTTTAATTAACCTACCACTTACCCCATGCACTAGAATATCGTTACTTGCACCTGTGGTCTCAGAATCTTCTCTACCATCGCTTGTAATCAAGCGCTCAATACTTACCTCATCAATTTTATTATACTTTATGTAATGCTTCGTAAGCATATCAAAACGTTTTTCAAACTCTTCTAAAAGTTCTTCTTCGCCGTAAGCTTTAATTTTATTTCCACGTGCAACTATCTTTACCTTAGGAAAGTATTTCTTTAATAAATTAATATTCTGATTACCCTGACCAAAAAAATCTCTGGGGCTAATGTCTGTTAGTTCTAGTATAAGTTCGTTCAAAAAAGTGTAGTTTTCGGTGAAGCCATGAAATATAATTTCACTTAGCTATTTTTTACCTAATTTTGTTTAACGAATTTAGGTAAAATTCAGTTTTCTTAACCAAAAACATATCAACATTGCTGTATGGCAATTATAACACTAACTACCGATTTTGGACTAAAAGATCACTTTGTAGGTGCTTTAAAGGGTAGTATTTATAAAGAGTTAGATGAAGCTCGGATTGTTGATATTTCTCATAATGTGAGTCCATTTAACATACAAGAATGTGCTTATATTATTGAAAATTCTTACAAGTGCTTCCCAGAAGGAACGATACACATTATAGGCGTTGATGCTGAACCCACTAGAGAAAACCAACACATAGCGGTTTTATTAGACGGACATTATTTTATTAGCGCCAATAATGGCGTAATAGGATTGATTACTACCGATCTAAAACCAGAAAAGGCAATAGAAATACATATACCAAACCCACTACATAGTTCTTTTCCTGTAATGAATGTTTTTGTTCAAGTTGCTTGTCATATTGCTCGTGGAGGCACTTTAGAAGTTGTTGGAAAACCTTTTGATCAATTGAAAAACCTTACCGACTTTTTACCGAGTGTTACCGAAAACGGCAATAAAATTATCGGAAATGTTATTTATATAGATAATTATGGAAACGTAGTAACTAACATTCGAAAGAAGTTTTTTAATGCCTACAGAAAAGGTAGAGCCTACACCCTTACTGCTAGAACCACCCAAATTAAGCAAATTCATAATACGTATAGTGATATTATCAATTTTGATCTAGAAAAATCGCAACGAAAAGGTCCGGGAGACAAATTAGCGATATTTAACTCATCAGAATATTTAGAACTAGCCATTTACAAAAGTGACCTAAATACAGTCGGTGCCGCGTCTTCTCTTTTAGGTTTGGATTATAGAGATACCATCACCATAAATTTCGAATAATTCGAATAAATGGTAATACGAATTTTTTAAATGAAATTTTAAAAAAAACGAACATGCAATTAAAATTTTTAAGGTTGTAAATTTTTATAGCGCTCTCAAAATAAACAAGACGCGTGTATTTTATTTACCTACAGTAAAACGCAAAATGAAACCGTTTTAGAACAGTACAGAAATTCGAGGCTATTTAATGAGTTATGACCTGAAAAATCTTACAGCCTGTAGCTTAAACAAAGTTTAAAGAACGGGCTATTTTATGGTTAGCGATTTAAAAAAAAGATCGATTTACAAGCTAGCACAACAACAGTTATAAACATTATTACTTTCGTTGTAAAAATTATTATACCACTAATTAAAAATACCACTTTACCATAATTTCCAGTTATGCTATTAAATACTAGGTAATTGTGCAACTTATTCAAAACTGAAACATTTCTTTTAGCCCATATTTTGCTAAGCTTTTTGTGTTAATAAGTTTGTTTCGGTAAAAAGACGATTTAAAATATCTTTGTTTCAATTATATATAGGGTAGTTTACCTCAATTTATCTTAAATTCGATTGAAATTTTAAAATTAAGCCACATGAAATTTATAGTATCCAGTACCTATCTGTTGAAACATTTGCAGATTTTGGGGGGTGTAATAAACAACAGTAACACTTTACCTATTTTGGATAATTTCTTGTTCGATTTAAAACAAACTAAACTCACCGTTTCTGCTTCTGATTTAGAAACAACCATGAGTTCTGTATTAAATGTGGATTCGGATAATGAAGGAGTAATTGCAGTACCTGCAAGGTTATTACTAGAAACTTTAAAAACTTTTCCTAGTCAGCCTCTAACTTTTGTGGTTGATGACAACAACACGGTAGAAATTAGTTCAAATCATGGAAAATATGCTTTAGCATATGCCGATGGCGCTGAATTTCCGAAAGCGGTAGAACTTGCTAACCCTATATCTACAACAATACTAGGAGACATACTTTCAACAGCAATTCAGAAAACTATTTTCGCCGCTGGAAATGATGATTTAAGGCCTGTAATGAGTGGGGTATTTTTTCAATTTTCACCAGAAAATTTAACTTTTGTTGCTACAGATGCGCATAAATTGGTAAAATACAAACGCGAAGATGTTGTTGCTTCACAAGTAACAGAGTTTATTATGCCTAAAAAACCTCTAAATCTTTTGAAGGGAATTTTAGCGGGTAGTGAATCTGAAGTGGTGATTGAATATAATGACAATAATGCTAAATTTAGCTTTGAAGATACGGAGCTGATTTGCAGATTAATTGATGGTAAATATCCGAATTATGAAGCCGTAATTCCTAAAGAGAACCCAAATAAACTAACAATTTCTAGAACTCAATTTTTGAGTTCAGTTCGTAGAGTATCCATTTTCTCTAATAAAACAACACATCAAATACGTCTTAAAGTTGCTGGAGCTGAATTAAATATTTCTGCAGAAGATCTTGATTACAGTAATAAAGCAGAAGAACGCTTAACCTGCGACTATCAAGGTGACGATATGCAAATAGGTTTTAACTCACGCTTTTTAACGGAGATGTTAAATAACCTTACTTCTGATGATGTTACTTTAGAAATGAGTCTGCCCAATAGAGCAGGAATATTAACTCCTGCAGACGGGCTTGACGAAGGTGAAAATGTAACCATGTTAGTAATGCCAGTTATGTTAAATAACTAAAATACTTAAGGTAAAAAAAAGGAAAACCCTGAAAAATTTAGATTCTTCAGGGTTTTATTATTTCCTTAACTATTTGATCGTTTAAAAGGGTATTATATAAATTTGATTGTAGCAAATGAACTGGGCGATTCTCCTTTTGAAGCTTTAATTGTATTTACAATTGGAAGAATAAATGATATCATGAAAACAAATAAAATCATTAAAAACCCAAGCCCTAACAACAAAATTGCAGGTATACTTAATGCAAAAACTACTAACAATGTAAGTTGAAAATTTATAATCGACCTACCGTGTTCATCCATTCCTTGAACGCTATCTTTTGTTGTTAACCATATTACTAAAGGTACTATTAACCCCCCTATACCAGTTAAATAAGTAAGTAACTGTGAAAGATGCGTAATAGCTAGTAGTTGATTATCTGTACGAAATACTGATTTTTGATTGATGATTTCCATAATGTATAAATTTAAGTGCTTATAACTACAAGACGAATTAGTACCTCATTTGTTACAGCTCTTCGATAAAGTTCTTCAATCATTCATATTTTCAAGCTTTACTACTTTGGCCTTTTCCTTTGCAATACTCAAGTCTAGTTTACTTATTTTTTGATTTATTTTTAGCTCATCAATAGGTGATAATTTACCCTTACTCTTGTCGATATCAAGTTTACTTTTAAGTTTACGAAGCTTGGTTTCGTTTTTAGCAATGGAACCCTTTCTTTTTGATATGTTTTTTGCTAACTTCTCTTTTCTCTTTACTTCCTTCTCTGCAGCCTTCTTCGCTTTTTCTTTCTTTTTTTTATCCTTCTCTTTTCTTTTAGCTTCTTTTTTCTTAATTTTTTCTGCCTTTTTTGCGTCTTTCAACTCCTTAGCCGCTTTTTTTTCCTCTTTATTTAACATCGCCAGCTCATCTTGTTGTTCTTTTTTTGATGCATCAAGTTTGGTCTTTTGCATGTCTTCATTCTGCATTTCAACCTTCGGCGTTGTAGTTTTAACATCAAACTCTTGTTCGCTCTCTTCTTGAGCAAAACCGCTTGCGACAGCAGTAATACATAGAACTAGTGTTACTAATAAATTTTTCATAATTATTATTTAATGGTTAATGTATATCAAAGATATAAAATATCGATCTGCATTGCAGAAGTAACTTTAAATACAACAAGCATACCATTAGACAAAACACTTGTGGTTTTTTAGCTATTTTTACTGCAAAATTCAACTATGCACCTGAAAGACACCATAATTGCTTTAGCTACGCCATCAGGAGCAGGAGCGCTGGCAGTGCTCAGAATCTCTGGAGAACGAGCCATTTCATTATCTAACAACCTATTCAAATCTATTCACGGCAAAAATCTTGAAAAGCAAAAAAGTCATACCATTCTACTAGGTCATATCATAGAAGGAGCTAAAATCTATGATCAGGTATTGGTATCTGTCTTTAAAAACCCACATTCATATACAGGTGAAGATGTAATAGAAATTTCATGTCATGGCTCCTCTTATATTCAGCAACAAATAATTCAATTATTTTTACGTAATGGTTGCCGAATGGCTGATGCTGGTGAATTTACTTTACGTGCTTTTTTAAATGGAAAGCTAGATTTAAGTCAGGCCGAAGCTGTAGCCGATTTAATAGCCTCAGATAATGAAGCTAGTCACCAAATAGCCATTCAGCAGATGCGCGGTGGTTTTAGTAATGAAATTAAACTATTACGTGATGAATTGCTCAATTTTGCCTCGCTTATAGAATTGGAACTCGATTTTGCTGAAGAAGATGTAGAATTTGCAAATCGTAATCAGTTTAAAGAACTATTAAAAAGAATACAAAATGTTTTAAAGAGATTGATTAATTCCTTTGCTGTTGGAAATGTTATAAAACATGGAATTCCAGTAGCAATTGTCGGCGAACCAAATGTAGGCAAGTCGACCTTATTAAATGCCCTGTTAAACGAAGAGCGAGCTATTGTCTCTGAAATTGCCGGAACCACCCGAGATACTATTGAAGATGAAATTACCATAGGTGGATTAGGATTTCGGTTTATCGATACCGCCGGAATACGTGAAACAGATGATCTTATTGAAGGTATAGGAATTAGAAAAACTTTTGAAAAAATTGAACAGGCTAAAGTAGTTCTTTATTTAGTAGATGGTGCGGCATTATCAGCAACTAAAAGTCAACTCAATACGTTAAAAATTGAGCTCGAAAAGGTTAAAAATCAATTTCCTTTAAAACAATTATTAGTTGTAATTAATAAGAAAGACACTCTTACTTCAGAAGACGTAGTAGCTTTAAAAAAAGAGCTAGATCTTGCTTTACTACTATCTGCAAAAACGGGTAAAGGAGTAGATGAATTAAAAAATCAATTATTAAAATTTGTAAATACCGGCGCATTAAGAAATAATGAAACTATCGTTACTAATACAAGACACTATGATTCTCTTATAAAGGCTTTAGAAGCTGTTGAGCGAGTTAACCTCGCAATAAATGATGGTGTTTCGGGTGATTTACTCGCCATCGATATTCGCGAAGCTCTTGATTATTTTGGTGAAATAACAGGTGAGATTTCCTCAGATGAATTGCTGGGAAATATATTTGCTAACTTTTGCATCGGAAAGTAACCCCATTATTTAACCGATAACCAAAACATAACAAAACACTATAAAGCCCTTTAAAAATCGGCTTTTTGTTATTATTACTTAATACTTGTTAATAAGTGTTATGGGTTAATTAGGTACAAATTTGTACCTTATTTGTACCTTTGAATTATCGAGGTACAAAAAATGGCTTAATTACTTTTTTTACGCTTTTAGTTTCTCCGTTATACTTGTAGCGCCCTACTATTATTTGCCAAGGTCAAATTCTTTTTTTTCAAATCAGTAAACAGGCTATGCTTTAGTGCCCGTTTTAATAAACTGGCCGCCTAGCATTTATAAAAGCTGCTCCTATTCGCTCGTTGTTAACTTCATCAAACTGCTTACTTCTTTAATTTAGGACCGTAATAAACTTTTTACATTCCCTAGGTATTTGTGTTTTAACAAAAAGTGTTAAATTTTATGTTCTAGTAAAGGTTGCAACTCCAGTTTTAAAAGTATCGTGCTATAAGGTCATACAAAAGGTAAATCTCTGTATTCTGCATAAAGACACCAAATATTTCCGTTACTAAAGCGTTATAGGTTTACCCATTAAATCTGCTTAAAAATTAGGCTAAATAGATGTTTGTTTCATTTGTTCTTTTGATTGGTTTGAAAAACTAATTATTCGCTGAATTAACACTTTTAAATGACTTTAAGAATAACAATTACACTAAAAAAGTTGATTTAGAAAACTGAAATATGCCTATTCGAATGATACTGTACACCCAGATCGCAAATATTCGGTAAAATTGCCCGAGCTAATGAATTATAGAGTCACTTTTAAAATATTTCTAGCATTTACCTTTGCTTTGCTACTTTGCTCTTGTGATGAAGCCGAAGATGAACATAGCCTGGTACCCATAGTAAAATACAAACTTGGTGATCATAGCAACTGGGCTAAAATCGACCTAGATGATGGTGAATGGTCTACTTACATTTCTAAAAATGAGAGCGATATTTTTTGGGTAAGAACAACAATCAATTTTAACAAAGACCTTGGAAAAGCTAATAATTTAGGATTGTATTTAGCCGTATTTGGTGCCTATGAAACATACTGGGATGGCGTTTTAATCGGTAAAAATGGAGAACTTAACAACGAAGAAAATAAAACAGGTGAATATCATAGATATTTTATACTTCCCGATTCTTTAACTCAAAAAGGAAAGCATACGCTAGCGTTAAGAGCGTCGCAGAAATACGATCCAAAACTTAACAGTATTCAAGATTACGAGATTCATGACTACTTTGAGTTAGTGCGCAGACCATTAAAGATCTCATTCTACCTTAGTATTCTCGCTGGTGCTTTTTTAATTACAGCGATTTACATTTTTATCTTGTATTATTTTTATAACAGATCTTTTGAAGTACTATTGTTTAGTATTGCTAACTTTCTTTTCTTTTTATTTATTCTTTTAGACTATTTAAAATTTTATGTACCATTTCACTATTCGTATTTCTATACACAATTAGAGTTAAAAAATCTTCTGAGTCTACTAATCTCTTTCGTAATACCACTTTATTTTTCAATTCAATTTTCGATAAAAAAGAACAACTATTTAATTGGCTCATATTTAATTTTGCTGGTAGGATTACATATTTTCAACCATAACTACGGTAGTTATGATGAACTAATTTTATACCAAACTACCTGTATGTGGCTTACATCTTTACTCATAGCTGGCTATGGTTTTATAAAAAAAATAAAAGGTGCTTTTGTTCTTTTTATGGGCTTACTAATGTTCGCTACCGTTTATTATTTAATACTAAAGTTCGAACATAGCCTTATTCTCAGTTTTGTAATGCTTCTTAGTTGTATGCTATACATATTTGTAAAAAGAATGCATGAGCAACGACAAGATTACGAATATTCGCTGGTGCAGGGCACTCGATTAAATCACCAATTATTAAAGAAAAAAATACGCCCAAATTTTCTAATAAATACCCTAAGCTCAATCATCGATTATGTTGAAGACTCACCTAAAAAAGGAGTTAAATTTATTGAAGCATTAGTAGATGATTTTCATCTATTTCATCAAATAGAAGACAAAAAACTAATCTCCATTAAGCAAGAAATACAATTATGTAAAAATTATATCAACATTATGCAGTTCAGAAAAAATATTAAATATGTTTGGAACGATTATCGAGTTGATGAAAACGAAAAAATACCGCCTGCCTTAATTTACACACTTTTAGAAAATGGAATTACCCATTGCACACCTTTAGATGATGGCACTATTCGTTTTGAGCTAGATTATAATATAATGGACGACTCAAAAGTCTATACCTTTACAACTTTTGCTAAACTAAAAAACGAAAAGAAAAACCAAATTGACGGCACAGGTAATAAATATATTAAGTCGAGATTAACTGAAAGTTACAATTCTGACTGGAGTTTTAAATCTGAGCCAATTGCGAGTGGATGGCAAAATGTGATTACCCTTTACCTAAAACAGAGCTAATATTTTAATTGTAAAAGATAAAATGAAATTTGCTAAAAGACCAGTCTGTTTTACCATCACCTGTTCTTATTTTCTACTGGTGTAAATGCACCGCAAACAAGAAACGGTAACTGAGATTTTAAGCTATGCGATACTCATTGTTTTAAAATAACGTGAGTTTGATATAACTAGCGAAAAAAATTATAGCGAAATTTTAAATTAATTACCTATAATTCAGCACTTTATTAATTATATCTTTTAGAAAAACTCAATTTTTTGCTTCTAATTCATGTTAAATAGCAAAGGTCAGGGCTCACCAAAATAATGATCTAAAGTAAGTAAAATCAAAAGCGTACTTAAAAATAAGATTCAATATCTAAAAGATCAAAATTCGAAACTACACTTTATTTAGGGCTGCAAATTTTCTGTAGACCAATACCTTATCTTCTAAGCTAAAATCCTTGGTTTTAAACCATTGGTACGCTTTTATTTTTTCATCTTCTATTTGTGCATTTCGTATGGCCTCCAATGAAACCAAATGCCAATGCACCCCTTTTTGACGTGACACAGAATAGCCCACTTCCTCTATGATATAAGAGACTTTAGGTTGATTGTATAGGCGAACACCGTTCTTTAAAATAGCTAAAGTTTTGGTAAGGCTTACTACTTCAGAAAAAGAATACCGAGCAAAGTCAGCAAAGCCGTTTTGCTTTACATTATATAACTTATCGCCGACTTTTAGTTCTCTCATTGCTACTAAAAGTGTGTAAAAATAGATGGTCTTTTAACTTAAAAAAAAAAAGTGTTTTAAGAGTTATCAACAAAAGTATTTAAGACATTGCGTTCATTGTCAATAGTGCTGTAAACCAAATAATTAACGAGGAGATAAATATTCCTATAGTATTTGCTAAAAAAGCTTTTTTACGCTCAATCTTAAACAAATAACTAGCAATACTACCAGCATAAACCCCCGTACCTGGCACCGGAAGCATAACAAAAAATATCAAACCCCAAAAACCGTATTTTTTTATCTTTTCACCCGAACCATTTTTTGCCTTTCTTGCCACATAGATAGCTGACTTCTTATAAAATGTTAGTCGCAATAAATACTTATTTATATGTTCTAAGAAAAAAAACATTAAGGGAAAAACCATCACATTTGCTGCAAAACAAGCTGCAAAAACCAAATACATGTTTATACCGTGCGATAATCCATATGGTATACCCACTTTAGCTTCCCCAAACGGAGAAATACTCCACAACATAGCTATTAATATATCTTGCACTAGCCTTTTATTTTTGTAATTGCAAAGCTACGCTTCAAAACAGCCTTGAAATGTTAAAAAACTGAAAAAAACGTTAAAATTACAATCTTACTAGATATGAAGTTTAATTATGAACATTTATCGTGAGATTCTACCTTAGCCATAAAATTTTGGATGCACCCATAGGTAGCCAAAACAAAAAAGAAAAACTACAAAAAACCAAAAAAGGGGTATCGTTTTACGTACACGCTGCCTCTTTGCATTATGTTGTGAGCTTAAAAAATATAGGTTATTCATTTTATGTTGATTACTGGTGCGTAGCGACTGCCAAGCCAAAGTATCAAACACATAAAAATCTAATGCCTCGTTACCATGGCGAATTTGGTTCCATCCTTGCTGTGAAGGAAAATTTGTGCCAGACCATAAGTTACTACCACTTATATGCTGCTTTAACGCAAGTTGTCTATCATTAAAAAGCGTTACATTATTATTGCTTTTAGAAATGCCTAATTCAAATTTAAAAGGTTGGTGTATTATTGAAATATTAGTGTTTATTTTCCAATCAACTTCAGATTCTTTTTGCTTGGCTAAACGATTCACAATATCAGACCAAAATCGCTTATACGCTTCTGTTTTTCCTTTGAGCTGCAATTGATACGTATTATGAATTACTGAAGTACCTACCCTACCCTTCTTAAAACGTTTATATGCAGTATAATTATGGCCATTAGAACTATGAATACCTTCAAATCTATTCCTGTTTTTAAAACGAAATGGAAATTTATCGAATGCTATTTTACCATATTCCGTTAATCGAAGCTTAGTCTTACCATCCTTTTCAAAACGAAAATCAAACTCTTTATTAGACTGACTAAATAGGTTATAATTAGGCTGTACAAAAACACCGAGACCATCATTCTCAATGGCATTATTTATAGCCGTTTTTTGCCGCTTTGAAGCACTTTTATATGACATATCATCAATGATCACCAAGTCGAATCTAGATAATGTAATACTATCTAAATTAATTATAGGCACGTTAGAATAGTTAAAATATTCAAATTTGTAGCGATTTTTGGTCAGTTTTGTTCTTAGCACTACTTCGTGCGCCATCTCGCTTAAAAAATTCTTTAAATACTTCGTCTCAAAAACAGGATAGCTATTGATAAACAATATTTTAAAGGTAGTTTTAGGCACCACTTTAAAAGGTAATAACTCCTGAGAAACTCGAATACCAGTTTCATCTTTTTCAACGATTTTAAATACAAATTTACCTGTCGCTTTTAAAGCTGCTTTTAACTTGAAGTTTTGTAAACTATCAGTTAGCAGCGCCACAGAATCTATCGCTAAACCATAACTATCTTGTAAAACGAGGCTATGCCCTTTAGTTGCATTATTATAACTACCATTTATTTCTAAATTTTCGCCAATAACGTTTTCTAGAGGATACTTTAATTTTGTAATACCTTTAGGCATTGGTGAACCTAAATAAGTGGCAGGTCGATTATTAAACTGCCAAAAATCATAGGTAGCTACCCCATCGCCTAAAATAAAAATTGTGCCAAATAAATCTAAAGTCTCTTCGAAAGGCACATTCTCTTGATATAAAATCTGTTTCAAATTTTTATGCTTTGCTTTTAAACTATCAAGTCTATTTTGGCTAAAACCTTTTGTAAGTAATACTACTGCCTCTTTATTTGTGCGCATAGTAGCTGGTTTTAAGGCAATCATTGCTAATGAAAAAATTAAAATAAAAGCAACAAAAACTTTTATTAGTAATGATATATCTAATTTTAACATCCATTCCTTCCAAATAAAAAGTCCAAACAGAATTGCTCCTAAAATGACCACCGGCCAAAAAAGATATGAATTTTCAAAAAATATATGATCAATCATTATTATCAAGTTCTTGCAGCATCAAATCGTTCATATTAGAGTTTAAATAACTGCTTTTTGTTGGATTAATCGGTAGTTTTGGTACAACTGCTCTTAATTGAGATTGAATTTTAAGTAAGTTTTCTGTACTTGTCTCTTGTTGTTGGGAAAGCCATTTTATGCTTTGTAACGTATGCAAAAACCTACTAGGGTTATCAATTGCAATTGCAGCCAACTCGTTACCAGCTATTTTAAATAGGCGTCTATCAATATTACTTATTTTTGTTTTAGAATTTATTAACTGAGATAGGCGGGTTATCGCTTCTCGAATATGTGCTACCTCTTCATTTCGTGAAATTTCTTCTGTTTTCTTATATGAATTTATCGTTGATAAGTCACCAGATAGTCGCTTATCTTCTTTTATTGGTGGTGGATCAAAACCAATACGATGTACATAAATTCGAGCACTATTTTTAATTTCTTGTATCAAATTTAAAGCACGATATTGATAGGGTAAAGATTCATGAGGTGCATACAAACGAAGTTTTAATTCTGCGCTCCACATTTCACTCATAGCTTGCCTAAGTTTTCCTTTTAATGATTGCGTAAAAAGAGTAGCTGATTCTGGATTGTCATGATCGTGTAAATAATTATCTAAAGGGCTTTTTGTCTCTTTATTAGTGCTTTCCTCTTTGTGATCATGCGCTTCCAAATCATGTTCATTATTACTATCGTGCTTATGGGTATACTTATCTAAAGGATCATTTTCATTTGGCTCGTTTTCCATTTCAAGACCTACTTGAATTCCTGAATCTTCTTCATCACCCATAAATTGACCATATTTAAGACGCAGTGCTTTTTGATCATATCCAAGCGCATTGCTTGCTTTATTGAATACGGTTTTTGAAATAGTTGCTTTGTCTGCTATTAATTTTTCGGTATCAATTATTAGTTGTCGCTGACTTCTAAAATAATCAGGCATTAGATCTGCAGCCATAGTACTTTCTACAGCAAACTGATTACTTGTTGTATCGCGTATTACTGCAAAATAGGTGTCGCTTCTGGTTCGATTTGCTTTGGGTTGTTTTACATCAACTACCTCAACATAAAAATACAATTCATCACCAGGTTCCATTTGCAAAGAATCAAGATCAATTGTTTTTGCTAGCTTTAATTTTTTACTTCCTTTTGTAAAACTAGTATCAAAACTTAATCGTTCTTCTCTAAACTTTACTGATTCTCCTTCTCCTTTGGTAACGGTTGCTATTATGTATGCATCAGCCAGTCCAAAATCATCAGAAACAAAAGCATTGAATGTAATTCGTTTTTTATCGCTTGTTTTAAAAGTACTAAACCGGTTTACTCCTTGTATATTAATTTTTGGCAGCTCGTCTGTAGTCATTTCTATCGCATAAAGCTCCGATAAATATGATGCACCATCATAATCTACCAATTTAAAATTATAGAAACTTGACTGCTTTAAGAACATAGCTATTGAAAATACTTTGCCGTTAGATTTCATAGTATGCGTATCAGAAGTATCTTCTAATAGCACACTATCTATTTTTTTGTCGAGTGTTAGGGTCCAATAAATCGTTGACCCTTCAAGCGTCTTAATGTTCATCTGAGTACTGCTGCGATTAGGCAGCATGGTATATGAAGGATATTTAATCATAAGATGTTGCTCTGTAACTACAGGTCGCCTAGCTTTATTGAGGCTTGAATCTAAGGCTTTAACAACGATATTATTTTTAGAGGAGGGTTGTACTTCTAAATAATTATTAGTCTTATCATAGCCCCAATAATTGATTAAAAAAGCCGCAACACCTAGTAGAACAAAAAGCAATAGAGGCTTTTTTAAGCTATATCTAACCGGTAGTTGGCCTTTATCTTTTTTTAGTCTTTCTGCTACTTTATAACGCTGCAATATGGCAATCATTGAAAGCGATTTTTTTGGCATTAGTAGCAATTCTGTGCTATTTTCCATACTTGGTAGCTGCTCATCTATATATTGGGCAACCTTTTTAAGTGAAATTTTCCAAGGTTTTGTAAAAAGAACTACTGTAAGAACTATTAAAACAAAAAAGACTATCGAAATAATCTTATTCTTTGTTAGAACAAAGAATAAGAGAGAAATACCAAAAGCATAAAGCATAGATTTGGTGAACAAAATTAACTGCCACCTTCTTTGAAATTGAGTAAGAATATGTTTACCACCTTTACTCATTGCTTTCTGTATTTAGAAAGTATACGTTCTGAAACCAAAACAAAAATCAAGACCAACCAGATCCAATGACTAATTTTAACGAACTTAAAATTTTGTCGTTCTTTTTTTGTCAGCTTCACCATAGGTTGAATTTCATTTTCTGTAATACTACGATGATCGATCGCTAAAATTCTATTTTCTAACTTTTTGTTAATTCTCAAAAGTGCCAACAGCTCTTCGGGCAAGTGGCAACTGACTATATTTTCGCTATTTAAAAGTTGTGTTAAATAATAGATTTTTGGAACACTTGCTTTCTCTATTAGGCTTCTTGCAAACAGATCTGGTTTAAATAGTAAAAAGCAAGCCTTTTGTTTTGGTATATCAATTTTATTAAAAACAATGGTTGTTCTAAACTCATTAGCCTTAAAAACATCCAAATTATTAAAAAGTTCAACTTTAATAGGTTGATCTAAAAACTTAGAAATCGCCTGATATGCAGATTTTAGATAAGTATATTGTTGTTTTAAACTATCATGCCCAACAATTGCAACCTTTATAGTTTCTTGGTTCTCAATGGGCAGCCATTTTTTTGGTGTTTTAGACTTTAGCTGTATACTGTCTTTCGACAAATTAAATGCTATTAAATTACTTGAAATAGATACCGAGTCTCTTTTGACATAAAGCAATTTACTATCGCTTATTGCAGATAATAGCACAACATGCTCAGGTTTTTTTATTGCTGAAATAGGTGATTCTGTTAGGGTTTCGGTATCGAAAATAAACCATTTTGTATTCGCGTTTATACTTGGTCTTCTCCCCTTAATTCCTTTTAGGAAACCTTTTGAAAATACAACAATACTATCTGCGGGAACATCTTCAAATTGTTGTGCCAGTTGCCAGTATAACGGCTGTTGCAGTCTAGAACTGACATCTACCTCGTTCGACAGAGGAAAACCCTTAGCTAGTAAACGAACCGATTTAGGATCTAACGTATCTAAGATAGTATGCATTCGTTTATCTGATAACAAACTAGGCTCAACTAAATAGTTAATTGCTAAGCTATTCTGTCTCATTTTTATACTGGGCTCTGAGAGTAATAGCACTATGGTCAAAATGGCAACTATTCTTAAAAATAAAAGCCACCATTCATTTAGTTTTATACTGCTCGTCTGCTTAGGTACTGAGGCTTGCAATATTTTTATACTTCCTATTTTTATGGTCTTTACTTTTCTTCTATTCCATAAATGAATAGCTATAGGCAAGAAAATACCTAAAACGCCCCATAAATATGTAATATTGGCAAATTTCATTTAAAGCAGGCGATTTCGTTGTTTTAAAAAAAGGTTTAAAGCATTTTCAATTGGATCATTTATTTTAAACAAATGATAGGCTATATCATTTGAAAGCAATTTATTTTTGTTCGTATTCATTGCTTCGCTAAGTTGTTTTAAATAGTTATCCTTAGCTATTTTAGCATCAACTTTAACTTTATTTTTTGTTTCTAGATCTTCAAAAATAACATGCCCTTTATAATTGAAATTTAGCTCATCTTCACCCATAATTTGAAGCAGAACAACTTCATTTCTTGAGGTTTTAAGACGCGTTATTAGATTAGTTAATTCAGAAGAATTTTCGTAAAAATCAGTAATAAAAAAGAGTAATTCTTTTCCGCCGCGATTATGAATCTTATCTATTTCATTTACGGTATTAGGCCATTTACCCTTGCCTTCTACACCAATTAATTCATGTAAAAACCGTTTATATTGCTGCTTATGTAGTACCGGAAGTACGCTGTTAAACTGCATATCATTCAAAGCAAACAGGCCTATTTTATCACCTTGTTTGTCTGCTAAATATGCCAATGAGGCAATTAACACTTTTGCGAATTGTAATTTACTCAACTGTTTTTCTTGGTGCAACATAGATTTACTAGAATCTAAAAAAAACTTTACCGTAATATGTGTATCAATCTCAGATTGCTTCATATAGTATCGACCAGATCGCGCCAACATTTTCCAATCTAACAATCGAAGATCGTCTCCTAACTCATATCCTCTATATTGACTAAACTCTAAGCCCGAACCTACTCGTCTGCTGTGGTTTTGACCTGATAAATACCCATCTACCACTACTCTAGCAAGTAATGAAAGCCCAGATAGGCTATTGATTATTTTAGCTTGTACTAATTCTTTATAATCTTGCTTCACTGTGCGCTCTTAAGAAGGTATTTTAATTATCTCTATTAAGTGCTTTGTTACATGGTCTGCGCTAAGACCTTCTGCTTCAGCTCTAAAATTAATTATAATACGGTGTCGTAATACTGGATATGCTACATGCTTTAAATCTTCAAAAGTTACTGCTAAACGGCCTGCCTGTAGTGCCCTAGCCTTTGCTGTAAGTATCATCGCTTGACCTGCTCTTGGCCCTGCTCCCCAACTTACCCATTTTTTTACATACTCATGTGTTGTAGTCTTTGGTCTTGTGCTTCTAACTAAAGTACCCACCCAATTAATAAGATTATCGCTAATGGGTACTTCACGCACAAAATTTTGGAGACGCTGTATATCTTTACCTGTTAAAATTTGATTTACCGTTTTTAGTTTAGTAGAAGTAGTGTTTTTTAAAATAAGATTTTCTTCTGATGCTGTCGGATATCCAATTTTAATATAGAATAAAAATCGATCTTGTTGTGCTTCTGGCAAAGGAAAGGTGCCCGACTGTTCAATAGGGTTCTGTGTGGCTAAAATAAAAAACGGCTTGTCTAGTGAATAGGTCTTACCCGAATAAGTAACCTCAAATTCTTGCATAGCTTCTAAAAGTGCCGCTTGTGTTTTTGGCGGTGTTCTGTTAATTTCATCTGCCAAAATAATATTTGCAAAAATGGGCCCTTTTTTAAATTGAAAAAACTTCTTACCTGTCGTATGGTCTTCTTCTAAAATTTCAGTTCCAATAATATCCGAGGGCATTAAATCGGGCGTAAATTGAACTCTATTAAATTTCAAATCGATTGTTTGCGCCAATGTTTTTATCATAAGAGTTTTTGCCAAGCCAGGTACCCCCTCTAACAACGCATGCCCACCGGCTAAAAAAGTGATAAGCAAATGCTCAATAGTCTCTTCTTGACCTATTATGACTTTAGCCATCTCTTTTCTTAGTGCTACAAGCTTTTGAATTAACGTATCTAATTCTTGTTTTACTTCTAACAAATCATTGTTCATATATAGTGTATTACGAGGTTAGCGCGTACATAACAATATTTACCCCAAAACGCGTATTGTCAATTTTATACCAGCGTTTGTTTCTAAAATCATAATCCCACTCACAACCATAATCTTTATTGCTATACAACACCCCTATTCTACCATTAATTTCAATAGCTTTTAAATATTCATGAACTAAATCATCACCCCATCCGTTGAGCTCTTGAGATGTTGTAGGAGGACCATCTTCGAACTTAAAAAAAATGGAATATATTTCATGATTATTCGGAATCTTCTTTAATTCTCCGTCTCCAAAAATTGTTTTCATTTCACGCTCAAAAGATTTTGCAAATAAGCCGTCAATATCATGATTACAATCATCAACAAAAACAAAGCCGCCATTGCTGACATACTTTTTAAAATTAATACGTTCTTTCTTAGTAAACTGCACTAATTTATGACCAGAGAGGTAACAAAATGGCGATTTAAAAATAGCATCACTTGCTAAACTAATGATGTTCTCTACTTTATTTACATTAAGTGTAGTGTATTCTACTAATGAGTTAAGCAGATTTGAGGGCATACGCTGGTCTACATCCCAATCGCCGGACTCATATTGTAATCTAGTAAAGAAAAAGGCATTACTCAAAATTGAAATTTAGGCAAACAAATTACTACTTGGTTGTCGCTCTACAAAAATAATCTCCGATACTAAAAGTAACGGAGATTATTTGTAAACTAAAATAAATTATACTGCATCAGACAAACTTGTAAAAGTGAAATCTCTAATTTTCATGTATGGAATTAAATTACCATCAACCCTTACTTGTTTGCCTAAGGTTTCTAGGTTATTTAACATGATAATAGGGCTTTCATTAAATCTAAAATTTTTAACGGGGTATTTAATTACTCCATTCTCTATATAAAAAGTACCATCTCTTGTAAGACCTGTATAAAGTAGTGTCTGCGGATCAACCGAGCGAATGTACCAAAGTCGAGTAACTAAAATCCCTTTTTTCGTGCTTTTAATTAAATCATCGAGAGAAGCGTCACCACCAGCCATTATAAAATTACTGGCATATGGCACAGGCTCCACGCCTTTTTTAGAAGCCCAAAAACGATCATAAGCAAGGTTTTTTACCACTCCATTCTCTATCCAAGAAGTTTTCTTAAGAGGTTGACCAGAGCCATTCCAAGTAGCTGTTGGAACCTCAGGATGCAATGGGTCTGACCAAATATTTACTCTTTCATCTACTATTTTATCTCCTTGTTTAGTACCGCCATCTTTAGACATAAAACTTCGACCCTCATCAGCTTTTCGGGCATCTAAATCGTAACCTAAACCGTTTAGCAAGCCCAATCCTGCAGAAGGTTCTAAAATAACGGTATATTTTCCTGGCTCAATTGCTTTAGCTTGTTTTGACATTATTGCTTTATCAATTGCCACCTTAGAAGCCTCAACTGCATCAAATTTACGAACATCATTAAAATCTCTAGAAACCCAACCTGATCCTGTACCATCATTAGTTCTCATGGTAACTGTAAATTTAAGTCCAGTTTCTTTATTGTAGGCAAAAAGACCCTTAGAGTTGATCATAGCACTAAAACTAGATGCATCATCTAAAAAACCTGCTGCGGTAACATCTTTTGCTACGGCAGGCTCGATACTATTGTTAGCCACCTCAGCTCTAAAATCAGGACTAATGTCCGCTGTAGCTTCTACAAAGGTAATTGCCTCATCATACTTTTGTGGCCCTAAAGGCCCCATAAATTCAGGATTTTCTGGTGATAGCTTAGCCAACTCTTCTGACCTAGCAACTACTCTTTTTAAAGATTCATCATCAAACTCATCAATAGTTGCGGTACCCATTTTTTTTCCAAAATTGGACTGTACTACCATTGAATGATTGGATCGGTGACCCGAGGTAGATACCGTATTTCGTGCATACCTAATATTACCACTTTCACTACCAGATAAATTTATTTCACATGCATCTGCTTTGGAAAAGCTAAGAGCCTTCTCCATTATTTTTCTTGCTTGTTCTTCTGTATATATTGCCATTGTATTTTCTTTATATGAAACTAGAATTAAACTGTTCTACCTGTATTAATTACATTAATACCATTAAATCTTGTAGTAGAACTACCGTGAGAAACCGCGCTTATTTGAGAAGGTTGGCCTTTACCATCAAAGAAAGAACCGAATAATCGATAGTCATCTTTGTCACATATTTTTGAACAAGCATTCCAAAATTCTTGGGTATTTGATTGATAAGCTACATCATTTAACATACCCACAATTTCACCATTTTTTATCTCATAAAAAACCGTTCCACCAAACTGAAAATTATAACGTTGTTGATCAATCGAATATGATCCCCTACCAGCAATATAAATACCTTTCTCCACGTCTTTTATCATTTCTTGAACTGAATATTTTTCTTTTCCTGCTTCAAGAGAAATATTTGGCATTCTTTGAAATTGAACGTCGTTCCAACTTTGAGCATAACAACAACCATGAGATTCGTTTTGATCTAATATTTTTACTTGATCGCGAATCGCTTGGTAATTTACAAGTACTCCATTTCTAATAATATCCCATTTTTTACAGGGTACTCCCTCGTCATCATAACCCACCGCACCTAGTGAACCTGCTTGTGTTTTATCTGCAACAATGTTTACAATATCACTACCATATTTAAAGTTCTTAGATTTCCATTTATCAATAGTTGCAAAACTAGTACCTGCATAGTTTGCTTCATAACCTAAAACACGATCAAGCTCTGTTGGGTGCCCCACAGATTCGTGAATAGTTAAACCTAAATGATTTGGTTCTAAAACAAGATCATATTTGCCTGGGTCAACAGATTTTGCAGTCAACATCTCTTTGGCCTGCTCTGCCGCAATTTTTGCATCCTCAACTATATCATAGCTATTGCGATATAATTTTAAGCCATTTGCACCAACTAGTTTTTCTGACTCAAGACCGTCTAAATACTCATATCCCATACCCATAGGAGCACTCATTGCTTGCCTTGTCTTAAACTTTCCGCCTGCTTGGTCTATTGCTGTCACCCCAAAAGTTGGCCAAATACGATGTACATCTTGATCGATATATGACCCATCGGTAGACGCAAAATATTTTTGCTCATTTACCATAAATAAGGCCGAATTTACATAGTTTGCACCATTATTAAGGGCTGCTGAATTGGCATCTAATAATAATTCTACCTTCTCTGAAACGGGTATACTCTTAAAGTCTTTTTTTATTGGTGTTTTCCAAGAAACGTCACCTTGACTAGCAACGGGTGCTAAGACAACACGTTCTTTTTGAAATTTAGAATTTGCCTTGGCAATATTAGCCGCCTGTTCTGTTGCTTTTTTTACGCCATCTGCACTAACATCGTTAGTAGAAGCGAAACCCCAAGTGCCGTTTACAATAACGCGAATACCAATACCAAAAGACTCTGTATTTACCACATTCTGTACTTTGTCTTCTCGTGTAAATACATACTGGTTTAAGTACCTACCAATTCTTGCGTCGGCATAGGTTGCCCCTAATGATTTTGCTGTATTTAAAGCAACATTAGCCATTCGCTTTTTTTCGATAATATCCATGCCAGGTGCCAACAATGCTTCAGCATCTATATTGCTTCCCATTAATGAAGTGGGTAACAATAATGCGCCAGCTCCCATACCGGACATTTGCATAAAATCTCTTCTTTTCATGTTTTCGTTTTTTTGATTAAATATGTATTTTGCACAAGATAATCAAAAGCAACAATTATAAAAAGAAGATTTTGAGCATGTTAAGGATTTAAGATAAAATTAAGAAGATGGTTAAAAAGAAGATCGCCAAAAGCAAATTTAAGCAGTTGTGGTTTGTTATAGTCCGTTGCTTTTAAAGCTGCTCAAAAATATAATTTCACCCAACTATAAAAATTTAACCTTATTTTCTTTTAACTAAAATATTAAAGAACAAAACTTAGAGCTCGTCCCAATTGTAATAATTTATAGTTGCTTTAAGACATTTTACCGCCACAGCAGCAATAAAACCCTTTGATGGAACGAATGAAAAAAGCTTCCAATTTTCTCTCGCTTTAGAGTTCCAATGAGTTTCTAATAATTCTGCATTAAAATCTTCTTGTAACGATACTGTAAATTTATCTAACGGAAAACTAAGCCCACTACCTTCTGCTTTAATAAAGGCTTCCTTTCTGGTCCAACAGCGAAAAAAAGCCCTTGTTTGGTTTTCAACCTTTTCAGTAGTTAATGCCTTAATTTCATTTTTAGAAAAAAAATTTTGTGCTAATTCTTGCACGTTAAAATCATGCTTAATTTTTTCAATATCTATGCCTAAAGGGCAGTTATTGTAGAAACATAAAGCTGCCATATTACCAGAATGAGACACATTAAATTTTGGAATATTTGAAGTTTCAAGGTAGGGTTTACCAAAATCAGTATACTTAAATTGGAATGATTTAGGGTCTTTTTTAGAATAGCTAGCTAATAATATTCTAAGAACGGCTCTTGTTATCACATAACAATTTCTGTCACTTTTAAACTTAAATCGGTCTGCTCTTTCTATTTCGTTTTTTGAAAGAACACTAACATAATAATCCAAATTACTGCTATTTAAATTAAAATCGCAATACCAGGCATCAATTGTATTATTCTTTAATTGACGATGTTTAAATTTCATTTTATTTATAGTAAAGGTGTTAATGGCCGCTTTAAATAGTTCTTGTAGTTTTTGTTCATTTTATTCATATTCACCTTATAAACGGGGTTCGACAAAACGTGTTCGATATTTTGTTTTAACTCTTTACTTGTGACCTTATCTTTATTACCTCGGATACCCAATTTATGATAAGTAACACGAGCTGCATTGCCATTTTGGTCAAAATTCTTACCTGAATATACTAGCATTGGCACCGCATAATGTACACATTCGTTAATGCTATTAACACCGCCGTGATTAATACTGCAATCTGCCTTTGAAAGCACTAGTAACTGCGGAACCCAGCTAAACAAAAATACATTGGGCGATGTCGTTTGTAAATCATTTAAATCAATATTACCACCTGCACTCAAAATTAAAACCCAATCCTTTTGATTTGAAACTGCTTCAATAACTTTTTTTAAAAAAGATACATCTCCTTTTAAATAACTACTAACCGAACAATAAATTATTTTCTTATCCGCAAATCGATCCAATATTTTTTTTATTTCTAAATCGCTAGTAGCTGTTGTTATCTTCTCTCTATTTTGATAAACCATAGGGCCTACATATGTGATGTTTTCAGGAACTTTTTGGGGAAAATCCATCTCTGACATACATAAAGTTAAAATAGGAAGTTTTGTAAAGCTAAAATGAGGAGGTAAAGTGTTCGTAAGTAAGCCCGAGCGAGGAAAACCAACTTCTTTTGCATATTTACGTAATACCGCCCGTCTATAATTACTAAATTTTATTTTATTTACACTTAACCTACCATATACCATGAGTCGCATTTTAATCCAATTTATGGCGATACCAATGGCACTTCCAGACCAACCATATCCAGGTATTATTGTACTTCGAATTGATGGCAATGAAAAGCTAATTTTATCGGAAAACCAGGTATGGAATAAGACTACCGGAATCTTTAACGCAGTAGCAGCAAAAACAAAATCATGTAGTTCTACATCTACTAATACCCGATCGGGCTCTATTTTACATAAAATTTCTTCATAAATGTCTAAATGCATTATCTTTTTTCCTTTTTGATAATGAGACCTGAAATTTTTAAAAAAATAGCTTGCCTTCTGTGTCCAAGTCGATAAATTTTCTAGTTCTGAAGTAGAAAAACTAAAATTTATAGGAGGTATTTCATAATAAGAAAAACCTTGTGTTTCAATTATTTTTCCTATTTCAGCCGAGCTAAGATATATTACAATATGTCCTTCGCTTTCAAGCTTCGAAACAAGGGCAAAAGTTGCATGTAGCCTACCTTTTAAATATGGGGCTACTACTACGATTTTCATTAGTTGTAAAGATTAAGTGTTGATATTTTAAATAGAAAAATTTTCGATTTTTGAAGCAACATCGGCTACATCAGGCTCTTCAAAAATATTTTTATGTTCTCCGGCAGTTGTTACTACTTCTACTTTTGTTTTTACTAATTCTTGCCAAGAGTTTACAATCTCATCATTGATACTTTGTTCTAGTTTATTGGTTAAAACAATAGAAACTTTAGACTGAATGGGATGCCATTTATAAGCTGTACTAATCGCCGCAAGGTTTCTAGTAATATTCACTAAAGCTTGTTCTTCAGGAGAATTGGCCGCTTTAAAGTTTGCTTTTTTGTAAACCCATCGATCTAAAATCATACCTGAAATTGCCTTTAAAGGATTATTCATCGTCCTTTTTACAAAGCCTTTTATTCGCATTTTTAAGCGTTTTGGTGTATTCAAATTCCATGGGTCTGCCATGGTATCTATTACTATTAAATTTGCCGCTTCATTTTGCAAACTTAAAAGATGGGCCATATAATGGCCAACTGCAACACTAAAGCAGTACACCACAATGTTATAGGGGCCTTTAGGCTGAATAGAACGAATGGCTTTGAGGTAATCAGTAGCCATTTGTTCTATATCTTTAGGCATCTGTTTTTCACCATACACGCCAGCTGCTTGTAAGGCATAAATAGGGCGTTCTTTCGGTATATATTTGCGTAAGATATTATAGAAAAAAATATGCCCTCCACCAGCATGAATACAAAAGATTGGTTTCTTAAAACCTTCTTTACGTATGGCCACTAAATAGTTCCAATCTTCAACCTTATCCGTTTTAAGCTCTAGAAAAGTTGCTAATTTTTCAATAGTTTGATAATCAAATATTTGATTAGGTGAGAGGGTTAAGCCTTCTTTTTTTGCCTCGGCTATAAATTGAATGCTTAAAATAGAATCGCCGCCTAAATCGAAAAAATTATCATCAATCTTTATACCTTCAATTTGAAGCACTTTTTGCCATAATAGCACTAATTTAGACTCTAATTTTGTGAGTTCTCTTTTTGTAACTTCATTTGTTAACTCCGTACCTTTTTTTGCTAAATTTTTAAGGAGCGTTTTATCTATTTTACCGTTAGGTAATTTCGGAAAATGTTCTATTTGCTGAAGAAGACTAGGCACCATATATTCTGGCAACTTTAACTTTAGTCTATTTTTCAGTTCGGCGCTATTCAATTTACTATTTGCAGTAAAACATGCGACTAATCGTTTAGATTTTTTTGCTCCAAATATATCTACAAGAACAACACAATTTGTAATAGCCTCCTCTTCTAAAATCGCTCGTTCTATTTCATCTATTTCAATGCGGTATCCGCGTATTTTAACTTGCTGATCATTTCTGCCCAAAAACTCAATAGTACCGTCATCGGAATAACGTGCAAAATCACCTGTTTTATACAGTTTTGTTGTAGCAGTTTCATCAAAAGGATTATCAATATATGCTTTTGCTGTTAACTCTGGTCTATTAAAATATTCCCCTGACAAGCCTTCGCCACCTATATAAATTTCTCCTGCTGCCCCTATAGGCACCAAATTTAAATATGGGTCTAAAAGGTATATTTCGGCAGAAGCAATTGGTTTTCCTATTGCAACAGGCTTATGGCTAATGTCTTGCTTTTTAATATTATGCGCAATACACCACACCGTGGCTTCGGTAGGCCCATATTCGTTTACCATATTCACTGAATCTAAAGTAGAAAAATGCCTTAGGCACAAGTCCGTTGCACACGACTCACCGGCCACGATAACTGTGTTTAAACTTTGAAGTTTTTTCGGATTACAATATTGCAAAACCAAGTCATATAAAGAAGGTAGCATTAAGGTATGGGTAATCTGATGTTTTGCTATAATTGCTTCAACTTTAGTAACATCTTGTTCTATTTGATCTTCGGCAACTACTAAAGTTCCTCCGGTTGTAAGTGTCCAAAAAATACCTGCTTTAGAACTATCAAAAGATATTGATGAAAGTAATAAAAAACATTCTGGCGCATCCTTATAAAACTCTAGTCTAGCTGCCGTAGAACTAAGTATATTTTTATGAGTTATAGGTACTCCTTTTGGACGACCAGAACTACCAGAGGTATAAATCATATACGCCATGGCATTTGATGGTACCGAGGGTAATTTTATTTCTTTTGTTGTAACAGTATAATCTATTTCATCTAATACCAAAAGCGTAAGATTTTTATGCGCTAAGACTGCAGTAGATTTAGCATAACTGAGTACCAATTGTATCTGAGCATCTTTGAGCATAAAGTCGATTCTATCCTGTGGGTATTTAGCATCGATAGGTAAATATGCGCATCCTGCTTTTAAAATGCCCAAAAGCCCCACAATCATATCTAAAGATTTCTCAAAACATAAAGCAACAATTTCATTTTTTCCTTTAGTGGTTTTCAAAATTTCAAGAGCTAAAACATCAGATTGATGATTTAACTGCTTATAATCCATTGTTTCATTCTTAAAAGCTATAGCAGTTTTTGTGCCCTTTGTCTTAGCTACTGAAACAAAAACCTCATGAATTGCATTAAAAGAAGAAAAGGCATTTGCTTTGTTTAAGGAATTAGAGGTCATAAAAAGCTGTTCTTTTTTACTTAAAAAAGAGAGCTTTGAAAGCTGTTGATTTTGATTAGCGACAACCGCTTTTAACAAGTTTTTAAAATGTTCTTGAAACCGCTCTATGGTAGCTGCTTTAAATAGATCACTTGCGTACTCAAAAGTTGATGATAGAATTCCGTCTTCTTCAGATATATAAAGTGTAAGGTCGAACTTTGATACACCACCGTCAAAAAAAGAATGTTCTAAAACTACATCTTCGGCAAAAATTGGTGTCTTCGGAACAGCATGATACAAAAACATGGTCTGAAAAAACGGATTTATATCACGTGATCTTTCAATTTTTAACTTGTTGACTAAAGTATCAAATGCGATGTCTTTGTTTGAAAAAGCTTCTAGCGTAGTTTGCTTCACTTTTTTTACGAATGTTGCAAACGACATTTCTGGTATTATAGAGGTTCTTAAGACAATAGTATCATTAAAAAAACCTATTAAACTTTCAATCGCTCTTTGATCTCTGCTAGCCACAGGAGAACCAATTAAAATATCTTCTTGCCCGCTATATCTAAACAATTGTACATAGTATACCGATAAACATAGCACATAAGGTGTTACATCTAATGCTTTTGATACATTTAAAATTTGTTGAGAGAGATCTTTAGAAAAATATTGAGTTGGACTAGCCCCACCATGAAAACTTGTAACAGTTGGTCTTGAAAAATCGAGAGGTAAATTTAACGTGGGTATTTCACCAGAGAGCTTCTCTTTCCAATATTGTAGTTGTTTAGGATCTTCTTCTTGCTGTTGCTGCCAATAGGTAAAATCGCCATATTGTATATCATATTGCTTTATTCGCGGTGTGCTTCCTTCATTTAAAGACCTATAATAACTTGCCCATTCTTCTCTTAACAAGCCCATCGACCATTTATCTGTATAAATGTGATGTAAGGTTAAAAGAAGTATATGCTTTGAAGGTGATATCTTTATTATGGTCGCAAGTACTTGAGGAGGAACTTTGAGGTTAAAAGCGTATTTTGCTTTATCAAGCATAATATCATTGGCCTTTTTTAATGCTACTTCAGTTGGCAGATTTGATAGATCGAAATTTGAAAATTCTATCTGCGATTCTTCTGCAAACTTCATAAACAATTGGCCATCTTCCATATGATAAGTTGCACGCAAAATACTATGTGCATTACAAACCATTTTTAGGGCTGAGCAAAGGTTTTCTAGATGCAAATCACCCTTAAAAGTGTAGCTTTCAGAGTAGTTATATACAGAGCTATCAGCATACATTTGTTGCAAAAACCACAGCCTTCGCTGCCCTTTTGATAGTGGAATAACAGCTCCTTCTGGCGCTTTGGAAATACCTGATAGGACCGCTTTATCTTTCTTCTTTAATTTCCATTGCGCGAGTAAGGAAACTTTACTTTCATTTTGGTCTTTCTCTAACAAAACATTCCTTTTTTAATCTAATCAATTGGTCTTCTTAACCCTAAAAAGCGTAGTATGTCGCCACCTGTGGTCATTATTTTTTCGTCTAAAGGTAAGTCAATATCAAAAGCTCTTTCAACAAGCCAATATATAGAAATAACAATTAGAAATGCAGAAAGATAAACCAAAAACTTAGGGTAAAATTTTAAGTTTCTTAAAAAATATAAAATCGGAAAAATAGCGGCTATAATGCACAATTGACCAATTTCAACACCAATATTAAACCCTAACAAGGTTAAAGTTAAAAACTCACCTTTAAAACCTAATTCTCCCATTACACTCGCAAAACCAAAGCCATGAAAAAGTCCAAAAACAAAAGCAATTATCCAATCTTTACCTTTAAAGATGGGTCGAATATTATGCATAGCGGCAAGGCCTATTGATAATGCAATTATAGATTCTACAAACCTTGATGGTAAAACAACAATATTAAGGGCAGCCAAACTTAAGGTTATGGTATGGGCAATCGTAAAAAACGTTACAATTTTAACGATATATAAAAAGGCGGGTTTAAATTTCTTTACAGGATGCCAGTTCCAAATATTATGAGGCTGTTTATCATTAATGTTCGCTGAAGATGAAGCTACAACCTCTTTTCTGCGTACTACTGATGGTAAAATTAAGGCTAAAAGAAAAAGAATATGATCTAAACCGATCCAGATATGCCAAATACCCTGCTTTAACATGGCTACAAAACCCTTCCAAATCGATTTTTCGCTTAAATTTAAGATTTTTGTTGCTTCACCTTTCGTAAAATCTAAAGCAAACATGGTTTCATTATTAACCAAACCTGCTTTCCAGTTATACTCCATAGTGAGCAAGTTTCGGGTATTGGGTATTTCGTCGATAAAAGCATTATAGGTTACTTTCAGATTCTCTGGTAAATTTTCAGTGTTCTTTAAGTGAAAAGGTACTTTTATAAAATAACCAAAGCTAGTCCAAACAGAACTAACATCTGCTTCGGTAAAAACGATATCATGCGCTCCTAATTCAGAAGAAAATTTAGTTTGTTTTAATAAATATGCCTTTATCCGATTAATATGAGGCGAAACATCTTTCCATTTCGGGTATTTTGGTAGCTTAAGTCCTAGGGCATCATTTAACTGATTTACGTTAATTTCAAAACGAGCATCTATACCTGCTTTTTGATAAACACGCATATATATAATACTTTGGTTGGGCTGATGTGCTTTAGTCAAACTTGGAAATAAAAAGAAAATGACTAGCAGAGATAACAGAATTTTTTTCATCGCAACTTAAATATATTTAGTAAAAATAGAAGGCAGCAAAAGTATTGCTATTAGGTTGAATTGTGTCGAATATAACAATTAAGATCTAAATTATAAATTTGCACTTTATTTTATTATTTTGGGGTAAAACCGGCAAACTTAAAAAAGAATGTAAAGTGTAACTTTTTTTTAAGACTTATACTTCAATAAATCTCATATTTAATTATTCTTTGTAATTAAATAGAACCTATTTTAAAAGACAATAAAAAATTTAAACTGTTATGTTAGTATTTAAACTGCTTTTTTTAAGGATAACATTGTAATATATTAGTTTTAAATTCTTCTATTTGTTCTAACAACCTATTTAACAATAATTGGATCCTAAAAAAATGAATGAAATAATAATTTCGTACATCAAAAACATGGTGTTAGAAAGCTCTAATCTTAAGCTTAGTGAGAGTGAAAATCTCTTAGATGGCGGGGTATTAGACTCACTTGGCATGATGAGACTTGTGCTATATTTAGAAAAAAAATATGATAAACGCGTACCTCCAGAAGATTTAAACATAGCCAATTTTGAAACAGTAGAAAAAATTACTCGATATTTTTCTACTAAGTAACGTACTATAATAATGAAAAGTTTAACGAAATGTCCCTTAACACAAAGTCAATTACAAATTTGGGCTGGTCAAAAATTAAATCCAAATACACCTCTTCATAATACCACACATTCTTTTAGAATAGCCGGGCAAATAAGACCTGAAATTTTCGCGATCGCATTTGAAAAACTTATTGCTGAAGTGGATGCGTTTCGAATTGTCTTCGATGAAGATAATGGCATACCTAATCAATCTGTTCTTTCAATTCTAGAACATAAGATTGACTTTTTTGATTTTTCTAATACATCGGAAGATATTGACCTCTGGTTACAAAAACGATCGCAAAAAAAATTAGACCTCACAAAAAAATCATTTGATTGCGCCTTATTAAAAATAGAAGCTTCAAAATTTGTTTGGTATCTTAATATGCACCATTTAATTACTGATGCGGTTTCTGCTACTCTAGTATTTAAATATCTTTCTTCTTTATATGCGCATTTTGATGGTAAAAGCACGTATTCATTTGGTAATGTGCCCTCTTATAAGACGTATATAGCTTTTGAAAAAGAACATTTAAACCTTGATGACAAGGAGGAAATACAAGCATATTGGAGTGATACTTTGGTTGATTTAAAACAGGCTCCAGCTTTATATGGAGTTCGATCAAACCAAAAAACTACATCATCCACTAGAATATCACTACCCTTAGGGGCAACTCGCTCAAAAAAGCTAAAGGTATTTGCCCAAAAAGAAGAATTTAAAAGCCTAACAAAAGATTTATCTTTATTTAATGTGCTATCTGCACTATTTGCGAGTTATATTTTTAGAATAAGCGGGCAGCATAAGTTTGCCTTTGGGGCGCCCATACATAATCGTACATCAAAAACTTTTAAAGAAACAGTTGGCTTATTTATTGAAATTTTTCCGATTGTAGTTGAATTTAAAAAAGGAGACACTTTTGCTAGTGTTTTAGAACGAATAAAACTGGAAAGCAATAACTTTTTGCGATATGCGCAGCCAGGTATGATAAGACCAGAAATTAGTGGAAGTTTCAATATAATTCTAAATTATATTAGTGCTAATTTTTCAGACTTTGCAGGATACAAAGTAAAATCTACTTGGTTACACCCGGGTCATATTGATGTTTCACATCAATTGAGGTGTCATATAATTGATTTTGATGCTACTGGAGAAATTGAAATTTTATTTGATGTGAATCATAGTGTTTTTGATACGCATTTAACCAATACCATAACTACGCATTTTTTAAATTTATTTGATGCATTTATTGAAGATAGTACAACTTTAATTGAAAAACCTTCTTTGATATCAAAACCAATTGGTATCAATAACAATAGTACTGAAATAAGCCCAAAAGATTTAATTATTTCAAAATTTGAAGCTTGTGCTCAACAGCACAGTACAAAAATTGCACTACAACAAAAACAAACTCATTTCAACTTTGGTGAAATAGATAAAAAGGCAAATCAATTAGGACAATTTTTGCAGCAAAAAGGAGTCAAAAAAGGGCAACCAGTTGCCGTTCACTTATTTCGATCATCAGACTATATCATTAGCGTTTTGGCTATTTTAAAAATAGGTGCTGTTTTTGTTCCTATCGCATCTGATCAACCGTCTGAACGAGTAAAATATATTCTTTCAGATTCTAAATGTGATCTTATAATTACCGAAACTGCATTAATATCAAAGTTTAATAATGGTTTGGGGTCCGTTGTTTTAATTGATGCGCTAAAAGAACATTTAGCCACTATACAAAACGAATTAAAACGAAGTATCATCAATTTTAAAGATACTGCTTATATTCTGTATACCTCGGGCTCAACAGGAAAGCCTAAAGGTGTTTTAATATCTCATGGTGCGCTTGCAAATTACCTTTCGTGGGCTGCCAGTTACTATCGCACCGATCAAGATTTTATATTTCCGCTTTTTACTTCTATCGGTTTTGACTTAACTATAACCGCTACTTTTTTACCCCTTATTACTGGAGGTAAACTTATTGTATACAAAGAAAGTGATACAGGGCCAGATATTTCATTGATGGAAGTTTTAGAGGAGAATAAAGTAAACAGCATAAAGCTTACTCCTTCTCATCTTGCTCTAGTAAAAGACAGTAGTAATTCAGCATCACAAATAAAAACTATGATTGTTGGTGGTGAAACTTTTAAAACAGAAACAGCCAAAGCCATACAACGAAATTTTGGTTTAGGGCTTCGTATTTTTAACGAGTATGGACCAACTGAAGCAACAGTAGGCTGTATCGTTTCGCAGTACAAATCAGAACTACATCTAAACTCAACAGTACCAGTCGGAATGCCTATAACTGGCATGAATGCTTATATTCTAGATGATTTTAAAAATCCCGTACCCAAAGGAGTAATAGGCACAGTTTACATTAGCGGTAACGGCTTATCGGACGGTTATTTAAATTTACCAAAATTAACGGCAGAAAAATTTATTAGCATTCCAGAGCTTTCGAGTGGTACGTTATACCATACTGGTGATTTGGCGCGGATTAATAAAAATAATGAATTTGAATTTTTAGGTAGAAAAGATGAGCAAGTAAAATTAAAAGGTTTCCGAATAGAATTAGAGGATATAGAGTCTAACCTATTAAAGCATAATGCGATAGAAAACGCTGCGGTTGTTGTTTTAGAAAATGAAAAAGCAATTCCTGAACATGAAGTGATCAATTGTACCCTATGTGGTTTACCTTCAAATTACCCAAACACCGATTTTGATGAAGACGGTGTATGCCATGTTTGCAACGCATTTAAGGGGTATAAAGATCAAGCACAGCGCTACTTTAAAACTGAAGATGAACTACGAAAGATTTTATTGTCTAAAAGAGGTAAAAGTCCTACCTACGATTGCATCTCTTTGCTTAGTGGAGGAAAAGACAGTACCTATATTTTAGCTCAACTGGTTAATATGGGGCTCCGAGTACTTGCATTTACTTTAGACAATGGATATATATCTGATCAAGCAAAAGGAAATATCAATAGAATTGTATCTAAACTCAATGTTGATCATATGTATGGCACTACAGAACATATGAACAAAATTTTCGTAGATAGCCTTCACCGTCATCAAAACGTTTGTAATGGCTGTTTTAAAACTATCTACACCCTAAGTACTAAAATTGCATTAGAAAAGGAGATTCCGTTTGTTGTAACAGGGCTCTCAAGAGGGCAATTTTTTGAAACTAGATTAACAGAGGAGTTATTTTGGGATAAAGATATAGATGTAAGCACCATTGACAAAACCATACTAGAAGCAAGAAAACTCTATCACCAAGAAGAAGATGCAGTTAAAGAATTTTTAAACACCACGGCTTTTGATAATGATGATACTTTTAATAAAGTACAATTTGTTGATTTTTATCGATATAGTGATGTTAGTTTGTCAGAAATGTTACGTTACCTAAAAGAAAAAGTAGATTGGATAAGACCAACGGATACTGGAAGGTCTACTAACTGTACCATTAACCAATTGGGAATTTACGTTCATAAAAAAGAGAAAGGATATAGTAACTATTCTTATCCATACAGTTGGGATGTGCGTATGAGTCATAAAACTAGAACTGAAACCTTAGAGGAAATTAACGAAGTAATTGATGAAAATGAGGTAAAGCGAATTATGACAGAAATAGGTTATACAGAAAATAGTGAAAGTGAGCAAGAGCAACAAAAATTGGTTGGTTATTACACTAGTAATAAAAAACTAAGTTCTAAAGAACTTGCAAATCACCTTAAAGACAAATTACCGGAGTATATGATTCCTCATTATTTTAAATACGTAGAGGAACTTCCGCTGACTAAAAATGGTAAAGTTGACAAAGAGTCACTTAGGTCTTTGAATACCTCTCAGCTAGATATGGATACCCCTTTTATTGCTCCTAGTGGTGAAATCGAAGAGCTGTTGGCCGAAATTTGGAAAGAGGTACTTCGATTAAAACAAGTGGGTATACATGATAATTTTATTGGTTTAGGTGGCCATTCTCTTGCGGCAATTAGAGTTACTGCTAGAATTAATGAAGAGATTGAAATGAAATTTCCACTCAATAAAATATTCGAACTTCCAACCATTGCAGAATACGCCAAGTACATTGAAGAAACACTTACAGCACTATTACAAGAATAAGGCAAAAATGCTTTTGGAAACTTCACTAAAAATAAAACAACAAAATGCTAAGCAAATAGCCTTGCTAGCTAGTATATGCAATTTTGTTTTTAAAGTGAAATTGAGTAATTATTTAGTAAAGGTCGTACCAGTTTTTGAAGCTAACATTTTGCTTATTGCTAATATTCAGGTAGTGCTCAGAAATGAACTAAGCGCTTTAAAAAACCAAAATACAATTAAAACCAATCATAGATTTGCCTTTACAAACCACATTAATTTACTATGTAGGCCTAAAAAAAACCAAATCAAAACAAATAGGTACTGAAGAAAAGAAAATTAATAGATATCGATGCGATTTTAACTTTAAAATCATTAGGGAAATAAAGTTTATAACCAAAAAATGGGAAAGTTTTATTTTTTTGTTCGCACATAACACTGTTACAATCGCTAAAAAAAATTTATACAATTAAAACTCTGTAAATAGTAAAATAAGTAGCAAAACCTAAACATATTAAACAGATAATTTTATTCAACAAAATTGTTCTCTTAAAAGCGATCTAAACCCGAGTACGATTGTTCTAAACTAAAAAACGTAATACAATGAAAAAATATTTCCTATTCTACATTTTAACACTTTTAAGTTTTTGCATGTATGCACATGAAATTAGTGGAATAATTGTTGATCAAAATAGGGCACCCATTCAAGGAGTTGGCGTGTATAACAAAACAACCGGAAGTTTTACTTATTCTAATTTTTCAGGTTATTTTAAATTAAATAATGTGGATGTTAGCAATAAAATAATGTTCACCTTTTTAGGGTTTAAAAGTAAAGAAATTGAAATTGAAGAACACCAACTAAACAGCCGAATTGAAATTACGCTAATAGAAGATGTAGTAGCCTTGGATCAGGTTGTTTTGGTATCAAAACTAAACATATTAAGTCAGCTTGTAAATGTTGATGTAAAAGCAAACCCTGTAAAGTCTTCTCAAGAAATACTACGAAAAGTACCAGGTTTAATCATTGGACAACATGCAGGGGGAGGTAAAGCTGAGCAAATCTTTTTACGAGGTTTTGATATTGACCACGGAACAGATATAGCTATAAATGTTGATGGTTTACCGGTGAATATGGTATCTCATGCCCACGGACAAGGATATGCAGACATGCACTTTATTATACCTGAAACTATAGAAAACATAGACTTTGGCAAAGGTGCTTACTATGCGGATAAAGGAAATTTTAATACCGCTGGATATGTTCATCTAAGAACAAAATCACAAATTGAAGAAAATCAAATATCCTTAGAAGCTGGTATGTTTGGCACAATAAGGGCAGTAGGGTTACTTAAGCTTACAGAAAGCGATCATCATAATGCATATATTGCTTCTGAGCTAGCCTTATCTGATGGCCCGTTCATAGCTCCGCAGAATTTTAACAGAATAAATATTTTGGGTCGTTACAACTTTAATAATCACAAAGATCAAGAGTTTACCCTATCACTTTCTCATTTTCAAAGTAAATGGGATGCTTCAGGGCAAGTTCCTCAAAGAGCTATTGATCAAGGCATTATTGGTCGCTTTGGAGCTATTGATGCAACCGAAGGGGGTAACACAAGCCGAACTAACTTTTGGGTAAACCATAGTAAACAGATTAACAAACAATCTAAACTAACATCAAAAGCATTTGTATCAAAATATGATTTTGAACTTTTCTCAAATTTTACATTCTTTTTAGAAGATCCTGTTAACGCCGACCAAATACGCCAAAAAGAAAACCGAGTATTAATGGGTTTTGAAACTAAATATGAAAACTTTTTTGATTTAAAAGATCATGGCTCTGAGTTAAAATATGAGACAGGTATTGGTTTTCGCTATGATGACGTTAATGATGTACAACTTTCAAGAACAAAAAACAGAAAAGAACTTTTAGAGCGGTTAGCCTATGGTAATGTTGATGAATTAAATGGATATGGGTTTATAAATTTAAATTATATTAAAAACAAATGGACGATTAACCCCGGATTGCGAATTGACTATTTTAAATTTGATTACGAAAATTTGTTATCAGAAACTTATGATAACAAAAGCGAAACTAAAGCATTTTTGGGTCCTAAATTAAATATCATTTATGCTGCTTCTCCAAAAATTCAGCTTTTTGCAAAAACAGGTATCGGATACCATTCTAATGATACTAGAGTGGTTGTTGCCAATAATGGAGAAGAGATTCTACCCGCAGCTTACTCCTTTGACCTAGGAGGTATTTTTAAATTATCAAAGCGCTTTGTAGTTAATGCGTCATTATGGAATTTAAATCTAGACCAAGAATTTGTTTATGTTGGCGACGCCGGTATTGTAGAACCTAGTGGAAAAACAAAACGATATGGTCTTGATTTTGGATTACGTTATCAATTGACAGATTGGCTATATGCTAATGCAGATATGAATTATACGCATGCACGAAGCTCAGAAGAGCCTAAAGGAAAAGACTACATTCCTTTATCTCCTGATTTAACTTCTTCTGGTGGCCTATCTTTTAGAAATGTAGGCAACTTTTCTGGCGGAATAAACTATCGTTTTATAAAAGATAGACCTGCAAATGAAGATAACTCTATTATTGCCAAAGGTTATTTTATTAGCGATCTTAATCTTAATTACTCGGTTAAAAATTGGACCTTGGGACTTATTATTGAAAACCTCTTTGATTCAGAATGGAACGAAACCCAATTTGCTACCGAAAGTCGATTGCAAAACGAAATAAATTCTTTTGAAGAAATTCATTTTACACCCGGAACACCTTTTTTTATAAAGGGAAAAATAATAGTATCTTTCTAGTTAAAAATGAAATAAAACCATTTAAAGAGGAACCACACGTTAACCTGTTTAAGTTAAAGATTCTAATTGCTTAATTATTCATTTTTATTATGATCAATTTTTTTAAGAAAAAAAAATACTTAGTAGACCTACTCGATGGTTTTGTTGATATGCATAATCATATTTTACCAGGTATCGATGATGGCGCGAAAACAGTAAATGAATCTATTCAGCTAATTGATGGATTTGCAAGTTTTGGTGTCGCTAAGTTGATAGCTACTCCTCATATTATGCACAATTATTACGATAACAATTTTGAAAGTATTACCAAAGCATTAGCATTAGTAGCTCAAGAACTTAAAAAAAATGGTAAAACAACGATAATAGATGCGGCGGCTGAACATATGATTGATAGTAATTTTGAAACCCTATTGACCGAAAAACAAGTAATGCCGTTAAATAAAAATTACCTTCTTATTGAAATGAGCTATTTACAGCGTCCAATCAATTTTGATGAATCTATTATAGCTATTGCCCACAACAGATTATATCCGGTGCTAGCTCATCCAGAGCGATATAGCTTCATTCATGGAAAGACCAAAAAATATAATGATTTTAAACAGCAAGGAATATTATTTCAACTGAATATGTTATCACTAAGTGAGTTTTATGGCAAAGAAGTTCAAAAAATGGCTCATAAACTATTGGAAGCAGATATGATTGATTTTATAAGTTCTGATGTTCACAACTTAAATCAATTAAATTCTCTAAAAAAAATAACCTTAAGTAAAAAAACAAAATACCTATTACAGCCAATTATAGAACATACCAACGAGCGGTTTGGATAAAAATTTACAGCCAAAACTGAGCGTACTTTTTAGTCTTAATTTTAACTAGTTTTAGAGAATAAAATTTTTAAGAATAACTAACTTTAAATCGTAAAGGCCAACTGTTGTACCCTTGTCATTCATTCTCCTTCCAATCTAGAGGTCAATTTCAGCAGGCATACCGAAGAATTACCGCCATAGCGGTTCCTTTTGCTTGGTTCTAGCTTGCATCTTTTTAAGAGGGTAATACTCTTTTTCCTTGCCGAAACTATCTTCTAAGAGTGGCTTTCCGCTTTGGTTTGAAATCACCTTGGTAACCGGTGGCACCTGTCTCTATTCTATGCCTATTGCCCATATAGGAGGCAACCAAAAATAGAACAAAGCTTACTGTAAGTTATCGATATTAGTTTTTTGGGCAAGTAAACACCGATTTTTAGCTGACAATCTTATGGTTACCAAGACGCTCATTACCTATATAAATTTCGCAAAAGAACTGATTAGCGATATTGCCGTTGAGCTGTTTGACCAAACCAAAAGCGCTCACCAAATTATTCGATGATATGGCCGCGTATATTTCACCCAAATTACCTTCTAAAAAACAATTAAAAAAAGGGTTAAAATCTTCTGTTTGTGATGTGAAAAAAAATTGTGCTATAAGTTGTTGAATCTTCGTATCAAAGACCTACATATATTAGACAATACCCCGTTTTTGGCGTTATAAACTCATATTAAAGGCTTTGTTTCTCTAAAAAACAATAGATTAAACCACTACTGAAAGTGCCAAACTAAAAAAGCCACATTAAAAATGTGGCTTTCTTAGTTTCTGATTTTAAATTTTTCTAATTCTTGACGTATAATTTTATTAGTCTAGAATCGCCTTGCGATATAATAACTCGTATAAAATATAAACCATCTCGTAAATTAATCACAGGAATAGTATAGGTATTACCTAATTTAACATCCGCAGGAACATGGCCCGAAATATAACGCCCACCAACATCATGTAGTGTAATATTTACAACGCTAACTCCTTCAGGTAAATTTGACACCAACACTTTAGCGTCACCTGAAGTAGCTGGGTTAACTTCTAAGGTCATTGTCATTTGTTCCGAAACCGTTGCCCCTTGCACCACAACCTCAATTTCTTGAGTATTTGTTAACCCACCTTCATCGGTTACTCGAAGTGTTACAGTATAAGTACCTGGTTCTAAATAGGTATGTGAAGGATCTGCTTCCGTAGAGGTTCTACCATCTCCAAAATTCCACAAATAACTAGCTACACCTGTAGAATTGCTTCCTACAAAATTTACTGTTGTACCTCCTTCTACTTGACTCCAAGTTACTACTGCCGTAGGACCGGTTGATGTACCAGAATCAGTAACTTCAATAATAACTTCATCAAAACTAACAAGACTTTCATCATCTGTTACTGTTAATCGAAAAACGTAGGTACCTGCTATTAATCCAGTTACTGTTAAATTTGCTGTAGCTGCATTTTCTAGAGTTGCTGTATTTGGTCCACTTTGTTGAGTCCACTGATAAGTTAGGTCTCCTCCATCAGGATCACTAGCTGTTCCCACGAGTATAGCATCCGAATCGGGTAGCATAATCGTTTGATCGTCACCTGCATTAACAATAGGTTGACTTAATGCATACACTCCTATTCCTGAAATTTTTGGCTCAGCTACTACGCCAGTAAGAATAATTGTAAGTGCTCCATCAGTTACCTCAATTTCATTAAAACTCTCTATTACTGCGGTAGCACTACCACCAGCCTCTTCAAAAATATCATAGTTATTTAGGTTTTCTTGACCATTTTCAATATCCACATTAAAAATTCTTGAGCCAACTCCACCTTGAGTGCCCCTAACAGGAACCCCATAATATATTTCTGCAAAGAATAAATCTACGCTGTAAGTACCATTCTCAACAGGAATTTCATAGGTTAAAGTACCCGTATCACTAAACCTTTCTGTTTGAAAAAGAACATCATTTGTAGTATTTGCGATTGGAATAGGGTTTCTAAAAGTATCTCCACCGTCGAAATTCTGATCCATAGACCAGTTTATTCCTCCATCATTGTATGATGGACCACCAGAATTTATAAACAAACCACTTAACACAGAAATTATTACTTCATCGCTAACGGTTTCATTATCATCATTGGTTACTGTTAATCTAAACGTATATTGACCCTCTACTAAATTACTAATTGTAGGATCTAAATCACTTGTACTACTAAAATTAACTATTGAAGAGCCACCTGTTTGTGTCCATAAAACGCTCGTTATTGCACTCCCATCTGGATCAATTGCAGAACCATCTAAGGTATATTCACTAAGAGGTAAATTAACTGTAGCATCATCACCTGCATATACTTGAAGGGCTGTATCTGTATCAACTGGGATTACTTCAATACCAGAGATTTTTGAATTATTGGTAACTCCTGTAAACGTAATGGTTAAAAAGCCGTCATCAACTGAAACATTGGTGAAATTTGCCACTACGGCTGTTGCGCTACCACCTGCCTGTGCAACAATATCATAATTGCTAAGCGCACCTTCGCCATCTTCTATATCAACATTAAAAATTCTTGAACCAACACCACCTGTTTCTCCAAACCCAGGTACACCAAAGAATATTTCTGCGAAATGTAGGTTTACATTATGATTACCATTAGCAACGGGTATCTCATAAACCAGAGTTCCCGTATGAAAACGTTCAGTTTGATAGAGCTGATCATTAGCTGTGTTTGCAATAGCGATATCGTTCTCACTAACTTCACCCATATTTGAATATTGATCGGCTATCCAGTTGATTGAATTAAAGGTAAAGCTAGGCCCACCTGCATTAATTCTAATTGCTCCTGCACCACTTCTTACGCTTATTGTAACCTCATCAAAACCAGATTCTCCTTCGTCATCCACAACGGTAAGTCTAAATACATACACCCCAGCTACCAGGTTACTTAATGTAAGCGTTGGTGTGGTTTCGCCTGATAAAGTGGCTGTACCACCAGATTCTTTTGTCCATAAATAACTAACTATATTGCCTCCGTCAGGATCATTTGCTGTACCAGTTAAAGTGGCATTGCCTTCTATAATATTTTGGTTTATACCTGCATCAACAACAGGCCTGTCATCTGCAACTAAAGCAGTTTGATTTTCGTAGATTCTAGGAAAATTGGTTGACCATCCGTTTGATATAACATCTAAATCACCATCGTTATCAATATCGGTAACCCGAGCTCCATCATGATGTGCAAAACTTGTGGCGCTACCTCCACCATCTAAAATGTGTTTTGTGAATTCTCCGGTAGAACACAAGTTATTTTCAAATGCAACAAGTCTATGTGCGCCTCTCCATTCGCCGACAACAATATCCTTATCTCCATCAAAATCAATATCTGTTGCAAAAACACTTAAGCTGCCATTAATGTTAGTATCTAAAACGTTTTTCTCCCAATCTTGGTCAGGATTAGTATCTAAATTTGCGGGTGCTTTAAACCAAGCGAATTCTGTAGCACCAGTGGCTGACGAGGGTAAACTTAACTGTCCTACAACAGCATCTAACCTACCATCACGATTAAAATCAGCTAATTGAGACCTATCAACAATCGTAGCATATTCTATTCCTGTGTCATGAGTCGACCATGTTCCGTTATTGTTACGTATCCAATTCTCTCCTTGAAAAAGATCTAAATCATTATCTTGATCTATATCGCCTACTTGTAAATCCTCTCCAGAAGATATAGTTCCATTCATATCCTCAAGTGTCCACGTTCCCGATTCAGGATTATCTGATGGGGTTAACAGCTGTATTTTCGGTCGAGGATTAAAATCTTCTGCCGCATTCCAATTAATCGCCATTTGATACTTTCCGCCTGGCGTAAAAACTCCCCCTGCGATTCCCGCTAAGAAGGGTTCTCGATCATTGGCTGCGTTTCCTCCTTGTCTATTGGCTATATTTTGAAAAATAGTGAAATTTCCTGACCCATCATTACTCGCCCATACAAGTGTAGACCCCGTATAATCAACTGGACTTTGATTATCACTAGTTACACCAAGTAAATCTAAATCGCCATCATCATCAAAATCGTAAACATGTGCTACGTTATCAAAAAATTGACCTATTGCACTTCGTTGCCATACGCCAGCAACAGAACCAGGGTTTTTGTACCACCATCCTCCGGTAACAATATCTTTTAAACCGTCACCATCTAAATCATAATCAGCAAAAGTATAAATTGACCTATAGGGTAAGGCAGTTGTCTCTAATTGTTTTACTCCCCAATCATCAGGAAATGGCGTATCATTACAACTAATTTCACCTGTTACGTTGACTGTAACTTCATCGAAAATACCAGTACCCATATGATTTGCTTGAAATAGCTCAATCTTTATAACATGGCTACCTGCACCCAAATTATCAAAACGAATTGGCTCGTAACTGTAATATGGGCCTATCATCATATCATCAATGAAATAATGAACATGGGTATCACCTTCTAAAATAGTCCAATTATCAACCCGAAAAGCAACGTCAAAAGGCTCATTTACATCCCAGCCATTAGACGGAGAGGTTATTGTAATACTCGCATCTAAAGCAGCATCAAAAGAATCTGGGGGTAGTACCTCGAGACCAGAAATTTTTGGATTTCCTGTTATTTTAGATAGGGTTATGGTTGCAAAACCGTCACGCACTCTAACGTTATTAAATTCTTTTTGAAGAGCAGTTGCCGGCCCCACCTCACCAAAAATATCAAAATTTGATAAAACTTGATTTCCTTCTATTAAAACGTTAAATACTCGCGAGCCTATTCCACCCGATTGACCTGCAACACCAAAGCGTATTTCAGCAAAATGTAATCTTATGTCATACTCTCCATCTACTCCTACCGGAATTTCATACGTTAGGCTATTGTTAGTTGGAGCAAATCGTTCTGATTGATAAAGTGCATCATCTGTTGTTCCTTCAATAGGAATAGTAGCAGTAAAATCATCTCCTCCAGAACTGAATTGATCTGCGTTAAAAGAATTACCTGACCAATTTACAGAAGGCCCACCAGAATTAATTCGAAGTCCATTAAACGTAGTAAATGTTTCAGTAGTGGTTACAACCGGTAAGTTGGCCTCATTTTGAACATTCTGAATAGTTAGATTATACGATATACCTGCACTTAATGAAGAAGTAGTTAAAACAACAATTTGATTGTTAGGCTGCAGTACAGCACTAGAAATGGTAACGCCCTTGTCTATAGCATAGTTGTTTAAGTTTTCTGCTGTAGCTTTAGTAACGTATTCAGAAAACTTCACTTCAATCGTAGTTTCAGAAGAAGCAAGCACATCATCTACTAGTGGAGGAGAAAGGTCTGTAGAAACACCATCTCCCTTAAACTCGATATAATTGAGGTCAAATATGTTAGAACCTGATCCTTTAAAAACAAAAAACAAATTATTTTTACCACTAGGGGCAGTAAAATTGGTTTCAACATTTACCCAAGAATTTGGCCCACCTGTAGCTGGCACGGGAGTAGTTGCCACTAATGTACCAGTAGTACTACCTAATCTCATTTCAATGCTACCGCCAGCATTAGTTGCCGCAACTTGATATTTTACCGCATTAATATTTAAGAGATTTCGATTATAGAAAGCCATATGCCCTCCTGCATCCACTCTTAAGGCACTTGCCCCGCCTTCTACTCTATTTGTATTTGCAATAAGCGTTGTACCTTGTTGCTCATCAAAAAACTCGGCCTCTTTTCGTTTCGGATGAAGCGTAATTAAATCTCTTGCCACTAATCCTCCTGAGTCAGTAAATCTTATTCCTATAGAGGCATAAATATCGTCACCCCCATCTGTACCATGTGATCCATCACCGCCAAGTTGGTATACATCATTACAACCTGTTAGAGAAATTTCAGGATGCACATGATTAATATGGCCTAAGCCTGGAGTGGCTGAAATATTAGAACAATCAATAGTTCCATCCTCTGCATCTTGTCCAATAATATTAATATTCACTTGATCACCCCAGTTAAATAAGCCTCCATCAACCGGAGAATTTACCGTAAATTCAGTAGTTGTATTACCTGCATATATTAAAATATTTTTTATACTTAATCCATTATCGGTATTGCCATCACTTACTTTAACTTGAGCATTGAAAGTACCTTGGGTAGTGTAAACATGCATTGGATTAGGATCTGTTGAAACCGGGGTTCCATCTCCAAAATCCCATTCGTAAGTTAAAGGAGAATCTCCATTAGGATCGGTTGTACCTGCTGAAGAAAATTGCACCGTTAAAGGTAAATTTCCGTTTGTAGGGGTTGCTTCAAGCTGAACCACTGGTGGACTATTTTGAGTAATACCGGTATAATCAACTCTATAAAGCGTTCCAGTAGCACCTGTATTACTATCACAACAAGAAACTCCATATGCCAAAATATACATTTTTCCATCTGGCCCTAGTTCCATGTCTATAAAACCCTCTTGACTAGCTGGGAATGCACTTCTTGCAAAAATATTATTACTTACAATATTGCCATTTGTATCCATGGTAATATAAAAAAGTAAACTAGCATTAAAATCATAATAAAACAGAGCTCCGTCTAACTCTTCTGGCAATCTTTGTAAATCAGTTGCGCTACTATCGTAGTAATATCTAAAACCAGGTAAGTGACATCTATGAAAAATCTCTAACCAAGCAGGTTGAGCAGGTGGCAAAGTTGTAGCTCCTGTGTTCCATCTAGATTGGTTAACTGGATTTGTAGGGTCATTATAAAAAGGAGGCACACCATCATAGGAAATCTGATAAGGATCATTATCTTTTCCTGAAAAATATGGCCATCCATAATTACCAGGGCTCTTTGCTAAATTTAGTTCATCTAAACCTTCAGGACCTTTTGTAGAAGCTTGCGCAGCATCTGGACCTACTTCACCCCAGAATAACCAATCCGTATTTGATTTATCAACAAATAATCGATAAGGATTTCTAACCCCCATCACGTAAATCTCAGGTCTGCCTTGAGAAGGATTGCTAAATAAGTTTCCTTGCGGAACTACATATCCACCATCCGCATCTGGAGTAATTCTTAATATTTTACCCCGTAAATCCATGGTATTAGCAGATGTTCTTTCCGCACTTGCAACCTCAACATCTTCGCTAACCGCGGTATATTTATCAGGATATGTAGTGTTATCACCAGTTGCGATATATAAATTACCTTGAGAATCAAAATCCATGTCACCACCTGAGTGATATAATGCCGTTCGTGAAGTTTCCCATTGTAATAAAACCTTTTCAGAGGAAAGATCTAAATCATCGCCATTTAAGGTAAATTGAGAAACTCTATTGCCAACAAATTCTGAGGATAATGGAGAATAAAAGATGTAAATAATATTATTAGTTGCAAAATTTGGATCAAATGCTAAGCCTAAAAGTCCATCTTCTAATTCATGAAAAACTGGAATATTTCCGGCAGATTTTACAAAACCATCACTTTCTTTATAAACAAGTAACTTACCGTACCTATCTAACAAAAAAATACGCCCATCAGGGGCAAACTTAAAGGTGGTTGTGTTTTCTAACCTATCTGCTAAAGCTACTTTTACGAAACTGTTAGCATTTGCTGGTGGTAATTGTGCTTTTAACGAACTAACATTAAAAACAATAGCAACAAATAATGTGATGTAAAATTGGTGCATTTTTGGAAACCACAAAAAGTTTCTTGTAAAAAGACTATCCAGTACTAAAAAGTATTTTTTGTTCATAGCATCTCGTTTAAAAGCAATAATTTGAAGCAATCATCTAAAAAAAATGAATTGGAATGCAAAGATATATTAATAAGTTATAATGTGAGAAATACCCTTAAAATTTTCGTTTAAAACGGACCGTACATCGATAAAATACAATTAAGTTCGATAAGCGTGCACTTAGTCGATTAGCTAGGCATTTTATGAGGTCTCCGACAAAAAATTTCAAATTCATCTGAGCTAATTCTTAAAAATTAATATCAAAAATTAGACCAAAAGAATGTTTATAGCCGCTAGGCTTTTACATTTTTAAGCTTTATTGAGGCTGATTTTACTGAAAACATGATTAGAGGCTGTAATCAAAACCAGTTACTTAAATATGTTAAAATTTTTCCACCACTTCTTTTGAGATTTTCCATAGCCATATCCATATGAACCGCCATACCCCAAATCAGTACTTTTAACGTCGTTCACAATAAAGCAAAGTCCCTTTATTTTTCCTTCTTCTTGCAACTTTAAAGGATAGCCTATCGCTTTATTTTCTGTAATTCCTGCCCTAGTAACATAAATTAAATGACTTGCATTTTGACTTATCAATAAAGTATCAGTAACAACCATTAACGGTGCCGTATCAACTATCACATAATCATATAAATCTGACATTTCATTAAAAAGCGAGTTCATTCGGGCACTCATCAATAACTCAGCAGGATTAGGAGGTATTCTACCAGAATATATTACATCTATAGTATTTTGGTGAACTTGCTTAGAATTAATAACATCTTTAGCACTCAAAGTATCATCATACAAATACTCGGTAAGACCTGGATCAGAATTTCTAATAGGCTTTGCAGTTTTATTTCCGCTAAAACCTGGGAAGAATGTATATATTTTAGGGTTTCTAATATCAGCACCTATTAATAATACTTTCTTACCAGTACTTGCTAAAATCATAGATAGATTCGTAGATAAAAAGGTTTTACCTTCACCAGGTACACTCGAAGTTACAAACACAATATTATTTTTACCTCCTGTTGTACCTTTAGTTTTTATTAAATAATCTAAATTCGTTCTAATAATCCTCAAAGATTCGGCAAGTACCGATCTGTCTTCATTCGTTACCAATTTATCGTCTTTTCTAGATAATTTCGGAATTTCGCCTAGAACTGGTGTATCTAAAGTTAATTTCTCTAGGCTAGTCATATTATGCACCTTGTTATCTAACATATCCTTTCCATAAATTACAGAAAAAGGTATTAATAAGCCTAAGATTAAAGAAGCCAAATACACCAACTTTTTCTTAGGTGAAACGGGAGCCGCACTAAAGCTATATGCACTATCAATTGTTTTAGATTTAGGCGCTTGTGAAGCAACGGCAATTTGTGATTCTTCTCTTTTTGTTAACAGGTATAAATACAATTGCTCTGTAGTTTGTTGTTTTCTTTCAATATCTCTTAACGCCCTTTCTTTTCCAGGAGATGCATATATTTTATTGTTAAAACGTGCGGTTTGACTACTTAAAGAGTTTACAGTTAATTCTAAGTTACTTACCGTTCCTTTTAGACTAGCAGAGAGACTCTTTTTAAGATTATCTAGTCGCTGGTCTAACTGTACAATGATGGGGTTTTTTTCGTTTGAGCTTTCTAAAAGTCTTTTTCTTTCAGATACTAATTGATTATACTGAGCTGTTGTAGTAGAAATTGAAGGACCACCAATATTAGCAGGCAATACCTCATAACCACTTTGATTTTCAATGATATCATTCATGGAAGCAGCCATATTTAGCTCATTTCTTGCTCTAGACAAACTTTGCTGCGTTTCTACCCCTGCACTAAGGTTGATATTTGTCTCTACAGGGATGTTTGTTACCCCTTGCTCGATTTTAAAATCTTGAGCACCTTGATCGATATTTGACAAATTACCTGATATTTCTACAATACGATCATTTATGAACTGAGATGTTTTATCTGCAATTTGTTGTTTATCTTTTATTGCATTTATATTATAAACTCTAATAAGCTCATTTATAATATCTATAGCTTTTTCTTTAATAGGGTCTTCTAAACGTAAGTCAACGATGTTAGATTTATCATCGCTATTCACAATTGACATTTTTTTCTTGTAAGCTAAAGCGACGGCTTGTAAGGGTCTTATCGAAATTCTAAGTTTATTTTCTTTGAATCGAGCAAAACTGACAAGATTTGGTGTAATTACGATATCACCTATTGGTGTTTTTATATTTTTACCAAAAGAGTAAACCTTATTTGGTTTATCTTCTTCCTCACTAAATCCAAATGATGTTGACGAAGACAACTCTATATAAAAATCATAATGTGCATTATTGAGTGTTGAATCTTCCGCAATGAAATTAATATTAATTGGAGGGTTTTGATATATCTCTGAACTTATAACATTTCCTAAAACTGAAATTTTAGTATTCAACCTTAGTTTTTTTACCACCTCTATAAAATTAGAACGAGAGCCAATTAGCTCAATTTCATCAATCACTTTGTTCTTTGATCCACCCAAAACATCTAAGTCTGAGAAAGCCGATAACGTAGAACTTGAATTCTCATCTTCTAAAATTTGAATTTTTGCAACTGCGGCAAATTGGGCTGTGGAATACCGAATATAAACTGAGGCTAATACTAGCATTAAAATGGAAGAAAAAAGAAACCATTTCCAATGTTTGAGATAGCCTGAAACCACCTCCTTTAAGTCAATAGCATTGCCATCGGAATTATGTGCATCGAGATTCATTATAAGATCTGTTTCTAAGTTTAAAATGTATTCTTTAGTTTCTTGTAAGTATAATTACCGCAGAAGTAATTAATACTGAGGCTATAGAAACAGCAATTGTAGCCCTATTATCTAGACTAGATGATGTAATTGCAGATTTATTGGGTTCTACATAAACAACATCATTTTGAGTTAGATAGTAAACTGGAGAGCTCATTACCTCCTTTTTAGTTAAATCAACTCTGTTATAAACTTTGGTGCCATCATAATCTCGAATAACCATAACATTACTTCGCACCCCTTTTACTGTTAAATCTCCAGCAAGACCCAATGCCTCTAAAAGAGTAATTCTCTCTCCGCTCACAGGATACGTACCCGGACGATTTACTTGTCCAAGTATTGTAACGGTAAAGTTCTTTAACCTTATGTTTATGATAGGATTCTTTAAATAGTCAGAGAGTTTTTCTCTTAACAAAGTTCTTAATTCTTCTTTTGAGAGGCCAGAAATTTTTATTTTACCGATAACAGGAAAATCTATTTCCCCGTCTTTATCAATCAAATAATCTACTTGCTCTGGGGTACTCACACCAGTGGTTTTTCCTCTAAATAGGTTAAAAGGGACGCTCGCCTCACTATTTAAAGTTGAAACGTGAATACTTACCAAATCATCAACTTTAAATTTGGGAGTAAAACTGTTTTTGTCCACTAAGGTTTCGAAATTTCCAGTATTTTGAAAATAAACCACCTCTTTTTTGGTTGCGCAAGAGGATAAAATAAGAAAAGATATGGTCAAAAAAGATAATATCAATCCAAAACGTTTGTTTTGTTTAAACATAATTAAGTGTCTCTGTTAGTAATATTAATGCTAAATTAAAAAAATTATTGATACATGGTTTTCACCTTATCGTCTTTACCCTTTTGAACCTTGTCTTCGTCAAGCGAGCAAAACTTAGAATTGTTTGAAACATATTCAGGTACGATTTCTTTCATTAAAGCCATGGTGTTATTATTAAAAAACATGTTAGAAACACAGAGCTCATCAATCTTTGATTTAACTAAAGCATAATCTAACGGTCTCACCTTGCCTATCATTATTTTTTTGTGGTATGTAGGTAGCGTATTTTCTCCATTCGCTAGTAGCTCTTCATATAGCTTTTCCCCTGGTCTAAGTCCGGTAATTTCTATATCTATGTCATCTGGATATTTAAGACCTGATAATTTTATCATGTTTTTGGCTAAATCAAATATTTTCACTGATTTACCCATATCGAAAATAAATATTTCTCCACCTTGCCCCATAACAGCAGCTTCTAAAACTAACTGAGAAGCTTCTGGAATAGTCATAAAATACCTTGTAATATCTTTATGGGTTACCGTAAGTGGACCCCCTTTTTCAATTTGTTTTTTAAACAAGGGTATTACCGACCCATTTGAGCCCAAAACATTTCCAAACCTTGTGGTAATAAATTTTGTTTTATTCTCTTGCTGCGCACTACTGATATACATTTCTGCAATTCTTTTGGTCGCCCCCATCACATTGGTTGGGTTTACCGCTTTATCAGTTGATACAAAAACAAACTTTTCTACCTTGTGATTCATTGCAAGATCAACAATAGTTTTTGTACCCGCTACGTTTATCTTGATTGCCTCATAATAGTTATACTCCATTAGCGGCACATGCTTGTAAGCTGCCGCATGAAAAACCATTGTAGGTTTATATTCTTGAAAATAAGAGTTCATTCTATTTTTATCTCTTATATCACCTACAATTGGCACAAAATTATGAAATCCATTTTGTTTTAGCTCTTGCTGAATATCATAAAGCGCAGATTCGGCTTGATCGATAACAATTAGTGATCTATAATCGTAATTTGCTATTTGGCGTACAATTTCACTTCCAATTGACCCAGCTCCTCCAGTCACCATAATTACTTGGTTTTTCAATTGTTCTGAAACCTTAGATAGTTTAATATCTATTGGCACACGATCTAACAAATCTTCAATTTGAACCTTCTTAATTTGAGAAACTTTTAACTCTCCATTAATCCAACTTTCAACGGGTGGTATTATTTTTACGAGAACCGGAAATTCAACTAAACTTTCTACCAATTTACGAAGCTGTTCACTTGGCACATTATTTATCGATACAATTATTTCTGTAATCTCTTTTGTACTAAGAAAATATTCAGATAAAACCTCTTTACCTAAAACCATTACGCCGTTAATGATCTTTCCAATCTTTTTTGGATCATCGTCTAAATAGGCAACAACTCTGGTATTACTACTTGTTTGGTTTGTTAACGCATTATAAGTTAACATACCCGATTCACCTGCACCATAAATCAAAACGTTTTTAGAAACCTTAATTTTCTTAACAAGGTTAAAAAAAGCTGTTTTAAATACATATCTCGAAGTCACTAGTGCCACAAAAGCCAACAAGCTATGAATGATGATTATGCCTAAAGGAATGGTGAAATTCTCAAGCATTACCATTTGACGATTTACAATCACTAAAAAAATCATCAAAATACTAGAAAGACAAATTGCGTTAAAAATTTTATAAACATCTCTAACTCCGGTATGTCTAACTACCCCTTTGTAAGACTCTGTAAATAAGAAAGATATTATTGCGATTACAGCAACAATAGGCAGTTGAACAAATAAGTTTTCACTTTTAAAGTCAAACGTAAGATTAAACCTTATTATGTATGCTAAAGTAAAAGAAATCGATATTAAAAAAACATCAATTGCTAAAACAAGCCATTTGGAGGCATATCTATGTGCATTATTAACAAAATAATTTTTTATCATGAGGTATATTCTTTATGTATTATGTGCACTATTCGCTCTAAATCACTTTTTGTTAAGTTTGAGCCACTAGGCAAGCAGAGACCTCTTTTAAAAAGATCATCGGAGGTACCATCAGAATAGTTTGGGAAATTTTCAAATATGGGTTGCAAGTGCATTGGTTTCCACAGAGGGCGAGATTCAATATTGTGTTCTAAAAGAGCATAACGTATTTGTTCTCGCTTTTCGTATGATTCGGTCAAAATACAACTCAACCATCTATTAGAAAAAAAACCTGATGGCTCATTTAAAAATTCAATTTCTTTTAAATGACCCAGTTCTTCTTTATAGTACTCAAAATTAGCTCTTCTTGCAGCTACACGATCATCTAAAACCTCCATCTGTCCGCGACCAATACCTGCTAAAACGTTACTCATTCTATAATTATATCCTACATTCGAATGCTGGTAATGTGGTGCATCGTCTCTTGCTTGAGTAGCTAAAAAGACAGCTTTATTTTTGTATTCATTTTTTTTGGTAACTAAGGCTCCTCCACCAGAAGTGGTAATAATCTTATTACCGTTAAAAGATAAAATACCTATATCACCAAAACTCGAGCAATTAATACCATTTACTGAACTACCCAAAGCTTCAGCACTATCTTCAATAACTGGTATATTGTATGCCTTGGATAAAGCATTAATTTCAGCAATCTTGTAAGGCATTCCGTATAAATGCACCGCAATGATGGCTTTTGGTTTTCTTCCTTTTTCTATCCTATCCAATATTGCCTCTTCTAAAAGTTTGGGGCTAATATTCCAAGTATCTCTTTCACTATCAATAAAAATTGGGGTTGCACCAAGATATCTTATTGGGTTTGCAGAAGCAGAAAAAGTAAAACTTTGACACAGCACCTCATCACCGCTTTGTACTCCTAATATTTCTAAGGCTAAATGAATGGCTGCTGTACCTGCGCTGAGAGCAGCAACATGAACCTCGTTAGATACATATTTTTGAATAGCTTCCTCAAAAAGATTTACGTTCGGTCCCAAAGGGGCGATCCAATTCGTTTTAAAGGCTTCGTCGACATAATGCTGTTCGTTGCCTCCCATATGCGGCGAGGAAAGCCAAATTTTAGTTTGGTTTTTCAAAAAGAGAAGTTTAGGTTAGTTCGTTTGATTTCCAAAAATAACCATTGTTTAGCAAATTAACCACTTATTTCGTTTAACAATTTATAATACTCGGTTAACGGCAAAGTAAAACTATTACCGATTTTGTAGAATTATCGTTAGTTTAGGCTTAATCATCCTGTCATAGACTTTTAATCCTTTTTAACGACAATATTTAAAGTATTAAAGAGTTATTTTGTAATCTTTGCACTTCGAAAGTAGAAATAAACTCTTAAAAGACTTTTTTCAGAAAACTACAAATTATTACTATCACTATTTAAATTTATCCATTTAATTAACCTAAAAATTATATAATGATCATTAAAAAAATATGCTGTATTGGAGCTGGTTATGTTGGCGGACCAACTATGTCTGTTATCGCTAGCCAATGCCCAAATATTCAGGTAACTGTTGTAGACTTGAGTAAAGAGCGAATCGCTTTATGGAATCATCAAGATTTAGATAAGCTTCCAATTTATGAGCCTGGTTTAAAAGAATTAGTTGAAAAAACCAGAGGAAAAAACCTTTTCTTTTCTAATGACATTGATACAGCTATTGATGAAGCAGAAATTATATTTATTTCTGTTAATACCCCTACAAAAACTTATGGAAAAGGTAAGGGTCAGGCTGCAGATTTAAAAAATATTGAGTTATGTGCTAGAAATATTGCCAAAGTAGCCAAAACAAATAAAATTGTTGTTGAAAAATCTACCTTACCTGTTCGAACGGCTAGTGCCATTAAAAGCATCCTCGACAATACAGGAAATGGCGTTGATTTTGAAATCTTGTCTAATCCTGAATTTTTAGCAGAAGGTACAGCTATTGAAGATTTATTGAATGCCGATAGAGTTTTAATTGGAGGTGCTGAAACCACCAAGGGTCAGGCGGCCAAAGATGCCCTAAGTAGTATTTATGAAAATTGGCTTCCGAAAGAGCGTATTCTGCAAACCAATGTTTGGTCATCAGAACTTTCTAAACTAGTTGCAAATGCATTTTTAGCGCAACGAGTTTCGTCAATAAATTCTATTTCGGCTCTGTGTGAGAAAACAGATGCAAATGTCGATGAAGTTTCTAGAGCGATCGGATTTGACAGCAGAATTGGCTCTAAATTTTTAAGCTCTTCTGTGGGCTTTGGAGGATCTTGTTTTCAAAAAGATATTCTAAATCTTGTGTATATAGCGCAAAGTTACGGTCTTAGTGAAGTTGCTGATTATTGGGAACAGGTAATTATTATGAATGATTACCAAAAAAGACGTTTTGCCGAAAATATAGTAACCACATTATACAACACGGTTTCGGGAAAAAAGATTTTATTTTATGGTTGGGCCTTTAAAAAAGACACCAATGATACAAGAGAATCTGCCGCGATATATGTTGCCGACGCCTTACTAGATGAAAAAGCAGAGATTGTAATTTATGATCCAAAAGTACCTGCAAGCCAAATCTATGCTGATTTGGACTATTTAGGTACAAGATCGCCAGAAGAAAATAGAAAACTTTTAACTGTGGTTGAAAACCCAATTAAAGCTTCAGAAGATGCTCATGCAATAGCTATTTTAACCGAATGGGACGAGTTTAAATCATATAATTGGAAAGACATTTACTCTAAAATGTTAAAACCAGCTTTTATTTTTGATGGCAGACGTCTTTTGGAGAAAGAGCATATGGAAGAAATTGGTTTTGAATATTATAAAATAGGCCAATCTTAAAAGCAGCTCAATTGCTCTTAAATTTTAGCACAATTTTATTAAGTGTAATATCAAGATAAAGTCAACAAGACTTTACTTCACTTAGTATGACTGTATTTATCAAAATTCATGTTTTATTTAACAAAAATCACCCTTGATTAAGTAAAAACAAATCACAAGAACAAAGAGTAACTAAAGAGGAGATTAAAAAAGTTTTATAAAAACACCTAACCTTAAAATCAGTATATTGAAAAAAATTGCATTAATTACAGGAGTAACAGGGCAAGATGGTGCTTATCTAAGTGAGTTTTTATTGAAAAAAGGGTATGAAGTTCATGGCTTAAAAAGAAGATCTTCACTTTTTAATACGGACAGAATTGATCATTTATATCAAGATCCTCATATCGAAAATAGAAACTTTATTTTGCACTATGGTGACATGACTGATAGCACCAATTTAATTCGGTTAATAAAGGAAATTCAACCCGATGAAATATATAATTTGGCGGCAATGAGTCATGTACATGTTTCCTTTGAAATTCCTGAATATACAGCGAATGCCGATGGTATTGGAACTTTAAGAGTTTTAGACGCAGTACGTCTTTTAGGAATGGAGAAGAAAACCCGTATTTATCAAGCTTCTACTTCTGAACTTTACGGTAAAGTTCAAGAAGTTCCGCAATCAGAAACCACTCCTTTTTACCCTAGAAGTCCGTATGCAGTTGCAAAAATGTATGCCTATTGGATTACTGTAAATTATAGAGAGGCGTATGGTATGTTCGCCTGTAATGGTATTTTATTTAACCACGAATCACCTATTAGAGGAGAAACTTTTGTTACCCGAAAAATTACACGAGCTACCGCTAGAATTGCTCTTGGCCTTCAAGATAAGATCTACCTTGGCAATTTAGATGCTCAGAGAGATTGGGGGCATGCAAAAGACTACGTTCGAATGATGTGGATGATTTTACAAGCGAATGAGGCAGAAGATTGGGTTATAGCAACGGGTAAAACTACCTCAGTGAGAGAATTTGTTCGTATGAGTTTTGCTGAAGCCGGAATTGAATTAGAATTCAAAGGCAGCGGAGTTAATGAAAAAGCGCTAATTAAGGCATGTAATAATCCTGAATACCAACTTGAAATTGGCAAAGAAGTACTTTCAATTGATCCTAAATATTTTAGACCTACCGAGGTTGAGTTGCTTATTGGTGACCCTACCAAAGCCAAAAATAAATTGGGCTGGAAACTAGAGTACGAATTAAGTGATTTAGTTAAAGATATGGTTGTTAGCGACTTAACCCAAATGAAAAAAGAGCAATACTTAAAACAAGGTGGATATCGCATTCTAAACTACTTTGAATAATTTATGAATAAGAATTCGAAAATATATGTAGCCGGTCATCGTGGTCTTGTTGGAAGCGCAATTATTAAAAACTTAGTTAAAAAAGGATATACTAATTTAATTACAAGAACTCATTCTGAATTAGATTTAACTGACACTGAAAAAGTGAAGTTATTTTTTAAAAATGAAAAACCAGATTGCGTAATTTTAGCCGCGGCTAAAGTCGGTGGTATTATTGCAAATAACAACTACAGGGCAGATTTTATTTATGAAAATCTGATGATCCAGAATAATGTGGTTCATCAAGCGTATCGTAATAAGGTTAAAAAGTTACTTTTTTTAGGAAGCACATGTATATATCCTAAAAATTGTGCGCAACCGATGAAAGAAGAATATTTACTTACCGACACTCTTGAATATACTAATGAACCCTATGCAATTGCAAAAATTGCAGGAATAAAGCTTTGTGAAAGTTATAATTTGCAATATGGCACCAACTATATTTCTGTTATGCCTACCAACCTTTATGGTCCTAATGATAATTTCGATTTAGAAAAATCACATGTTTTACCAGCTTTAATTCGTAAAATCATATTGGGTAAAGCACTAGATAATGACAACTGGGATATTATAGCACAAGACCTCAATAAACTGCCTATTGAGGGTGTTAATGGAAACTCGGATAAAGAAAAAATATTAACCATATTGAATAAATACGGGATTCGTTTAATAGATAAAACGGTTTCAGTTGAAATTTGGGGCAGCGGTAAGCCAATGCGCGAATTTTTATGGTCCGAAGACATGGCAGATGCATGCGTTTTTTTGATGGAAAAAAGAAATTTTTCAGATACCTATATTGATGAAAAAAATATTCGAAATACACACATTAATATTGGGACAGGTGTCGATATCTCAATTGCAGAGTTAGCAGATATAATAAAAACAGAAGTTGGTTTCAAAGGGGAATTTATATTTAATTCTGAAAAACCGGATGGAACCTTAAGAAAATTAACTGATGTAACTAAGCTAAATAATTTAGGCTGGAAACATAAAATTGAGCTTAACGAGGGGGTCAGAAAATTAATTGACTGGTATACTCTTTTAGAATAATTTTAGCAAAAAAAAATTAAAGTACAGTTAAAGCCAAATAAACTTCTTCTCTTTGAATAAAAAATTAGGTTAACAAAAACTAAAACAGAAAGTAGAATCAGCAATTTAAGCTATAAATATACGTTTAACGAAATGAAATCTATCTCCAAAGTAAACCAGAATTTTTAAAATTGAATAAATACATGAACATTAAACATTTAAAATTAAATTCAAAATACCATATATTAGTTACTGGTGGAGCAGGTTTCATTGGATCAAATTTATGCAAAGCGCTTCTTAAAAATGGAAATACAGTCAGGGTTTTAGATAATTTAGCTACTGGTAAAATAAAGAATTTAGAACCCATTTTATCAAATCCAAACTTTAATTTTATTGAAGGCGACATAAGAGATTTAGACACCTGTAAAAAAGCAACTGAAGGAATAGATTATGTTTTACATCAGGCAGCTTTGGGTTCGGTACCCAGATCAATAAATGACCCTATAACCAGTAATGAAGTAAATGTTTCTGGTTTTTTAAACATGCTAGTTGCCACAAGAGAAGCAGGTGTAAAACGTTTTATATATGCTGCCAGCTCTTCCACTTATGGAGATTCTAAATCATTACCAAAAGTAGAAGATAAAATAGGCAAACCACTTTCTCCTTATGCCATAACCAAATATGTTAATGAGCTTTATGCAGACGTCTTTGGAAAAACTTATGGCATGGAAACAATTGGCCTTCGATACTTTAATGTTTTTGGGCGACATCAAGACCCCAATGGAGCATATGCAGCCGTAATTCCTAAATTTGTTTTGTCATTCATAAATCATGAATCTCCGACGATAAATGGTGATGGTAGTTATTCTAGAGATTTTACCTATATTGACAATGTGATAGAAGCTAATGTAAGAGCTATTGTTGCACCTTCAGCTTCTGCGAATCATGTTTACAACGTTGCTTTTGGTGATCGTACCACATTAATCGAGTTGATACAGATAGTTAAAGAATATCTAACCGCATATGATTCAAAAATAGGATCGATCGAAATATTGCATGGCCCAGAACGTGCAGGAGATATTCCTCATTCCTTGGCGTCTATTGAAAAAGCTAAAGATCTTTTAGGCTACAACCCACAATTTGATATCAAAGCAGGTCTTAAAGAAGCAATAAAATGGTACTGGGAAAATTTAGAACGCTAAGTTTAACTGCTATACATGTGCACATATTTATTTATAAAATCTTATAATTATTTCTAAATGAACAACACTAAAATTGCTGTAATAGGTTTAGGCTATGTTGGCCTACCACTAGCCCGATTATTTGCTACCAAATATTCTGTAATAGGTTTTGATATAAATGAAAGTAGAATATCTGAACTACAAAGCGGTTATGACAGCACCCTTGAAGTAAGTGAAACGCTTCTAAAGGAGGTTACAAAAGATAAATCATCTTCAGAAATTGGCCTCTATTGCACTAATAAACTAGATATTCTTAACGATTGCAACTATTTTATTGTAACCGTACCTACACCAGTAGACAGTACCAACAGACCCGACCTAACGCCGCTATATAAATCAAGCGAAACGGTGGGTAAAGTTTTAAAGAAAGGAGATATCGTTGTATACGAATCTACTGTTTATCCTGGTGTCACAGAAGACGAATGTGTACCCGTTTTAGAGAAAATTAGCGGTCTAAAATTTAATGTTGATTTCTTTGTCGGGTATTCACCAGAAAGAATAAACCCAGGAGACAAGGAACATACGGTTGAAAAAATATTGAAAGTAACAGCAGGTTCTACACCACAAACAGGACAAAAAATTAATGAGCTATATGCTTCAGTTATTACGGCTGGCACTTACTTAGCCCCATCTATAAAAGTTGCCGAAGCGGCAAAAGTTATTGAGAATTCGCAAAGAGATATCAACATTGCTTTTGTAAATGAACTGGCGAAAATTTTTAACCTCATGGGTGTAGATACCAATGAAGTTTTAAAGGCCGCAGGTACCAAATGGAATTTCCTTCCATTTAAACCAGGTTTAGTTGGCGGACATTGTATTGGGGTAGATCCTTATTACCTTGCTCAAAAAGCACAAGAATATGGATATCATCCAGAAATAATACTTGCTGGCAGACGTATGAATGATGGAATGGGCAAATATGTTTCTTCCGAGGTTATTAAATTAATGGTCCAGAAAGATATTAAAATAAAAAATTCTAACATTTTAGTACTTGGTGTCACCTTTAAAGAGAACTGTCCTGATGTTAGAAATACCAAGGCAGTTGATGTAATTAATAACCTTCAAAGTTATGGAGCTGATGTTACTATATATGATCCATGGGCTGATCCAAACGAAGTAATACATGAATACCAACTAAAAACTACCAATAAACTGCCAAATGCGAAGTTTGATGCCATCGTACTAACTGTAGCTCATAAAGAATTTTTGTCACTAGATTTAAATGCAATGTTAAATAACAAAAGTATTTTATATGATGTTAAAGGCATACTTAAAGGAAAAGTTGACGGCAGACTCTAAATAAAATCAAAGAGCTAGGCTTACTTTTTACACATTAAAATCTCCATTAGATATCTTTATATTTCTACGTAATTGATATCATGGAGATTTTTTTAGTAAAGATAAAATGCTGTGCTTATTCACTTTTGTTAGAATTAAAAAAGAGCCCTTTTTTACCTTTTTAAAAGTGATTTCTCAAAGAGTTTTAGCTTCAAATTCGAAGATTAGCTTAGCAATTGATATACGATTTTCAAAATCGACAAAACCAATTGAAACTAAATTTTTAGCGTAAATACGAATAACTTCAGGTTAATAAAGATACTATTACGTTTCTGCCTTTTAATGTATTGTTTTAATTTTTACCCCTATTCTAAACAATAGCCGCCTTATTTTTAAAACTGCTCCACTTCTACTAATTCTTGTTAGCTATAATGTTTTTATCAACTTCACTATTTCTTCTCTAAAATAAGCTCAATAGTTCACTTATTAAAAGATAATTAGTTTATTAATATCTTCAAATTTCTTTACCAAAACTTAAAGATAAACTCATAGCGCTACAGTCTTATAAATAAGATAATTCTAAATATTGACCTTAGTTTTCAATTTTCAAAAGAATCATATGTAAACAAGTTTATAGGAGTCAATTTTACATTAAATAAGAATTTATAAGTGTTGTACATCGACAAAAAACATGATTCTTAGCCTTCAAAAAAAACAGTTTATCGAATTTATTAGCAAAACTATGTAGTTCGTCTAAAATAGTACAATAGATCAAAACATATTCTTTTTTCAAAAGTTATAAGAACATGTTTAACCATTACAAATCATAAAAAAGTGGCATTCTGAGATTTACCTTAACCTAGTAAATTTTGTTGTCAAATAATAACAAAGACTAAAAATCAAACCCAATAAACCTTGTTACCAATTCTAAAAAAATACCTATTTATAATTGGCAACAAAAATTATCCCAAAATCTTTATTACCCCCCAAATTTTACCTACCTATGCAAATCACCCTAAAAAAAGTAAGTCAGATGACCTTAATAATGGCAGTTATTACTTTATTATTTTCCTGCAACAAAGATTCTGATTTATTACTTGACGCCGTAATTAACGAACCCGAAATAGGTGTCGAAGATCCGTCCACTGAAGAACCATCAGAAAGTAATTTAGTAAGTAGAACGTATACGTTTTCACCCATTAATGATGCTTATGTTCAAGAGAACCAAGGTTATGATCGGTCTATAGTTCGTTTGCAAGAAAACTATAGAACAAGCTATCTTATGTTCGACCTTAGCGAAGTAAATGGGGCAATAACAAAAGCTGTTTTGCAATTTTCTGTTGCAAGTGATGAGGGTGACGGGAGTATAAACGTGCACAAAGGAGACCAAACGAACTGGACAGAGGAGAACTTAACAGTAGCCAATGCGCCACAACCCAAAAAACAACTGGCCAGTTTAAATAAAGAATACAAAGTAGGCTTACCCCAAAAAGTTACATTAGATTTTAATGAAATTGAAGCCGAAAAAACCACTTTAGTATTAACCCATAATTCAGGAAACGACCTTGCTTTCGCATCTAAAGAACATCCCTCAAATGAAGGGCCGCAATTGGTAATTACCTACATGGCACCGGAAGATAGCCCCGAAATTGGGCAATCAGAAGAAGAAGAAGAAGAAGAAGAAACAGATAAAGAGACAGAAGAAGAAAATGGAAATACAGAATCCACAGAAAACACCTACTTTGTTTCAGTTAATGGAAGCTCATCAAATGATGGACGATCTGAGGCTAATGCGTGGAGTATTGAACATGCATTTGAAAATGCCACCGCAGGAGATATTGTATACATAAAAGCAGGAAATTATGGTAATAAAGAATTGCTTGCTGATAACTCAGGAACTTCAAATAAGCCTATTAAGTTTATTGGATATACTAATACGCCAGGTGATATTGTAAGTAATGAAGGCTCTACCTTCACCTACGGCGATACACTAGACCCTAATAAAATGCCTCTATTAACAGGAGCAGCACCAAACGGAGAAGGTCAAGGTACTGCTTTAAAAATAGTTGAACCATACGTTCAAATTGAAAATTTTCAGATAACTCAATTTAAAAACGGTTTATACGCAAAGGCGAACAATGGTTTATTTAAAAATATAATCGTTTCGAAAATAGGAGATTATAACCCTAACCACACCTACCCTACAGCAACCAGTAACAAACATTTAAATTATACAGGACTAGGTTTTATTATTGAAGGTGATAACATAGAATTACACAATAGCTTTGCGTTGAATTGTGGAGCCCAAGGCATTACTTTTCAAAATGGGTCTGGAATAAAATCCTATAACAATAAAGTATATGCTGACAATAACATAAATCCAACTGATTATTATTTCCTAATTGGCGGAGGAACAGTTAATTCACTTTTTAAAAATACTTTTGTACATCGAGTTGGCGCATTAACTCATTTAGGTCATGGCATAGTAGCAAAAGGACAAAGTGCCATAACGGGCAACATTGTTGATGAGTTTTCAATATTGAATACTTTTTTAGAAGTTCAATTTCCAAAAACTACGAGTAATATTTTTAAAAATGGAAGAGTTGAAAAAGAAGCTAATGTTAATGCTCGTACAAGAGATGCTAGTGGAATGCGACTGGCAAATGGGGCTAGAAACAACCATTATGAAAATATCATATTAACTAACTGTTCTATAAAATTTAGCGATTGGAATGATGGCTTAGCGGGCGATGTAAATGATACAAGTGATAACAATACCTTTTTAAACATTCAAGTAAAAGATGCGTTTTCAGCAATAGCCTTTTCTCATTTTTTAGAAACAAATAATGCTAGTAGCGCCGACAATAATACTTTCACCAACTGTTCATTTTCAAATATTGATTTTTTATTTGAAGTTGATAGAGCAAATTCTAACACGAGATTAATCGACTGTACGATTGATAATGTAAGAAATTTCAAAATAGAACGTATAAAAGGAGGAGCGACCTATCAAGTAGATGCCAGTTATCAAAATTGCCATTGGTCAAACCTAGGTTTTACCAAACCCAACTAAACCATACCATTTTATTATACGTAGATACCACCTCGATATTCACATATCGAGGTTTTTACTTTTTACAGAAAATGTACAATAAAGGTTAAAGCTTCTATTACATCGCTGCCTATTTCAACTAAAATACCGAGAACAGTTCTCAAAAAGCACATCTTTTTCTTAAAAAAATCACAATTTTGTGCATTTCATCGAAAATAATCGCTTTACAACGATTTACAAAAAATTAATTTTTAAGTTTGCAGCTTTAAATTTACAACGATTTACGAATTCTAATTGTAGGCTATTTCCTAAATTTTTGATCCGATACAAGTCCAATATTTAGAAATAAAAAACACCAAATTCCATTAAAACAGTCTTTAGTAATTAAATATTTTAATGTCCTTTATCAATAAAATAATCAAATTTTAAAACCAGCCCAAAATTCAAGTTTACCGCCAATTAGTTTAAAGTAGTCACAATTAGTTAATAGAAAAATGAAATTTAATCTTACCAAAGTTCACTTTACCTTTATTATTTTTATCATCTCTTCCATTATAGTGAATTTAGCATGTACCAAAGATTCTGATTTATTAGCTGAGACTTTAGGTAATTCTTCATCTAACACTACCGAAGAAGAAAGAACTATTGAAGAAGAATCTCCTGAAGAATCTCCTGAAGAAAACACAACCGAAGATGACGATATTGAAGTTAGAACCACAAGTTTCTCTGCCATTCATGACGCTCATATTCAAAGCGGCAAAGGGTATAATCAAAGTATTGTAAGATTACAAGAGGATTATAGAACAAGTTATTTAATGTTTAACCTTAATCCAATTGAAGCTATTGGAGGTAAAATTGTTGATGTTAAACTTCAGTTTACCATTGATAGTGATGATGGAAATGGTAAAGTAACTGTATATAAAGCTGAAACCAGTAGTTGGACAGAAAATAACTTATCAGCAGAAACTGCGCCAGAAATAGATATGGAATTAGGCTCAATTTTAAAAGAATATCATTTAGGATCGACGGAGTCAATTTCTTTGAATACGGAGAACATCGCACCTGAAAATTCAACTCTAGTCTTAGATCATAAAGGCGCAAATGATTTGGCCTTTGCCTCAAAAGAACACCATTTAGGAATTGGTCCTAAATTAGTAGTTACATATGAAGTAGCTAAAGATTCGGATGCAATACCAGAAACTGAAGGAGAAAACGATACTGAAGAAGAGAACAACACCGAAGAAGAAAACAACACCGAAGAAGAAAACAACACCGAAGAAGAGAACAACACCGAAGAAGAAAATAACACCGGAGAAGAAAACAACACCGAAGAAGAAAACAACACCGAAGAAGAAAACAACACCGAAGAAGAAGGTAACGGAACTAATGAAGAAGAGCAGCAACAAAATAATAATGCGCCAATTGCGGTTGCAGATGGATCTCCTACTACTGGCAATGCTCCCTTATCAGTAACTTTTACAGGAAGTAACTCAAGTGACGACAACAAAATTAAATCTTACGCTTGGGATTTTAATGACGGAGCTAGGTCTAGTTCTTCTAATCCTGTTCATACCTTTACAGCAATCGGCACGTACCAAGTAGTACTAACAGTTACCGATGAAGATGGACTCTCATCAACAGACAATGTAACCATTACTGTTAACGAAACACCTAACCAAGCACCTAAAGCAATTGCAACTGCAAACAAACTAACAGGAGAGGCCCCTTTAGAAATTTCTTTTACTGGTGATAAATCAACAGATGACAACGCCATATCAAGTTATCTTTGGAACTTTAAGGATGGTAGCACAGCAAATTCAGCAAATACAGCTCATACCTTTACAACTGCTGGCACGTATGTAGTTGAGTTAACGGTTACTGATGAAAATGGTTTATCTAACAAAAAAGATATTACCATAACTGTTTTGCCCAAAGCTAATGAGGCTCCTGTTGCTGTAGCTATTGCTACTCCATCCTCTGGGACAGTTCCGTTAAATGTACAATTTGTTGGTGATAATTCTACAGATGATAAGGGAGTAGTAAATTACGCATGGGACTTTAAAAATGGATCAACCTCAACTACATCAAACCCTAGGCACAAATTTACAACACCAGGTACCTATGTAGTTGAACTAGTTGTAACGGACGAAGAAGGACTCTCGAGTACTAAAACGGTTACTGTAATTGCTGAGCCCGCACAAAATAGAGCTCCAATTGCTGTAGTAAACTCTAATAAAGTGGTAGGTAAAGCTCCTTTGAATGTTGAATTTTCAGGTCAAAATTCAACAGATGACAAAGGCATCGTTAGCTACCTATGGGATTTTAAAGATGGAGAAACAGCAACAAATGCTACACCATCGCATACCTTTACAACGGCTGGAACTTATGTTGTTAATTTAACAGTTAGAGATGCCGAAGGATTAACAAATTCTAAATCAATTACTATAACTGTTCAACAATCAAACCCTTCACAAGGATCTAGGACAGGATATTACGTAACCACTAGCGGAAATTCTTCAAATAATGGTCAATCAGAATCTTCTGCTTGGAGTATAGAGCATGCCTTAAACGTTGCAAGAGCAGGAGACATAGTTTACGTAAAGGCGGGTAATTATGGTAATAAAGAACTTCTAACACAAAACAATGGGTCTAGTGGAAATCCAATACGGTTTGTTGGTTACAAAAATTCTCCTGGTGATATATCTAGTAGTCAAGAATCGACCTTCAATTATGGCGATAGAATTAGTGCAAGTGAGATGCCTTTACTAACAGGTACACCGGGCAGTGGACAGGCTATTACATCGTATCATAGTTATATTGAATTTGAGAATTTTCAAATTACTGGATACTCTAAAGCGGTACTTAATATTGAAAGAGCCACCCATAATACATTTAAAAATATTATTTCTGTAAATATTGGCATTCAAAATAGAAATAGCTACGACGGTTTTGGTTTCAATTTAAAAGGAAATAATGTAAAAATTGAAAATTGCTTCATTCTAAATGCTGGTGCAGAAGGTTATAATTTGGCTGGTGCTGATTACGGTTTGATAAAAAACTCTAAGGCCTATAGTAATAACGCCACTAACCCAACCGATTACTATTTCTTATTTTCCAATGGCACAAATAATTCAAGAATAGAAAATAGTTACGCGGAACGTGTTGGAGATCTTTTTCATACTGGACATGGATTCGACATGAAAGATTTAGCCGAAAATAATACGTTTAAGAACTGTATCGCTAAAAATACCACCTTTGAGTTTAATTTTTCAGGAGTTAAAAACAATACAATGGATGGCTGTAAAATAATTGGTCCAGGAAAAGAACCATCAGAAGTTAGCCTTTTTATTTTAAATGGAGCTCATCACAACACCATTAAAAATATGACTATTGAGAACACCTATAAAGCCATTACCTGGAGAGATAATAATGACGGAGCTGTCGGAGAAGGTGGCGATCGTGATGCTGCTAGTATGGGACACGATAATAATTTTGAGCATATAACAGTTAAAAATGTGGATAGAGTTCTTAACGTAGGGTCTGCTACCAATTTTAGTGTTAAAGCAAGTAGAAATAAATTTACTAATTGTAATTTTAGAGACTTTAATTCTGTTGCAGTTACTTATTACAAAACAGAAGATATACTTTTTACAAACTGCAATTTTACAAACGGAAATGAATTAATAATTGAAGTTCAGGGTAAGTATGCACCGTATAGTAGGTTTGATGTAAAATGGCAAAACTGCTCTTGGAACAATGTAAGATTTACGCCCCCTACTAACCAGTAATTACAAAAAACAGATTTTTCCCAAAAATATAAGAGATTAATTTCTTACAATAAACTTGTTTTAAAAACGTTTTTTAGCTTTGGTAGTAATCCTACCATTTAACAATTATATTTGCATAACAACTTTTCTTTATAAATTTTAAATGACTTTAAAGTTATGAGAATGTTTGTTACTTTAAAATGCAAAAAAGATTAAGCTAAAAGCAATGACATTGAAAAACACCATTACTCCAATCGTTGTTGTGGCTTACAATAGGCCAGATTGTTTGGCAAGAATTTTAAATTCACTTGCGCTTGCTGATTATAAAGAATTTGATGAAATTCCCTTGATAATTAGTATCGACTATCACGAAACAAATAACGAAGTATTAAAAATTGCTAAACAATTTATTTGGTCATTCGGAGAAAAAATCATCAAATATCACGAAGAAAATTTAGGCTTAAGAAAACATATAATCAAGTGTGCTAATTTTGCTGTTGAGTATGGTAGTGTTATTGTACTTGAAGATGATCTTCTTGTAGCGCCAACGTTTTATAGATACGCAGTTGAGGCATTAAAATTTAGTAGTGACAAAGACTATATAGGCGGTATCTCACTCTATAATCACCAATTAAATCAACAAACTCATCAAAATTTTTCTCCTATAGAGGATGGTTTTGATAACTGGTATTTTCAGTATGCCGCATCATGGGGTCAATGTTGGACTAAAGTACAATGGCAATCTTTTATACAATGGTATGAAACCAATCAAATTCTGCAGGTAAAACCTTCTACCATACCTTATACGGTTACTAGCTGGTCCGAAAAATCTTGGTTAAAATACTACATCGTATATTTGATTGAAACAAATAAATATTTCTTATATCCAAAAATTGCTTTATCTACCAATTTTGGGGAGGCAGGCACTCATAATTTTCAGAATACTACTGCTTATCAAGTTACTTTAAGATACAACATTCAATCAAATTTTAATTTTTCTCGTTTAGAAGAATCGAACAGTATTTACGATGCTTTTTACGAAAACAAAAACCTAGCTAAACATCTTGATCTAACTAGTGATAATTGTTGTATTGATCTATATGGCTTTAAACCATTACCGTCAAATGTTCAATATTTACTTACCACAAAAAAAATAGACTATACTATTTTAAAAAGTTTTGGTAAAAGATTAAAACCCATTGACATAAATATTATATTTAAAATTTCAGGTGATGACATATTCCTTTATGACTTATCACAACCCAAAGCAAATAATTTTACAAAAAACCGATATAATGAATTAGTATACAATTACAAAATTGTTACACTCAAAGATGCGGCCTTCTTATTTTTCAAAATCACCTTGATTAGACTTGGAAATTTAAAACGAAAAATATTTTAATGACTTATTAATCTTTAAGTTTATTATAAATCGCTGCCTAACTTTATAAAACTATATTTTTTTGCGTTTCTTTAAAAAGAACTATTAAATTTCATCTTATGATACGTATACTGATGAAGAATTACAGTTATAAAAATAGACGCTAAAAGCACAGTATTTTTTTTTAGAAATAACTAATGAACGCAACAATAAAATACTTTAAGTCTTTTGATTTTCCTATAAGTATGAGTCTATTTTTATACTTATTAGATCCATATGCTAGAGGATATGTTTTTGGTTGGATTGCCGTTACCTTAATATTTTTCAAAAAAGACTTCCTTTTAAAAAATTTAGATAAAGGTTATGTACTAATTAGTATATTTTCAATTACCTATGCTCTTTTTTACAGTTTTGATCCAACTGGCGGGCAACAATATATCTTTGTTTATGCCATTATACCTCCAGGATTTTATCTTTTAGGGAAATACTTTATAAATCAATTTTGTAGTCATAAAAACTTATTTATTCTTCTTATTTGTATTGGTTTTACTTTTTCTATAACACCAATGATTTCGGTTTTACAAGTATTTCTAAAAGGTGGTTTTGCCTCAGTTGAAAGAAACTTACCGTTATTTTGGAATGGTAGTGTACTAAATGCAACAAATATGAGTTCTTATTTTTTATTCAATATGAGTTTACCTGGTCTACTTCTAATAAAGCAATTAAAACTTAGTTTAAGTTTTAAAATTTTTAGTGGAGTCATATTCTTTCTTTCCTTAATTTGTGTTATTAGACTTGGTAGTAGAACTCAATTGGCAATTGGCTTTATTTCAATACTAATAACAGTATTGTATGCGTTAAAAAAACAGTCCCTTAAGAAAAACCTTCCAATGTTGCTCGGTCTTGTTGTATTTATTGGCCTTTTCGCTACTCAGGTTAATTTTGATAAAGATGCCGATTGGATGAGTGTGTACGCTAGTAGAATGGAAGACTCAAAAAATGTTGCAAGTGCTGGAGGAAGAAGCCAAAGGTGGGAAAAAGCAGCAGAAAACATATTTACAAAGCCAATGGGTTGGAGTAAAAATGAATTTGGTTTCGCACACAACCTTTGGCTAGATGTAGCTATGATTGGTGGAATATTGCCTATGATTTTCTTGATTTTTTTTCATTTTAAATCTTTTTTTGACATTAAAAAAGCACTAGCGCTTCACCCTAAAGAATTATCTTTTAACGCCTTAGTTTTATCTTACAGTATTTGTATCATTTTGGTGTTTTTTGTTGAACCAATAATGATAGGTTACTTTAACCTATTCTCGGTTTCTTGCATCTTTTTAGGTGTAATAAACGCTTACAATGAAAAATTTAAAATACACACCATTAAAACTATTAAATAAAATTAGCACATCTTGAACAAGAAAAAAAAAACAGTAGCAATCGTTGGTAGATTTAATTTTCCGTTTGGTGATGCTGCAAGTACGAGAGTTATCGGTATAGGTAAAATATTAAAAAGTATTGGTTATGATGTGGTTTACATAGGAAAGTGTATGCGTACAGATGACCCCAACTGTTTATCAGGCAATTATCAAGATTTTAGATACTTTAACATACCTAATAAACCCTCTTTAGTTAATAGAGCAAAACAGGTAATGTTTTCAGGTAAAATGACCATTGCAATTTTAAAAGAAAAAGCCATAGCATGTGATATTATTATTTACTACGGAAATAGCGCAACATATCTACAACCGCTTTTAAAATATGTAAAAAAAAATAACATAAAACTAATAACCGATATTGTCGAATGGTACGATCCTGTGCAAATAAATGGAGGCAAATGGAGTCCGATGTTTTGGGATATGAATTTTGCAATTCAAAAATTAATACCAAAATGTGATGGAGTCATAGCTATTAGTTCTTTTCTACAAAAGTATTTTATAGAAAAGGGAATGACCACAATTAGAATACCTCAGCTGTTCGACCTTGATGATGAAAAATGGAAATTTGACCAGGTTAGTTCTTTCGATCAAAAGAGCCTAAATCTTTTATATGCAGGGGTTCCAGCAAAAAAAGACTCCATAGATATTATCATTAAGAGTGTCAAAAAAATTGTAGATCAAGGGCATTCAATTAAACTGCATTTATTCGGCCCCAGTCCAGAACAAATTCAAGACGTTTTAGGAGAGGAAAGAGAATTATTAAAAGAACTAGGCCAAACAATTGTTTTTCATGGCAGAATAAATCAAAATGAAATACCTGAAAATTTAGCAAAAGCTGATTTTTCTGTATTAATTAGACCAAACATGCGATACGCAAATGCCGGATTTCCAACAAAATTCGTAGAAAGTTTAGCGGCAGGTCTTCCTGTAATAGCAAACTTAACAAGCGATATTGGATTATACTTACACGAAAATACCAATGGCTTTATTGTTACCGACAATACCATTGAAGCATTAGTAAAGGCGCTCACTAAAGCTATAAATTTAGACCATACTCTAAAAAGTAAATTTAAGGCCGCTGCACAGCGTGAAGCAGAAAAGTCTTTTTATTACAAAAAACATATTGATAATTTTGACGCCTTTATTTCAAAAATTATTTGAGCTATCGAAAGACAGTTTCTTATTCAAACAACCATAGGTATTGAATAAATAACAATATTAAAAAGCAAAACTAATGCCACCCAAAAAACTTCTCAACGTAGTACTAGTTGCTCCTTTACCGCCACCTATAGGCGGAATCGCTTCTTGGACTGTAAATGTAACCGATTACTACAAAACCTTAGAGAATAAAGAAATAGCATTAACATTATGCGATTCTTCAAGTAAGCATCGCCGAATTACCTCGAGGTCTCAATTTACTAGAATTTATACCGGTATTATAAATTCTTTTCGGATCTACAAAAAAGTAAAAAATCTAATTAAGAACAAGCCTGACATTATTCATTTAGTAAGTAGCGCCTCCTACTCTCTGCTAAAAGATTTATTAATTATTAGGTTAGCAAAACAAAACAATATACCTGTTATCGCACATTGGAGGTTTGGTCGAATACCTCAATTAGCCGAACAACCTAACTGGGAATACAAGCTAATAAGTAAGGTTATAAAAAAAAGCAAATACTCAATAGTCCTTGATTTACTCTCTTACAATACACTAATATCTAAAGGATTTACAAATATTTGTCAAATGCCTAACCCAATTTCAATTGGTGTAGCTAATCAATGTATCACTGTAAATGAAAATTATCAAAAAAGACCTCCTGGCAACATATTGTTTGTTGGCCATGTAGTAAAACAAAAAGGTGTTTTTGAACTTGTTGAGGCCTGTGCCGTAATTGAAAAAGTAGAATGCTTAACCTTAGTTGGCCCCTACGAAGAGCACACGAAAGTTGCTTTAATGGAAATAGCTAAAAAAAGAGCTAGTGGTGCCTGGCTTATATTTGAAGGAGCCTTAGAGAAGTCTAAGGTTTTAGAAAAAATGAGAGCTCATTCCATGGTTGCTCTTCCAAGTTACACCGAAGGTTTCCCAAATGTAGTTCTCGAAGGTATGGCCATGGGGGCGGCAATAATTGCAACCAATGTAGGCGCTATTCCGCAAATGCTTGATATTGAAAGCAAACAAAAATGTGGTTTATGCGTTAAGCCAAAAAATACAGAAGAACTTACAAAAGCCATCGAATATGCAGTAACTAGCCCAAACAAATTGCAAGAAATGGGACAGAATGGAATAAAAAAAGTACTCGCTAATTATACTATGCAAAAGGTATTTAGTGATTACCAAAAACTATGGAGAAGTAACACTACGCCCTAACTATTTATAACGTTAAATCAATAAATTAAAGCATCTAAAAAAAATTAAAGGGTACATTCTTACGTTATCAAATTTTATTTAAGGCTTCTGCTAAGATGTAAAAAGCAATACTATTTAACTTTAAAAATGTTAAAAACGGCTAATTTGGCTTACTCTACAGCTTTAAACTAGCCAAATTAATTTTAAAAAATTAATTTGACACCTAAACCATATAGTACTAACAAGTTCTTTAAAAGCGCAATTGCGGCTATTTAACCAGGCACTTTCGGTAGCAATTCAATCTGTTGATTTTCAGATATATAGTTCTTATTTTGAACCACCATCAAAGACCCTAAAAACTATAAGTATCCATATCCTATTAGAAGATACTATCAGTAAACATGGTGCGCCTGAAATACATAATTCAGATCAGGGCTCTCAATATACCAGTACCCAATATATCGAAGTGCTTAAGAGCCATAATATTCAAATATCGATGGACGGCAAGGGAAGGGCTCTAGACAATATTTATATCGAACGTTTCTGGAAGTCTATCAAATATGAAAAGATATATCTTAATCCTCCTAACGGAGGTCTTGACTTATATGAAATGGTAAACGAATATATAGAATTCTATAACACAAAAAGAAGGCATACAGAGATAGGAAAACTACCTCCTATTCAAGTATATCACATGAAGAAAAAAGCGTCATAATAAACTAAGTAGTACCTTTAAGCTGTCCTGCAGATTGGGAGTATTGTACTATCCTATTTTTAAAAAATGACTTACTCCTGAAAGTGCCTAGATTACCATCTATTTAAAATATAACTTAATTTATTTACCTAATTTTTTTAAATAAATTAACAAAGCTTAACGCTTTAATCATCATAAAAAATGAAGGCCTAGTTTTTCTAAACAGCAATGGCGCAAAAAGTACCGAAATAGCTTGAGAAAATAGCGTTGCAAATGCGGCTCCGTAGATTCCGTAAGTAGGTATTAATATATAGTTTAAGATAATATTTGCAGCCATTCCAATAAAACGAGTAAAGGTACTTACGCGTTGTAAATTCTCTGCTAAAATCCATTTCTGAACAGAAACTCCAAGAAAAACAAACACACCAGACCAAATATGAATACTCAAAACACCACCTGTTAGATAGAACTGATCGTCATAAATAATAGAAACTACCCAATCACTTAAAAATGTCATTGGAATGGCAATAGCCAATGCTATCACTACCATTAAATCGTATAATTGTTGAAGCCTATCTTTGTAAAGAGACTCATTACTTCTTTTAGCATTTATAATCGCAGGGAAAAGAGACCCACTAATAATACCTGGAATAAAATACCAAGCCTGACTTAAATTTACTGCTGCGCTGTATTGACCAGCAAATTCAGCTTCCATAAAGGCTTCTATCATTATTTGATCTATGCGCACATAGATCGATATAAAAATAGTATTCATTATAAGGGGCCAGCTATCAGAAATAAGAGATTTAGCTAAAGAGCTAGAAAACTTCCACTTAAATAAAGACTCGTTACTCTTGTGATAAACATAAATTAAACCAAGCGCTAAAAAAACGGTGTCAAATAAAAGAGCGTAAGCAAAATAAATTAATGAAAAGTTATTTAAGATTAAATAGACCTTAATTAAAGAAGAAATTACTAAGCCAACAATACTAGTTATGACCGGCATCTTACTTTTAACAATACTTTGAAAATACGCGCCTATTACATTAAAGCTATTAACAAAAGTCATTAAAGCTAGAATAAGCATTATTTTACTACTTAAACTATCTTCTTGCCTAAAATAAATAGCAATCAATAAAAAACCTGTGAGTATAGTAGACCCCAAGGTTTGCATCACAAAAGCAGTTCCTAAAAGTGTGTTTTTTTTATCTGCATTACCAACCAATTCTCTGGCTAATAAACCATCAAGGCCCAAAGACGAAAATGCAATAAATAAGCCTACAAAAGCCTGTGCAACGCTTAAAATTCCGTAGTCAGTAGGTCCTAGATACCTAATAACCCAGGCGCCAATCGTCAAAGCTGCAACAATTCGAAGTATTTTTTCGATCATTAGCCATGATGTATTTTTAAAATACTTCATGAAGCCCGAATTGTTCTTAAGCTCAATTAATTTTTTAAGCATATAAATTAAAAAATAAGTAAATTTTTCTTATAGATGTTACGTGGCTAAATTAGTACCTTTCTAACATCTTTTGATATAAAGACCTATTAACCTAATTAATATATTAAACTATTAAAGTTTTTCTTTAGTATAGCTAGGTCGTTAAATATAAATTGATTGAAAAACGACTACTTTAGTTCTAAATTCTAAACCTGATTTAAAAAGAATAATTTATATATACTTTCATCGGTTCAATTTAATTAATAATTTTACCCTATTATTGGTAGCATATAGCAAAAGATTAATTGCCTTTACGTCTAAAAAGATGATTTTTATCACACAAAAAAGGAGAAAGAACCTACATTTTTCTTTCGATTAATTTCAAAACCATATACAAATTATCAATTATTATCGTTTACCTAAAGTAATACAACAAAAAAACATTAACTAAAACGGCGTAAAAAAAGTTAAAAACTAAACTTCATCGTCTTAAAGAATAATCCATAAATACAATGTTCAAAAACAAAACACTACTTATAACAGGCGGTACAGGCTCTTTCGGAAATGCGGTATTGAATCGTTTTTTAGAAACAAATATCAAAGAAATTCGAATTTTTTCTAGAGATGAGAAAAAACAAGATGACATGCGAAATACGCTTAAAAACGAAAAGATAAAATTTTATATCGGTGATGTTCGTGATTACAACAGTATTTTGAGAGCAATGAGTGGTGTTGACTATGTTTTTCATGCCGCGGCCTTAAAACAAGTACCTTCTTGCGAATTTTTTCCTATTGAAGCTGCAAAAACGAATGTATTTGGAACACAAAATACAATAGATGCAGCCGTTGCCTGCAAAGTGAAACGTATTATATGCTTAAGCACAGATAAAGCAGCTTACCCTATTAATGCTATGGGTATTAGTAAAGCTTTAATGGAGAAAGTAGCCGTTGCTGCTTCAAGAAATATACCCAATGATGACACCATCGTGTGTCTAACACGTTACGGTAATGTAATGGCTTCACGAGGTTCTGTAATTCCTTTATTTGTAAAACAGATTGAAGAGAAAACACCTCTTACCATAACAGATCCAAAAATGACACGCTTTCTTATGTCATTAGAAGACGCTGTAGATTTAGTATTGTTTGCTTTTGAACATGGAAATCAGGGAGATCTTTTTGTTAATAAAGCCCCCGCTAGTACCATAGGTGATTTGGCCGAAGCGGTAAAGTCTATCTTTAATGCGAATAACGATATTAAAGTAATTGGTACAAGACACGGCGAAAAACTATATGAAACTTTATGCACTCGTGAAGAAATGCAGAAAGCTCAAGATATGGGCGAGTTTTATAGAATACCAGCTGACAATAGAGACTTAAATTATAGCAGATACTTCTCTGAAGGTGAAACAGATATTAGCGCAATAGAAGATTACCATTCGCATAATACCAATCAATTAACACCAGCTGAATTAAAAGAAACATTACTTAACTTAGACTATATAAAAGAGCAACTGTAAATGGTTACTCATCATCTAGTTCCTGGGTCTCAATTTTCAGATAATCGGGGCACACTACATTTTTTTAATGACTTTGATATGCGCGAAATTGTGCGCATGTATATAATTAACCCAAAAGACATCAAAAATATTAGGGGTTGGCAAGCGCATAAGAAAGAAAAAAAATGGTTTTATTGCAGTAAAGGCAGCTTCATTTTAAATTTAATTGAGGTGGATAACTTTGATAATCCATCTTCAATATTAGTTGCAAACCGGTTTATTTTAGAAGCTAAAAAACCAACTGTTTTAGAAATAACAGGCGGATATGCAACTGCCTTTAAAGCCCGAGAAATTGACTCGAAACTGATGGTTTTTTCAGATTTGTCATTAGAAGACTCTAAAAACGATGATTATAGATATGCCATTGAAAGCTGGCAGGCAGATTGGTAAATTTAATTCTTAATCAAAAGACTAAAAACAACTTACATACTATTTATGAAAAAAATAGGAATTACAGGTCAAGCAGGTTTTGTAGGCAATCACCTCTACACCACCCTATCATTAGACGAAACGGTAAAATTAATTCCGTTTAAACGATCTTATTTTGATGATGCACAGGCACTAGAAAAATTTGTAGCTGAATGTGATATAATTGTTCACTTAGCAGCGATGAATCGTCATGATGATATGAATGTGATTTATGAGACTAATCTACAACTTGTACAATCATTAACCTCAGCATGTAAAAACGCTTCGGTTACGCCTCATATTATTTTTTCATCTTCATCTCAAGAAGATCGAGACAACCTTTACGGAAAATCTAAAAAAGAAGGAAAAGAATTATTTATCTCTTGGGCCGCAGAAACAGGTGGAAAATTTAGCTCATTAACCATACCAAATGTATTTGGTCCTTTTGGAAAGCCTAATTATAATTCTGTAGTAGCTACCTTCTGCCATAAAGTAGCTCGAGGAGAAGAGCCTAAAATTATTCAAGATAGCGAAGTAGGTCTTATTTACATTAATGAATTAGTTGCTATTTTTATCGCAACTATTAAAAATGAGGTAGCCGCAGAAACAATAGGTAAAAATAGTTTTGAAGTTAAAATTAAACCTACAAGCACCAACAAAGTATCTCGAATTTTAGAATTACTAAATCAGTTTAAAACTGATTATATGGGTAATGGTATATTTCCAAATTTAGAAGATTCTTTTGAAAAAGCTTTGTTTAATACCTTCAGGTGTTATGTACCAAAAGAGCATTATCCAGTTAAATTTACAAAGCATACAGACCCCAGAGGTAGCTTTGTTGAAATTGCAAGAACCCAAACTAGCGGTCAATTTTCGTTTTCAACAACGGTACCTGGTATCACTAGAGGAAATCATTTTCATACCCGAAAAGCAGAACGGTTTGCTGTAATTAGCGGAAAAGCTTTAATTCAATTACGGAAGATTGGAACAAATGAGATAATTGACTACTATTTAGATGGTGATGAACCCTCTTACGTAGACATGCCTATCTGGTACACTCATAATATAAAGAATATTGGAGATGAAGAGCTAATTACATTATTCTGGATTAATGAGCCTTATAATCCAGAAGATGCCGACACATATTTTGTAAATGTATGATTTAGACTAAATTGATTAAGCATACATCGAAAAAAGAAAGAAAAATACTAGACTAAAAAATAAGCTAGTAAATTTGAATTTTACAAACCCTAAGAGTTATCCTTTGAAAAAATTAAAAGTACTTACCGTTGTTGGAACACGACCAGAAATCATTCGACTTGCATGCGTGCTGAACGCATTAGACGCTAACAATGCCATTGAGCACACTTTGGTGCACACAGGTCAAAATTATGATTATGAACTAAATGAAATATTCTTTGACGACCTAGGCATTCGAAAACCAGATCACTTTTTAAACGCTGCAGGAAAAAATGCAACAGAAACAGTTGGTAATATTCTCATCAAAATTGACCCCGTATTAGAAGATATAAACCCAGATGCATTTTTAGTTTTAGGCGATACTAATTCTTGTCTTTGTGCTATACCTGCTAAAAAACGCAAAATTCCTGTTTTTCATATGGAGGCTGGTAACCGCTGTTTCGATCAGCGCGTACCAGAAGAAACAAACCGCAAAATTGTAGATCACGTAGCAGATGTTAATTTAACATACAGCGATATTGCGAGAGAATACCTTTTAAGAGAAGGTTTACCTGCCGATAGAATTATCAAAACAGGAAGCCCAATGTACGAGGTACTTCATCAATTTCTTCCTAAAATTCAAGTTTCAAATGTTTTAAAAGATTTAAACCTTGAAAAAGAAAAATACTTTGTTATCTCTTCTCACAGAGAAGAAAACATAAGCAACCCTAAAAACTTTGAAGGCTTAATAACTTCTCTAAATCAGATTGCTGAAAAATACGATTATCCCGTAATTGTCTCAACACATCCGCGAACGCGAAATATGTTGAACTCAAAAAAATTGAAAACGCACAAAAATATTCAATTTTTAAAACCTTTAGGTTTTACTGATTACAATGCATTACAATATAATTCTTTTGCAGTGCTTTCTGATAGTGGTACAATTTCAGAAGAATCTTCTACTCTAAACTTTAGAGCCTTAAATATTAGAGAAGCACACGAAAGACCAGAAGCAATGGAAGAAGCTTCTGTAATGATGGTGGGCATGAACCCTGAACGCATTATGCAAGCATTAGCAGCCCTTGAGGTGCAAAAAAGAAACCCTGAACGAAACTTTAGACCGGTAGCCGACTATTCGATGCCAAACGTTAGTGAAAAAGTGGTTCGAATAATTTTGTCATACGTAGATTATGTAAACCGCGTAGTTTGGTCTAAATAACAAAAAATTATGAAGGTTATTTTTTTAGCACTTGCTTTTCCTAAAATGGATAGGTCAATGTACTTATACCCACAACTAGTTTCTCAATTTAACGAAAATGGTCACGATATTACTGTTGTAGCCCCTATTTACGATGATATTGAAGCTGGTCTGCAAATAGAAAGCGGAATTAAAGTGCTTCGCGTTCGTACATTACCACTTTTTGGAGTAGGGCTAATAAAAAAAGGTATAGCTAATTTAATGCTACCGTATCAATTAAAAAAAGCTTTAAAAAACCATAAAATAGATCTCAATTTTGATTTGATCATCACCCCCACCCCACCAATTACACTTTATGGACTTGCGGGATGGCTGAAAAAAAAATCAAGAGGAAAAATCTATCTTATTTTAAGAGATATTTTTCCGCAAAATGCTGTTGATTTAGGTATGATGAAAAAATCAGGGCTTATTCATAGCTACTTTAGGCGAAAAGAAAAAAAACTTTACCAAAAATCAGATCATATTGGTTGTATGTCTCAAGGTAATATTGACTTTATTAAAGAACACAACCCAGAAGTGCAGCTTAGTAAATTGCATTTATTACCTAATTGGGGCGATCAATTACCGCTAGTACCTGAAACTGAAATAATTGAATTACGCAAAAAAGAAAAACTTGAAAATAAAATAGTTGCAATTTTTGGTGGAAATATAGGTCTTCCTCAAAAATTAGAAAATATTGTTGAATTAGCCATCGCATGCAAGAACGAAAAAGACCTTGTATTTATCATTATGGGTAATGGAAACGAATATGATAATCTAAAAAAACTTATTCAATCTAAAAATGTTGAAAACATATGGTTGCGAGATAGTTTACCTCACAAAGAGTACTTTAAGTGGGTACAAATGGCAGATATAGGTATTATTTCGCTAAGTGAAAAATTTACCATTCCAAACATACCTTCTAAGTCTTTATCATATTACAATACTAAAACACCCATTTTGGCTTCTGTTGACAAAAACACCGATTTTGGTGCTATTTTAGAAAGTAATGAAGTTGGCGTTTGGGCAGAAGCAGGAGACACAGATGCCCTTAAAAATAAATTACTAAAATTGGTTCATAATAAAGATTTTCGTAAAAAACTTGGCGAAAATGGATTTAACTATATGAACAAAGAGTTAACTAGTTTAAATACATATCTAACAATTATTAATGAGATAGAAAAAACTTAATACTAGCTTTTAAGTTGCTAAGAACAGAATATTAACCGATGTAATTTTCTATTTAACCAGTAAAACTGTGTCGTGGCTAATACATCTATAAATGAAAATTAAAAATATTAATTTGCTAAAAATCGAATTAAACCCATAATATGTATACCATTTTTTTTAAAAGATTAATAGATATTATTGTTTCGTTTTGCATCTTAATGCTTCTAAGTCCTATATTTTTATTAGTATTTGTACTTTTAGTAATAGCCAATAATGGAAAAGCATTTTTTGTTCAAAAAAGACCAGGTAAAGACGAAAAAATATTTAAAATCATCAAGTTTAAATCAATGAATGACAAAAAACATTCAGATGGGTCTTTACTACCAGATGAAGAGCGAATTACAAAAGTGGGGCAATTTGTAAGAAATACATCTTTAGATGAAATACCTCAGTTATTAAACGTTCTAAAAGGAGACATGAGTTTAATTGGCCCTAGGCCTTTACTAATATCTTATTTAGAATTGTATTCAACAGAACAAAAAAGAAGACACCTTGTAAAACCCGGTATAACAGGCTGGGCTCAAGTTAATGGAAGAAATACGATTTCTTGGAAGAAAAAATTTGAATATGACGTTTGGTACGTAGATCATTGTTCTTTTTTGATTGATCTAAAAATCTTCTGGCTTACTTTTAAAAAAGTAATTAAACGTGCGGATATCTCATCAGATACCCATGCGACTATGGAAACTTTTACCGGTAATCAATAAATATGCTACTAAGTATTATCATCCCTTGTTATAATATGGAGCGCTATCTACCCGAATGTATAGATAGCTTGTTGCAGCAAAATTTGAATCCGACCGAGTATGAAATCATTATTGTAAATGATGAATCAAAAGATGCTACCTTAAAAGTTGCACAAAACTACGCTGCAGAACATTCAAATATTATTGTAATCGATAAAAAGAATGCGGGTGTTGGTGCTGCAAGAAATACAGGCTATGACCTATCGAAAGGAAAATATATATACTTCTTAGACCCTGATGATTATCTGGCAAAAAATACCGTTACCACTATCTTAGATTTAATGGAGCGCAATAATCTTGATATTCTTACTTTTCAAAGTATGCCTGTAGTTAAACGGCATGTACCACTTTCAAAGAATATTGAATATGGCGTAAAAAATTTAGAAGTACAAGATGGCATCTCATACATTGCAGATTATAAATATTCTAATGAAATTTGGTGGTTTTTTATTAAACGCAAATTTATTGAGGCTAGTGGCATTCGATTTGTAGAAGGTAAATGGATGGAAGATGCCATACTTACCGCTGAGCTTTTCATCGTGGCAAATCGCATGGCACATGTGGACTACGATGTGCATCGCTATCGAATTTTACCCACTTCGGCAATGCGAAATAAAAGCCCTGAACATTACAACAAAGTAATTTTCGATAATGCGAACGCGGCTCATGCTTATGCAGAGCTAATAAAGTCAGTACCTAAAAATCATGCTAATGCTGATGGGTGTTTAAAAAGACTTAAAACGCGGCAACAATCTTTTGTTTTTTTCTTGCTTGTTCGTTTGATGAAATCAGATATTTCTATAGATAAAATTCCAACAATGTTAAAAGAGTTCGAAAAAATTGATGCGTACCCGCTTAACAAATTTTTGAGTGACGATTATAATGGAATTGCTTATTCTATTTTAGTTTACATCTTTAATCGTCCACACTTAATAAATCCTTCTATAAAGGTCTTTAGAACTTTTTATAACTTAATCAAATGAATATATTAATTACCTCTGCCGGCAGACGCGTTTCTTTAGTGAGAGCGTTTCAAAATGAACTAAAAAAGGTACATCCAGAAGCAAAAGTTATTGCTGCAGATGCAAACCCAAAACTTTCGGCAGCTTGTCATGCGGCAGATGATTATTTTGAGGTACCCCGCTTAGATCATCCAAATTATATTGAAGCTTTGCTTGAAAAAGCAAAAGAGCATAAAATTGCGTTAATTATTCCAACTATTGACACCGAGCTTCTAATACTTGCCAAGAGTAAAAAAATGCTAAAAAAATTTGGTATTCAAACGCTTGTTGCCTCGCAAGATTTTATAGAAAAGTGCAGAAATAAAAGGGTAATTCACGATTTTTTCACAGAGAATAACGTAGCAATTGCAAAAGAATATAGTAAAGACAACTATAAGTTACCCTTATTTATAAAACCTTTAGATGGCAGCAGAAGTGTAGATACTTTTCTAATAAGAACAAAAGAGGATCTTACCGATTATCACTTTTCTAATGAAAAACTGATGTTTTTAGAATATATAGATCATACGCTATATGATGAATATACTTGCGACCTTTATTATGATAAGAATCATAATTTGAAATGCGCAGTACCTCGTAAGCGTATTGAGGTTAGAGATGGAGAGGTAAACAAAGCGCTTACATCAAATAATGCACTTGTCGCTTATATTCGTAAAAACTTAAGCTTTATTGATGGCGCTGTGGGTTGCCTAACTGCTCAATTTTTTATGCATATTTCAGAAGAAAAAATTTATGGTATTGAGATAAATCCAAGGTTTGGTGGTGGTTATCCATTGTCTTATCTAGCAGGAGCTAATTTTCCAAAATGGATTATTGCTGAATATTTCTTTGATGAACAAATCACAGATAAGTTTGACTCTTGGGAAGATAATTTACTAATGATACGATATGATGATGAAATTTTAGTTCATGGATATAAAGGTTGATACAAATACGGTTATCGTTTTCGATTTAGACGACACATTATATAATGAAATAGATTTTTTAAAATCTGCATATATAGAGATCTCTAAAGAGTTTGAGAAGCAGCAATGGCAAAATTTATACACACGGCTATTATCGCTTTACAGAAACAAACACGATGTTTTTGAATACTTAGCAACAACTTATAATATCGACAAGAATAATTTAATTCAGCGGTACCGCAACCATATTCCAAAAATTAAACCTTTTGAAGGTGTAGTAGAGGTTTTTAAAAAAATAAAGGTCGCAGAAGGAAAAATAGCTGTCATTACAGATGGACGAAAGGTAACACAAATGAATAAACTTCAAAGCTTAGGCTTGCTATCTTTTATCGATTATATAGTTATTTCTGAAGAAATAGGTTCTGAAAAGCCAAATGAGTTAAATTTTAAGGCAGTTGAAAATTATTTTAATCGAAAAATTTACTACTATATCGCTGACAATTATAAAAAAGATTTTATTGCCCCAAATAAATTAGGCTGGCAATCAGTTGCTTTGATAGATAATGGCTTAAATATTCACGCACATGCGCACACTTATTATCAAGATAAATTTATACCACGCTCTTACATTTTAAATTTCAAAGAACTTAATATCAAATAGTTATTTAAATTCGATAAGAAAATTGATATAAAACCTATAAAAAGCATAGCTAAAAAGATCTAAAAGTTAAATTTTAACGTAAATTAAAGGTCTTCAACGATTATTTAATTTTTTATCAAAGTTATATTTTAACAAAAGTTCTATGCATAATTTACTAATTGATGTAAAAAATAGTTTTAAGGATAATGCTGTTATTTATTTTTACAAAAAATATCCCGTACTATTTACATTGTTGCTTTAGTTAAAAATCTGTCCTTTTTTGTATTATCTCTAATTTAATCAGTTGAAAGATCTACATCAAAAGGTTTCGAAAAATAACTTGTGTAAAATAATTTTTACCGACTTTTTCGATACATTAATACACCGTAATGTACATCCTAATTATACGCTAAAATTATGGGCTAAATTTTTGGTACGTGAACTTGGCTTATCAATTTCAGCCTGCGAACTTTTCATCATTCGCAAAGATTCACTTCGGTATTTAGCTAAGAAACAAAAAAAAAGAGCTTTAGAAATTTCTTATGAAGAAGTAGTTAAAGAAGTATACAAGAGGTTAAGAAATAATGAGTACTTGTCTAAGTGTTTATATTCAAATTTTAAAACGATTTTTGAGCAAGCCGATTTTATTTCAGAAACATCCGTTCAGTTTAAAAACGATGATTTAATTACTTCATTAGAAATTTTAAAGAAAAAAGGCTTTCAAATTTATTTGGTTACCGACATTTATCTTTCACAAGCTGTAATGCTTAAGATTTTAAACTTTCATCAAATACTACCTATCTTTGATGATGTATTTGTATCCTGTGAACTATCAAAGAGCAAAGAAGGGGCCAATATATACCCTACAATTCTTAATAAATTACAAGTTAGCCCTAATGAAGTTATTATGGTGGGCGACAATAAGAGGAGCGATATTATTAATGCCAACAAATTTAAAATTGATAGTGTTCATACCAAAAATTTGAAACATCATTTTAGAAACAAGAAAAATTTATTTGGCAGCGATACCACTAGTTTTAAAAAGGCCTGTAAGGCTGTAGAGCGTAGTTGCAAGCAAAGCAAACATCAATATAGCGAGTATATCATAAACTATTATTTCTTCACCGAACGCCTTTACAGTCGGGTGCGAAAAGACGGAATTAAAGATTTATTCTTTCTTGCCCGAGAAGGACTTTATTTAAAAACACTATTTGATAACTACCAAGAACTAAATCAAATTGAGGATACGCATAAAATTAACACCCATTATTTAAAAGCTTCGCGTCGATCTGGGCTTCTTGTGTCTTTAAAACCACTTGAGCAAGAAAATTTTAGAGACTGTGCTAAAAATTTTGGTCATATGTCTGGTACTAAATTATTAGATTGGTTTTTATTTAGTGCTAAAACTAAGACCAAAATTGTTGAAAATATAGCGCTAGATTTTGAACAGGTTCATGAAAATATTTTTGAATCTGCCATAATGAATACTTTAAGAGAAGATGTTGTTTTCAAAGAACATTATGAAACCAACAGAACACTTCAAAAAAAAGCATTTAAAAATTATTTATATGCTTTTAAACCAGATATAGAAAGTGAAGGAATGGCACTTGTAGATGTTGGTTGGGGTGGAACTATGCAAGAATGTATTTATAATTTTTTAGGCAAAAATATACCCGTTACTGGCTATTATATTGGCTTAAAAGAAATTTACCAAATTGAACCCAACACTAAACGATTTGGTCTAAATTTCTCGTTGTACCCAAGTCATGATATTTCATTTGATATTTTAAAAGCAAATGGTCAACTATATGAACAACTTTTAGGCGCACCACACGGTAGCACCCTAGGCTATACTTTTGAAAATGGAGTAGCTACAACTATTGAATTTTACGACGAAAACGAAAAATACGTGTTCGACCATTACATAAAAGATCTTCAAGAATTTATGCTTATCAAATTTGAAGAATTATTTTTAACCCTGCGCCCCATAAATTATACTCAAAAAATGGCTCAAATGTATATGACCGACATGGCGCTAAGAATAGGTGTTTTTAGTACAAAAAAGAAAATCAAATTTTTTAACGATATTTCCAAAGGATTTTATCAAAATGTTGGTGAAAATAAGTTAGGCTTGGCATACAGCCCTAAGCAACTTCAATTAAAAAAAAGAAATCTTATTAAAACCTTTCTAAGAACACCTGAAAAGGTCTTTCGATTTGTAGTTAAGGTTAAACCATATTTACTTGCCAAAGGCTTTTATTGGTTATCTTCACCAGTAAACCTAGTGTATTACTACATGAAGTTTAATTTTTGGATAAAAAAGAAATGTTTTCCAAAACGTCTTTTATAACTTTTAACTAAAAATTGACTACTGAAAATTCTGACCTTCGATTTATCTGGTGTTTTTCTTCTGGGCAATAGGTATTATCATCACAATCATTTAAAAGATGTTCTTCTCCGTATGCCTCTTTAGTAAGCCTGCTCTCGCTAATACCTTGATCAATTAAATAAGCTACAGTTCTATTAACTCTTCTTTGCGAAAGCCATTTATTGTAATTCGATTTACCTCTAGAATCTGTGTGAGACGAAACCTTCAATTGTAATTCAGGGGTTTCTTTTAATAATTTTGCTAAATTATCTAAAATACGCTTTGATTTACTGTTTAAATATGATGAATTTAAATCAAAATATACAAAGCCTAAATCACGAATCGCTTGTTCTATACTTTGCTTTCTTTTAATTTTTTCTTGCTGCGCTTCTTTTTCAATATTAGCTAACATTGTTAGCTCTTTTTCTTTTGCCAATCGCTCGGCAAGTGCTTTTGCTTCTTTCTCTGCTTTATCTGCTGATAGAGAGTCTTTAACACGTTGTTGCTCTTTTTCTAACGCATTAATAAGAGCCAACTTCTCTTCTCCTTTTTTAGAAAGTCCTTTTTCTATACCAAACTGATACACGATACCAGCTGCATGCTGTATATGGTTAGTTGCTTTATCACCTGTTCGCCATTTTCCAGAAGAGCTAAAGTCTAACCCTATACGTTCAGAGAGCCAAGCTCTAAAGCCAATTATCGCATTATATGTAGTTCTTGGCTCATTCTTGGCATCTGTATATCCAAAACCTGCACCTACATATGGGTCAAACCATCCAGTTTGACCTATTATTTTATTTAAATCATAACTTATTCTACCATCTATCGCCCAATATGGAGTATCAGTTGTATTTATAACTTGATCAATAATTTTACCTACTTTATACCTATTGTAGGTTGCAATTGCTTCTACACCTAATCCGCTTTTAAAATAGCGCCCTAAACTTAACCTATTTGGATAGGCTAGCGCATTCCATTGTGTTTTAAAAGCAGTAAGGTTATTAAATGCGTCTCCAGAATCATCCACAAAATTATAGCCTATCCCAAACATCCATGAGCTCTGAACGATACTATCTTTTGAAGTAAGTTGTACATTCTCTTGCCCCTTTAAAAGTATAGAGTACAGAAAAAAAAGAATTAAATAAAAATATGATTGTTTCATGTCCAAATAATTTCGCCCTCTAAATAATAAAATTACTACAGATATTTGAGATGAAATAAAATCAGCTGTAAAAAGATTATATTATCGTTGAAATTAAATATATTGAAGTTAAACTATTTTTTATCTCCTTTAAAAATAATTTCTTTGGAGGTATGCGGCATACTATAAATAGAAAATGAATTCGCATTGGAAACTTCCTTGTCTGTCTTTGTTTGATTTATATCGCTTATTAGTACTTGATCTTTGTTCTCCTCTTCTATTGAAAGAGCTCTTAGCACATTAGCCTCAATTTCACCATTACATTGTATAATGAGTATATTCTTGGAAAAATCTATGGTCGGTAAAGCTAAACCTGGTTTTCGGGTTCTATTAATTTTAGCAAAGAAACTCGCCAATGTCTTTTCATCTCTTACGACCAAAAATTGATTCGTTGGGTAAACGCCTTGTTGCTCATGCATAATGAGACTTAAATTATTTTGCGAGTCTTTTTTAACCATTTCTTCTTGTTCTGAAACTACCCCCTTTTGTAGGTTGCAGGAGAACGCTAGAAATGATAGTATAAATACAACTAATTTCATAAGCTATTGGTTATCTTAAATCTACCGTCATATGCTTTTTGGTAAACTTCTTCATAAAGAGGCAGTACCTTTGAAATATCAAACCTCTTTGCCGAATTTACGGCATTTTCTTTGAACTTTTCTAGTACTTCGTTATCACTTAATATTTTAAGTGCATTATGAGCCATTTCATCAACATTACCTACGTCACTTAAAAAACCAGAAAAACCATGCTCATTAACCTCTGGAATACCACCTGCGTTACTTGAAATAACCGGTACTTTATTAATCATAGCTTCTAGTGCGGCTAAACCAAAACTTTCTGAGGTGGAAGGCAGCAAGAATAAGTCTGAAAAACAAAGGATACGATCTATTTCAATGCTATTGCCAAGAAAAATAACCTTATCTAAAATTCCTAATTCTTCACATAAAATTTCAGCACCCTCTTTCTCTGGTCCGTCACCAACTAAAACTAGCTTAGCTTTAATTTTTTCTTGAATCTTAAAAAACACTTTTATTACATCTGGTATTCGCTTTACTTTTCTAAAATTACTAATATGTGTAATTATTTTTTCATCATCGGAGGCCATTAAAGACCTCTGACAGTCGGTAAAAGAAGTACTATACTTTTTAATATCAATAAAATTAGGAATTACTTCAATCTCATTCTTAATATCAAAAATATCTAAAGTCTGTTGTTTTAAACTTTCCGAAACTGAAGTAACTACATCAGAATTATTGATACTAAAAGTTACCGCAGTTTTATAAAAAGGATGTTTTCCAACCAAAGTAATATCAGTTCCATGCAAGGTAGTTATCATTGGGATATGAATATCTTCCTCTGCCAACATCTGTTTTGCCATATAACCGGCATAGGCATGAGGTATTGCGTAATGTACATGAAGTAATTCAATACCATGTAGCTTTACGGTATCTACCAATTTACTTGATAAAGCTAACTCGTATGGCTGATATTTAAATAGTGGATATTCTGGCACATGAACTTCATGAAAATGTATTTTATTACTTAGTAAGCCAAGTCGAACAGGTTGATTATAGGTTACAAAATGAATTTCATGACCACGACCAGCTAAAGCTATACCTAATTCTGTTGCGACTACACCACTACCACCAAAAGTAGGGTAACATACAATTGCTATCTTCATGATTCAAATTTAGTAAAAACTAGGAGTTAGACGAGTGGAGGTCGATTATATTACATATTAATAGAATATTCTATCAATTCACGTTAATAAAGCATATTAGACATTAGTTAATAATAGCATCATAAATAGCTTGCTGAATTCTAGTTCGAAGACCCGATTTTATAAGTAATGTGTTTGATGATTTTGGGTAGGTTCTATTAGATAGAAAAACATAAACAATCTCTTTTTCAGGATCTGCCCATGTATAAGTTCCTGTAAAACCACTATGTCCAAAACTTTTTCGCGAAACACATCCACAGGTTGGCCCCTTATCCTTTAACTGTGGTTTATCAAACCCAACGCCTCTTCGTACTTGTTTATCGCAAAAATAACAGTTGTTGAACTTCTTAATAGTTCTGCCTTCTAAAAAACGCTGCCCACCATAAGTACCATTTTGTAAGTACATCTGCATTATCTTTGCAACATCATTAGCATTACTAAATAAGCCAGCATGCCCTCCTACTCCGCCTTGCATAGCAGCACCCATATCATGAACATACCCCTGAATTGTTTGGTATCTAAAATATTCATCATCCTCGGTAGGAATAATTCTGCTTTTAGGAAATTTATTTAATGGATTATAACACATATGAGTAGCACCGATGGGTTTAAACAAAAATTCATCTACTAATTCATCAATACTTTTTTTTTTTAAATCTTCAATATACTTTTTCATTACGTAATAAGCAATATCACTATATCTATATCGATTTGATTTTAAACTCTGTCGCCCAATTCTATTATAAATAGAGTCATTATAGGCGTCAGTAATATATAGGTTATTAGCTACTTTGGTTGAAAAACCTTTTACTGGCCTAGACCTGTAAAACTCTTTTGAGGGTTTCTTTTTCTTATCCAAGGTACTTATATAAAAGGCAATCCACGCAGGTAGTCTACCATAATGCGACAAGGCTTTTAAAACAGTAACGTTCTTTAATTTTGTATTTGCGTATTGCGGCAATAATTCTGAAAAAGTATCACTTAAATGTAATTGATTATCTTCTTCCATTTTCATTAATAGAGGCAACGTTCCTAAAATTTTTGTAATCGAAGCCAAGTCATAAAGGTGCTCCGTAGTTACTTTTTCTTTAGCATCGTAAGTGGGCTTACCAAAAGCTTTGTTATAAATAACTTTTCCCCTGCGTGCGACTAGTACTTGAGCTCCAGGAAACATAAGCGAATCAAGACCGTCTTGCACTAGCTTATCTACAACTTGTAATTTAGCAGGATCAAAACCTAAACGCTCTGGGTAACTATAGCCTAAACGCAACAAAGACTTAAGCTGTATATTCGTATTAACAGGAAAAATTGAATGTGCACTTACTGGTAAAATTCCCTTTGCTGGCAAAGCTCCAAAAATAACTTGAGCCGCTTTTTCTTGTGCCAATTTACTATTTTGGTAAGCAACAACAACCCCGTCGATATTTTTAAACGAATTAACCCCAAAAAGAGCGTAGGGTTTTGCAAAAACCGTTAAAATTAAGTTTGAGTTTCTCGCTTGAGCAATCTGCCGCAACCAGACTTTTTCGTTTTTAGAAAAGCTATACGATTTCCAAGGACTATCGTTATTTTTATGAAGTCCAATTATTACCAAATTGTAATCTTTCAGCTTTGTATTAAAAGTGCTAATATCTTTGGCATTAATTTGTGTAACAGTAGCATATTTATTTAGGGTGTTTAAAAAAGGCTTACTGTCGGCCTCTCCAAACTTTATGTAGGCTATCTTTTTATTTTCAAGCTTTTTAATACCCATTAAATAATATGAATTTTTCACAACAGTAATCGCATTTTCAATTGCCTCGGCATACACAAGATCATCTGCCCTACTATTTAAGTCTTCGTAAAGATTTTTAATCTCTATTGGACGATATCTATGTAATCCTACTTTATATTTAGCCATCAATATTTTCTTCACTGAACTTGCTAGTCGGGTTTCGGTAATTTTACCACTCTTGTAGGCTTTTGCCAATTTCTCTTTGGCTTTAGCCACTTCCGTTGGCATTAACAACATATCATTTCCGGCTATGAAAGCTTTTAGCTCAACCGATCCGTTATTACCCTTGTTAGAAACTCCTTTCATATTTAGAGCATCAGTAAAAACAAGCCCTTTAAAACCCATTTGCTGTTTAAGAACCGTGGTTATAATTTGATCTGACAACGAGGATGGTAATTCTTTTTTTAATTCTAATGCAGGTACTTCTAAATGACCCACCATAACACTACTTAAACCAGCCTGAATTAACTTTTTGTATGGGTATAATTCTACGCTATCTAAACGAGTTCTATTAAAACTAATTACGGGTAATGCTTTATGAGAATCTGTGGCAGTATCGCCATGCCCAGGAAAATGTTTTGCACTTGAAAGAACACCCTCACTCTCCATACCTTTTAAAAAAGCAATTCCTTTTTCGGTAACGTTATCACGATCTTCACCAAATGAACGACTTCCAATTATAGGGTTTTTAGGGTTTGTATTAATGTCTACATCTGGAGCAAAATTAATATGAACGCCTAAACGCTTTGCGTGTTTACCTATCTGCTTTCCTACTTTTTCTACTATAGCGTTATTGGAAATGGCACCTAAAGTCATATTATAAGGAAAGGCATAGGTAGAATCTAATCGCATCGAGAGCCCCCATTCGGCATCCATGCCAATCATTAGAGGAATTTTTGACGCCGCTTGATATTTATTTGTTAATTGTGCTTGGCGAACAGGACCGCCTGTAGAAAATATAATGCCACCTATACTTTGATTTTTTATTAGAGTTGCTATTTTATCTGTACTTGCTTTAGATTGATCGGAAGCAACGCTAACCATAAACAATTGACCTAATTTTTCATCAAGTGACATTTCGCTGTACCTCGCATCAACCCATTTTTTTTGCTGAACACTATCTTTAGTAACTAAGGGGTGTTCTTGTGCATTTAAGCAAATCATCGAAAGCATAAAAAAAGTAAATACGCTACAATGCGGCTTAAAAAAATTATCTATGTTTTTTATCAAAATCACTATAATATTTTTGTAATCATTTCATTGCAGCTCAGCGAAAAACACCTAAAGCTCATTTTAACCCGTTTTTAAGAAATATCTTTACAAAAACCGACTATGCCAACTTTCTGAAGCCGGCACCTCCCAATGTTCTAAATATTCACCTTTGTTCGCAACTAAATTATTAAAGACAATAGTGTTTTTAGATACCGCTTTTTGCTTGGCCATCTTTTTAAAATCAACAAGAGATTTGTAGGCTACAAAATCGCCCTGTTTATAAGAAACATTCATCTTATCTAACAGTTCTACATTATACTTTTTTTCTAAACTCTGAATAAAATGTACCGAAGCATCTATACTGCAACCCGACGCTAAGGTTTCTGATTGATCTAGAGCAATTACAATAAATCGATTATACCGAAACTCATAACTTGCCTTTAGATGGCTTCCGTGAGCTGTCCATCCATTGATAAAATTCTCTAAAGCCAATTTCAACTCAGCGAGTTCAATTTCGCTAAAGCTGCGATTAGATTGATAAATCCAAACCCTAGCGTGGTTTGGTAAATCTTTAAAATTTACGAGCATAATGTTAGTTAAAATTCCAACACTACATAAATATTGAATAGTGTTGAGTGAATTTTTATTTTATAAGTCTTCAGCGGTAGCTATCAATTCTGCAATATCTAAAACTGCTACGCTTGCTTCTTTTTCTTTGTTTTTAACCCCATCTGTCATCATGGTATTACAAAAAGGACATCCGGCTGCAATAATTTCGGGTTGTGTTTCTAATGCTTGTTCGGTACGCTCAATATTAATGTCTTTGTTTCCCTTCTCGGGTTCTTTAAACATTTGAGCACCACCAGCTCCACAGCAAAGCCCTTTTTTCTTGCAGTTTTTCATTTCCACCAATTCAGCATCTAATTTTCGAATCAGTTCTCTTGGAGCTTCGTATACCCCATTTGCCCTGCCCAAATAACAAGGATCATGAAATGTTATACGTTTACCTTTAAACTGTCCGCCCTCTAAAGAAATACGACCTTCTTCTAAAAGTTGACTTAAAAACTGCGTGTGATGAACAACTTCATAGGTACCTCCCAAACCTGGGTATTCGTTCTTTAAAGTGTTAAAGCAATGCGGACATGCGGTAACCACTTTTTTAATCTCGTAGGCATTCATGACCTCTATATTGGTGACAGCTTGCATTTGAAACAAAAACTCATTACCTGCTCTTTTAGCAGGGTCACCTGAACAACTCTCTTCAGTACCCAAAACAGCAAAAGAGACATTGGCTTTATTCAAAATTTTTACAAAAGCTTTTGTGATTTTTTTTGCCCTGTCATCAAAACTACCTGCACAACCCACCCAAAAAAGAACTTCTGGTTGTTTACCTGCGGCAAAAAGTTCTGCCATTGTAGGTACTTTTAAAATATTATCCATAAAAATCTTATTAATTTTCGGTTACCCAATTAAGCCTATCCATTTGGTTAAAAGGCCATGGCGCACCATTGTTTTCTATGTTACCCATCATATTATTTAAATCTGAGGGCGCGGCTGATTCTTCCATAACCAAATACTGCCGCATGTTCATTATAATCGATAAAGGGTCTATACTTACTGGGCAAGCCTGAACACATGCATTACATGAGGTACAGGCCCATAACTCTTCATGACTAATATAATTACCTAATAATTGCTTACCATCATCAACAAAAGTGCCATTATTAGCTTCAATATTTTTTCCTACTTCTTCTAGTCTATCTCGAGTATCCATCATTACTTTTCTTGGAGAAAGTAATTTGCCTGTTTGGTTGGCCGGGCACTCACTAGAACATCTACCGCACTCTGTACACGTGTATGCATTTAATAATTGAACCCAACTGAGATCTGTAACATCAGATGCGCCAAATTTTTCTGGTACAGCCTCCTCTTCGGTAGAAGCGGCATAGGGGTCTGCATCAGGATCCATCATTAATTTTACCTCTTGAGTAACCGCATCTAAATTTTCAAACTGACCTTTAGGCGCCAATTTACCATAGAATGTATTAGGAAAAGCCAACAAAATATGTAAATGCTTGGAATAATATAAATAGTTTAAAAAGCATAAAATACCAATAATATGAAGCCACCAAGCACTACGCTCTATCAGGATTAGAGAACTGGTTGAAAGTCCATCAAAAAATGGTGCTAAATAATGGCTTACGGGGAAAGCACCTGCTTGGGTATACTGCGCAACATCTAACTGTTGTAATTGATAATCCGCTCCATTCATGATTAAAAATAAAACCATTAAAACCATTTCAATATAAAGAATGAGGTTACCGTCTTGTTTTGGCCACCCCTGCATTTCTGGTTTCATAAACCGCTTAAGTCTAATTACATTTCTTCGAATCCAAAAAACAATTACTGCTATTAAAACTAAAAGAGCTAATATTTCAAAAGATCCTATTAAAAAATCATAAACGACACCAAGTGGAGCAAACACGCGATGGGTACCAAATAAACCGTCTATTATAATTTCTAAAACTTCAATATTAATAATAATGAAACCGATATAAACGATTATATGTAGCGCTCCTGCAATAGGCCTTACCACCATTTTGGTTTGACCAAGCGCAATTTTAGCCATATTTTTAAATCGCTGCGATTTATTATCTGAAACATCCACAGCTTTACCTAAATTAATGTTACGTCGCAATCGAGTAACATTTTTAGCAAAAAATCCAAGGCCCGCAATTAAAACACAAGCAAATAAAATACTAGGTAAGTACGCCATCTATTTATTTTCTATTGTTTTGGCCGGATCTTCTTCTGGCACCATATATTCTATTTGTTTTTTACCAAAAACTGATACATTAACATATCGCTTTGGGTTTAATCTAAAATCTTGTAAAAGTAAATCAAGTTGACGAGAAGCATTACTCAAGTTGTCATAAAGAGCTTCGTCCTTCATTAACTTGCCCATTGTGCCGTTGCCTTGTTCAATTTTGGACATCATCTTATTCAAATTTGCCATAGTACCATTTAATTGAGACAAAGTTTCACCTAATCCGGCATTATTTAAAGACTCAGAAAGCTGTGCAAAATTAGCACTTAGCTTTTCAAAATTTGTCAGAGAAGTATTAAGCTTTTGCTCGTTATTTTTTAATAATTTATTTAACGACCCTGATGATTCTTTTAATTCTGACATTAAAACGCTAAGATCACCTATTGATCTTCTTAAATCTTTCTTTGCTTTTTCGTCTAATACTTCATTTACATTAAACAAAACCGAATCTGCACCTGACAACGCCGATTCGAATTTTTCTAAAATTGGAGATATTTTACGATCGGCAACTTCAGTTAGGCTTGCCTTTGTGGTGGTTTCTAAAAAATCGTTATCGGCAACAGGTTCACCATCAAAAATGGGGTTTACTCGCAAACCCTTACCGCCTATCAAACCTGTATCATATAGTTCTACGGTGCTTTTTTTCGAAAAAGAAAGCTCTCTATTCACCGTAAAACCGACTAAAAGTTTACCTGATTTATCTTTGAACTTTATACTATTTACTGCTCCGACTGGCTTTCCGTTTATCGAGACCGCGGTACCAACCTGCAATCCACCAACGTCATCGTAAATTGCAAAAAGCCTTAATTCATCACTAAAATATGAGGAAGACTTTAAAAAACTGTATCCAAAAACGACACAAACAATTCCTAAAATAACGATTAACCCTGTTTTGATTTCTCTAGATAATTTCAAATGGATATTTTTAGTGTTTTTAACAAAATTAGAAATAAATATTTTGACAACGTATTTATTCTGAAACCAATTTTCTGGCTTCGGTGGTGGAAATACGAACACCATCTTTATACGCTACAATATAGGCGGAGGTGTAACCTTTGTCATTTGCCACATTTTTTAACTGCAAAGCCTCATTATAGGTAGTTGAACTACCGTACATATAACGAAACATACCTTTTATTGGCTCTTTAGAAAGGTTATTGAGTCCTCTAAATTGACTTGAAATTAATGGAATAACCTTATTACTTGCCATTAACTGTACTTTAAAAATAATAGTTGCTTTTTTTTCGTCTACAACTTTTCTTTTTGGAGGCAAACTCTTCTCCACTATTTTTTCTTTTAACTCTTTTGCTTGCTCTTTTAAAACAACTGTTTCTTTTGGCTTTTTATTGTCTCCTTTTTTTTCTAAAATTTCCTTAGTAGGATTAGCATCAACTTTAATTTCTTCGTTTTCAGCTCCAAGCAGTACATTTTCACTTTTACTTAAATGTTGGTCTTTCGCAGTATCTATTTTTTCTTCTGCAACTTCAGTTAACTTTTCAACAGCATCAGCTTTTGAACTTGCTATTTCTAAATCAGGATCGGGTACAGGGTTATTTACTTGATTGGTAAATTGCCAATCATTTACTTCTACTCCTTTTCTATATGCTAAAATGGCTTCAGCAATTGCAGTACCCATCTGTGACTGCCCCTTTGAAGAATTTAAATAAGCCCCTTCTTCATCGTTTGTTAAAAAACCTGTTTCTACTAATACACTCGGCATAAATGTCTGATGCAAAACAATAAAACCTGCTTGCTTTACTTCTCTATTTTTTCGTTTTAGTTTGTTAGAAAAGTTGTCTTGAATTGCTTTAGCCAAAGCTATACTTTGATCTAAAAATTCTTCTTGCATTATCGTAAGACCTATAACAGACTCCGGAGAATTTATATTATAATCAGCATAACGTGTCTCATAATTATCTTCTAAATAAATTACCTGATTCTCTTTTTTGGCAATCTCAAAATTTTGTTTGTTTGCATGTAAACCTAAGACAAAAGTGCCCGCACCATGAGCATCAGAAGTATGTGAATCACAATGAACAGAAACAAAAAGATCGGCATTTGCTTTATTTGCAATTTCACCCCTCACAAATAAATCTACAAAAGTATCGTCTTTTCTTGTGTACAACACCTTTATATTTGAGCTTTTCTCTAAAATAGAACCTACTTTTAAAACAATATTAAGGGCAATATTCTTCTCTAGATATCCATTACCCAAGTTACCTGGATCATGCCCTCCATGACCCGCATCTAAAACCACTACAAAATCACCTTTTTTATCTACTTTTGCTATCTTATTGCTAAAAGCGGTAAATAGCAGAAAAAACAATAAAATAGGTATGGCTGAAAAACGCTCTAAATTCATAGATTTATAATCTTTTAACATGGTTGAAATGGTTAAATTTTTTGTAATGCCCTATTAAGGGAACAAAAAATATATGTAAGTTTGAACTGTCAATGCCAAGACAAACCTTTACAAAAATAGGATATATAGCCTTGCAATCAAATAAACAGCATTTTCTTTTCATAATATTAGTTTTGGTTGGCTTGGTTTCTGGGCTTGCGCAAGAAGACCAATCCGTCATTTTGCCTATTGATGCGGAGTCTGACTCTATTGTTGCACCAGTATTTCTTGGAACAAATAAAAAAGAGAGTATCTCTAAAGATTCGGTACTTACTGACTCTACTCGTAATAAGAAGTCAATTTTATTAGACAACATTAAATACAGCGCTAAAGATTCTGTTGTTTTACATCATAAAAACCAAAAAATATACCTTTATAACGAAGCTGAAATTTACTACCAAGACACCGAACTTAAGGCTGGTGTTATAGTCTTAGATTATCTGAAAAACGAGGTTTATGCAGGTAGAATGAAAGATTCATTAGGTGTTTACTCTCAGTTGCCATATTTTAAGCAAGGTACTAACGTAGTTATACCTGACTCAATACGTTTTAATTTTGACAGTCAAAAAGCATTAATTTTTAATTCAAGAACCGAACAGCAAGCAGGCGCCGGACAGTTGGGCAGCGATGCTATGAAAGTATATGCGAGTGTTACCAAAAAAGAAAACGACTCAGTATACTTTATGAGTGAAGCTAAAATAACAACAGCGGAAGACTCCATAAATCCTGATTATTACATACGGGTTAGAAAAGCCAAATTTGTACCTGGCAAAAAAGTTATTGCAGGTTTAAGTAATATTTACATCGCTGATGTACCAACACCAATTGCGCTTCCTTTTGCATATTTTCCCTTAAGCATAGGTAAAACTGCAGGGCTTTTAATGCCTTCAGTAGGAAATGACCCAAATAGAGGTTACTTTTTACAAGGTGGCGGCTACTACCTACCTATTGGTGACAATGTTGACTTAGAAATTACGGGTGACTTCTATACCAATGGTAGTTGGGGCATACGTTCACGATCAAATTATGCCAAAAGATATCGATATCGAGGCAGCGTAAACCTACGTTATGAAAATATTGTCACGAGTCAAAAGGGTTTTAGTGATTTTAGCAATAGCCTTAATTACAACATTCAAATATCACACACCCAAGATACAAAGGCAAGTCCAAATTCGCGATTTTCGGCCTCAGTAAATTTAGGAAGTAGCCAATATTTTAGAAACGCTCTGGGTCAAGTAAGTAGCTCTAACCTTCTTAGTAATAATAATTCTTCATCTATATCTTATTCTAAAACTTTTCCGGCTTACCCTTCGGTGAACATGAGTTTAACAGCATCACACAGCCAAAGAACCTCGACCAGCTCGCAAGATGATGGTGTAGACAATATACAGATGACCTTACCTACTTTTCAAGCAAGTGTAGAACGTATTTACCCCTTTGCAAGAAGAGATGGAATTAAAAAGGGAGTTTTTCAAAATATTAATTTTCAATATGATGTAAACTCTAGATATCAGCTTACCACTAATGATGAAGATTTTTTTACGAGCGCAATGTTCGATAAAGGTAAATTTGGCACAAAACATCGTATTCCTATTTCTACAAATTTTAAAATCGCGAAATTTTTTAGTGTAACTATGGGTGCAAATTATGAAGATGTTTGGACCCTAGAGACCTTTAATCAACGTTTTGTGCCTAGGGAAACCCCCACGAGCCGAGGTACTGTAGTACAAGATACTATTTCTGGTTTTGACCGGTACAACACTTATAATTTTAACGCCAGCATAGGCACCACGATTTACGGAACTTACAATTTTGGTGCAGACAAGAAAATACAAGCTATTCGTCATGTTATGAGGCCGTCTATTAGTTATGGATACTCACCTTCATTTGAGCAATATTATGATGAATACTTAAATGAAGATAACAATGTAGTAATACAATACAGCAGGTTTGCAGGAACATTAAATGGTGCCCCTAGGCTAAACAAATCCAACAGTATAAATTTTGGTTTAGCGAATACCTTAGAAGCAAAAGTCAGAGATAAAGATTCTACTATTACAGAACCAAAAAAAGTTCCAATTCTAAATAATTTTAATATCTCAACAGGATATAATTTTGAATCAGATTCTTTAAAAATAAACCCACTTCGAATTAATGGCGGAACTTCTATCTTAGAAAATAAAATGTCAATTAACTTTTCTGCAGGTCTAGACCCCTACGCAATTGACAATACCGGAAGAAGAATAAATACCTTTAATATTGATAATGGCGGTAGTCTTTTCAGATTAACAAGAGCTAATTTAAATATTGGATACCGCATTGATAGTGAAACGTTTAAAAGAAAAAAAGAGGAAGCGGAGGAAGAAGAAAATGATGATCCAAGTCAATATGATTACGCTGCACAAGAAGAACTTAACAACCCCTTTGAAAAGGTTGATGAATTTGGCAACCCAATCATTGAAAAAGACGAACGTAAAGATCGTGATATTGAAAATCCCTATTATGCCACAAAAATACCTTGGGATTTTAATTTGACCTACTCGGCATCCTATATTAACAATTCAAGGCAAAACGAAATTAGCCGTCATTCGTTAATGGTTAGGGGTAATATACAACTAAGCCCAAGGTGGAAAATTGGGGGCTCAACAGGTTATGACTTTAAAGGCAAAGGATTTACACTTACTCAATTAGAATTTACACGCAAATTAGGTAGTTTTAATATGAGATTCAATTGGACGCCTTTTGGACAATACAGAAGATGGGACTTCTTTATCGGAATTAGCTCAAGTATTCTGAAAGATTTAAAGTGGGAAAATAGAAGTCGACGAACGCGATAACCTAAAATTCTAAATGTTAAGCATAACCTATCTTAAAAGAGCAAAGGTTTAGCCCTAAATAATGTGATAAAACGCGATTTGCAAAAGATAATAATACTATGAAGAAAATCATCAATACAACTAAAGCGCCAGCACCAATAGGCCCCTATAATCAAGCTATTTTGAGCGGTAACACTTTATATATATCAGGTCAAATTCCTATGGATGCTACAACGGGAAATTTGATTGAGGGTGATATCAAAAAAGAAACCAATCAATGCTTAAAAAACCTTCAGGCCATACTCTCTGCAGCTAACATGGGCTTTGAAAACGTAGTAAAAACCTCTATATTTTTAAGTGATATGAAGCAATTTTCAGAAGTAAACGAAGTATATGCTTCTTATTTTAACGCCGAAACCGCTCCAGCTCGAGAAACCGTAGAAGTAGCTAATCTGCCAAAATTTGTTAATGTTGAAATTTCTATGATTGCTGTTAAGTAAAAAATAATAGTTAGCATTATGAAACGTAGCTTATTAAAGCACAATAAATTAAGATTAAATATTTAGCCAAATATTGGTTTTACCCCTATGTATTAACTTATCGTTTGTAATTTACTTTAGGTTTATGGTTCTCAAAAAAGGTAGTGGCTATTTTATCATAATCCTAGGGTTGAACCCATATTTTTTCTCTTTGCTAACGCAACTATGTTTTTTCTATTTTAAATATTTAGAAATTAGTTTCAATGGTTTTGAAGTCCCCCATTTTGCTTAATCGCTAACTAAGAAAAAGCATTAAAAAAAGCGGGGTGATTTCATACTGCCGTTTACTTTTACAAAGTCATATCGAAAAACTAATTCAAATGAGCCATCGTTAAACGTTGCATTACCTAATTCAGTAATTTCTTTGTCGTAAGCCACTCCTAAGAAAATATTATCTGAAACCTGAAAACCAGCCAAGCCGCTTAATGCGGCATCCCATCGGTATGCAACACCTAAAACAAATTTATTTTTCATCATAAAGTTTGCAGAAACATCGACTTGAAGAGGTGCTCCTTGTACCGCTTTGGTAAGCAGAGAAGGTTTAAACTTTAAAAATCTATTAAGTTCCCAAACATAACCAAGAATAAAGTAAAAGTTCATTCGCTCATTAGCCTCTGATAAGGTAGAAGCATCAAAATGTGAGGTTTCTAAAAATCTAGGTACCGAAAGGCCTGCATAAAAATTGTTGGTATGATAATAAACTCCTGCACCAAAATTTGGAGAAAATCGATTTTCTATATCACCATCTAAAATAGGATCTGGAGAAACTTGTCTAAGTTCAGAAAACCTAATATCTAATAAATTCGCACTAGCCTTTAAACCAAAACTTAAACGTCCTTCTGATGAAGTATAAAGGGTGTACGAAAAGTCGATGTCAAAACTAGTTTCTGAAGTTGGGCCAATCTTATCGTTAACGACCGAAAAACCCAAACCAACACCTTTATACCCAATTGGCGAATGTAGATTTAAAGTTTGAGTTGTAGGTGCTCCATCTAAGCCAACCCATTGAGATCGATAAAGAGCTGCAATACTTAGGTGACCTCGAGAGCCCGCATAACCAGGGTTAACACTAGTAGTATTATACATATATTGCGTATATTGAGCGTCTTGTTGTGCAAATACACCAGCACTACTAAGTACTAAGAATAAAAAAAATCTTTTAAAGAGTGTCTTGCTCAATTTCATTGTCTGTTTCATAAAATAATTATGTTTCAAATGGTTAGATATTCATAACCAAAGAGCGATTTGATTTCGCCTTTTAAATTTTGATATTTAAAAAAGTAGGAAAAATTTCCGACTCGTAAATTCATTTTTTCTTTAATAATCATTCTAGTCTCTTTACTGTAAAAAGATTATTATTTGCTGCGTTAGAACTAACATTAAAAACCTTATCTAACCCTTCAGTACTATTTGACCCTAAATCTTGCAACATACCATTATAATTATTCGCCACATAGGAATAACTAGCTTGGGTATTAAACGGTAAATGTAAATATGGATCTCCTTTGTAGCTCACATGATTACTGTTAATAGTACTTTTTAATGCATCAACTTGGCCATTAATGTCATCCAAATTGGTAATAGCAATGGTTTCAATTGACTTACTATAGTTTGATTGGTTAACCACGCCTTTAGTAGTTATTTGCTGGGGGCTGCTTACTGTACCATGAGAAGCAAAGATTCTATGGAAACCTACTTTTGTAACTGATGTTGTGTATTTCTTTACAGGTTTGGTTGTTAAAACCTTAAAATAAATAAACTTGTTGGCCATTTGCTGATTAACTTCAATAAAAAAATCTTCATCTAACCTATTAATTGTATTTTGAGTAGCAGAACAATTATACTTATTTTCACCTGCAATATTTAACAACAGAAGCAATATATGATCATCGTCCAAAACAATGTCTTGCTTCGTATTAACCATGCTTAAAACTTGTGTTTTATGTACTCTAGATTGTTTCAAATCAATTTTTGAAGGTTCGTTTAACCATTTTACCACATCTACAACGTTAATTAACGGATTATAGTCTACGGATTGGGTAATGATTGTGTAATTTTGATGTGAATTTGAATTAATTGCTGTTTTTGATATGAAAAAGGTGCTAATCGCTTTCGAGTTAATTAGCGCAGGACCTTGATTTTTTTTATCATTTCTAGTTACTAATTCACCATAATCAAGTTTACACTTTCTAAAAACTAGCTCGTAGGCATAATGATCAACTGAACCTACGGCTGCAGAGCTTACCCCTTTAAATCGGACATCCTTTGAGGCTAAATTAATATTCTTGCTAGTATCACCTAAGGTCTTTTCGTTTGAATCAGATTCAAAGCTATCAACCAAATCATCTTGAAGACTTAAAACTGTTAGGTGTGGATTGAGAATACCTTTATTTTCAACACCCAAGAACCAAGTATTTGATGTACCATTAAAATTAAAGTTTTGTATTTGTTTTGTTTTAGAAGGTGTTAAAATCCACAAATCACCATCCCAAAAAAATTTACTCGATGTATTGCTTTTTACATTAATATCTACAACATATTCTTCTGTACTAAAGCTTGTTCCAAATGAGGCATATTTAACAAGGCTGATGACTTCAAAATTACATTGTTCTTTTAAAATAAGCGCTCTTTGGGCAAACCAAAATTGAGATAAAATGAAGCCTTTAGAACAAAAAAATATATAATTCATCTCCCTTATTTAAACACAATACTATTTTACAATTTTCAATCTAAATTGCCATAAATCAGAATGCTTATCAAATTAAAACAGCTTTCTTGCTTAACTAAAATTGTTGGTTAAAAGAATGATTTTAAGAAAAAAAACAATCTAAAAACTAATGCGTTTAAAAAAAACCTCATTCAATTTTCGTTTTACATTATTATAGCCTGGGACGTTAAAAAAATATTTTCGTGAATAAATATAAATTATGAAACAAAATTAGATATTACTTTTTCGAAAAAAAATAAATGTTGTGAACGTAATAAAACTCAATGTATAAGCTTAGAAAAATGAGGTTTCAATTATTACATTGCATAACGAGACTTTATACCTACTCGAGGCTTGATAACCATTAAATGAATTTTAAAAATAGTAAGTTTACATATCTTTTATTTGATCTTCAGAGAGCCGAAAATTAATGCTCTAATACCTTTGTCTCTGAAACTAACATTAATAAATAAAAAGACCGCCTAAATGTTTTTAGACGGTCTCTTGTAAAATAAATTATAGCGAAGTACTATTCCAAAATAATAAACTCAGACCTTCTGTTTAATTCATGTTCAACAGCAGAGCATTTAGAGCCATTAACACAGTTATTAATTAACTTAGTCTCTCCAAAGCCTTCACCTTGAAGACGTTCTTTTGCAATGCCTTTAGAGATCATATAATTCACCGTAGCCTCTGCCCTCTTTTGAGATAACCATAAGTTATAAGAATCTTTACCTTGACTATCTGTATGCGAGTTTACCTTAATCTTAAGGCTAGGATATTTTTCCATTGCTGCTATTACCTTTTCAACCTCTATTTCTGAATCTTGTCTGATGTTATACTTATCAAAATCAAAATAGATAGTACTTAATTGAAGTAGTTTTGATAAATCATCACCAAAACCTGCAGTAATACTGTCTCTCTCTAGATAAAAATCAATCATTTTTGCTTTTGCATCTGATCTCTCAAGATATTCTTCTGAAGGTATGTATCCATGGGTCATGGCTCTAACAAAATTACCCTTATTACAATCAATAGATAAAGAATAATGTCCGTCTTCATCTGTAATTGTAGAAATAATCTCTTGATTATCTTCGTTAATAACCTTAACGGTTGCGCCAACTAAAACCTCATTGGTTATTTTATCACGTACTGATCCTGAAACCAATTGCTCGCAGTTAAGTTCTAGTGCTTTATTTTCAATGAATGCATAAATATCATCGCCACCTAGCCCCCCGGGTCTGTTTGACGCAAAATATCCTTTTCGAGTATCTTCATTAAAAACAAAAGTAAAATCATCCATTTTACTATTTATCGGCCTACCCACATTTGTTACAAAACCATCTAATGACCCCGTAGAAATACTTGTTGCAAAAACATCTAAACCTCCAAGACCAGGATGCCCATCTGATGAAAAGTAAAGTACATCTTTACTAGTTACAAATGGAAAAGTCTCTCTTGCTTCTGTATTAATCGTATTTCCTAAATTAATAGGTTTACCCAAGGTGCCATCTTCATTAATGTCTACTTTAAAAATATCAGATTCTCCTAAAGTACCAGGCATATCAGAAGCAAAATATAAAGTTTTTTCATCAGAGCTTAAAGCTGGGTGTGCAACAGAATATGCATCACTATTAATTGATAATTCCTCTACATTTGTCCAAATTCCATCTATTAATTTTGCTCTAAAAATCTTTAAGCGTATTACGCCTTTCTCATCTTTAACATACTTACCATCTACAAAATTATTTCTTGTAAAATACAAAGTACTACCATCTTTAGTAGTTATAGAGGTGGATTCATGCAGCCTGGTATTAATTTCTTTATCAAACTTAAACACCTTATTTGCTGAAGCACTATCTGCATCAACTTTATACAGGTCTAAAAAGTCTTTTGCATTCCAAGTAGAACGATAACGAGCAAAATTACCCGTATCTCTGTCTGAAGAAAAAATAATTCCTTCGTTATAAAATGATGGTGCGAACTCAGAATATTTAGAATTATATTTAAAAGAAGTTAACTCATATCTTCCTGAGTTTTTCTCTATTTCTTTAATGTAATCTTTTTCGCTTTTGTATACCGAAGCTCTTAAGTCATTACTTGTTGCCTTGATAAAAGCACTCATGGCTTTCTCAGAATTTTTATAATCTCCAATCGACTTTAAGGTTTGGGCATATCTAAAGTAATACTCAGGCGACATTTCAGTCTTATACTCCGCCTCTAGTCTTTTGTAAATCTCAGCAGCTTCTGGATATTTAGAATTAAAATAATATGAATTACCTAATTTTTTAAGTAAATCGGCAGAAACATATCCTTTATCTAAAATCTTTTTATAAATATCAATCGCTGGGCTAAAAGAATAATTCTCGTATTTTGCATTTGCTTTGGTTACTAACTTATTATCTTCTTGGGAGTATGCTGTGACACCAAGCCATAACAATATTACTAGCGTCAGTATATATTTTATTTTAATCATAATAATAAGTTTTAAAAGAAGCGTGGAGATACGAGTTTATTGAAAGATTTTAATAGTTCAAATCGTAAAAATATTTCAAAAGATCCATCATTGAATTGCGAACTACCTAGTGCTGTTGTTTCCCTGTCATAGGCTAAACCAAGCATTAATTGATCGGTAATCTGGAAGCCTACAAGACCACTTAGCGCAGCATCCCATCTGTAGGCTGCACCAAATGAAAATTTATCATTGTACAAAAAATTTGCTGAAAAATCTAGTTGAAGTGGTGCGCCACTAACAACCTTAGTTAACAGGGCTGGTTTAAATTTAAAATCAGACCCAAGGTCGAAAACATAGCCGGTAATCAAATAAAAATTAATTCTTTCTTTTGATAAAAAATTAACTGAATTAGCGCTAGACTGCGAGCTATCAAAATGTTGTGTTTCAACCAGATTTGGAGCCGAAAAACCAGCGTAAAACTTATCTGTATGATAATAAATACCAATACCAAAATTTGGCGAAAAATTATTCTCTACGTTGTCTACATCTACAGGTTCTAAATCAAAGTTTCTTAATTTGCTAAAATCAAGATTTAAAAGATTTGCCCCTACTTTTAAACCAAAAGATAGTTTACCATCTAATGATACGTCAATTGTATAAGATAAAAGGGCATCCAAATATGTTTCTGAAACCACGCCATCTCCAATATCATCTTTTACAACAGAAACACCATATCCTAATCTACTATTTCTTATTGGAGAGTGAAGGTTTAAAGTAAACGTCTCGGGTGCACCAGCCAAACCTACCCATTGTGAGCGATACAAAGCCGCTGCACTAAGCTGACCTCTTGACCCAGCATAGGCCGGATTAACACTCATAGTATTAAACATGTATTGGGTAAATTGTGCATCTTGCTGCCCTTTTACCCCAAATACTAGAAGTAAAAATAATGCTATGGATAAAAGTGACTTCTTTTTTAAGGTTATATTTTTCATAAAATTATCTACTTAAATAAATGTATTCGCTATCTGTTTTTTGCTTCCCGTCAACTGTAGTGTAATCAAAAATATAAAAATATATTCCAGATGGCAGGTAGTCGTTTACTGCAATAGTTGATCTTCCTTTAGATCGACCGTCAAACACATTAGTTTGGTTATCATAATCTACTCCTTCATAAACAATTACACCCCATCTATTAAAAATTCTCAACGTACTACTCTGAACTTTATCTAAACCTCTTATAAATAGAAAGTCATTTTTTCCATCAATATTTGGCGTTAACATTTGATTCACTTCAATTTCATTATCAGGATCTAAATAATCTGGGGTACCGTCATTATCAGTATCATCATTTGTAGGATCGCCATCGCCATCAGCATCTTCATCAGGGGTATCAATACCATCACCATCATCATCAAGATCTCGATAGTTAACATCTTCTGTTTCATCTGTATCTGGAAGATCATTTGCCGGGTCATCTATCTCATCATTTACATCAAAGCCATCATTAATATCACTACCCTCATAACCGTCATCTAAACCATCGCCGTCGGCATCTGTACCTAAAAAGGTTTGATCGGGCTCACCATCAAAATTAAAGTCATTACCCTCATTATTATCGGGAACAGTATCATTATCACTGTCTAAATCTATATAATCTGGGGTATCTGTATCATCATGATTATTGGGCGTAATACCATCTGGATAAGCCGAATTTAA
>CANKUU010000005.1 GCA_947486785.1 uncultured Flavobacteriaceae bacterium | reverse complement strand
GACGGTACTGCAACATCTCCAGCTGATTACAATGTAGCCTCTTCAAACGGGAGTGTAAGTTTTCCAGCCCAAACAGAAAGCGGAGCTACCCAAGTAGTTACGGTAACTATAGTAGATGATGAGCTAATTGAAGATGCGGAAGATTTATTTATCACCTTATCTAATATTAGCAACATTCTCGTTGCTATCATAGATGCTGACGGTATAGGTACCATTACAGATGCCATTCTTGATATTGATAGTGATAATGATGGTATTTTAGATGTAGTTGAAGATACGAACGAAGATGGCGATAATGATCCGAGTACAAACCCAACAAATTCAGACAATGATGGCATTCCTGATTATTTAGATATAGATAGTGATAATGATGGTATTCCTGATAATGTTGAGGCGCAATCTACAGCTAATTACATCGCACCAAGTTTAGTAGATGAAAATGCTAATGGCCTTGATGATGCGTATGAAAATGGTGTAATTATAGGTTTAATTCCTGAGAATACTGATGGCGTAGATGAACCAGATTATCTAGATGCTGATAGCGATAACGATGGTGTGCCTGATTATATTGAAGCAAATGATCATGATCATGATGGTATACCTGAGGTTACATTAATTGGGTCAGATAAAGATAATGATGGTCTTGATGATGCTTTTGAGGGGGCATCACATTTAGATGATGATGTAAATGATGAAATTGATAATCCAATAAACAATTTACCAAATACTGATGGTGACAATGAATCTGACTATCGTGATATTGATGATGATAATGACGAAATACTTACTCTTGATGAAGACGCAAATGGAGATGGAGATTATACAAATGACGATTTTGACAATGATGGTACCCCAGATTATTTAGATATTGATCAAGAAAATCAAGAAGACGAAGTAATTGTGTTCAAACCGGTCACCCCAAATGGAGATAATTCACACGATTACTTAACGATTAATGGCTTAGAAAGTAGACCTAAAAACGAAATTAGTATTTATAATAGATGGGGTATTTTGGTATACAAGACAAGCTCTTACAATACACATGGTAATCATTTTGATGGTACTTCACAAGCGCGATATACTTTTAATAAAAAAGAAAAATTACCTGTAGGAACATATTACTATATTCTTCATTATGAAGATCATGACGGAGAAAATAAAACACTCAATAGTTATCTTTATTTGAGCTACTAAAAGTGGTGTAAAAAATAATTTATACGTTATGAAATTAAGACAGGTAAATATCTATGTGGTCTTATCTTATTTTTATTAAAACGTATTTTTTTTAAGCAACAGTTACTGTTTTAATAGAAGAAACCTCTAATAGGTAGGTATGGTTAGGTTATACATTTTATCTAAAATTTCTACTGTGGCTTATATTTATTTTTGTCTCGTATTAATTTAAGTGAAAGAGGGCCCTAAATTAAATTTAAAGCCTCTTGGTGATGTACATTTGTAAATTTTAGGTCTTTCATAGTTAATCAGAGAACAAGGGTCTTATTTTTGTTAAAAATATAATAACTATTTTTAGGATTTTAAAAGATTTTAAAGTTGGTAAAATAGTTATACTTTTCTATATTTTGGCAGAGCCAGATTAGAGGTAATGTAAAAACAAACCCCAGCGCTTTATTTTGCATAAATTTTATTAAAAAGAAGTCGTAGTTTTAAATACACATTTAGTACTAATTGGTGCTACTATGTATCTAGCTCATAAAGTAAATACTGTGAAAGAAGAAAATGTAATTTTAGTAAATGAAGACAATGAGCAAATTGGTCTAATGCCCAAGTTAGAAGCTCATGAAAAAGCCCTTTTGCACCGTGCTTTTTCAGTATTTGTAATGAATTCGAAAGGCGAGATGCTCTTACAGCAACGAGCAGCTGATAAGTATCATTCTCCTTTGCTTTGGACCAATACCTGTTGTAGTCACCAACGCGATGGTGAAACAAATATCGCTGCAGGTAAAAGAAGGTTACAAGAAGAAATGGGTTTTAGCACAGAACTTGAAGAGTTATTTTCATTTATTTATAAAGCTCCTTTTGATAATGGCCTTACAGAGCATGAGTTAGATCATGTTATGATCGGAGAATATGATACTTCTCCAGTTATAAATACAGATGAAGTTGCAGATTGGAAATGGATGAAACCCGATGCCGTTAAGGCAGACATGGAGGTAAATCCACATATTTACACGGTTTGGTTTAAAATTATTTTCGAAAAATTTTATGAATATCTTATCAAAAACAAGATTAAATGAAGGTAAAAGTTAGCAGAAAAGCGCATTTTAATGCGGCACACCGCCTCTATAGACCAGATTGGAATTTTGAGAAAAACAATCGGATTTTTGGTAAATGTAACAACCCAAATTTTCATGGTCATAACTATGAACTAGTGGTTAGTGTTTATGGAGAAATTGATCAAGAGACCGGTTTTGTGATTGACGTTAAAATTTTAAAAGATTTAATAAAAACTGAAATCGAGAATGCTTTTGACCATAAAAATCTTAATATTGAAGTGCCAGAATTTAAAGAATTAAACCCGACTGCAGAAAATATAGCGGTAGTGATCTGGAATAAATTACGCCCACATATAGCCATAGAAAATGATCTGGAAGTTACGTTATATGAAACTCCAAGAAATTTTGTAAGCTATACTGGCCAATAGTAAGGCTAGTGTTATTAACCTATTAATCAACAAGGTTGCCGAAGATCTGCGTTTTTGTAAGAAAAATAATCTAATTTTAGATATTAACTTTTATTACGGCAAATGTATCCATTAAAGTTTTACCCTATTTTAAAAGAACGGCTTTGGGGTGGCACTAAACTTAGAGACGTATTAAAAAAGCCTATTAGCAATGATATTACTGGTGAAAGTTGGGAATTGTCTACTGTAGAAGGTGATATATCAATAATTGCAAATGGAAATTTAGAAGGCACTTCATTACAAGATTACATCAATAAAAACCCCGTAGATTTATTAGGAAAAAGTGTTGTTGAACGTTTTGGAACAGATTTTCCTATTTTAATTAAATTTATTGATGCAAAACAAAATTTGTCCATTCAACTACATCCTGATGATAGCCTAGCAAAACAGCGGCATAACTCATTTGGTAAAACAGAAATGTGGTATATAATGCAAGCTGAAAAAGATGCTAATTTAATCATAGGTTTTAACAAGGATGTAACTAAAGAAGAATATGCCAAGAGTATTGAAAATGATACGATTTTAGATTTGCTAAATTATGAAGCGGTAAAAGAAGGAGATACATTTTTTATCAATACAGGAAAAGTTCATGCGATAGGTGCTGGAGTTCTATTAGCAGAAATTCAACAAACGTCTGATGTTACGTATCGTATTTTTGATTTTAATAGGAAAGATAAAAACGGTAATCTCAGAGAATTACATACAAATATGGCTTTAGACGCTATTGACTATGCTAAGAAAGATGATTTTAAAGTGGACTATACAACCAATAAAAATTCTGTAAACGAAATGGTTGACTGTCCATATTTTAAAACTAATTTTTTAGAGCTAACTCATGATTTAGAGCAAAATGTCTTAGAAAGAGATTCATTTTCTATTTATATCTGTTTAGACGGAACTGCAATCATTAAAAATGAATTTGGAAGTGCAAGCATACATAAAGGCGAGACAATTTTAGTGCCAGCAAGTAGCAGTAGGATCGGGTTTAAAACAGAAGGGTCTAAATTTTTAGAAGTAATCATCTAAACAATTAATTTGCATTCCTTCACTAGCTGAAAGTTAAAAACCTTATTTTTGTAAAAAAATTTTATAATGGCAAATATTAGAGATTTAAAAAAAGATATTAATTACGTTTTGGGTGATATAATCGAAGCGGTTTATATAGTTGATGCTGCAAACAACAAGCAGGACTCAAAGGAAGGTGCTGAAATTATAGATAGCGCTATAGAAACTTTTGACAGTCTTATTGCTAAAGTGAACAAAAGAAATGTTGAAAATAGATCGGCGCACCTTAAAGAAGTTCGTGCTGAGCTTGAGAAAACAGGCAAAGATTTAATTGAAAAGCTTAATAAAATAAGCTAAAATTTAAATATTCTTTAAAAATCAGCCTTTAATTCTTTATCGGCTGATTTTTTTTTGCTATTTATTTTGAGCTTCAATATGCGTTTTAAGTATTTTACCATATTTAGAGTCTGCTACCTCTGGTGTTAGTGAGGTATATATAGAATCTAAATACTTCACATTGGCATTTGCAATTTCACTTACTGCAATATATGGTGCAACGTAGGAATCACTATTATTTATAGCAAAATTGATTGCTGCTAAATAGCCTCTTTTAGTATTCGAATCTGCTTGTTTTTGTAAAGAATCTAAAGCTGAAGTATCTAAAGGAGCTTCGGAATTATACCCTTTTTGTAAAATTTCTAAATTTCTTTTGTTAACGGAGGTCATTAACTGGCGATATTCTTCTAATTTAATATGTGTTTTCGATCCTGATATTTTAGCATTTGTATCAAAAGTATTCCATGAGGTACGAATCGTAATTGTACCAGGTTCACCAAAAAATGTGATACGATCATTTATTGCATTATGATCTTTTTTATCTAGAAATAAATAAAAAATATCAGGACTTTCTATTTCGGTTTTAAAAGTAAAAGAACCCGTGCCATTCACGACTAAAGAGTCTACAGTTATCAAGGTAGAATCAGATATATGCTGTAAGTAGAGCGTTCCTTTTTTAAGTCCTTTAACAACACCACTTACGGTCATTGTATTTTCTGATATGCCGCCACAAGAATATAATACCACTAGTAGTACAAGAGAATAAATCGTCCTTTTCATGTTGTAATTTTAGAACGGTAAATATCAGTATTTTTTTTGAATCGCTATAGCTAGTTACACTTCTATTTATTAGAAACTTGATGCCACCTCCATTAAATATGCACATAGTAAAGCCCCACCGGTACCTACTACATAACCAAATACAGCTAAGAGCACTCCAACAGAAGTTAGTGAAGGATGAAATTCAGCAGCAACCACCGGTGCAGATGCAGCACCTCCAACATTTGCTTGACTGCCAACAGCCAAAAAGAAATAAGGTGCTTTAATTAGTTTTGCTACTAAAATCATTAAGGCTGCATGTATGCTTATCCAAATAAATCCTATCGCGATGAGTCCTGGATTTTCTAATACACGACCTAAATCTACTTTCATACCTATGGTAGCAACAAGTAGATAAATAAACATTCCGCCAATTTTACTGGCTCCTGTACCTTCATAATTTTTCGCTTTGGTAAAAGACAATAATATTCCGGCAGAAGTAGCTATTACTACCATCCAAAAGAAAGAAGAACCAAGAAAAGATAAAAAGTTGGTTGGATCTGAAACAGAAGCGCTATGTTCTTTTAAGTAATTGCTGATGTGCTCTCCAAAAAAATGAGCAACGCCAACCGATGTAAATGCTAAACCAAGCATAATCAAGTAATCGGTAAGTGTTGGAATGCGGGTAATACTATCGGTAAACTGAGTAACTTTTATTTTTAATTTTTCAATAGCAGAGGTATCAGCTTTAAGCCAACGATCTATACGGTCTGTTTTACCAACTCCTAATAATACAATAGCCATCCAAACGTTTGCAACAAAAATATCGACAAGCACCATATTGCCATATTTTTCAGGGGTATATTTAAAAATTTCATACATAGCTGCTTGGTTTGCTCCGCCTCCAATCCAACTTCCGGCAATAGTTGATAGACCTCTCCAAATAGCGTCAAATCCATTTCCGCCAACAGATTCTGGTGAAAAAATCGAAACAATTAATATTGCAATAGGCCCACCTATAATGATGCCAAAACTACCCGTTAAAAACATAATTAAAGCCTTTGAGCCTAAATTTGAAATCGCTTTTAAATCAATGCTGAGAGTCATTAATACAAGTGCAGCAGGTAATAAATAACGACTCGCCATATAATACAAGCTAGAGGTATGCTCAGTTACTTCACCTAACTTGTTTATTGTATGCCATTTTTCTGCAACTATACCAAAAGAGGAGAGTAGTGCAGGTAATAAATAGCACATTAGAACACCAGGAATGATATAATAGAATTTTTTCCAGAATCCAGTTTTAATTGATGAAGTATAAAAAATAAAACCAAGGCTAAGGGCTATTAAGCCAAAAACAACTGTGTCATCGGTAATAAGAGGTTGTGGTAGTAATTTTTCGGTCATGTAAGTGGTTGTTACTTTGTTTTGCTAGGGTCTGATGAAATAAAATTTCATTTTACCTTCGACATAAAAATACATAAACCTTTTGACTTTATATTGTGCATGTTTGTTACGTAATGAAGGCTATGGTAGCTTATTTTCTTGTCTAAATAACAGTACTGCTTTTAAGAATTTTAATCCTCCATCTTTTGTTTGATTGTATAGAAAACCACTTAATTCTGGGTGCTTTTCTTTAATCCAGTTTAGAAGTATAGACCTGTTTTTTATCCAAATTTTTTCATTAAAATTAATGTTTTTTCTTTCAATTCTACTTATTCTATCTGCGTCGAAATAAATGGTGGCGGTCCAAACTATCGGCTCTTTATGCAGAAAATTAATTCTTGTGTCATTTTTGCTAATTGTAGCTTTTACAATATCGTTTTCTTCTTTAATATCAAGAATTTTATAAGAAGGCTTAAAAACAGAATCCCATCTTAACCATTTACTAATATAATTTTTACGAAAGAATGTCTCTTGATAATTATAATCCATTTCTTTGATGATAAGGCTATCTTTCAACAAAATCTTCATCTCAAAACCGCTAGAGCTGTCGAGAGCTTTGTAATAGTTTTTTACAATTTCAAGTTTGTCGATTTTCTTTTCAGAAGTATTACACGAAACAAATAAAATACACAGTACTAATGATAGACCTATACTTTTAACCATTTTTTTTATTTTTTAAAAAATTAATACCTCAAATTAACAGCAATAATTAAGTAGCTTGATTTATTTTAAAATGAAAAAGTTTATTATTTTAAAAGTTGTATCATCCATTTTTATTTTACCCGCTATATGAGTTAGTTGAAATTTATTGTTTAATGAATCGGTCGTTAAAAACCACTTTATTATGCTTTATTAGAGATGTTGTTTTATAAAATGTGCAACCCCGTTCTCAGTATTTTTTAAAGTGACTACATTTGCTATCGCTTTTACTTCTGCACGAGCGTTTTCTACCGCTACGCCTAAACCAGTATGCGCTAACATGTCAATATCATTAAAGTTATCTCCGAAAGAAACTATTTCTTGCAATAACCCATCGTCATTAAGTAGTATTTTAATCGCTGATAATTTAGAAACCTTTTTTGGAGCTAATTCTATTAGGGTATCATTTGATCGATAAATTTGTAGAAGGTGATTAAACCTTGATTTTAGTACTGAAAATATAGCATCTGCGCTTGTTTTGGTACCCATCATCATTATTTTGTGAGCACTAATATTTCTATTTTGCCAATCTAAAATAGTTTGTGTTGTAGGTTGATAGATAGGTAAAGTTCGAGTATACTTAATTTCTTTTTCTACACGTTCAGAAGTTGTTTCCACGTACCACTCGTTACCATGGTATAGGCCTAATTTTATATCAAAAGAAGCAGCCAGTTCATAAACTTGTTGTAAGGTATTAAAGTCAATAACTTCAGAAAATAGCTGTTGATTACCATTTAGAATTAAAGCTCCATTGTAGCAGATAATGGGTTGGTTTAAAATGCCAAGACGTTCTTGTAAATAGGTCATCGCCTGCGGCATGCGTGCAGACACTAGAATAACGCGCATCTTATTCTTAATACGTGTAATTTGATGTATGGTAAAATCAGAAACGTCACTTTTTGTAGAAAGTAAGGTGCCATCTAAATCTGAACATAAAATAGAATATTTCATTATCTCACAACTCAACAATTTACATAAGCCCTATATATTTAGCCAATAGGTGAATTTTAAATTTATAGAACGGTAACGTGGCGAAAACTCGTTTACAAAATAGTTGTCATTATACACCAAGAATAAATCAGACAATGGTGCAAAACGCCATTGCAACCTCGAGTTAATGCCTAAATTATTTTCTTGATTACTGTATTGAACTAAAGTAGACCAAAAAAGTGTTTTGCTAAAAGTTAACTCTATTTTTGGGCTCACTAGCCACAAATTAGCACTAGGATAGGGATCGGGTAATGAAATTTTATTATAATTTACGGCTAATGAAATTTGCGCTTTGGGTAAGATGCGAAGAAAAAGAGAACCATCCAAAGAAAATATATTTCCATTAAAAAAACGTCCAATAGTAGATCTTGCCATTACCGATAAAACATTTGCTCTGTTAGAGGCGTAATCTATTCTAAAATTGTTAAAATCATATCCACGATTTGCTGGTAGGGGAGTGCCATCAGTTCTAGTTGGGTCAAATTCATCGGTTAAAAATGTATAGCGATTTGCAAAACCTAAACTTAACTTAGATTGGTTTTCAAAACCAATTTCACCATTTAAAATATAATTATGGTCGGTTTTTTGAAAATCTAAACCAGGCCGCCATGTAATTACAGGAAAAACGCTAAAACTATATTGATTAATTAAGTCACTCTTTGGCCAAAATACTTTTTCTACTGAGGTTGTTATTTTAACAATATCGGTTCGTCGAACAAAACCAAGGTCGGAGGTAAAATCTTCGTCAATATAAACAGCATCAGCAAAAATGTTAAAATACTTTGATGTTTTACCTAGATAGGCACCTGTTGAAAAATTACCAATTTGGTCTCCTGGCTGAAAAGATTTATGCCCATAAAATTTACCAGACCATTTACCATCTTTAGATGCTAAATTATAATCTAGCCCTATGACGCGATTATACACATCCTCACTTTCTAGAAAGTCATAGTTTTTAAAAGACTGCCTATTAATAAAGAACATGCTAATATTAGACCTGTCGAATACTTTTTTCTGTAAGGCAAGCATGGTATTGTTGTTTGAAGCAATTTGATTAGCGAGATCTTCACCTGTTTGGATGCTTAAAAAGCCGAGTCGCCAATCGTTACTTAGTTTTCCGCTTAATCGCATCCCGCCCAATATTTTGTTCTCAATAGAGTTGTCAGCAGTATCTTTTGCAATTCCAATTCGGCGAGAAAAGAAGGGATTTGCATCTCTTGAGCCTCCAAAACTTGAAAACAAGTCGCTATTATCAATAAAAAATTGTCTTTTTTCTGGCAAACCTACTTCAAAGCGGGTAAGATTGGTAATAATGTTATCTACTTCAACATTAGAAAAATCTGGGTTTACGGTAATGTCTAAATTCATACCATTGCCAACCGCAATTTTGGCATCGCCACCAAATTTAAAATTGGTGTTGCTATTATCTAAGACGAAATCTTTTTCAGAAATTGTATTAACGTATGGTATAAGTGCTAAAGGCGTTCTAGATTTGCCTAAGGGTTTTTCAAAATTCATATCACCCATAAAGGCTAAATTAACTAAAAACTGCCCTAATGGTACCTTAACCCACCCGCTACGTTCGTTACTCTGTAGGTCAAATCGATAACATTGAAACCTCCATTTTTTTTCTCCTTCTTTAAATTTAAAGGAGGTTAAAGGAATGGCCAGTTCTGAAGTGTAGTAGTTGCCGTGTATCTTAGATTCTCCCGTCCATTTTACATCCCATGAGGTGTTAAAACCTCTTAAATTTTGCCCGCCACCTGAAATTAAAACCTCTCTACGCACACCAAAAGGATTGATGCCAAACAAAAATGCATTTGTACCGTCGTTAAAGGTGTCAAATACCAAACTAACGCTATCGCCATTGCTAGCTCTGAAATCTCTTTTTAAGGAAGGAGTTATCCATTTATCTCCAATAGAGTGCACGGTTAAAGCTATATAAAGGTGTGTGTCACTTACCAGCATTTTTATCTGTGTTTGATTTTTGGCTAAAATCGAATCAGAAGGAAAAAATTGCTGAAAATTACTGGGACCTTCGGCGTTTTCCCATAAAGCTTCATCCAATACCCCGTCTATGGTAGGTGTTTCAGTTGTAAATTTTACGGTAAATGCTTTTTTTTGTTCTTGACTAAATGAAAATGTAATAAAGAAAAAGAGTAGAAAGGCACAAGATGCTTTTAACATTAGGCTTTATTTTTGCTGGTTCTTCAAAGTTATAAATTTTAAAAGTTTTTAAAACATAAAAAGTTGAAAATAATAGCTGCTGCTAATTTTTGTTTTCAAGAATAAAATCAGCTAAATAGGTCACTAATAAAGCAGAAATAGGCATTTTAGGGTCGGCATAAGAAGCTTGGTTTTCTGACAGAGAATTTACTTCTTTAAGTATATGATTCATCCTTGGTATTATTTGAACTTCTGCCGCTGTGTTTGCTTGTTTAAGTGCTTTTGCATCAGACAGGGATACTTGTAAGTCGCTTCCACCATGAAGTATTAGAATAGGAATTTTTATTTTTGAAATTGCCGTGGTGGGTTTAAAAGACATCCATTCTAATATAAAACTATGATTATAAGGCGCAAAAAGTGCCATTAAAAACGGATTCACATTTACGATGGTATCTGTTTTTTTTAATTCGTTAAAATGAGAGATAGCGACTTTTGCAAGGTCTTCGTTTTGTGTGGTTAATTGTGTAATTATTGTTTGGTCGATGCTTGCGCTGGGGCCTGCAATAGAAGTAAAACTGCTAATATCATCAGATACAGCTAACATAGCAACTAATGAGCCTTGGCTATGGCCTACTAGATGAATACTACTAAATCTCGTGTCTTTTTTGAAATTTGATACACCAATTTGTACATCTCTAACTAAAGGCAGAAACTTTATTTTTGTTTTAATAAGTTGGGCAATATTCGAAGAGGTTGCCGTTCTTTTATCAAACCTATAAAAAGCAATACCTTTTTTAATTAGGCTATCAGATAGCATTTTAATATAATTGGCTTTTACCGCAATCCCAGCTTGATTTCCATTTCTGTCAATATTCCCAGAACCATGTACATATATAACTAAAGGAAGTTTTTTATCGGTGGCTATAAAACTCAAGGTTCCTGGCAGTTCAATATTACCGTTTTTAAATTGATACTCTTCTGTTACAATTTCTTGACAAATTGCACCAAACACACTTAAGTGTAGCATCAATATAAAAATTGTTTTAGCTAGAGATGAAGTTGCAGCATGTATCATTTTAGAAATAGTTGTAGGTTTATTTTTAGAGCATGCACTTGAATAGAGATGCTTAAATCCTCTTTTTTATTAAAGTAGCGGAGGTGCCTAAGACCGATACTATTTGATTTTTTCGTTTTATTGACTCTAAATTACTGCAAAAAGGATTATCATTTTTAAATATAAATGTAGTTTAACGTTTTGTTTTACTGTTTAAAATTCTTCTTTTTTTTCTTCTTTGGGTTTTTAAACAATCGTTTAAAAAAGCCATCCCTTTTAATGGGGTCGCAGCGCAAAAGCTCTAGCACAGCTTCATTTGGTTTTTTAAACCTAGCTTTTGTGATTTTGTCAAAGGCTCGGTCTTTGTTCATTTGCTGGTACAAGAGAGCAAAGAGAGGTAAAGCTGCATTTGCACCTTGCCCTAAATTTGTACTTTTAAATCCTATTTCATGCTGGTCTAAGCCCACCCAACTTACATGTACCATTTTTGGTGTTAGCGCAACAAACCAGGCGTCTTTGTTATTTTGAGTAGTACCCGTTTTACCAGCAATATCATTATGTAATTTGTAGTTAATTCTTAAGCGTTTTGCTGTTCCTTCATTTATAGTAGATTTCATCATCTCGAGCATTATTTGACTCGTTTCTTTAGAAAAGGCACGATTTTCACTCTTTTTAGGGGTGAAATCGGCTAAAATTGAATCTTTTCTGTTCGTTATGGTTGTTAAAACATAAGTTGAAACGGTTTGTCCGTCGTTTAAATAACTAGCATAAGCACTGGCTAGGTTATTCAAGTAAATTTCACCAGTGCCTAAGGCTACCGATGCTTCATTAGGCAAAGTTGATGTGATACCCATTTTTTTAGCTTGCATCAAAACCGTCTTAATGCCAGTTTCTTCTAAAACCTTAACAGCTACGGTGTTTATTGATTTACTCAATGCTTCTTGCATTGAATAATTCAAATAAGTTTCGTCTTTATTACCAGAATTTGATGGTGACCAGCCATTTAAATTTTTATACTCCACAGCACTTGCGTCATAATAGGTGCATGGTTTGATACCGCTTTCTAAAGCAGCGGTGTATACAATTGGTTTAAATGTTGAGCCAACCTGACGCTTACTTTGCGAAATATGATCGAATTTAAAATGTTTAAAATCAATGCCACCAATCCAACTTTGTACCGCTCCCGTTTTTGGGTCTATAGCCAAGGAGCCAGTATTCAAAAATTTCATGTAATGCTGAATACTATCTATGGTACTTGCTTTCTGCGTTTTATCACCTTGCCAATCTGTTAAAACCATATTTCTTTTTTCACTTAAAATAGCCCAAAGTTCAGAAGTTGATCGTTTTTCTTGTGCTAGTTTTTTATAACGATCACTTGCAAGCACCGCTTTCTGAATTAGCTTTTTATTTGTAATCCATGGAGCAGCTTTTTTATAGCTATCTTCAAATTTTTTCTGTAGCTGACTCATATGCATTTTCATGGCATTTTCTGCAAGCACCTGCATTTTATAATTTAATGTGGTGTATATTTTTAGGCCAGAAGTGTAAATGTTATAAGAATTTCCTTTTTTCTTTTCTGATTTTACCCATTGTGAAATTTGTTTTCTAACCTCTTCTCGAAAATAAGGAGCTATTCCTTCTGAATAATTATAGTTGTGATAGTCTAATTTTAAGGGGGTGTTAATTAAACTATCTTTTTTGTTTTCAGTTATATAATCGGCATTATACATAGCTTTTAAAACTAAATTTCTACGAGTTAAGCTTTTTTTAGAATTAACCCGTGGGTTATAGCCAAAAGTAGCTTTTAACATACCTACTAAAACAGCCGCTTCTTCTACTTTTAAGTTAGCGCTATTTTTGTTGAAAAATTTGAGCGAGGCACTTTCAATACCAAACGTATTATCACCAAAGGAAACAGTATTTAAATAATGACTTAAGATTTCATTTTTAGAAAAAATAGCTTCTAGCCGTCTTGAAATTATCATTTCTTGCAACTTATTAATGGCAATATTTTTTGTTTTTCTTTCGCTTCGTGGATACAAATTTTTAGCTAATTGTTGTGTAATAGTACTTCCGCCACCCGATGATTGGTCTTGTAAAAGCACAGTTTTAATAGCTACGCGAAACAAGCTAGGGTAATCAATACCCGAATGTTCATAAAAGCGTTCATCTTCAATAGCAACAAGTGCTTCTAATAGGTGTTTAGGTAGTGCTTTGAAACCTATAGGTTGGCGATCGTAGAGATAATATTTGCCAATAAGTACACTATCGGCAGAATATACTTCTGAAGCCTGCTGATATTCAAAATTATCTAGTTCTGCCTTACTGGGTAGCTTGCCCCAAAAGCCCAAATAAACAGATAGAATTAAAATTAAAATACTAGTAAAAATAAAGAGCGCAAGGTAGGTGCAATATTTAAAAATAATTGATTTTATCTTTTTTGGCATTCCTAATTAATTTGTGTGTTACAATATTAAACTTTAATTGTAAAATGATGTGCCCAATGTGAAAAGATTAAAGTTCATTAACTATTTTTGAAAAAAAATATAGGTTATGAAAAGTACGCTAGTGTTTCTTGTTTTTTTTACCGTTCAACTAACTTTTGCAAACGATATGGTTTGGTCAAAAACAGGACACCGTACCACAGGTGAGGTAGCACAAGCACATTTATCAAGAAGAGCCAAAAGGGCCATATTTAAACTTTTAGACGGTCAAGATTTAGCAAAAGTCTCTACTTTTGGAGATGATATAAAATCGGATAAAAACTTTAAAAAATATAGTCCTTGGCATTATGTTAATTTTCCTTCAGATAAGAAGTATACTGAGGTAGCCCCAAGCGAGCATGGTGATATTGTGGTAGGCATTCAAAAGTGTATTGCAGTATTAAAGGATAAAAAATCGAGTAGGGAAGATAAAGTATTTTACTTGAAGTTTTTGGTACATTTAATGGGTGATTTGCATCAACCTTTGCACGTAGGGCATGCAGAAGATAAAGGAGGTAATGATATTCAGTTACAATGGTTTAAAAAAGGAACAAACCTGCATAGAGTTTGGGATTCGAATATGATAGACCAATACGGTATGAGTTATACCGAACTGGCCTCAAGTTTGCCTAAATTAAATAAAAAACAAAAGGAATATATTCAATCGGGTAGCCTTTATGATTGGGTTGAAGAATCGCAAGATTTGGCGAATAAGGTTTATGCTTCTGTTAAAATAGGTGACAATTTGAGTTACAGATATAGCTATGTTTGGTGGGGTACCGTAGAATCACAATTGCAAAAGGGAGGCTTACGTTTGGCTAAAGTTTTGAACAGTATTTTTTAAAAACTGTTTAACGGTAAATAAAATATTTTATCGAATAGATATACTAAGACAAAAGATTAGGGGTTATATGGGGGAGGTTAGAAGCGAGGAAATTAGCATAGCATCCCAAATGTTAAAGATAGTGACTAACAGTACACAAGGGTATAAAAAAATCGGCATCTTATTTTAAAGGCCGATTTTTTATTTTATAAAGGTTTATAGTACTCTAAAAGTTAAATTAATACGCTCTTTTATTGGTTTTTTTGTTTTTGGTATTTGGTGTAGCCAATGGTGTTGTGTTTCGCCTTGCATTATCAATAAACTACCGTGTTCTAAAAGTAATTTATGTTTTAGTGTTTTATCTTTTTTATGTTTTAGCTGAAAATAACGCTCTTGACCAAGTGTTATAGATGCAATTACGGGGTTCTTACCGAGTGCTTTTTCATCGTCTGCGTGCCATCCGTTGCTGTCTTTTCCATCTCTATATAAATTTAAAAGACAGGTGGTGAAAATTACCTTAGTTTTAGTTTCGATTTGATGCTTAATATCAAGAAGTTCATTTGAAAATTTGTGCGGATACATGGTTATATTGGCATACGAATAAGGCTTTTCATTGTCGCCATAGAGTGCTGTAAGTCTGGGTTGTGGATAGGTTTTTCCATAAACCCTAATCGTGTCTTGTTGCCAGGGTACTTCTTTTTTAAAAGTTTCAAAAAGGGAGTCTGCCTTTTTTGAGTTTATAAAATTAGGATAATAATGGATGGTGCTTTGTGGTAATTTTAGGTGAATCGGTTGAGAAAAAAGCGAAAACATATTTAAGATCGTTTTATTAAATAAGAGAATTTCTATAAATATGAAAAAGCCCAATACATTAAGACAAATTGAAGTGGAATTCGTAGTAGCAAAAGCCATTTGGGTAAGTTCATAGAAGCATTTTTTTCGATTAACATATAAAAATGTACTGTTAAAAATACGCCAAGCATCACTACAATACCATAAATAGCTAATTTTTTTGTAGGTGTATAACATAAGGCGGCACCCAAAATTATTTCAATTATGCCACTTGAAATAACCAGAAACTTGTGTGCTGGCAGGTATTTTGGCATAATACGCATGTACATTTTTGGACGAACAAAATGCATAGTACCAGCAAAAACATATAACAGAGCCATAATGTAAAAATGCCAAGGATTACTCATAAACACATCATATTAATAGGTAGCTATGTTAAAAAAAATTTTAAAGCATTACTTACTCGCTACCCTCGCAAGCTATGAATTATTAATTCTTGAAACAATGATTAGGCTCATCCTTATCAGCTTACGAATTACTTCTTAATTTAGATGTGCTAAATACATTTAATCTTTAAGCTGCAATTTTTAGTTTACACAGGTCTAATATGTTGGGCGATTGTTATATTTTATTTGAGTATAGTCTCAGCAAATTTTTACTGTATGAAAGCAAGTTACCTTGGTGATTTTTATTTGATAGTACAGAAATATGGTTTCTGTTGTTTCTGCGGTATTCTAATAAAATAGTGAATAAAAATTGTAGTATTATTCATCACCTTTTAAAAAGAGTAATCTATCGCATTTATTTTTAACACTTATTTTGGTAGGCCACAACAAAAAGTGTCAGCATATGAGGAGGTAGGTTTTTTTTAAACTTTTTTAGAGCTCATTTACCAGCGCTTAACAACCAATTGGCAGGGGGTTTAATTTTTTTATTTTTAATCAAAGATGTTTTTTAAAACTATCTTTTTTGTTTTGAGGCACTGCCGCATTTGCCATTAATAGAGCTACAAGTTCTTTTGGTTTATCTTTTGCAAATATTAATTCATAAAACTGCTGTACCGTTAGCGTATTTTTAGATTGCTCTACCAATACTACTTCATCACCAGTTTTTACTTCACCTTCTTGTAAAATGCGCACATAGGTGCCCGGTCTGTTATGAAGGATAAACTGACGAAGTATTTTTTGTGTGCCAAATCGAACACCTAGTTTATAACAAGGCTCTCGGGGTTGTGATATTTGTACTAACGCGGTTCCTATTTTATAAATATCTCCTATGCGAATGCTGTACTCATCCAAACCCTCAATAGTTAAATTTTCACCAAACATACCCCAGTTCCATTCCAAATCAGGATATAAATTTTTCCAGTAAGCATAATTATCCGAAGAAAATAAATAGCAAGCTTTATTGCGGCCTGCATGATGCAAGCGATCAATAACTGTATCGTTTAAAACATCATTTGTTTTTAATGATAGTGCGGCAGCTACTGGTTTTTTATAAATACCTGTTTTCTCTTCTATGCCATTCCATAAAAAAGTTTTTGCTAATCCAATATTTGTTGAAATTACTTTCATCCCATAAAAATAGAAAAACCAATTGCATTAAACGAATGGTTTTTACTTGAGTTATTTTAAAAGCTTAAGGTGAAAACTAAGTAGCTTTTTAAAAATTATGATCTAACTGTCTTGTCCTTGAACTATGGCTACAGGTTAAAATAGATTTACGCTGTTTTTAAATATGCCCTATGAGGTGTTTAATATTCTAAAGATAAATGTAATCTTATATGGTTGTATTGGTTTTTTGCATTTTTTGTTGCGTGTTTCAGGCTATCAAAGGTCTGGTCGAAATTTAAGATACCGTTTACATATTCTGACGCTATTCTTAGGTATGAATTATTTATAAGAGCATCCAGATATTTTTTAGAACTAGTTTTGTAAGCTGTTCAATTCTCTTTTGAAATAGTTTGCTACAAAGCCTATCATTGCTTAGACATAATGTAGGTAAAGGTTAATAATAGTTTTCTCCTAGCAAGAATTTTAAAAACCAATTAATCAACAACAAGCCTATAAAAGTTTTAATCCATATATCTTTAATAATCAATGCTCTTGATTTATAGATTGATTTAATAGAAATAAAAATAAGTGCAATTTGATAGAAAATTAGTATTATCCACAAAGGATTATAAAAAAAGCTGTCAACCTTAGTTCGATTAAAACAGTTCTTAGTTGGCCTACAGTTTTGATATGGCTCAATTTCGTCTAGTTGGCCTGGGAGATTTAGAACTCCCGTAAACCGCCCCACTCGTTGATCAACAGGTGAAGCTTAAAATCGTGAATAATTATGAGATTGCAAGAATAAAGATTTACGAATTTAATGCCGGTATTTAAGAAATTCTTACTGCTGGTAAGTCTAAAATAAAAAACAACCCAAAATTATCAAAGTCGGAATGAATTATCTCAAATCTTCAGATTTTGCTGAAAACTGTCAACTCATTTGCTGAATTTTGGGTTGCCTTATTTCTATTTTAAAAACTTAGAAGTCACGAAAATAAGTGGCTACTATTTTACCATCTCGTAACTACGCTTAATAAAATTAGTTAACTCTTCACCTTTAAGCAAGCCCTTTGATAGTCTTGCCAAATCTAAAGACTGATTAATTAAACGTTCCTTTTTCTTAGCAGTTTTTGTGTTTAGTATTTCACCTACCAATTTATGATTGGTATTAACAATAAGATTATACATTTCGGGCATGTTACCCATACCAAACATTCCGCCTCCACCAGTTTGCTGCATTTCTTTCATACGTCTCATAAATTCAGGCTCGGTAATAATAAATGGCGAAGTATCACTATCCATAGCTTCTAATTGTACGGTATAGCTTTTATCGGTAATCGTATTTTCTAATTCTGCCTTTAAGGTTTCTTTTTCTTCATCAGAGAGCTTAGAAATGGTGTTCTCCTCTTTTTTGATGAGGTTATCTAAATGATCAGCATCAACTCTGGCAAAAGAAATTTTTTCTTTAGACGTTTCCAATTTTTGCATTAAATGTGCAATAATTGGACTGTCCATTAGTAAAATTTCATAGCCTTTTGCTTTTGCCGCTTCAATATAACTGTGTTGTGCTTCTTTGTCAGAAGTATATAAGATGACCAATTTATCATCTTTATCGGTCTGGTTTGCTTTTATTTTCTCTTGAAGCTCTTCAAAAGTGAAATAGTTTCCATCAACTGTAGGGTACAATGCAAATTTGTCTGCTTTTTCAAAGAATTTATCTTCAGAAAGCATTCCATATTCAATGACAATTTTAATGTCGTTCCATTTTGCCTCTAACTCCTCTCGGTTGTTTTTAAAAAGCGAGTTTAATTTATCAGCAACTTTTCTAGTGATATACGATGATATTTTTTTGACAGCGCCATCTGCTTGTAAATAAGAACGAGATACGTTTAATGGAATATCTGGAGAATCAATTACTCCTCGCAGCATCGTTAAAAATTCAGGCACAATACCTTCTACATTATCAGTTACAAAAACTTGATTTTGATATAGTTGAATACGATCTTTTTGGGTGTTTAAATCTTGAGTAAGTTTCGGAAAATATAAAATACCAGTAAGATTAAATGGATAATCTACATTAAGATGTATATGAAACAAAGGCTCTTCAAATTGCATAGGATACAATTCTCGATAGAAGCTTTTATAATCTGCATCTTCTAAATCAGAGGGTTGTTTAGTCCAAGCCGGATTAGGGTTATTTACAATATTATCTACCTCTTGCGTTGGTGCAGGATCTTCTTCCTTAGCACCTTCTGGCTTAGGAAGTGTTTCGGTACGCATTCCAAATTTAATTGGAATGGGCATAAATTTATTATACTTATTAAGTAACTCGTTGATGCGACTCTCTTCTAAAAATTCAGTAGAATCATCAGCAATGTGTAAAATAATTTCAGAGCCTCTTTCTTCTTTTTTTCCTTTTTTTAACGTAAAGTTTGGTGATCCGTCACAAGACCAGTGTGCAGCAGGTTCGTCTTTATAACTTTTAGTTATAATCTCTACCTTATCTGCTACCATAAAAGCAGAATAAAATCCTAAGCCAAAATGTCCAATAATACCAGTATCTTTTGCGCCATCTTCATATTTGTTTAAAAACTCTTCAGCTCCAGAGAACGCTACTTGATTAATATAGTTTTTAACCTCTTCCTCGGTCATACCTATACCTTGGTCGATAATATGAATTTTTTTACCTTCTTTATCAACTTTAATTTCGATAATAGGATTGCCATATTCCACTTTAGCTTCGCCAATTGAAGTTAAGTGTTTCATTTTTAAAGTAGCATCTGTAGCATTTGAAATAAGCTCTCTTAAAAAGATTTCGTGATCGCTGTATAAAAATTTCTTAATCAGAGGAAAAATATTTTCTACCGATACATTTATTTTGCCTTTAGCCATAATTATAAATTTTAATCAAGTTCCGCCAAAGCGGTATTAAATTATTCGTTTTTAGGTTTACATATCAACAGTACTACTATTTATTTTTTTTCGCTAGAAAAAAATCTAAATAATAATATGTCACCTCTACTAGTCAAAAAAAATACCAGAGTATGCAATAGTGACAAACTGACACCTTAAAAAAATGGGGTATACTGTTCAAAATGAAGCGGTAAATGAAATTTTGTTTAATTATTTATAAAATTTGTTAAACATTCTGTATATTTGTTTAATGAACGGAAGAAATTTGCTATGAAAATTTAAATTTTTCGTTTAACGTTTTTTGGTTAGTTGTTTGAAAACGTGTTCTTTCTTAGAGGGCACGTTTTTTTTTAAAAATGTTCCTATATTTTTTTTAGAGGAAAATTTTACCGGTTTACAACGAGGATTAAACTTAATAATACATAAAGATGGCGGCAAAAACGCAAGCAAAAAATAGTACTGAAAATGAAATTATAGCTTTGTTTATGAACTACGTTTTAGAAAACGAAGTGGTTCCAAAATCTATTTATAAATTTTGTAAAATTAATAAGATTAAAGAGGAAAATTTTTATAAACATTTTGGATCTGTAGAAGGTATCCAAAAGGCAATTTGGATTTCTTTTTATAAAAACACAGAAATATTAATTAGAAAAAATACCGAGTTCGAGTCTTTCTCCAATAAAGACAAAATGCTAACGTTCTTTTTCTCGTTTTTCGAATTACTTAATTTAAATCGTAGTTATGTTATTTTCTCGCAAAAGAACACTTGTAGCTTAAATGAGAACATGTTGCAATTAAAAGGGTTGCGAAAGTGTATCAAAGCTTTTGCAAATAATTTGATAAGAGAAGGTAATGCAAATAAATCACTCAAAATAACTCAGCATAGCCCAAGTTTATTTTCTGAGGGAGCTTGGGTTCAATTTCTTTTTTTATTAAAGTTTTGGATGAATGATGATTCTGCTGGTTTTGAAAAAACAGATATAGCTATTGAAAAATCAGTAAATACTGTTTTTGATATTTTTGATAATACCCCGTTTGATAGTATCATTGATTTTGGTAAGTTCATTTTTAAAGAAAAATTAGTCTAATTCTTGTGTAAATCCTATGAAAACTCTAGATAAAATACCCACAGGTAAAATTGAACGAGCTAGTAAGTTGGTAAAGACTGGTGTAAAAATAGGAGGTAACTATGTCAAATATTATAGTAAAAAGTTGGTAAATTCCGATTTGAACAAAGACGAGCTTAACAAAGAAAACGCATCAGATATTTATGATGGTTTAAAAACATTGAAGGGTAGTGCCCTAAAGGTGGCTCAAATGTTAAGTATGGAAAAGAATATATTGCCCAGAGCTTATTCAGATAAATTTTCTCTTTCTCAATTTTCTGTTCCACCATTGTCTGCGCCACTAGTTCGTAAGACAATTAAAAAATATATGGGTAAATACCCTGAAGAAATATTTGACACCTTTGAGAGAAACTCTGTAAATGCAGCAAGTATCGGTCAGGTTCATAAAGCTTCTAAAGAAGGTGTAGAAATGGCAGTTAAAATTCAGTATCCAGGGGTTGCTGAAAGTATTAGTAGCGACTTGGCTCTGGTAAAACCTATTGCACTAAGAATGTTCAATATTAAAGGAAAAGATTCAGATAAATATTTTAAAGAAGTTGAAGAAAAACTGTTTGAGGAGACCGATTATTTGTTAGAAATGAAGCAGAGTAAAGAAATTACTTCGGCTTGCTCGATAATCGATGGCTTAGTTTTTCCAAAATATTATGAAGCGCTTTCTAGTGAACGTATTATTACAATGGATTGGATGGAAGGTAAACATCTAAGTGAGTTTGTAGAGGCAAGTTTCTCGAGTGAAGTAGGCGATAAGCTGGGTCAAATCCTGTGGGATTTTTACATGTATCAAATTCATGTACTTAGAAAAGTACATGCAGATCCTCACCCAGGTAATTTTTTAGTTAGTAATGATTTAAATTTAATCGCCATAGATTTTGGTTGTATAAAAGCTATACCAGATGAATTTTATTATCCATATTTTCAACTGGCAAAAAAGGAGATTATTAATGATGATGCTAACTTTACAAAGAAGTTGTACGAATTAGAAATTTTGACTGACCTAGATTCAGACGAAGAGATAGTCTACTTTAAATCTCTATTTAAAGAAATGCTGACACTTTTTACAGCGCCTTTAAATGAGGAAGAGTTTGACTTTGGTGCTGATGACTTTTGGAACAAAATAGCCGCACTTGGTCAACAGTTTACGAATGATACAGAGCTTCGAAAAATGAATGGTAACAGAGGTTCAAAACATTTTTTGTACATGAATCGAACTTTTTTTGGCCTATTTAACCTTCTTCACGATTTAAAAGCGAGAGTGAAAATAAATAATTACACCAAATATTTGAATTAAGGTCTTCTTTATTCGTTTAATTTAAATTTCGTTTCTTGCACCCGTCAATAGCGATTTCAGGTGACAACCGCTTATTAATGGTTGATTTCAATAGTAACTTTTTTAAATTAAAAACAGAACATATGTATAACTCTAAAATAGCCGGATTAGGATATTACGTTCCAGAGAACATCGTTACAAATAATGATTTGTCAAAAGTGATGGACACTAGCGATGAGTGGATACAAGAACGTACCGGGATACAAGAACGTAGGCATGTTGCCAAAAATGATGGTAACTCAACTACTTCAATGGGTGTTAAGGCAGCCAAAATTGCCATAGAACGAGCTGGTATTGATAAAGATGATATCGATTTTATTGTATTTGCTACTTTAAGTCCCGATTACTATTTTCCTGGTCCTGGTGTTTTGGTTCAGCGAGATTTGAATATCAAAACAGTAGGTGCTTTAGATGTTAGAAATCAATGTTCAGGTTTTGTCTATGCCATTTCAGTTGCAGATCAATATATTAAAAGTGGCATGTACAAGAATGTTTTAGTTATTGGATCTGAAATACACTCAAAGGGCTTAGATATGACTACCCGAGGTAGAGGTGTTTCGGTAATTTTCGGTGATGGGGCAGGTGCTGCAATTTTAAGTAGAGAAGAGAATCAATCAAAAGGCATTTTGTCTACCCATTTACATTCACAGGGTGAGCATGCCGAAGAGCTGTCTTTAATTGCACCAGGTATGGGTAGCCGATGGGTAAATGAGATTATTGCAGATAATGACCCCAATGATGAATCTTATTTACCACACATGAATGGGCAGTTTGTTTTTAAAAATGCGGTAGTGCGTTTTAGTGAGGTAATTATGGAAGGTTTAAAAGCAAATAATCTACCTCCAACAGCGATTGATATGTTAATTCCGCATCAAGCAAATTTGAGAATTTCGCAGTTCGTTCAAAAAAAGTTTGGCTTATCCGATGATCAGGTATTTAATAATATAATGATGTACGGTAATACAACTGCAGCTTCAATTCCTATTGCATTAACTGAAGCTTGGGAACAAGGAAAAATTAAAAAAGATGATTTAGTAGTTTTAGCAGCCTTTGGCAGTGGTTTTACATGGGGTAGTGTTATACTTAGGTGGTAAACAAAATTGTTTTTTAAAATAGTATTTGATTAAACGTTAATAGTACTAAACATAAAAACCCTGGCAAAAGCCAGGGTTTTTTGTTGTCGATTCGGCTATACCAAACACTAACCATTAACTATAAACATATAACTTCGTCAACAACTTTATCTTAAATAAACAGTATTCTTTACTTGTTTTATTTATCTTTTATCTAAACAAAATATAGATAAGAGAGTTACTTTATTCTAAAAAAAAACTCTGCTGAATTGTAATTACGCTGGTGAATCTTAAACAATACTGAGCTGTAAACCTTAGAGTTAAAAAGCTACTCTTTTAAAGTAGTTTCTTATTTCCTCTAATTTAAGTGTTTTTAAAAACATATGCACTATGGCTTTTGATTTCATTGGTAATTTTTATGTTAATATTATAAAGATTTCATAAAAAATAGCACATAAAAAAACACTTTTAATATAGTTTTTTTACTCTTGTAAATTACTTATAAACAGTATTGTATCTCTGAAATTAATAGCGTAACTCCTATTTTTAAAGCCCATATTTTTATAGTGAATCGAATTAAATCGTAAGTTATTTACTACGTAAATTTAACATAATTATTTTAGCGCGAAGCGGGTTTAAGGCACATTGAATGTGAATATTTATTATTTCTGATCTAAATCTTTTCGAATTAGCCACAGCCCAAAGAAAGTGAGTAGACCATTTAGGGGTAAAAGTTCGTATCCAAAAATGTAACCTCCAAGGCTATCTGCTGGTATTTTACTTAAAACATAGATAATGGTAACCACAAGAGCGGTTACCAACCAAACGTATTTATCTTTTACTTGGTGTTTTGTGAAGATACCGAAAGCAAACAACCCTAGTAAGGGGCCATAAGTAAATGAAGCCACTTTTAAAAGACCGTCTATAACGTTGGTGTCTAGAATGTTTTTAAAAGCGATAACTACTATAATTAATAATGCACTCATACCGATATGCGTTATTTTTCTTATTTTCTTTTGTTCAGATACTGGTTTTTTTTCTAATCCTAGAAAGTCTACACAAAATGAGGTGGTTAGTGATGTTAATGCACTATCTGCACTACTGTATGCAGCTGCAATAAGACCTAGTAAAAAAGTTACTGCAACGGCAATGCCTAAATCGCTATTTAGAGCAATTTCAGGAAAAAGTAGGTCAGACTTTGGTTTGCCATCCATTACAGGTAGCGCTATATCATATTTTTCAGCATAAATGAATAGTAATACACCCAAAAGCATAAAAACAAAAGTTGTTGCAACGAGGACAACGCTAAAACTAATCATGTTTTTTTGGGCATCTTTTAATGTATTGCAGGTCAGGTTTTTTTGCATCATATCTTGGTCTAAACCAGTCATACAAATGGTAATGAACATGCCTCCTAAAAATGATTTAACGAGGTGATTTTTGGCTAAAAAGTCATCTATAAAAATTGTTTTACTATACTTTGAAAATTCTTCTGATGCTAAGAATTCACCAAAAGTCCAATCCATTTTATCTAGAATAAAATAAATTGATAATCCTACTGATAGTAGCATAAAAAGGGTTTGTAAAGTATCAGTCCATACAATGGTTTTAATTCCGCCTCTAAAGGTGTAAATCCAAATTAATAGGACAGAAATTATTACCGTTATTTCAAAATTTACTCCAAGTTCATCAAATACAAATTGTTGGAGTACAATAGCGACTAGAAATAGCCGAAAAGAAGCCCCTAAAACCCGGGAAATAAAAAATGAAATAGCACCAACTTTGTAGCTTACAAAGCCAAATCTACGATCAAGATACTCATAAATTGAGGTTACATTTTGTTTGTAATATATAGGTAACAAAACGTATGCGGTAATAATGTAGCCTAAAAAATACCCAAACACTACTTGTAAATAACTAAATTGTGAAGCTTCTACCCAACCAGGTACAGAAATAAAAGTAACACCAGAAAGTGATGCACCTACCATACCAAATGCAACCAAGTACCAGGGCGATTTTTTTCCGGCTTTAAAAAAGTCAATATTTGAGTCGTTTTTTCCGGTATAATAGGAAATAAGCAATAAAAGTAAAAAGTATCCTCCGATGAGAATTAAGATATAGGTTGGTGTCATTGATGCTTAAATTTAAGGCAATTTACAAAAAGAACTCGGCTGATTTTCTTTAGTAATTTATATTTAATTTGTTTTAAAGCTTAACTTTAAATCTTTCATCAACTAAAGAATATAAATTTAACTGCTTCGATCTAAATTTTTATAAAGAACCCCCAGTATTAGAAGTTAAGTAAAAATAGTATGTAACTTTGTAATTATGGATTTTTCATCAAAACTATTAGAAAATGCGGTTTACGAAATCTCACAACTGCCGGGTATTGGCAAACGAACTGCACTACGTTTAGTTCTACATTTATTAAAGCAGCCAAAAGAACAAACTAAAAGATTATCAAATTCATTAGACGTATTACGCAATACGGTTAAATTTTGTGCCAGTTGCCATAATATTTCAGATACGGAGCTTTGTGAAATTTGCGCCAATCCAAAGCGCGAAGATAGTTTGGTTTGTGTAGTAGAGGATATACGCGATGTTATGGCAATTGAGAATACGGGGCAGTTTAGAGGGCTATACCATGTTTTGGGGGGTAAAATTTCACCTATTGAAGGCGTAGGACCTCAAGATTTAACTATAGCCTCTTTAGTGAGTAAGGCCAAAGAAGGAATAATAAAAGAAATTATTTTTGCGTTAAGTTCAACAATGGAAGGGGATACCACTAATTTTTATATTTACAAACAGCTAGATAGCTTTGATATTAAGACCTCAACTATTGCCAGAGGAATAGCTGTTGGCGATGAATTAGAGTACGCTGATGAGGTAACTTTGGGGCGAAGTATACTTAACCGAATACCATTTGAGACTTCGTTGAAAGCAAATTGATGTATTTTAAAATTTAAGATTAACGTAAAAATAAGATGATATTTTTAGTATTTTTGCAAAAAATAGACTAGAAATAGCTTACCAAATAATAATATGGCAAAATTTGAACTAAAATTACCACGTATGGGAGAGAGTGTTGCCGAGGCAACATTAACCACTTGGTTGAAAGAAGTAGGTGATACCATTGAAATGGATGAGCCAATTTTTGAAATTGCAACTGATAAAGTTGATTCTGAAGTTCCAAGTGAAGTAGAAGGTATTCTACTTGAAAAACTGTTTGATGTTGATGATATTATAAAAGTGGGGCAAACTGTTGCAGTAATTGAAACCGAAGGCACAGAAGTACAGGGCACAGAAGAGATAGAAGTACCCGAAGAAGCGCTAACTGTTATAGAAGACAATATAAAAACAGCAAAAGAGGTTTCTAATAAACCAATTTTAGATTTTAGTTCCTCTGAACGGTTCTACTCTCCTCTAGTAAAAAATATTGCAAAGCAAGAAGGTATTTCAACTGCTGTTTTAGATACAATTCACGGAACTGGTAAAGAGGGTAGGGTAACCAAAAGTGATATTTTAAACTTTATTGCAAATACTAAGTCGATACCTGATACAACTACAGAAATGAAAGGGGTTAAGTCGGCTCCTGTTTCTAAAAATCAGAATAAGCAAACTACAGGTGAAAATACTTCGGTTTCTATTGGTAATGCCGTAAGTAACCATAGCGGGGTAAATGATGAGGTTATTGAAATGTCGAGAATGGGCAAATTAATAGCTAAGCACATGACTGATAGTCTTGCAACCTCTGCGCATGTTCAAAGTTTTATAGAAGTAGATGTAACTAATATAGTTAAATGGAGGGCTAAAACTAAAGATGCATTTGAAAAGACCGAAGGTGAAAAATTAACTTTTACACCAATATTTATGGAGGCTATTGCAAAAGCATTGAAGAAATACCCGATGATGAATATCTCTGTGAATGGAGATAAAGTAATAAAAAAGAAAAATATTAATATAGGTATGGCTGCGGCCTTACCAGATGGAAATTTAATAGTGCCCGTAATAAAAAATGCCGATCAATTGAATTTGGTAGGTATGGCGAAAGTTGTGAATGATCTGGCTAGACGATCAAGAGAAAACAAATTAAAACCAGACGAAATTCAAGATGGTACCTATACGGTAACTAATGTAGGTACGTTTGGTAGTGTCTTTGGTACGCCAATCATAAATCAACCTCAAGTTGGTATTCTGGCTCTGGGTGCTATTCGTAAAATACCTGCAGTAATTGAAACAAGTGAGGGTGATTTTATTGGTATTAGAAGTAAAATGTATATTTCTCATAGTTATGATCATCGTGTCGTAAATGGTGCTTTAGGTAGTATGTTTGCAAAAGCCGTTGCAGATTATCTTGAGGCTTGGGATATTAATCGCGAAGTATAGCGGAATCATAAGTTTACTTTGTTTGATAAGCGTCTCTAAAAAAAAGTACAGCTTAAAATAGTTGTACTTTTTTAGTAAAACGTTTCATTTTTTAAGTGGCGATTAGTCAATTAAATTTAGCTTCAATACTATTGCGCTACCTTTATTGTCATAGGTAACGTTTTAGATCAAAATGATTAGCACCAAAATAATAGAATAATCTGCTCTATTTTTTTTGAAAATTACGCCTTCAGAATCAACTAAAATATATAAGTGCCAAATAAGTTGATGTTTCATCGAATTTTCAAAAAAATTCAATGCATTAAATTGATTCAATAAACCTTCTAATTACCTTTACAAAAATTTAATTGATACGATGGAACTGAATTTAACGCGACCTATTTGTTTTTTTGATCTAGAAACAACAGGTACGAATGTGGCTAAAGATCGAATTGTCGAAATATCGATTTTAAAAATTTTTCCGAACGGGAATAAAGAAAGCAAAACTTGGTTGGTTAATCCAGGTATTACAATTCCAAAAGAAGTGGTTGCAATTCATGGTATTTCAAATGAAAAAGTTGCCAATGAGCCTACCTTTAAAGAACGTTCAAAAGAAATTTACGCCATAATTAAAGATTGTGATTTAGGCGGTTTTAATTCTGATCGTTTTGACATTCCGCTTTTAGCAGAAGAAATGCTTCGTGCTGAGGTAGATTTTGATATGAAAAATACGGTATCAGTAGATGTGCAAACCATCTTTCATAAGATGGAGAAAAGAACCCTTAGTGCAGCATATAAGTTTTACTGCAATAAAGAACTAACTGATGCGCATAGTGCAGAAGCCGATACAATGGCTACTTATGAGGTATTGCTTTCTCAATTAGACAGGTATCCTGAATTAGATAATAACATTAAAAAACTAGCGGAGTTTTCATCTCATAAAAGAACAGTTGATTTTGCTGGTTTTATTGTTTGGGATGAAGATGATGAAGAAATGTTTTCTTTTGGAAAGCATAAGGGTAAAAAAGTGCATGATGTTTTAGAAAAAGAACCAGGTTATTTCAGCTGGATTTTGAATGCCGATTTTCCACTTTACACCAAAAAGGTGTTAACACAAATTAAACTTAGTGCGTTGAATAATAAGCTCAAATAAATACAGTTTATTGGGCTTACTAATTTAGTGCATTTGTAAATACCGTAGCAACCTTGTTTTTTAAAAGACTTGTTGGTGATTGCTATTGTAAAGAGTTAAATAGTCATGTTAAGGTTCGTTTTTTTAGCATTTAAAAAGAGCGTTTCTGTCATATCGTACTATTTAGCATATGATAATTTGTAGGTTTTATGATAAATTTACTTTTGAATATTGTAAATTTCATTGCTATGAACACTTTAAGTGTCGTTAAACTTTATTCGACTCTCGTATTTTTTAATCCACGTTTAACTTTCAATAATTAAAATGAAACTAATCTGTATTGGACGTAATTATGCAGCTCATATTGAGGAGCTTAAAAATGAACGACCCAACGAACCTGTTATTTTTATAAAGCCAGATTCTTCTATATTACCTAAAGAACAAGACTTTTATATTCCTGAGTTTTCAAATGAAATACATTATGAAGTGGAGGTTTTGATAAAAATTAAAAAAGTAGGAAAACATATCAATAAAGATTTTGCTCATAAATATTATGATGAAATAGGTTTAGGAATTGATTTTACAGCAAGAGATTTACAGAAGAAACTAAAGGAAAAAGGGCTGCCATGGGAAAAATCAAAGGGTTTCGATGGCGCTGCGGTAATTGGTAAGTGGATTGATAAATCGAATTTTAGAGATGTGAATCAACTTAATTTTTCACTTTTTAAAAATGGCGAAGAAGTACAAAAAGGTAACACCAGTCTAATGCTTTGGAAGATTGATGAAGTAATTTCTTATGTTTCTACGTTTTTTACCTTAAAAAAAGGAGATATTATTTTTACAGGCACACCTGCTGGGGTTGGTATAATAAAGGCAAATGATTATCTTTCCGGAAGTTTGGAAGAACACGAATTATTTACGGTTAAAATAAAATAATGATATACAGTTTAGATAAGATCAAGGAAATGGCAGATGGAGACGAAGACTTCGTTGTTTCAGTAATTTCAGTTTTTTTAGAAGAAGTGCCTCGAGATTTAGAAGGATTAGAAAAAGCTTTAGAAACCGGTAGTTACGAAGAAGTGTATCAACTAGCCCATAAAATTAAACCTAATGTAGATATTCTAGGGATGGAGCAAACTCGTGCCGCGGCACTAGAAATAGAAACTTTAGGTAAAAGTGCTGCAAATATGGATGAAATAAGAAATGTATTTCCAAGCTTAAAAAAAGATATTGAGCAAGTAGTTTCGGAACTGAAAAATGACTTTAATATTTAATATTATTTAAGGTGTATGCTTGCAGAAATTATCACCATAGGAGATGAGATTCTTATCGGTCAAATTGTAGACACAAATTCTGTATTCATATCAAAAGAACTTAATAAAATTGGTATATCTGTCTATCAAATTACATCTGTTCAAGATGATAAAGACCATATTTTACAAGCTTTAACAGAAGCAAGTCAAAGAGCGCAGATTATTATCGTAACTGGGGGCTTGGGTCCAACAAAAGATGATATAACAAAACATACTTTTTGTAGCTTTTTTAATGATAAATTGGTGAAAGATGAGCAGGTATTAGCACATGTAGAAGCCTTGTTTAAAAAGCATATTACAACCTCAAAAATTTCTGATGTTAATAGAGATCAGGCATTAATTCTTTCTAAAGCAACGGTGTTACATAATGCTTATGGAACCGCACCAGGCATGTGGATTAACGAAAAAGGGATAGTGTATATATCACTTCCAGGGGTTCCTTTTGAAATGAAAAATTTGATGAAAGATCAGGTTATTCCAAAATTAATTGAAACTTTCGACAGACCTTATATTTTACACAAAACGATCGTAACTTATGGTTTAGGAGAAAGTGCAATTGCGGCAAAAGTTGAAAGTTGGGAGGATAATTTACCATCTTTTATAAAATTGGCATATTTACCCAATTTAGGAAAAGTTCGTCTACGTTTATCTGCAAAAGGAAGCAATAAAGATCAAATTACCAAGGCTGTTGAAGAAGAAGTTGCTAAACTGTACCCCCTAATAGGAGATTTCATGTATGGTTTTGAAGATGATGAAAGCATTGAAGAGGTAGTTGCTAAGCTATTAACTAAAAAAAAGTACACTTTAGCAATCGCTGAGAGTTGCACTGGGGGCTGTATTGCTCAGCGTTTAACTTCAATTCCGGGTGCTTCAGCTTATTTTAAGGGTGGTATAGTCAGTTATGCTACAGAAACAAAAATAGATGTTTTACAGGTTCCCTCTGCTGTTATCGATGATCATTCTGTGGTTAGCGATAAAGTTGCCAAATTAATGGCACAGAATGTAAAAAGTATCCTTAAAACAGATTTTGCAATAGCAACAACGGGCAATGCGGGTCCGTTGAAAGGTGATTCTGATGCGGCGATTGGTACGGTATATATTGCAATAGCAACACCGGAGGGTGTTTTTTCCACCAAATTTATGATGGGTAACCATCGCGAAAGAATAGTGCAAAAGACTGTAAATAAGGCATTTGAATTATTACAAAAAGAAATACTAAAATTCTGAACCAGAATTTTGTCTGATCGACAAAAAAAATATAAATTTGCAGCCTGTTTAAAAAAACCAGCGCAATGTCAAAAGTTTGTGAAATTACGGGTAAAAGAGCAATGTTTGGAAACAACGTTTCCTTCTCTATAAATAAAACTAGAAGAAGATTTGATGTAAATCTTTCTAAAAAACGTTTTTTTATTCCTGAAGAAGACCGATGGGTAACTTTGAAAGTTTCTGCCAAGGCAATAAAGATAATCAACAAGAAAGGTATTTCGGCTGTTTTGAAAGAGGCGAAAGCACAAGGAAAGTTGAAATAATCAAGAAAATTTAGATTACGATGGCAAAAAAAGGAAATCGAATTCAAGTAATTTTAGAATGTACAGAGCATAAAGCATCGGGTCAGCCTGGTACTTCTCGTTACATTACTACAAAGAACAAGAAGAACACTCCAGAGAGGATGGAAATTAAAAAATTTAATCCTATCTTGAAGAAAATGACTGTTCACAAAGAAATTAAATAAAAGATATTTTTAAGAATATCTAAACATCTATAATTCTTTCTTTTGAAAGAGATATACTAATATTAGTTACCATGGCAAAGAAGACTGTAGCAAGTTTACAAACAAGTTCAAAAAGATTGACAAAAGCAATCAAAATGATTAAGTCACCCAAAAGTGGAGCTTATACATTTGTTGAGTCAGTAATGGCACCAGAAGCAGTTAATGATTGGATTGCTAAAAAATAATATCAAAAAAATTTTCTTTTAAGCCTCTTTCGTAAGAAAGGGGCTTTTTTTGTGACCAATTCTATATCTTTGAACAAAGCGAATTTAGAACATATGAGTTTATTTAAAAATATATTTTCGTCTAAGAAAAAAGAGAATTTAAACAAGGGTTTAGAGAAAACTAAAACATCGTTTTTTTCTAAAATGACTAAAGCTGTAGCAGGTAAGTCAAAAGTAGATGATGATGTTTTAGATAATTTAGAAGAGGTTTTGGTTTCTTCTGATGTTGGTGTAGACACCACTTTAAAAATTATTGACCGTATTGAAGCCCGTGTTTCCAAAGATAAATATGTTGGTACCGAAGAGCTCAACCGCATTTTAAGAGAAGAAATAGCGAACTTACTTTCTGAAACTCATATCGGTAACGCCATTGAGTTTACTATTCCAAAAGATAAAAAACCGTATGTAATTATGGTAGTAGGGGTAAACGGAGTAGGCAAAACCACTACTATTGGCAAATTAGCTTATCAATTTAAAAATCAAGGATTAAAAGTGGTCTTAGGTGCGGCTGATACGTTTAGAGCTGCGGCAATTGATCAATTGCAAGTTTGGGCAGATCGTGTAGGTATTTCAATTGTGAAACAAAACATGGGTAGTGATCCAGCTTCAGTTGCTTTTGACACCTTAAGTTCTGCAGTTAAACAAAATGCAGATGTGGTGATTATAGATACTGCAGGTAGACTTCATAACAAAGTAAATCTTATGAATGAGCTAACTAAAATAAAAAGAGTGATGCAAAAAGTTGTAGATCACACGCCACATGAAGTGTTATTAGTTTTAGATGGTTCTACTGGGCAAAATGCTTTTGAGCAGGCTAAGCAGTTTACAAAAGCTACAGAGGTAACTTCCTTGGCAGTTACAAAGTTAGATGGTACCGCAAAGGGGGGCGTGGTAATTGGTATCTCAGATCAATTTCAAATTCCTGTAAAATATATTGGCGTAGGTGAAGGTATTGAAGACCTTCAGGTATTTAATAAACACGAATTTGTTGATTCTTTTTTTAACATATCAGATTAAAAAAAGTAACCCTTCTACTAATAAAAGTGTTAATGGGTTTTGAATGTAAAAATAGATCAATAGCTATAAAAATACTTTTTTTAACCTGTTTTTAAAGGTCTAATTAGTTTTGGGTAGGAAAAGCTACTAAAGGATAGTTAACTAAATACAAGGTGCTAATTTTGTCTAATTTTTGATATCCAAAGAGAGGAGGGCAGTTGTCTGTTGGATACATTTATTAGCTCACCTATAAATAACTATATTTTAATAGCCGATAACTATTATATTAGCAGCGTTAAGCCATTAAGAATCTGAAAATTGTTTCTTAAAAAAAATCAATATTTATGATGCAAGAGCAAAATAAAGATTCGGTAATTCATGTGAATTATAGGCGGATTACTATTTTGAGAATATAGGCGAAAATGAAGTTAATATTAAACCATAATTTGTTGAAACTATGGTTTTATGTTATACTATTTTGAAGTCCTACCAACTCATAACGAAATGGTTAGCACACTAAATTAATTTTAATTCTACATACGAAATGAATTTTTTAAGGTTGATGTTAAAGATTGCTGGTATAGTTTTGCTGTTTGTTTTAGCGTATTTTTTAGGGCCCCAAGTTGAACCCCCAAGAGTATCGCAAAAACTACCTGTAGTAGCTAGTAATTTAATTGAGCTGCAGAAAGCAATTGACCAGAAAGAAGCTTCAAATACAAAAATTAAAACCAATAATGCTGCAAAAATTGTTTGGTTTGATTCTATTCCTAAAAAGACTAAATATTCTATTTTATATTTGCATGGCTGGTCGGCAAGTAGTGAAGAAGGAGCCCCTTTGCACGTAACCTTAGGAAAAAAATATGGCGCCAATGTTTATTTACCACGATTGGCAGGTCATGGTTTAGTCGAAGAAGAAGCTTTACTCGGTATAACAGCTACCGAATTATTAAACTCTGCTTTAGAAGCCTTTGCGGTTGCAAAGCAACTGGGTGAGAAGGTGATTATAATGGGTACTTCTACTGGTGGTACTTTGGCTTTATATCTTGCTGCAACTCAAAAAGATATTGCCGCATTATTGCTTTATTCACCAAATATTGAATTACACGACCCTTCTGCTAAATTATTGTCAGGGCCCTGGGGTGTTCAAATTGCTGAAGCTATAACAGGCGATGAGTACTATCAATATGAAGCAGATTCTCTTAAGAAAAGCTATTGGAGTACCAAGTACAAAGTTGAAGCCTTAGGTGAATTACAATCTTTAATGGATGAAACCATGCAGCCAAAAACTTTTGCGAAAGTAAAACAACCCACTTTTGTAGGCTATTATTATAAAAATGAGAAAGAAAAGGATGAAGTTGTATCTATAGAAGCTTTGCTAGAAATGTATGACCAGCTTGGAGTACCTGCGGATAAAAAAAGAAAAGTTGCTTTTCCAGAAGCGAAAAACCATGTCATTACTTCCTATATTACTTCTAAAGATATCGAATCGGTAACAAAAGAAACGATTCTTTTCCTAGAGGAGGTATTGCAACTTAAAGTTAAGTCATAGGTTTAAAATTTAACTTAAGACAAAATGTAATAAGTAGCACTTAAAATGTGTCATTGCTGTTGCATGTTGTATTTTTGCAAACCAGAAGAATATTATGCGCACGAAAACACTAAAAAAAAATACAATTAATGTGGTTACCCTAGGCTGCTCCAAGAACGTTTATGATTCTGAGGTGCTTATGGGGCAACTGAATGCTAGTAATAAAGATGTTGTACATGAAGAAGAGGGTAATATTGTAGTTATTAATACTTGCGGTTTTATTGCAAATGCAAAAGAAGAAAGTGTTAATACCATTTTAGATTACGTTCAAAAAAAGGAAGCGGGGAAGGTAGATAAGGTTTTTGTAACAGGTTGTTTAAGCGAACGATATAAGCCAGATTTGCAAAAAGAGATTCCGAATGTTGATGCATATTTTGGCACAAGTGAGTTGCCTAGTTTATTAAAAGCACTTGGTGCAGACTATAAGCACGAGCTTATTGGAGAACGCTTAACTACAACCCCAAAAAATTATGCCTATTTAAAAATTGCAGAGGGTTGCGATCGCCCTTGCTCATTTTGTGCCATACCAATAATGCGAGGGAAACACCGAAGTAAGAAAATTGAAGATTTGGTGACAGAAGCAGAAAAACTAGCTTCAAAAGGAGTAAAGGAATTAATTTTAATTGCGCAAGACTTAACTTATTACGGTTTAGATTTATACAAGAAAAGAAACCTTGCCGTCTTGTTAGAGGCACTAGTAAAAGTAGAAGGAATTGAATGGATTCGATTACATTACGCATTTCCAACTGGTTTTCCTTTGGATGTGTTGGAGGTAATGAAACGCGAGCCAAAGGTTTGTAATTATATTGATATTCCTTTGCAGCATATATCTGATGCTATCTTAAAAAGTATGCGAAGGGGAACAACACAGGCTAAAACAACCGAGTTGTTAAAGAATTTTAGGGCATTGGTGCCAGAAATGACTATTCGTACAACATTAATAGTTGGCTATCCCGGAGAAACTGAAGCAGATTTTCAGACCCTAAAAAAATGGGTAGAAGACATGCGTTTTGAGCGTTTAGGCTGCTTTACCTACAGTCATGAAGAAAATACACATGCGTATTCTTTAGAGGATGATGTTCCTCAAGAAATAAAACAAGACCGTGCTAACCAGATTATGGAGTTGCAATCTCAAATCTCATGGGAATTAAACCAGCAGAAAATAGGCCAATCTTTCAGATGTATTATAGATAGAAAAGAAGGAGATTATTTTGTCGGAAGAACCGAATTTGACTCTCCTGATGTTGACAACGAGGTACTTGTAGATGCTTCTAAATTTTATTTGAAGCAGGGTGAATTTGTGAACTTAAAAATTATTGAAGCTGCAGATTTTGATTTGTATGCAGAACCAATAGTTTAAGCTTCAATCTAAGTTTGCATTTTCAAATGAGGCAAAGTTTAAGGCAACACATTCTTAGTTGAAATTTAATGCAAAAAATAATTTCTACGGTTAGTTGCCAAAAGTGCTTCGTTCTACCTTTTTTTAGTTTCGTTATTTAATTTTTAAGTATGAGCCTTTACTTTTCTAAACCATATATTTTTGAATGGATAGATATAAAGCTGCAAGAGGTATATAAATGCTTATTTTTTATTAGAATGTTCACTTTTTAAAATTTTCTAACAAAGTGGGGTTAATCTACCATAAAAAGTGCATTTGCAAAAAATAGCTTACCGTTTTCCCAAAAACCCCTAAATAATGGATTATCTACCATATAAATAACGCTACCACTACCATAACTTTCAACCCCAAAAATCAGTGTTTTTGCGATTTTTTTCTGGGCCTCATTTCCTGCAAAGCCTGATACGGGTTTGTTTTGATTCTCATCAAGATAAACTACATTGCCAGCTTTAAGATAATCGTAAGCATCTGCTCCTAGCTTAAGCGTGAAATAATTTTTAGTATATCCGTACGCTAAGGGGTGTGTGTTGTCTACTTTGGTTTTAAATATTGCTCCGGTGATTGCATCTTTAATGCGTTGACGTTCAGACCAATCAAAGGGCTCTATATTTAAGGTGCTATCTTGTGGTATTTTTTTTGTTTTAATTGAAAAACCTTCTTTTTGTGAAAATGCTTCTATGGCTTTACCCATAGCGATTAGTTTACCGCCATTACGCACCCATTCTTTAAGTTTTTTTAAACGATCTAAATTCATAAAAGATTTGTAACCCCAACCGCTTGGTAAAATTAAAATATCATACTTAGAAAAATCAACTTGGTTTATATAATCTGAATCTATTACCGTTAGGGGGTAGTTTAATTGCTGTTCAAAAAAGTGCCATATTTCGCCGAAACGCAATGTTGCTGTTGGTTCTCCGGAAAGTACAGCCACCTTAGCTTTTTTTATCATTTGAACAGAACTTGATCCAAAATCTTTACCTCCTTCAACAAAACCCGACGCAACAGCTGTTAATGTAAGGTTATGCTTCTGTGATAAATTTTTTAAAGTAGAAGTAAAATTTTTAAGATTTTTATTGTCTGATCTGGTTATAATAAGACTTCCTCGTTCATACGTTATATTATCTATTTTAAAAGGTTTTGTTGCATAACGAACGCGAATTTTAGCTTTTAAAAGATCGGCAAGAAATCGTGCGTCTTTTAAGCTATTCCAGCGGCTAATATAGCCATACGAGTCTTCATTAAAACTCATGTTTAAACTAGAATTACTTTCTTTTTTTACTGTTTTAGTACTAACTTTTGATTCAGAAGCAACTGCATTAAGACCGTACGCATAGGGTAAAGACCATGCTGTGATGTCATAGGTAAGAGAATCGCTTAGTTTGGCTTTAGGTTCAAATAATACCTTTACTAAGGTGCCCTTAGGTTGATCGGTATGCACCACTAAACTTTTGTTATTTACAGAAAGGCTTTGCGTTTTTCCTGCAGAATAAGAATAGCCTTTAACTCTACCGTCCTTTGCCCATTGGTATTCTATGCTGTGCTGTTTTAACAAATTAGTTAGCGCTTCTACATTATCTTTATTGCCATTCATTACATAGCTCTTATACTTAAATTTAGTTTTAGTATAAAATTTCTTAAACTCATTATTAAGTTTCTGTGCATGTTTAGAGGCTACTTCTATTGTTGATAATCCTGTAGTATGATGATGAGAAATTCTGTCTTTTAGAGTAAGTGTATCTCCAATTCTAGTAGTTATGCCTAAGCCAGCACGTCCACTACCACCTTGTTCATAAGTCATTCCAATACCGCCATTATAGGTGGGGTACGTGTCTCCGTAACTTGGATAGAGCAAATCAAATACCTCTTTTGTGAAGTAAAACCATCCATTTTCATCAAAATATTTAGCGTGATTCTTACCAATTGTTGTTTGAAAATCTCTTTGAAAATCTGTAATTACCTCATGAAAAGGCTCTGCTGCAGGAGCAAAATAGTAAGGGTTGTCAACTCCTTGTTCATGAAAATCAACATGTACATGAGGTAGCCATTTGTTAAAATATTTTAAACGTTGGCGACTTTCAATCTGTGTTAACCAAGCCCAGTCTCTATTCAGATCAAACATATAATGATTAGGTCTTCCATTTAGCCAACCCTCGTGGTGTTCTTTACTATTGGGATCTACATTGTTTGGAGTGTTTTTATTTTCATTGTACCAATTAACGTAGCGATCACGACCATCAGGGTTTATACACGGATCAATTAAAACCACAGTATTTTCAAGATAATCAGATTTGCTGGTTAATAAATCATAGAGGGTTTGCATGGAAGCTTCTGTACTTACACTTTCGTTGCCGTGCACATTATAACTTAACCAAACAATTGCTTTTGTTGGCGCACCTTGTCCTCGGGTATTTTTTAAATGTTCTTCTCGTATATATTCAATGTTTTTTATGTTGTCTGCAGATGATATATAGGCCAAAATTAAGGGTCTACGCTCATTGGTTTTACCATATTCCTTTAGTTGAACTCTATCTGAAGCCGCCGAGGCTACATATTTAAAGTAATCAACCACTTCGTGATGCCTTGTAAATTGGGTTCCAAGTTCATATCCCAAAAATTCAGAGGGTGATTTTAGTTCTTGAGCAAAGGAAAAACTGAAAGATAAAAAGAGAACAACAAACAAGATTTTTTTCATAAAGGGTATATTTTATTTCAAAGAAATGAAATATATGAATTAATGTTTATTAGTGCCAACTTAATCTTGCAAATAGCAAAGTTTATGGCTTTATGGTAATTGTAATTAACGTAATTTTAGCAATCATAAAACCGATTAGATTTTATATTTATAAGTATTTTTACCCCATATATGAATATTGATTGTTTACCCTTTAAAAAGACTGGTTATTTTTCAAACTTGATTTGCGATTATTTAGACCAAAAAGAAGGTTTAAAAAATTTCTATAATCGTTTTCCTAAGCTTCAGAATTTTGAAAATCAAATTGAGGAAAAAGCAAATAGTTTTCCTGATTACCGTCGTGAGGTTTTGTACAATGCCTTACAAAACCAATACCGAGATACCCAAAGTTCAGAAAAAACCAAGGAGCATATCAAACAGCTTAAAGAGCCTATAACTTTTACCATTGTTACGGGCCATCAGCTTAATCTTTTTACCGGTCCTTTATATTTTTTGTATAAAATTATTTCTACTATTAATTTAACGGTTACACTAAAAAAGGAATATCCAAAGTACAATTTTGTACCCGTTTATTGGATGGCAACTGAAGATCATGATTTTGAAGAAATCAATTACTTTAATTTCAAAGGAAAAAAAATTAGTTGGAATAGAGAAGCCGCTGGTGCAGTAGGAGCACTTAAAACTGATGGCTTACAAGAGGTTTTTCAAAGCTTTGCAAACGAATTAGGTGCTGGTAATAATGCTGTAAAATTAAAGCGATTATTTACACAGGCTTATTTAGAGCATGATACCCTTACAGCCGCCACTCGGTTTTTAGCTAATGAGCTTTTTGGTGAAAAAGGTTTGGTAATAATTGATGGTGATGATGTGCAATTGAAGCAATTATTAATACCATATGTAAAGAAAGATATATTTGATCAAATTTCTTTTAAAAGCGTTTCAAAATCAGTTGCAAATTTGAAAGATGTATCTGATAAGTACGTAATTCAGGTAAATCCACGAGAGATCAATTATTTTTATTTGAAGGATGGATTACGTAAGCGTATTGTTTTGAAGGGAGACCAATATGCTGTAATTGACACACAAATATCTTGGAGTAAATTTGAACTCGAAAAAGAAATCGACGAGCACCCAGAGCGATTCTCACCTAATGTTATTGCTCGTCCGCTTTATCAAGAGGTCGTACTGCCAAATCTTTGTTATATTGGTGGTGGTGGTGAAATTGCGTATTGGTTAGAATTGAAAGCCATGTTTGGGTCTATGCAGGTACCTTTTCCTATCTTGTTGCTGCGTAATTCTGCTCTTTTAGTAACGGACAAACAATATGCAAAGCTTCAAAAAATGGAAATAGCAACCGCCGATCTTTTTTTAGATCAGCATAGTTTCATAAATAAAAAAATACGAAATATTTCTAATATTGATATTAATTTTGAACCACAAAAAAATATAATAGCATCTCATTTTAAAGAAATGTACGAGATAGCTAAAAAGACCGATGCTTCTTTTATGGGTGCAGTTAAAGCTCAGGAAGTAAAGCAATTGAAAGGACTTGCAAATCTTGAAAAACGTTTATTAAAAGCGCAAAAAAGGAAACTAAAAGATCATGTCGTTCGAATGACAGCTATTCAAAATGAGCTATTTCCTTTAAAGTCTTTGCAAGAGCGAACATTAAATTTTTCTGAACTTTACTTGGATTACGGTGATACTTTAATACCCTTTCTATTTCAGAATTTGCACCCGTTATCAGCTGAATTTTATGTGCTTAAATTGTAGCTTGGTAAACTTATTTAAAGAAAATAAAATCACTCCTAGCTATTTTAAGCGGTAATTTTTTTATGGTATTAGGTCTTAATAGAATAGCAATGTGGCTTTAACGTAAAAGCAGACTTGTCGTTTGCAATATGTGCGCTTTAGCGTATAATATTTAGCCCTTTTTTAATGTAATCTTAATTTTTTGTTGCAATAGAAAAGGCGACGCTTAGGTGTTTAGTTTTGCATAAATAATGAGCCTATTTTCGTCATTTTCCTTTATTAAACTATCTAATATAGTGCTGCTTTGCGCAAATTATTTAGTAAGGTACTCATAGATAAATTGAAATAGATTTTCATTTATTTAGCGAAAATATTAGCAAAAGTTTTAATGTAAATAACTGTTTTGTTGGATAAAACCAGTACTATCAAAAAGGTTTTTATAAGTTCTCTTGCAAGATGTTAAGTCAACTCAGGTAATTTAGGTGCTAAGAACCACCGCATAGAAAACCTTAAGAATAGAATATGTATTCTACAATGGGTTGTTTTGTATTTAATAAATGGGCAATCATTAGCGCTAAAACGTGTTAAGCTTTATCTGACACCAATAAAATTCATTTGTTAATGTAGATAGGATTCATGTTTTTGTATATGATGATTATGAGCAGCTGTTCAATAGCCCAAGATTGCATGCGTTTATCTGCATAAATATCTTATTAAGAACTACGCATAACTAAAATAACATCATACATTACGATAAAATGAAGGGTGTCTTTTTCTTTTATGGAACTAAAAATTTTTCCTTCCAGTCTCCTTTTATTTTCAAAAATTGAACTCGCAGGTGATTTGATCGTTTTAATTGCAGATATTCTATCTTGTTAGGAGTGATTTCTACACAGCAAAAGTAATTTCCTTGATCTAAATAAGAGACTTCATCAACAGCAGTAATAGTGCTTCCTGGTGCTCTTTCGGTGGTATAGTCCTTTTTTGCTTTTGAAGGAATATCATTCCAATAATTTTTAAGCTTTTCCTCATTAGTTATGACTGTCGCTTTACCTTCAACTTTAACTTGTAGCATCTTATCTGGATTATAAAACAGTAAGCTCACCCGATTGTTTGCTCTAATTTGTGCAATCTTATTAGAGCGTTGATCCGTAAAAAAAGTTAATTTTAGTGGTTCAGAAACGTCGCGTAAGACTATGGTTCTTATTTCAGGTGAATTATTTAATCCAACGGTCGCTAACACCCCAAATCTAAAAGAATGCCCGCGTTTATGAACTCCAAAATGCAATTGTTGTTTTATTTCTTTAAAAAATGAGCTCATTGTAAGTGCTATAAAATTGAAATCTAAGGTAATAAAATTAACACGCATATTAGGGTAGGGGGCAAAGCACTGTAGAGCCAGTATTTGTAACACTCACTCAGTTCATAGGCATTCGCAAGATAAATACCATAGTTTTTAAACAGGCTATAAATGTGATGCCCCGCTCTGCAATGCCTATCCTCTTAAATGTATCTAATTCAATATAAAAAAATCTCATTGTGTGGCTTATTATAATCCGTTTTCTTATTAATTAAGGCTTTGTATAAGGGTTGCTATGGTTGTGTGTAGTTTTTTATTTCAGTTGTTATTTAATGTCGATTCGTTGGTGCAAAACTCTAACTATTTCCAACATATTATTTTTCGCTTTGGTATAAAGTATCAAATGAAATTTTGTTTTAATTACGTTATAATTCTTTCGATTTTACGCTACTGAATTTCCGTTACTATCGAGTTGTAATAGCTGTCATCTTATTCTTTATGCCATCAATTAAGAGTGTAAATCCAAATTCACTTTAATCCTCAATCCCTTACAGATTTGTACGATATTTGTTTTTATCCAATAGGGCTTACGATGCAATTCTTTCAGATTTTGTTTTGCGTTATAGTTTTTAATAAATTGAATAAGTGCTCCACCTTCGATAACTTTAAATAGTTCTCTTTCCTTTTATTTAGGTTTTAACATAGGTAAAGCAGAACGAACTGAGCCCTATTTTTCAGAGTTTGCTTCGTGTCTTATAAGATCCTGAAAATGATTTTCGAGTGGTATTGATGCGTTTTTTCGCCATAATTTAATTCAAATACATCAAATCTCAGTAGCTCGCAAAAATTGCACACTGTATACCGTCACACTTAATAATTATTTTTTTGAAGGTGCTTGGTTTAGTGCATTAGTTCTTTTTTGGTTGGTTTGTAACCAAAAACATAAGATAAATTGTTAACCGTACTAAGCCATTATGCGCTTTGTTAAAAATCTATTACAAATAACGCATAAGAAGTAGTACTCAATTTTTCGATTTTCATATTTTTGCACATGCAAAATAAAGTTCTAATTCTAGATTTTGGTTCGCAGTATACACAACTTATAGGAAGACGTGTTCGTGAACTTAATATTTTCTCTGAAATAAAGCCTTTTAACAATCCCCCGAAAGACTTGTCGGAGTATAATGCGGTTATACTTTCGGGTTCGCCATACTCTGTTCGTGCGGATGATGCCCCGCACCCTGACCTTTCTGAAATAAAAGGAAAAAAGCCTTTGCTAGGTGTTTGTTACGGTGCGCAATATTTAGCTCATTTTAATGGTGGAAATGTGGAGAAATCCAATACCCGTGAATATGGTAGAGCAAATCTTTCTAAAGTAAAATCAGAAAATTTATTATTAAATAATATCAATGTAGGCAGCCAAGTATGGATGAGTCATGCGGATACTATTAAAAACTTACCAGAAAATACAGAACTATTAGCAAGTACGCATGATGTTAAAAATGCTGCTTTTAAGTTTGAAGGAGAAGAAACTTATGGCATACAATTTCATCCAGAAGTATATCATTCAAAAGATGGCAAACAACTTTTAGAAAATTTTTTAGTTCATATTGCTGGTTTAAAGCAAACTTGGACGCCCGATGCTTTTGTTGAAACAGCAGTAGCTGAACTCAAAGAAAAGATTGGAGATGAGAAAGTGATTTTAGGCTTATCAGGGGGAGTAGATTCTTCTGTGGCAGCCGTATTATTGCACAAGGCAATTGGCAGCCATTTGCATTGTATTTTTGTGAATAATGGTTTACTCCGTAAGAACGAGTTCGAAAGCGTTCTTAAACAATACAAGGGCATGGGTCTAAATGTAAAAGGAGTTGATGCTTCGGCACGTTTTTTGGAGCAATTAAAGGGGGAGAGCGATCCTGAGGGTAAAAGGAAAATAATTGGGCGCGTTTTTGTAGAGGTGTTTGATGATGAATCTCATTTAGTGGAAAATGCAAAATGGCTGGCGCAAGGCACCATTTATCCTGATATTATTGAATCTGTTTCAGCTACTGGTGGTCCTTCTGCTACTATAAAAAGTCATCATAATGTTGGTGGATTACCAGATTATATGAAATTGAAAGTAGTAGAGCCGCTTAAAATGCTTTTTAAAGATGAGGTCAGAAGAGTAGGAGCTAGTATGGGCTTAGATGCTAATTTATTAGGTAGACACCCATTTCCTGGCCCAGGATTAGGTATTCGAATATTAGGAGATATTACACCTGAAAAAGTAACAATTTTGCAAGAGGTTGATCATATTTTTGTAAACGGTCTGCGAGACTGGGGATTGTATGACAAGGTTTGGCAGGCAGGTGCAATGCTTTTGCCTGTTAATAGTGTTGGTGTTATGGGAGATGAGAGAACTTATGAAAAATGTGTAGCTTTAAGAGCTGTAGAGAGTACTGATGGAATGACAGCAGATTGGGTAAATTTGCCCTATGAATTTTTACAAAAAGTATCAAATGATATAATAAATAAAGTCCCTGGAGTTAATAGAGTCGTATATGATATAAGCTCTAAACCACCTGCCACTATTGAATGGGAATAGCTTTAATGGTACAACCTATAGTTACAAAGTTGTACTAAAAGAAAATTTGGCAAAAACCAATTACAATTTTAAATAATGATTAAAATAAATGAATCAGTTTATTAAAAATTCGCTTGTACTAGTTTTACTTGTTTTTTTTAGCTCTAAAGCAGTAGCACAAAAGTTTGTTACGCATGCGGTAAAAAAAGGAGAAAGCGTAGAGAGTATTGCTAAGCAATACAGGATATCAGAGGATAAGATATTTACTTACAATAAAGAAATAAAAAAGGGTAAAGCTTTAAAGGTAAATACAATTTTAGTTATTTACCTAAATAATGCTAAAACTACAACGCCATCGAATACGCCCCCAAAAGAGGTGTCTAACCAAACAGAAAAGTCGCGCATAAAGCAAGAAGAACCAATTGGTTTTACCTCACATAAAGTGCGTAGGCATGAAACATTATATGGTATAGCTAAAAGGTATCGTATTACCGAGGATGATATTAAACGCTACAATAGAGAATTGTACTCCGCACAATTAAAAAAGAAAATGGTGTTACGAATTCCAAAATATAGAAGAGTTAAGCCATCAGATCAAGTAGTAATAAATGAAGACGATTTTGAAACGCATGTAGTTACTGCTAAAGAAACTCGATGGAGTATTGCCCATAGCTACGGTATTACGATTGATAGTTTAATTGCTTTAAATCCTGATTTGTCTGCAAGTACTGATTATCTTGCGGAAGGGTATGAGCTTAAATTGCCAAAGAAAAAAAGTGGTGCTATTGAGGGTCAAAAAACAAAATTATATCGTTCATATACCGTGCCCAAAGGAGTCGGAATATTTCGTTTAACACAAGAATTTAATCTGACTTCAAAAGAGATTATGGATCTTAATCCTGAAATAAAGGAAAAAGGAGGTTTAAAAGAAGGCATGGTTATTCGTATTCCTCAACAAGAAGTAAAGACTGGTGAGGTAAATACTGATAATTTTATTTTTTATGAGGTTAAACCAAAGCAAACAGAGTATTCATTAACTCGTAATTTGGGTATTTCTTATAAAGAGTTATTACAATTAAATCCGAACTTGGTTGATGGCTTAAAAGCAGGAATGGTATTAAAATTACCTAAGGATCAAAAAGGTAATTTTGAGGTTAGAAATTCACTAGTCTTAGATAAAATAAATTTATTGGATAGTATTAACATCACCTACAAGCCTAACTTGATGTTTATTTTTCCTTTTCGACTAAATAAATTAGATTTTTCAGATCAGAAAAACTTAAAAAAAACTGTGAAGTCTAGAAAAAGCTTAAAAGGAAGTTTAGGACTTTATTCAGGAGCCTTGATTGCCATAGATTCGATAGCTTCTTTAGGAATTTCGGTAGATGTAAAAACACTTGATAATCAGTTTGACGCAGAAGTTACTAAATCGCTATTATTAAAAGAAAATCTTTCAGAGGTGAGTGCAATCGTGGGTCCACTAGATCCGCCATCGCTTCAAGAGGTTGCAAGGGTTGCTTCTCAACTTCAAGTGCCCGTAATTGCGCCAATACCTGTTGCGGCTAATTTATCACAGTCTAATATTTTTTTCTCGTACACATCGGATAAGGTTTTACAAGATCGAATGCTAACTTATTTAAAGAAAAAAGTAACGGATCAAAATATTATCATTATTGCGGACAAGAGCAATATTGACGTACAAAATGCGATATTAGAAAAATTTCCTGAAGCTAAGGTGGTACTTGTGGTAGAGGAGGAAAAGAATATTGGAATTAATCGCGACAGAGTAGCAGAATTATTATCTGAGGATGTTGATAATTGGGTAATTGTTGAAACGGATAACCCTAGTTTGGCTTCAAGTGTAACTTCAATTTTAAATTCTTTTCATAATGAGCCACTCGATCCAGAATTAAGTTCAAAAAAGGTTCAATTAAGAATGTTTACAACAGATAAGAGCCTTGCTTTTAATGATGAGGTTATTTCTAATCTGCATTTGTCGAATTTAAATTTCACTTACCCTTCAGTTTTTCGAGAAGTGACCAATGATTCTTTTGCGAAGCGGTATAGAAAAAAATTCGGGGACACACCAGATCGATATGCTGTCAGAGGTTTTGATATTACCTATGATTTACTCTTAAAGCTAGCATACAAGAAAAATCTTTTTGAAGCTTCAAGTTTGATAGGAGAAACTGAATATTCTGCAAATAAATTTTTATATCAAAAAGATATGGGTTCGGGGTATTATAATCAAGCATCGTATATAATGATGTATGAAGATATGAGAATCAAAGAAGTAAAAGAGTAGAAGATGACTTCAAAAGTTACCTATACGGGTAAATTAAGAACCACTTGCGAGCACATTCGTTCAGGAGATATTTTTATTACAGATGCACCTATTGATAATAATGGGTTAGGAGAAGCATTTTCTCCTACCGACACCATAGCTACAGGTTTTGCTAGTTGCATTTTAACTATAATGGCGATAAAGGCCAATGGTTTAAAGATAGATTTATCTGGTGCTACTGCTGCCGTTACCAAACATATGGCAGTTAATCCGAGACGTATATCAAAGATTGAAGTTGATTTAAGCCTTCCAAAACATATTTCAGAAAAAAATAGAAAGGTTTTAATTAATTCGGCCAATACCTGTCCTGTACACTACAGCTTACATCCAGATATTGTTAAAGAAATCACTTTTAATTGGGTGCAATAAAATGCATCATGCTACTGCTATAAATAGGTATTTTTTTATTTTGTTTAGGCCAAATTCAATTTTTATATCATACTTGCACGTATTAAGTAGGCCTTTTAACTTAAAAAAGTTCTTGCATTCAATTACTTATATTACAGCTATTCGTATTACCAGCTAGTTTTTGCTAAAGAAACATAAAAGAACTTAAATGAAGATTTAAAATAGACCTTTGTTTTACTCTAAATAAATTTTAGGTTAAATTAATTTGATTAGTAATGCATTAAGAAGCTTAACACGTGGGTGTTAGTTATAAGAACAGGTGTTTAGAATAGTTTTCATTTTCTTGAGAAATCACTCAAAAAAATAGCTTTTAGCTTTAGAGTATATAAAGTATTTGTTAGCAGAAATAGCTATAGCTTTTATGATTGATTTAAAATTGAACCCCTTTTTATTTAGAATGCTTTGGCTACTTAAACATCACAAATGTTTACGGCTTCTTTAAGAGCCGCAATTGGATCTTGCCAAGTAGGTATAAATTCTTGGGCTACGTAACCTTTATAACCAGTTTTTAAAATTGCGGTCATAATTGCAGGGTAATACAATTCTTGCGTATGGTTAATTTCATTTCTTCCGGGGTTGCCTCCCGTATGGTAATGACCAAAATAAGAGTGATAATTTTGAATAGTTCTTATAACATCACCTTCCATAATTTGCATATGATAAATATCGTAAAGAAGTTTAAAATTTTCAGAACCTATTGCATTACAAAGTGCTACACCCCATGCCGTGCGATCACACATATAGTCTTTATGATCAACTTTTGAGTTAAGTAGTTCCATTTGAATAACAACACCATGTTTTTCGGCCAGGGGCATTATTTGTTTTAGCCCTTTAACGCAATTTTGCAAGCCAAGTTGGTCGTCTATACCGTTTCTATTTCCACTAAAACAAATAAGGTTGGTATAGCCAGCTTCCGCTACTAGCGGTATAATGCGCGCATAATCTGCAATCAATTCTTCATGAAGTTGTAAATCATTCCACCCTTTTGTAATTCCTTTTCCAGCACCCCAACACATTGAAGCATGAATACCATATTTCTTCATTAATGCCCAATCTTCAGGCCCAGATAAATCCATAGCTTTTAATCCGATAGTGTTTAAGTGTTGAAGAAACTCAGTCATGGGTATTTTACTGTAGCACCAACGACATGCACTATGATTAATATTTCCTTTTAATTTGTAAGCACTGTGATTAGATGCTTCTGTTTTGTTCGTCATCATTCCTAAAGTTGCTGCTGCCGTAGTTCCTATAAATTTTCTTCTTTCCATTTTGCTTTATATTAGTACCTTTTAAAGGTATATTTTTTAAATTTAAAAAATGAATGTAATACCAGATAAAAACAAGCTTATAGAATTGGCGCATTATCGCATGCCTTTTGGAAAATACAAAGGGCGCTATTTAATTGATTTGCCCGAGCCTTATTTGGTATGGTTTAATCAAAAAGGTTTTCCTGACGGAAAAATAGGTTTTCTTCTGAAATCGATGCACGAGATCAAAGTAAATGGCTTAGAGTCGCTAATTCGTCAAATTCAAAAAGATTTTCCCCAGCATAGGCTGTGATTTCTACTTTCAATTTGTATTTTTGTTCGCGGTACGAAATCAATAGAAAGCTTCATGTCGCAGACTAAATATATCTTTGTAACTGGTGGGGTTACCTCTTCTCTTGGAAAAGGTATTATCGCCGCTTCGCTTGCCAAATTACTTCAGGCTCGTGGCTATAAAACCACAATACAAAAATTAGACCCATATATTAACGTAGATCCGGGTACTCTTAATCCCTATGAACACGGAGAATGTTATGTAACCGATGATGGTGCAGAAACAGATTTAGATTTAGGACACTACGAGCGTTTTTTAAATGTAAATACATCTCAAGCAAATAATGTTACTACGGGTAGAATATATCAGAGCGTTATTGAAAAGGAACGAAGAGGTGAGTTTTTAGGAAAAACGGTGCAAGTTGTTCCGCATATCACAAACGAAATAAAAGAACGTGTTCAGTTGCTTGGTAATAGTGGCGAATACGATATTGTTATTACTGAAATTGGAGGTACGGTTGGAGATATTGAGTCTTTGCCTTACATAGAGGCGGTTAGGCAATTGTTATGGGAGCTGGGTGATAATAATGGCATTGTTATTCATTTAACTTTAGTACCCTTTTTATCGGCTGCAGGTGAATTAAAAACAAAACCAACCCAACATTCTGTTAAAACCTTGATGGAGAGCGGTATAAAGGCAGATATTTTAGTTTGTAGAACTGAACATGAAATTTCTGATGAAATAAAAACGAAACTGGCTTTATTTTGTAATGTAAAACCAGAAGCGGTTATTCAATCTATAGACGCCTCTACAATTTATGATGTTCCGGTTTTAATGCAAGAAGAGGGTTTAGATACTGTAACGCTTCAAAAATTAGATTTGACGGATGAAGTTATGCCAGATCTTAAGCTTTGGAATCAATTTTTAAAACAGCATAAAAACCCAAAGAACGAAGTTGTAATTGGTTTAATAGGTAAGTATGTTGAATTACAAGATTCATACAAATCAATTTTAGAATCTTTTATTCATGCAGGTGCTGCCAACGAAGTAAAAGTAAAAGTTCGCTCTATACATTCAGAACATATTGATGCTAATAATATTGCCATTTCCTTAAATGGTTTAGATGGTATTCTTGTAGCACCTGGTTTTGGAGAAAGAGGTATTGAAGGTAAAATTAAGGCAGTTCAATTTGCAAGGGAGAATAAAATTCCTTTTTTAGGCATCTGTTTAGGTATGCAAATGGCTGTTATAGAGTATGCGCGCAATGTTTTGGGGTTAAAAGATGCCAATTCTACCGAAATGAACCCAAATACCGCAGAGCCTGTCATTAATTTAATGGAAGAGCAAAAATCTGTAATTAATAAAGGAGGTACGATGCGTTTAGGAGCTTGGAATTGTCAATTAACTAGCGGCAGTCTTGCTTCAAAAACCTATGATAAGGTTTCTACTATTTCAGAACGTCACCGTCATCGATACGAATTTAATAGTGCATACAAAGAGCAGTTAGCTTCCGCAGGGCTTTTAGCAACAGGTGTAAACGAAAAAACTAAATTGGTAGAAATTGTTGAACTACCTTCGCACCCTTGGTTTATTGGTGTTCAGTACCACCCAGAGTATAAAAGTACGGTAGCAAATCCGCATCCTCTATTTGTAGGCTTTGTGCAAGCAGCTTTACGTCATAAGAAAGAACAAACCAACGCCACTTTGTCATAGTTTAAAGAATTGGGCATATATTTGCCACCTTACAAGCAGAATACCAATCAATTTCAACGATTTACCTAATTACCTTATATAGATGGAAGAGAAAAAATTAGATATTAATTCTATCATTGGTTTTGTACTTATTTTCGGTTTAATTATGCTTATGCTATATCAAAACCAGCCAACACCAGAAGAGATAGCAGCTGAAAAAGCAAAACAAGAACAGGTTAATACGCAAGATAAAGAACCGTTAAGTCAAGCTCAAGAACAAGTATCTGCCGCTACGACGGCATTGAATTTAAAAGATTCTGTTGCTGTAGCGAATTACAAAAGTAATTTAGGAGCCTTCGGATTTACGACACCTTCAAACAAAACCACCAAATTAGAAAATGATTTGGTGTATTTAGAAATAAGTAACAAAGGAGGACAGATTATTGAGGCTCGAATGAAACAGTTTTATACCTATGATTCAGTTCCTATTTACTTAGTGAAAGATGGAAATGCATCATTTGCACTTCATTTCTCGACTTCTGATAACAGAGTGCTAAATACCAAAGATTTATATTTTGAGCCGTTTTTGTCTAAAAACGGTGAAAACCAAATTTTATCAATGCGGGCAAAAGTAGCGAATGATAAATATTTAGAATATAGATATGAAATTAAACCAAACGACTATTTAGTTGATTTTACAATACGATCACAAGGCTTAAATGGAATATTAAATCAAAGTAAGCCCGTACAATTAGAATGGAAATTAAAAGGGATACGCCATAATAAGAGCATCACCTATGAAAATAGATATACCCGTTTAACGTACAGCCATAATGATGGTGATATTGATAAACTTTCGGATAGTAGTGATGATGAAGAAACTGAGGCTAAGGTAAAGTGGTTATCTTTTCGGCAACATTTTTTTAGTTCAATTCTTGCGAAAAGCACGAATTTTGAGTCTGCGGAATTAGCTTCTGTTAATTTAGTAAAAGAAGAAAATAAAACTGACGGCTATACAAAAGCATATTCAGCAATTATTCCATTAAAAATACAAGGTGGCGAATTATTAGAAAATTTAAATTGGTACTATGGCCCAACTGATGCTGCTGTTTTGTCAAAATATGAAGACTTGGGTCTAGAAGACTCAATACCCTTTGGATGGGGTATTTTTGGTTGGATTAATCGGTATATTTTTACGCCTTTTTATACTTTTTTAAGTTCAACGTTTAGTTCATTTTTGAGTCCGAGCTTAGCCTATGGTATAGCTATAATAGTGATGACTATTTTGGTGCGATTAGCCATGTCACCTGTTACGTACAAGTCGTATTTGTCACAGGCTAAAATGAAGGTTTTAAAACCTGAAATAGCGGAACTCGCCGAGAAGTATAAAGATAATGCAATGAAAAGGCAGCAAGAAACTATGAAACTGAATAGTAAAGCTGGCGTAAACCCAATGAGTGGTTGTATACCAGCGTTTATACAAATGCCGATTTTTTATGCGTTGTTTATGTTTTTTCCTACCTCATTCGCCCTAAGACAAAAATCATTCTTATGGGCAGATGATTTGTCTTCTTACGACGCGATAGCGCAACTACCGTTTACCATTCCTTTTTATGGAGATCACATTAGTTTGTTTCCGATATTAGCATCAATTGCTATTTTCTTTTATATGATGATGACTACAGGTCAGAACATGCCGCAACAACCAGGTATGCCGAATATGAAGTTTATCATGTACTTAATGCCTTTCTTTATGCTAGTGTTTTTTAATAATTATGCAAGTGGATTGAGTTTGTATTACTTTATCTCTAATCTAATTACTATAGGTATTATGCTGGTGATTAAAAACTTCATCATTGATAATGATAAAATTCATGCGCAGATTCAAGAAAATAAGCTGAAACCTAAGAAAGAGAATAAATTTCAGAAAAAAATGCGCGAAATGATGGAGCAGGCTGAGGCTCAAAAAAGTTCGGGTAAAAAGTAGATTTATACTATGCTACAATAGCTAGTAGCCCCTTTTTATTAATACGCAATATATTAAATATTAAAGCCCCAACATTTCTGTTGGGGCTTTTGCCATTAAGTAGATTATGTTGGTAAGATTTGGAGTTATAAAGATGCATCATAAGTGCACTTAAATAAAAATAGAGTTGTCAAGTCCTCTTTTTTGTATGCTAACATATCAACTATTGTTGTTTGAAATTTTAAGAGTTTTATAATAGAGTTGCAAACGATTGATTAACGATGTTTTTAAACGTGATAAAATTGTGACATTTCTGATTAGCAATAGTTTTAAAAGATTTTGAATGCCAAATTATAGTACAACGTAACGTTTTTTTTAGTTAAAATGCTAAGAGCTTAAAAAAGTGTTCGTTTATCTAAATACCGATGTGCCTTTATACCTCTTTCTAAGCGTACTATATTTTGTACTTTTGTATTACAATTTTAGAATAAAATGAAAAAAGTTGTTGTAGGTCTTTCTGGTGGTGTTGATTCGAGCGTAGCAGCTTATTTGCTAAAAAAGCAAGGCTACGAGGTAATAGGTCTATTTATGAAGAATTGGCATGATGATTCAGTCACTATTTCTGAGGAATGTCCTTGGCTTGAAGATAGTAACGATGCCTTAATTGTTGCGGAAAAATTAGGGATACCCTTTCAAACTGTCGATTTAAGTGTAGCATATAAAGAACGTATTGTCGATTATATGTTTAGAGAATATGAAATGGGTCGAACTCCTAACCCAGATGTGCTTTGTAACCGAGAGATTAAGTTTGATGTGTTCTTAAAAATTGCATTGCAACTAGGAGCAGACTATGTTGCAACTGGGCATTATTGCAGAAAAGGAGTTTTAACTAATGTTGATGGCACCGAAACCTATCAGCTACTATCAGGCGTAGATCCTAACAAAGATCAATCCTATTTTTTGTGTCAATTATCGCAACAACAGCTTTCAAAAATACTCTTTCCTATTGGAGATTTAGAAAAACCAGAAGTAAGGCAAATTGCGGCAAATAATGAATTGATTACAGCTGATAAAAAAGATTCTCAAGGACTTTGTTTTATAGGTAAAGTTCGGTTGCCAGAATTTTTACAGCAAAAATTAAAACCTAAAAAAGGTGTAATTGTTGAAGTGCCAGCGGAAGCATCGCAGCTCAATAGAACTCCAGAAAAATTTGACTCTATAGAGGCCGAATTAAGGTATAATGCCGAGAAGCCAGTTTATCAAATTGAAGACGGAAAAATAGTCGGAGAGCACCAAGGCGCACATTATTTCACAAAAGGTCAACGAAAAGGTTTAAATGTTGGGGGTACCAAAGCGCCATTATTTGTAATTGAAACAGATGTTTTAACGAACGTAATTTATACAGGTCAAGGTAAAAATCATCCGGGCTTGTATCGCCGAACTTTGTTTGTATCTAATGAAGAAATACATTGGGTACGTTTAGATTTAGCTTTAAAAGCTAATGAAACTATGAAGGTTAGGGCTAGAATACGGTATCGCCAAAATTTAGAGAATGCAACTCTATATAAAGTGCCAAACGGAATGTATGTAGATTTTGAACATAAACAATCTGCAATAACCGAGGGTCAATTTGTAGCCTGGTATCAAGAAGAAGAACTTATTGGATCTGGGGTAATCTCATAACAATTGACATGCAAAATAGAATCACGACATTATTCCATATAAAGTATCCTATAATTCAAGGCGGAATGATTTGGGTTAGTGGCTGGCGATTAGCATCAGCAGTCTCTAACGCTGGCGGCTTAGGCATTATAGGGGCAGGAAGTATGTATCCTGAAGTGCTAAGAACGCATATTAAAAAATGCCAACTAGCAACACAAAAACCCTTTGCAGTAAATATTCCGATGCTTTATCCAAATTTAGAGGAATTGATACATATTATTGTTGAAATGGGGGTGAAAATTGTGTTTACATCTGCAGGAAACCCTAAGACATGGACCTCTTTTTTAAAGCGGAAGGGCATAACCGTTGTGCATGTTGTAAGTAGTGTAAAATTTGCGATAAAGGCTGAAAATGCTGGTGTTGATGCAATTGTAGCCGAAGGTTTTGAGGCAGGAGGACATAATGGGCGAGATGAAACCACAACCTTAACACTAATACCCGCCGTAAAAAATAATATTAGTATACCTATAATTGCAGCCGGCGGTATTGCTACTGGCAGAGCTATGCTAGCCACTATGGTATTGGGTGCTGATGGGGTGCAATTGGGTAGTCGATTTGTTGCAAGTGTTGAAGCCTCTTCCCATGATCGTTTTAAGCATAAAGTAGTAGCTACCAATGAAGGAGATACGCAACTAACTTTAAAAGAACTGGCTCCGGTTCGTTTGATAAAAAATAAGTTTTACGCAACCCTTCAAGATGCCTATAACAGAAATGCTTCAGTTGAAGACTTGAAGAGCCTTTTAGGTAGAGGAAGAGCAAAACTTGGAATGTTTGAAGGAGATATGGATGAGGGAGAATTAGAAATTGGTCAGGTAGCCTCATTAATTCACGAAATAAAGCCTGCAGCACAAATTATAGCCGATATAGTACTCGAATTTAGACAAGCCCAATCAGAAGTTTCAAAACTATAAATTTATGCTACAGATTTATTTAATTTTTTTCTGATATCCTTTACAAGTAGCCAAGCGTATTATTTCAAAATTAAAAGAACGATATAGAAAAGCATTTTTAAATATAGATTAAGGCTTTAAAATCAGTCTAATATATATTCAACTTTAAAGTTAGTTTTACTTAAGATAGACATACCTTTTTAAATTAAATACCATTTGTACCTTTAAAATATGGTAGTTATTAATAGCATGCATCGTTATTAAACATCCCTTAATTAATTAAAAAATGACAAAAAATTATATGTTATAATAATTAAATCAATACCATCGAATTATGCGCCTATGTCTTTTTCTGCAAGATGTTACCCATGATGTTATACATACCTTCAATTTTATCTGCGCCTCGCTAATCAGAGGAAAAACGAACTAGTTTTGCAGATGTAGCGCCACTTTTTACCACAGAAATGATGCTACTACTTTCGATTGGTTTACAAAACTATCATACTACCTGATAATCAAAAAAAACATCGAAGTTTACTTTTTTTTATTCGTCTTAAACGACCTTAGCTTGGGTTTGTTCTATTGCATCGGTACCATTTGTGAAAGGTGTTTATTGTAATTTTTAAGCGTTATTGCAAGTTTTTTGATCTGCTCTTGTGCTTCTTTCCAATTTTTTTGCTCTACTGCTTCTCGAACACCTGGCAAGGTTTTTACCCCGTAGCCTGTATAAAAACCAGGGGCATAAATTTGGTGTTTGTACCAAGATCGTCTGGGCAAGCCCGAATCTGTGGTTAAAAGATGTTCAGCCATCATTAGTTTTTTGTTGATCTTGTTTTGTTCTTGTTTTGAAAGTTTAGAAATATCAATATTTGCGATTTTATCAGCGGTAATTTTTATTAATGCAAGTTCGTTTTGCAAAGGAGAAAAATCGAGATATGGAACTGCTTCTTTCTTTTTTGGTTTTAAAAATGGCTTTTCAGGGTCGGCAGCTAGTTCAAATATATTTTTGCTAACCATCATATTATGTTTTTCTACAGATTTTCGCATTGTTTTGCAGGTTATCATAATTTCATCTAAATAACTAGATACCGTATTATACCATTGTCTAAATTCAAATGGCAAAACATCAGCATTTGCTAATCGAAGGGTAATTCTACCTGCAGTATTCGCTAATGCAACGCCATATGCAAACTTAGGGTCTTTAAATTTTTTGTAATGTGGATAAGTATCATAAATGGTATGATATTCACCCCCACCGTTTTCACCACTAAAACCTAAATTAAGAGCTGCTATACCTGCATGCTGAATAAAAGGGGTGTAATCAGATCCTGAACCTAAGGCATATAAAGAAAAATTACCGTTGCCTCCATTCATTATATCAACCGCACTTTTTCTTTCTTTTACAGAAACTCCTCTTTGTGGATCGGTAACTACTTCTGCTACTTCGCTAACCATTGCTTGTAGACTATGCGATCCTCCAGCCCCTAAAAAGCCTCTACCATTACCATCAGTGTTTATATAGGCCACTACTTTTTGTTGTAATTCTGTTTTATGATCTTCCACCCATTCTGTAGAACCAATTAGTCCAGGTTCCTCAGCATCCCAAGCACAGTAAACTATAGTACGTTTAGGCTTGTTACCATTTTTTGCTAATTCACCTACGGCACGAGCTTCTTCCATTAAGGCAACTAAACCACTTATGGGGTCGTTAGCACCATGAACCCAAGCATCATGATGGTTGCCGCGCATTACCCATTGATCAGGAAACTCACTTCCTTTTAGGGTAGCAATTACATTATGGGCAGGTTTTAGTTGCCAGTCAAATTCTAATTTTAAACGCACTTTTGCTGGTCCAGGTCCTATATGATAAGTTATTGGTAAGCCACCCCTCCATGATTGAGGTGCTACAATACCTTCTAAAGCCGCCAATAAGGGTTTTGCATCTTCATAGGAAATGGGTAAAACAGGAATTTTTGTTATCGTAGGAGCGTCTTTACGAGCTATACGTTTGGCATCTTTAGTAGCCCCATAACCGGGGGTAAGTACATCACCAGGGTATGTCGGCATATCCATTACAGATCCACGTTGCACTCCTGTTTTATTCTTATAAGCACCTTTTGGGTATACATCGCCACGACCATAACCGTCATCCTGAGGGTCAGAGTAAATAATACAACCAATGGCTCCTTTTTCTGCTGCTAATTTAGGCTTAATGCCACGCCAAGAACCTTGATACTTGGCAATAACTATTTTACCTGTAACATCAATTCCAAGTTTCTCTAATTCTTCATAATCTTTTGGAATACCGTAGTTAACAAAAACTAATTCTGCTTCTACATCGCCATCTGTAGAAAAAGCGTTATAACTTGGCAGTAAGGCATCTCCTTGCGCGGTAAACCGATCGCCTTCAACAGGTACAGCTGTTAATTTGGCTTTGTATGAGGTAGGACTTTTGAGTTCTAATAGTCTCACTTTTGGGTAAGGAAAAAGCACGTGATAGGTTTCAATCTTGGTATTATAACCCCAAGATTTAAATTGTTTTTCAATCCATTTTGCGTTCTTTTCACCGTATTTGGTTCCAACCCAATGCGGTTCGGCAGCCATAAGTTGCATCCATTTGTCTAGATTGCTACTAGTTAATTTAGATTCAAAAGTAGCTTCTAAGTTTTGTTGTTCTTTTGCGTTTTTTGTTGTAAAACCAATTATAGACTCTTGGGCGTTTATAAAGGTAACAAAAACACAAAGCAGAAATGTGATTATTTTTGGTCTCATTTTAGATGTATTTTAGCCTCAAGTTATTCATTTTTTTCATTTTCAGAAAAAAAGGAAGCGTTTAAATTATACTGATTTAATAGTATTCTAAAAGTTGAATACACTCGTACCCTTTAAAACATAATTTTATTGACGCCCTAGTCTGTGAAGGGTATATTTTTGTTTGGTTTAAGAGCGATAGGCAGGTCTTATTTTCTTTCAGTATTAATTTTTATTAGGTTCGAATGCCCTTTAGCAATCATACGTGTTTTGTCTGCGTTCCAAATTTCACAGCAAGAATTTACGATTTGATTTCCATTTTTTGTAATAAAAGTTTGCGCAACTATAGTGTCTCCAGCTTTTGCCGAGGCAAAATAGTCAACAGCCAAATTTACGGTAGTATACATGTTAGGCTTACCTAAAGAATAAACTGCAGCTCCAATAGCATCATCAATAATTGCAGCGGTAGTGCCGCCATGAAGAATACCCATAGGGTTGGTCATTTCTTCTCTAATGAGATATGAAAATTCTAATTCACCTTCAGAAGCACTAAGTAGTGTAGGGTTAAGCCAACGCATTAGTGGAGAAATAGATTTAGAAGAATCTTTACCGATAAACTTTTGAAATAAACCTATTGCTTTGTTCATGTGCTATAAATGTTTTGAAAGTGATAGTTAAAAAAATAGAAAAATGTGACTTGGTTGTTATTAAAAAATCCGTTTAAATGTAGTTTTTTTGATTGAATGAGTTCGCTATATTTACGTCTCAAATAATATTTTAATTAGAAACTTATGAATTCAAAAATTTTTTTAACCACAATCGCTTTTTTACTAACCCTTCTTTTTTGTTCAGCTCAAGATACTAAAAGTTTGGAAGGTACATGGAATTTAACAATTACAGAAGATGGAAAAGAAGTACCATCATGGTTAGAGATCAAGCATTCAGGAAATAGTGCTCTAATTGGTCGTTTCTGTTATAAATTTGGTAGCGCTCGACCTGTATCGGAAATTTTATTAAGCGGAGCGAAGTTCAGTTTTTCTATACCTGCGCAATGGGAGCCTGAGGGATTTGATATGCAAATCATAGGAGAGCCTGCAGGAGAAGGTCTTAAAGGTGTGCTAATTTATACCGATGGTGAAATATATAATTGGGTAGCTTCGCGCACGCCAAAATTGGCCTACAATGAAAATTTGAAATGGACTAAGCCCAAGGCACTATTTAATGGTGAAAATTTGGAGGGATGGACAGCACTTGGTGAGAATCAGTGGTTGGTAGAAAATGGAATTTTAAAAAGCCCCAAACCCGGAGCCAACTTAAGAACAAACGAGACCTTTAAAGATTTTAAGCTGCATGTAGAATTTAAATATCCAAAAGATAGTAATAGTGGTATTTATTTGCGCGGACGTTACGAGGTACAGGTTGCAGATAATGCAGGTTTAGAGCCTTCGAACATTCTTTTTGGAGGTGTGTATGGTTTAATAACTCCAAATGAGATGGTAGCAAAGCAGGCAGGGGAGTGGCAAGAATATGACATAACGTTAATAGGTCGTCGCGTTACTATTGTAGCTAATGGTAAAACCATAGTTAAAGATCAAAACATAGCTGGTATGACAGGAGGTGCTTTAGATAATAATGAAGCTGCTCCGGGTCCAATTCTTATACAAGGTGATCATGGCCCTATTGAATTAAGAAATATCACTATTTCAGTACCAAAATAATACCTTAAATGTGAATCTAACGTAGTAAAGGTATCTAGTCTTTTACAATTTAACATACTAGTATTAAAAACTAAAAGCAGTTTAAGAAATGTCTTAAACTGCTTTTTTTGTTTTTTTAAACGTTTTTATACCTAAACGCTTAAGAATCTATACTTGGAATTAAAACCATTTCATCTGTATCGACATCGTAATTAATCTCATCGAAATTAAATCCAAATAAATTAAAAAAATCATTTTTATAGCCTTGCAAATCTCCAATAGCAGAAAGATTTTCTGTAGTAGCTTTTTTCCATAATTTGGTCACTTCTTCTTGTACATCTTCACGCATTTCCCAATCATCAATTCGAATTCTATTATGATCATCTGTTGGTACTTGGGTAGCAAATAAACGCTCGTTAAACAAACGATAGATTTGTTCAATACAACCTTCGTGCAGGTTTTTTTCTTTCATTACTTTATATAACAAAGAAATATATAAAGGTATTACTGGTATCGCCGAACTTGATTGTGTTACTAATGCTTTATTTACGGAAACATAAGCTTTACCATTGATGTTTTTTAGCGAATCGGTAATCGTAAAGGCAGTATTTTCTAAGTGGTCTTTTGCACGCCCAATAGTTCCTTTTCTATAAACAGCTTCTGTTAGTTTGGGGCCAATGTAAGAATAAGCAACAGTTTTAAAATTAGTAGAAAGCAGGTTGTTTTCTTGTAATGCATCTATCCACATTTGCCAATCTTCGCCGCCCATTACGGCTATAGTATTGTCAATATCATCACCGCTAGAGGGTTCAATAGTAATTTCTTTTACCTCACCCGTATGAAAATCAACTGTTTTATTGGTATACGTACTTCCAATAGGTTTAAGAGTTGATTTATAGCGTACACCTGTTTTAGGATGTGTTCTAACAGGAGAAGCCAGACTATAAATTAGCAAATCAATTTGGCCTAAATCAGCTTTTATTAGGGCCATAGTTTTTTCTTTTATTTCATTTGAAAAGGCATCACCGTTAATGCTCTTTGCATAAAGACCCTCTTTTTTAGCCTCTTTTTCAAAAGCTGCAGAATTATACCATCCTGATGATGCAGTTCTGCCCTTAGAAGGTGGTTTTTCAAAAAATACGCCAATGGTATCCGCTTTTGAACCAAATGCGCATGTGATTCTTGAAGCTATTCCAAAACCAGTAGATGCGCCAATAATGAGTGCCTTTTTGGTATTTTCTACAAGTCCTTTTGATTTTACGTAATTAATTTGATTTACAATATTTTGTTCACATCCTTTAGGGTGCGAAGTAATACAAATAAATCCACGTGTTTTTGGTTCTATGATCATGTAATATTGCTTTTTAAGTTAGTACATTTTAATTTGCAATCTATTATTCGATTTAAGAATCAAATTTAATTAAAACTTACCCAATTCATTCGAAACATAGGTGTAGATTGCTTTTTTGATATCATGTAACAACCTCAATATACTCTTATTTTTTAGACAAATAAGCAGACTATGTTAGTATCTGTTCAGTTATAAACACCAGGTAACTCTAAAAACGGACAGGTTATTACTTTTATCAAGGCACGTTACTATCTAAACTTTAGTATGATACGCATTGTTTCTTTTATTTTTTGTTTTTAAAAAAAGCAATTCTTTTTTTAAAAGTATTTGACTGTAAAACCATGGAAGATTAACTTTTAGAGCTGTTTTAAAGGCCAACAGCCAATAAAAGTAGTATTGATTTTTGTATTGCGATTTTAGTAGCTAACCTAAAAATTACTCTTTTCACCTATTTTTATAGGGTTAAAGATAAAACCAAATTCTTTACAGCCCCGTCACCTCGTCAAAAACCAAAATTAGTTATTAAGATAGCAGAACTGCATTTTCATTTGTGTTCTTTCTTTTGGGCATTTATATTTTAACCTTAGCAGAGGCAATTTGGATTACAATAGCCCTCTTGCTTTAATTTCTAAATATTTGTTAATCGTATTTACCGTTAAATTTTCGGGTTTGCTAAGAATGGTTTGAATGCCATATTTACGTAGTTCATTTACAATGAGCTTCTTTTCATACACAAATTTTTCTGCGATAGTTTGTTCAAAAATTTCTTGGGTGTTTTTGGCTTTTTGTTTGGCGAACTCGTTCAATTCTGTGTTTTCAAAAAAGACAACAACTAATAAATGTAGTTTTGAAATCGCTTGTAAATAGGGTATTTGGCGATGCAATGCATCTAGGCTCTCAAAGTTTGTATAAAGTAGAAGTAGGCTACGGTGATTTAAATTTCTTTTAAGATGTATATATAACCTACTAAAATCGCTCTCCACAAAGTTGGTTTGAAGGTTGTAAAGCGTTTCTAAAATAAGATTCATTTGGGCACTTCGTCTTTCTGCAACTACCCTGTTTTCTACTTTATTGCTAAAAGCTAATATACCAGCTTTGTCTTGTTTTTTTATGGCAACACCACTAATTACAAGGGTTGTGTTTATAGCATAATCAACTAAACTAAGACCAGAAAAAGGCATTTTCATAACACGTCCTTTATCAATAATAGAATATATGGGCTGCGATTTTTCGTCTTGAAACTGGTTAACCATAAGCAAGTTTTTTTTTGCCGTTGCTTTCCAGTTAATGTTTCTAATATCATCACCTTGCACGTATTCTTTTATCTGCTCAAATTCTATAGTATGACCTATTTTGCGAATTTTTTTTAGGCCATATTCCATAAAACGATTTGAAAATGCCATTAATTCATATTTCTGAAGCTGTAAAAACGAAGGGTAAACGGGTACTTCTTGTTCATTATTAAAAGTGTATCGCTTTGCCAGTAGTTTTAGTGGCGAGGTAGCAATTACATTTAGGTTGCCAAAGGCATATATACCTCTTTTAACAGGTCGTAACTCGTAACTAAAGGTTTTTTCTTCTCCTTTTAAAAGGGTTGTATTAAGTTCAAAATTGCGTTTTTGAAATTGAATCGGAATTTCATCTAAAATTTTAATATTTGTGGAGAATAGATAAGAATTTCTAAACCAAATTGTGATAGAATTTTGGTCGCCGTTAGAAAATTTATTCGGTAAAATACGTTTTCCAGAAATAACTCCTTTTGAGGCGAACATTAAAATAAGATCAACGATAACTAGAATAAAAAAAAGAAAGAAAAGAAGCTTTAAAACCCCAAAAATATTAGGGAAGAAATAAGATGCTACAAAGCCTATGATAAGAGCACTTAAAACGATAAAAAATCGTTTTTCAATAAATATATCTTTAAAGACTTGTTTCATAGCTTCTTTAGTTCAAATTCTAAGTGCACTCAAATGCATTTATCTAGGCACCTCAATGCTTTCAATAATCATTTGCACTACTTTGTCAGCGGTAAATCCTTCCATTTCTCTTTCAGGGGTTAAAATAATACGGTGACCTAGAATCGGAGTTGCCACTTTTTTAATGTCGTCTGGTGTTACAAAATCTCTACCGTTAATAGCGGCTAATGCTTTTGAGGCTTCAAGTAACGCAATGGAAGCTCGGGGCGATGCACCTAAATATATATTGGCATTACTGCGGGTATTATCAACAATAGATGCAATGTATTTTAGCAGGTTGTTTTCGATAATAATTTCTCTAATAGTACTTTGATAGGTCGCAATTTCTTTTGCACTTAATACCCCTTCGATCATGTTTTCTGCCGAAATACTCTTTTGAAGGTGCTTACTTTCTAAAATTTGAACTTCTTGTTCTAATGATGGGTATTCTACTTTTATTTTAAAGAGAAAGCGATCTAGTTGTGCTTCAGGTAGCCTGTAGGTTCCTTCTTGTTCAATAGGATTTTGAGTTGCAAATACTAAAAATGGGGGCTCCATTTCATACTCAGTACCATCAATAGTAATTTGCCTTTCGGCCATGGCTTCAAAAAGTGCAGCTTGGGTTTTGGCCGGAGCGCGGTTAATTTCATCAATCAATATAATATTCGAAAAAATAGGCCCTTTTTTAAATTCAAATTCTGAAGTTTTTGCATTAAAAATTGCAGTACCTAATATGTCGCTTGGCATTAAATCTGGGGTAAATTGAATACGACTAAAATTAACATCCATTGTTTTAGCTAGTAATTTGGCCGTAACTGTTTTTGCTACGCCCGGCACTCCTTCAATAAGTGAATGTCCATCTGCTAAAATTGATAGTATTAATAATTCGATCATATCATGCTGACCGATAATTACTTTACCTAATTCAGCTTTTATTTTAGCAACAGCTTCTCTAAGTTTAGTTAAATCTATGCGGTTGCTAAATTCTAAAGCATTTGTTTGTTTCGAAACAGCATCAGATTTATTATTTTCTTGGGTAGTATTTTGATAATTTAAATCTTCTTGGCCGCTATTCTTTTGTTCTTGTGGTTTATCTTCCATGGTTATTTTTTAAAGGCTGATATTTTTTTGCTCAATTGAACAAGATCATTTTCTGAATGATTAGACTTGCTTTTTATGTGTTTAATGTAAGAAACTAAAGCTAAGGTTTCTTCTAGGCTTTTACCAGATTTAACAGCTAAATTTTTTGCAGTTTGATCGTTAATTGTGCTTATTTCGAGATAATATTTATTGCGAATATGAGCTAAAAGGTAGTTTAATTTTTTTGAAATAAGATTGGTGTAGTCTTTATGATGGTAATACAAACTGCCTACCGTTTTGGCAAACTCTACCGAAGAATTTTGAAGCGGCTCAACAATAGGTATAATACGCTGTTCTCTTTTTGTTTTAAAAAGGAAAAACAGTAAAATACCTAGAATAGTAGAATAATAGGCCCATTTTAGGGGGGCTTGTTTTAAAACAAAACGCATGGGAGAACTAATTATAATTCGCCCCGATTTTTTATAATCATCCCAATAGATACTATTTTTATTAGCCAAGTAAGAAAGGCTGTTTGCTACATAATTTTGATTTCCGCCCAGCATGTAAAAGTTAGAGAAAGCCAGTGGGGTTGAATTTAAATAAAAAGAACCATTACCAAATTTCACCTTTATAAAATTAGGTGCGGTTTGCAATTTTTCTACCTCGTTATAATTCTTAAAAAAAATATCTTTTGTAAAAGTCATATGCCCAAGTATATCGGTGTTTAGGGTGTCTACTGAAGCAAAATGTCTATTGTACATTCCTTTAGTATAAAAAAATGTATCTTCTTTAAATTTAGAATTAGTTAAAGTAAGTTTTAAAGTGTCTTCTCTGACGGTATAGCTTGATTGAACTTTTACCTTAAGGGTGTCTGACAAGTATTGACCAAAATAGCTCGAAGCAATAAATACCTCATTGCCTTTAGAAACGTAGTTCAGCAATTGGTCATATTCTTGTTCATCTAGTTCAATACCATTATTTATCATTAAATAACTAGAAGAAGTGGTGCTTGATTTATTTAGTACTTCAAAAAGACTTTTATCAACTGTTATGAGGTCTCTTTCAGGAAATAATGAAGACAGCTCATTGTATAACACAAAACAACCGAACGGAATCTTATCTGCCGCCGTATATGAAGGTTTCCAGTTAAGTGGTTTAGGTCGTATAACCTCTGAAACGATTATGCCTAACAATACAATTACAAATAGGCTAATTATTATTTTTGTTCTTTTATCCAAATTAGTGGTTTAGACTATTTTTTAAAGCTTCAAAACGAGCTTCAATAGAATTAAATTTAAGATTATTAATATCTTGTTCACCATACCAAATATGCTCATATAAATAAGAAACTTCTTTAAATAGGGAGCTTATTTTTGGATGCTTAATCTCTTTTTGATAATCAGCATTTGTTTTTTCGAATTGCCATTCAATAATATTGTGAAAGGATAGGTTTTTTAAAACCTTCAAATAATGATACCTAACGGCCAAGCGATAATTTTTTTGTTCAAGAGCAACACTTAATAAATTATCTAAATTTATCTGCTCTATGTGCTTTTCAGATAAATTCACGTCAATTATTGTGTTGGCTTTTTTAGTAAGTAGGGTACTAAAATTTTCTTTGATTAAAAATTTGACTAATAAATAAATAGCTAAGGCCCCCATCAAAAAATAAATAAAGTATTCTATAAATTTTAATGCGCTTGGGGGTATGCTGATGCCAAAAGTATTATTAAGGGTATCTTTTAACCAAAATAAAAAACGACTTAGTAAGTTCTGTGCTTCTCCTTCAGTACTGCTGTAGTCAAAATCTTTGTCTGAATACTTTTTGCTTAGATCTTCACTAAACACTCTGGTATTTATAAAGCTAGAAGTGTCTTGGGGTATTATTATCGTATCTCTTTTCTGAGCATTTACAACAGAAGAGAACAAAAAGAGTAAAATAAGATTTAGTTTAATCATTGCTCTAAGCCTCCAATTTCATCTATTTTACTTCTTGTATTTAAATTATATGTTTTTTCGTGTAAAGCATAGAACAATATGCCATTTACAAATTGGGTAAGACATTGGGTAAATACCACAACTATTAAAAATACGCACATGGCTAAGGTGTAAATGATAGTTGGGGCTATAGAAGCTGATACGTCAACGTTATTATGAATAACATGAAAGCTATAAAAACCTACAAGAATACCTGGTATTATTAAAACAACCAATAGTAATACGCCGTTTAATAAACCTAAAATAAAATTAACTCCAATTGATTTCCAGAAATCTTTAGTTACCAAATTCCAACCTTCTACATATGCTTCGGTTACATTTTTATTTTCTTTAACGAGATAAAAGAATGAAACTCCCACCCAGGCACTAATAAAAAATTGAATGATGTATTGTGCAAAAACACCGATGATTGGTATAATTAAAAGTAAAAAATTGAGTATCAACATTGCCAAATAAATTAGAATAAGAAGTAATACAAAACCTATAATTACACCTAATTTATCTTTTACCATTGCCCATACTTGCTGCTTATCAAAGCTCATTCCCTTTTTTTCTTCATAGGTGATCATGTAACAGGCAGCGAGGCTATAATTTAGAATAGCAACAGCAACAAAAATGATAAAAAATAAAACACCCCCACTAAAAAAGTACTCTCCGTAACTACCTATTCCACTATTTAGAGTTTCGAAACCATTATTGCCGCCAGAAGAAATTAAGCCAATAAAGCCGGTAACTAGAAGATAGCTGACGATAAGAAGACCTATTAAGAAGATGCCATTATAACTCAAAAACAGGTTTGTAAACTTCTTTATATTTTGCTTTAGAAAATCAAAATAGGTAGTTATAATTTCTCCAAAATCACGATTTACTTTTAATGCTATATATGGCTTAGGTAAGTTGCTGTTCATTTTTTTTATGTATTAAAATGGGATAAAGTACATAGTAGTAAACAATTAGAAAAAGAGATCCGCCAATGATCAAAAACGCAAGCCAATTGGGCATTTGAGTATATCGCGTAATAAAACCCTCGATAAAGCCAGCAATAACAAAAAACGGAATAGTACTAACTACCACTTTTAAGCCATCTTTAGCACCTTTCATAAATGATACTCTTCTCGAAAATGTTTTTGGAAATAAAAAGCTATTGCCCATAATAAGCCCGGCACAACCCGCAATAACAATTACGGAAATTTCAATAGTTCCATGTAACCAAATTTGCTTGTTTGCCTCAAAAAACACGCCTTGTGTATAGAAAAATGTTATAAATGCCCCTAGCATAATACCGTTACTAAACAATATGTAAACGGTGCCAATACTAAAAAAAGCACCCCAAGCAAAGGCTAAAAAAGCTACTCTAATATTGTTAATTGTTATGCCTAAAAAAGTTCCTATTTCGCTGCCACCTTTGTAAATAGCCGCAGGATCACCCTCAGCAATATTATTCAAAGTTTCATTTACATACGCATCCCCTAATATTAGGCGAATAAAAGTAGTGTCGTTTAAGGCAGAGATACTGCCGATAGCCGTTGCAATGGCAAAAACCAAAAAGGCAATACCTAAAGTCCTATGATATTGTTTGAAAAAAAAAGGGAATTCAGTTTTCCAAAAGTTAATAACTCGGTTTTTGTTCTCTTTTTTATTTTTATAAATTTTTTGGTGCGCTTGCGAGGCTAAGGCATTTAAGTACAATAAAGTCTTACTTTTTTCGTAATACGTCTGTGCATATGCCAGATCGTTGGTAAGTTGAATATAGCCATTAGCAAGTTCGTCAGGGTCAATGGTGCCATTGAAGTTCAATGCAGTTTCAAATGCGATCCATTTTTCTTTATTTTGTTTGACGAATGCTGCTTCACGCATAGTATTTTCGCTTAGATTTTAAATTTAACGTTTTTATGAACAACCTTCAAATCAATACAACGCAAAATGTTAATCTATCTTATACTATCGTGAGTATTGGTGAACGAATTTTAGCTTTTTTTGTAGATGTGTTTATTTTGTATTTGTACTCAGTTTTAGTGGAATTAGCAGGAGATGCTATAGGATATGTTTACGAAGATCGATGGACTCAAAGAGGTTTAATAGCATTTCTTTTTTTACCCGCTATGACTTATAGCCTACTGATGCATAGTTTATTTAATGGTAGGACGGTTGGAAAAATGTTAATGAAAATGCGGGTAGTTCGACTAGATGGATCGCCGGTGCATTGGTCTAGTTATTTAGTACGTTGGATGCTGAGGTTAGTTGATATTTGGGTTTTTATCGGTGCCGTAGGGCTTCTAGGTATTCTTTTCTCAGAACGTAGGCAGCGTGTTGGTGATGCGGCTGCAGGAACTGTTGTTATCAGTACTAAAATAAAAACTAAAGTGTCGCATACTATCTTAGAGGAAATAACCGAAGATTATCGACCTACTTTTACAAATGTTACCTTATTAACAGATAAAGATGTCAGGTTAATAAAAGAAATTTATCAAATCGCTATAAAAAGTAATGATTTTAAGACCTTAAAAGCCCTTCGAAAAAAAGTAGAAGGTATTTTAAAAAATAACTCTGAATTATATGATAAGCAGTATATATCTACTGTTTTAAAGGATTATAATTTTTACACCCAGTAAGATAGAATAGCTTTGATAAGCGCTCTAATTTTATTTTGAATCAGTTAATTCAACCGTAACTTTGTTTATGCCTTAACCTCATAAATGTTTTATTTAGCTATTGATATTTTAGGAACTGTTGCTTTTGCCATTTCAGGCGTTTTAGTGGCTATGGAAAAAAGGCTCGATATGTTTGGGGTTTTTATTGTTGCTTTTGTAACGGCTATGGGAGGTGGAACATTACGCGATATACTTATCGGAAATATACCTGTTGCTTGGTTACGTAACCATACCTACTTACTAGTGGTTTTAGGAGCTGTTGTTTTTGCTGTAGTATTTGTAAATCAATTAAAATATTTGAGAAGAACACTTTTTCTTTTTGATACCATAGGAATTGGCTTATTTACCATGGTAGGTGTTGAAAAGGGAGTTTTAATCGATTTAGCTCCCATTATGTGTATTGCCTTAGGCACCATTACTGCATGCTTTGGCGGCGTAATTCGTGATATTTTATGCAATGAAATTCCTGTAATTTTCAGAAAAGAAGTTTATGCTACGGCTTGTATTGCAGGAGGATTTTGTTATTTTCTATTTCAAAAATTACCATTTAATGATACCTACGCCTACATAGGTGCAATTGGGGTAATTATCGTCATACGTATAATTGCAGTAAAGTATAAAATTTCGTTACCCAACATCTACCCTAAAGAAATATAGATTTAAGACTATTTTAAACGATAAAACAATTTATTCAAGTACTTCTGCTTTTTCAATATAAACATTCTTAGACGGCCAATCTCCTTTGCCAACGGGTACCTGATTAATTTTGTCTACTACACTCATACCCTGAATAACTTTACCAAATGGGGTAAAATCTTTGTCTAAATGGTACGAACCTGGTTTGGCAACTACTATAAAAAACTCGTACGGAGAAGCCAATTTATGAGGGTTGTCATTTTCACTACTAGGCATAGAAATAGTTCCGCGATGATGTTTGTAGCCTTTACGGGTATCTGGAGGTAGTAAATACCGCCCAATTTGACGCCTTTTATTCGCAGTAACCTTGTCATCTGAATTACCCCCTTGAATTATAAAATTTTCAACAATACGATGAAATTGGGTGTTATTAAAGTAGCCTTTTTTTGTTAAATAAATAAAATTTGCTTTATGATAAGGTACATTGTCGTAAAGTTGAATAACAAAACTACCCATACTCGTTGTTAGTTTAACTTTGGTAGTTTTTAGGTTTTTTTGATACTCATAGAAAAATTCAATAGCATTGTCTTCGGTAAGTTTAAATGCTTCTTCTGAATCTAAAACAGCAGATGAGTCTACCTTTTTAATAGTGTCTTTTTGAAGTTCTTTTTGCGTTACAACCTTTTTTTTATTAGCCACTTCTTCTCGGCAACCAAATAAAAATAATATTGGTATTATTGCAATCGTTGAAATTTTTTTAAGCCACATGAATTTTACTTTTTTTTCAAAACAGATATCAAAAATAGAAAATCTGCCCCTATTAGGCGAGTCTTCTCATTTTAAAATGGCCCCTGAAATTCGTATTGCAGAATTAAAAGCATTAAAAAAGAATATTAAAAACACCAAAAAAGCAGGGGTGATGGCGTTATTTTATCCTGATAAGAAGGGGAGTACAAATTTATTACTCATCCTAAGAAAAACATACAAAGGGGTGCATTCAAATCAAGTTGCTTTTCCAGGTGGAAAATTTGAATTAGAAGACTCAGATTTAATGCAAACAGCCCTAAGAGAAACCTTTGAAGAAGTCGGAGTTCATCCTAAAGATATACAGGTAATAAAAACTTTAAGCACAATTTATATTCCTCCAAGTAACTTTATGGTACAGCCTTATATTGGACTTTGTACAAAACCCAAAAGTTTTGTTTTACAAGAGACCGAAGTGGAAAAAATTATAGAAGTTTCACTTTCTGAATTTTTGAGCGATTCGGTAATTTTTGAACAAGTATTAGATACCTCTTATGCTCAAAATTTAAGCGTACCTGCCTATAAATTAAATGGTTATACAGTTTGGGGGGCTACAGCAATGGTATTAAGTGAAATTAAAGATCTGCTTAGGCAGGTATTGTAACTTAGTATTTTTGTAAATTGCTTTTTAAAATTGGTTTTATAACTATTAGATATGGGCATATTCAAAAGAAATCCGTTTGGGCACTTATTATTTCTAAAAAAATGGCTCATTCGTTTGTTAGCCGTAATTACCCATCAGCGTTACAAGAGATTTAATACATTAGAAATTGAAGGTTCTGAGGTTATTAGAAACTTACCAGATGCCAATGTACTATTTGTAAGCAATCATCAAACATATTTCGCAGATGTAGTGGCAATGTTTCATGTTTTTAATGCCAGTTTAAAAGGTAGAGATAATAGCATTAAAAACCTGGGATATATTTGGAATCCGAAGCTTAATATGTATTATATAGCTGCATCCGAGACCATGAAAAAAAGTCTACTAACTAAAATTTTGGCTTACGCTGGTTCTATTAGTGTGGAGCGTACATGGAGATCAGAGGGTAAAGATATCAACCGAAAAGTTAAGTTTAGCGATATTTCTAATATTGGTAGAGCTCTTGATGATGGTTGGGTAATAACTTTTCCGCAAGGCACTACAACCCCATGGAAACCTTTGCGAAAAGGTACAGCGCATATCATAAAAAAATATAAACCGGTAGTGGTACCTGTGGTGATAGATGGCTTTAGACGTTCATTTGATAAAAAAGGTCTCCGGGTAAAAAAGAAAGGTATTTTACAATCTATGGTTATAAAAGAACCCTTAGATATTGATTATGAAAATGAGTCTTTTGAATCGATTATAGAAAAGTTAGAGTATGCTATTGAGCAGCATCCTTCATTTTTGAAGGTTATCTCTGAAAAAGAGCTGCTTGCTTTTGAAGCAGAAAACCAAGCTCGACGTTATAGTGCTAAAAAATTAAAGCTCTAAACGTTTTAACTCTTTATAATTCTTATTTAGTTTTCGCAGTAGAAATCCATAGATTATTTGATAAAAAAGTACAATAAAGCCAACGGTTACACAAAGAGCTATAATGTAAATTAGGGCCACCATTAGCCAAACTTGAAGTTCTGAGTTATCTTCTTTAACCGAATTTAACAGGTTTAAAAATCTTTCATCTTTTTTAAATCCTATAATTAGTGAGTAGATAGTAACTATAAACATCACAACAATATTGTAGAGTACATAATAGCGCACTATTTTTCTAGTTTTTAAAATACTTTTCATTAAATCTTTAACATTATCAACAACTGAAATGGCTTTGAAAGAGTGATATAAATAATATAAAAAAATAAAAATTGCCCCGTAAGCCACAATTGAAGTTGCGATAATGACATTTTTTGAAAATCCGATTTCTAAATAATCAAATGAATCAGTATAAAATGGCATTGTGTTTAGTACAATCCATATGAATAATTCAACGATACTGATATAAAAAATCCACCTCACAATAGAAAATGATTTTTTCCAAATCATGGTATAAATCTCGTCATAAGACAATTTAGGAAGATGTTCGTCTTTCTTTTTCCAGTCTTTTTTTAATAATTCTAATTCATCCATCATAGCTCTACGGATTCAATATGGTTCTTAACTTGGTTTTTATTCGGTTCATTTTAACGCGGGCATTTACTTCTGAAATACCTAGTGTTTCCGAAATTTCTTGATAGTTTTTGTCTTCCAAATACAAGAAAACTAACGCTTTATCAATATCACCCAATTGTTTTACTGCTTTGTATAATAACTTAAGTTGTTCTTCTTGTGTTTCATCATATTCTTCAGCTTTTATTTTAAAAATAACCGATTCATAATCTTGGGTTTTTACACGCCGTTTCGATTTTCGATACAAGGTGATAGCTGTGTTTAATGACACGCGATACATCCATGTGCTAAGTTTGCTGTCTCCTCTAAATTTGGGATAGGCTTTCCATAGTTGAATAGTAATTTCTTGAAACAAATCGTTGTGTGAATGCCGATCATTGGTGTACAACGTGCAGACCTTGTGAACAATGTTTTGGTTGTTCTCAAGTTCTGTAACAAACTTATGTTCCAGTTCTTTATTCACTAATGTTGGTTGGAGTTGTTATTAAATTAGTAGCTGAAAATTTAAATTTGTTACACAAAAACATAAATTGTTTCTCAATTTTTTTTAAATAAAAAAAAGCAATCTTCATTGTTAACCTTTGACAACTTAGATTGCTTTGCTTTTGTATAACTTTAATACTCGATTGTTAATTACGGTAATCAAGTGCAGGATCACGATCGCCTAGTAGTGGAATATATTTAAAGTCTTTACCGCGCCTTTCAGTTAACTCGGCTTTTGCTTTAGATACAAGATCTTTATTTTTAAACAGGTCAATTGCAGTAAGTGTAAGGGTTTTGGCGGCTACCATCATTCCTTTTTTTCCTATAGAAGTGCCACCAGCAGCAACTGCTTGCCAGCTATGCGCCGGGGTGCCTGGCACCCAGGTAGCTGTACCCATACCGGCCGTAGGAACCATAAAACTAACGTCACCTACATCGGTAGAGCCATAGGCTTTCGCTTCGGTCTTATAAGGCTGTACGTTTTTTGCTGTTTTTAGGTCTGCTTCTTGATAACCCAAAGTTTTAGCAATTTTATCGGCAAAAGCTTTTTCTTCTGGTGAATAAGTGATGCCGCCAATTTTGGCTAAATTATGATGCATTACTTTTTGAAGAGTTAAATTGGGTAGTAATTCATGCGTACCCCCAATCATCTCATATTTCATGGTGGTACCCGTGCCCAAGGCGGCACCTTCAGCAGCTTTTACCATCCGATCGAAAATATCGATAACAATCTCTCTTGAGTTGTGGCGCGCATAGTAATAAACTTCAGCAAAATCGGGTACTACATTCGGAGCTTTTCCACCATCAGTAATAACATAGTGAATTCTGGCTTTTTCATCCACATGCTCGCGCATCATGTTTACCATAGCATTCATTGCCTCCACACCATCAAGAGCCGACCTACCTTTTTCTGGTGAACCGGCGGCATGAGCAGAAACACCATAAAAACGAAATTTAGCTGATTTATTTGCTAGCGCTGCACCAGCGCTAGCAGCATTTTGAGCCCCTGGATGCCAATGTAAGGCTACATCAACGTCATCAAAAAGTCCTTCGCGTACCATGTATACTTTACCTGAACCTCCTTCTTCGGCAGGTGTGCCGTAAAATCGTATGGTACCTTTTGTTTTGTTTGCCACCATCCAATCTTTTACTGCTATCGCGGCGGCAGCAGATGCTGTGCCAAATAAATGATGACCGCAAGCATGACCTGCAGATTTTCCAGCTGATTTTTTTTCAGCCACAGCTTCTTGTGATAATCCAGGTAAGGCATCAAACTCGCCTAGTACTGCAATAATTGGCGTTCCACTACCGTATTCAGCAATAAAAGCGGTGGGTATACCTGCTACGCCAGCTTTTATGGTGAATTCTGCATCTTTGAGCGTTTTTTGAAGTAAGGCCGAACTTTTCTTCTCTTGATAGCCCATTTCTGCAAGCTCCCAAATTTGTTGGGCAATAGTACCATATGTTTCCTTTTTACTATCCAATTTTTTAATAGCTGCCTCAGCACTTTTTTGAGCATTTAAACTCAGCAGACAAAACGTCAGTAGTCCAGTAAAAATGATTTTTATTTTCATGTTTTGATAATTTAATTTCAGTTAAATATAATAATTGCTTGTTGCTTAAGCAACAATGAAACTAACATCTTTTCTGATGAAAAATACAACTAATTTTAGATTTTTTTGGTATCAGCAGCATTAAGTTAAAGTCTCATTTTTAATGAAACTTTCGAGGGTGAAATTCGTTCATTACCTGTGTAAGATGTGATCGATCTACATGAACGTAAATCTCTGTTGTTGTTATACTTTCATGTCCTAGCATTTGCTGTATGGCCCGTAAGTCAGCCCCATTTTCTAATAAGTGGGTGGCAAAAGAGTGGCGGAATGTATGCGGACTAATTTTTTTAGTGATTCCTATTTTTTTAGCTAGTTGTTTTATAATTGTAAAAATCATTGCACGAGTAAGTTGACGACCTCGGCGGTTTAAAAACAAAATATCATCATGGCCTCTTTGAATCTTTTGAGAAACCCTAATCTGATTTCGATAAATAGTTATGTATTTCTTATTTATTTGACTTATTGGTACAAAACGTTGCTTTTCACCTTTGCCCGTTACTTTAATGAAATCTTCATCAAAAAATAAGTCTGAAATTTTAAGACTAATTAGCTCAGATACTCTTAGTCCACAACCGTAGAGCGTTTCAAGCATAGCGCGGTTACGCTCGCCCTCTGGTTTTGAAAGATCAATAGCTTGTATGAGTTGGTTTATTTCGTCTTCTGATAACGTATCAGGTAACTTGCGACCAATTTTTGGTGGCTCTATTAAATCCATTGGATTATCTGATCGATAATCTTCAAAAACCAGATAGTTAAAAAAACTTTTTAATCCCGATATAATTCGGGCTTGCGACCTAGGATTAAGTGTTTTAGAAATCTCGTATATAAATTGTTGAATAGTTTCTTTTTCAATTTGAATAGGGCTAGTAGTAAAAGAATTACGTTCTAAAAACAATACTAACTTGTTGATGTCTAGGTTATAGTTAAGTACCGAATTAGATGCCAATCCACGTTCTATTTTAAGGTAGTTTGAAAAATCGTTTTGGGCATTTTTCCAATTCATTTTTTAAAGATAAACAATTCTATATTTTTGCCTTTTGATATAAACAGATTACTTCATATGTATTACTTACTGAAACTAATTATTTTTAGTCTAAAAAAAATGGTACGTATCTTGCTGTAGGTCGTTTGATATATTTGAATACTAACTATAGAATAACACTATTATGAAAAAATTACTTTTTACATTTTTAATTTCATTAATTTTTATGTCGGGCATAAGTGCTCAAGGAGATTTTAAAATTGGAGTCACGGGTGGGCTATTTAATACAAATGTTAATATTAAGCTTTCGGCTCTTGGTATCAACTTGGGTAATCTTAGCGCCATAAACAAAACGGGCTTGTATTTGGGTGTTGCAGGCGATTACCAACTATCAGATAAATTTTATGTTCAGCCAGAACTTACCTACGCGAATGCAGGTGGTATATCATTTATTCATTTACCTATACTAGCAAAGTATTATGTAATAGATAAACTACATGTGCAAGCAGGTCCTCAATTTAGTTTTTCTACTAATGTTAATGATGTTAAAAATGCTTTAAGAGATATAAATGATGTAGTTAATTCTGGCGATGATTTAGATAGTGTAATCAATACCCTAGGTATTGATTTCGGTTTTGGAGCTGGTTATGATATCTCAGAAAAATTAACTGTTCAAGCTCGGTTTAGTAAAGAAATTACTAACCGATACTCTGGCCCTATCAATAATTCCTTAAAAGTAAAGCCTTCCAATTTTAATTTAGGTGTAATTTACTTTTTCTAAATTACAATACGACTGACAATTCAAAACTTAATCCAATGATAAAAACGATTTATATAATTTTTTCCGCCTTTTTGCTTTGCACTTCAATTAATGCGCAAGTTATTAAAGGGACCAGTAATGCTAACCATAAGAGTATTACAGATGACCTAACTTTTGGTGTAAAAGCTGGTGTTGGTCTCTCTAAGTTTGCGACGAATGATTTTGTAGATATCAGCCACCTACTAGGCTTTTATGTTGGAGGAGTTGCTGAGGTACCTATGTTTTTCGAAAATTTTTATTTACAACCCGAACTTATTTTACAGTTTCAAGGAGCTGATCTTGGTGAGCAAAACCTAAACTTAACATATATTCATGTGCCAGTAATGAGTAAGTATCATTTTACTGAAAAAATTGCATTAGAGTTAGGTCCCCAAGTGGGCTTCTTACTAAGTGATACTTGGGATGAAAGTAGAGCCAGTTCTGATACTAACAAATTTCAATTGGCTTTAAATATTGGTGGAGGTTATCGATTAGATGAACATATTTACTTTCAATTGCGATTTACTCAAGGGATATCAAAGGCGTTTAATAATTTAGATTTAAAAAATGTAGCGTTGCAAATTGGAGCTAGTTACTTCTTTTAAACTAGTATCTTACAAAGTTAAAGAGCCGCCTATTGTAGCGGCTCTTTTTTATGTTGTTTAATTGTAATACTAAGAATAGAATTACGATAATTTTAACAATTTTAGGAACTCTTACACAACAAAATTGGTGCTTAAGCAGTTACATAATCTATAATTTATATTTTAATTATTTAGAAAACCTAAAATGAAAAAGTTATTACTAGTGTCTTTTTGGATGTTAACGGCTGTAAGTATTCACGCTCAAGAGGGCCTCAAAATTGGAATACAGGCCGGATTACCATTTGATGATTTTAACCCCGTAACTGATATTGTTTTAGGGGCAGACTTAGGATATATGTTTGCTTTAAACGAAACCTTAGACTTGGGCTTAAGTGTTGGATATATTCATGGATTTCCAGAAACCTTCAAATCAGGTGCGGCTCAGCTAGATCTGCCCAGCATTGCGTTTCTTCCTTTGGCAACTTCTCTTCGTATTTGGACATCAAATTCATTTTCTTTTGGAGGTAAATTAGGTTACGCGCTTGGCATTAATGATGGTAATGATGGTGGGTTATATTACCGTCCAATAATTGGATATTTAATGAGTTCTAAAACTGAAATAAACATCTCATATACAGGTATTAAACTAGAAAATTCGCAATGGTCTACTATTACCTTTGGAATTCAGTATACTTTTGATTCTGGTAGAAGTTTACATAAACCCAGATAGTGAGGTGAGCGGCTGTCAAATTTATAGAATAAAACCCTAAGTTTTTTTTGTGAGGTGTATTTGACTATTTTTATGCTATGCAAATTTTAATCTTAAATGGGCCTAATTTAAATTTACTGGGCAAACGCGAACCAGAGGTATATGGTAACACCACTTTTACTGATTATTTTAAAACGCTTCAATCGAAATTTGGTGATATACAGTTGTATTATTTTCAATCAAATATTGAAGGAGAAATCATCACTAAAATTCAAGAAGTTGGTTTTTCATTTGATGGTATTGTTTTAAATGCTGCGGCCTATACGCATACTTCAGTAGGTATAGGCGACGCGGTAAAAGCCATAGAAACGCCAGTAGTCGAAGTTCATATTTCTAATACCCATAAGCGTGAAGAATATAGACATGTTTCTTATATTTCGCCAGGTGCTAAAGGAGTAATCTTGGGTTTTGGTTTACAAAGCTATGATTTGGCTATTCAAAGTTTTTTATAAAACTTTAGATGACAAAGGCTGTAAATACTTTTTATCTACATAAAATGTTGCAAAAGGCAGCAAAGAAGCTATTATTAAAATGAAGCCTCTTTTGTAGGGCCATTTCATCTTCATCCAAAAAACAACGGCAAGTAAGCAATAGGCTATAAATAATACACCATGTGCATAGCCTACATATTTATTCGGCATAGGTACATCTGCTAAATATTTTAAAGGCATTGTTATCGCAAATAAGGCTAAATACGAGATACCTTCTAAAATTGATACGACTCGAAAGAAGTTTAACATACACTAATTTTGAAACTTGTTATAAAAAGGTGTTCATCTTTTTTCTTAAAGATGAATTACCTCATCGTATGCATCAGCAACTGCTTCCATAACCGCTTCACTCATTGTGGGGTGGGGGTGAATAGCTTTTAGCACTTCGTGCCCTGTAGTTTCAAGTTTTCTTCCTAAAACAGCCTCAGCTATCATGTCAGTTACTCCTGCGCCAATCATATGGCAACCAAGCCATTCACCATATTTAGCATCAAAAATTACTTTTACAAAGCCATCAGAAGAACCTGATGCTTTGGCTTTACCACTTGCCGAAAAAGGAAATTTACCTACCTTAATGTCGTAGCCAGCATCTTTTGCTTGTTTCTCAGTCATACCCACAGATGCAATTTCTGGTGAACAATAGGTGCATCCTGGTATGTTACCATAATCTATAGCCTCTACATGAAGACCTGCAATTTTTTCTACACATAAAATACCTTCCGCTGAGGCCACATGCGCCAAGGCTTGGCCAGGGGTTACATCACCGATGGCATAATACCCCGGAATGTTAGTTTGGTAAAAATCATTTACAAGAATTTTATCTCGATCTGTTGCAATTCCAACATCTTCAAGACCTATATTTTCTATGTTTGTTTTAATTCCTACTGCCGATAATACAATATCTGCCTCTAAAATCTCTTCTCCTTTAGATGTTTTTACAGTTGCTTTAACCCCATTACCCGAAGTATCTACGCCAGTAACTTCTGCAGACGTCATTATTTTTACCCCCGCTTTTTTGAAACTACGTTCCAACTGCTTAGATACATCTTCATCTTCTACTGGCACAATGCGAGGTAAATACTCTACTACAGTTACTTCTGTACCCATGGCATTATAAAAGTGTGCAAATTCGATACCAATAGCACCACTACCAACCACAATCATTTTTTTAGGTTGGCTCTCTAAAGTCATAGCCTCGCGATAACCAATAATTTTTTTGCCATCTTGAGGTAAACTAGGTAATTCGCGACTTCTAGCACCAGTAGCAATAATAATATTATCTGCTGTATATTCTGTAATTGAATCATCTGCGGCTTTTACAGCTATTTTTTTACCCGATTTTAGGGTTCCAAAACCATTAATGACTTCAATTTTGTTTTTTTTCATTAAAAATTGAACTCCTTTACTCATTCCGTCTGCAACACTTCTACTTCTCTTAACCACAGCAGAAAAGTCTTTGTCAACATCGGCTACTTTAAGCCCATAATCGTTGGCGTGTTTTAAATATTCAAATACTTGAGCCGATTTTAATAAAGCTTTTGTTGGAATACAGCCCCAATTAAGACAAACGCCGCCGAGATTTTCTTTTTCTACAATAGCGGTTTTTAACCCCAACTGTGAAGCTCTAATAGCCGTTACATATCCACCAGGTCCACTTCCTAAAACTATAACATCAAAATTACTCATATTTAAAATTTTTTGTGATCTAACTCGATTACTATCGCAATGCGAGTGCAAAAGTACGCAATTAGGTTACCAAAAAACAAGTATCAAAAACCAAAATAATACGAGAACATCTTAAATAAGTAAAATATGCTTCATCTTATTTTTTGTCTAAAGCAAATGAAGCACGCCATACCATGCTTAAAATAAAACTAAAGAATAAGGAGAAAAGAAAAAAAAACATCCAAAATCATAATTTGATTTTGGATGTTTTAAGCCTGATGTTTAATTAGTTTCAACCGATAAGGTTTTCGTTAAACGTCATATTTTATTTTTTGGCAGGAATAAATTTTAAAGCCACACCGTTTATGCAATGTCTTAAACCAGTTGGTTCTGGGCCATCTTCAAAAACATGACCTAAATGACCACCACAAGTAGCGCAATGCTCTTCAGTGCGTTTGTATCCTATTTTATAGTCAACATCATAAGCCACGTTACCTTTTATCTCTTGATAAAAACTTGGCCAGCCGGTGCCAGATTTAAATTTAGTTTCGCTTTTAAACAATTCTGTATTACATGCTACACAAACGTAAACTCCCTCTTCTTTATTTTTTAGGTGTTCGCTTGTAAATGGGTTTTCGGTAGCGGCTTTTCTTAAAACATAATATTGCTCAGGGGTAAGCTCTTTTTGCCATTCTGCATCTGTTTTTACCACTTTAAATGTACTTTCTTTGGAGTCCGCTTTTGCAGTTTCCATTTCTTTTTTTGATTGCGTGCTGCCTTTACAACTTACGAAAAGAAATCCAAGAGCAATTACAATATTTTTTACCATCATTATTTCAATTTTTCTTTTAGACGAGGCCTTTTAAAGTTCCTTTCAAAAAAAAATTTGAAATTAATGAGCTACTAATCAAGCTTTATTTTTCTAATATCTTTTTCCTCTACTCCTAATGTATTCATAACCGTATTTATATTATGCTTGTCTAAAGAAGATTTTGAGGTGTTTTCTGCGGGTACTACAGCAATTCGAAAAATCTGATTTGATGTGTCTCCAGGAAGCAATGTATCTAAATCAAAGTCACTTTCTAAAAATATATCTACATCTACGAAAGAGTGTTCATAATTGTAAACCAGTAGTCCTTGATTTAAGATACGTGTTTGCGGTAATAACCTCCAAATGTTGATTGGCTGGCCATCACTACCATTTACCTGATCCCACTTTATGTACACCAACACTACATCGGTTTCTAAAACCTCTAAATTACTATCTCTAAATTCATGAAATATTCTGTAATTATTACCTGCTGTAAAATCACCCTCAACATCAATTATTTTAGATGTTGCTGCATCTTGTCCGTCTATACCATCTCGACCATCAATACCATCTTTGCCGCAAGAAATTAAAAATACTAAGGTTAATACGCTACTTAAAATTAATACACTATTTTTCATAATTATTAGATTTGGTTAATTCTTATTTTTTGTTATCTCGTCAAGTAAATCAAAAAGCGTTCCACTTTTTTTTGTTTTCTAATTTTCAGTATTATCTTGTTCACTTATTTTACAAAAATAAACGCTTATGGGTTATCTCATTGCACTACGGTATTCTAAAGATGATTACTTTTGTAACAAATAACTAATTTATGTCAAACGTTTCAGTATATAGTCTTTTTTCAGATTTCGATATTAATTTATTTAAATCTGGTAAACACTACAGGTTGTATGAAAAATTTGGGTCGCACCCTTTAGAGCTCAATGGGGTTAAAGGTACTTATTTTTCAGTATGGGCTCCAACTGCCCGAAAGGTATCTGTAATTGGTAACTTTAATGCCTGGAACGATAGTGAGCATGAGTTGAATGTGCGATGGGATGGTAGCGGTATTTGGGAAGGGTTTATACCTGATATTGGACATGGAGAAATATATAAGTATAAGATATTTTCAAATAATCATGGTGCTGTTACCGAAAAAGCAGATCCTTTTGCGCGATATTGCGAGCAACCTCCAAAAACAGCATCTGTGGTATGGGATACCACATATGATTGGAAAGATAAAAAATGGATGGAATATCGATCAGATAAAAACGGTCTAGACAGACCCTATTCTGTTTACGAAGTTCATTTAGGTTCTTGGAAGAAAAAAAATGGCAAAGAGTTTTTAACCTATGCAGAGCTGGCAGAAGACTTTGTTAGTTATGTAAAGGAGATGGGCTTTACCCATGTTGAATTTATGCCTATTATGGAGTATCCTTATGATCCGTCATGGGGCTATCAACTAACGGGCTATTTTGCACCAACTTCGCGTTTTGGAGCCCCTGAGGGTTTTAAACTTTTAGTAGATAAATTACATCAAAATGATATTGGAGTTATTTTAGATTGGGTGCCCTCACATTTTCCTGAAGATGCTCATGGTTTAGGTTTTTTTGATGGGTCGCATTTGTATGAGCACCCAGATAGAAGAAAGGGGTATCACCCTGATTGGAAAAGTTTAATTTTTAACTACGGAAGAAATGAAGTTCGCGCTTTTCTTATAAGTAACGCCATTTTCTGGTTAGATCAGTTTCATGCCGATGCTTTAAGAGTTGATGCCGTAGCTTCCATGATATATCTAGATTATTCAAGGGAAGAAGGAGAATGGGAACCAAATATTTATGGAAATAACGAGAATTTAGAAACTTTGTCATTTATCAAAGAACTCAATCAAGCCGTTTACTCTACTTTTGATGGAGTACAAACCATAGCCGAAGAATCTACTGCATTTTCAGGTGTTTCAAGGCCTGTTGAGCATGGTGGATTAGGATTTGGTATGAAGTGGATGATGGGGTGGATGCATGATACTTTAAAATATTTTAAGGAAGATCCTATCAATCGAAAATATCATCAAAATGATCTCACTTTTAGTATGACCTATGCATTTACTGAGAATTTTATGCTTCCATTTTCACATGATGAAGTGGTTTACGGTAAACAATCTCTTGTATATCGAATGCCCGGCGACGAATGGCAGAAATTTGCAAATTTAAGAGCACTTTTTGGTTATATGTTTACGCACCCAGGTACCAATCTCATTTTTATGGGCGGGGAATTTGGGCAAACTTCAGAATGGAATTTTGAGACAAGTCTTGATTGGAACCTTTTAGATTATAAAGTGCATTCGGGCATGCAGCAAATGATAAAAGATTTAAATGCTTTTTATAAGACCACACCAGCCTTATATGAAAAACAGTTTAGCCCTGAAGGTTTTCAATGGATTGATTACGGAGATCATGAAAACTCAGTTTTAACCTATATAAGAAAAGGGCATGATGCTAAAAACGATATTTATGTTGCCCTAAATTTAACACCAATTCCTAGAGAAGAATACCGCATAGGAATTCCTAAGAAAAAAGGTACAATAAAAGAACTGTTTAATAGTGATGCAAAAAAGTATGGCGGATCTGGCGTGGCAACTAATATTTCTAAATTAAGTGCCGTAAAATGGCATGGTCAAATGAAATCCATTACCATGACTATACCTCCCTTAAGTATTGTTATTTTTAAGTAGAATTATTTATTAAAATGTTTTAGTAATTAAATTCGACAAAATTATTTTTCAATTAGCTTATTAAAAACTTACTATAGGCTTTAAAATTACACTTTTACCAGCTATGATTACAAACACAAAACTAGAATATAAAGGTAATTTATATCCCAACCAAATTGTTGAGATGTTGCAAGATGTTGATAAAATCTATTTTACCTCTGAGAATGGGGTGGTTTTGCAGATTACAGTTCTTAGAAATAGTATGTTGCGTTTTAGATATGCTACTGAATATAATTTCGAACCTGATTTCTCGTATGCCATAAGTAAAGATGGCATTAGAGGTTATGATAGATTAGATGTTTCTCAAACAGAGACCGAATTTCTAATAAAGACAATTCGTATGACGGTCTTGGTAGATAAGAAAACAATGAGGGTTCAAATTTCTGATCCAGATGGAAATATTATTAATGAAGATGAAATTGGGTTTCATTGGGAGGAGAATTATGAATATGGCGGTAACACCGTTAAGATGAGTAAGATATCTCAAAACGGCGAAAGCTATTATGGTTTAGGTGACAAAGCGTCTCATTTAAACTTAAAAGGAAGAAGAGTAGAAAATTGGGTTACCGATTCTTATGCTTACGGTAAAGATAGAGATCCATTATATAAAGCAATTCCTTTCTATGTTGGTCTTAACCAGGGTAGAGCTTATGGTATTTTCTTTGATAATACCTTTAAAACACATTTTGATTTTGCTCACGAAAGACGTGCAACAGCAAGTTTTTGGGCAGATGGTGGTGAAATGAATTATTATTTTATTTACGGACCTGAAATTTCTAAGGTGGTTCGATTATATACCGATTTAACCGGAAAACCTGAGTTGCCACCGCTTTGGGCGTTGGGCTATCAACAATCAAAATGGAGCTATTTTCCAGAAAGTAATGTAAAGCAAATAGCCAAAAAATTTCGAGACTTGCGAATACCATGTGATGCTATCTATTTAGATATTGATTATATGGACGGGTTTCGTTGTTTTACTTGGGATAAAACAAAGTTTCCTGATCCAAAACGAATGATAGGAGAACTAAATGAGGATGGTTTTAAAACTGTGGTAATGATTGATCCAGGCATTAAAATAGATCGTGATTACTGGGTATACCAGGAGGCTATGGAGAATGATTATTTCTGTAAACGTGGAGATGGCCCTTATATGCATGGCAAGGTGTGGCCTGGGGAGTGTAATTTTCCAGATTTCACCAATCCTAAAGTGCGAGCATGGTGGGCAGAATTGTACAAAGAATTTATGGCAGAAATAGGGGTGCATGCCGTTTGGAACGATATGAATGAACCTGCTGTAATGGAGGTGCCCTCTAAAACAGCACCATTAGATACCCGTCATAATAATGACGGAAATCCTAGTACACATAGAAAGTCACATAATGTTTATGGAATGCAAATGGTTCGTGCTACTTATAATGGTGTTAAAAAGCACATTTACCCAAAACGCCCTTTTGTAATAACAAGAGCAGCTTATGCAGGTACCCAGCGTTATGCATGTACATGGACCGGTGATAACGTTGCCACTTGGGAACATTTATGGATAGCAAATTTACAAATGCAACGAATGTGTATGAGTGGCTATTCTTTTGTGGGGTCAGATATAGGCGGTTTTGCGGAGCAACCTAACGGAGAACTTTTTACTAGATGGATTCAGTTAGGTATTTTTCACCCTTTTTGCAGAGTACATTCAAGTGGCGATCATGGCGATCAAGAACCTTGGTCTTTTGACGATGATGTTACCGATGTGGTTCGAAAATTTATTGAACTACGTTATCAGTTATTGCCCTATTTATATACCATGTTTTATGACTATTCACAAAACGGAGTAGCAATGTTAAAGTCTTTGGTGATGTTTGATCAAGAAGATAATCAAACCCATTTTAGAACTGATGAATTTATATTTGGAGATCAAATTTTAGTATGCCCTATTCAAGAGCCAAATGCACAAGGGCGAAGAATGTATATACCAAGAGGTAAATGGTACAACTTCTGGACTGATGAGGTGGTTGAGGGAGGTAAAGAAAAGTGGGTTGATGCACCTATAGAAAGTGTACCCCTATTTGTAAAAGAAGGCAGTATTATACCAAAATACCCGATACAACAATATGTGGGTGAAAAAGAAATTGATCTGCTAGTTTTAGAAGTCTATTTTAAGGAAGGAATAGAAAATTCAATGGTTTATGAAGACGGCCAAGATGGTTATGACTATACTAAAGGTAGGTTTAGCAAGCGTAAGTTTAAACTACACGGTAAGCCTAATCAGTTGAATATTCAACAGCATAAAGATGGTACTTTTATTACAGCCTATGAAACCTTCGAATTTAAGTTTCATGGATTGCCTTTTGAAATAGGTGGCATAGAGATTGATAATGAAATTATAGATCTTAAAGAGATTAAAAAGAACGGTAGTAATGCGATAGAAATTGATAAGAATTTTACAAGCCTTCGTATTACAGCAAAATAATTTTTTTAATAACTAAACACTAAAGAAAAAATGATGAAAAAAACAGTCTTAATTTTAGTCTTGTTTTTGGGCGTAGTAGCCTGTAAAACAAATCCATTTACGGGTAAAAAGATTTTAAATTTTTACGGTAATAACCAAATATTTCCAACAGCATTTGCTCAGTACGATCAATTTTTAACTGAAAATACCGTACTAGAAAATACGGCAGATTCAAGGATGATTACAGCCGTTGGGCAAAGAATATCTAAAGCAGCTGAACGCTGGTTAACAGCAAACGGCTATGCGGGTTATTTAAAAGATTACAAGTGGGAATATAACTTGGTGAAAGATGAGACGGTAAATGCTTGGTGTATGCCTGGGGGTAAGATAGTTTTTTATACAGGTATATTACCTATTACTCAAACAGAAACAGGTGTGGCTGTTGTAATGGGGCATGAAGTTGCTCATGCCTTGGCAGACCATGGCGCGCAGCGAATGAGCGCAGGAACGTTTCAGCAGTTAGGTGCGGTTGCGGGTAACGTTGCAATAAAAGATCCTAAAAAAAGAAATATGTTTAATCAAGCCTATGGTGTTGGAACTACTGTAGGGGTGATGTTGCCTTTTAGTAGAGGACATGAAACAGAAGCAGATCGTATTGGTTTACAAATTATGGCAATTGCCGGATATAACCCAAACGAGGCTGCCGAACTATGGAAAAGAATGAAAGCTAAAAGTGGTGGTAAAGCACCACCAGAATTTATGAGTACACACCCTTCTAATGATACGCGTATTGCAAATTTAACTGCTTGGGCACCAGAGGCAAGAAAAGAAGCTGCTAAATTTGGAGTAACAAAATTTCAATAGCCTATACCAGTTAATTATCTTATATTTAAACTGCCAGCTAAGAGCTGGCGGTTTTTTTATGACCAAAATCTATGAAGCGAGCTCGAGCCAAAAAAGGAAGCGCAAAATTATTGAACGCATGGGCATTTTATGATTGGGCTAATTCGGTCTACACCTTAACAATCTCGTCATCTATTTTTCCAATCTTTTATTCTTCTTTATTTCTGTCTAATGACCAGCTGGTCAATGCTTTTGGTTTTGAGATGAAACAAACCGTGCTAATTACTTTGGTAACTGGCTTTGCTTTCTTGTGCGTTGCTATATTATCACCTATTTTATCTGGTATTGCCGATTTTGTAGGCAACAAAATAAATTTCTTGAAGTTCTTTTGTTACTTGGGTAGTGCAGGTTGTATTGGTCTATATTGGTTTAGTCTACAGCATATTCAACTTAGTATGTTCTTCTATTTTATAGGCCTATTAGGCTATTGGTGTAGTTTGGTTTTTTATAATTCTTATTTGCCTGATATTGCTTTTAAGAATCAGCAAGATGCAATAAGTGCCAAAGGCTTTTCATTGGGTTATTTTGGTAGTGTCCTCCTGTTAATACTCAATTTATTGATGGTAATGTTTCCTGAGTTTTTTGGTTTTTATATTGGTAATTCTCCTGAAAGTTATGCTCAAGCGAAAATAGAGGCTATGAGAGTTTCTTTTATTACCGTTGGTTTATGGTGGATTTTTTTTAGCCAGTACACCTTTGCGGTTTTACCTAAAGGAAATGGTGAAGCCCGAAAAGTAACCAAGAAAGTTATTATAAATGGTTTTAAAGAACTAAAGTTAGTGGGTACTCAATTGCGTAATAACTTATGGTTAAAGCGCTATTTATGGGCTTTTTTTGTGTTTAGTATGGCGGTACAAACCATTATGTTGGTTGCTGTATATTTTGGTGAAAAAGAAATACTATGGGTCGATGATAATGAGAAAACACTTGGTTTAATTGGCAGTATTTTAATTATTCAGATAGTGGCAATTTTAGGAGCTGTTTTAACTTCAAAAGCTTCCTATGTTTTTGGAAACATAAAAACATTGATAGGTATAAATATTATTTGGATGTGTCTTTGTTTGTATGCTTATTTTATGAGAACTCCTATGCAATTTTATTTGTGTGCCGGTTTTGTTGGTCTTGTAATGGGAGGTATTCAAGCTTTAGCTCGATCTACTTACTCAAAAAAATTGCCTAAAACTAAAGACACAACTTCTTACTTTAGTTTTTATGAGTTTACCGAAAAAATTGGTATTGTTATCGGTATGTTCATTTTTTCTGTAATAGATCAAATGAGTACAATGCGCAATGCGATACTTTTCTTGTTTGTGTTTTTCTTGTTAGGAGTTGTATTATTGTTAAGAGTACCTAAAAAATGAGCCTCCAAAAGGATATAGATTGGAGGCTTAAATATTTCTAAATTTGAAATGTACTTGAATACTATCTTTTAGAAATAGATCCAGACCCAGAAGTCTTGCTGTCAACCTTATCTGGATTGCCTTTATAACTAATATCACCCGAACCAGAAACTCGACATTTAAGCGTTTTAGTAGCGGTTACTTGTATGTCTGACGAACCAGATACTTGAGCATTTACATGAGCGGCATTTAAATTATAGGCTTCCACATCACCAGAACCAGATACTTTAATATCTAAAGAATCGGTTGTACCGCTAAGAGTGATATCGCCCGAGCCAGACATTAGAACATTTACCTTTTGAGAGTCAAGCGCTAATGTAATATCACCAGAACCAGATACTGAAGTGCTAAAATCATTTGATTTTATAGTTGTTTTACCTACAATATCACCAGAGCCTGATATTCTTGCAGCGTTTATAGTTTTAATAGGAACAGTAATTTTGATGCCTTTGTTCCAAGTTGACGGCTTCAGGTTAAAACCTTTTTTAGCCTTTATGCTTAATTTGCCATTTTTCACCTCGGTTATAATGTATTCTAATAGGTTTGATTCTCCTGTTAAGGTGATTTCGCCTTCTTTGCCAGAAATTAAATCTACATCGAACCAACCAGCTAAAGCTATGTTATCGTATTCTTCTAAGCTACGTTTTATGGTGGTTACATTACCATTACCTTTTATTTTTTTACCCCATTGTGCTGTGCATGATACGGTAAATAATACAACTAAACTTAGACTAAATAATTTTTTCATTGTGCTGTTTTTATACTATTTAATTTATTAATTTTTGTAAAATGTTATTCCCCCATAGTCACTTGATATATCAACAGATTTGCCGCTATTTACCGATCCGTAATATCCCTTGTAAAATTTACTTGAGTTTTTTACTCGACTTATATTTATTTCAAAATCTTCTTTGCCTTTAACCGAAGCATAAGAGGTTTGTATTTCAAAATCGAAATGATAATTAAAATCATACCCTATTTTAATGCCTGTATAGTCACTACGAATTAGCATGTTTCCTGCATCGGCTGCTATCTTTTCAATTTTAATAGCACCATAGTCTGCACTAATGTTAAGGTTACCATGAATAATACCAAGCTTTACCGTAATATAATCTCCATTTCCCTTTACATTCTTAACTTCTCCTATTTCAATTTTTCCGTAGTCTGCATCGTAATCTAGATTTTCCATTTTTTCTACGTTAATATCTGTATAATCTGCGTTGATATTTAAGTCACCTGCTTTTTCTATGGTAAATCCTGAGTAATCGGCGTTAATAGTTCCACTTTGCATAAAATCGATAGTTGACTTTGAGGTGTAGTCGAAGTTTAATTGATTGTTTCTTCCTCTTAGTTCGCCAATCTCTAAGCTACCGTAATCACAGTTTATTTTAGCATGCCCATCTATTCTATCTAAAATTATACTTCCATAATCATTACTTAGATTAACACTATTTTTTAGTGGCAACTTTATGGTATAATTAATCTGCATGTTTACATTGTTGTTATTGCCCCAGTTCCACCCCCAGCTATTTTTACTTTTATTAAAAACGGTTCTAGCAGATACCATGGCACTACTTGCATCAAAATCGATAGAAATTTCATCTAGCTTTTTCTGTACTTTTTCTTCACTATTACCATTGGTTTTAATGTGAACTTCAATAGAGATACGATTTTCACTCCAAGAAGTAATGTTAAGATTTCCATAGCTATTATCTACTTTAAGTAGCGCATCAGCATTAACCTTATACTCTTTCTTAATGGTTTTTTCTTTGGTGTATTTTCCTTTTAATTTTCCGTCACTAGCAGAAAGTAAAATGGGTAATACCAGAAGAACCAAGAGTTCTATTTTAAATAGTGTAATTTTCATCTTTATAATTTTTTAATTTTTTAATATTTTCTACTTTATTTAAAACGTTTTGTAAAAGATCGATACGTGTTTGAAAGTTATTAATCATTGCACTTAATATCATTTTACTATTACCGCCATTTATTAGATCTTTTTCTAATGATTTATAATTAGTATCCAATTTTTTTAATTGCGACATGGTATCATCAATAATTTTTTTGGTTTCAGGTGTACTCTCACTTTTTAATTGTTTTACTTGCTCATCAATAAGATTTGCGAAATAAAATTCTGTTTGTGATACTTCCGGTGAAATTTTAGCAACTTGCTCATCTATAGAGCCTGGTTGGTTTAAGTAACTAAAGCCAAAGCCTACCAATAGCAGTATTGATGCAGCTATCGACAAGGGTTTCCACCAGGTGTTCTTTTTCTTTTTTATACTAATCACACCCTGATTGCCTTGTATCTTCTTTAAAAATCTATCTTGATGCCCTTCTTTTGGCTCTTTTGTGTCAAATTCACCTTTTAGATTTGCGAACAGTTGATTTATGTTGTCTTTTTTCATTCGGATATTTCGTTTAATTTTTTTCTTAAACTCTCTTTTGCCCTTGAGATGGTAGTTCTACAATTGGCATAGCTGATGTTCATTATTTTGCTTATTTCTTCATAATCATATCCTTCAATTAAATGTAAGGTTAAAGCAACTCTGTAATTGTCTTTTAAAAGATTCATGGTTTCCGTCACTTTTTGAGCCTTTAGTTTAGTTAACCCCTCATCTGAAACAGTCACGTCATCGTCTTCAACCTTATACATTACATCATTCAGATCAACTTCATTCTTTTTTTGTTGTTTTCTGTAATGATAGATACTGTTATTTATTACAATTCGCTTTAGCCAAGGGCCGAAAGTTACTTCGCCTTTGAAGGAATGCAGTTTCGTAAACGCGTTTAAAAACGATTCTTGCATCACATCTTCAGCCTCTGCGCTGTCCTTTACAATTCGCAATGCCGTATTAAACATTGCCTTGTAATAGCGATTATAAATTTCTAATTGGGCAGCTTGTTTTCCTTCTATGCACAACTGAATTAAAACTTTAGTATTTTCTTTTGTATGGCTCAAAAAATAGACGGTTTGTAGTAGAGATGAAGCAATTTAAAGATTGTTACAGTTTATCATAAAAAAAATACAACTTTTAGCGTGTATCTGCTTCTAAGAAAAATAAATCGGGTTTTTAGGAAAGTAAATGGCATAACAATTGTCATTAATAGTTATATTTTGAGGCTTTAAAATGTTTAATACATTGAAAATAAGCCCTTTTAAAAACTAATTGATAATTTTAACTGCGTTATTCTGATTGTTTTAATGACAGAATGACCGAATTATATATATGGCAAATTCTAAATTTTCAAATTTTGACAGTATGTCTTTACAATCTATAGATCAAGATGCAGAGTTGATTCCGCTTTTAACCCCTGAAGATGAAGAGGAAATGAATAGTGAGGTCTTACCAGAAACATTAGCTATTTTGCCTTTACGCAATACCGTATTGTTTCCTGGGGTTGTAATACCTATTACAGCTGGCCGTGATAAATCAATAAAATTAATTAAAGACGCAAATAATGGTAGCAAGGTAATTGGTGTTGTATCTCAAAAAGACGAAAAAACGGAAGATCCGGAAGTAAAAGACATCAATACCTTAGGTACAGTAGCTAAAATTTTAAGAGTACTGCAAATGCCAGATGGTAATACTACTGTGATTATTCAAGGAAAAAAGCGCTTTGAAATTGCAGAGGTAATTACTCAAGATCCTTATTTAACGGCTACTGTTCGCGAAACCTTGGAAGAAAGACCTAGCTCAGACGATGGCGAATTTGTAGCAATAATTGAGTCGATAAAAGAATTGTCTTTGCAGATTATTCGTAATAATCCAAATATACCTTCTGAAGCTTCCTTTGCGATTAAGAATATTCAGAGTAATTCGTTTCTGATCAATTTTGTTTCTTCAAATTTAAACTTGGATGTTAAAAACAAACAAGAACTTTTAGAAATTGGAAACTTGCAAGAGCGAGCTTTAGCAACTTTGAAGTATATGAATCTTGAGTTTCAAAAACTAGAACTCAAGAACGATATTCAATCCAAGGTTAGGAGTGATATGGACCAGCAGCAACGCGAATATTTTTTGCATCAGCAGATGAAGACTATTCAAGAAGAATTAGGTGGTGTTTCTTATGACGAAGAGATTCAAGAAATGCGTGTTCGTGCAAAAAAGAAAAAATGGGATAAAAAAACAGGTGAGCATTTTAATAAAGAACTTGCCAAAATGCAACGAATGAACCCTCAGGTTGCAGAATATTCCATTCAAAGAAATTATTTAGACTTGTTTTTAGACCTGCCTTGGAACGAATTTTCAAAAGATAAATTTGATTTAAAACGAGCCGAAAAAATTCTTAATCGCGACCACTATGGGCTAGAAGATGTTAAGCGTAGAATTATTGAATATTTAGCCGTTTTGAAGCTACGTAATGATATGAAGTCTCCCATCTTGTGTTTGTATGGCCCACCGGGTGTGGGTAAAACTTCTTTGGGTAAATCTGTTGCGGAAGCCTTAGGGCGAGAATATGTTCGCATTTCTTTGGGTGGTTTGCGTGATGAGGCAGAAATACGCGGCCATCGTAAAACTTATATTGGAGCGATGCCGGGTAGAATTGTTCAAAGTTTAAAAAAAGCAGGAAAATCGAACCCAGTATTTATTTTAGATGAAATAGATAAGTTATCTAACAGTCATCAAGGTGATCCATCTTCTGCGATGTTAGAGGTGCTTGACCCAGAGCAAAATAATGAGTTTTATGATAATTTCTTAGAAATGGGTTACGACCTTTCAAAAGTAATGTTCATAGCTACAGCAAACAGTTTAAATAGCATTCAACCAGCTTTGCGCGATAGAATGGAAATTATTAACGTAACTGGTTATACCATAGAAGAAAAGGTAGAAATTGCTCGAAAGCATCTATTGCCCAAGCAATTAAAAGAGCATGGTTTATCTACGAAAGACTTAAAAATTGGTAAGCCGCAATTAGAGAAAATTGTAGAAGGTTATACAAGAGAATCTGGCGTTAGATCGCTAGAAAAGCAACTAGCCAAAATGGTTCGGTATGCGGCAAAATCGATTGCAATTGAAGAGGATTATGATATAAAGGTTACTAACGAAATTATAGAGAAAGTACTAGGTCCGGCAAGAATGGAACGTGATAAATATGAGAATAATGATGTGGCAGGTGTTGTTACAGGCCTAGCATGGACAAGTGTAGGTGGTGATATTCTTTTTATTGAGTCTATTTTATCAAAAGGAAAAGGTAGTCTTAATATTACCGGAAATTTAGGCAAGGTTATGAAAGAATCTGCCACTATTGCTATGGAGTATATTAAGTCGAATGCAGATCGTTTTGAGATAGATAATGATATTTTTGAGAAATATAATGTGCATATTCATGTGCCTGAAGGCGCAACTCCTAAAGATGGGCCAAGCGCAGGTATAACCATGTTAACTTCGCTTGTTTCTTTATTTACTCAAAAAAAGGTAAAGAAAAGCTTAGCTATGACTGGCGAAATTACGCTAAGAGGCAAAGTGCTTCCAGTTGGTGGTATTAAAGAGAAAATACTTGCTGCCAAAAGGGCGCGGATAAAAGAACTTATTTTATGTAAAGAAAATGAAAAAGACATTTTAGAGATAAAAGCTGATTATTTAAAAGGCTTAAAATTTAACTATGTTACTGATATGCATGAGGTTATTGATATTGCGCTTACTAACCAAAAAGTCAAAAACGCTAAAACTTTATAGGTATTTATATCGTAGGCAAGTTTGCGATCCAATCACTAAATTTTAGCGGCCTAAATTTATATGAAAAGTATACAAGTGCATTATTTTTTTTCACCATTATACGATAAAATAAGGCTTGTGTTAAAAGTGTATTTTTATTTTGGGTTACTCAGAAGAAGTTTACAGCCGGCTCGGCACTTTATTAAAATAAGCGAAGCATCTTTGTTCTTTTAATTGACATGTTAAAAGAACACATGTTAATTCATAAGCTAATGAAAAAAATAACCATAGCCATAGATGGCTTTTCTTCTACAGGTAAAAGTACCATTGCTAAACAATTGGCCAAATCTTTAGGCTATATTTATGTAGATACTGGTGCGATGTATAGAGCAATAACGCTTTATGCAATGCGAAAGAATTGGGTAGATAACCAAAAAGTGAATTTTGAAGCGTTAGTACAAGCCTTACCTCAAATTCAGCTAGTTTTTAAATACAATGAAGTTTTAGAATATTCTGAAATATTTTTGAACGGAGAAAACGTAGAAAAAGAGATTAGAACTTTGGAAGTTTCGAACCAAGTGAGCAGAATCGCTGAAATTAAAGAGGTTCGTGAAATGTTGGTAGAAATACAAAAAAGGATGGGTGCCGAAAAGGGAATTGTGATGGATGGTAGAGATATTGGTACGATTGTTTTTCCTGATGCTGAGCTAAAAATATTTATGACTGCGTCACCTGAAAAAAGAGCTTATCGCAGGTATAAAGAATTAATTGATAGAGGTGAAGAGGTGACTTATGAAGATGTGCTTAAAAATGTTCAAGCTAGAGACCATATAGATTCGAGTCGAGAGTTTTCGCCTTTAAGAAAAGCAGAGCAGGCTATTGAATTTGATAATAGTGATATGGGTCTGAAAGAGCAATTTGAACGTTTATACAATTATGCGTTACGCATCATTAAAAATACCTAGTTCTATTTTAAAGCGTATCCTCTTTAATAGAAGTATTAATTTCATAAGTTGTGAACTTGAATTTCGATAACTCATATTTTCGACTTTAAATATTTAAGGGTGTGTAGGGTCGCCTATAAATTTGTTTTGCATTTTTAGCTATTTAAAATAGCACCATCATTTTTTGATTCTCTAGATTTTTTTTTGGCGAACCAAGAACAGGAACTATTTTAATATATTTTCGAGAAATTAGTTTTAAACCTGTTAAGACTCAATTATATAACGTTTAAACTAGTTAAGAGTTGAAAATCACTTGTGAGTCTCCCTAGTATGATTCTTTTGTAAAAAGGCTTGTTATAGGTTTAAATCTATTAATAATAAAGCAAACATTTAATAAATAGCTTTGATATACCCACTGCTAGAGGTTTAGTTGAAAATTTTAATTTTTAAAAATGGACAGACTTCGTACTTTAATAACAACATCGGCTAGTTTAAACTAAACGCATAAAAAAAAGCCGTTGCTAACAGCAACGACTTTTTGAAAAATTTATATGAATCTTATAAATTTGGTATAACCAAAACTTGATCTGGATGAATTACATCAGGATTTTTTAAGACACCCGAATTAGCTTCAAAAATCGCCTTATATTTCATTGCGTCACCATAGTAGTGTTTTGCAATTTTACTTAAAGACTCTCCGCTTGCAACAGTATGTCTGTGAAAAATTGAATCATCGGCAACAGAAATATTTGCTTTAATATCCGCTGCATTCTCTCCACCCAATTCTTTTATTTTGTCCCAAATAAGGTTCTTCTCATAAGGTGTATTAGCTTCTCCTTTTATTTTTAAAACGCCTCCTTCTTCAGATACATCTCCGTTTTTAATTCCTAATTGCTCACCAAGACTTAGAACTCCTTGGTACTTTGCTTTAACACTCATAAATTGTATTTTAAAATGGTTAATATTTAGGCTTACAATATAGCGAAATTTCAAGTATTTTTTATCGTTTTTTGATGAAATAGTTTATTTGTTTCTGTGCATACTTAGAAATAAGTTGCGCTACATTGATAAAAGGTGTATTTTTGCAGCCCTTTGACAGTATGCAAAGAGCAAAAGGAAATGATAGAAATCAATTTTAACAACTTCTACGATAGCTGTTTACATCTTTGTAAATCGTAGAATACAAATTTTAAAGCTAAATAATGGCTGAAGAAAAAGCAAAAGCTGAAGCAGTTGAGTCTGCTGAAGTTGCAAAAGAAACTGTAGAAACAGTTCAAGAAGTAAAAGAGCAGGAGCCTGTTCAAGATCCAAAAGAATTTTTAGAGAATTTTAATTGGGACAAATACGAACAAGGTATTGAGCGTGTTGATGATTCTAAATTAGAAGAATTTGAAAAATTAGTAGCTGAAAATTTCGTTGATACTGCAGATGAAGAAGTAGTTACCGGTACAGTTGTTTATTTAACTGATCGTGAAGCTATTATCGATATTAATGCAAAATCTGAGGGAGTTATTTCTTTGAACGAATTTCGTTACAACCCAGATTTAAAAATTGGAGATAAGGTTGAAGTTTTAATTGATATTCGTGAGGATAAAAGTGGTCAACTAGTTCTTTCGCACAGAAAGGCTCGAACCATTATGGCTTGGGATAGAGTGAATGCTGCCCACGATAATGAAGAAGTAGTTAGCGGTTTTGTAAAATGCAGAACGAAAGGTGGTATGATTGTCGATGTTTTTGGAATTGAAGCATTCTTGCCAGGTTCGCAAATTGACGTAAAACCTATTCGCGATTACGATCAGTATGTCAACAAAACAATGGAATTTAAGGTAGTGAAGATCAACCACGAGTTTAAGAACGTTGTTGTGTCACACAAAGCATTGATTGAAGCTGATATTGAAGAACAGAAAAAAGAAATTATAAGTCAACTTGAAAAAGGGCAAGTACTAGAAGGTGTTGTTAAAAATATTACTTCTTACGGTGTCTTTATAGATTTAGGTGGTGTTGATGGTTTAGTGCACATTACTGACCTTTCTTGGAGTAGAATTAACCACCCGAATGAAGTTGTAGAACTAGATCAGAAACTGAATGTAGTTATACTTGATTTTGATGAAAACAAATCGAGAATACAATTAGGTTTAAAGCAATTAGAGAAACATCCTTGGGATGCCTTGTCTGAAGACATCAAAATTGGTGACAAAGTAAAAGGTAAAGTTGTTGTTATTGCCGATTACGGTGCCTTTATCGAAGTTGTTGAAGGTGTTGAAGGTTTAATACATGTTTCAGAAATGTCTTGGTCTACTCACTTACGTTCAGCTCAAGATTTTGTAAAAGTTGGTGATGAGGTTGAAGCTGTTGTTTTAACGCTAGATAGAGAAGATCGCAAGATGTCGTTAGGTGTTAAACAAATGACTCCAGACCCATGGACAGATATTACCACTAAATATCCTGTAGGTTCTAAGCATAAAGGTATCGTAAGAAACTTTACTAATTTTGGAGTTTTTGTTGAGTTAGAAGAAGGTATCGATGGATTAATTTATATTTCTGATTTATCATGGACTAAAAAAGTGAAACACCCATCAGAGTTCGTTACTGTAGGTGAAACTTTAGAAGTTGAAGTTTTAGAATTAGATGTTGATGCTCGTAAGCTTAGCCTAGGTCATAAGCAAACTACAGAAAATCCTTGGGATAAATACGAAAGCGAATTTGGTTTAGATACGGTTCATACCGCTGTAATTACTGATATCGTTGATAAAGGAGCTACTATTGATTTTAATGAAGACATTACGGCATTTATACCGCAACGTCATTTGGAGAAAGAAGATGGTAAAAAATTAGGAAAAGGCGAAGAAGCACAATTTAAAATCATAGAATTCAATAAAGATTTCAAGAGAGTTGTTGCTAGTCATACCGCAATTTTTAGAGAAGAAGAGAAGCGTAATGTAAAAGCTGCTGTTAAAAGACAAGCTGCTAGTGCCGATGAATCAAAACCAACATTAGGTGATGCTAACGAGGCTTTACAAGCGTTGAAAGATAAGATGGAAGCTGGTAAAAAGAAATAGCTTACATTTTTCTTACTGTATTTGAAACCCTGACCAAAGCGTCAGGGTTTTTTTTGATGTTATATAAGTTACCGTACTAGGCTTAAAACTATGCTACCGCCAATTGCCTTGGTAGATTTGGCTAATCTATTTTTTTACTCTAACAAAAAATGATGAAAGAATAATAAGCGCTTTTTACATTAAGTATGATTAGTTTTTAAATATAAAACGCTATCGAAGATACATTAGGCAGAAGCTGTTTATTAACATAATCAGCTATTTGTAATGCCTATATGTTCAGGAAAATGATATTTGCTTCGAGCTTATTTTTTGTTATTTCTAAAAAATTAAAAGAGTAAGAAACTTTTATAGAATTTATAAAGCATAATGCGAGTTAAACAAGAATTCCCTATTTTTGTAACACAACAGGATGAGTGTCCATTATGAGCCAAAAGGTATTACTATCTGCAACTGAAATTAGCATCATTCTTCATCGTTTAGCTTGTCAATTACTTGAAAATCATTTAGATTTTAAAAACACAGTTTTAATTGGTATTCAACCTAGAGGCTCTTTTGTAGCCGAAAGGCTAACTACAATTTTAAAAGAGGAATATGGCGTTAAACATATTGATTTAGGCTTTCTTGATATTACTTTTTATCGTGACGATTTTCGAAGAGGTGATAAAACTTTAGAAGCAACGAAAACAAAAATAGATTTCTTAGTAGAAGATAAGAATGTTGTTTTAATTGATGATGTGTTATACACAGGCAGAAGTATAAATGCAGCATTAACGGCCTTGCAGTCTTTTGGTAGACCAAAGGAGGTAGAATTATTGACTTTAATAGATCGAAGGTTTAGTAGACACCTACCAATACAACCAAACTATAGAGGACGACAAGTAGATGCTATTAATCATGAAAAGGTGAAAGTGCTTTGGAAAGAGAATGACGGTAAAGATGTCATCTACCTAATAGATAGATAACAAAAACGACTTAGATTAATAATAGAATCTAAAGAACTAGTAAAATAATAAATAAACTAATACTCCATTAAAATGAGCGAGCTAAGTGTTAAGCACTTGTTAGGTATAAAATATCTTAATGAAAAGGATATTCAGCTCATTTTTGAAACTGCAGACCATTTTAAAGAGGTTATTAATCGTTCTATTAAAAAGGTGCCATCGCTGCGCGATATTACTATTGCAAACGTTTTTTTTGAAAATAGTACGCGAACAAAATTGTCATTTGAGTTGGCCGAAAAACGCTTGTCAGCTGATGTTATTAATTTTTCTGCAGGGCAATCTTCTGTAAAAAAAGGAGAAACATTAATAGATACGGTGAACAACATACTGGCAATGAAAGTAGATATGTTGGTAATGCGGCACCCAAATCCTGGCGCTGGAATTTTTTTGTCTAAACATGTAAATGCTGCTATTATAAATGCGGGTGACGGGGCTCATGAGCATCCAACTCAGGCCTTACTAGATTCGTATTCGATACGAGAAAAATTAGGAGATGTTGCGGGTAAAAATGTGGTAATTGTAGGTGATATTCTGCATTCTCGTGTAGCTTTATCAAATATTTTTGCTCTTAAATTGCAAGGTGCCAATGTTAAAGTATGTGGGCCTAAAACTTTACTTCCAAAGCATATAGCCTCTTTAGGTGTTGAAGTTGAGACTAATTTAAGAAAAGCATTAAATTGGTGTGATGTTGCCAATATGTTGCGTATTCAAAATGAACGTTTAGATATTAGTTATTTTCCGTCTACCCGAGAGTATACGCAGCAATTCGGGGTAAATAAAGCGCTGTTAAATAGTCTAGATAAAGAAATTGTGATCATGCACCCAGGACCAATAAATAGGGGTGTAGAAATTACGAGTGATGTAGCAGATTCAAAACAGTCGATTATACTCAATCAAGTAGAAAATGGTGTAGCAATTCGGATGGCTGTTATTTATCTATTGGCCTCTAAAATTAAATAAGAAACTATGATTTTTGATAAAGTAGGAAATACTACAATTGTATTTCAAGAGGGTGTTGCCTTGTCAACATTTTTAGAAAACCTAAATAAGGCATATTCTGAGATTAAAAATGACCACTTAATAATCAATTTATTTTCGTTAGAAAAAATTACTAATAGTGATGTTTTAGAGTTTTTTGAACTCTCAAATACCCATAAAGCAACTAATAAATCTTTTGTGTTAGTTACAGATAAAGTTTCTTATAATGAGTTACCCGATGACATTTTAGTAGTGCCTACCATTAAAGAGGCTCATGATATTATTGAGATGGAAGAAATGGAACGAGATCTTGGTCTATAATTAAAAATTATAATTTTCATCTTTAATTTTAGAAACATATGAAACTTCATATTTTAGGCTGCTATGCCGCTACACCTAGAACCTTAACGAACCCAAGTTCTCAGGTTTTGGAAATTAAAAACCAGATGTTTTTAATTGATTGTGGTGAGGGCACACAGGTGCAACTTAGAAAAAGTGAAGTAAAATTTTCTCGAATTAATCATATTTTTATTTCACATTTACACGGAGATCATTTTTTTGGATTACCGGGTTTAGTTTCCACTTTTCGCTTGTTGGGCAGAACTAAAGAACTTCATATTTATGGTCCAAAAGGAATTCAAGAAGCTATAACACTACTTTTAAAACTAGGAGATTCGTGGACGAATTATAAATTAACATTTCATATATTATCAAATACAAAATCAGAACTAATTTATGAGGATGATAAGGTAGTTGTAGAAACCATTCCGTTGCGTCATAGAGTATATACAAACGGATTTTTGTTTAAAGAAAAATTAGGTGAACGTAAGCTTAATCTGCAAGCGGTTGATGCCCATAATATTGATACATCATCATATCAAAACCTTAAAAATGGAAAAGATGTTATTACAGATGGGGGTAAAGTCATTAACAATGCAGATCTTACCTTTGAGCCTACTAAATCAAAAAGCTATGCCTACTGTAGCGATACAGCATATAAGCCTGATATTATTCCTCAAATAAAAGGTGTAGATGTATTATATCATGAAGCTACGTTTTTAGATTCGGAAGCTCATTTATCAGAGAAAACAAAACATTCTACAGCAAAACAGGCAGCATCAATTGCTAAGCAAGCACAAGTTGGTAAACTGATTTTAGGTCATTACTCTACGCGTTACAAAACTATTGAACTTTTTAAGACCGAGGCACAATCCATTTTTAATAATGTAGCGTTAGCAAATGACGGAAAGGTTTTCGATCTTTAACGGTGAGTGTCGGTTTTATCTAGTTAGTTCGCCTTTATAGATATGAATATACGAGCATTTAAGGCTCTTTTTTAAAGGTGTATTCTTATTCTATTTTCTTTAAAGAATTCGCTCATATTCTATTCCTTTTCTTACATTTATACGATTAAATAAAGCAAATGAAAGACCTTGGAAATTACCGAAAATCATACGAAAAAAGCGAGCTTTTAGAAGACGCTATTTCTGATAATCCTATGCAACTTTTTCAAAAATGGTTCTATGAAGTAGAATCCTCAGAAGGTGTTGATGAACCAAATGCCATGACGGTTTCAACTATTGGTCTTGATGGTTTTCCGAAAAGTCGGGTAGTACTTTTGAAAAAATATACCCACGAAGGCTTTATTTTTTACACCAACTATGAGAGTGAAAAAGGCAAAGCAATCGCAGAAAATCCAAAAGTTTGTATTTCTTTCTTTTGGCCAAACCTAGAGCGACAAATAATAATAAAAGGCATTGCTGAAAAAATAGCAGCTAACTTATCTGATGGTTATTTTGAATTACGTCCAAAAGGAAGTAAGCTGGGGGCAATAGTATCTAAACAGAGTACTGTAATTTCGTCAAGAGCGGAATTAGAGACTAAATTGAAAGTACTCGAAAAAGAATTTGAGCAAAAGGAGATTTTACGTCCCGAATTTTGGGGTGGTTATATTGTAAAACCTGTTTCTATGGAGTTTTGGCAGGGTAGACCTAATCGCCTACATGATAGAATACGATATACACTTGTAGATTTAGATTGGGTAATTGATCGATTAGCTCCATAAAAGTCATTACCTAAAATTAAAAAACTCAAGTATAAGTATTTAGAATACGGTTCTAAATTTTTAGATGATCAATAAAAACAGATGTAATTAATGAAAACGTTAATTTTGGTAAGGCATGGTAAATCTTCTTGGGAGTATGCCGTTGGTGATAAAGATAGACCACTTTTACCAAGGGGCATAAACGACGCTATTTTAGTTGCAAATGATTTTAATACGCATATGAAAGCTATAGATGCTGTTTTTTCTAGCCCAGCAAATAGAGCATTACATACCAGTATGATATTTTTGAGACAACTGTATATTTCTGAAGATAAATTTAATCTCGCTAGTGAGCTTTATGATTTTTCAGGAAACCATGTGCTTTCTTTTTTAAAAGATTTAGACGCTAGTTTAACAACTGTTGCTATTTTTGGTCATAACCATGCATTTACTTATTTAGCAAACACATTAGGAAATTCTTATATTGAAAATTTACCTACTAGTGGTCTGGTACAAATAGAATTCGATATTGAAGATTGGATGTTGATACAAAAGGGGGTTACTACTAAAATTATTTTTCCAAAGCAATTAAAACAATTATGAAATCTAAAAATCAATATATTAATCGAGAAATTAGTTGGTTACGTTTTAATGACCGCGTTTTACAAGAGAGCGTAGACCCAAACGTTCCTTTAATTGAAAGACTTCGGTTTTTAGGTATTTATTCCAATAATTTAGATGAGTTTTTTAAAGTTAGGTATGCTACGGTAAAGCGTATTGTTGAAGCAGGAAAAAAAGGTAAAAGTGTTTTAGGTGGGGAGGTAGCAAAAGATCTCTTAGAAGAAATCACTAAAATAGTTATCGCACAACAAGCTAAAAGTGTTAAAATTTTAAAGAGTATACACAATGAGCTTGAGCGCCAGAATATATTTATAATCAAAGAAACTGAACTGAGTGAAAAGCAGAGAGAGTTTGCAAAAAACTATTTTTTACAAACCGTGAGTCCGCAACTCATGACTATTATATTAAATGAGCTTACTAAATTTCCTACTCTAAAAGATACAGCGGCATACCTTGCTGTAAAAATGTTAATAATTGGTGATCAAATTGCTGAAGAAAAAGAAAAAAGATATGCTTTAATAGAAATACCTAAGGGAATTAATCGCTTTATAGTTTTACCAAAGGAGGGCGATAAGAATTATATCATTATTCTTGATGATTTAATTCGATACTGTTTACGAAGTATTTTTACCATGTTTGAGTATGAATCTATTTCGGCGCATATGATTAAAATCACAAGGGATGCAGAGCTTGATATGGATAATGATTTGAGTAAAAGTTTTATCGAAAAAATATCATCTAGTGTAGAGCATCGAAAAGTTGGAGATCCAGTGCGGTTTGTCTACGATAGTAGTATCGGAGAAGATACGCTACTTTTTTTAAAGGAAAAGATGAATATTGAAGATACCGATAGTGTTATCCCTGGTGGTCGATACCATAATCGACGAGACTATATGGGGTTTCCGAGTCTTGGTAGGCACGACTTAATGTACGACAAAATAAAACCCTTACCAGTAAAAGGCTTTAGTTTAGAAGGGAGTCTTTTCGAGCAAATTGCTAAAAAAGATTATTTACAATATACCCCTTATCATAGCTTCTCATATGTGATTAAATTTCTTAGAGAGGCTGCTTTAGACCCAAAAGTAAAGACCATTAAGATAACTGTTTATCGTTTGGCTAGCAATTCTCAAGTAGCAGCCTCTCTGATAAATGCAGTTAAAAATGGCAAACAAGTTACAGTACAAATAGAATTACAAGCACGTTTTGATGAGCAAGCAAACATTGAGTATGCCGAACAATTGCAAGCCGAAGGTGTAAAACTAATTTTTGGTGTGCCTGGCCTTAAAGTGCACAGTAAGGTATGTGTTATAGAGCGTGAAGAAGAAGAAGGTATGAAGCGGTATGGCTTTATAAGTACAGGTAATTTTAGCGAAACTACCGCACGTATTTATACAGATTACACTTTATTTACGGCTCATGAAGCTATCCTTAAAGAATTGAATAAAGTATTCGATTTTTTTGAAACAACTTATAAGATTAATAAATATAAGCACCTTATTGTTTCTCCACATTATACAAAATCGACTTTTATAAAACTTATTGATAAAGAAATAGCATTTGCAGAGCGGGGAGAAGAAGCTTATATAAAAATTAAGATGAATAGCTTCACAAGCTATAAAATGATTGATAAATTGTATGAGGCTAGTAGGGCTGGAGTAAAAATTCAATTAATTGTGCGCGGGGTATGTTGTCTTATTCCCGGGGTTAAAGGTATGAGTGAAAATATTGAAGCTATTAGTGTGGTTGATAAGTTTTTAGAGCATCCTCGTATTTTTGTTTTTGGTAATGGAGGTAATGCTAAAATTTATATTTCTTCTGCAGATTGGATGACCCGAAACCTTGATAATCGAGTAGAAGTTGGTTGCCCAATTTATGACGAGAATATTCGAGAAGAACTGTTGAATACTTTTGAAATATCATGGAATGATAATGTGAAGGCTCGAATTTTTAATGAAGCACAAGACAATGAATATCGAAACAATAGTAATGTTGCAGTTCGTTCTCAGTTTGCAATGTATGACTATTATTTAGATAAGGCTTGAAACTAAAATTTTATGGTTATTATAGAAAATACCCTCAAATTAAACCTGAGAATAAACTTTTATTTAGGTATTCTATTATCCATGAATTTTTTCTTCAGTGCCCAAATTTTTCATAATTAACGCTTCGTAGGCTAGTAAATCTTGCCATTTTTGATCTACTTCTTTGCGGTCGCCATATAGCCTTGCAAATTTTAAAAACATGGTGTAATGACTGGCTTCACTAACCATTAATTTATGGTAAAAATCTGCCAAATCTTTGTCTTCAAGTTCTTCTGATAAAAGTCTAAACCGTTCACAGCTTCTAGCCTCAATAAGTGCCGCGTATAAAAGACGATGTACAAGTTGGGTAGTTCTACTACCTCCTTTCGGAAAAAATTTAATTAATTCTAAAACATAGGCATCTTTTCGATCTCGGCCTAATTTTTTGCCACGAGCAATAATACGATCATGTACCATTTTAAAATGCGCCATTTCTTCGCGTGCTAAGGCAATCATTTCTTCAATTAACTCGGTATACTCCGGAAAACTAACAATTAGAGAAATTGCAGTACTCGCAGCTTTTTGTTCGCAGTAAGCATGATCTGTTAATATCTCGTCAATGTTTTTTGAAACGATGTTTACCCATCTTGGGTCTGTTGGAAGTTTTAAACCTAACATACTTCATAAATTTAGCTGTAAAAATATAAAGAATAAGGCGAATAAGAGAGATTAGAGGCCCTCTTAATATAAAACACTATTGTTGGTATAGTTCTGACTATTTTTTCTTCGGATAAATAGCATTATTTTTGAGATGTACTAAGTGTACAACGCTTACGTTTTATTTATAAGTCAACTCTCATTCTCAAAACCAAATTCGTATTTAGATGCATTTTAAAGACTTAAATCTACAGCTTTATAAAATTATGAAGTCCAATATGAATTTGGCAGTTGAACATTGGTTAAGCGATAAAATCACCAAAATAACTGAAGAAAAATCTGCTAAGGAGCTCTTTCTCACCTATAGTTTAATAGCAAATAAGGTAAGTGTTAACGAAAATTTTGATATTTCAGCTGCAGCTACTGATTTAAAAAATTATATACAAATTCAGAAAGGTACTTTGCAACAAATTACTAGAATGTATTTGTTATTAGAAGTTTTAAAGGCTGATGAAGATTTTTTTAGTCCCCAAGTTGCTACTATAATTCAAGTTTCAGATACCGGCGAATTAGAGACTTTTTTGAAATTTTTAATTTTCTTACCCAATCCTGAAAAATACAAAAATGTAGCGGTTGAAGCTTTACGAACAAATATTTCAACGATTTTTAATGCCATAGCGTTTAATAATCCATACCCTTCAATGTATTTTAACGAGCAGCAATGGAACCAGATGTTTCTTAAAACGGCTTTTATGCAAGGTGATTTAAGCGCAATATTGAATATAGATGAAAGAGCTAATAGAGATTTAACAAGAATTATTTCAGATTATGCTCATGAGCGCTGGGCAGCATCAAGAACGATCGACCCTCTTTTTTGGCGACCAGTATCAAAATTTATAGATGAGACTCTTTTAATTGATATGAAACGCTTATTAGCTAGTAAAAATCATAAAGAAAACCAAGCAGCAGCTCTTTGTCTTTATTATTCAAAACACACAGAAGCTCAAAAGCTATTAGAACAATACCCAGAACTACTAGAACAAGTTAAAACAAAAAATATAAGCTGGAGTAGCCTAAAAAATTAATTATGGAAAAAAAAATGATGATAATCGATCCTCATGTGCACATGACGTCGAGAACAACTGATGATTATCAAGCTATGGCCGATGCTGGTGTAGTAGCGTTAATAGAACCCTCATTTTGGTTAGGGCAACCTAGAACCCAGGTAGGATCTTTTCAAGATTACTACAGCAGCCTGGTGGGTTGGGAGCCTTTTAGAGCAAGTCAATTTGGAATTCAACATTATTGTACGATTGGTTTAAATTCTAAAGAAGCGAATAATGAGGCTTTAGCCGAACAGGTAATGGAGCTTCTTCCGCTTTATGTACATAAACAAAATGTGGTAGCTATTGGTGAAATTGGTTATGATGATCAAACTCCAGCAGAAGACAAATACTTTAGGCTACAATTAGAGATGGCCAAAGAACTTGGTATGGTAGTGCAAGTACATACACCGCATAGAGACAAAAAAGCAGGAACAATAAAAAGTATGGAAGTCTGCTTAGAACATGGTCTAGATCCGTCAATGGTGGTAATAGACCATAATAACGAAGAAACAGTTAAAGAGGTATTAGATCGTGGTTTTATAGCTGCTTTCACCATTTATCCTAAAACTAAAATGGGTAATGAGCGAATGGTAGCTGTTGTTGAAAAATACGGAAGCACCAATATAATTGTTGATAGCTCTGCAGATTGGGGTGTTAGCGATCCTTTAGCAGTGCCTAAAACCGCTGCATTAATGTTAAAGAGAGGAATTGATAGAGCACACGTTGTAAAAACTTGCTACCAAAATGCACTTGATGTTTTTGGTAAAAATGGTAAAATGAAAGAATCGGATTGGTTAAACCCTGAAGGAATTAATCAAACCAAATTATTTAATGATAATAGTGTCTTAAGAGGGCAAGAGCCAAAAATAGATACCGATAAAATCGTTTAAATGAATGCGATTTTTAAAGGCTATTTAAGTTTAGCAAGGCCAGCAAACCTTCCTACTGCCGCAGCCGATATTTTTGCTGGGGCAGCTATTGCAGGTCTATTATTAGGTTCAGGCGATGGGCAGGGTTCTTATTTGTCTTTGTTTTATTTGGTATTTAGTTCTGTTTTTTTATATGCGGGAGGAGTTGTACTTAACGACGTTTTTGATGCAAAGCTTGACGCTATTGAGCGACCTGAAAGACCTTTGCCCAGCGGATTAATATCTGTGAAATCTGCTGCTTTGTATGCTGTAATTTTACTTTTTATAGGAATTGTTTTGGCTTATAATGTAGGTCGCCTAAGCGCATATCTTGCTTTAATCCTTGCAGTTGCGATTGTCTGTTATAATTCTTTTTTTAAAAAGTATGACTTTTTAGGTCCTTTTAATATGGGTTTGTGCCGTAGTTTAAATCTATTGCTAGGAATGTCAATCTTAGGAGTGTTAAACAACTGGTGGTTTGCCATAATTCCGTTAGTATATATATTCGCTATTACATTGATAAGTAGAGGAGAAGTACATGGTAATAATAAGAATCATATTATTTGGGCAAGTATTTTGTACGCTCTTGTAATTTTTGGCGTTGTAAGTTTGGTAGTAGCTAAAACAGACCAAATTTTGCAAACAATTCCTTTTTTACTGCTTTTTGCATTTTTAGTTTTCAAGCCATTGCTTAACGCATACCGGTTAAACTCACCAGAAAATATTAAAAAAGCGGTTATTTCGGGGGTTTTATCGTTGATTGTATTAGATGCTGCTTTTGCTGTTGGTTTTTCAGTATGGTGGTATGGTTTGATGATTTTGTTACTATTACCATTATCAATGTTACTTTCAAAGCTTTTTACAGTTACCTAACTAAATTTAATTCTATTGAAACCTATAGCACAATCTTTTTCTGTTTCGTATCAGTATAAATTATACTTTACACAAGGCTTATTTAATCTAAAAAATAACCAGTTTAGTGCTGTTTTTGATGTCTTGACAGAAACAACAAATAGTAAACTTTTATTTGTAATTGATGATGGTGTTGCCAAACATCATGCAAATTTGATTAACGATATAATAGCATATTGCAAAGCTCATAATTCAAAGTTAAAGTATACTTCAAGCCTTATTGTTAAAGGGGGTGAACAATGTAAAAATGACTATGAGCAAGTAAATCTAGTTTTAAAAGCCATAAATGAGTTTCATATAGATAGACATTCTTTTGTTGTAGCAATAGGTGGTGGTGCTGTTATTGATATGGTGGGTTATGCTGCTGCTGTGGCGCACAGAGGAGTTAAATTAGTTAGAATTCCAACCACGGTTTTATCACAAAATGATTCTGCAGTAGGCGTTAAGAATAGTATAAATACTTTTGGTAAAAAGAATTTCTTAGGCACATTTGCGCCACCTTTTGCCATAATTAACGATAGTAATTTTTTAAAAACATTAGAGCAACGCGATTGGATATCTGGTGTTGCTGAGGCTATAAAAGTTGCTTTAATTAAAGATGAAGTCTTTTTTAAATACTTAGAAGAACATGCCTCGTCTATTCAAAAACGAGATATGAAAGCCATGAATTATATGATTTATAGATGCGCAGAAATGCATATGCAACACATTGCGCAAGGGGGAGACCCTTTTGAGAGCGGCTCTTCAAGACCTTTAGACTTTGGTCATTGGGCAGCACATAAGATGGAGCAAATTACAAACTACGAACTTCGTCATGGCGAGGCTGTAGCTAAAGGCATTGCTTTAGATGTTACTTATGCTTATTTGTTAGAACTGATTACAGAATCTGAATTAAAAAGAATCTTAAACCTAATGCAGCAAATTGGTTTCGATCTTAGCATACCCGTTGAAACCGAATCTGAGATAGAGGTATTGCTAAAAGGGCTACAAGAATTTCAAGAGCATTTAGGTGGTGAATTATGTATTACATTGATTAACGGCATAGGAGTTAAACACGATGTTAATCAAATAGATAAAGTAAAAATGCGACTTGCAATTGATGAATTATATAAACGATGTAAACTGAATAGCTGATAAAAGATGCGTATTAAAAATTTGTTTCATGTGAGTTACTGTACCAATATACATGGTGGTTCTGATTGGAATAGTACCTTTCGAAACTTAAAGTTGTATGTTCCGAAAATTAAAAGAGAAGTCTGTCCTGAGGCTCATTTTGGTTTAGGTTTACGTTTATCTAATAAGGCTAGTGAAGAGTTAAATCAAGGTTCTAATTTGACAGAATTTCAAGAATGGCTTTCTAAAAATGAGATCTATGTATTTACTATGAATGGTTTTCCTTATGGCAATTTTCATAACGAACGGGTAAAAGAAAATGTGCACTCTCCAGATTGGACTACCAACGAAAGATTAGTCTACACTAAGCGATTATTTCAACAGCTGGCCAAGCTATTGCCAAACGGAATGTCTGGAGGTATATCAACTTCACCTATAAGTTATAAATATTGGCATAATTCGGAAAAGAAAAAGGAAACAGCCTTAACTTCAGGTGCAAAGCATTTAGCAGAAATAGTATTGCAATTACAAGAAATAGAAAAAAAATCTAATACATATTTACATTTAGATATTGAACCAGAGCCAGATGGTTTATTAGAAAATAGCGATGAGCTACTTGAGTTTTTTAACGCCTATTTAATTCCAATTGCATCTACTATATTAAAAGAAAAAAGTACAATAGCTGAGGCTGATATTGAAAAAACAATTAAGCGATATATTACGGTATGTTATGATATTTGTCACTTTTCACTTGCATACGAAGAACCAGAAAGTACTTTTAAAAAGTTTAAAGATGCTGGTTTAAAAATTGGCAAAATTCAGGTAAGTGCTGCTTTAAAAATTCTCTATAACGAGGTTGATGTACAAGAAATATGGAGTACATTAAGTCGTTTTGACGAGCCCACCTATTTACATCAAGTGACCCAAGAAGTTTCTGGAAAGGTGAAAACCTATGCTGATTTACCGATGATTCTTGAGTCTAAAAATAGCTTTACAGAATTAAGAGCGCATTTTCATGTTCCTATTTTTTTAGAGCAATTTGGTAAGTTGTATTCTACACAAGACCATATCTTAAAAGTACTTGCTTATTTAAAACAAGACCCTGTTTCTGAGCATTTAGAAATTGAAACGTATACTTGGGATGTGTTACCAAGCGAATTAAAGAAAGATTTATCTCAAAGTATTGTTCGAGAGATGAATTGGTTAAAAAATAGACTATAAAGTAGCATGCAGAAAACAGTTGTTATAAATGTTGTTGGCTTAACCAAGCGTCTTATCGGTAAACACACCCCTTTTATTAAATCATTTTTGAATAGAGGAAAAGCATCATTCATTAGCCCTGTATTGCCTGCGGTTACTTGCTCGGCACAATCAACATACTTGACGGGTAAACATCCTTCAGAACATGGAGTGGTTGGTAATGGATGGTACTTTAAAGAAGAATGCGAAGTTAAATTTTGGAGGCAGTCTAATAAGCTTGTACAGCAAGATAAAATTTGGGATGAACTTAAATATGAAAACCCCAATTTTACATGTGCCAATCATTTTTGGTGGTATAATATGTATTCTACTGTCGATTTTAGTACCACGCCAAGACCAAATTATTTGGCAGATGGCAGAAAAATTCCCGACTTCTACTCGCATCCAGCCGAATTACGTGATACACTACAAAAGGAATTAGGTACTTTTCCTTTATTCCACTTTTGGGGCCCAAAAACAAGCATAAAGTCAAGCCAGTGGATTGCAAATGCCGCTATTAAAACAGATGAGCTTCACGATCCAACCTTAACCTTTATTTATTTGCCACATTTAGATTATAATTTGCAACGACATGGTTTAAACTTTGAGGTTATTTCTAAAGATTTAAATGAGATTGATCTGGTGGTTAAGCAGTTGGTGGATTATTATGAAAAGTTAGATACTAATGTTGTTTTGCTATCGGAATACGGCATCACCAATGTGAATAATCCAATTCATTTAAATAGAATATTGCGCAAAGAAGGTTTTATTTCTATTCGAGTAGAAAGAGGATTAGAACTTTTAGATACTGGTGCAAGTAAAGTTTTTGCGGTTGCTGACCATCAAATTGCACATATTTATTTAAACGACATTGCTCTAAAGCAAGAGGTAAAGGCCTTATTGGAAAAGGTAAAAGGTGTAGAAAAAGTATTTTCTGACGATGAATTAGAAGCTGTAAAATTGAATCATGATCGTTGTGGTGATTTGGTGGTTTTAGCCGATGCCAACTCTTGGTTTACCTATTATTTTTGGTTTGATGATGCACTAGCACCCGATTATGCTCGTATGGTTGATATTCATAAAAAACCAGGCTACGACCCTGTTGAAATGTTGACAGACCCTAAAGATAAGCTGGTTATGTTAAAAGTGATTGGTAAGTTGTTAAAGAAAAAATTGGGTTTTAGAACGGTTTTAGATATTATTCCGCTAAAAGCAGAATTGGTAAAGGGTTCTCATGGCAGAATACCTGAGGACACCGAAGATTATCCTATTTTTATTAGCAACAAAAAAGAACTTATTAGAGAAGAAATAATTAAACCAACTGAGGTTTATCATGTTTTAAAAGCTCACGTAAAGGTAACTTAGCCCCTATTAAAAATATAAATATGAAACAATTGTTTAGAATTCTTGGATTTTTATTTGCAGTACTATTTGTTGTTGCTGCAGCATTGCAGTATAATGATCCTGATACCTTTATATGGGTTGTTGTTTGGAGTATGGCAGCACTTTTTTCATTAGCATTTGCACTAAATAAAATATCGTTTACACCGCTATTATTTTCTAGTATTATGGCTTTTGGCGGTTTTTTTTACTGCTACCCTGAAAAGTTTGAAGGTTTTGAAATTGGTGCAGGCGATATTAAAAATGTAGAAGAAGGTCGCGAGGCTTTTGGACTATTAATTATTGCAATTGTTCTATTTAGCTTTGCAATTAGAACATATTTAACGAAAAGATCAAAAATCTAAATCAAATTCTTTTCGGAGTAAATCGATTACAGGATTTTTATCTCTTAGTTTGTTATACTTCTCTTCGGGTGTAAAAGCAAATTTTTTAATAGCTGTTTCATTTACCGTTATCTCTAAATTAATGAAATAATTTTTTAACTTACTTTTCAAGAATTCCATTAAATCGTACTGCTCTCTTTCCACTTCTTTCTTCATAGACTCGTTAGGTAGCTCAATGCAGATAGTAGTTTCATTTTTTAACTTAGGAAGGTCTATATTTAAATTTGAAGCAAGAATTTTTTGACCTTTAAGTTCTGTTTTATTAACAAATTCAGCCCAGAGTTTTCGTAGTGATTCTTCGCTGAAACTTTCCTTTGGCAGTTGGCTTTCATCTATAACCTGATCTTTTCTATTTTGTTGATGTACCTTTTTTGCTTTTAAACTTGATATAGAAAGAGCAGAAACCCTTTTTGGAGCAATAGCTAAAGGCTCTTTATTAATGGTATTTATTTCAGATTTGGTTTTATCTACATCAAGTTTAGGCGGTATGATTGTTTTAGGGGTCGCGGTTATTTCATCGTTAGCAACATCAATATTTTTTTTTGCGATTGTCGGATTAGACTCAGCACTTCCAGATTTTTGTTCATTTTGATGTAGAAGCTCTTTATGTTTTTTTACGGTGTTAGATGGTGAAATGGCCTTTTCAGGAGCTAATTTGACACCATCTTTTAAGCTAGTTTGAGTTTCTTCTGTCGATTTTTTTGATGAGGTATATGCGCTAAAGTAAGAGGCTGGAGCAATGAAATCTATTTTTTCGCCAGTTATAGCTTCGGATTCAGAATTTTTTTTTTCTCCATCAAAACCGATGGATGCTAATTTCATTAATGATAACTCTACTAGAAGTCGCTGGTTTTTGCTCGTCTTGTATTTTAGATCACAGTCATTTGCAATAGTTAAAGCTTGAATTAAAAATGAGCTCGTTGTCTTTTTAGATTGTTCTAAATAGGTTTGTTTTGCAGTATCACTAACTTCTAATAAATTTATAGTATTCTGGTGTTGACACACCATTAAGTCTCTAAAATGAGTAGCTAAGCCGCCAATAAAATTGTGACCTTCAAAACCCAAAGCCAAAGTACGATTAAATAAAAGCAGTAACTCAGGAATGTTATGGCTTAGGATATAATCGGTAGCTTCAAAATAAGTTTCATAATCGAGAACATTTAAATTTTCAGTAACAGCCTTTCTTGTTAGATGTTTACCACAAAAGCTGACTACTCTGTCGAAAATAGAGAGCGCATCTCTCATGGCACCATCTGCTTTTTGAGCGATAATATGAAGCGCATCGTCTTCGGCTTCTATGCCTTGATTTTCTGAAATATATTTCAAATAATTAGCCGCATCTTTTACTGTAATCCGTTTAAAATCGAATATCTGACAGCGCGAAAGGATAGTTGGTATTATTTTGTGTTTTTCTGTAGTTGCAAGGATAAAAATAGCATGTTTTGGAGGCTCTTCAAGGGTTTTTAAAAATGCATTAAAGGCATTTGAAGATAACATATGTACCTCATCAATAATATAAACCTTGTACTTTCCTGATTGTGGAGGAATGCGAACCTGATCGTTTAAATTACGAATATCATCTACAGAATTATTAGAAGCTGCATCTAACTCAAAAATATTAAATGCATAATCTTCATTTTCGTTTAGATTACCATCCTGATTTATTTTTTTGGCTAAAATTCTAGCGCAAGAAGTTTTACCTACGCCCCTTGGGCCGCAAAATAGTAAGGCTTGCGCTAAATGATCATTTTCAATAGCATTCAGCAAGGTATTGGTAATGGCTTGCTGCCCCACTACATCTTTAAATGTTTGTGGTCTATACTTGCGTGCTGATACTATAAAAGGTTCCAAATTGGCTAATGTTTTTGCTTATATGCGTCTGTGTCACAAATATAAATATTGGAGTATATTTATAATGCTAAATCTGCTGGTTTAAGTAATATTTTATCAACAATTATAGACTATTGCGCTACCTTTGTATAAAGCAGGTCGCCTTATCGCGGATCATTTTTGTGAGACGAGGAAAGTCCGGACACCATAGTGCAGCATAGCGGGTAACGCCCGTCATTCCGTTTCGGCGGTTTAGGACAAGTGCAGCAGAAAGTATGTACAGGTAATGCTGTAGTGAAACCAGGTAAACTCTATGCGGTGAAACGTCATGTAAATCGGTGTTTAAGGGTTGCACGCCCGAGCCGAAGGGTAGGCGGTTTGAGCTTTTGGGTAACCAATAGCCTAGATAAATGATAAGGAGTAGCTTTAGGCTATAACAGAATCCGGCTTATGACCTGCTTTTATTTTTTAAAATTTTTTGAAACTTTAAAGATGTTTCTTTCTTAAAATATAGCAACTCATTGGTAAAAGGATGCATAAAACGTAATGAATATGCATGTAGGTACAAGCCTTTTCCTTTTAAAAATAAACCTTTTTTATGGTATACAGGGTCTCCTAAAATGGGGTTTCCTAGTGCTAATAAATGTTGTCTTAACTGATGACGTCGACCAGTTTTTGGACAAAGACGCACAAAATTTAAAGCTCCAAATCTTTTAGAAGTTACTGTTTTTAGCACACTATAGTCCGTAACAGCGTTTTTGCCATCCACGGTAAAAGTAATACTTCCTTTCAAATTCATAGCTCCTATGCTAATCGCCACATAAGTTTTTTCAATCTGCTTATGCTCAAACATTTTATTTAAAGCGCAAAGGCTATGAGTTGTTTTTCCAACAAGTAAAAGACCTGTTGTAGCATAGTCTAATCGATGTGCAGGGCGAGGTCGAATAGCGTCAGGTTGCGGGCTTTTTTTTAGGTTTTGCATAAGTGCATTATCAATGGTTTTTAAAGTATTGCCATTAACTAAAATGCCAGCAGGTTTATTAATTACTGCTAAGTGTTCGTCTTCATAAATCACTTCTAAGTCTAGTAAGAATTTTTTTTTAGGTTCTTCTTCGGGTGCATGATAACCTATAACATCATTGTCATGAATGTAGGTAGCCGTGCTAGCAACCTTTCCATTTACATAAATAAGCTGTTTTTTTATGGCTTTTTTTAGTGCAGATTTAGTTGGTAAATTTGTAAAGATGCCTATACCATATTCTTGTAAACGAATGGGCTGCTTTGGATTAGTTGCGATATGGCTTTCAATTTTTTTCAAGCGCTTAACCGTTTATTTCTTTGCCATTGGATATTAAAAACAAGTTAGTTTTTAATAAGGTGTTTGTTTTAAGGTAGGCTAACGTCTTCATTTGAAATTATAAAATTTGTGACCTTTTTAGTTTTCGGTTCTGTTGTACTATTATTAAAGAAGTACTTTCTATGATTAATTTGTTCGCTTTTAGAGCTTGTTTTATCTTTATTTTCTTCAATGAAAACCTTTTATCATAATTGTTGCAATTTAGAGTTTTCTAAATAAATTTCTTTTTAATGGTTCTTAAGACAACTGCTTTTAAACGCTAGTTTAATTCTCGTTTTTAGGTTTTATTAGCTCTTTTATATTACGGTAATAGATAATAATGCCAACAAGTTGCATGATTTTGCCCAAACCTAATCTAAGGTCTTTTTATAATTTTTTATGCATTGTTTTTATGAATCTATTGATGGTAAAAAATGCTATCGTCTATTAGGTAACCACCATCATTTACGGTTTTTATTCCGTTTAATCTAAAATAGCTTGCTACAATTATTAGGATGTCATTTTTTTGTTCTTTTGTAACTGTAAGAATATAAATGATTGAATTTAAGTGTTTTAATGTTTCAAATTCTGCAGCTACGTAACATACCTTTTGACTATTTTACATTTTGTTGCTTGCAATTTTTTAATATCGAGAAAGGATTAAAAAATAGGGGTACTTACTTTTAAATTTTTAAGAAGGATGATTTTCTAGGGTAACTCAAAAAAACTAAACACACTTCCGCCATATTTACGCTTGTTACTAAAATGAGCCAAATGCGAAAGATCTGTCTGTTTCGCATGTTCAATTATTAAAGTTCCATTATCAAGTAGAAGTTGATTTTTAAAAACTAATTCTGAAATTTGTTCAAAATCTTCTAAAGCCAAGTCATAAGGTGGATCTGCAAAAATAACATCCGATTTTAGATTACTTTTATTTAAGTAATCAAAAACATCACTTTTGATAGTGTTGATATGCAGCTCAAAATTTTTAGCGATAGTATCTATAAACTGTATACAACCAAGATGTGCATCTACTGCAGTAATCTTTGTTGTGCCTCTTGATCCAAATTCATAGCTTATATTTCCAGTTCCAGCAAAAAGATCTAAAACCGAAATCTCATCAAGGTAATAACTATTATTTAGGATATTGAATAGCGCTTCTTTCGCCATATCTGTAGTAGGACGAACTGGTAATTTGTTTGGAGCTATTACGCGTCTACCTTTTAATTTTCCTGAGATAATTCGCATTAGAGCGTGTTTAAAATGGTGAAATCAACAGATGTTTTGTTTAATTCTGTTAGATAAGTCGGGTTAGAGGGTACAAAAATAGAAACATGTTTTACATAACTGTAGCATATATTGTAAAGAAGATCACCTTCTTCAATCGACCCAAATAATTTTAGTTTGATGGTTTCTGTATCTAATTTTAGTTGTTCAAGTGTAAAGAGTAAGTAATAAATAAAATCTTCTTTACTATTAAAATTAAAACTATTGTAAAGAAGTAATTTTTTTTGAGATATTATGGCGACTTCCATTTCTTTTTGTGTGACATGCACAAAACATTGGGGTTCATTAACATTACTTTGATTCGATAATAACGACTCAACCATTACCGTACCACTATGCTTAAATATAAACTCACCAAACAGCTCGTAAATATAGTTGTTGATATTTACAAACGGCACATAAACATTAACCATGTCGTAGTTATCTAACTCATCAAATACAATATGGTCGTTGGCTAGTATTTTAGCGTTAAATTTTAAATAGTTTGGCATTTCTGCCTCGTCAAACAAAGACTTCGGAACAAAACTAAAGAGCTTGTTTCTATGAATTACAACAACCTCTGAAAATTTATCTTTATTTAAATTATACTTGTTAAAAAGGCTTGCAAGTTTTTTTTTAAGATGATACGGCGTTTGTTCCCCTGCAAACGAGACAAGTTCAGATTTAACTATAGCCCCGTTGATAGTATCAACTACACAAAAAGAAAATCCATTCAAGCTAACTTGAATGGATAGTTTGTTAAACTCTTTAGAAAAAGAATTTACCGTTTCTTTATTAATTCTTTTTTCTGTCATAAATTGGAGGCCAGTTTCCGCTAGTACTAACTTGGCTAAGAGAACCTACCTTAATTGTTGGTCCATCAACTTCTTCAACGCTCGATTGTGCATTTTCACGAGAAAGTAAATCTGCAGGTTGATCGCCTAAAATTGCTTTCTTTGGTACGCTAGCTTCAAACACAGGAACTTTGTAACCACCTTTATCAATTACATCAGCTTTTAAAGTAAATTTTTCACCATTTAAAGCTCCTGGCACATTCATCAAACTTTTGTAGCGATCGTCTTTTTTAAACAAAGAATCTCTAACAGATACCGTTCCTAACGTATCAATTAATGTACTGTCTTTTTGAAGATCAATTTTGTATACTTTATCAAAAACCATAAATGAAGTATCACGTTGCTGCGTGATAGTATAATTACCTGTATCTATAAAACTAATTAAACTTTTAAAATCATTGGCGTATTTACCAGTAACACTTTTGTGAGCTTCTTGAGCGCTTTTAATGTCTTTAAGTTTTGCTATAACTTTGGTAAAACGTTCTTCTTTAACTTTTTGAAATCTAATTGGCCCTGTGATGGAGTTGTAAATGGCATATGCTAATACTCCGCATAATATCCAAAGTAAAATCTGTATTCCAGTCTTCATTTCGTTTCTTATTAATTTAGTGGTTCAAGCAAATTTACATTTTTTTTTCAATCGTAAAAGTTTTTAGCATAAAAATCCTGATTATCTTGCAACTCTATGAAACCTCTAACCGAAGCTTCTTTTTTTAACATTTTAAATGAAAAATTTCCTCATACGCCTACGCTTTTACAATCTGTTGCCTTACAAAAGCTAGCTTCTTTTATTTTAAGTAAAGATAAAGACACTATTTTTTTGCTCAAAGGTTTTGCTGGAACCGGTAAAACCACTTTGGTAGGTACTTTAGTAAACAGTTTATGGATGTCGACAATGAAGTCGGTATTGATGGCACCTACCGGAAGGGCTGCAAAAGTCATGTCTAATTATTCAAAAACGCAAGCTTTTACAATTCATAGGAAAATTTATTTTCCAAAAAAGCAGAATGGGGGAGGCATACAATTTGTAATGGCACCTAATAAGCATCGAAATACGATTTTTATAGTAGATGAGGCGTCGATGATACCAGATACTCCAGCAGATTCAAAACTATTTGAGAACGGATCTTTGTTAGACGATTTGCTACAATTTATTTATTCTGGTCATAATTGCAAGTTAATATTAATAGGTGATACTGCCCAATTACCTCCAGTTCGATTAGATTTGAGTCCGGCATTGGATGCAGATAAGCTTGAGCTAAACTATAATAAGGATGTTATTCGGCTAGAGTTGAATGAGGTTGTTCGACAAACCGAAGATTCAGGAATTCTAGTTAATGCGACCCAGTTAAGAGAGCAAATACAAAGTGAGTTTTTTGATGCTTTTCAGTTTATTGTTTCTCCTTTTAAAGATATAGTTAGGTTGTTAGAAGGAAATGAAATTCAAGAGGCTATTGATACTTCATATACAACACATGGTAAAGAAGAAACAGCCTTTATTGTTCGTTCAAACAAAAGAGCAAATTTATACAACGAAAACATTCGTCAGCGAATTTTGTACTTAGAAAATGAAATTGCAGTAGGCGATTTTATGATGGTTGTAAAGAATAATTATTTTTGGCTTGAGCCTAAATCAGAGGCTGGTTTTATTGCCAATGGCGATATTATTGAGGTGCTCGAATTATTTAGTATCAAAGAGTTGTATTCGTTTAAATTTGCAGAAGTAAAAGTTAAGCTAGTCGACTATCCGAATATGAAACCTTTTGAAACCGTATTGTTACTCGATACTATTCAAGCAAATACGCCCTCCCTTTCTTATGAAGATGGTAATCGACTTTATCAAAACGTAATGGAAGATTATGCTTCTGAAACTTCAAAATACAAGAAATTTTTAGGGGTTAAAGGCAACAAATACTTCAACGCATTACAAGTAAAGTTTTCGTACGCAATTACCTGTCATAAATCTCAAGGGGGCCAATGGAATACCGTTTTTGTTGAGCAACCCTACTTGCCCAATGGTGTAAGTAAAGAATATTTACGATGGTTATATACCGCGGTAACTAGAGCTAAGAAACAACTCTATTTAATTGGTTTTAAAAACGATTTTTTTGTTGATGAGGAATAGATTAAATTTGAAAGAAGACATGCTTCTTAGGCTTAATAGAATTAGTTTTTGTTTAATTTAATTTGATGACCATTAAGTTGTGGCTCACACTCTTTACTAAAAAACATTAAAATATGACTGCTGAAACTGTACTCAGTATATTTTTGGGACTAGGTTTAGCTGCTTCTGTTGGTTTTAGAGTATTCTTGCCGCTTTTTGCGTTGAGTCTTGCTGCTTTTTTTGATGTTTGGCAGCTTAATGAAAATTGGGAATGGATCGGAAGCTTGGCGGCCGTTTTAACCTTGGGTATTGCAACGGTAGTTGAAATATTTGCCTACTTTATTCCTTGGTTTGATAATATTTTAGATAGTTTAGCACTTCCTCTAGCAACGATTGCAGGTACAGCGGTAATGGTAAGTACAGTAGTGGGTTTAGATCCATTAGTTACCTGGTCTTTAGCTGTTATTGCTGGTGGGGGTAGCGCAACGGCAATTAAAGGGGCAGGAGCAACTAGTAGACTCGTATCTACCGCGTCTACTGGAGGCTTAGCAAATCCTATTGTTACAACGGTAGAAACTAGCGCAGCAGCCTTTGTTTCTATTGCATCAATATTTGCTCCCATTTTGGCGGGCGTACTGGTAGTACTAATTTTATTTATCATATTAAGAATCTATAGAAAATTAAGGCCTAAAGCCAAAACATAAGTTTTATTTTAAATTAACAGACGTGAAAATTATAGCAATGATACCCGCAAGATATGCGGCCTCAAGGTTTCCTGCAAAACTAATGCAAGACCTTTCTGGTAAGCCCGTAATCGTGCGCACCTACGAAGCAGCTGTTCAAACCAATTTATTTGATGAAGTGTATGTGGTTACTGATAATAGTATAATTTTTAATACAATTACTGAGGCAGGGGGTAAGGCTTTAATGAGTATTAAAGAGCATGAATGTGGAAGCGATAGAATAGCTGAAGCAGTTGTTGATATGGAAGTAGATATTATTGTTAACGTACAAGGAGATGAACCGTTTATAGACGCTCAAAGTTTAACCGATGTGTTAGAAGTTTTTAAAACAGATACAGCGTTAGAGATAGATTTAGCTTCATTAATGGTTAAAATTGAGGAGAAAGAAGAAATTGAAAACCCTAATACGGTGAAGGTTATTGTTGATAATCGAAATTTCGCTTTATATTTTTCTCGATCTCCAATACCTTACCCTAGAGCTGCATCCAGTAAAACCCATTATTACAAACATAAGGGCATTTATGCTTTTAGAAAAAGTGCCTTGATGGATTTTCAGCGTCTACCAATGTTAAGTTTAGAGGCTACAGAAAAAATTGAAGCCATTCGATATTTAGAGTATGGTAAGAAAATAAAAATGGTGGAAACAGTAGTAAGTGGCATTGAAATTGATACCCCTGAAGATCTAAAGCGAGCTCAGCTAGCATGGAAGTAGATTATAGTAATATAAAAGTTATTGGATTTGATGCAGATGATACCCTATGGGTTAATGAAACATATTTTAGGGCAGCGGAAGCAGAATTTGCGACACTCTTAAATGGTTTTGAAACCAAAAATAGAATAGAGCAGGAGCTTTTTAAAATGGTAATTAAAAATTTAGCAATCTATGGGTATGGTATTAAGGGTTTTGTTTTATCGATGATAGAATCTGCTTTAGAAATTTCGGATAATACAATTTCTCAAGCAACTATTTCTACTATTTTGAATCTAGGTAAAAAGATGTTAGCACATCCGGTAGAGTTATTGGAGGATGTAAATAAAGTGCTCAGCCAACTTAAAGATAACTATCGACTGATTGTCTTAACAAAAGGTGACTTATTAGATCAAGAAAGAAAAATTAAAAAATCTGGTTTAAGTAAATATTTTCATCATATTGAGATATTAAGCGATAAAAAGGAAGAGAATTATTTACAATTATTAGCGTATTTAAAAATCGATGTAAAAGAGTTTTTGATGATTGGTAATTCTTTAAAATCAGATATATTACCGTTGGTGAATATAGGCGCTAAAGCTATACATGTACCTTTTCATACCACATGGCAACATGAAGAATGTTCAGTAAAAGAGAATGAAGATAGATTTTTAAGAGTTAATAGTTTAAAAGATGTTTTAAAGCATTTATAGTTTTTCGTATGGAAGTAAAAAATGATATTGAAGTAGAAAACCGAACGGTGAGAAAAAAAACGGTATTTCGTAATTTACCCTTGGTGCCAAGAGTAGTATTTGGTAATGGTAGCTTTGACCAATTGGGGGATATTTTAATGCCCAAAAGAGCGCATTCTGACGCTCCTTTTGTTTTTCTTGTAGATGATGTTTTTGAAACACAAGACTTAGTAAAAAGAATACCGCTTATTTTTAATGATCAGATTATTTTTATTTCGGCGAATGAAGAGCCAAAAACAGAACAAGTAGATGCTTTAGTACACCAAATAAAATCTAAGTTTTCAGAATTACCCTCAGGTATAGTAGGCATAGGGGGCGGTACTTTATTAGATTTGTCAAAAGCGGTGGCACTTATGCTCACCAATAAAGGGGGGGCTGCTCGGTATCAAGGTTGGGATTTGGTAAACAATTCAGCGATATACCATGTTGGTGTGCCTACCATTAGCGGAACAGGAGCCGAGGTTTCTAGAACAACAGTTTTACTAGGGCCTGAAAAAAAATTAGGTATTAATTCAGATTACACCACTTTTGATCAAGTTGTTTTAGATCCTGATTTGACACAAGGTATTTCTAAAGAACAATGGTTTTATACTGGTATGGATTGCTATATTCATTGTGTGGAATCTCTTAATGGTACGTATTTAAATGCGTTTAGTCAAAGTTATGGTGAGAAAGCATTAGCCTTGTGTGAGGAGGTTTTTTTAGGTGATTTGTCGTCAGAAGATTCACGAAATAAATTGATGATGGCTTCTTGGCATGGTGGTATGAGTATTGCTTACTCTCAAGTAGGCGTGGCGCATGCATTAAGCTATGGTTTAGGGTATTCGCTGGGTATAAAGCATGGTCTTGGAAACTGCTTAGTTTTTCAACATTTATCTGAATTTTATCCTGATGGGGTAAAACTTTTTAATAAAATGCGAAGCAGGCATAACATACATCTACCAAAAAATGTTTGTGCTAACATGAGCGATTCTGATTTTGATACCATGATCTCTGTTGCGATGGGAATGCATCCGCTTTGGGAAAATGCACTTGGACCAAACTGGAGAGATACTATTACTCCTGAAAGATTAAGGAAGATTTACGAAAAAATATAGGCATCGCACCGTTAATGTTTGAATATCATGCACAAAATTGCAAAATTTATTTACTTCAAGTTAATGGGATGGAAAATACAAGGAGAATTTCCGTTTCACATTAAAAAGTGCGTACTCCCTGTAGTTCCGCATACCAGTTGGCATGATTTCTACATTGGTATTTTGATTCGAAACGTTTGGAAAGCAGAAATAAATTTTGTGGGTAAAAAAAGCCTATTTAGAGCTCCTTTTGGTTGGTATTTTCGATGGATGGGTGGCACACCCATAGACCGAACAAAATCTACAGACTTTGTAACAGCAACGGCAAATGTTTTTAAGAAAAAAGAAGTTTTTCGGCTAAGTTTAGCACCAGAAGGTACCAGAAAGCAAGTAAATACTTTAAAAACCGGGTTTTATTATATTGCTAAAACCGCGAATGTGCCCATTGTTATGATTGCTTTTGATTTTGAAAATAAGCAAGTTATAGTCGCAGAACCTTTTAATGTTTCAGAGGATAAACAAGCAGATTTTGAAAAAATTAACACCTTTTTTAAAGGCGTTAAAGGTAAGGTGCCAGAAAATAGTTTTGTATAATTTAAGATATTTAACACCTCTCAGTAGGGTATACACTAGCTAGTTAAAATAGTTTATCATCTTTAGACACTTTTAAGAGAAACCAAATTTTTAAAAATAGGATGTATTAAAAAGGCCTTTGAATTTATTTTTGGGTCATTTTTTATTTTTTGCAAGATCTTTTTTCAATACCATGGATTTGAACCTTGATTTGTGTGAGGTTTGGTATTGTAAACTCATATTCGGAGTTTTTTTGTCTAAAAAAAGAATTATATATCTGAAAATCATTAGATTGATTTACTTTTGAAATAGCCTATTTAGACCAATAATCAATTACTAGTACATCCTCTAAATAGGGCGTTAAAACTTCACCAAATGCCTTATGATTGGGATGAGGTAAGTAAATAGCTCTATCTTCTTCACTTTTAAAAGTCAACAGAAAGCAATGGGTAAAACCTTTGTCAAGCCCTTCAGGACTATTATTTATACCCCACTCAAAATCTTGAATTTCTTTAATTTTTGAAGGTAAAGCATTAAACGCTGCTTCTACTTTATTTATGTTCTCTACTGAGGTTCCCTCTTTAAATTTAAAAAGAACAACATGTCGTAAAATACGATCTGTATGTATTTTGTCCACCTTCTGCTGTTTAGGGTCAACTTTCCATTTTGCAGAAATAAATGTTAGGAGTACAAAAACGGTGAGTAGAACTATTGAAACGACTTTTATTTTCATGACTTTAATTTGTAGAAAGATATAAAAAAGGATAATTAATGCCATGTAATTTGTATTTTTAAAACTCTAAAAACTCTAAAAACTCTAAAAACTCTAAAAACTCTAAAAACTCTAAAAACTATAAAATTGGAGTATGAAATTTTAATAGCCTTTATGGCGGCTACTGCCGCGCTGGCTATTTCTCCTGGGCCAGATAATATTTATGTACTTGTGCAAAGTATTAGCCATGGTAGAAAGTATGGTTTAGCTACTGTTGCGGGTTTAATTTCGGGTTGCTTGGTACATACCACTTTTTTGGCGGTTGGTATTTCTGCAATTTTAAGGCAGAATCAAAGGCTCTATTTCGGAATTAAATTATTTGGAGTCGCCTATTTGGTGTACCTAGCATATCAGGTTTTTAAAGGTGATGACAGCTTAACTATTTCAGAGAATGGTGCGCCTAAAAAAGAAATTTTACAACTTTTTCGTCAAGGTTTTATAATGAATGTTTTAAACCCTAAGGTTAGTATTTTCTTTTTGGCGTTTTTTCCAGGATTTTTATTTTCTTCAAAATTGAGCACTTTCGTTCAGTTTTATGTACTGGGGTTGATATTTATGTTTGTGTCTAGTGTTGTCTTTAGTATTTTGGTGGTATCATCGGTTTATATTTCTGGTTATTTACGTAAACACGCTAAAACCGGTTTCTATCTAAAATGGATGCAAATTATTGTATTCATTAGTATTGCCACCTATCTCTTACTATCAAATAAATAACTGTAATTTTGCTTTTATAAATTTAGTTGATAATGTCAGCAAAAGTTAAAATCATAGAATGCCCAAGAGATGCCATGCAAGGTATTAAGACCCTTATACCCACAAAGGCAAAAGTGAGGTATATACAGGCCCTACTTAGCTGTGGTTTTGATACCATCGATTTTGGTAGTTTTGTTTCGCCAAAGGCAATTCCGCAAATGGTAGATACTGCCGAAGTATTATCACAACTAGATCTTTCAAAATCTAAAAGTAATTTGTTAGCAATTATAGCTAATGTGCGCGGTGCTAAAGATGCTTGTCAACATGAAGCAATACAATATTTAGGGTATCCTTTTTCTATTTCAGAAAATTTTCAAATGCGTAATACCCACAAAACTATTGCGCAATCTGTTGAGGCTTTACAAGAGATTTTGAATATTGCCGACGCATCAGGGAAAAAAGTCGTCACCTATATTTCTATGGGCTTTGGTAATCCTTATGGAGATCCATGGAATGTTGAGGTGGTTGGACATTGGACCGAAAAATTAGCTGAAATGGGCGTGGAAATTTTATCACTTTCTGATACTGTAGGCACATCTACCCCCGAGGTAATTGATTATTTATTTTCAAATTTAATTCCGAAATACCCTCATATTGAGTTTGGGGCACATCTGCACACCACTCCTACAACATGGCATGAAAAAGTGAATGCAGCCTACAAAGCAGGATGCAGAAGATTTGACGGAGCAATTCAGGGTTTTGGAGGATGCCCTATGGCAAAAGATGAATTAACGGGTAATATGCCAACAGAAAAAATACTGTCTTATTTCAATACAGAAAAAGTGGCTACCGGAGTAAATTGGTTAGATTTTGAGGCAGCCTACAACAAAGCATCCGATTTATTTTCTAACTATCATTAAATGTAGGGTTTGCTGTTTTTGCAATACATGTCATTGCTATTTTTGGTAGGCAATATGATGTTTTTTTATTTGCGCAATTGTGGTGTAAACTAAAATCTAACTAAATTTGAAAAAAAAAGAAATGAACACAACTATAGAAGCCTTATTAAACGATCAGATTAAATATGAAGCAAATGCTTCAATGCACTACTTGGCTATGGCATCATGGGCAGATGCTGAAGGGTATAATGGAATAGCAGACTTTTTTTATGCGCAATCGGAGGAAGAAAGAGTTCACATGATTAAATTGGTAAAATTTGTGAATGAAAGAGGAGGTAAGGTTATTGTATCTGCTCTAGATAAGCCGAAGGATACTTATGATTCATTACAAGAGCTTTTTGAAGCTTTTTTAGAAAGTGAAATGTTTGTCACACAACAGATTAATCATGTTATCTTCGAATGCCTTGACAAAAAGGATTACAATGTTCACAATTTTATGCAATGGTATGTTACAGAACAATTAGAAGAAGAAGCGGTAGCAAGAACATTATTAGATAAATTAAATATTATTGGCGATGATAAGTCGGGTCATTATATGTTTGATAGAGATATTAATACAATAGCTACGTCAGTAGACCTAGAAGAGTAAGTAAATAAATAAAAATTTAAATTTTAAAAAGATTCTGTTTAACAGAATCTTTTTTATTTGTAGTTTTGTCATTATTTAGATTTAATAAGAATAATGAAAGCAGCAGTAATAGTTAGTCCTTGTATTATAATAGCTTCAAGCTGTGGTGATTGTGTTTCTGGTGACAGAAAAAAGAAGTGCTGTAAGAAATACAAGAAGAAGGGCAAAACCAACTGCAAGCGTTGTCCTAATCTTTAAGAGATACAACTTAACAATCTTCTTTAATAGTTCAATTTTTTAGTTTTAAATTTTCAATTTTATTTTTATTTAGATTTAATAAAAATAAATTTTGCTAAAACTAATTTTCAACTTAGTTTTGTGGCAAAATATTCATGTTGTTTAAAATAAGTCTAAATAAAAAAAAAGAAATGTTAAGGAAAATTAGTTATCTATTAGTAGTAAGTCTCTTTTCAGCTGGCACAGTTTTAGCACAAACTAAAACCGATTCTATTACCTTAATGCCACAATCGCAATTAAACGCAGCACAACGATTATTGTCGGGTAATTATGGCTCTGCTGTTACCGTGGGTGCTTATGGCGAAATGCTGTATAATCAACCAGAAGGAGACAATGGCGAGCTAGATGTACAGCGACTAGTGTTGTTGTTTGGTTATCGTTTTAATGAAAAAACACAATTTGTAACTGAGGTTGAGCTAGAACATGTTAATGAGGTTTTTGTAGAGCAGGCCTTCGTAAATTATGCGGTAGGTGATAATGTTAGTCTTCGTGGGGGCTTAATGTTGGTGCCGATGGGTATTATTAATGAATATCATGAACCAACCACGTATAATGGTACCGAAAGACCTGGGCTAAATAATGTTATTGTGCCTACTACTTGGCGTGAAATGGGTATTGGTGTCTCTGGTCGAATTAACGATATTTCACTAGGGTACCAAGCCTATATTTTTAATGGTTTTAAGTCTACTAAATCAGATGGCGAGGGTGGCGTTTCAGGTTTTTTAAAGGGCTCTAACGGACTTAGAAGTGGTCGTCAAAAGGCTATCAAATCAACTGTTGATAGTCCTACTCTTTCAATGAAACTAGATTATTATGGGGTGCCCGGACTTCGTTTAGGTCTTTCAGGTTATTTCGGTGATACGCAGGCCGAAGATGAGATTGAAGACCGCGAAGGCGCAAATATTGGTATTGCAATGGTTGGTTTAGATGCACGTTATGCTTATCAAAGATTTACAGCACGTGGAGAGTTTATTTATGCCTCACTTTCAGACACCGATAAATATAACAATTTAACAGGTAAAGATTTAGGTAGTTCTTTGCAAGGTTTTTACGTAGAAGGTGCCTACAATCTTTTACCATTAAGTAACAAGCAAAAATTGTTTGCTTTTACACGATTCGAGAAATACAACACCCATGCAGAAACTGAGGGAGGTTTGGCAAAAAACCCTTCATTTGATAAAACCGATATTACAACAGGGCTTACCTACCATATTGCGCCTGGGGTAGTGGTTAAAGGAGACTACCAATTTCGTTCTAATGGGTCTGATGTAAATACTAAAGATCGATTAAATTTTGGTATTGGTGTTTGGTTTTAAAAAGCAGTAAATTTATAATTATCCCGTACACTAAACTTAATATAGTCGTTTAAGAAAGTAATTTTTTCTTGTAAAAAAAAAGCGCTATATTTAATCAGATTCATTCTAAATTAATACATTTGCTTATGTTTAAAAACAAACAATTTTTAGGTATTGTTTTAGTTGCTTCGATGTTATTTTTTAGTTTCGGGATTCCTAAGAAAATAGAGAAAAAAGTAATAAAAGAGGTTAACAAAGTTTTCGAAATCGGAAGTTTTGAAATGGTACCTGTTCAAATTGATGAAAATTTTAAATCACAGCTTTCTGCCAAATTCACTCAAGACAATTTTTTTAAAATAACCAAAGATGATGATGTTTTAGGCTATGTATTCGTTTCTCAGGCGCCTAGTAAAACTGCGAAATTTGATTATCTCATAATTTTTGATGAAAGTTTAAAAATTAAACATTCGAAAGTGCTTATTTATAGAGAAGAATATGGTGGAGAAATTGGCAGTAAACGTTGGTTAAAACAATTTTTAGGTAAAACAGGGGGTGATCGTGTTAATTACCAAACCAATATTGATGGTATAGCAGGCGCTACAATTTCAGTGCGTTCAATGACTAGTGCCATAGACGATTTGCTTAAATCAGTAGAAATTCTTCAAGTAAATAACGTCTTGTAATGCCCTACAATGAGTTGCTATCTTCACTTCCGAAGGGAATAAAAATTTTTGTAGGGGCTTTTGTAGTACTATTATCAGTAGGTTTTTATACGGGTTTGCTTTTTGTAAGTGAAACGAGCACGAGCTCTCCAAACGGTGTGGTAGAGAATTATAATGGGAATGAAGATGATGAAGACGCCGATGTAATGAAGTTTAAAAAGAGTGAACGAGAAATGCTAACTATTGTTCACACACACGTGTTGTCCATGTCTTTTATCTTTTTTCTTTTAGGGGGATTGGTATGGATGACACGTCTTTCATCTAAATTAAAACTTTTTTTAACTGTAGAACCCTTTGTATCTGTTCTCTTAACTTTCGGTGGAATTTATTTTATTTGGTCGGGCGTATTATGGATGAAATATGTAGTCGTTTTTTCGGGTTTTTTAATGACTATTAGCTTTACGGCCTCTGCAATTGTAGTGCTATATCAACTTAGCCTAAATCCTAATCAGAAAGCATAAAGTAATTTCAATTTAAATCGCTACTTTTGCTTGCAATTAATACGTAATTGCTATGAACGCCCACAAAGATAAAATTGTTGGAGAAGGTCTTACTTATGACGACGTACTCTTAGTACCCGCTTTCTCAGAAGTTCTTCCTCGTGAAGTCAGTATTCAAACAAAATTTACAAGAAATATTACAATTAATGTGCCTATAGTTTCTGCAGCTATGGATACGGTTACCGAATCACGAATGGCGATTGCGATTGCTCAAGAAGGAGGCATCGGCGTGCTGCACAAGAATATGACAATAAAGGAACAAGCCTTAAAGGTTAGAAAGGTAAAACGTGCCGAAAGTGGTATGATATTAGACCCAGTAACCTTACCTATAAACTCAAAAGTGAGTGATGCAAAAGCTCAAATGAAAGAGCATAGTATTGGTGGTATTCCTATTGTAGATAGCGATAGTAGATTGATTGGAATTGTAACTAATCGTGATTTGCGGTTCGAAAGAAATATTGAAAGACCTATTTCGGAAGTAATGACATCTGAAAATCTTGTGACCGCAGCAGTAGGTACTTCACTTTCAGAAGCCGAAGAGATTTTGCAAGAATATAAAATTGAAAAGCTACCAGTAGTTGATGAAGATTACAAGCTCGTTGGTTTAATAACTTTTCGAGATATAACAAAGCTAACCCAAAAGCCAAGTGCTAATAAAGATCAATACGGGCGTTTAAGAGTAGCCGCCGCAATTGGGGTAACCTTAGACGCTGTAAAACGGGCAGAAGCATTGGTAAATGCTGGTGTTGACGCCGTTGTTATTGATACTGCTCATGGGCATACCAAAGGAGTGGTAACAGTTTTGAAAGAAGTAAAAAAGAAATTTCCACAATTAGAGGTTATAGTAGGTAACATTGCAACTGGTGAAGCTGCTAAATATTTAGTGGATGCTGGTGCAGATGCTGTTAAAGTAGGTATAGGACCTGGTTCTATATGTACAACAAGGGTAGTCGCAGGTGTTGGTTTTCCGCAGTTTTCAGCAGTCCTTGAGGTGGCAGCAGCCATTAAGGGTAGTGGTGTGCCGGTTATAGCAGATGGTGGTATTCGTTATACTGGAGATATTCCTAAAGCGATTGCAGCAGGTGCAGATACCGTTATGTTGGGTTCTTTGTTAGCTGGCACAAAGGAGTCACCCGGAGAAACAATTATCTACGAAGGAAGAAAGTTTAAATCTTATCGGGGGATGGGTTCTGTTGAAGCAATGAAGCAGGGTTCTAAAGATCGGTATTTTCAAGATGTTGAGGACGATATTAAGAAATTAGTGCCAGAAGGTATTGTGGGTCGTGTACCTTATAAGGGAGAGTTGTTTGAAAGTATTCATCAATTTGTCGGTGGTCTTAGGGCCGGTATGGGGTACTGCGGTGCTAAAGACATTGCCACTTTACAAGAAAGAGGGCGTTTTGTTAAAATAACATCGAGTGGTATTAACGAAAGTCATCCGCACGACGTCGCCATCACTAAAGAATCTCCAAACTACAGTAGGTAGCATATTTTTTAGGTTTTTCTTATCCTTTAGAGCGCCTAATGAATTCTGCGTTAGTTCTCAATTAAGGGTTCATATATTTGAACCGCTCGTTTAATGGGAGTATTGGGTATTCATTTAAAAACCTATGCCAAATTGCTCTAGCTATTTCAATAATTGGAGATATTTAGAAGAACATAGCAAATGCAAGAAAAATATGTCTATTATAGCTAAATCTAGAATCTATTTGTAGGACACAGGCACTTGGAGTAATCCAATTTTTAGAAATAGGATAAATTAAAAATGTCTTTAAATTTATTTTTGGGGCATTTTTTATGCTTTTGCAAGACCTTTTTTCAATTCTACGTATATGAAACTTGATATGGGTAATTTTTTTTAGCTAATTATCCCCTGTGGCTGTTTTACAACCGATAGGTTTTAATAGTTTAAAACGCTTTATTTTGCTGCGCACTTTTAATTTATAGTTTTTTTAATTCTTGAATTCGCCTTAGATCATCAGAAGCTTGAAGCAATTTTTTTAATAGCGCTGGGTTCAGATTTGGGTTATTTCTAATAAATTCCTCTCTAATAGTAAATGCCTCCTCAGAAGTGTACTTACCAATAGTACTCGCCAGCCATCTTTTTGGGAAAAAAATATCACCAGTTTTTTGAATCTCATCTAAAAGAGATAAACTAGTTTTTAAGTGTTTAATGCTTTCATGTTGCCTTAATGGGTGATTTAAGAAATTTAAAGCACTAAGTACCCAGCTTTCTTTAGCTCTATTCTCTTCATTTTTAAGTGATTCAAAAAAATGATCCCGAATTTCTTGTTTTTTAGACAAAGAAGGGATAATAAATTTAAAACGAGCTAATTTATCAGTATTGGTAAGTTGTTTTTTTGCCTTTTCGAGAATTTCGTCAGCTTTTTCATGTTCAAAAAGAGCCAAATACATTGCTATTTCAGTAAAATCATCTTTATTTAGTTTTAGGTTTTTAATAGAAAGGTCTTTAGTATAAATATCATAAAGGGTTTTCTTTCCTAAATTGGAATAAGCTATTGATTTAAAGCAATTAAAAAGTACTTTTTTAGTGTTAGATGATAGATTAGATTGTAACTGATTTATAAGCTGTTGTTCAAAAATGGGGAGTTGTTTTTTGCGTTGCTCTTTTGAAAGAAATTTCCAATAAATATTAGTGATATAGCTGTTTAATAAATTTAGTAATAATTCATTTTTTTCACGCTTTAAACTTTCTTTATACATTTGAAAAGTATCTAAAGCAGAACTATTTCCTGTAAGAGCATTTTCATAGCAATTGATGTAAGCATAACCTCGGGCAATGGGGTCTTTAATGTTCGGAATTTCTTTTAATTGCTCGTTGTGTAAAGGAAAAATGCCGTAACCTAAACCATTCGAGTTGTACAAAATTGTTTTTGGTTTTTTTAAACCCTTTGCTGTCGCTATTGCTGTTTTTTTGCCACGCGTATTAACGTTTAAGGTAATGGTAGTATCTTCATATACAAAAGTTGTTTCAAATATTTGGGGCCAAATGTTGGAGCTACCATCTTCTGCTTTTTGTTCAATTTCAAAACTCGCAATAGTATGGTCATCATTGAAGGTTAAATGCTCTGAGAATATCGGACGGCTAGCTTGGTTTACCCAAATTTCACTCCAAAATTTTAGATCTACGGGGGTTTGTTTGTCTAAAATTTCAACAAGATCATTCCAAACTGCATTGCCAAAGGCATAGGTATTGATATATTCCTGAATTCCTTTTTGAAAAGCTGCCTTGCCTATAACAAGTTCTAATTGGCGCATCATAATCGGTGCTTTGTTGTAAATGATACTACCGTATAATGATCCAGCATTTTGTAAGTTTTCTAAAGGCTGCCGAATTGGATTTGTTCCCTGGGTACGATCTTCGCTGTAGGCGCTAGGGTAGTGTAAAACCATAAAGGCTAAATTGTGATTAATCTCCGGAAAAGCGGGGTTCACAATTTTATCGGCCATAAAATTGGCAAAAACTTCTTTCATCCAAACATCATCGAACCAATCCATAGTCACCAAATCACCAAACCACATATGAGCGGTTTCATGAGCAATTAGTTTCGCTCTACCTAGATGTCTTTTTATGGTAGCAGTTTCGTCTAAAAACAAAGCATTCTCTCTGTATTGTATAGCTCCGACATGTTCCATACCTCCATATTGAAACCCTGGAATAGTAGCGAAATCAATTTTTTGGAATGGAAAAGAGTAAGCGGTATAGTTTGTTAAAAAATCGATAGATTGTTTATGTAAATTAAAAATAGCAGGCAGGCTCAAAGCTATTTTTGAACTATCATTTTCGCGGAATAATAAATTCATATCAAAACCGTCTACTGCTTTATTTTGTTGCTCAAACTTACCAGCAACAAAAGAAAAAAGATAGGTGCTAATTTTGTCGGTTTGCTTAAAATGATGTGTTATACTAGTTTTGTTATTTACAGTTTTTAAAAGAGGAGCTCCACAAAGCACTTTCCAGTCATTCGGTGCGGTTATTTGCAGTGCATATTTTGCTTTTAAGTTGGGCTGGTCAAAACAAGGGAATAGTGTGCGAGCTCTATCCGGAACCAAAAGGGTATAAAGGTACTCTTCATTTCTGTTGAGTGACAATTCGCCCATAGTAAATGTAATTTCAATTTGATTTGCCCCTTTTAATAGTTCATTGGTAGCGATGATCAAATGTTCTTTTTGATATACTATTTTTATTGCGGTGCCATTGACAATAATAGCATGTATATTAGCGGTTTTTTCTTTAAAATCGAGAAGTAATGGCGCAGTTACTTTTAAAAGGTCTAAGTTTAAGACCAAGCTTGTTGCTATTGGTGTTGTTGCTTTTTTTGGAATAGTAAACGAGAGCGAATATTCTACATTTGATATTTGTTTTTTTCTAAATTCAGCAAGTTTTAGTGGTACCCCTTCTTGTAAAAAAGAATCTATTTTAATATCAGCGGTGCAAGACTGAAAAAAGACTGAAACAGAAATAAAAAGGGTAAAAAGATACTTCACAATTTTTTTCAATACCAAAGTGTTTATGGTGATGTAGGTTAAAAAAGGAAGATAGCTAAAGTAGGGGATGATTACAAGCCTTTAAAATGAAAATCTACCAGGTAGGGCCAATTATACCCGATGTATGAGAAGGCACTTGTTTTAAGACGCTTAAGGTAATCTAAAAAATGAAATTTCTGGTATACAGTAAGGCGCAAATGATTCAGTTAAAAATCACTTTATTTTATCCAAATACGAAGCGCCTGATGAATTGATACCTGCTCCATTTAAAAAAAGATTATTTTATTTTCCTTGCTTCGTGTAGGTTTCCCAATCTTGATCTTTGTAAATGTTTTCGCCAAAATATTTTGCAATATTTAAGAAGGGTTGTGGTTTTTGATAACCAGGAATTGGTGACAACATATTCATCTCTTCATCTAAAAAAATCGTAGTTGGGTAACTCATTTTGCCATTCATTAGCGCAGCAGCAAATTCATGATATCCATTACGTCCAGATGGAACAAATTTAAAGGTTTTGCCTTTGTATTTAATCTCTTCTTTTCCTTCACCATCCAATTTTACCATGTAGAACTTAGCTTTCATATATGCAGCTACCTCCTCATTTTGAAAGGTATCCTTATCCATTTTTTTACACCATCCACACCAATCGGTATACACATCAATAAAAATTTTCTTTGGGTTTTTGTCGGTGGTCGCCAAGGTTTCAGCTTCGCTCCAAGAAAGCCAGTTAACCTCTTGCGCGTTTACAGAAATACTTATAAAAAATGTAAAAGCTAAGAGGCTTTTTATGCTCGTTGTTAAGGTAATCGTTTTCATTAGGTTTTAATTTTGAAAATTAGTCCAATAATTATACCAAATCTAACGAAAATACCAATGCTTTATTTTGAAAGGGCTTTTTCTTGTTCAAAATTAAATAAATCTTTAACATCTATTTGATTTCGAATTAAGTCATCAAAATCTTCTCGTTGCCTAATTAATATAGCTTTTCCATCATACCATAACACTTCTGGTGGCCTAAATCTAGAATTGTAATTACTAGCCATGGTAAAGCAATAGGCTCCAGCATTTTTGAAGCAAAGTATGTCTCCTTCCGATATTTCTTTAATGCGTCTATTGCTGGCAAAGGTGTCGGTTTCACAGATATAACCAACTATGGAGTAATACCTTTCTCTACCTTGATCATTAGAAATGTTTTCGATAGTATGTGCAGCGCCATAGAGCATAGGGCGTATTAAATGATTAAAGCCCGAGTCAATACTTGCAAAAACCGTAGAGGTAGTTTGTTTTACCACGTTTACTCTCGCTAAAAACACCCCAGCTTCGCTAACTAAAAATTTACCTGGCTCAAAAGCTAGCGTTAATTCTTTGCCGTATTCTTTACAAAACTCATTGAATCGGGCACTAAGTTTTTTGCCAAGTTCTTCAACATTTGTTTCGATATCTCCTTCTTGATATGGCACCTTAAAGCCACTTCCAAAATCAATAAAGTCAAGATTTGAAAAGTTTTTTGCGGTTTCAAATAATATTTCGGAAGCGTATAAAAAAACTTCAATATCAAGAATGTCACTTCCTGTGTGCATGTGAATACCGTTAATATTCATTTTTGTTAAATCAACTATGCGAAGTAAGTGTGGAATTTGATGAATACTAATACCAAATTTAGAGTCGATGTGTCCTACAGAAATATTAGAATTGCCTCCAGCCATAACATGCGGATTAATTCTTATACATACGGGTATATCAGGATGTTTACTGCCAAATTGCTCTAAAATAGAAAGGTTATCAATATTGATACGAACTCCTAATTTTGCAGCTTCTTCAATTTCTTCTAAAGAAACTCCATTAGGGGTAAATATAATTGATTCGGGTTTAAAACCCGCCAACAAGCCTAGTTGTACCTCTTGCAGCGAAACCGTATCAAGGCCGCTCCCTAAACTATTCATTAATTTCAGAATAGCGATATTAGATAAGGCCTTCGCGGCATAATTTAAACTTAAGTTTTTAACGCCGCTAAAGGCATTGGTTAATCGCTTATATTGCGAGATTATCTTTGCAGCGTCATATACATATACAGGATCTCCATACGTTTTGGCAATTTTAATCAAGTCGGCATTGTTCATATCGAAATCTATTTTTATCAAATCTATTTCACTAAAATCATTTCTCAAAATAAAAGGATATAAAATTTATTTTTACAACAATTTGTTGTTTTTGTAACATTATCCTCGATGTTCTAATTTGTCGATGCGCTTTGGGTATTGTATTTTAGCAAACCAAAATAAATAATTGATGAAATTACCCATGTTTCCTTTACGGTCTATTTTTTTTCCAGGAGAGACGGTTCCCTTGCATATTTTCGAAGATAGGTACAAACAATTGATTCAAGACTGCCGAGATGAGGCAATCACCTTTGGTATTCCGGTGTATATAAACGATACTTTTTCATACGGAACGGAAGTACAACTCGTAGAAATTGTAAATACATATGATAGTGGTGAGATGGATGTTACTTGTGTTGCGCGACAAGTTTTTAAAATGATTACTTTTGAAAATCAACTAAAAAACAAGCCATATTCAGGGGGTGAGGTAGCGTTTTTAGAAAACATCTATGATGTGGATCATACTTTTAAAATTGAAATTCTTGGGTTGATAGAAACGCTATACAACCTTATGTCGGTACCCTTTACGCCCATTGAAGTTGATAAATTTCATAGTCATATTTTAATCCATAAAATGGGACTATCATTTGAGCAAGAATATGAATTGTTGCAAATTGAAAGAGAAAGTGGGCGATTAACCTACATAAAAAATCACTTAATAAGCACCATCGCTGTTCTTGAAGAGGTAAATAGAACGAAGCACACGATTAAGCTTAATGGCGATTTTAAAAATTTTGACCCTTTAGATTTTGAGGGTTTTACCTTAAACTAAAAATATTAACTTTCATTTACTTATAAATTAAAACCATTTTTTAATTCATTAGTGTAAATGGGTCATGTTTCCTATTTTTGTAATCGAATTTAAATACACCTTTTACATATGAATCTTCACGAATATCAAGGAAAAGAAATATTAGCAAGCTTTGGCGTACGCATTCAACGTGGTATTGTTGCGCAAAATGCAAAAGAAGCTGTAGATGCGGCCAAAAAATTGACAGAAGAAACTGGCACAGGTTGGCACGTAATAAAAGCACAAGTACATGCAGGTGGTCGTGGAAAGGGCGGAGGCGTAAAGCTTGCCAAAAACCTTAAAGAAGTTGAAGAAATTGCAGGTCAAATAATTGGAATGAATTTGATTACTCCTCAAACATCGGCCGAGGGTAAAAAAGTGCATCAAGTTTTGGTTGCAGAAGACGTATATTATCCTGGAGATAGTGAAACTAATGAGTTTTATATGTCTGTCTTGTTAAATAGAGCAACAGGAAAAAATATGATTATGTATTCTACCGAAGGCGGTATGGATATTGAAGAAGTGGCAGAGAATACACCACATTTAATTTACAATGAAGAAATTGATGCTGCAACCGGCTTACTCCCTTTTCAAGCTAGAAAAATTGCATTTAATTTAGGCTTATCTGGTACTGCTTTTAAAGAAATGACCAAGTTTGTTTCTTCCTTATACAAAGCGTATGTTGAGAGTGATTCAAGCATGTTTGAAATTAACCCAGTTTTAAAAACTTCTGATGATAAAATTATGGCTGTAGATGCAAAAGTATCTATAGATGATAATGCACTCTTTAGAAGAAAACAATATGCAGAAATGCGTGACCTTCGAGAAGAAAATGCAATTGAAGTAGAAGCACGTGAAGTAGGATTAAATTATGTTGATTTAGATGGTAATGTGGGTTGTATGGTAAATGGTGCAGGGCTAGCCATGGCTACCATGGATCTTATAAAAATGGCAGGTGGTGAGCCAGCAAATTTTTTAGATGTCGGTGGTACTGCTGATGCCAAAAGGGTAGAAGAGGCCTTTAGAATTATTTTAAAAGACCCTGCTGTAAAAGCAATACTCATTAATATATTTGGAGGAATAGTTCGTTGTGATCGTGTTGCTCAAGGTGTTGTAGATGCTTATAAAAATATGGGTGACGCAATAAAAGTGCCAATTATTGTTCGTTTACAAGGTACTAATGCCGAGTTAGCAAAAGAAATTATTGACAACTCAGGCTTAGCAGTAAAGTCTGCCGTTCAGTTTCAAGAAGCTGCAGATAAAGTAAAAGAAGTATTAAACTAAATGATAGCGCTATAGTGCACTAGTATCTTTGTAGTAGCGGTAAAATACATGTTCGATACTACTAATACAAAATTTAAAAAAAGGTAATACCAAAGTAGTATTACCTTTTTTTTGTGCTGTTTTGCTAGTACGAACCTGAATTGAATTTAAAGTATCTACGTTTTGTATTGCAAAAACTATTGCTGATACGCTATGTTTACCTTGCATAAATATTTAGTACTAGTGGGCAATTTTTAAATTGGTTTAACAAAGCAGAGGCTTCTTCAGTATAGCCTGAATAAATCACCTTTGCTATTCCTTTTAACGAGGAGACTTTAAAACCAAGTAGTACAGATCAATTGACTTTTTTTTGAATTCAGATTATATGATAATAATCTCATCTTTCCTTTTTTGCAAAATGAATGGTTTTATTGAATTTAAATTAATAATTGATGTACACCCATCCTTTTATTAATTTTTCTCCACTCTTAAGGTCTATCACAAATAGATAAGCTCCTACGGGTAACTTTACACTTGTATTAATTTGATTCGAAATTCCGTTCCAAGTATTATCATATCCATTTTGTTCAAAAACAAGTTTTCCAGATCTGTTAAATACTTTTACCGTATTATTAGGGTATTGAGTGATATAATCAATAGTCCACGTATCATTAATACCATCTCCATTGGGGGAGAAGCCGTATTTTTTAGCTCTAGAAGTTGGTGTAGCTACCACTTCAATATTAAAAGCTGGTAAGCTAGCAGATTCATTTTCTACATCAGAAACAGAAATAACAATATTATTGGTAGTGCCAACATCACTATTTGTTGGTGTTCCAGCTAATTCTCCTGTAACCGTATTAAAACTAGCCCATGTAGGTTTATTCATAATACTAAAAGTGAGAGTATCATCAGCATCAATATCTGTTGCGGTTGGAGTAAAGCTATAAGCTGTATCTTGGTTTACTGATGTGCTTGGCGTACCAGTAATGCTTGGCGTATTATTGACCTTAGTCACTTCAAGGTTAAATGCAGGTAGAGAGGTCATTAATTCACCATCGCTAACCGATATTATAATACTGGCTGTAGTGCCAATATCACTATTTGTTGGTGTTCCATTTAATTCTCCTGTAACCGTATTAAAACTAGCCCAACTTGGTTTATTCATAATACTAAAGGTGAGTGTAGTATCATCAGTATCAATATCTGTTGCTGTTGGTGTAAAGCTATAAGCTGCATCTTGGTTTACTGATGTGATTGGCGTACCAGTAATAGTTGGCGCATCATTAACTGCGGTCACTACAATGGTTTCAGTTAACATATTCCAATCAACATGGGTATTAATAGTAAACTCATCTGTAATGACACCCGTTAAAGTTGCGTTGGTATCATCATTTTCGGCTGTTTGATATTTAAAACGAACCGTTTCAAGATAGTTGTTTATATCCATGTAATTCCCTTGCAAGGTGATCGTGTCACTACCTGCAGTATCATTGCTGCCAGAGATCGTCACCCTATCGGTTTCTGTCACAGAACTTCCATCAACATCAATAATACCATCTTGGTCAGTAGTAAATAACAAGCCTTTATCCACACTAAATACCAGAGTAACGTTGTCACCATTAGCATCATTAAGGAGAATATCCGAGGTGTTAATGTCGGTTTTAACATCTTCATCAACACTAACACTAAAGGCATCATTTTCTTCTTTAATGTAAGGAAGAATATTTACCACCACCTCCGCACCTAAAGCTGGGGTTAATGAGTTGGTACTGTTATCGCTTTCTGAGGCCGCTAGTTGTACCGTATCATTAGCACTACCAGCTTGATAACTAAATACCGTATTGGTAAAGGTGGCAATACCCGCTATGGCGTTAACACTAACTGTCGCATTATCGCTGTCAGTATCACCATTAAAAGTAAGGGTAGTGGTGCTACCATTTGGTTTTTTCGTTTCAGATAAACGAACGCTTTGCACAAAATCGACATCGACAATGTTTTCCGCATTCACCGCTTTTACTTTAAAAGAGTCGGCTAATTTGGTATCAAAATTACTAAAGGTATCTGTATCTGAGTTTTGTTGACTATGCACATTGGTTGGGAATGGTGTCTCAAGCACCAGTTTCGTCGCCACTACATCAGAGATAAAACTTGTAGCACTTATGGTGTTTAAGTTACTGCCAGCATTGTCCTCATCATTGGCACTTAAGGTGACATTTTCTTTATCTGCGGCGGCGTTGTATTTAAGGTTATTAAAAGTAGCAACCCCTTCACTAGCCTGTTCTGAAGCGCCACTTAATGTACCCGCACTATCTTCGCTTAAGGTGATAGTCTCAGTAAAGTCTTTATCAATATTACCTACGGCATCTACTGCTTTAACCACAGGTTGTGTGGTGAGATTTATCCCTGAAACTGAGCCGCTCGGTTGTGTGGTAAAGGCAAGTTTAGTGGCGACAACATCGGTTTTAAAACCAGTTGTACCATTAGTGACAGCATCAACACCTGTTGCTAGTAAACTACTACCTGAGCCCAAAGTGACATCAGTATCGCCATCAATTGATAAGATAAAGGTTTTATTGTCTGTTAAATCCGTATTGTCATTAAAATACCCCGTAATGGCATAGGTTGCGTCAGCGCCATTAGCAATATTGAGATTTAAACCACTAAAAGTGATTTTATTGCTAGCGTAAGTACCTGCAACATTGGTAGCATTAGGTCCATTTAAACGCCATGTGACTTTACCGCGATCAGTGGCAGTGGAAGTCCCTGAAACATGCACTGTTAATCCAGTAATTTTAGCTGGCTTAATATCACCTGTACCTGCATCACTGATTTTAAAGTCAAACAAGGTGACTGCATCCGCAGCAGTATTCTTAGTGGTACTTAAGGTGGTTGCCTCAGGTGCACTACCTGCCACAACCGTAATTTCTTTGGCAATAACACTTACCGATAATTGGTCACTTTCTATTGACGAGATGTCACTACTGGCAGCGGTATCACTGGCTTTTAAATTAAAGGTTTCGTCAGCGCTACCCGATGCGGTATAGGTGAGTTTTAGACCAGAAAAAGTAGCAACACCTGAGTTAGCGGCTTTACTAATACTTGGGGCAGCTGGGCTACCTAAACTCATGGTCGCCGAGCCTGCGCCATTCACTTCTTCTAATCGAATGGTATTGGTAAAATCTCTATCAACAATATTATCCGCATTAACGGCCTTCACCACTGGCACCGTCGTTAAGCTCGTTTCTTCACCAGAAATAAAGCTTGTTGGTGCAGGTTGGGTGGTATAGATTAGTTTTGTTGCTGTAATATTAGATGTTAACTCTACAATAAGTCTACTAAAATTCATGCCGATAGTATCTACATCATCGACGGCAAATCTGAATAGTTGGTTATCGTCGGTAGCGGTATAAGTCACATCTGTAAAAGTGGCTACGCCATCTACTGTAGCGACCGGTGTATATGTTAGGCTGCCGTTACCTGATTCTTTACGTATGGTAAATGTTTCATCAAAATCTTTATCCACATTACCCGCTGCATCAACTCCTGCCGCCACCGGCTGTGTGGTTAATTTTTTACCCGATTCAGATCCTGCTGGCTCGGTAAGCCATCCAAGCTTAACGGCGAAAACATCGGCTTTCATACCGGTGCCATTAGTGACAGGTGAGGTGGCTGCCATCTGAGTACTGTTTGTGCCTAAAGTGACATCGGTATCACCATCAACAGATAAAATAAAGGTGGCATTATCGGTTATTGCGGTATTATCTGTGTAATAGGCTTTAAGGGTATAGGTTTCACTACGGCCATTGCTTACCGAAATAGGTAAACCACTAAAGGTGATCACACCACTGGCATAAAACCCCACTATATTAGTGATATCCAAACCATCTAAACGCCATTCAATATCTCGGTAATGTTCAGCGCTTGCCGACCCAGAGGCATGAAATTTAATCTCAGTGACTTTCGTTGGTAGCCCATCTGAGGTGAAACCATCATTAATCACTATATCATAAACATTTACTGCGCTACTCAAACTTGTAGCGGTGGAGGATATTTTAGTCGCATCTCGGCCACCGCCTGCTGTTATGGTGGCAGATTTGGCCGCAATTGGACCTTGGAAGTTAGATTTTACTGCTGTGCCTGTAGCTTTAGCATTTTTCGGTGTTACTTCAAAGCCAATATACCGACCTACATCAGCTGCTGTTAATACATAGCTACTACTAGTGGCGCCTGAAATTTCTGTCGCGCCTGAGCCTGAAGAAACACTTGAACGATACCATTTAAAGGTTGTTCCAGATTCGGCATTATCGCCCGTTGTACCATCCGCATCGTTATAGGTATAACTTCCCGTTAAGGTATTGTCTATAATCCTTATGCCATTGAATGTCACATCACTGACGGTTGGCGGAGTATCAACAGGCCCTACCAAGGTACTCTCTTTTGCCGTACCAGTGCCATTCGTATTTTTGGGAGTTACTTCTACACTAATATACTTACCCGCATCGGCTGCAACTAACATATACGTTTGACTAGCTGCACCTGATATTTGTGCCTTACCTGTACCTGAGGCATCATTTGAACGATACCATTTAAAGGTGGTACCTGCTTCCGCATCACTTTCAGCATCGGAATAGGTATAATTCGCCGTTAAAGTATCGCCAATATTATGGGTGCCTGAAATAGTTGGCGTGGTGGTGGTAGGTGGAGTATCAAGACTGGTTACTGATTCAAAACCAGTCCATTCATTCGCTAGGTATAAATCTCTAGTACCATTAGGCACGAACACATCAATATTCGCACGAGCGGCAGTACCTCCAAAAGTATCAAAAAATTCTCCTGTAGTAATGGTTGGTGGTGTTGTTGCTAGTGAGGTCACACTGGTTAATGGGTTCTGACTAAAAGCACCATTTCCTATACTTGTCACGCTACTAGGGATGGTGACACTTTCTAATTTGTTACCACTAAAAGTAGAATTTCCTATAGTTATCACGCTATTGGGGATGGTGACACTTTCTAATTCGTTTATGCCAAAAGCATGTCCTCCTATAGTTGTTACGCTATTAGGGATGGTTACACTAGTTAATTTGTTAAATTGAAAAGCAAAGTCTCCTATACTTGTCACGCTATTTGGAATGACTACACTGCTAATTTTTATATGTTCTTCGGGAGCTGCATTATTAAAAGTATTTTCTCCTACCCTTGTCACGTTATAGCTAACACCATTAGTATCTTCTACTGTACTAGGAATAACAACAGTAGTTACACCTGATTCGTTATAATCGGAAGTTTCAACCTCGTAGGGAGAGGTTGATGTGATTTTGTATGTGATGAAATTTACTTCAAACTCATCGCCAACAGCATCCTGTGCATTGGCTTTTGTAGCCATACCTAGTAGAAAGACTGTAAATAAATGGAGGGTTACTTTAAGTAGTGTTGTTTTCATTTTTTAATTTCGTTGATTACTTTTTTGTTTTTTGCTCTTGCTCATTTAAAATGCGCTGTGGGACATTTTTTTGCTAGTTAACGGTAAAAATGGTTCCCATATCGATATTTTTGTCTTATAAAATATTCACAGAACGTATTTTCTTACTATTAATTGTTTTTACTACTATAAAATAATACTTAGGTGCTATTTGTAGAAAAGGATTCTTCTAAATCAAAATTTAATGCTAAATGATGTTCTGAACTTTGAGGTTAATGGCGTAGCGATAGGGGAGCAGTTTTAAATATTTACGGCCTAACATATTTAGCTTAAAACTGATATTTTAAAATCATTTCTATAGAATTATCATCACCTACTCTAGTAGGTAAAGAAATAATAGCATCGTAAGAGATTCCTAGTTTTAATTTTTTGATCAGTTGTAAAAATCCATAAACAGAAATCATTTCATCTACTCTATAATTAAATCCTAAGCTATATTTTTGATCTACACTTAAGGTACTAGAAATATCATAAGATGTTGGTACTCCTTGTAGATATCTCATCATCAGCGCCGGGTGTAACTCAATATTATCGGTTAATGCGAAATGGTATCCCCCTCCCAAATACAGGGAGAGATTATCAACGGCAGCTCTCGGCGTGTTTATTTCTTTTTCATATCGGTCACCGCTCAAAAAATTAGGTGTAGAAAGTGTTACATAATACTTATTGTGTATTAAGCTAACTCCGGCCCCTAAATGCGGATTAAAAAAACTTTGATTTTGAGTAAACAATGGGTCTGTTTCTGGAGCTCCTGCATTATTTAGGTTAATATCTACAAATCCACCACCTGCTTTTAAGCCAAAAAAATGTTAAAATAATGATCTAGTGTAACAATTGTGTGACTGTGACGTCTTTATAGTAAATCATCAATTAATTATTAATCAAACCTTATCATATTTCGCTAATCAACGAATTAAGGTTTTAAAAACAAACAGTCATGAAAAAAGTTAGTTTATTCTTAGTAGTATGTTTATTTTCTTTAGGTAGTGTTTTTGCAAATGATACCACAAATGGTACAGAGCCTTCTCAGGGTCAAAAATTGGCAAAACAAATTAGTAGCCTTTTAAACAAGAAGAATGCGTTTGCAGAAAATGATTTGGGTCATTCTGCCGATATCTTATTTATGTTAAATAATGATATGGAGATTGTGGTGTTGTCAGTAAATACTGATGAGAAACATATTGAGCGATTTATTAAAAATAAATTGAACTATCAAAAGGTAGATTTGAAAACCTACAAGCCAGGTAAAAAATATACAATAGCCGTAAAAATTGCTAGTTAAGGTTGGTGAATGACTAGTATAGAAGTCCTGTATCACTAAAGGTGATTTCAGGACTTTTTTTTGTTTTTGTATTTTACGTGATCAATCTCAAAGTTTGCTTTTTTACGCTGTATGGCTTTGTAAACAGGCTTTGGTTTGTGTGGTTTTGACGCGGGTGTTTTTTTTTGTAAAAGTACTTCTCCTGGGTTTTTGGGGTTTTCTTTAGTGCCGCGTAAATGAATTACCAAGCCATTTAAAAAGTTGCGTAGTACCTGGTCACCGCATTCCATATAATTTGGGTGCTCTTCTTTTCTGAAAAAAGCCCCTAGTTCACTTTTTGAAATTTTAAAATCTACTAATTTTAAAATTTCAACAATTTCGTCATCTCTAAGCATGAGCGCCACTCTCAGTTTTTTGAAAATATCGTTATTGGTCATTATTTTTATTTTGCTGCAAGATATTATAAAATTACTGCCACCCAGTAAAACAACACTCGTTTATCTTCTTTTTAAACGATATGGCATTTCTGTTGTTAACTTAAACCTTAATTCGTTACTACCCATCTAGTACATGTTTTTTAGCACCTTTAAAGGTTAATAGAGGTATGTTCTGTAATAGTACAGTTTTTGCGAAGTTCATCAATGTAGTTTAAGCTTGGTTTTTTTTGAGGTTAGAGCAAGATAAAGAGTTTCGTTTTAGCATTGAAAACAACCGATTTAAAAGGTGTAAAAGTGTATAATTTTTTAAGCCTAAGTAGTATTTACTATTCAATTTTTTACGCTTTTTTAAGGTTTGTATAGCGTATTACCTTCTCTATTTTAGAGTTCAAAATCTTAAATTTATTTTTTTGTTCGTAGAATTCATTAAATACGAAAGCTAATAAAGCATTATTTTCTGCCGCCTACAGTACTTCTAGATGTTTTAAAGCTAATCATAAACTTGTTAGGTGCTATAAGTTTTAGTCTGTGTTCAGCTGTTTCTTTGATGTTTTTGGGCATATTTTGTTGTTTTTTAGCAAAAAAAAGACAATATCAGACTTAATGTCATTAAAATTTAACCTAAACAAGACAAAAGGGCAGCTGTTTTGCCTTGGTACAGCTTTTGACTTTAACAGAAAGAAATAAAAACTTAATCCTTAAAAATATATATTATGAGCTTAGTTAAAAACAACAACCCCATTTTTCCTGCATTAATGAATGAAATTTTTCAGCCCGATTGGTTTGGTGGCTTAGAAAAGGTTTCTAGTAAATTACCACCAGTTAATATAAAAGAAAACGAAACCAATTTTGAATTACAACTTTGTGTGCCCGGAGGAAAGAAAGAAGATTTTAAAATAGAGATTGAAAATGATGAGTTAATAGTATCATCAGAAGCAAAGGATACGCATAACGATGAAGGTGAGTATACTCGAAGAGAATTTGCTTTCAATGCTTTTAATAGAGTTTTTACCTTGCCAAATACGGTAAATGCAGAGGGTATTGAAGCAAATTATAAAGATGGAATTTTATCCTTTGTATTACCTAAAAAAGAAGAGGCCTTACCAAAACCAAAAAAGGTGATAGAAATATCTTAAAAATAATTTAATGATTTTGTAGCACCCTAGTTCGCAAAGGTTCTTACAAATGTTAGGTTTGGTTGGTTAGTTAAAAAAGCGTTCTTGTCTTAAGATAAGGGCGCTTTTTTTAATGGCTGTAAAGCCATCTTTTTAATGAGGTCGGTTCATTTTAAGATTGGCAGTAATAATGGTTTTGTTAAAACATAAAGTGTACGATAATACTTGGCAAAGTACATACTAGGCGCTCAAGTTCTATTCACTTTTTTGTAGGAAAAAAAATAATAGATTAAGTTTTTTTTGTAAAATACTAAGAACAAAATACTATTTAAGAGTTGATCAAATATGAGCTATTTTATAGTTCAATTATATATGCTAACTATAATATAAGTGAAGTTTTAAAGTAAAATTCTGTAGGTGTTAATGAGTTTAAATTGCTATGAAAATCTGTTAAAAGCTATGGTGTTTTCTTTTAAATTAGTAGCTATTTTTTCTTCATTAAGCACAATAAATTTTTTGACTGCTACGGTACGTATCACGAACTAAATTTGCGCCCCGTGTAAATATTTTAGTGATCATATGGTTTGTACTATAATTACTAATTCTGTTTTTTTGTTCAGTCGATAATCATGGTGATAGTTAGCGACTCGTGAATGTAAATTATATGGTAAAATGTAGTAATTTCTATTTTTAGTCTTGTCTAAAAATTATATTTATTTTACTGATATTCAAAATTTTAATATAGTTTATGTTAAATAGTACTTAAGCTTAAATTTGATAAAACGCAACGATCAAAAATAAGATATTTAAAAGGAAATTACGCTTTGTTTTGCAGCATTTTTATCTCATCTCTTAGTTGCGCTGCTTTCATAAAGTCTAATTCTTTAGCTGCTTTTTCCATAGACTTTCTTTTGTCGCGAATCAGTTTTTCAGTTTGTTCTTTCGTTAAATAGTCTAAATCAGGTTCAGCAGCTCGCATCTCTTCTTTCTCAAAATGATAAGTGGAAACAGAGTTTTTAGATAATACGCTATCCAGACTTTTATTTAAGGCTTCAGGTACCTGTTTGTGCTTTGTATTGTATGCAATTTGTTTTTGTCTCCTATAGGTAGTTTCATCAATTGTTTTTTGCATACTTGCCGTAATTTTATCGGCGTACATTATCGCTTTTCCATTTAAATGTCTAGCAGCCCTACCTACAGTTTGAGTAAGAGATCTATTACTTCTAAGAAAACCTTCTTTGTCTGCATCTAAGATGCAGACTAATGAAACTTCGGGTAAATCTAAGCCCTCTCTAAGTAAATTAACTCCAATCAATACATCAAAAATACCTTTGCGAAGATCTTGCATAATTTCAACACGTTCTAGGGTGTCAACATCGCTATGAATATATCGGCATCGTATGTTTATTCTACTTAGATATTTTGTTAGTTCTTCTGCCATTCTTTTGGTTAATGTAGTAACCAATGTTCGCTCATCCTTTTCAACCCGTTGTTGAATCTCTTCAACTAGGTCGTCTATTTGGTTTAGACTTGGTCTAACTTCTATAATAGGATCTAATAAACCTGTGGGTCTTATTATTTGTTCTGCAAAAACCCCTTCGCTAAGTTTCATTTCATAATCTGCAGGTGTTGCGCTAACGTAGATTACTTGATTTTGTAGCGCTTCAAATTCTTCAAACTTTAACGGTCTATTATCCATGGCTGCGGGTAAGCGAAATCCATAATCTACGAGATTCACTTTTCTTGATCTATCACCGCCATACATGGCATGCACTTGTGGTATTGTGACATGACTTTCATCAATAACCATCAAATAGTCATCAGGAAAATAGTCTAATAGACAGAAAGGTCGAGTGCCAGGTTCTCTTCCATCTAAATATCTCGAATAATTTTCAATACCTGAACAATAACCCAGTTCTCTAATCATTTCTAAATCAAAACTAGTTCGTTCTTCTAGTCGTTTGGCTTCAAGTGGTTTTGCGATGTCTTTAAAATAATCAACCTGTTTCACCATATCTTCTTGTATTTGATGAATTGCGTTTTGCAGTATATCTGGCGAAGTAACAAACATATTTGCAGGGTATATATTCAGGTTGTCATAAACCTCTATAATGGTATTGTTAAATGGATCAAAAGCCTCTATTTCTTCCACTTCATCGCCAAAAAAATGAATGCGATAGGCGTGGTCTGCATAGCTAGGAAAAACATCAACGACATCACCTTTTACTCTAAAGTTACCATTTCTAAAATCTGCGGTAGTTCTTGAATATAAGCTTTGTACTAATTGATGCAAAAACTTTGTACGAGCAATTACTTGATCTTTTTTTATGTTGATCACATTTTTTTGAAACTCTACAGGGTTACCAATACCATATAAACATGAAACAGATGCAATTACAATAACATCTCGACGCCCAGAGAGTAACGAAGAAGTTGTACTTAATCGAAGTTTTTCAATATCCTCATTTATAGACAGATCTTTCTCTATGTAAAGACCCGATGTTGGTATAAAAGCCTCTGGTTGATAATAATCATAGTAGGAAACAAAATACTCTACTGCATTTTCAGGAAAAAACTGTTTAAACTCAGAGTATAGTTGGGCAGCTAAGGTTTTATTATGTGCTAAAATCAATGTAGGCCGTTGTACTTTTTCAATAACGTTGGCCACCGTAAAAGTCTTGCCTGAGCCAGTTACGCCTAAAAGCGTTTGATATTTTTCACCAGTAACCATGCCATCTACTAATTGCTTGATTGCTTGGGGCTGATCTCCAGTAGGTTTAAATTCAGATACTACTTTAAATTTCATAGTCAAAAATACAAAATGAAGCGCGTCTATTTCATTCTTGAGCTTAGATAATTAGAAAGCTATTTTAAACGTATACTTTTTTGTGATTTAGATCTTAATCGTAAAAAGTAATGGCCTTGCATTTACAAAACAAGCTATCTATCTTTTTAGTGAAAAATGCCCGTAAAACTCTTTTCCGTTATATGTAACAGCTTTAAACCAATAATCAGATGAAGGCATAGGTTCGCCATTCATTTCACCATTCCATCCAATTGAATTTGCATTTATTTGCGCAATTAGTTTGCCATATCTATTAAAAATCCAAATGGTTTCAACATTAATTTCTAATGCGTCTTTTCGAGGTTTATATTGCCAATAATCGTTAATTCCATCTCCGTTAGGGGTGAAAAAAGAAGGGAAATCTTCTGAAGTGATGTTTTCTTTTAGATTTCTTTCAACTACGCCACATCCATTTTTATCACGAACGTAAATGGTATGTTCTGTTGGAGAAATGGCCTCGAAAATTGGAGAATTTTGATAAGGACCATTTGCAGAATCAAGAGCAAATTCGTAATCACCAATGCCGCTAACTTCTACCTTTATAGAAAGTGTGCCGTTTTCGCGAACAAGGCTTATTTGTATAATAGTTGCGGGTTCAGAATTTGAAACCCTAAATTCTTGAATGCTAGCACATTCAATAGTGCTTCCAAATTCCTGTGCTTGTAGTTCCAATAAACAGAAAAATAAAAACAAATAGAATATTAGTCTTTTAAATTATTTAATTGAGTAACTTATTTCATTTGTTAGCCATACCATAATCATCAGTAAAATTTAGGCGCTCTATTTTATAAAAATATTCATTTAGAAATATACACTATCTCTTTAGCGTAAAATGACCTCTAAATTTTTCTCTATCTAAAAAATTAATAGTAAACCAATAATCTGCTGCAGGCGCTTTACGGCCTTGAAAAGTTCCATTCCAACCAAGATCTCTAGCTCTAAATTGTTGTAATAGCTTTCCGTATCTATCATAAATGTTGATACTTGTGTTTAATAATTCTTCGTTGACGCCAATAATTTGCCAAATATCATTCACACCATCGCCATTGGGAGTAAAAAATTTTGGAAAGCCAATAATAGCGATATCTTCTTGGCTAATACCACAACCTTTTTTGTCTCTTACATAAACGGTAAAAAAACCAGCGGGGGCATTTTCGAAAAAAGACTCGTTTTGATAATTTTGGTTATCAATAGAAAATTCATAATCGCCATCGCCTCTAACAAATACTTCAAAAGAATTAACGTCTGAGGCATCTTGAATTTTAATATTCTCAATTATTGCTCTATTAGAGGCTGTTACTATAAAATCACTGGATGCAAAACAAGTATTGCTTTGACCATTGGTTTCATAATTAGTGCTTACCTCTAATTGATAATTACCGCTTTCAGAAATGGAAACTTGAGGTGTGTTTGCTATTTCTGTAGGGGGAGAGGTATCTAAGTTGTACCATTTGTAACTGTCAAAATTATTTGGAGCTTGAATGATTAAAGGTTGGCCATCGGTACAAACTTGATAGCTTTCTTCTAATTCTATATTGGGAATTGGGTTTACTAAAAGCTCGATTTCCTCAACGCCCTGGCATTGATTACTGGTTTCAATACGAACAAAAAGTGTTTTTGATGAAGAAATTAGATTACCTTCTAGGGGATTTTGCTCTAAGGATAGATCAGTCCGATTCGCATAAAACGTTACATCTAAACCAGCATAACTTGCTTGTCTGATGTTTTCAAGATTAAATATGCCTTTAGAAATTGAAGAATTATCATTCTCGGCACAGACCATAATTGGGCTGGTAGTATTTAGGCTAATTACAGTTGGGTTTATTTCTAGTGCAATTTCACCCGTAGTTTCACAGGTCTGTGATACCACTCGGTAATAAACCCTGTCATTAAATGGGATTTGATTGGTGTAGTCTTGGGGTGTATTAATTGGTCTATTGGCATTTCGGTCATTGATAGACTGATAATATGAAATTTCAACGTTGTTCTCTCCTAAAAATGTTTGCTCTAGATTTATTCTGGTGATGCCATCTAGTGAATTTAACTCGTCTACATCGCATTGTACTAAGTTAATCACAGCAGGATAAGGGGCATCAAGTACAATTAAGTCTAAGGGTTGAATTGTACTACAATTAGGAATCCTTTTTGAGCTTATGCGGGCATAAATCTTAGAGGTAGGCCTAGTAATTGAAGCTTGTGAAATGGGCGTTCTATTGTTATTTGCGTCATCTTCTGTGTTGTGCAGTGAAAAATTAAATTCGGCTCTAGTGCCAAATTTATTTTCTATTTCTTCTCTTATTTGATTTACAGAGAAATCTTCGGTGCCATTTCGGTCACTATCGCATGAGGTGATTTCTAAAGTAGAAATAGGCTCAAAGTTAAATGGTTTAATCTTAAAATCAACTATTTCAAAACACCCGTTAGGGTTTTCAACTCTTATATAAATTTCGATTTCATTACCCATGTACATGAATTGACTAGGATCGAGAATTTTATTTTCTAAATCAAATGCATTTTCATAATTCGTGTAGTAGCTTATTGTGTTATTGATATCTGTATTTATTTGTGCTTCTTGCTCTGTAAGGTCAATTTGCAGGTTGGTGACATCATAACAAACTTCTATGTCTTCAGGGTCATTTACTTGTGGAGGACTTATAAAGCCAGCGGTGCCAGTCCATTCTAAATGAAAGCCACCGTTTCCAACGGGCCGGTCTACCAGTATATGGTATTGTTCGCCTGCAGTTACGGGAATTGATGCAACAAAACCATTACCATCTTTAATGGGTCCTCCGGTAGTGCGTCTCTCAGAGTCTCGTAAGCCAGTTAAATTATTACTTAAAGATGCCGCGATTGGGTTTGTGGTATTACATCTAATAGGGTCATTAAAACCAGTACAATTACTATTTGGTCCAAAGACATAAAAGTCATAATCTACCTCTAAATCCGTATTATTTGGCCTTATAGTAAAAGCTAAGCTACCGCTTTCTGCAATTGTTAAGCGCAGCCAAACACTATTGGTTTCTTCAGAACCACAAGCATTTTGTGAGGCATCTAGCTCCTGTATGCCAAAGCCAGATACATTACTCGATACAAAAGTATTACCGCAAACTAAAAACGCATCAACACAGTCATTGGCTCGTTGCGAATATGAGTAAATACATGAAATAAATAAAAATAGGAAAGTATTTTTTTTCATTTTTTAGGACACACTTCAGATAACAATATAGTGTAATTCCAAATATTCACACAAAAACATCTATTAATACCTTTAAAAAAGGCTAAGTAATGTCGTTTTTTAATTGTAACAACAAAATTATAGATCTCTCCTTTTTAAGAGTAAAAAAGATAAGTATATGAAAATTGCTGTCCAAATAAGAACAATTAGTAGTTGGTACCAATGAACAGCATAGTCATAAGAAATATCAGCTCCAATTTGATTTCCGACGGCTTTAACTAGATCTAGTCGACGACTAGGCTCTTTAATTAAATTTTGCATTGATTCTAGAGGGAGTAGGTTTTTAATTTGTTGTGCGGTATTCCAACTCGAAAATTGCCAACCTATGATGCCGTATATCACTTGTTCGCAGATTAACCACAATATCAAAAAACCAAGAGCAAAAGCAGATCGTTTTACAAATATTCCTAAAAAAAGGCAAAATGAAAAGAAGCCCACTAGCTTTATAAAAAAGGCAAGTAAATACTCTAAGTCTCTAAAAACTATAGATAATTCGGTATCATTTGAAAAAATAAATCCTAATGACAATGAAATAATAAAAACAAATAATGTTGACAAAAGTGAAAAAGATACTAGTGTGATGAATTTAGAGAGTATAAATTCTTTCTTTGAAAGGCCATCAATCAAATTTTGTTTTATGGTTTTATTGCTATACTCATTAGCCATCATTGAAACAATAACGATGGCTAGAAAAAGTTTAAAAAGAGCAGCAACCCAGCTATTGAAGTGCCAGATATAAGGAAAGTTAAAAATGCCCATATCTGCCAAAAGAACTCCTTCACCAATTGGTAACTTAATTACGGAAATAAGTGCGATCAACGATAAAAGAACAAAATATGAGATGATTAGTGCTTTACTTGCTCTATTATTCCAAAGTTTAATATATTCTATTTCTAGTAAGCGAATCATAGATTTAGTGCTAGTTTAATTAATTTTTATTAGTGAGGTCTAAGAATTGTTCTTCTAAACTTTCTTTTCTTTTTACAAGATGTGATAATATAATTCCGTTTTCGAATAAAAACTTGTTAAATGTATCGGCGTTTAGGTCCTCTGTTAAAAAAGCAGTAGTTAATCCATTTTCGGTTTTAACTTCGCCTATGCTCGTATTATTTTTTAAAACTTGAAGTAGTTCGTTCTGTTGTGAAGTCTTTAATTCAAAAAAACCATGCGTTTTCATCATAGCATCTACGCGACCCGAATAGAGTTTTTTTCCTTTTCTAAGAATTATTACATGGCTACATACTTTCTCAACCTCGTCTAACAAATGAGAGGCTAAAAGTATTGTAGTACCCTGATGAGCTATTTTTTTTATAATCTCTCGTATTTGATGTATTCCTTGAGGATCAAGGCCATTGGTGGGTTCATCTAAAATTAAAATCTCTGGATCGTTTAAAAGAGCAGAAGCAATTGCTAGTCGCTGTTTCATGCCCAAAGAGTAGGTTCTAAAGGCACTATCTTTTCTGTCTAGAAGGCCAACTAAATCTAATTTTTCGTTTATTTTGTTTTCCGAAACTTCTTTTATTTTGCAAACTAATTTTAAATTTTGTTGAGCGGTCATATAGGGGTAAAAATTAGGACGCTCGATAATGGCACCTACTTTTTTAAGCGCATTATGGGTTGAAGTACTGCCGTCAAACCAAAAGAAGTTGCCGCTAGTTTTGTTTACCACATTAAGCACAACCCCTAAAGTGGTAGATTTTCCGCTACCATTTGGTCCTAAAACGCCATATACATTACCTTTTTCAATTGAAAACGAAAGCTTGTCGACTGCGGTTAAAGAGCCAAATTTTTTAGTGAGGTTATTTACGGTAAGTATCTGTTTCAAAGCAGGGTTGATTTTAGTCATTTATGAAAGTGCAAAATAAGCTTTCTTAGCCTATATAGTATACTTGACGACAAAAGCTTAAATTTGTTACACTTGTAGTTTGAATGAGTTAAAAGTAAATGATATGTTAGGAGAAAAATTAATGTCAAAGAAGAAACCAGCATATCCGGTTAGTAAAAAGCTTGATGCGTATCTTGATCATTTTAATCGTAAAATAGAGATACCTATTTTTTATGATGACTTATTACGTTTTGCTGGTTCAGTTATTGTGTATGATGGTAATGATGAAGATACTTTATGGGTAAGAGTTTATTATTCTGACGTTGAACGACAAGAAATTGATCTATCTCTAAAAAAAGTGTATTCTATTTTGCACTCAGATGGTAGTGATCATATTATGGAGTACTTAAATGTAGATGCCGTTGATTATTGTACTTTCGGCAACTCTAAGCCTTTTCGTATCAAAATAAGAAACATTCTTAATGATAATTTTACGTACTTCTATGTTAAAAAAACAGATGCATCACGTATTTACGGTTTAGAATTAGAGCATATGCTTTCTCCTTATAATCTTAATTTTTTGGTTTATAAAGACACCTTAATTGAAGAGCATATAGTAGGTATACCTGGCGATGTTTTTATCAAAGAAATGTTGCCTAAATGTACCGAATCTGAAAAGGCTCAACTTGCGAAGGAGTTTGTGAAGTTCAATGAGCGTTGCATGATTAGGTTATTGGGTGATATGCGCTCATACAATTATGTTATAGTGCCTACTCATGATTTTGATCATGTGGTTTATAATATTAGGGCCATTGATTTTGATCAACAATGTTTTGAAGGAAAACTAAAAGTATACCGACCTCAGTTTTTTAAAGAGAATTTTTTAATGGTTGAGTTGGTTCGTGAAAAATTACAGCGAAATTCTGTAGATCAATATAAAGTAGAAGAACGATCTATTATTGCAAAACGTATTATTAGCTGCGAAGATAGAATTGAAGCATTAATAGAAATATGCCGCCAAGATGATATTTCTTACCCAGATCATATTCAACAATTAGCCGAGCAAATTCATGAACTTACCTTAGATGTTGAATTTAAAGCATGCAAAACTATGGGCGAAATTTTAACCTTAGCGCTAAATTTTGTGAAACGAAATTATGAAAATGTTAGCATGAAGCAGATTATCGAACAAAAAATTAAAATTTAAGGTTCAATTATCTTTTAAGCAGACTTTATGTAAAGTTTAGTAACCTTTATGTGGTTAGGTTTTTTGTTCTTTGTTAAAGTACACTAGATAGTAATACATTTGACGCTCTTCATCCCATCCTTTTTCTACAAATTTTTCTGCAGATTCAGGATTAATAAAATCCATTTTAATTTGAATATTGGTATCTAAATTAATTACATTTTTTATTTTTTTTCGGGCATCTGATACCGCTTTATTTGCAATATCAAAACTAGAAACGTCTTCAATACTATATTTAGGTCCTTTTTCTACCTTATAGTGCTTAAATTCGGGTATTAATTCAGGATTTTCTATGACTTCTGTTAGAAAGTTACTTTCTTCAAAAGCATCATTTTTTGCGAAATGATTTACTGCTCTGTTCATAAACAACACTTCTTGTTGCTTGTCTTCTGCGGGTAAAACAACATCTTTAGCGAAATTTTGACAGAATTTTAGGTAATTTTTTGTCTTAAAGTTATCATCAGAAAGGGGTTCTGCGCTTAAGAAGTTTTCTATCCAATATTTAGCGTCATAGCGGTTGCTATCAACAGAAAGTACTTTGTATCCTTCTTCTTTTTCAACATTAAATATTAAGCAGCCTTTATCTAACTTATTAATATTAATGCCTTGTTGTACAAGGATATCAAGATTATTTCCTCGCTCTTCTAACTGAAGAAAATCATGTTTAAGCTCGCTTTTAAAAATGCCAATTGCATCTACCTTTTTATTATCTAACAAAATGCCAGTTAAGTGGCCTACGTATACTTCACCACTTTTAATGTGTGGATGATTTGATTGCTCGAACAAATGAGAAGCAATCTTTTTTGAATTCAAATGACAGGATGAAGGATCATCAAAAATTTGAGATACAATTTTAAATATTTCATTAAACTCAACATCAACATCATTCGATAATTTAAAATAATTCTCTTCTTTTTCTCGAAAAGGTTTAAAAAAGTACTCTTTTAAGAGTCCAGTAGTTTCATCATTTAAAGCAAATGGTTCTTCAGATAAAAACACTCCTTCACCTTTGTTTTGATTGCCTACACGATGTAAGGATATGCTTTCAATTTGAGTAGAATAAAGATTAATCATGAATTATTTTTTAAAGTTAAACCCTATCGTCTGTTTAATATTTTGGCTAGTAGGGCAGAGGTAATGATTACTAGAGTCAACTATATTTTACCTACTGGATGGCAGCAGCCAATGTTAATTCCAATTTTCGTCAAAATCAAGGTCGGTGTAATTTTCATGACTGTCATCATAGTCATATGACATATCTGATTTAAAATTTTTTTCAGGTGGTGTCTCGGGTAACTCTCCAAAACTAAATAGTAGATTTGGATAGGCTACACCTGATTCTTTTTCAACAATATCTGCTAGTTCAACGAAAAATGTCCACATATTTAAAAAATCATATACGTAGATTAGTTTTGGTGTATTTTCAGTTAATACATCTTCTAAAAAATTTTCGTTCATAAGACGCACCTCTGATCCATTTTCACTCATATCAAAAAGTGCGATCTCTTCGTTTTGGGTCCATTCTTCATCGCAAGTATAAAATGAAGCCATTTCGTTACCCAAAAAACCGAAAGATTGAGTGATAGCATTATGAAACTCTTCCATAGTACTTGCAGCGTCAATTTCAATATCTCTAAAGATATCTTCTTTTGCATCAAGAATGATACGCACTTTGTAAATCATATTTTGTTTTTAATTTTGGAAAAGCAAAGTTATAATAATTAGTTAACAACTATTTAGAAAAGCGATGCATACTAAACGTCATTGCGGCTAAAAGAAAGAATGCCACGATTTGATGAGCGACTCCCAACCATATGGGTACGGCGTAGAGTAGCGTAAAAACCCCTAAAATAAATTGTACACCTACTAAACCTAGTATAACCTGAATTCCTTTTTTTTGGTCTTGTCTCAAGTCAATATCTTTAGTTCGATACCAAATTAGAAAACAAACTGCTACAACTGCATATGCTAGGTATCGGTGAATGAATTGTACACCACTTCTACCCGCAATAAAATTTTTAAAAGTTGGTGTATGTTCAATATAAACGGTTTCATGTATTAATTTGCTATCGCTCATTAGTGGCCAATGATTGTGAATAAAACCTGCATCTAAGCCAGCAACGAATGCCCCCCAGATTATTTGTATAACAAGTATGGCAAAACCAAATCGCAATAGATTTCTTAGTGAATGATTAACTTCTTTTTTATTAGGATATATAAGGTCTAATGCGACCCATAAGCTATAGGCAAATGTTAAAAATGCCGTTGTAAGGTGTGCGGCTAATCGGTAGTGAGAAACATCAGGTTTGTCGATTAGACCACTTTTAACCATGTACCAACCAAGAAAACCTTGAAATCCACCCATAAATAATAAAATAACACATTTTTTGAGGGTAGACTCATTTAATTTCTTTTTAAGTAAGAAATAAAAGAAAGGAACTAAAAATACAATTCCAATAATACGACCTATTAGACGATGAAGCCATTCCCAGAAATAAATATCTTTAAAATCTTCAAGGGTAAAATTATTGTTTAATTTTTGATATTCAGGATACTGTTTGTAAAGTTCAAATGCATCATTCCATTCTTGCTCATTAAGTGGGGGTAAAGTGCCACTTAAAAGTTTGTAGTTTGATATAGAAAGTCCTGAGTGTGTTAATCTTGTTATTCCACCAACAAGTACCATAATTAAAATTAAAAAACAGCCTGTTAAAAGCCAATATATGACTGATTTGTTTGCTTTCTTCTCCATTTGTTTTTTTGCAAAATTACCACACAAATTATGAAATAACATTAAAACTCGATAAATATATCACATTCTTCATCTTCAATTTTGTGTATTGAAAATCTGTTAGTTTTCAATAGAAGAATTAAATAAAAAAAAGGATCATTCGCAACAAATGATCCTTTAAAAAAAATTGATGTTTTGTTATTTTAAAACAATGAACTCTGATCTTCTATTTTCTTCATGTCTTTCGTCAGTACATTTTGCTAAGGTTACACAATCATTAACAAGTTTTGTTTCACCAAAACCTTTACTGGTAAGACGATCTGGATGAATACCCTTGTCGATTAAATAGTTAAGCGTGCTTTTAGCTCTTTTTGTTGATAATTGCATATTGTATGCACTACTAGCTTTTACGTCTGTATGCGATTGTATTTGAATTTTAATATCTTGAAATACGTTTAAATAACTAATTACAGCATCAAATGTTTTTGCGGCATCTGGTCGTATGACTGATTTGTCTAAATCAAAGTACACAGGGTTTAGATTTAAAAATTTGGCTAAGTCAGTGCCCACAGGTGCTCTTTTTAAAATCTTCTTTAATTGTACTTCAACTCTTGTAGTGTCTTTTTTGTTTTCGGCAGAAAAGCTTACCTCTCTTTTCTCATAACCCTCTCCATTGGCTGAAATGATGTAATCATCAAAATTATATTTGCTATCAAAAACAAATGAACCATCTGCTTTAGTTAGTACCTCGCTCAATTTTTTTCCTTCTTTGTCTAAAAGTATAATTTGGGCACCTTCTAGAGGTATACCCTTGTCTTGATCTGTAGTGATACCAACAATAACGGTTTTTGTTTTAAAGGATAGTGCTTTATTTTCCTCAAAGGCATAAATATCATCGCTGCCTTTTCCTCCATCTCGGTTTGATGTAAAAAAACCTCGTCTTGTTTGGTCGTTGATTATAAAAGAAAAATCATCTTGTTCACTATTTACTGGTTTACCAACATTTAAAACGGTAAGATCGTCTAGGTCATTTAATTTAGCAGCAAATACATCTAGGCCGCCGAGTCCAGGTCTACCATCGGAAGCAAAGTAAAGTACATTTGATTCTGATATGAATGGAAAAGTTTCTCTTGCTTCTGTATTAATTGAGGTTCCTAAATTGTTTGGGGTGCCAAAACTGCCATCTTCGTTAATAGCAACAACAAAAATATCTGACTCACCTAAAGTGCCTGGCATATTGGAAGCAAAATATAACTTTTTTTCATCTGGACTTAATGCTGGATGGGCAACTGAAAACTCATCACTATTAAACGGAAGTTCTGTAATATTTATCCATTTTTCATCTTTCAATTCTGCTCTGTAAATTTTTAGCCTGCTTACGCCGTTTAAATCTCTAGCAAATTTTCCATTGGATGAGTTGTTTCGAGTGAAATAAACGGTTGAGCCATCTTTTGTAAATATAGCAGAAGCTTCATGAGTTCTTTTGTTTAACGAAGAAAGTGGACTTGCCTTGGTAAAATCACCGTTAGCGTTTGGTGTTGCTGTATACAAATTGGTAAATGGTGCATTATTCCAGGTGTGAACACGTTTAGAGACGTAACCTGTATCTCTGGCGGTAGAAAAAACCAATTGTTCCCCTTTAAAAGCTGGGGAAAAGTCAGATGATTTTGAATTAATTGCAAGATTTATAATATCATATCGTCCTGAGTTTTTTTCAATATTCTCAAGATAATTTGGGTTTTGCAAGAACCTTTTAGATCGCTCTTCTACTGTTTTGGTACTTCTATATTTTTGCATCCAAATGGTAGAAGCTTCATATTCTTTTGATGACTTTAAGGATTGAGCGTATTTGTACATATATTTAGCATCAATCGTTGCATTTTCTATCATGAATAATTTGCTATACCAATTTGCAGCCTCACTATAATTAGCATTTCTATAGTTGGCATCGCCGAGTCTTTTATAAATTTCAGTATTATCGTAACCTTGGTCAACTAAATTTTTATAGTCTTCAATTGCTATGGCATAGGCGTGACTTTTAAAATTATCATCTGCTTTTTTAGTTTTTTTATTTTGTGAAAATACTGACATCGTTGCCATTATGGTTGCACAAAGTAAAAAGGCTTTTATGTTGTTCATTTTTTTAATTTTAAAAGAATCTAGGAGCTATTACACCTTTATATTTAGTTCGAAATTCATAACGAAGCAGTATCTCGAAAGAGCCATCATTAAACGTGGTGTTACCCAATTCGGTAATTTCCTTATCGTAGGCTAAACCAATCATTATTCTTTCAGATAATTGAAAGCCGACAAGTGCGCTAAGCGCGGCATCCCATCGATAAGCAGCCCCTAAGGTTAGTTTTTGTTTTATCATAAAGTTAGCAGAAAAATCGATTTGCAATGGCGCACCACTAACGGCCTTTGTAAGAATAGCTGGTTTAAATTTTAAATTTGGATTGAGGTCAAATACATAACCTGTTATAAAATAAAAATTTAATCTTTCTTCAGCCAAACTGCTAGTTGAAGTTTCAAAATGCTCGGTTTTTAAAAAATTTGGAACAGAAAGACCTGCATAAAAATGTGTTGTTCTATAATAAAGACCAACACCAAAATTGGGAGCAAACTTCTTTTCTATACTTGATAAGCCTATTTGATTTGCTTCGTTGTTGTAGTTTCTAAGTCGATTAAAATCAATATTTAGAGCATGACCCCCAGCTTTAAGACCAAATGATAGTTTACCAGTTTGTGAGGTTGGAATGGTATATGAAACAACACCGTCAAAATAAGTGTCTTGATTGGTACCATTACCAATACGATCATTAACTATGGATAGGCCATAACTTATTCGACCTCTAGTAGGTGTATGAAAATTTAAGGTTTGGGTTGTTGGAGCACCATCAAGACCAACCCATTGTGAACGATGCAATGCATGAATAGTTAACATGCCTCTAGATCCTGCGTATGCAGGATTTACAGCTATGGTATTGTACATGTATTGTGTATACTGCGCATCTTGCTGAGCTTCTAGGCTAGATACCGAGATAAACAAAAACAACAGCGAAATAATAAATTTATTCATAGTTTTTTTTCTAAAGTTCTAGTCATGTTTATCTGTTAATATAAAGGTATCCGCTTAGCGTGGTTGAATCACCGTTCTGAACATAATCTATAACATAATAGTAGACACCAACTGGCAGTTTTTCTGCCGCTTGAAGTGTAGCTCGACCTGTAGATTCACCTCGAAAAGCATTGTTATTATTATCATATCCTTGTGTTTCAAAAACAAGGATCCCCCAACGATTGTATATTTTTACAGCATTGTTTGGAACGAGTTCAATATTTGTAATTTTAAAAATACCATCATTTAAATCTGGACTAACTAAATCAGATTCTACCTGTATTTCTATTTCACAATTTGCGCCTGCAGGAGGTGTTCCTCCGATTGAGCTACATGGGTCATATGGGTCAGTATTATCGGTTATTTCTTGTCCGTTTGCAATGGTATCATTATCACAATCAGCAGTGAGCCAATCACCTGACGTAGCTAGTGATATGCTAGCTTCAGAAAAATCACAAGGATCATTTGGGTTTGTACTGTCAATGATTTCTTGATTGTTTGTAACTCCGTCTCCATCACAATCTGCAATTAAGTAGTCACCTGATTGGGCTAAAGTTATACTGGCAGCATCGGCTTCGCATGGGTCTTCAGGATTAGTATTATCATCAGTTTCTTGACCATTGGTAACGCCGTCACCATCACAATCTGCCGTCCACCAGTTACCTGATTGTGGTTCAGTAATACTAGCGATTAAAAAGTCACATGGATCATTTGGATCTGTGCCATCAGTTGTTTCTTGACTGTCTGTTACACCATCACCGTCAGAATCAACACCCTGTCTGTAGTCTACATCACCACCTGGCATTTGCATATCTGGCAATAAGGTGGGGTCATCAATTTCATCGTTAGTGTCATTTGGATCGTTTATTTCAGAGCCTTCAAAACCGTCATCAAGACCATCACCATCGGTATCTACACCCTGAAACGTACCCCGTTCTCCTTCTATTACATCATTAATTCCGTCATTGTCACTATCTGTATCTAAATAATCAGGCTCATCTGTATTGTCTGTGTTTTCAGGAGTAAGTGCAGTAGGATATGCTGAGTCAAAACCATTGGGAGTTGAAATGCCCGTTGGTGGTATATAGTCTGCTGTAGTTTGAGCTTCTATATTGTCTGGTAATCCATCATTGTCAGAATCTATATCTATTCTATCATCAACACCATCGTTATCACTATCTGGGTTTTCTAAAGGAGTACCATTAGTAACCTCTTGTGAAGAACCATTATCAAAATTGTCTACGGCGTCATGAAGACCATCATTGTCTGCATCAACAAAATCATCTAAAAGACCATCTCCATTTTCGTCATTTCCACCAGCCTCGGTAACATCCGCGATACCATCGTTGTCCGAATCAAGATCAAAACTATCTTTAATTCCGTCTCCATCTGAATCCCCATTACCTTCTTCACTATCAGGTATTCCATCATTATCGTCATCAAGATCTATGGTGTCTACGATACCATCATTATCATTGTCTAAGCTTTGCCGCCAATCTCTATCATCACCTGGTAATTGCGCATCAGGAAAATCAGTTGGTACTTGTCCGTTTGTAGGGTTAAAGGTTGTAAGATCATTGTCAAAAGCATCATCAAGACCGTCACCATCAATATCTACATTTAGGGGTGTTGTTTCAGCAGTACCATTTGCATCTGTATCCCATCCTTCAATAAGATCGCTGAACATATCATTATCTGAATTTAAGTCGCGATAATCGTCTAAATTGTCACCATCGGTGTCAACCGCAGAAAAGGAGTTATTTCCTGTAAAATCAATATCGTATTGATTATCAATGCCGTCGTTATCATCATCAGCATTTAGGGGTGGTTGGTATAAATTTGTGTATTGCCCCTCAATATTGTCAACAATGCCATCATCATCTGCATCAATGTCTATGTAATCAGGAGCACCGCTTCCATCTGTATTGGTAATTGGAAGTGGGGTACCCGTTGTAACTTCATTTGCACCGCCATTATTAATATTATCTTGGGCATCGTTTAAACCATCCATGTCGATATCGGTAAAGTCATCAATAATGCCGTCGCCATTTTCATCGGTTCCACCAGCCTCGTAAACATCTAAAATACCGTCGTTGTCGCTGTCTAAATCTAGGCTATTTGGTATGCCGTCATTATCAAAATCGCAAGTGGCATTGCCACCTGACAAATTGGATAATCCTACATTGTCAATGGCGTAATATTCTGTAGAATTACAGTCCTGAGTATTTCCAGCAAATATAAACTCCATTCTGATACTAATGTAGCTGTAATTAGATAAAACACTCTCAAGATCTACGGAAGGGCTAGATCCAGACCAGTTGGCTTCTACCAAGGGCACTTTAATTGTATTCCAAAAACCGTTTTCCCAATTGGTTAGTTGTTCTGGCGTTAAATCAAAAATTGAAGAAACAGAATTACCATTTGTATCAAATAAAAAGACTCTAGCTTTTCGATCGGACTCTGATGTCTCTGTTATCCACCCAGGATCTCCCGTTTCTCCAACCTTATAATTATAGGCATCATATTCAACTTGTCCCCCGAGTAAATTACTAAGGTCGATGCCACCAAAATCTGGACTTCTTAAATAATTGATCCCGTCATTGGGGTCAGCGTCTACAATATAGTCAGTACCTGTTGGACTAGCACCTGCAATAGACATATTAGCTAAGCCTGTGGTGTTAATATTGCATTTAACACTAGATGTTTTTGAATCTCTTGAGTGTGATGCAGGGTCAGATTGTATCTTATTATTATCATTATCATTAATAGTAAACCAACCTTCTGATGACACATCAAATGTGTTGACTTGATCACAAATGCCTTCTTCTTCATCTGGTATACCATCATTATCGTCATCTAAATCATCAATGTCTACAATGCCGTCGTTATCGGTATCAATAAATGCATCACAAATGCCAGTTTCAAAGTTTTTAGTAACAGCAGAAGTTATCGGTTGTCCTGACGGAGCAATATTTAATACACCAGCCGAATTTACTAAGTCTCCTAAACTATTATCTGAATCTAAATCATCGGGTGAAAAACTTCCGCCAGCTTCTAGTGCATCAGGGCAGCCATCACCATCACTATCTACATTAATAAAGTTAGCTGGTGTTGTCTCTACCGTATTGGGTGGGGTAGAAGAGGAAGTAGAATCTACTTGGCCATCACTATTGTTGTCGTTAGTATTATCGATAGCTATTCTGCCATTTAAATCGGGGTCTAATGAGAAAAATCCTGCTTCAACAAGATCAAACATCCCATCATTATCACTATCTAAATCAAGATAATCAAAAACACCATCGCCATCTGTATCAATTGGATCAAAAGTGTCAATAATTCCATTTTCGTTAGCGTCTATTCCTCCGGATGATGCATCCATGTCATCTGGTATGCCATCATTATCAGAATCATTCGCAAAATTTACTCCGCTGATATCTACTCCGTATTCGATGTTGTCAGCAATACCATCATTATCACTATCTATATCATTACTATTAGCAAGGGTGTCGCTATCCCCGTCGGCAATTGCATTTTCCAGTAAATCAATAATGCCATCATTATCTGCGTCTTGAGCAAAAATTATTTTAGATGAAAATATGCTTATCGCTAAAAAAAGTAATAGGTTGAGGCTTGTTTTTGAAAAAAATGACTTGTTTAACATATAAAGTATTGTTAATTTTTCTTTGAAAAGCATATCATAAGCTAAGGTTTTACCATTTTTTTGGCAATCGAAAAAACCTTTAATCTGAAATGCTATTTATTAAACCTATTCTGAATTTTAATTTCATTTTTTGTAAAGAAATAAATAAAATGCAATGAAAATACATAAATTTTAACAAAGCTAGGGTTTAGAAGTGCCTTTTTTGTTAAAATTTTGACGTTTTCTAATTTTTTGTTGTGAAAGCGGCGAAAAGTGTGGTAGGATTTTGAGTAAGTGTTGTTTAAATAAAAAAGGAGCCATAAATATTAATACTTTATACCTAGTTGCTCAGCTTTTTTAAACATATATTGTTTTGCAGACTCATAATCATTTGGAATTTTACCATCTAAAATCGCTTCTTTAATCGCTTCTTTAATGATGCCGATTTCTTTAGAAGGCTTTAAATTAAAAATTCTCATAATTTCTTCTCCAGAAACTGGGGGCTGAAAATTGCGTACCTGATCGCGCTCTTCAACTTCCTTAATTTTTTGCCTAACCAGTTTAAAATTATTTTTGTACTTATTTTGTTTTTTTATGTTTTTAGTAGTGATATCCGCTTCACAAAGGGTCATAAGATCTTCTACGTTATCGCCAGCATCAAAAACCAATCTGCGAACGGCCGAATCCGTCGTAAAATCTTCTGAAAGAACTATCGGACGTGAGCTCATTAAAACCATTTTTTGCACAAACTTCATTTTGTCATTTAGTGGCATTCTTAGGCGTTTAAAAATTTTATATACCATTTTAGCGCCTACAAATTCATGCCCGTGAAAAGTCCATCCTAATTTTTTATGAAATTTTTTAGTTGGGGCTTTACCAATGTCATGTAATAATGCTGCCCAACGAAGCCATAAGTTATCTGTAGTTTTACTTATGTTGTCTACAACTTCTAAAGTATGCCAAAAATTGTCTTTATGGCGTTGGCCTTCAATCTCTTCTATGCCTTGCAACGCAACTAATTCTGGTAAAATATATGATAAGAGCTCTGTTTTGTGCAATAATGAAAGTCCGATAGAGGGCTTTTTACTTGCTAAAATTTTACATAACTCATCAACAATACGTTCTTTAGAAATAATGGTAATGCGGTCTTTATTTGCGCCAATAGCTTGTAAAGATGGTAGCGCAATTTTAAATTCTAACTGTGTTGCAAAACGAATGGCACGCATCATTCTTAACGGATCGTCAGAATAAGTTATTTCAGGTGATAATGGAGTACGAATAATTTTCTCCTTTAAATCCGTAACTCCATTAAAAGGATCAATTAACGCCCCATAATTTCTTTCGTTTAAAGATATTGCTAAGGCATTAATAGTAAAATCTCGCCTATTTTGATCATCTTCTAAACTGCCGTTTTCAATTATTGGTTTTCTACTACTATGATGATAACTTTCTTTACGAGCACCCACAAATTCTAGTTCAACACCTTGATATTTAAGCATTGCAGTTCCAAAATTTTTAAAAACAGATACTTTGGGTTTATTTGGTAACAATGATGCAACTTTTTCTGCTAATTGAATACCACTACCTATTGCTACAATATCAATATCTTTAGGAGTGCCACGATGAAGTAAATAATCTCGCACGAAACCACCAATAACGTAACAATCAACTCGGTTTTCTTTTGCAGCTTGGCGCAATATTGTAAAAATAGGAAGTTGAAGTGCTTCTTGAAAAGTTTGTTGCATTAGTTACGTATCACTTTTACTGTACCATCATTACTCAATTTTATAATTGTTGATGCTTCTCCAGTAGTATGGTTCTGCTGCAAATCTACCACATAGTCAACACCTTTTAAAATTGAATTAGAAATTTCTGCATAAGTTTTTGGTGCAGGTTGCCCAGAAATATTTGCTGAGGTTGATACGATAGGCTTTTTAAATTTATTTATTAAGTATTTGCAAAATTTATCTGAAGCTACCCGAACACCTAAAGTATTATCGGTAGCGATCAAATTTTTAGCAACACCTATCGGTTGATCATAAATTATGGTGATTGGTTTAGTGCTAAGATCCATAAGTTCATAGGCTACATCTGGCACTTTTTTAATGTGTTTTTCTAGCATAAAATCGTTTGCGGCTAAACAAATTAAAGCTTTGCTATCTATACGTTGTTTTAGGGTGTAAATCTTTTGCACTGCTTTTTCATTAGTAGCGTCACAACCAATACCCCATAGTGTGTCGGTAGGGTAGAGTATAAGCCCTCCGTCGTTTAAAACTGATATGGCATTGTCAATTTCTTTATTCATATTTAAATTAGTTCTAGTTGAGGGCTTTTAATTATTGAATGACTTGTTTTTGCTTTAAAGATTTTCCTAAAGGCAATCCAATTAAAATTCTACAAAAGAGTTTAAAGTATGTTGGTTTTATTAACGAAGTAAGCCCATAACGAATAATAAAAACTAGGCGGAGTAATAAATAGTGTAAGTAACCATAGTTTTTTCTGATAACATAAAACATCGAAGTTTTTAGTTCAATTTTACTTTCAATTGGTATTTTGGTTTTGTTAACGCTAACCCCTTGATAGTGTATGTAACTTGCAGAGGGTATAAAAAATGTTTTTTTTCCTTTTTTATTTAGGCGAAAACAAATGTCACATTCTTCAAAATATAGAAAAATATTAGTGTCAAATCCTCCTACACTATCAAAATCAGCAGCTCTAAAGAACATAAAACTACCGTTAACATAGTCTACTTCTATGGGGTTTTGGTATTTTTTTTTTCTATCAGGTTTTGAGAATAATATTTCTGGAGTTTTTCTACCAAAAACTTCTCTTGCAAATGAAGTGAAATGATCAAAACTAATTACTCTTTCTTCGTTTTCATTGTAAATTTGAGGTCCGCAAATGGCCGCAGATGGGTTTGCCTGCATAAAGTTGTAACAATGTTGAATGGGGTCGTTTAGTAGTAAAGTGTCATTATTTAAAAACAAATAATAGTGCGCCGAGGCATATTGGATGCCATACATATTACCTCCGCCAAAACCCATATTTATTCTGCTTTTAAATAGTTTAACAGACATATTACCTAGCTGACGAATAAAAGTATCTAACTTTTCGTATTCTTCTTTTTCTGAACAATTATCAACTACAATAATTTCATAAGAAATAGACCTAGATGTATTTTCTAAAACACTTGAAATGCATGCTTTGCTATACTCTGAAGAGTTATAGTTAATTATAACAACCGCTAGGTCAAATTTTTTGTTTTCTATTTCCGACATAAACTAGTGCAAGTTATTTTTAAGAAAATATTTTAAAATTTCTTCAAAAAGTTGTGGTTGAAAATATTGGTAGAGTTGTTTCGATTTTTTTTTAATTGCCTTTTTGTCTACCTGCTCAAAGAGTTCTGGTCTAAAATCTTTTAGATGTACGCTCTCATGGTTTTTGTATGCGTTTCCGTGCCATGCTTGTTTTAAAATAAACGGACTAAAAATACAGAAAGAGGGTATGTTGAGGGCCTTGGCCATATTTACGGCACCCCCTTCATTACCCACAAGTAGATCACATTGAGATAAAATAGCAATAAAGTCTCGTAGCGAAGGGGCGTAAAAATTAAATTGTGTACAATTTTTAGTGTTATTTGAGCATTGTTGTAAAATTGATTGTGCTTCTTTCTTTTGTTCAGGTATGTAATTAAATAACAGTATTACATCGTTTTCTTCACAAATCACGTCAAGTATATGAGCCATATACTTTTTTGGATATGTTTTGTGCGGCGAACTTCCAAGAATATTAACCATTACCAGCTTTTGCGCTTTTGCTTTTTTAATACCCTTAAGAGTATCCTTTGCTTTTGAAATTTCTAAGTCTGTTAAGTAGATTTTAGGATAGGTGATAAATTTTTTGCCTTTTACTAAGTGTTGAAGTAAAAGCAGTCTATTTGAGATGGCCAAGGGGGTTACTTCATCAGATTGTTTTGATTCTATAATAGTATTCGAATAAACCCAAGCGGTGTACCATTTATGAATACCTATTTTTATATCTGATGTTGCAAAATAGGTAATTAAATTACTTTCTAGTTTTCCTAAAGCATCGATTACGCCATAGTATTTGGTTTTTTGTACCGATTTTAAAAAAGAATAGAACTTCTTTTTATTACTTCTGTACTCTTTTTTGAAAACAATTAATTCATCAATGAAGGGATTTTCAGCTAAAACAGGAAGTGTATTTTCATTTGCAACCATATGAACTGTTGCTTTTGGGAAATGATATTTTAGACTTTCGCATATCACAGTACTTGTCAGAACATCGCCAATCATTTTTAACTGAATAACAAGAAACTTCATATGATATATTGGTTTTAAGAAGTTGCTAAATATAGCTGTTTTCAATTAGATTTTAAGTAATAGATTATTAATTCTAACCTGAGTTCGACATAAGGAATTTAGTAAAAAAGAGTTAACTGCGTGGTATTTGTTGTTTCAAATTTGATTGAAG